>NZ_OX460931.1:405000-2012541 GCF_949788565.1 Streptococcus agalactiae
GTGTGTTAGTTAGCGCTTTTTCAATTCAAGGTACCGTTTATACCAGATATTGATATATGATGATGAAAAGGGGCCTTTATTCTCATTTATCCATTCTACCAATATTTTTACATTTTCCTTTAATATATAATCAATATCGGTAGGATAGTTCATCTGAGCTTTATGCTGTTCATATTCGTCCACATCTAGTAGTCTTTTTTCACCATCTGCAAATACTTTGACATCAAGGTCATAGTCAATATACTTGAGTGCTTCAGGGTCCAAGATATACGGACTTGCTAGATTACAATAGTAGGAGACACCAGTTTCACGTATCATAGCGATAATGTTAAACCAGTATTTTTTATGAAAGTATACTATTGCAGGCTCTCGTGTCACCCAGCGTCGACCATCATTTTCTGTTACTAAAGTATGATCATTAACACCAATGAGGGCATTTTCGGTTGTTTTTAATACCATGGTGTCACGCCAAGTTCGGTGTAAACTACCATCATGTTTGTAACTTTGAATTGTAATAAAGTCGCCTTCTTTAGGTAATCTCATAGCCTACCAACTTTCTACAATTTATACGTCTGTTATAGTTTATCATAATTTTCTGTAAAATACATCGTCTGAGAGTTATTATCTTATAAATATTCTCTTAAAGCACTTTTGATATCTTCGTACTGGTATCCTTTACGCATTAAGGCATTGATTATACGTTGCTTTAATTCATACTGGTCATGTTTTTTTGATAATTTTTGGTATTGTTTATCTAATTCTTTATAAATGAGGTCTTCTTCAAGTTCTTGATCTTTTTCAATTTCAAGGTTTTGAATTACGGTATGCACTATCTGATAATCAAATCCTTTTGTAGTTAAGCTCTGCATCAATTTATCTTTTAATGCTTTTAGTGGAAGTTTGTTTTGATATTTTTTATAGAGTTTTTGGCTTATTTTGGATGCTAAGTCTTGAAAGTTTATAGCTTGAAGTTCAGATTCAATTATTTTACTTTTGATACCTTTTTGCAATAATTTTTGTTTTATCACGTATGGTCCCTTATCGCCAGTATTTAGATTTTGCTGTATGAAAGATTGCACGTAGTTTTTATCGTTTATCCAATTCTCACTTTTTAGATTATCAATAATTTGTGGAATAATTTTAGAATCAATATCATGTTGTTGAAGATATTTAATAACTTCTTTCTCGGTTCTCTGCTTGAAAGAAATATAATAAAGACCTAGATTTTTACCGTATGATAGTTGGGCAAATTTTTTAATATTTTCAAGTTTCTCGGCATTAATTATCATCCCTTTACTTAACATAAAATGAACGATAGTATCTTCTGTTATATATAAATTTTCGGTATTGTCTAGCTCTAGAGTGTAAAGTCTTTTTTTCTTTTCGATTTTGGTTATTTTCATAGTTTTTATTATAGCAAAAATGATAAAATAGTAAAGATGAGTCTTTTTTTAAATGTTATGGATTTATAGTATTTTCTTAGTTAGGGAGTAATGAACTGATGAATGTGGTTTTAAAACAGCGAATTCCTTTAAAAATTAAACGAATGGGAATTAATGGTGAAGGAATAGGTTTTTATAAAAAAACACTAATCTTTGTTCCAGGGGCCCTCAAGGGAGAAGAGGTGTTTTGTCAGATTTCTTCTGTTAGACGTAATTTTGCAGAAGCTAAACTGTTAAAGATAAATAAAAAATCTAAAAATAGGGTAGAACCCCCTTGTTCTATTTATAAAGAATGTGGGGGATGCCAAATAATGCACCTTCAATATGATAAGCAGCTAGAGTTTAAAACGGATGTTATTCGACAGGCTCTAATGAAATTTAAACCAGAGGGATATGAGAATTATGAAATCCGTAAAACGATAGGTATGTCGGAACCTGAACACTATCGTGCTAAATTACAATTTCAAGTGCGTTCGTTTGGAGGGAATGTAAAGGCAGGTTTATATGCACAAGGGACACATCGATTGATTGATATCAAAGATTGTTTAGTGCAAGATAGCCTTACTCAGGAAATGATAAATCGAGTTGCAGAACTTTTAGGAAAATATAAATTGCCTATTTATAATGAACGTAAAATAGCTGGTGTCCGTACTGTTATGATTCGACGAGCACAAGCGAGTGGAGAGGTTCAACTGATCTTTATCACAAGTAAAAGACTTGATTTTGATGATGTTGTTATTGAATTAGTTCGAGAGTTTCCTGAGTTAAAGACAGTTGCTGTAAATATCAACGCTAGTAAAACAAGTGATATCTATGGTCAAATAACAGAAGTTATTTGGGGTCAAGAATCCATCAATGAAGAAGTATTAGATTATGGTTTTTCGTTATCACCACGTGCTTTTTATCAACTTAATCCTAAACAAACACAAATTTTATATAGTGAGGCAGTTAAGGCCTTAGATGTGAAGGAAGATGATGATTTAATTGACGCTTATTGTGGAGTAGGAACGATTGGACTTGCTTTTGCTGGAAAAGTTAAAAGTGTTCGTGGAATGGATATTATCCCTGAGGCTATTCAGGATGCTAAAGAGAACGCACTTTATATGGGTTTTACTAATACACATTACGAAGCTGGAAAGGCAGAGGATATTATCCCTAGGTGGTATAGTGAGGGATTTCGCGCTAATGCGTTAATCGTGGATCCTCCTCGCACAGGTTTAGATGATAAATTGCTAAATACTATACTAAAAATGCCTCCAGAAAAAATGGTTTACGTTTCTTGTAATACATCCACGCTTGCTAGAGACTTAGTAACATTAACAAAAGTATACCATGTCCACTACATCCAATCCGTTGACATGTTTCCACATACAGCAAGGACCGAGGCTGTAGTGAAACTACAACGTAAGGAATAATAAAGTTTTCTAATCAAAAAATAAGAGTATTTTTGGGTATTCTTATTTTTAGATAGTAATGGTGAGATATTAATATAACATAGTCTAAAAACACATGGTTTAAGCTATTTGATACGGAAATTTACCTTAGAAATGGTAAATAGTTCCATTAAGTATATTCATCTTTGCAAATTTGACCTTGCCTTTTAAGTTTCATTGAGTTAAAATAGAAAAAATATTTTTAACAAGATGATAGAACATCGTAAATTAAGGTTTAAAGGAAATGCTTATGATAATAAATTCATTCGATAATAGTAGAAAAGCGATTATTAATCCTGAAGATATTAATTCACCAATAAAAGGTTTTCCAAAGACTGTTATTACCTGTTTCGCGCGGGAGACTTTCAATCGTATTTTAGAAGAATTGCCTCATCGTGAAATTGCTAGAACTAGTGTAGCAAACTTAGAAATTCCCATTTATGAATTAGAATTTAAAGGACAAAAGATTGGCTTTTTCAATGCTTATGTTGGTGCTTCAGCTTGCGTAGCAATCTTGGAAGATATTATAGTATTTGGAATGGAAAGTTTAATTGTTTTTGGAACATGTGGCGTCCTTGATTCGTCAATTGAGGAGACATCCATTATTATTCCAAGAAGTGCTATTAGGGATGAAGGGACATCATTTCATTATTCGGAAGCAAGTTCTGAAATTGCAGTAAACACAAATTCAATTTTTTTACTCTGCGGATAATTTAGATGCAGAAGTATGGGAAGCAAGATCTTTAGGAAATAGCGAGGATTTAGAAAAGAAAGATAAAATTGCTTATATTGCCATGGAGTTTGCTATAGAGACTTTTTAGGGTCTACTGTATGATGTTGAAAGGAAGATAGCAATGTGGAATGTAAAAACTTTTGATAATTTAACTACACATGAGTTGTTTCAAATATATAAATTAAGAGTATCTGTATTTGTGGTTGAACAAGATTGTCCTTATCAAGAGGTTGATGATGAAGATTTGATTTGTTTGCATGGGATGAATTGGGTAGATGGTCAATTGGCAGCTTATTATAGATTGATACCAGAAGATGATAAGGTGCATTTGGGACGTGTGATTGTTAATCCAGACTTTAGAAAAAAGGGATTAGGAAATCAATTAGTGGAATATGCGATTAAATTTAGTGAGGCAAATTACCCTAATAAACCTATTTATGCTCAGGCCCAAGCTTATTTACAAGATTTTTATCAATCTTTCGGATTTCAACCTGTCTCAGATATCTATCTAGAAGATAATATTCCTCATCTTGATATGGTTTTATTATAAATATATGCTATTTAAACTATCAATTAAAAGGTCTCTCAGTATTGCTGAGAGACCTTTTAATTAACAAAAAATTAAAAAATTTAAATTAAAAAATAAAAATAAAATTTATCGCTAATTATTCTATTGCTAATAAATTAATTATGTTGTAATATAGTATGCATACTGATTTTTGTAGGAAATAGGAAAAGTGGATAAACATCACTCAAAAAAGGCTATTTTAAAGTTAACACTTATAACAACTAGTATTTTATTAATGCATAGCAATCAAGTGAATGCAGAGGAGCAAGAATTAAAAAACCAAGAGCAATCACCTGTAATTGCTAATGTTGCTCAACAGCCATCGCCATCGGTAACTACTAATACTGTTGAAAAAACATCTGTAACAGCTGCTTCTGCTAGTAATACAGCGAAAGAAATGGGTGATACATCTGTAAAAAATGACAAAACAGAAGATGAATTATTAGAAGAGTTATCTAAAAACCTTGATACGTCTAATTTGGGGGCTGATCTTGAAGAAGAATATCCCTCTAAACCAGAGACAACCAACAATAAAGAAAGCAATGTAGTAACAAATGCTTCAACTGCAATAGCACAGAAAGTTCCCTCAGCATATGAAGAGGTGAAGCCAGAAAGCAAGTCATCGCTTGCTGTTCTTGATACATCTAAAATAACAAAATTACAAGCCATAACCCAAAGAGGAAAGGGAAATGTAGTAGCTATTATTGATACTGGCTTTGATATTAACCATGATATTTTTCGTTTAGATAGCCCAAAAGATGATAAGCACAGCTTTAAAACTAAGACAGAATTTGAGGAATTAAAAGCAAAACATAATATCACTTATGGGAAATGGGTTAACGATAAGATTGTTTTTGCACATAACTACGCCAACAATACAGAAACGGTGGCTGATATTGCAGCAGCTATGAAAGATGGTTATGGTTCAGAAGCAAAGAATATTTCGCATGGTACACACGTTGCTGGTATTTTTGTAGGTAATAGTAAACGTCCAGCAATCAATGGTCTTCTTTTAGAAGGTGCAGCGCCAAATGCTCAAGTCTTATTAATGCGTATTCCAGATAAAATTGATTCGGACAAATTTGGTGAAGCATATGCTAAAGCAATCACAGACGCTGTTAATCTAGGAGCAAAAACGATTAATATGAGTATTGGAAAAACAGCTGATTCTTTAATTGCTCTCAATGATAAAGTTAAATTAGCACTTAAATTAGCTTCTGAGAAGGGCGTTGCAGTTGTTGTGGCTGCCGGAAATGAAGGCGCATTTGGTATGGATTATAGCAAACCATTATCAACTAATCCTGACTACGGTACGGTTAATAGTCCAGCTATTTCTGAAGATACTTTGAGTGTTGCTAGCTATGAATCACTTAAAACTATCAGTGAGGTCGTTGAAACAACTATTGAAGGTAAGTTAGTTAAGTTGCCGATTGTGACTTCTAAACCTTTTGACAAAGGTAAGGCCTACGATGTGGTTTATGCCAATTATGGTGCAAAAAAAGACTTTGAAGGTAAGGACTTTAAAGGTAAGATTGCATTAATTGAGCGTGGTGGTGGACTTGATTTTATGACTAAAATCACTCATGCTACAAATGCAGGTGTTGTTGGTATCGTTATTTTTAACGATCAAGAAAAACGTGGAAATTTTCTAATTCCTTACCGTGAATTACCTGTGGGGATTATTAGTAAAGTAGATGGCGAGCGTATAAAAAATACTTCAAGTCAGTTAACATTTAACCAGAGTTTTGAAGTAGTTGATAGCCAAGGTGGTAATCGTATGCTGGAACAATCAAGTTGGGGCGTGACAGCTGAAGGAGCAATCAAGCCTGATGTAACAGCTTCTGGCTTTGAAATTTATTCTTCAACCTATAATAATCAATACCAAACAATGTCTGGTACAAGTATGGCTTCACCACATGTTGCAGGATTAATGACAATGCTTCAAAGTCATTTGGCTGAGAAATATAAAGGGATGAATTTAGATTCTAAAAAATTGCTAGAATTGTCTAAAAACATCCTCATGAGCTCAGCAACAGCATTATATAGTGAAGAGGATAAGGCGTTTTATTCACCACGTCAGCAAGGTGCAGGTGTAGTTGATGCTGAAAAAGCTATCCAAGCTCAATATTATATTACTGGAAACGATGGCAAAGCTAAAATTAATCTCAAACGAATGGGAGATAAATTTGATATCACAGTTACAATTCATAAACTTGTAGAAGGTGTCAAAGAATTGTATTATCAAGCTAATGTAGCAACAGAACAAGTAAATAAAGGTAAATTTGCCCTTAAACCACAAGCCTTGCTAGATACTAATTGGCAGAAAGTAATTCTTCGTGATAAAGAAACACAAGTTCGATTTACTATTGATGCTAGTCAATTTAGTCAGAAATTAAAAGAACAGATGGCAAATGGTTATTTCTTAGAAGGTTTTGTACGTTTTAAAGAAGCCAAGGATAGTAATCAGGAGTTAATGAGTATTCCTTTTGTAGGATTTAATGGTGATTTTGCGAACTTACAAGCACTTGAAACACCGATTTATAAGACGCTTTCTAAAGGTAGTTTCTACTATAAACCAAATGATACAACTCATAAAGACCAATTGGAGTACAATGAATCAGCTCCTTTTGAAAGCAACAACTATACTGCCTTGTTAACACAATCAGCGTCTTGGGGCTATGTTGATTATGTCAAAAATGGTGGGGAGTTAGAATTAGCACCGGAGAGTCCAAAAAGAATTATTTTAGGAACTTTTGAGAATAAGGTTGAGGATAAAACAATTCATCTTTTGGAAAGAGATGCAGCGAATAATCCATATTTTGCCATTTCTCCAAATAAAGATGGAAATAGGGACGAAATCACTCCCCAGGCAACTTTCTTAAGAAATGTTAAGGATATTTCTGCTCAAGTTCTAGATCAAAATGGAAATGTTATTTGGCAAAGTAAGGTTTTACCATCTTATCGTAAAAATTTCCATAATAATCCAAAGCAAAGTGATGGTCATTATCGTATGGATGCTCTTCAGTGGAGTGGTTTAGATAAGGATGGCAAAGTTGTAGCAGATGGTTTTTATACTTATCGCTTACGTTACACACCAGTAGCAGAAGGAGCAAATAGTCAGGAGTCAGACTTTAAAGTACAAGTAAGTACTAAGTCACCAAATCTTCCTTCACGAGCTCAGTTTGATGAAACTAATCGAACATTAAGCTTAGCCATGCCTAAGGAAAGTAGTTATGTTCCTACATATCGTTTACAATTAGTTTTATCTCATGTTGTAAAAGATGAAGAATATGGGGATGAGACTTCTTACCATTATTTCCATATAGATCAAGAAGGTAAAGTGACACTTCCTAAAACGGTTAAGATAGGAGAGAGTGAGGTTGCGGTAGACCCTAAGGCCTTGACACTTGTTGTGGAAGATAAAGCTGGTAATTTCGCAACGGTAAAATTGTCTGATCTCTTGAATAAGGCAGTAGTATCAGAGAAAGAAAACGCTATAGTAATTTCTAACAGTTTCAAATATTTTGATAACTTGAAAAAAGAACCTATGTTTATTTCTAAAAAAGAAAAAGTAGTAAACAAGAATCTAGAAGAAATAATATTAGTTAAGCCGCAAACTACAGTTACTACTCAATCATTGTCTAAAGAAATAACTAAATCAGGAAATGAGAAAGTCCTCACTTCTACAAACAATAATAGTAGCAGAGTAGCTAAGATCATATCACCTAAACATAACGGGGATTCTGTTAACCATACCTTACCTAGTACATCAGATAGAGCAACGAATGGTCTATTTGTTGGTACTTTGGCATTGTTATCTAGTTTACTTCTTTATTTGAAACCCAAAAAGACTAAAAATAATAGTAAATAAAACTAAGTAAACTACTCGGCAATATGATGAAAAGTTCAGTTTAACATTATGTTAAGCTGGACTTTTAGGGTATTGACTCTTATTTTTGATTAATTTTATATTGATTAATGACATATAATATTATAATATTATAATATTATAATTACGATTAGTATGTGATACCGTTCACTTTGTAAGCTTTCATAAGATGAACTAGCCTTAAGGAGTTTTGATAGCAATGAAAACGATAAAAGATTGGCAAATAAATATTTGCTTAGCGACCTATAATGGTCAAAAATACCTTCGCCAGCAATTAGATAGCATAATACAACAAGGTTATACTGACTGGATTTGTTTAATAAGGGACGATGGATCTACTGATGATACAGTAGCTATTATTAAAGAATATGTTAATAGAGATTCACGTTTTATATTTATTAATTCTAACGATGACAGAAAGTTAGGAAGTCACCGCAGTTTTTACGAGTTGGTTAACTATAAAAAAGCAGATTTTTATGTTTTCTCAGACCAGGATGATGTTTGGAAAGAAAATCGTTTAGAACGTTACCTTGAAGAAGCAGAGAAATTTAACCAAGAATTACCATTGCTTGTTTATTCGAACTGGACTTCTGTAGATGAAAAATTAACAGTATTAAAAGAACATAATCCAGCAACAGTTATTCAAGAACAAATTGCCTTTAACCAAATAAATGGTATGGTTATCATGATGAATCATGAGTTAGCAAAGCTTTGGGAATATCGTCAAATTGGCGCCCATGATTCTTATGTTGGAACTCTGGCTTACGCCGTTGGAAATGTGGCTTATATTTCTGACAGTACAGTCCTTTGGCGTAGACAAGTAGGGGCAGAGTCGCTAAACAATTACGGGAGACAATATGGGGTGGCTACGTTTTGGCAGATGATAAATACTTCTTTTGATCGTGCTTCGCTTATTTTTGCTCAAGTATCCGATAAAATGTCCCTGGAGCGTAAACTCTTCTTTAGTCGTTTTATAGAATTAAAAAATGCCAATCTAATAAGAAGGATTTATCTTTTATCAAAATTAAAACTCCGTCGGAAATCATTGAAAGAAACAGTTGCTATGACTATCCTACTTTTAACAGGTTACGGTAAACCAAAAGCATAATTTTTTTGGTTGAAGGAAATCAAGTTGAGTTGTAGTTAAAAATATAGAAAATATTTATTTTTCAAAAAGTTGTTGACACTTAACGAAATTAGTGTATAATAATATTAAAGAACAAGGTAGAACCTTGGCTCGCATTAATTTCGGGTTTTGGAAAAGGAGTAGCAATCGCTACTCCTTTTTTGTTTTACACAGGAAAAGTATGAAGGAAAAGCCTTTTTTTCTTATAAAAATTAAGCTTGCTTAATTTTTTAATTTTTATATTCTTTACATTATGATGAAAACACAAGATATAGTGGTGATATATGTTGAAAGACACAAAACTTTGTGTTAGTATACTGTTTAAGCAAATCTTTAATAAAGGTAACCGACAAAAAAGTTTAATGTAACTTAACAAAACAGTGGTTTTGAAGCAAGAGTTAGCTTCTTACCAGAATAAAAAACATCAAGAAGAACATTCCAATAGTTGTGTGATTTTAACAAAAATCCAGTCCTCTTGGGAGGCTTTTTTGGTGCTTAAAACTCGCTTAATTTTAATATTTAGGAGACTAGTTTAATGCAATCATACTATGATCGTTCTCAATCGCCACTTGACTATGCCTTGTCAGAAAAAGCTTTTCCTATGCGTTCTGTTAATTGGAATAAGCTAAACGATGACAAAGACTTAGAGGTATGGAACAGAGTAACTCAAAATTTCTGGTTACCTGAAAAGATCCCAGTTTCTAATGACCTTAATTCTTGGAGAACATTGGATGCTGATTGGCAGCAATTAATTACTCGGACTTTTACTGGTCTAACTTTATTAGATTCTGTGCAGGCTACTGTTGGTGATATTGCTCAGATTAAGCATTCTCAGACAGATCATGAACAAGTTATTTATGCTAACTTTGCCTTTATGGTGGCTATTCATGCGCGATCGTATGGAACGATTTTTTCAACCTTATGCACTAGCCAACAAATTGAGGAAGCACATGAATGGGTGGTGGATACTGAAAGCCTACAAGATCGATCACGTATACTTATTCCTTTTTATACTGGTGATGATCCTTTGAAATCTAAGGTTGCTGCAGCCATGATGCCAGGATTTTTGTTATATGGTGGCTTTTACCTTCCTTTTTACCTTTCAGCCAGAGGAAAATTACCAAATACGTCTGATATTATTCGTTTAATTTTACGAGATAAGGTAATTCATAACTATTACAGTGGCTATAAGTATCAACAGAAAGTTGCTAAATTATCTGTAGAAAAGCAAGCCGAAATGAAGACATTTGTCTTTGACCTCCTTTATCAGTTAATTGATTTAGAAAAAGCCTATCTTTACGAACTATATGATGGTTTTGATTTGGCTGAAGATGCAATCAGGTTTAGCATTTACAATGCTGGTAAATTTTTACAAAATTTAGGATATGATTCTCCATTTACAGAAGAAGAGACTCGTATATCTCCTGAGGTTTTTGCACAACTTTCGGCGCGTGCAGATGAAAATCATGATTTCTTCTCAGGAAACGGCTCTTCATATATTATGGGGATTACAGAAGAAACATTGGATGAAGATTGGGAGTTTTAAATGGATAGTACAGTGAAGGTTGTCTATTTTTCATCGAAATCTAACAATACCCATCGTTTTGTTCAAAAGTTGGCTTGGTCTAACCAGCGTATTCCATCAGATGGTAGCAATATATTGGTTACTGAGGATTATATTTTGATTGTGCCTACTTACGCTGGAGGAGGAGATGATACCAAAGGCGCAGTTCCAAAACAAGTTGTACAGTTTTTAAATGTTCGACAAAATCGGGAACATTGCCAAGGGGTTATTTCTTCTGGAAATACCAATTTTGGTGACACTTATGCCATTGCTGGACCTATTATTGCTCGAAAATTAAATGTTCCTTTGCTTCATCAATTTGAATTACTGGGAACACAAGAAGATGTTACAAGGGTAAAGGAGTTACTTTGCCAATTCACTAGAAAGGATAAATAAGATGACACAATCAGATGCATATCTCTCGTTGAACGCGAAGACACGCTTTAGAGATCGCACAGGTAATTATCATTTTGCTTCGGATAAAGAGGCTGTTGAACAATATATGATAGAACATGTTGAACCTAATACAATGGCGTTCACATCACTAATTGAAAAGCTAGATTATTTGGTTTCTAATAACTACTATGAATCGGACCTTCTAAAACAATATAACCTTGAGTTTATTTGCCAAATTTTTGAGCATGCATACGCTAAGAAATTTGCTTTTCTAAATTTTATGGGGGCTTTAAAATTTTATAATGCTTATGCTCTTAAAACAGAAGACAATCGTTATTATTTGGAACACTATGAAGATCGTGTTGTAATGAATGCTCTGTTTTTAGCTGCTGGTGATGAAAAAGCTGCCTATGACCTAGTAGATGACATGCTAGCAAATCGCTTTCAACCAGCAACACCTACCTTTTTAAATGCAGGGAAAAAACGTCGTGGTGAATATATCTCTTGCTATTTGTTGCGCATTGAAGACAATATGGAATCTATTTCTCGTGCTATTAGTACAAGCCTTCAGTTATCAAAACGAGGTGGTGGGGTAGCACTTTGCTTAACCAACTTACGGGAATTTGGTGCTCCAATAAAAGGTATTAAAAATCAAGCTACTGGTATTGTACCTGTCATGAAATTACTAGAAGATTCGTTTTCTTACGCCAATCAATTAGGACAAAGACAAGGAGCTGGTGCAGTTTACTTACATGCTCATCACCCTGAAGTGTTAACATTTTTAGATACTAAACGTGAGAATGCCGATGAGAAAATTCGAATTAAATCTCTTTCCCTGGGACTTGTTATTCCTGATATTACTTTTGAATTGGCTAAGGCAAATAAAGATATGGCCTTGTTTTCACCGTATGACATTGAGCGAGTATATGGTAAACCAATGTCTGATATCTCTATCACAGAAGAATATGAAACTTTATTAGCCAATGCGGATATTCGTAAAACCTTTATTAGTGCACGAAAACTATTTCAAACGATAGCAGAGCTTCATTTTGAATCTGGTTATCCTTATATCTTATTTGAAGATACTGTAAATGCTAAAAACCCTCACAAAAAAGAGGGACGAATTGTTATGTCTAATTTATGTTCTGAGATTGCACAAGTTAATACAGCCAGTCAATTTTCAGAAGACCTGACTTTCACTAAGGTTGGACATGATGTTTGTTGTAATTTAGGTTCTATTAATATTGCGCGTGCTATGGATCAAGCGGCGGATTTTGAAAAATTAATTGCTAATAGCATTAGAGCCCTTGATCGTATATCTCGAACTTCTGATTTAGATAGTGCTCCATCTATTAAAAAAGGTAATGCAGCTAATCATGCTGTTGGTTTAGGTGCTATGAATTTGCATGGATTTTTGGCGACTAACCATATTTATTACGATTCTCAAGAAGCTATTGATTTTACAGATTGCTTCTTTTACGCTATGGCTTATTATGCCTTTAAAGCTTCTAACCATTTAGCAAAAGAAAAAGGAACCTTTGAAGGCTTCTCGGAATCAAGTTATGCTGATGGCAGTTATTTCTATCAATATACCGAACAAAACTTTGAGCCAAAAACACAGCGTGTTAAAAATCTACTAGCTGAGTATGGCCTGACTCTACCAAGCCAAGAGGACTGGAGAAAGCTTGTGCAAAGTATTAAAGAGATAGGATTAGCTAATGCGCATTTATTAGCTGTTGCTCCGACAGGGTCAATCAGTTATCTTTCTTCTTGTACTCCGAGCCTCCAACCAGTTGTATCACCTGTCGAAGTACGCAAGGAAGGAGCACTGGGGAGGGTTTATGTACCTGCTTATAAGATTGATGCAGATAATTATGTCTACTACAAAAAAGGAGCTTATGAAGTGGGACCTGAGGCGATTATCAATATTGCAGCTGCCGCTCAAAAACACATTGATCAAGCTATTTCGCTAACGCTTTTCATGACAGATCAAGCAACTACGCGAGATTTAAATAAAGCCTATATTCAAGCATTTAAACAAAAATGTGCCTCTATTTATTATGTACGAGTGAGACAGGACATCCTAGAAGGTAGCGAGAGTTATGATGATGATATGCTGGATGATTTCACTTCATCGGACTTAGAAGACTGTCAGTCCTGCATGATTTAACTAAATATACTCGATCAGAAGATTAAGAGAAATATATTGGCTTTTAGAAAGGCTTTATTGTAATGACAAAAAAACATCTTAAAACGCTTGCCTTGGCACTTACTACAGTATCAGTAGTGACATACAGCCAGGAGGTATATGGATTAGAAAGAGAGGAATCGGTCAAACAAGAACAAACCCAGTCAGCTTCAGAAGATGATTGGTTCGAAGAAGATAATGAGAGGAAAACAAATGTTTCTAAAGAGAATTCTACTGTTGATGAAACAGTTAGTGATTTATTTTCTGATGGAAATAGTAATAACTCTAGTTCTAAAACCGAGTCAGTAGTAAATGACCCTAAACAAGTCCTCAAAGCAAAACCAGAGGTTACACAAGAAGCAAGCAATTCTAGTAATAATGCTAGCAAAGTAGAAGTATCAAAACAGGATACAGCTTCAAAAAAGGAAATCATAGAAACATCAACTTGGGAGGCAAAAGATTTCGTAACTAGAGGGGATACTTTAGTAGGTTTTTCAAAATCTGGAATTAATAAGTTATCTCAAACATCACACTTAGTTTTACCAAGTCATGCAGCAGATGGAACTCAATTGACACAAGTAGCTAGCTTTGCTTTTACTCCAGATAAAAAGACGGCCATTGCAGAATATACAAGTAGGCTAGGAGAAAATGGGAAACCGAGTCGTTTAGATATTGATCAGAAGGAAATTATTGATGAGGGAGAAATATTTAATGCTTACCAGTTGACTAAGCTTACTATTCCAAATGGTTATAAGTCTATTGGTCAAGATGCTTTTGTGGACAATAAGAATATTGCTGAGGTTAATCTTCCTGAAAGTCTCGAGACTATTTCAGACTATGCTTTTGCTCACATGTCTTTAAAACAAGTAAAGTTACCAGATAACCTAAAGGTCATTGGAGAATTAGCTTTTTTTGATAACCAGATTGGTGGTAAGCTTTACTTGCCACATCACTTGATAAAATTAGCAGAACGCGCTTTCAAATCTAATCGTATTCAAACAGTTGAGTTTTTGGGAAGTAAGCTTAAGGTTATAGGAGAAGCAAGTTTTCAAGATAATAATCTAAGTAATGTTATGCTTCCGGATGGACTTGAAAAAATAGAATCAGAAGCTTTTACAGGAAATCCAGGAGATGAACATTACAACAATCAGGTCGTATTGCGCACACGGACAGGCCAAAATCCACATCAACTTGCGACTGAGAATACTTACGTCAATCCGGACAAATCATTGTGGCGTGCAACGCCTGATATGGATTATACCAAATGGTTAGAGGAAGATTTTACCTATCAAAAAAATAGTATTACAGGTTTTTCAAATAAAGGCTTACAAAAGGTAAGACGTAATAAAAACTTAGAAATTCCAAAACAACACAATGGTATTACTATTACTGAAATTGGTGATAACGCTTTTCGCAATGTTGATTTTCAAAGTAAAACTTTACGTAAATATGATTTGGAAGAAATAAAGCTCCCCTCAACTATTCGGAAAATAGGTGCTTTTGCTTTTCAATCTAATAACTTGAAATCCTTTGAAGCAAGTGAAGATTTAGAAGAGATTAAAGAGGGAGCCTTTATGAATAATCGTATTGGAACTCTAGACTTGAAAGACAAACTTATCAAAATAGGTGATGCTGCTTTCCATATTAATCATATTTACGCCATTGTTCTTCCAGAATCTGTACAAGAAATAGGACGTTCAGCTTTTCGACAAAATGGTGCACTTCACCTTATGTTTATCGGAAATAAGGTTAAAACAATTGGTGAAATGGCTTTTTTATCCAATAAACTGGAAAGTGTAAATCTCTCTGAGCAAAAACAATTAAAGACAATTGAGGTCCAAGCTTTTTCGGATAATGCCCTTAGTGAAGTAGTCTTACCGCCAAATTTACAGACTATTCGTGAAGAGGCTTTCAAAAGGAATCATTTGAAAGAAGTGAAGGGTTCATCTACATTATCTCAGATTGCTTTTAATGCTTTTGATCAAAATGATGGGGACAAACGCTTTAATAAGAAAGTGGTTGTTAGGACACATAATAATTCTCATATGTTAGCAGATGGTGAGCGTTTTATCATTGATCCAGATAAGCTATCTTCTACAATGGTAGACCTTGAAAAGGTTTTAAAAACACTAGAAGGTTTAGATTACTCTACATTACGTCAGACTACTCAAACTCAGTTTAGAGAAATGACTACTGCAGGTAAAGCGTTGTTATCAAAATCTAACCTCCGACAAGGAGAAAAACAAAAATTCCTTCAAGAAGCACAATTTTTCCTTGATCGCGTTGATTTGGATAAAGCCATAGCTAAAGCTGAGAAGGCTTTAGTGACCAAGAAGGCAACAAAGAATGGTCATTTGCTTGAGAGGAGTATTAACAAAGCGGTATTAGCTTATAATAATAGTGCTATTAAAGAAGCTAATGTTAAGCGCTTGGAAAAAGAGTTAGATTTGCTGACAGATTTAGTCGAGGGAAAAGGACCATTAGCGCAAGCTACAATGGTACAAGGAGTTTATTTATTAAAGACGCCTTTACCATTGCCAGAATATTATATCGGATTGAACGTTTATTTTGACAAGTCTGGAAAATTGATTTATGCACTTGATATGAGTGATACTATTGGCGAGGGACAAAAAGATGCATATGGTAATCCTGTATTAAATGTTGACGAGGATAATGAAGGTTATCATGCCTTGGCAGTTGCCACTTTAGCTGATTATGAAGGTCTTTATATTAAAGATATTTTAAATAGTTCCCTTGATAAGATTAAAGCAATACGTCAGATTCCTTTGGCAAAATATCATAGATTAGGATTTTTCCAAGCTATCCGAAATGCAGCGGCAGAAGCAGACCGATTGATTCCTAAGACACCTAAGGGGTACCTAAATGCAGTCCCAAATTATCGTAAAAAACAAGTGGAGAAAAATTCAAAACCAGTTGATTATAAAACGCCGATTTTTGATAAGGCTTTACCTAATGAAAAGGCAGACGGTGATAGAGTGGCTAAAGGTCATAATATAAATGCGGAGACTAATAATTCTGTAGCTGTAACACCAATAAGGTCCGAGCAGCAATTACATAAGTCACAGTCTGATGTAAATTTACCTCAAACAAGTTCTAAAAATAATTTTATATACGAGATTCTAGGATACGTTAGTTTATGTTTGCTTTTCCTAGTAACTGCTGGGAAAAAAGGAAAACGAGCAAGAAAATAAGGAGAAATTAATATGATTACACAAGAAATGAAAGAGATTATTAATAGTCAGTTAGCAATGGTCGCGACGGTTGATGCTAAAGGTCAACCCAATATTGGCCCAAAACGTTCTATGCGTCTCTGGGATGATAAAACGTTTATTTATAATGAAAATACAGATGGTCAAACTCGTATTAACATTGAAGATAATGGGAAAATTGAAATTGCCTTTGTTGATCGTGAACGCCTTTTAGGTTACAGGTTTGTGGGAACTGCTGAAATTCAAACAGAAGGTACTTATTACGAAGCAGCGAAAAAATGGGCAGAAGGACGCATGGGGGTTCCGAAAGCAGTTGGTATTATTCATGTCGAGCGTATTTTTAATTTACAGTCTGGTGCTAATGCAGGTAAAGAAATCACTTAATATAAAAAAGCCTCAAGAAGGGGCTTTTTTATATTAAGCAATACTAGATTAAGTTTGTTTTCGAGTTATTAGTAATATCTGCGATAGCAAGCCAAATTTCCATTTGATAATCAGTATCTTGTGGATGTTGAGATGAATAAATTTCTAAGTTTGGCGAGTTAGCTGGTTTTAGATTATTCTCTTGAAAAAATCCTTGTATTATTTTTCGCCATGTTTCTTGAAGACTCGATGGCATTGGACCTTTAACAGAAATGACTGCATAGGTAGCGCTTGGGATCCTAATAATTTCTAACCCTTTTGGGGCTTGGACACTTGTCTCTACTTGATAAGTGGCACTGTAATCGAAACGAAAATCAGGTTGTGTTTTACAAATGCCAATGGCTTGCTGGATACCTTCTTGATTTGACTTTACATTTTCTAAAGTTACTCCAGCAAGTATCATTGCTGGCTTTTCAACAATTTGAAATGATAGCATAAAAATCTTTATTCTTTATGATTCCTTAAGTAATTATAGAGTCGTTAAAATAGTTTCTTTTTAGAATAATTGTCTTGTTAGCAATCATAATTTTCTTTTGGAATGATATGGTTCAAAGAAGAAATCTTATGATATAGAGTATTCTCTAAGAGGCACTTATTTTATAGCTTTTTTCTAAAAAAAATCTATTGACTATTTTTGTTTATTTCTCTAAAGATGATGGATTAATCTTTATTCTTTAATAACGCCATGGTGTCTCATAAGGGTACCAACGATTTGCTGAATGAGATGCTAATCTAGAAAATGGATAAACTTCTTTACCCTCTTTTTTCAACATATCTTCTAGATAATCTCTCAGCATACAAACATCTCCAGGATAAGTAACATCAAGACTTAAAAGAGATTCAACTTCACTGATATTAAGTTGCAAGTCTTTAGCAACTTGTTTAATAGGATAATTTAACCTTCTAAAATTTTCTTGTAATTCAAAGGTTGTATCTTTCATTTCTTGAATAGTAAGCATATCATTCTCCTAATAGTTGGTTTAATAATTGGTTGATCTTTCTTTTTGGCTTTTGGGAAAGTATCTCTCTTGCTATGTCTGTTATTTTATATCCAAATTTCCTTAGCTTTATTAAAGGCTGACCAAGCTTTTGGCCATCCAACATAAAAAGCGAGGTGAGTGATAATGTCAGCAATTTCTTCTTTAGTAACTCCGTTTTGTTTGGCAAATTGAAGATGATGCTCTAACTGTTCAAGATTTCCTCCGCTAATTAAGGCAGATATAGTAATAATAGAACGTGTTTTATCTGTTAAATGATCCTCTTTTGCCCAAACCTCACCAAATAAAATATCATCATTATATCTGGCAAATTCAGGTGCAAATTCTTCTAATTGACGACGTCCGGCTGTTTGTTTTTCTTTCATAATGGATTCCTCCTTACTTGAATTTAACCTAGTCTTGAATATTCTTCATCACTAACAGCTTCATAAAACTCACTCTTACCAGCTGTAATCGCAATATGTGCAAATTCAGAATCTTTTTTAGCACCATGCCAATGTCTAACACCTTTATCTGTAACGATAACGTCGCCTGGTTTTAATGATACTGCTTCTTTTCCTTCTTCTTGGTACCAACCTGAACCTTCTGTAACGAGAAGGATTTGATAACCGTCCAAATGAACATGCCAATTATTACGACAGCCTGCTTCAAAGGTTACATTTCCAACTGAAACATTCCCATCTGGAGATTTTGCTAATGCTGCGAGATAGGATTGCCCAATAAAGAATTCACCATATGGATTTTTTTCACCCTTAGGAAAGATAGACTTAGTTGTTTCTTGCATAAGATTTCCTCATTTCGTTGTTGGATCAAAAAGTTCTTGTTCTCTAGGAACAACTTTATTTTGATAATTGTCTATTTTGTGATTTAGACGATTAAGTGCTTCTTGGAGGCCTTGAAGCCTATCTTCAAGATTGTCGCGTTCATCTTTTAAAATTTCTAGCCTAGCTGGGATAGTGGAATCGCCTTTTTCAACCAAATGAATATAATCAATGAGACTTTCAACGGAAACACCTGCGCCTCTAAAATAGCGGACAAATTCTAAAATATCAATATCGTTTTGTGTGAACTCACGAATTCCTGATTCACTCCGATGAATAGGGGGAATAAGATTAATTCTCTCATAATACCTGATGGTATCTGACGTAATGCCAGTCTTTTTACTAACTTCTTTGATATGCATTTTTAACCTCGATATTCAGTCAACAATCACTAAGGATTTGATAGCGTCACGTTTATCCATTGCTTCATAAGCCTTTTGAATATCATCTAATACAAAGGATTTTGTAAAAACTAAGCCTGGGTTAATTTTATGAGTTAGAACAGCATCTAAAAGGACAGACTTATCAAATGTTGTTACAGAAGCAATGCCACCTCTAAGGCCGATATTTTTCCAGAATAAATTATTGGTATTCATGTCTGGATTTTGTGGGATACCAACACGTCCTATGACAGCACCAGGCCTAGCAATTTGGGTAGCTGTATCAACAGACTGCTCTGTACCAACACATTCTAAAACAGCATCGGCACCTGCTTGATTGGTTAAATCTAAAACACGTTTAACGGCTTCGTCACCCCGTTCTTCGACAATATCCGTTGCACCAAAAGTCAATGCTAGTTCCTGCCTATCTTTGTGACGACTCATTGCAATGATACGGTTAGCACCTAACATTTTAGCAGCGATAACACCACAGAGTCCAACAGCACCATCTCCCATGACAACTACCGTGTCACCTTCTTTAACTTCTGCAGTTGCTGCAGCATGATAACCAGTTGCCATTACATCTGATAAGGTGAGCAGAGAGTTAAGAGTCTCATTATCATAATCAGAAGGTTGTCCTGGGATCTTAACCAATGCCCAGTTTGCATTAGTATAACGTAGATATTGACCTTGGTATCCTACATTTTTTGCAGCTTGATGATTTGTACAATTTCCATCAAATCCAGCCTTACAAGACGGACATTGGCCACAGCCATGTGTAAAGGGAACAATAACAAAATCACCTTTTGACACGTCAGTTACTTTAGTACCAACTTCCTCAACGATACCAATAGCCTCATGACCTGCAAAAGAACCACTTTCACGTTTTGAAATACCACGATACCACCACAAGTCTGAACCACAAACACAGGCTCTAACAATTTTGATAACAGCATCTGTCTCTTGTTCAATGACTGGTTTTGGTGTATCAGTTATAACCATTTTGCCAGGTTCAATAAATGTAGCTACTTTCATAACCTTACCTCTTTTCTATAACTTCATTATAACTCTTAGAGTTAACTTCAAGTCAAGAAAAACTTAAAAATTTTGAAAATTAAACATCTGTAAAAATCCGCATATGGTTTCATTTTCCACTAAAAACAGGGAAGTTAGAAAATTCCCCATAATCGTCAAACATAAGTGATTTTAATATCGACATATCTTCGTCACTAATTACAAAGTCAAAGTCTAGATTAGACTGTAAATGTTCTTTACTAGAAGCCTTTGGTAAAACGATCAGGTTTAATTGTAGTAAATATTGAATACATAATTGAGCAACACTAACCCCATATTTTTCAGCCATTTTTTGAATACCATCAGATTTCAATGCTTGTCCATGTGCAATTGGTGAATAGGCTTCAACTTGAATACCTTTACTTTGACAGTAATCAATCAAGTCGAAAGGTGTATTTCCGATGTGAGCTAAGATTTGATTGACAGCAGGTTTAACATGACCATTTTTTAAGATATTTTCTAAGTCTTTTTCTAAAAAGTTTGAGACACCGATGGATTTCATCTTACCAGATTTTTGAGCATCCTCTAAAGCTCTCCAAGCTTCTAAATTTCCTTGGTCAAAATGTTTATCTGTTTCACGCCATTCCTTCCAAGGCTGTGGACTATGAATAATCATTAAATCAATATAATCAAGCCCTAAAGCTTCTAGTGATTGATCAATTGATTTTGTAGCACTTTCATAATCTTTATGTTCAGCGGCAATTTTAGTCGTAACAAATAAAGATTCACGTCTAATACCAGACTCTTTAATCCCTACACCGACACCTTTTTCATTGTTGTATGCTTGTGCAGTATCAATATGGCGGTAGCCTAATTCGATAGCATCTTTAACAACTTGAGCTACCCTATCATTATCTATCATCCACGTACCTAAACCTAAAGTTGGTATTTTATGATTGTCATTTAATATCATTGTATCTGTCATCTTTATTTTCCTTCTTTCATTAGTATTGACCTAATCTTAACACTTAGAGTTAACTCCAAGTCAAGGAAAAAACTAACACTCAGGTTAGTTTTTTAATGGTTTGCAATGATTTTGATGTTCTCTTAAAGAATAATCGATTTCAACAGTAACATCGTTTATCTTATAATGTTGGCAAATCGTTCGAATAGCTCTTTTACAATCTTTTTCAGATATCAATTGATTTAAGCAACAGTGAATGATTGCTCGATTATCAATACCATCCATTGACCAGATATTGAGTTGATTGATAGATCTTACTTGCGAAAGTCCCTTAAGTTCATCATGTAATGCAGCGTAATCTATGGAATCTGGAACACCATCTAAAAAAAGTTTCAGGGTTGATAGTAATTTAGGAAGTGCTTTAGATAAGATGAAAGTAGATATGGCAACTGATAATAATGGATCAAGGATATACAACGGTTTCCAATTTAAGATAAGAGATATAACAATAATAGCTAACCACCCTAGAATATCTTCCAAAAAATGAAGGCTTAATATTTCCTCATGTTTACTTTGACCAGAATGGAGAATAAAACTAGCTAGACCATTAATGATAATAGCGATGACAGCTAGAATAAACATGCCGTGATAATTAACAGGAGTAGGATGCCACAATTTTGGAATATTTTCTATCATGACTAAGATAGATCCACTTATAAGAATTAGACTTGTGATAAGAGCTCCTAAAAGGCTAAAACGTTTATAACCTAATGAAAATATCGTATCTTCATCTTTCTTAGATTTTTTTTCTAAAGTAGCTGAGATGCCAATAGCTATTGCATCACCAAAATCATGAACAGCATCGGCTAAGATAGCTCCTGAGAAGAATAGACTTCCAAAGATGAATTCAAGGACGGAAAAGCTGATATTTAATATAAAAGCGATAGCCACTTTTTTGTTTGATGTCATATTTTTCTCCTTTTGTTATACTGGTATTGTAGTGTGATTCTTTCTTCTATTATCTAGGAGATAAAAGAGAATTGCTAGAAACAAAAAAGAACACTTGTTCAATACTGAACAAAACTTAGAAAGTGTCCTATATGGTAAAAGATAGACAAATTCAGAAAACAAAAGTAGCGATTTATAATGCTTTTATAAGCTTGCTACAGGAAAATGATTATTCTAAAATAACGGTTCAAGATGTAATCGGACTTGCAAATGTAGGAAGATCAACTTTTTACTCTCACTATGAAAGCAAAGAAGTGTTACTCAAGGAGCTCTGTGAAGACCTTTTTCACCACTTATTTAAGCAGGGTAGAGATGTTACGTTTGAAGAGTATTTAGTTCATATCTTAAAACATTTTGAACAAAATCAAGATAGTATCGCTACGTTATTACTATCTGACGATCCCTATTTTTTATTACGCTTTAGAAGTGAATTAGAACACGATGTTTACCCTAGATTGCGTGAGGAGTATATTACAAAGGTGGACATTCCTGAAGATTTCTTAAAACAATTTCTTTTATCCAGTTTTATCGAGACCTTAAAGTGGTGGCTTCATCAAAGACAGAAAATGACTGTTGAAGATTTACTAAAATATTATTTAACTATGGTAGAGAGGTAAATTATAGAGAGTTAGGAGATTCTCTTATTTCATTAGCGTTATCAGAGGTGATGAATGGATTGATTGTCTAATATAGCGAGTTGAAGTTATTAGATTAATTGAGTATAATTCGGGAGATAAAAAAGTCCCCTTGATGAAAGAGTTTCTTTGGGATTGTTGATGTCACCATAAGCAAAATGAATATTCTTCGATTACTATATTGTCTTAGGCTTTTGCTTATATTCTAGTGGGCTAATTCCCACTATTTTTTTAAATGTCCTTGAAAAATTAGAAGAAGTGGAAAATCCAAGTAAATTGGAAACTTCTTCTACTTTCTTATTTTCATCTAGTAATTGCTTAGCAGCTTCGATTTTTAAGTTTAGAAAATATTGTTGAATAGGGATGTGTTTTTCTTGCTTAAATATTTTTCGTAACTTCGATTCACTCATGTGACATTCTTTAGCTATTTCTTCTGTTTTAATAAAGCGATTTAGATTATTTTCAAGATATCGAATCACTGCGACAATAGTTTGAGAATGAGGGGTTTCGAGATGTTTTTTTAAAGAATGAACTTGTTGAGTATAGAATAAGATAGCAGTATCACGTAATTTTAAAACTTCATTTAGACTTATAGTTGACTCGTTTTCTTTTATAAAACGATCTCTTGCTCGATAAGCTGTTTCGATATCAAGTCCTGCTTGGATGGTAGCCTGTGAGAGACGATCATAAATCATGATGGAGTAGTTTTTTTCAGATCGCAATTCATCTCCACTGATTATAGGTACGATAGAATTGCTAAATTGTTCCACTGTTTCTTTCAAAAGAAATTCACTACCTGATTTAACAGCTTTGAGAATATTATTTTCAAAATGATACTGATATTTGTAAGAACTCATATTCTGTTTAGAAAATTGCTTAATTTTATCTAGATCAAAGGAGTTGCTCCACCCTTTCGTGTAGTAATGTAAGGGCTCTGATAATTTATCTTTCACAACCCCAGTTAGACAATAATTGGTTACTATTAGTAATTCTCGGATTTGACTAAGTGAGAAGAAAGGTAATTGGGATAGTCTATCAATAAAGTAGTCTTGTTCACTAGCATTGATTTGTGTTTCAGTCAGCTTTTTCTTAAGAAGTAAAGGATCAATAGCATTGCTACGCCAGGGACCGATGATAATATAATATTGTTGAATATGGTGGACAAGAAAAAGTTCTCCTAAAGAGCCATAATGAAATAAAAAATCATGTTGAGTTTTACTAAAGTTACTTAAAATAAGGTAATGATTGTAAAAAAGTGAAATAGTTTTATCGGATTTATACTCTCTGATAACAGAAAAATTTTGATCACAAACAGTAATAGTTAGACCTAGAAGACTGTGTAATGATTTCAACAGTAGAAAATCAATCATATGAGTTACCACCTTTGATTTAATATGTTATCTATTTTAGAGAATATTTCTTTAAAGTCAACAGAATAATTAGGTAGTCGATACTTTTTTAACCAAATATGATTCAAAAAATCGAAAAAGTCAAATTATATATAAAAAAAAAGCAGATTAGATTAGATAAAAAAGTATAGATATTCTAATATTTGTTGTTTAAGCCTATAATTTACTCTGTATAGAGTTATACAGAGTAAAGGAGAATATTATGTTTAGAAGGTCTAAAAATAACAGTTATGATACTTCACAGACGAAACAACGGTTTTCAATTAAGAAGTTCAAGTTTGGTGCAGCTTCTGTACTAATTGGTATTAGTTTTTTAGGAGGTTTTACTCAAGGGCAATTTAATATTTCTACAGATACTGTGTTTGCAGCTGAGGTGATTTCAGGAAGTGCTGCTACATTAAATTCCGCTTTAGTAAAAAATGTATCTGGTGGAAAAGCGTATATAGATATATATGATGTTAAAAATGGAAAAATAGATCCTTTAAACTTAATTGTTTTAAACCCTTCTAATTATTCAGCAAACTATTATATAAAACAAGGTGGAAGGATTTTCACGAGTGTTAATCAACTTCAAACACCAGGTACAGCTACTATTACGTACAACATCCTTGATGAAAATGGAAATCCTTATACTAAAAGTGATGGTCAAATAGATATTGTAAGTCTTGTAACAACAGTATATGATACTACAGAATTAAGGAATAATATCAACAAAGTAATTGAAAATGCAAATGATCCTAAATGGAGCGATGATAGTCGAAAAGATGTACTGAGCAAGATAGAAGTTATAAAAAATGATATTGATAATAATCCAAAAACTCAATCTGATATTGATAATAAAATTGTTGAGGTTAATGAATTAGAGAAATTGTTAGTATTACCAGTACCGGATAAAGATAAATATGATCCAACAGGAGGGGAAACAACAGTACCCCAAGGGACACCAGTTTCAGATAAAGAAATCACAGACTTAGTTAAGATTCCAGATGGCTCAAACGGCGTACCGAAAGTAGTAGGAAACCGTCCGAATACAGACGTACCAGGAGACTATAAAGTAACGGTAGAAGTAACGTATCCAGATGGAACAAAGGATACAGTAGAAGTAACGGTTCATGTGACACCAAAACCAGTACCGGATAAAGATAAATATGATCCAACAGGAGGGGAAACAACAGTACCCCAAGGGACACCAGTTTCAGATAAAGAAATCACAGACTTAGTTAAGATTCCAGATGGCTCAAACGGCGTACCGAAAGTAGTAGGAAACCGTCCGAATACAGACGTACCAGGAGACTATAAAGTAACGGTAGAAGTAACGTATCCAGATGGAACAAAGGATACAGTAGAAGTAACGGTTCATGTGACACCAAAACCAGTACCGGATAAAGATAAATATGATCCAACAGGAGGGGAAACAACAGTACCCCAAGGGACACCAGTTTCAGATAAAGAAATCACAGACTTAGTTAAGATTCCAGATGGCTCAAACGGCGTACCGAAAGTAGTAGGAAACCGTCCGAATACAGACGTACCAGGAGACTATAAAGTAACGGTAGAAGTAACGTATCCAGATGGAACAAAGGATACAGTAGAAGTAACGGTTCATGTGACACCAAAACCAGTACCGGATAAAGATAAATATGATCCAACAGGAGGGGAAACAACAGTACCCCAAGGGACACCAGTTTCAGATAAAGAAATCACAGACTTAGTTAAGATTCCAGATGGCTCAAACGGCGTACCGAAAGTAGTAGGAAACCGTCCGAATACAGACGTACCAGGAGACTATAAAGTAACGGTAGAAGTAACGTATCCAGATGGAACAAAGGATACAGTAGAAGTAACGGTTCATGTGACACCAAAACCAGTACCGGATAAAGATAAATATGATCCAACAGGAGGGGAAACAACAGTACCCCAAGGGACACCAGTTTCAGATAAAGAAATCACAGACTTAGTTAAGATTCCAGATGGCTCAAACGGCGTACCGAAAGTAGTAGGAAACCGTCCGAATACAGACGTACCAGGAGACTATAAAGTAACGGTAGAAGTAACGTATCCAGATGGAACAAAGGATACAGTAGAAGTAACGGTTCATGTGACACCAAAACCAGTACCGGATAAAGATAAATATGATCCAACAGGAGGGGAAACAACAGTACCCCAAGGGACACCAGTTTCAGATAAAGAAATCACAGACTTAGTTAAGATTCCAGATGGCTCAAACGGCGTACCGAAAGTAGTAGGAAACCGTCCGAATACAGACGTACCAGGAGACTATAAAGTAACGGTAGAAGTAACGTATCCAGATGGAACAAAGGATACAGTAGAAGTAACGGTTCATGTGACACCAAAACCAGTACCGGATAAAGATAAATATGATCCAACAGGAGGGGAAACAACAGTACCCCAAGGGACACCAGTTTCAGATAAAGAAATCACAGACTTAGTTAAGATTCCAGATGGCTCAAACGGCGTACCGAAAGTAGTAGGAAACCGTCCGAATACAGACGTACCAGGAGACTATAAAGTAACGGTAGAAGTAACGTATCCAGATGGAACAAAGGATACAGTAGAAGTAACGGTTCATGTGACACCAAAACCAGTACCGGATAAAGATAAATATGATCCAACAGGAGGGGAAACAACAGTACCCCAAGGGACACCAGTTTCAGATAAAGAAATCACAGACTTAGTTAAGATTCCAGATGGCTCAAACGGCGTACCGAAAGTAGTAGGAAACCGTCCGAATACAGACGTACCAGGAGACTATAAAGTAACGGTAGAAGTAACGTATCCAGATGGAACAAAGGATACAGTAGAAGTAACGGTTCATGTGACACCAAAACCAGTACCGGATAAAGATAAATATGATCCAACAGGAGGGGAAACAACAGTACCCCAAGGGACACCAGTTTCAGATAAAGAAATCACAGACTTAGTTAAGATTCCAGATGGCTCAAAAGGGGTTCCGACAGTTGTTGGTGATCGTCCAGATACTAACGTTCCTGGAGATCATAAAGTAACGGTAGAAGTAACGTATCCAGATGGAACAAAGGATACAGTAGAAGTAACGGTTCATGTGATACCAAAACCAGTACCGGATAAAGATAAATATGATCCAACAGGTAAAGCTCAGCAAGTCAACGGTAAAGGAAATAAACTACCAGCAACAGGTGAGAATGCAACTCCATTCTTTAATGTTGCAGCTTTGACAATTATATCATCAGTTGGTTTATTATCTGTTTCTAAGAAAAAAGAGGATTAATCTTTTGACCTAAAATGTCACTAAATTTTTCACCATTTATTGGTGTGAACACATTAATAAAGTTATGCATCTCTCTCCAACAAAATTAATTAAAGTGTTTCAATTTTTCGAGATTAATTCTTGAAAAAAGCCTATCGAGATTATTAATTTCGATAGGCTTTTGATTTTGTGTAAGCGTCCAATATACCTTGTTATTGGACGCTTACTATAAAACTGAAGAAATGATATTATTTAGTTGAAATTTGTAAATGAAGTGTATCATTAGAGCCTAAGATTTTAATCCTAGGATCTCTTTTGATGATTTAAAATTTTTAGGTGTAATCAAATGTAAGGTTAGATGCAAAATTTTCTAAAATGACTGTTTGTCTTTTCAAGTAATTAAAGGTTATAATTTTTTTAAAAAGGGACGGGGTTTTAATTGAAGATTTTACAGAAGGAGTTAAAATTTTTGAAAAACCATATAAGAAGTCGCCAGAAGATAAGTATTTAAAAAGTATTGAAGATTATCAAAAATTATTAGCATATTTAAAAAGAATAGCTAATTATTCAGACTCAATAATCCCTTTTTTCTTTTCACAATGTTACAAACTGGTTTTAGGTTTGGTGAAGCAATGACAATAACTTGGGATGATATTGATTTTGAAAGAAATAGTATTTATACATATCGAAGATATTCTTCAATAAAAAAGGACTTTACAAAGCCTAAAACAAGGACTTCAATAAGGAGAGTTCCAGTAAGTCATGATTTAAAAGAGTTATTGCTTGAACTAAAATTTCAACAAGAAAGAATGCTGAAAGCTTTGCATATAAAAAATACAAATCAATTGATTTTTTATGACTATAGGTTTGGTATGATATCAAATAATGCTGTTAACAAATTCTTGGCAAGCTCATTGGAAAATTAGAAATAGAATCTAAGATGTCATCAACAGGTGCTAGACATACTTATAGAAGTTATTTGTTGGCTAACGGAGTAGATATTTGGGCAGTTGCAAAATTAATGGGGCATAAAGATATCAAACAATTAATAGAAACATATGGTCATTTGCTTCTGTAAGTGGAAGAAAAGGAAAATGATCAGCTTTTAAAAATTCTTAATAATAAAGGTAGTTTTTAAAATGACTATCAAGAACAAATTAAGAACAAAAATAAAAGAAACCCTATTATAATAAGGTTTCACTCATATATTTTCTGCCACCACCGAGAATTGAACTCGGAACTGAGCATTACCATTGCTCTATTATACCATTTAACTATAGCGGCTACTTTTCTATGATACTATAAGATTTTGACGAAATCAAGTATTTCTTTACTTAGAAAAATAGTCGTTTTTTTAGTCTAATTCTATTTGGAGAAATTTACTATTTTCAATAGCTCTTAAATGGTGTGTTTCTTGTGGAGAGAGGCTAATAAGGCTATCTTTTTCAAGGATATGTTTCTGATCACCAAGGATAATTTCAAGTTTTCTTTCCAAAACATTTATTAATTTTGGATGAGGGCATCGTTCATTTTTCAGTCCCCGGCTGATGATTTTAATGGTATTGAATAAACCTTCATCTTTAATCATTCCTAACGGGGACATAAGACTTATTTTTCCAAATTGATATTCTGAACTTTAAAAACCATTTTGTAAGAATAAATTTTGCCAATCATCTATTTTTAGAGGAGCAACGTTAATATTCATAGTATGTCTAAGTTGATCGATCAGCTTGGCAGTGTCTTCATCTTGATAAGAAACATCATGTGTGAGTAAACGTCCACTAGGTTTTAGGACACGTAAGTACTCTTTTATGGCTTTCTCCTTAGCTGAATTGTTAAGCATCGTTAACATTGCTTCGTTGATAACGATAAACTATTATCAGGAAAGGGCAGTCTGAGTGCATTTCCCTGAATAACTTCAATAAATTCTTCTAATTGGGCCTTTTTGACATTTTCTTTGGCCTTTTCTATTACTTTACTATCTAGATCAAGCGCTGTAATGTGACAGGAAAATGCTTTAGCGATATCGATGGAACTGGTACATTGATTACAAGCTACTTCTAGAACACGACTGTCAGCACTAAAGTGTCCTTTTTTGATAAGCCAATTCGTTGCTTGGACACCTCCTGGTCTTAAGCGTTTTTTCCTAGTCGTGCTAAGAATTGATGTCCAATTTCTTTATGTGACAATAAGATCACCTCTTTCTTTTAATAGTAATATCATTTTTTATTAATTATAACACATAGATGCTAAGATAACAAGGAGTAATAGTGATTGAATGGTATAAGTGATGAATTTTAGAGAGCGTTTTCTTTTAACTAGGGGTGTGATGCCAAAACTAGAATGGCATAGAGAACCATACATCTCAAAAGGTCTTCCTTAGATAAAACTAGTTGTTTTTATATCTGTCAGAAAAATCATAATTTATTTTTGATATAATGATTTTTTGAGTATTTAATTTATATGTTATAATGAAAAAAACTAAAAAAGAGGAATATCATGTCATACGAACAAGAATTTTTAAAAGACTTTGAAGAGTGGTTACAATCGCAAATAAGTATCAACCAAATGGCAATGGACAGTGCAAAGAAAGTTTTAGAGGAAGATAAGGATGAGCGAGCAGCAGATGCGTATATTCGTTATGAGAGTAAGTTAGACGCTTATCGCTTTTTGCAAGGGAAATTTAATAACTATCATAACCAAAAATCTTTCCATGATTTGCCTGATGGTCTTTTTGGACAACGTCATTATTAAAAGGTTTATCGCTAGAAAGCTTGTCAAATAGGCATTTCTATGATACATTGTTATAGTAGTTTTTAGATACTATGATAGATTTCATAAATGAGGAGAAAGCATTATACAATGGCAAAGCGTATTAAACCGAATAAAAAAAGAGAGCTTTTGAAAGCTAAAGGGATCAATTGGAAGGATGTTCGACTATCTCAAACTTTACAAGAAGTCGCATTACCGAAAAAGACGGCTCCTGAAGCGCCAAAGGCAGTCGATCTTTTAGAAGGTTTAACTGCTAATAAACAAGATGTTTTAAAAGAAGCTGGCCTTGTCAGCCTTGAAGCATTTGCGAAAGTAAGTGAAGCAGATGTTTTAGCACTAAAAGGTATTGGTCCAGCAGCTATTAAACAGTTAGTTGATAATGGTGTTGTTTTTGCAAAATAATTTGATTTACCTTGCGAAAGTAGCCTTATTTTGCTAGAATAAATTAACTTAGAGGTGTTTTGAAATCCCATTTGTCACAGGAAGCGGTCATACTGAGAAATCCGCACAAATGTCAAAGCTTGTTGCTAAGTCCAATAATTGAAACAAAACGAGTTGCGGATGTTATCATCCGAATTTGGGTGGTACCGCGGAAATCGTAACACGAAATTCGTCCCTGTCAGAATTGACAGGGATTTTTTGTATTTAGGAGTGAGGAGATTGAAGTATATGCAGATTCTAGAAGATTTCGATGGCAAAGCATTACCAAAACTAGAAACGGATCGGCTTATCTTGCGTCAGCGAACGGTGGGGGATGTCCCAGCCATGTTTGATTACGTTTGCTTGGAAGAGGTTGCCTATCCAGCAGGACTCAGCCCAATAGCTTCTTTAGAAGATGAGTACGATTATTTTGAAAATCGCTACTATCAAAATCTGGAAAAGGCAAAATTACCATCTGGTTATGGTATTACCGTTAAAGGAAGTGATCGTATTATCGGATCCTGCGCCTTTAACCATCGCCATGAAGACGATGTTTTCGAGATTTGCTATCTGCTTCATCCTGACTACTGGGGTCATGGCTATATGACAGAAGCTGTCGCCGCTTTGATTGAAGTCGGTTTTACCCTTCTCAATCTCCACAAAATCGAAATCCGCTGCTATGATTACAATAAGCAAAGCCGGCGCGTGGCAGAAAAACTAGGATTCACCCTTGAAGCTACCATTCGTGATCGTAAGGATAATCAAGGCAATCGCTGTGTCAATTTGATATATGGTTTGCTGAGGAGTGAGTGGGAGTAATTATTCTACTCTTCATAGAAGTTACTAGATCGACTAATTTGGCTGTGCAGGGCACTTAACTAAGTCATCAATAATATCGTAGATATGGAGGAGACAAATGATTAAGATACTTGGAGAAATCGTAGATAACCAGCTACCTGTTGTGGAAACGAATCGTCTGTTGTTGCGTCAACGCAAGTTAGAAGATGCTAAGGAGATATTTGAATTTGTCAAACTTGATGAGGTGAGTTATCCAGCAGGTTTTCCGGCTGTTAAAAGCTTGGAAGAAGAGATAACCTATATTCAAGAGATTTATCCAACTAATCTTGAAAAAGAAAAGTTACCCTCTGGTTATGCTATTACTCTAAAAGGCGATGATAAGGTAATTGGTTCAGTAGATTTTAACCATCGCCACGAAGATGACATTTTTGAAATTGGCTACCTGCTCCACCCTGATTATTGGGGACAAGGCATTGTGCCAGAAGCAGCTTCAGCCCTTGTGGAGATAGGTTTCACACTGCTAGGACTACATAAGATTGAGCTGGGATGCTATGACTATAATAAGCAAAGTCAGGCGGTTGCGCGCAAATTAGGTTTTACTTTAGAGGCTAATATTCGTGATCGAAGAGATGCCCAGGGGAAACGTTGTGGCGATATGCGCTTTGGTTTACTGCGAAGCGAGTGGGAGAAAAAAAGAAGATGAATATTATTATCATCGGAGCACAAGCTTCTGGGAAAATGACAATTGGTCAGGAAATCGCAAAACAGACAGGCATGACCTTATTCCATAACCATGATTCTATAGATTTTGTTTTACGCTTCATGCCATGGTCTCCAGATAGTATTGCTCTAACGGAGTCTATTCGCTTTAAATTTTTTGAAACGTTTGCTAAGACTGGTCAAGAAATGATTTTTACTATTGTAATTGATTTCAATGATTCAAGAGATGTAGTATTTCTAGAAAAGATTCAAATAGTTTTTCAATCTCACAACCAAGAGGTATTATTTGTAGAATTAGAAACAGAGCTAAGTGAGCGTCTCAAACGAAATCGCACAGAAAATCGCCTCAAGCATAAGCCTTCAAAACGTGATATCAAATGGTCAGAGAGCGATATTTGTTCAACCATGGATTACGCTATCTTTAATCCTGAAGTAGCCCCAGAAGCGCTTACATATTATCATAAAATCAATAATACTTGCTTAACTGCTACTGAAACAGCATATCTTATTATTCAAAAAATAAACCAAATTAAGGAGAAAAACTAATGTCAAAAGAACTATCACCAAAATACAATCCTGCCGAGGTTGAGGAAGGCCGTTATCAAACTTGGCTTGACCAAGATGTTTTCAAGCCATCAGGGGATACTGAGGCTAAGCCTTATTCTATCGTAATTCCACCACCAAACGTTACGGGTAAATTGCACTTGGGTCACGCTTGGGATACAACTCTACAAGATATCATTATTCGTCAAAAGCGTATGCAGGGCTTTGATACACTCTGGCTTCCAGGTATGGACCACGCTGGTATAGCCACTCAAGCTAAGGTTGAGGAGCGCCTTCGTGAGCAAGGCATTTCACGTTATGATCTTGGTCGTGAAAAATTCCTAGATAAAGTTTGGGAATGGAAAGACGAGTATGCAGCAACTATTAAATCTCAGTGGGGAAAAATGGGTCTTTCGGTTGATTATAGCCGTGAGCGTTTTACCCTTGATGAGGGACTTTCAAAAGCGGTAAGAAAAGTCTTTGTTGATTTGTACAATAAAGGTTGGATCTATCGTGGGGAGTTCATCATTAACTGGGATCCAGCAGCTCGCACAGCCCTTTCAGATATTGAAGTTATTCACAAGGATGTTGAGGGTGCTTTCTATCATATGAATTATATGCTGGAAGATGGCTCACGCGCCCTAGAAGTAGCAACAACTCGTCCTGAGACTATGTTTGGAGATGTGGCTGTAGCGGTAAATCCAGAAGATGCACGTTACAAGGATTTGATTGGTCAAAATGTTATCCTTCCTATCATCAATAAACCTATTCCAATCGTCGCTGATGAACACGCTGATCCAGAATTTGGAACAGGTGTGGTTAAGATTACGCCGGCTCACGACCCTAATGACTTTGCTGTAGGTCAACGCCACAACTTACCACAAGTTAACGTTATGAACGATGATGGTACTATGAATGAACTTGCGGATGAATTTAATGGTATGGATCGTTTCGAAGCTCGTAAGGCAGTAGTCGCTAAATTAGAATCGTTAGGAAACTTAGTAAAAATTAAAAAAACGACTCATTCTGTTGGTCATTCAGAACGAACAGGCGTTGTGGTTGAACCACGTTTATCTACTCAATGGTTCGTCAAGATGGATCAATTGGCTAAGAATGCCATTGCCAACCAAGATACAGAAGACAAGGTAGAGTTTTATCCACCACGATTTAACGATACTTTTATGAGCTGGATGGAAAATGTCCATGACTGGGTTATCTCTCGTCAATTATGGTGGGGACACCAAATTCCTGCATGGTACAACGTCAATGGTGAGATGTATGTTGGAGAAGATGCCCCAGAGGGTGACGGATGGACACAGGATGAAGACGTTCTAGACACATGGTTTAGTTCTGCTTTATGGCCGTTTTCAACAATGGGATGGCCAGACACCGAAGCAGCTGACTTCAAACGCTACTTCCCAACGTCAACCTTGGTAACTGGATACGATATCATCTTCTTCTGGGTATCGCGCATGATTTTCCAATCCCTTGAATTTACAGGACGCCAACCATTCTCAAATGTTCTTATTCATGGACTCATCCGTGATGAAGAAGGACGTAAAATGTCTAAATCACTCGGCAACGGGATTGATCCGATGGATGTCATTGAGAAATATGGTGCGGATGCCCTTCGTTGGTTCCTCTCAAATGGTTCAGCCCCTGGTCAAGATGTGCGTTTTTCATACGAAAAAATGGATGCTTCGTGGAATTTCATTAATAAGATTTGGAACATTTCACGCTATATCCTTATGAATAACGAAGGTTTAACGTTGGATCAAGCCAGAGAAAATGTGGAAAAAGTTGTTAATAGTCAAGTTGGAAATGTAACAGACCGTTGGATTCTCCACAATTTAAATGAGACTGTGGGTAAAGTTACTGAAAACTTTGACAAGTTTGAATTTGGTGTTGCTGGTCACATCCTTTACAACTTTATCTGGGAAGAATTTGCTAATTGGTACGTTGAGTTAACAAAAGAGGTTCTTTATAGTGACAATGAAGACGAGAAAGTCATCACTCGCTCTGTTCTTCTTTATACCTTAGATCAAATCTTGCGTCTTCTTCATCCAATCATGCCATTTGTGACAGAAGAAATTTTTGGACAATATGCAGAAGGATCAATTGTCCTTGCAAGTTATCCACAAGTTAACGCGACATTTGAAAATCAAACAGCTCACAAAGGCGTTGAAAGCTTGAAAGATTTGATTCGTTCAGTGCGAAATAGCAGAGCAGAGGTCAATGTTGCTCCATCTAAACCAATCACTATCTTGGTTAAGACAAGTGACAGCGAACTCGAAAGCTTCTTCAAAGACAATAGCAACTACATCAAACGCTTCACAAACCCAGAGACGCTTGAAATCAGCTCAGCAATTGCCACACCAGAACTTGCCATGTCATCAGTCATCACAGGTGCAGAAATTTTCCTCCCACTTGCTGACCTCCTTAACGTTGAAGAAGAGTTGGCACGACTTGAAAAAGAACTTGCTAAATGGCAAAAAGAACTAGATATGGTTGGCAAAAAACTCAGCAACGAGCGCTTTGTAGCTAACGCTAAACCAGAAGTCGTCCAAAAAGAAAAAGATAAACAGACCGACTACCAAACTAAATACGACGCAACCATAGCACGTATTGAAGAAATGAAGAAGTTGGTGAGGTAAAAAAATAAAAAAACGCTATCATAAATGATGGCGTTTTTTGATATAATTTGATTATGGATCTTTAGAGATAATAAGTAGAAATTGTGCAGCCTTATTATGTATAGTCGCTTTAAACTGTTTGATGCTAGTTCTTATGCTATAATAACTCTATCAATGTCAAAGGAGTTTTTATGTCAAAGGTAAGGTATGGTGTTGTGTCAACGGCAAAGGTGGCGCCTCGTTTTATTGAAGGAGTCCGCTTAGCAGGAAATGGTGAAGTTGTGGCTGTATCGAGTCGAACTCTTGAGTCTGCGCAAGCTTTTGCCAACAAATATCATCTCCCAAAGGCTTACGATAAGTTAGAGGATATGTTAGCAGATGAGTCAATTGATGTGATTTATGTGGCAACAATTAATCAAGACCATTATAAAGTTGCTAAAGCAGCTCTGTTAGCGGGAAAACATGTGTTGGTAGAAAAGCCTTTCACATTGACTTACGACCAAGCGAATGAATTATTCGCTTTGGCAGAAAGTTGTAATCTGTTTTTGATGGAGGCACAAAAATCGGTATTTATTCCGATGACACAAGTGATTAAAAAATTACTTGCCTCTGGTGAAATAGGAGAAGTGCTCTCCATCTCATCTACAACAGCCTACCCAAACATTGACCATGTAACATGGTTTAGAGAACTTGAGTTAGGTGGAGGAACAGTGCATTTTATGGCGCCCTACGCCCTGTCTTATTTACAATATCTATTTGATGCGACTATAACTCATGCTAGTGGGACTGCGACTTTTCCAAAAGGTCAAAGCGATAGTCAATCCAAACTACTCTTGCAATTATCAAATGGGGTCCTCGTAGATATCTTCTTGACAACACGTCTAAATTTACCGCATGAAATGATTATTTATGGAACTGAAGGTCGTCTAATCATTCCACATTTTTGGAAAACCACTCATGCAAAATTGGTGAGAAATGATACTAGTGCGCGAACGATTCAAGTTGACATGGTTAGTGATTTTGAGAAAGAAGCTTATCATGTTAGTCAAATGATTTTAGAAGGGCAAAGGGTAAGTCATATCATGACGCCTCAGTTGACGCTGTCAGGTGTTAAGATTATAGAAGACTTATACCGTTCATGGGGGAAATGATGCTGGCTATCTAGCATATTAATAAGGAGTACTAGATGTTATTTTAGTAGTCCTTTTTTGTTTTGCTCTCATAAGGTTAATTAGATTTAAAAGGGTTTTTTACTTGTTTTTTCTCGATTTTTATTTCATAATGTAGACAAGTTTAGAGTGAGGTGCTTCTATGTTTTCGAGCGATTTTGGATTTGAGATAATTAATGTTGACGACCTATCCTTGCAAGAGGAGAGATTTTTACCTTCAGAATTGCTGGCTTATGCACGTGATGAAAATGAGTCTTCTTTCGTACGTGATATTGAGGGGCATTTGGCACTTGTTTACCAGCTTTTGGATACGCAAGGTCACGTTGATGATGTTCGTCATGTGCCGAGAGTGATACCAGTGACTCTATTTTTGAAAGAAGATGGCTTGTTTGTATTAGCTAATCATAAAAATATTAACCTTGTAAAAAAAGCACTTAATCGTGTTGAAAAGGTAGATTCTCCGAAACACCTCTTATTATCATTAGTGACTGCTTTCTCAAAGCAATATTTTGATGTTTTAGATACTATTTCTGAAGAAAGAGATAAACTAATCAATGATTTGCGTAAAAGACCAAACAAATCGAACTTGGCAAGGCTGGCAAATTTACAAAGTGGAACAGTACACTTAATGATGGGAATTAAGCAAAATTTTGAAATGCTGACCGATTTACAAAACATTGAGCAAGATAAAGAGAACACTAGAAATGAAAAGATGCAACTTCAAGATGCTATTATTGAAGCAAGACAATTATCTAACATGTGTTCCTTAAATTCACAGGTTTTCCAAGAACTTTCTTCTTATAATAATGTCCTCAGCAATAACCTTAACGACAATGTAACTACTTTAACAATTATTTCCATTGGTATTTCCATTATTGCTATGGTTACCAGTTTTTATGGAATGAATGTTAAGTTGCCTTTTGATAGTGTGGATGCTGTCTGGGTATTGATTATTTTAATTACGACTATCATTACTATTATGCTCTCTATTGTTATGTACATTTAGAGTCTGTCAATAATCTTGTGTAAACACTCTAGCAAAGCTGATATTGTTAATCAAATAGGCTTTCAAGTGTGTCCGTACATTGGCCAAAACCTTTGTGGATTCGTTGTCCTTGCTTGAAGTTGTAATCACTAAATAGTGTGACGAGATAGCGTTCTAGGGATTCTTCATTGGGAAAGACGACTTTCTTTTTGGTTTGACGTTTGATTTCTTTGTTAAGTGATTCAATAAGGTTGGTCGAGTAGATACTTCCCCAGATCTGATGAGGAAATTCATAAAAGATCAATAGATTTTCGATTGATTCTAAGGTCTCTATTACCTTCTTGTAGTGTGGTTTCCACTCATTGATAAAGCTATCTAAGGCTTGCTTTGCTTCCTCTACATTGATCGCGCGATAAATTGTTTTAAACTGCTCCAAAATTAGAGCACGATCTGCTCGTTTCACCTTACTTGCAATATTTCGGCCAATATGGACAAGGCAACGCTGTTGTTTGGCCATTGGGAAGGCTTGCTGGATAAGCTGATCAAGTCCATTAAAACCATCACTCACAACAAGAGAGACTTGTTGTACACCTTGACCCTTAAATCTTTCTAGAAGGTCTGACCACGAAGCATTGTTTTCATTGGGTGCGATGTCATATCCAAGGATAGCCTTATGCCCATATGATGTGACGCCTAGTGCAATGTGGATGCATTCCTTACTAACTGTACCACGTCTCAGAGGAAGGTAAGTCCCATCAAGATATAATACGGTATAGTTAGCTTCTAAGGAACGTTCATGAAAGCTAGCCACGTTTTCCTGTGTCGCTTTCGAGATATTAGATACTGTTGCTGGACTGTAATGATGACCATACATACGCTCAATGATGTCGCTGATTTCACGTGTTGTGACTCCAGTTCGATAAAGCTTGATAACCATTTCTTCTAAATGATTGTCTCGACGACCGTAACTTGGGATTAAGGCTGGACTGAACTCCCCGTTTCGATCTTTAGGGATCAACAAATTAACAACACCATACTTGGTCTCAAATCGACGTGTATAAGCACCATTACGACTATTACCGGTGTTGTAACCTGCCTTATCGTATGGTTCATAGCCAAGGAAGGCGGATAGCTCCACTTGGAGAAGGTCATTCATGGCAGTTTCAAGAGACGAACGGAAAAATTCATCAATATCTTGTTTTTGAGCTAGGAAGTTAAGTAATTCTGTGGTAAACTGGGTCATGGGAATAAATCTCTTTCTAGTGAAGTCTCGCAACTCTACTATACAGGATTTATTCCTTTTTGTGTTTACACAAGATATTTTACACTACCTACATTTATGTCCATAAAGAGGATAATCATCCCAAACATAAATAGAGAATTAATAAGAGGGTACTATCAATTAGTTTAGTTTTAAGCATGGTAACATGCTTTTTTTGTACGAAGAAACTTTAGCGCAAGGCAGAATTCATCTTTGACTTTGAGCTTGCTTTCTAGCTCTTAAAACGACATAATAGAGGATAATGTACAGTGAATAGAGAGGTTACTATGTCAATAGAATCAGATTTTTTCCGGAAAAAACGTTTTATTTTTTCATCGCTTGAGGAGTTTGGATTTATCAAATCTGACCAAGAGTATATCTATTGTCAAACATTTATGGATAATGACTTTAAAGCTATTATCACGATTTCATTGGATGGAAAGATAGCTGGTAAGGTTATTGATTCGGCACTTGAAGAAGAATATTTACCGCTTCGAGCAGCAAATTATAATGGTTCGTTTGTTGGCGAAGTACGATCGGCTTATATGGCTATATTAGGTGATATTTCAGATTCTTGTTGTAAGGACTTATTATTTACCAAAGATCAAAGTAATCGTTTAGCGGAGAAGATAGCTAAAACTTTTGAAGATTCAGTTGATTATCCATTTGCGAAGCACCCACAATATGCTTCCTATCGTGTGTCAGGTAAATGGTATGCTCTGCTTTTTCCATTGAAGATGGGGAAACTAGAAAATGTTCCAGCTCAACTGTCAGAAGATGAGGTTGAAGTTTTGAATATTAAAGTCAATCCTCAAGATATGGAAATACTTTTACAAAAAGAAGGTATTTATCCTTCTTATCATATGTCTAAAAAGACTTGGGTATCTATCGTTTTAGACAATACTTTGTCTGATATAGAAATTTTTAAATTGGTATCAGATAGTCGTAAGCTTGTTTCTCACAATAAAAAATCAAATTCTGAGCCAGAGTTTTGGATTATTCCTGCTAATCCTAAATTTTACGATATTGATAAGGAGTTTGCAGAGCATCAATTGATTGATTGGACTCAAAAAGGAAAGATTGCGGTGGGAGATTATGTGTTTATTTATATTACAGCACCTATTCGTGCTTTGCGCTATGTCTGTCAAGTGATAGAACGTGACCTTAAAACAAGTACTTACTTAGGAGCAAGAGATGTCAAAGCTTATATGCGACTCAAACTGATAAGGCAATTTGAAGATTCTACCTATCCTGTAGCATTTTTAGCAGAACACGGCGTTAAGACTGTGAGAGGACCACGGCGAATGACCAAGGAATTGCGACAAGTCATGGCAAAAACAATTCTAGAGTAATGACTTTCAGAAAAAACTTGTAAAAAAGTCAGAATAATTCTACAATTCCTCTTCCATTTTGTTACTTGAAGGAGTATAATAGCTCTAACATTTTATAATTTAAGGAGGAACATATGAAGAAAAGCTTTATTCATCAGCAACAGGAGATTTCTTTTGTCAAAAATACTTTTACACAATATTTGATTGATAAGTTAGAAATCGTCGAAGTGCAAGGACCTATTCTTAGTCAGGTCGGGGATGGTATGCAAGATAATTTATCTGGTATTGAACATCCTGTATCGGTGAAAGTCCTTAATATACCTGAAGCTGAATTTGAAGTCGTTCACTCATTGGCTAAATGGAAACGCCATACTTTGGCAAGATTTGGGTTTAATGAGGGAGAAGGTCTTTTTGTTCATATGAAAGCTCTTCGTCCAGATGAAGATTCTCTTGATCCAACACACTCAGTTTACGTAGATCAGTGGGACTGGGAGAAGGTCATTCCTGATGGTAGACGTAATTTGGACTATCTAAAAGAAACTGTGGAAAAAATCTACAAAGCTATCCGCCTAACAGAGCTTGCCGTGGAAGCTCGTTTTGATATTGAATCCATTTTACCAAAGCGTATTACCTTTATTCATACAGAAGAATTGGTAGAAAAATACCCAGACTTAAGCCCTAAAGAGCGTGAAAATGCCATCGCTAAGGAGTATGGCGCAGTCTTTTTGATTGGTATTGGTGGAGAGTTAGCAGATGGTAAACCACATGATGGTCGTGCACCGGACTATGATGACTGGACAACACCATCAGAAAATGGTTTTAAAGGTCTCAATGGTGATATTTTAGTGTGGAACGAACAGCTTGGAACTGCCTTTGAACTATCATCAATGGGAATTCGAGTTGATGAAGATGCTCTTAAACGTCAAGTTGTTCTCACCGGTGATGAAGATCGTTTAGAGTTTGAGTGGCATAAGACGCTATTACGTGGTTTCTTCCCTCTGACTATTGGTGGGGGAATTGGTCAATCACGATTAGCTATGTTCTTGCTTCGTAAAAAACATATTGGAGAAGTACAGTCAAGTGTCTGGCCAAAAGAAGTCAGAGATACCTTTGAAAATATATTATAAAAAATCAGCCAAGCAGTTTTGTTTGGCTGATTTTAACAATAAGTTTATTTTTGGCTTAAGAAAGTTTGGATTTGTTGAGGTGTAGCTTGGCTTCCTTGAACAAGATATTTAGTCATTTTTCCTTGTTGATAATGTGCTAAATTTGGAACAGTGGTAATATGATGCTTTTTGAAAAAACTCTTCAATCGTTTCCCTTTGTATTTTTGACTATCAAGGTAGTAAATTTTTGAATGAAGTGTGGCTTGAGATTTTAATAATTTTGGTAAGAAAGCTCTACAATATTGGCAAGTTGGACGTCCTATAAAAATAGTCGCTTCAGATTGTTGACTTTTGCTTACTAACGCCTTATCTGTGATGGCGATTAAGTCACTATTTGTTATCATGTGTTGGTATTGTTGTTGAGAAATAGTCATGGTGTCAGCGCTACTTAAGTTTGATTTTAGCGTTGTAAGGCATAATATGGCTATTAAAGTTAATAATAGTTTTTTAATCATTATGGGAACCTCGTTTCTCTTACTGCTAGCTTATCATATCAAAAAAGAAGGAAAAGAGATACTATCTTCTCTGTTTGTTATAAGCAATTTTTTGATAACTCTACCTTATTTTTTGTTATAATAGTGGTTATGAGAGTAGTAGCAGGAACATTTGGAGGGCGTCCTTTAAAAACGCTTGATGGAAAAACAACTCGTCCAACAACTGATAAGGTTAAAGGCGCTATTTTTAATATGATTGGTCCTTTTTTTGAAAGTGGTCGTGTTTTAGACCTTTTTTCTGGCAGTGGTAGCTTAGCTATTGAGGCGATCTCAAGGGGAATGGACCAAGCTGTCCTAGTTGAAAAAGATAGGCGTGCGCAGGTCGTTATTCAAGAAAATATTGCAATGACTAAGAGTCCGGAGCAATTTCAATTATTAAAAATGGAAGCCAACCGTGCTTTAGAACAATTAACGGGACAATTTGATTTGGTCTTGTTGGACCCGCCATATGCTAAGGAAGAAATTGTAAAGCAAATCCAAATCATGGATAGCAAGGGTTTATTAGGCGATGATATCATGATTGTTTGTGAAACGGACAAATCAGTTGATTTACCTGAAGAAATTGCTTCTTTTGGGATATGGAAACAGAAAATTTATGGCATTTCTAAAGTAACGGTCTACGTTCGTTAGGAGGCTTTGGTATGGATTACAAGTTAGTGATGATTATTCTCATCTTAGTCATATTGATTTATTTGTTGTTGCGCCTTCACTATTTAGAAGAGTTGCTAAAACATTATCACTTCAAAAATGATGAAGGAGTTTGTTCATTATCAAGAACAAAAAATCCATTGTATCTATTAATGGCAATGATTACTTTTTTGCCAAATCTTATCAATTGGATAGCTAATGGTTTTGAGGCAATAGACATTGTTCGCCTGATTCCTGTGGTAGTCTTTTTATGGTTGTATTATTGTGGAGATGACGACGAATGACAAAGAAAGCTTTATTTACAGGTTCATTTGATCCTGTTACTAATGGACATTTAGATATTATTGAGCGCGCCAGCTATCTATTTGATCATGTTTACATTGGGTTATTTTATAACCTTGAGAAGCAAGGTTACTTTTCGATTGAGTGCCGTAAAAAAATGTTAGAAGAAGCTATCCGTCAGTTTAAGAATGTTTCAGTTTTAGTGGCGCAAGATAGACTGGCTGTTGACTTAGCAAGGGAAGTGGGAGCAAAATATTTTGTTCGAGGTCTGCGTAATAGCCAGGATTTTGATTATGAAGCCAATTTGGAGTTTTTTAATAAACAGTTGGCAGATGATATTGAGACAGTTTATTTATCAACGTCGCCATCTTTGAGTCCGATATCATCTAGTCGCATCCGTGAATTGATACATTTTAAGGCTTCTGTGAAGCCTTTTGTTCCAAAGAGTGTTGTTAGAGAAGTGGAGAAAATGAGTGAAGAATAGAGATCCAAAAAGAAAACATAAAAGTTTACTAGGTCTGCTTAAATGGTGGATTATAGGTTTTGCTTTTTTATTGTTAGTATTAGCAAGCCTTGTAGTGAGACTACCTTATTATTTGGAAATGCCAGGTGGAGCTTATGATATCCGTTCGGTATTGAAAGTGAATAAAAAGGCTGATAAAGCTAAGGGTTCGTACAATTTTGTAGCGGTATCTGTCAGTCAAGCAACGCCAGCTCAGGTTCTTTATGCTTGGTTAACTCCTTTTACAGAATTATCTAGTAAAGAGGAGACAACAGGTGGCTTTAGTAATGACGATTATCTCAGAATTAATCAATTCTACATGGAGACTTCTCAAAATGAGTCCATCTATCAAGCTTTAAAGTTAGCTAATAAGCAAGTATCTCTTACTTATAAAGGAGTTTATGTGCTTAACTTAGCTAAAAATTCGACATTTAAAGATAGATTACATTTAGCTGATACAGTCACAGGAGTTAATGGCAAAAGTTTCAAAAATTCTTCTCAACTTATCAAATATGTTGCAGCTCTTCATCTAGGTGATAAAGTAAAGGTACAATACACAAGTCAAGGTAAAAAGAAAGAATCAGTTGGTAAAGTTATTAAACTATCAAACGGTAAAAATGGTATTGGTATCGGTTTGACAGACCATACAGAAGTATTATCTGATGTTCCTGTGGACTTTAATACTGAAGGTGTTGGAGGACCAAGTGCAGGTTTAATGTTTACTTTAGCGATTTACGACCAATTGGTTAAAGAAGATTTACGTAAAGGACGTAAGATTGCAGGTACTGGTACTATTGAGCAAAATGGGCATGTTGGCGATATTGGTGGAGCAGGTTTGAAAGTTGTTTCAGCGGCTAAAAAAGGAATGGATATTTTCTTTGTTCCTAATAATCCGATCGATAAAAATGCTAAAAAAGGCAAAACAAAGGTTCAGACGAATTATCAAGAGGCAAAAGCAGCAGCTAAGCGATTAGGTACGAAGATGAAAATTGTACCAGTTCAAAATGTTCAGCAAGCTATTGATTATTTGAAAAAAACAAAATAAACTCAAAGAGTTCGGGCGTCTGCTCGGCTTTTTTGTTTTGCGACATTTGACTATCAAAGTGCTAAAATGATAGTATGACAGAGCTTATAAGAATACTACATTTAAATGATCTGCACTCTCATTTTGAGAATTTTCCTAAGGTAAAACGATTTTTTCATGACAATCAAGCGCAGCCAATAGAGACGATTTCACTTGACTTGGGGGATAATATTGATAAAAGCCATCCTTTGACAGAAGCAAGCTCGGGAAAGGCTAATGTCCAATTGATGAATGAACTGGGTATTGAGCTTGCTACTATTGGTAATAATGAAGGAGTTGGTTTATCCAAAAAAGACTTGGACCAAGTCTACAAAGATTCAGATTTTACGGTTATTGTTGGCAATCTAAAAGATAACATAATCGAACCGAGTTGGGCAAAACCTTACATTATTTATGAGACGCAGCAAGGAACTAAGATTGCCTTTTTAGCTTATACTTTTCCTTATTATAAAACCTATGAACCTAATGGGTGGACGATAGAAGATCCAATTGACTGTCTTAAATGCCATTTACAAATAAATGAGATAAAAGAGGCAAATTGTCGCATTTTGATGAGTCATTTAGGTATTCGTTTTGATACAAGGATTGCTCAAGAATTTTCAGAAATTGACCTTATTATAGGTGCACATACACACCATTTATTTGAGGAAGGGGAGCTAATTAACGGTACATATCTTGCAGCAGCTGGTAAATATGGTCGCTTTGTTGGGAGTATTGATATAACTTTTGATAATCATACACTAAAAGATATTTTAATCTCAACATGTGATACAAAACAACTAACTGGTTATCCTTCGGACAGTGACTGGCTAAGAAGATTGAGTCAGAAGGTAAAGAACAGCTTAGAAAAGAAAGTTTAATATCCTTTCCAGCACCATTATCATTAGAAGAATCGTACCAACTAGTCATGGATGCGATGCTGTTTTACGCAGGTGCAGATGTTGCTATTATCAATTCTGGCTTAATTGTTCAGCCATTTGAAAAAGACTTTTCGAGGAAAAATCTCCACGAATCATTACCTCATCAAATGCGCCTCGCTAAATTGACAGTGAGTAGTCAAGAACTTTTAGAGATTTATGAAACTATTTATCAACAAGGTCAATTTTTAGCGCAACAAAAGATTCATGGTATGGGCTTTCGTGGCAAGTGCTTTGGAGAAGTTTTACATTCGGGATTTGATTACAAAAATGGAAAAATAGTGTATAATGAGAAAGATATTGATGCCAAAGAAGAAGTGATTCTTGTAATCGTTGATCAGTATTATTTTGCATCGTATTTTGAGTGTTTAAAAACGAAAAAAGTAGACTTGCTTTTCCTGAATTACTCAGAGATGTGGCAGCAGATTATTTAATAAATATGACACTATAAATGAAAAATAGATAAATAAAGAGTAGAAGCTAGTCGTTTCTCTCAATGATTTTAGAGAAAGGAGTATTATGCGAAAAGAAGTGACACCAGAGATGCTTAACTATAATAAGTATCCTGGCCCACAGTTCATTCACTTTGAAAATATCGTTAAAAGTGATGATATTGAATTTCAACTTGTTATTAATGAAAAATCAGCTTTTGATGTGACTGTCTTTGGACAACGTTTTTCTGAGATTTTATTAAAATATGATTTTATCGTTGGCGATTGGGGTAACGAGCAGTTGAGGCTAAGAGGCTTTTACAAAGATGCTAGTACAATTAGAAAAAATAGCCGGATTTCACGTTTAGAAGATTATATTAAAGAGTATTGTAACTTTGGTTGTGCTTATTTTGTGTTGGAGAATCCAAATCCTAGAGATATTAAATTTGATGATGAAAGACCTCATAAGCGTCGTAAGTCAAGATCCAAATCACAATCATCAAAGTCACAAACTAGAAATAATCGTTCCCAGTCAAATGCCAATGCTCATTTTACAAGTAAAAAGCGTAAAGACACAAAACGCCGTCAAGAACGTCATATTAAAGAAGAGCAAGATAAGGAAATGACCTCTGCAAAGCAGCATTTTGTTATTCGTAAGAAAAAATAAGAAAGGGATAAACTGTAACCGTTTATTCCACCATGAAGAAAGAAAATATTATGCCTAAAAAAACTGATACACCCGCCTATAAACCCTCTATTTATAGCTTAACTCGCGATGAACTAATAGCTTGGGCTATTGAACATGGAGAAAAGAAATTCCGTGCTTCACAAATCTGGGACTGGCTCTATAAAAAGCGTGTGCAAAGCTTCGATGAAATGACTAACATTTCCAAAGATTTTATTGCACTTTTGAACGAGAATTTTGTTGTTAATCCTCTAAAACAACGTATTGTTCAAGAATCTGCTGATGGAACTGTTAAATACCTTTTTGAATTACCTGATGGCATGCTGATTGAGACGGTTTTGATGCGTCAACATTATGGTTTATCAGTATGTGTAACGACTCAAGTTGGTTGTAACATTGGTTGCACTTTCTGTGCAAGTGGTTTAATAAAGAAACAACGTGATCTTAACAATGGCGAAATCACTGCTCAAATTATGCTTGTTCAAAAATATTTTGATGAACGTGGACAAGGTGAGCGCGTTAGTCACATTGTGGTCATGGGAATAGGTGAACCCTTTGATAACTATACCAATGTATTAAAATTCTTGCGTACAGTTAATGATGATAATGGATTAGCTATTGGTGCACGTCACATTACAGTGTCTACTTCAGGTTTAGCACATAAAATTCGTGAATTTGCAAATGAAGGTGTACAAGTTAACTTAGCAGTATCTCTTCATGCTCCAAATAACGATTTACGATCAAGTATCATGCGTATTAATCGTTCTTTCCCTCTTGAAAAGTTGTTTGCGGCTATTGAATATTATATTGAGACGACTAACCGTCGTGTAACATTTGAGTATATTATGTTAAATGGTGTCAACGATACCCCAGAAAATGCTCAAGAGTTAGCAGATTTAACGAAAAAGATTCGCAAATTATCTTATGTCAATTTAATTCCTTACAATCCTGTCTCAGAACATGACCAGTATAGTCGTAGTCCTAAAGAGCGTGTAGAAGCTTTCTATGACGTTTTGAAGAAAAATGGAGTTAACTGTGTTGTTCGTCAAGAACATGGTACGGACATTGATGCAGCTTGCGGGCAATTACGTTCAAACACAATGAAACGCGATCGTCAAAAAGCGAAGGTAGGGCAGTAATGCTTAAAAGATTACTTACTGAAGATGGGGAATTGACAAAGATTAGTCGTCGTTTCGTTTGGATGTTAGTGATTATCTATTGTCTTATTATTGTCAGGATGTGTTTTGGGCCTCAAATTATGATTGAGGGGGTATCAACTCCGAATGTTCAGCGCTTCGGAAGAATTGTAGCTCTTTTAGTACCATTTAATTCTTTTCGTAGTTTAGATCAGCTAACTAGCTTTAAAGAGATTTTTTGGGTTATTGGTCAAAATGTAGTGAATATTTTACTGCTGTTTCCTCTCATTATAGGGTTACTATCCCTAAAGCCAAGTTTACGGAAATATAAAAGCGTTATATTACTTGCTTTCTTGATGTCTCTTTTCATAGAGTGTACTCAAGTTGTTTTAGATATTTTAATAGATGCTAATCGGGTTTTTGAAATCGACGATCTATGGACAAATACCTTAGGCGGTCCTTTCGCCCTATGGACTTATCGAAACATAAAAGGTTGGCTTCTAACTATTAGAAAATGAAAATAATGTAAAGGCTATGATATTGTTCAAGCCTTTTACTATTTAAAAAGAATCACTTTAGTTGACGAAAGTAAGCTTATAGAGGCATAATAGAGAGTTGTTAAATGAGAATTTTAAAACACTTTTCATGTCTTCTGACTTAATTATGATGTTTTTCAATCTTTGAGAAAGGAAAAATATGTCTATTATAAAAAATTTGTGGTGGTTTTTTAAGGAAGAAAAGAAGCGCTATCTTATTGGAATTTTGTCATTAAGTTTGGTTGCGGTGTTAAATCTTATCCCTCCTAAAATCATGGGATCAGTTATTGATGCTATTACAACTGGAAAATTAACAAGACCACAATTACTCTGGAATTTATTAGGTTTGGTTTTGTCAGCTTTAGCTATGTATGGGCTGCGTTATATTTGGCGTATGTATATTTTAGGGACTTCTTACAAATTGGGTCAAGTTGTCAGATACCGTTTATTTGAACATTTTACAAAAATGTCTCCTTCTTTTTATCAGAAATATCGTACAGGTGATTTAATGGCGCACGCGACCAACGACATCAATTCTCTAACACGTCTTGCAGGAGGAGGAGTTATGTCAGCAGTGGATGCCTCTATCACAGCATTAGTAACGCTTATCACCATGTTCTTTACTATTTCGTGGCAAATGACATTAATTGCGGTTATCCCTTTGCCCTTAATGGCCTTAGCAACTAGTAAATTGGGGCGAAAAACCCATGAAACCTTCAAAGAATCTCAGGCAGCCTTTTCAGAATTAAATAATAAAGTGCAAGAAAGTGTCTCTGGCGTCAAAGTGACTAAATCATTTGGTTATCAAGAACAAGAAATTGCTTCTTTTCAAGAGGTTAATCAGATGACTTTCGTGAAGAACATGCGGACCATGACTTATGATGTCATGTTTGATCCTTTAGTTCTTCTTTTTATAGGTGCCTCCTACGTATTAACATTGGCTATGGGAGCTTTTATGATTTCAAAAGGTCAAGTTACTGTTGGTGACTTGGTAACATTTGTGACGTATTTAGATATGTTGGTATGGCCCTTGATGGCGATTGGTTTCTTGTTCAATATGGTACAGCGTGGTAGTGTTTCTTATAACCGTATTAATAGCCTACTTGAGCAAGAATCGGATATAACTGACCCTTTAAATCCTATCAGACCTGTTGTCAATGGAACATTAAGATATGATATTGATTTCTTTAGATACGACAATGAAGAAACCTTAGCCGATATTCATTTCACCTTAGAAAAAGGTCAAACCTTAGGTTTGGTAGGTCAAACGGGATCAGGGAAGACAAGTCTTATTAAGTTATTGCTACGTGAACATGATGTGACTCAGGGAAAAATTACTTTAAATAAACATGATATACGTGATTATCGATTGTCTGAGTTACGTCAACTAATCGGTTATGTTCCTCAAGATCAGTTTTTATTTGCTACCAGTATTTTAGAAAATGTTCGCTTTGGAAATCCAACTCTATCTATCAATGCTGTTAAAAAAGCAACTAAATTGGCTCATGTTTACGATGACATTAAACAGATGCCAGCAGGATTTGAGACTCTAATTGGAGAAAAAGGAGTCTCATTATCTGGTGGACAAAAACAAAGGATTGCGATGAGTCGTGCCATGATTTTAGATCCAGATATTCTTATTTTGGATGATTCTCTATCAGCAGTGGACGCTAAAACGGAACATGCCATTATTGAAAATCTTAAAACGAATCGTCAAGGGAAATCGACTATTATTTCAGCACATCGATTATCAGCTGTTGTGCACGCAGACCTTATCTTAGTTATGCAAGACGGCAGAGTCATCGAGCGAGGTCAGCATCAAGAGTTGCTAAATAAAGGTGGTTGGTATGCTGAAACGTATGCCTCACAGCAATTAGAAATGGAGGAAGCATTTGATGAAGTCTAATCAATGGCAAGTCTTTAAGAGATTAATCTCCTATTTACGCCCTTATAAATGGTTTACAGTATTAGCTCTATCTCTCTTATTGTTGACGACTGTTGTTAAAAATATTATTCCTTTAATTGCTTCACATTTTATTGATCACTATCTGACAAATGTTAATCAAACAGCAGTTCTTATTTTAGTGGGATATTATTCAATGTATGTCTTGCAGACCTTAATTCAATATTTTGGGAATCTCTTTTTTGCGCGTGTTTCTTATAGTATTGTTAGAGATATTCGTAGAGATGCTTTTGCTAATATGGAAAGGCTTGGCATGTCTTATTTTGATAGGACACCGGCAGGATCTATAGTGTCACGTATTACTAATGATACTGAAGCAATATCTGATATGTTTTCGGGTATTTTATCGAGTTTTATCTCGGCGATATTTATTTTTACAGTTACTCTGTACACTATGTTGATGCTAGACATTAAACTAACAGGACTTGTCGCTCTTTTATTACCTGTTATCTTTATATTAGTGAATGTCTATCGGAAAAAATCAGTCACTGTCATTGCTAAAACGAGAAGTTTACTTAGTGATATCAACAGTAAATTATCAGAAAGTATTGAAGGAATTCGCATTGTACAGGCTTTTGGTCAAGAAGAGCGCTTGAAGACTGAATTTGAGGAAATTAACAAAGAGCATGTTGTGTATGCCAATCGTTCTATGGCTCTTGATAGTCTCTTCTTAAGACCGGCGATGTCTCTTTTAAAACTCCTAGCATATGCTGTTCTTATGGCTTATTTTGGATTTACAGGAGTTAAAGGAGGTCTTACGGCAGGATTGATGTATGCTTTTATTCAGTACGTTAATCGTCTCTTTGACCCTTTAATTGAAGTAACGCAAAATTTTTCAACCTTACAAACATCAATGGTATCAGCAGGGCGTGTGTTTGATTTGATTGATGAAACAGGTTTTGAACCAAGCCAAAAAAATACAGAAGCTTTTGTGAGAGAAGGAAATATCGAATTTAAAAATGTATCATTCTCATATGATGGAAAAAAACAAATCCTTGATAATGTTTCTTTTAGTGTTAAAAAAGGTGAAACGATTGCTTTTGTAGGAGCGACAGGTTCTGGAAAATCATCTATTATTAATGTCTTTATGAGGTTTTACGAATTTCAATCTGGACAAGTTTTATTAGATGGGAAGGATATTAGGGATTACTCACAAGAACAATTGCGAAAGAATATTGGACTCGTCTTACAAGACCCCTTTTTATATCATGGCACTATTAAATCTAATATCAAAATGTACCAAGACATCACCGATCAAGAGGTACAGGACGCAGCAGAGTTTGTTGATGCTGATCAATTTATTCAGAAGTTGCCAGATAAGTACGATGCAGCTGTTTCAGAACGTGGGTCAAGTTTTTCGACTGGACAACGCCAACTATTGGCGTTTGCCAGAACTGTGGCTAGTAAACCTAAAATTTTAATCTTAGATGAAGCGACAGCAAATATTGATTCGGAAACAGAGCAGATTGTACAAGATTCGTTAGCAAAAATGCGTCAAGGTCGAACAACAATTGCCATTGCTCACCGCTTATCAACCATTCAAGATGCTAATTGTATCTATGTTCTTGATAGAGGAAAGATAATTGAAAGTGGGAATCACGAGTCTTTATTAGACCTAAAAGGGACTTATTATCGTATGTACCAATTACAAGCTGGCATGATGGAGGTCTAGAAAATTTAGACTATTCAAAAGGCATAATCTGTGAGGTTTAGAGGTTGGAGTAGTTATTCCTCTAAGCCTTTTTTATATTTTACAATTAGTGTATAATGAGGTCAAAGTGCAAGGAAAGGTCTATAAAATGTTACTATTGGTAGATAATTACGATTCTTTTACCTATAATTTAAAGCAATATTTAAGTGTCTATAAAGAGGTATTCGTCATAAAAAATGATGATCCTAACCTTTTTTTATTAGCTGAGAGCGCAGAAGCCATCGTCTTATCACCTGGACCAGGACACCCAAAGGATGCTGGGAAAATGGTAGAATTAATCAATCAGTTTATAGGAAAGAAACCTATTCTAGGTATCTGTTTGGGGCATCAAGCGCTTGCCGAGTGCTTGGGTGGGCGATTAAATTTAGCAAATCACGTTATGCATGGTAAACAAAGTTGGGTAACAATAAACGACCATACTAGTTTGTTTAAGGGAATTGATAGTCCAACCCAAGTTATGCGTTATCATTCATTGGTAGTGACTGATTTACCAGAGAATATTGCTGTTATTGCACGATCAAATGAGGATAATGAAATCATGGCATTCCATTGCCCCAGCTTAAAGGTATATGCGATGCAGTTTCATCCTGAGTCAATCGGGAGTATTGATGGAATGAAAATGATTGAAAACTTTTTGACGTTAATTAATGACTAAAATGTGTTAGTGTAGGATAATGACTCTCTATAAATAAAAGACAGTACCTTAGGTACTGTCTTTTATTTAGTTGTATAGATGAGTTAATCTGTTTGCAAATTTACGATAAATAATCAAGCAAATGGATGCTTTTAAGGTATCCCCAGGAATAAAAATAAGGTTAGAAAATAGTGATTTAGTTAAGGGTAGAGAAGTTTGAAAGGAAAGAACGATGCTACCACAAATATCAATCAATAGTACGCCAAATATCCAAATAATAAGGAATTGAACCCAGAGTTTTGTTGTTTTCACTTTCTCAAGCCCTAGGCCGATAAAAAAAGCTGCAAATGGATAAGTCAGCAGATAGCCTGCTGTTGGCCCAAACAGCGTTACGAGACCTGACCGTCCTCCTGGTAAAAATGGTGCACCAATAGCAACTAAGAGCAAGAAAATAGCCACAGCTAGGAAACCCTTCCTACTACCAAGCAGAGCACCTGCCAGCATAACACCAAGATTTTGTAAAACAATTGGGACTGGAATGAAACCTAATGGGATCCCTGGGATAAAACCTAAAACAATAAGTAGTGCAACCATGAGTGCAATATAGGTAGTTGTTCTTGTTTTCATTTAAATTAATTCCTTTTTAGTATGATTTAGTTGTAATTTTTCCAAGAATTCAATATCGGTATGTTGATTGCGACCGCCCTCTGTTAGGTAATTTCCCAAAAAAGTTGAGTCAACAAGTAAGGTGACTAATGATTCAAAATTCTCAAAATGGACCTCTCGTCCAGCGCTTAATCTTAATTCCTTGAAAGGAAAAACAAAACGCAACATGGCCATAATTTTTAAGCATTTAATGGGAGTCAAATAGTTATATTTTCCAAGAGGTGTTCCTTCAACAGCAAGTAAAAAATTGACAGGGATAGAATAGGGGTCCAGCTCTTTTAGTCTGAAAGCTAATGTGATGAGCCCCTCATCGCTCTCTCCCATACCACAAATGAATCCAGAACAAACATCAATGTCTTCATTGTGAATTCTTTCTAAAGTATCACAACGATCTTTGAAGCTATGCGTCGTTGCAATGTTGGGGTAGTTTTCTTCGGGGGTGTTGAGATTATGATTGATACGGTCAATTCCTGCTTGTTTTAGCTGATGAAGTTGTTCTCTATCCAAAAAACCAGCGGTAAGGCATATTTCTAGAGGGAGGCTTTTTTTGATTTCAGGGATGACTTAACATAACTGCTCAATTTCTCTCTTGCTAGGCTTAGTTCCACTCATCGAAATACAAAAGACGCTAGCACCATTTTGATGAGCGACAATAGCCTGTTTTAGAATGACATTTTGAGGAAGCAGACCAAATTTATCAATGTCAGCAGTGCTTTCTTTAGATTGAGAACAGTAACCACAATTTTCTGCACAAAGTCCTTGCTTAGCACTTAATAAAACGTTAAGGCGAATATTATTTCGGCTAACTTGATTTTTAAGGTATAAGGCAGCAGCGTAGATTTCCCACCAGTTCTCATCGCTATTTAGAATTTCCAGCGCTTGTTCATAAGAAATGCTAGTCTTTCCAGATAATATTTCGTCAGCCAAATGGATATAATTTGTTTGAAATGACATGATAGCCTCCTTTAACGAAATTAATAATAGCATAAAAAAACTATATTGTAAACTTAGTCGATATCATAAGTTAACAATATAAAAAATTATGATATACTGGTCTTATATTTTGACGGGAGATAAGATGAAAAAACTATTTAAAAAAGCGATAGCTATGTGCCGAGATTTGCCGCTTAATTTTGTAATTGTTGAACTTAGTTTGTATCAAAGAGAGGATGGCTCATCTGATAATATTAAATGGATTTCTAAGAGAATTCTTGAGGTAACGGTAACTGATCAGCAATGGATTTACCATTTGAGGATGCTTAATTTACCAAAACTTAAGCCAATGTCACTAGCATCCAGTGACTGTCCTGCAAGGGAAGAGAAGGCTAGTCTTATTTCAATAGAAGAATGTCAAAAATTCACTAGCTTAGTGCGAGATAAAAATCCTTTTCACCAAGGGGAAGCAGCTATTGTGCCTGCGGCTCTATTATTGGAAAAAATAATGGAAGTTAGAAAAGGAAAAATAAAGGAGATTCATTTGACTTTTTTATCTCCAGTAAGGGTGAATCAAGAATTCTCAGTGCAAGTAGTGGATAACACAGTGATTATTTTTCAGCATCAAATATTATGGTGAGGGGAACATATGAAGAATAGAGATGTTTATATTGGTTTTGGGCTACGAACACCTATCGGTATAAAAGGGAAGCAATTTAAACATTACCGTCCAGAACTTTTAGGAGCACACCTTTTAAATCAAATAAAAAAAATAGAATCAGAATCTAACATTGATAGTATTATTTGTGGGAACACAGTTGGTACTGGGGGCAATATTGGTCGTTTGATGACTCTTTTTTCTGATTATGAATCCTATATTCCAGTACAAACGATTGATATGCAGTGTGCTTCATCAAGTTCTGCCTTGTTTTTTGGTTATCTAAAAATCAGTACCGGTATTAATGAAAAAGTTCTTGTTGGGGGGATTGAAAGTAGTTCTCTTCAACCTATGAGACGTTATGCTAAAGAAGATAATCGTAACGGAGAATATACAGTTGCTCAGTTTTCTCCTGACTCTTATGCTGAAACTGTAATGTTAGAAGGGGCCCAGAGAGTCTGTCAAAAATATGGTTTTAGAAGAGAAATGTTAGATAAATTGGCATTCTTGAGCCATAAACGCGCCTTAACAGCTAAACAAGGTGGCTATTTAGAAGAGGTAATCTTACCAATGGAAGGGATGCGAGATCAAGGCGTTAGAAAACTAAAAGAAACATTTTTTCAAAAATTACCAAGATTGATGGAAAATTCACCTTTGCTCACTATTGGAAATGTTTGTTTAATGCACGATGCTGCTGCATTTCTAACGCTTCAGAGTCAGAAAACAGAATTCCGGATTGTTCACATTGTAGAAGTAGCAGGAGATCCCAAGCTTAGTCCAGAATTGGTTCACACGGCTACGGAAAAACTATTAACAGAAACTCATACTAAAATATCGGATTATGATGCAATTGAATGGAATGAACCATTTGCAGCGATTGATGCTCTATTTAATCATTATTATCCTGAAGAGAGAGAAAAATTCAATATTTTTGGAGGGACATTAGCTTACGACGGACACCCTTATGCCTGCTCAGGAATTATTAATATCCTTCATCTTATGCAGGCATTAAAATATAAAAATAAACCTATGGGTCTAACTGCCATTGCAGGGGCAGGAGGAGTCGGAATGGCCATATCAATAGAGTACTTAGGAGTTAAGAATGCTTGAATCATTGAAAACGATAGTTAAAACCAATAGCGATAAAAAGTTATTTGATGGTGATTTACAGGTCAGTTATGGAGAATTTTATAACTTAGTAAGACAAGATATGGCGTCACAAGACAATAGGAAACATGTGATTAGCACACACTCTCTGCTTAACCAATTAGTAAGATTTGTTTCAAAGTTATGTCAAAAAGCTCTTCCTATTATTTGTAAACCTAACCTTACTCATAATGAAATAAGTCGATTAGAAAAAGAAGTGCAGTATGCTCCTCAACTAGCTGATTTTGGTGTTCTTTCTTCTGGGACTACAGCTGATGCTAAACTATTGTGGAGGAGCTTCACTTCGTGGTCTGATTTTTTTAGCATTCAGAATGCTTATTTTTCGGTCACTTCCAATAGCAAACTGTTTATTCAAGGTGATTTTTCATTTACTGGTAACTTAAATTTAGCGCTATCCCTTTTATTACTGGGGGGAACACTTGTTGTCACACAGAAAAATTCTGTAAAATACTGGCAGACTTTATGGGAAAAAACTGGTGTAACGCATCTATATCTGCTCCCTAGTTATCTCAAGTTAGTGGAACAATATAGCAAGGAGACTGCGTTAGACAATAAAACTATTATTACCTCTTCGCAATATGTCTCTGACTCATTACTGGAAGGTTTATATAGAAAGCATCCTAAAGTGTCAGTGAAAATCTTCTATGGTGCTAGTGAGCTCAATTATGTGTCATGGTACGATGGTCGTGATATCCGAGATAAGCCACAGTATGTTGGAGAAATCGTTCCAAATGTAGCTGTTAGGATTAAAGAGGGAAGAATTTTTGTAAAAACACCGTATAGTATCTGTGGCCTTTCAAGTGAATATTGTGCTGGTGATTATGGTGAACTGATAGATGGCAAATTATATCTATTTGGCCGTGGTGGTGATTGGTGCAATCAATCGGGCATTAAGCTCTATTTACCTAGATTAATCGAAAAAATAAAAACATGCCCTTATATCAAGGATGCAGTAGCATTTACAAAAGAGAGTCAAAGTCATGGACAAGAGTCACATTGCTGTATTGTTTTAATTGAAAATCAGATGCAACAAGAGTGTTTGAAGTGGTTATCGGAACATTTTGAAAAGAAGTATGGGTTTAAGCATTATCATATTGTATCTAAAATTCCTTTGATGCCATCTGGAAAAATTGATTATCAACAACTCAAAAGACAGTTAGCATGAGCTTTTACTAAAAAAATAAAATAGGGTTAATGGATTGCAAACCTCAGTTCTGATATTCTTTATTTTGAAAGATATCGTGATATAATGATAAAAAAGAAAGATAAGGAATAAAATGTTATCAAAAGCAAAATCACGATATATTATCCGTGAGATTATTAAGTTATTTCCAGATGCTAAACCTAGCTTAGACTTTACTAATGTCTTTGAGCTTTTGGTAGCTGTAATGCTATCAGCTCAAACAACTGATGCAGCTGTTAATAAAGTTACACCCGCCCTTTTTGAACGCTTTCCAAATCCTTTAGTTTTGGCACAAGCTGATCCCAAAGAGATTGAACCCTATATTTCTAAAATTGGGCTTTACCGTAATAAAGCTCGATTCTTAAATCAATGCGCTAAACAATTGATAGAGCATTTTGATGGAAAAGTCCCCCGAACTCGTCAAGAGCTAGAAAGTTTGGCTGGCGTTGGAAGGAAAACGGCTAACGTGGTCATGAGTGTTGGATTTGGTATTCCGGCTTTTGCCGTAGATACTCATGTCACTCGGATTTGTAAACACCACCAGATTTGCAAACAGTCGGCTTCTCCACTGGAAATTGAGAAACGAGTCATGGAGGTTTTACCACCAGAAGAGTGGCTAGCTGCACATCAATCCATGATTTATTTTGGTCGTGCAATTTGTCATCCTAAAAATCCAAAATGCGACCAGTACCCACAACTTTATCACTTTCCTGATAATTTAAAGTGATTAGAATAAAAGAGAGTAACTGGTGACGATTATATAAGCGATACTTAAAAACGGTAGAAAAGCTATCGTTTTTTTCATTTTTCTCATAACTAAACAATAAATAATTCCTAACCAAGCACCTATTTGAATAATAAAAAGCATTTGATGAAGAGGTAAAGATAAGCCAATTGTGGCTAAATAAAGGAAATCTCCACTTCCGATATTAATATCAACCACTTCAGCTAAAATCCCAAATAAACACAAAACAATAGAAACTTTTGTAATCGGTGTGAGAATTATCGTTGAAATGGTGAATAATATCCATAGAAAAATAGGATACTCTTGGTATTTTATATCATAATAACTTAAGATAAAACTCATGCATAAAGAAATAAAATAGATGGTAGACATAATCATAAAATCCTTTTTATAGTTTATATTTATATTCGAAAAATGGTAGAAAAGAGATTACGATTTCTATTATAGATAGTCAGTCTAACGTCATAATGACAATTAGCAAGCGGTTGCGGATTTTCTTGAAAATTGAATGGTTTTCTGTTAAAATTCATATATGAAAGTTTTATTCGATGTGCAGAATCTTTTGAAAAAATTTGGTATTTATGTTTATATTGGTAAACGTCTTTATGATATCGAAGTTATGAAGATTGAATTGCAACGTCTCTACGATAATGGTCTGATAAGTAGAGATGATTATTTAAAAGCAGAACTGATTTTAAGAAGAGAGCACAGACTAGAATTGGAGAAGGAAAATAAAAAATGAGTAAGAAATTATTGGGAATTGACCTCGGAGGAACGACCATTAAATTTGGTATCTTGACGCTTGAGGGAGAAGTACAAGAAAAATGGGCAATTGAGACCAATACTTTAGAAAACGGAAGACATATCGTTTCTGATATCGTTGAATCTCTCAAACATCGTTTGAGCCTCTATGGATTAACAAAAGATGACTTTCTCGGTATCGGTATGGGTTCTCCAGGAGCTGTTGATAGAACTAGTAAAACAGTAACAGGTGCTTTTAATCTAAATTGGGCTGATACTCAAGAAGTAGGTTCAGTTATTGAAAAAGAAGTTGGAATTCCATTTTTTATTGATAACGATGCTAATGTTGCAGCACTTGGTGAACGCTGGGTAGGTGCTGGTGCCAATAATCCCGACGTTGTTTTCGTAACCCTCGGAACAGGAGTAGGTGGAGGTGTTATCGCAGATGGTAACCTCATCCATGGTGTTGCAGGAGCAGGTGGAGAAATTGGGCATATGATTGTTGATCCAGAAAATGGATTTACGTGCACATGTGGTAACAAAGGCTGCCTTGAGACAGTTGCATCAGCGACAGGTGTTGTTAGAGTAGCACGTCAACTCGCAGAACAATATGAGGGTTCGTCTGCCATTAAAGCAGCGATTGACAACGGTGATACTGTTACAAGTAAAGATATTTTTATAGCAGCAGAAGATGGGGATAAATTTGCTAATTCTGTTGTTGAACGTGTATCACGTTACCTTGGACTGGCAGCAGCTAATATTTCAAATATTTTAAACCCTGATTCTGTGGTTATTGGTGGCGGTGTCTCAGCAGCAGGTGAATTTTTACGTAGTCGCGTTGAGAAATACTTTGTCACATTTGCTTTCCCACAAGTTAAAAAGTCAACTAAAATTAAGATTGCTGAACTAGGTAATGATGCTGGTATTATTGGTGCAGCAAGCTTAGCCAATCAACAAGCAAGTTAAGGAGATAAGGTATGGATATGTCTGTTATTTTAATTATTGTTATTCTTCTGGCTTTTGTTGCTTGGGCATCTTGGAATTATTGGAGGGTTCGTAGGGCAGCTAAATTTTTAGATAACGAGTCTTTTCAAAAAGAAATGTCACGAGGACAGTTAATTGATATCCGAGAAGCTGGTGCTTTTCATAGAAAGCATATTCTCGGAGCACGTAACATTCCAGCAAGTCAATTTAAAGTTGCCTTATCGGCTTTGCGCAAAGATAAACCTGTCCTCTTATATGACGCAAGCCGTGGTCAATCTATTCCAAGGATTGTTTTGTTACTCAGAAAAGAAGGTTTTAATCAACTTTACGTGTTAAAGGACGGTTTCAATTACTGGACGGGTAGAGTTAAGTAATATACTAAGGAGAGAGTTACTATTAATAACTCTCTTCACTTTTTGTAGAAATGAATTAAATTGAAAAAAGTAGAAAATAAATGGCATAAATAATGAAATGATGAAAAGTTTTCTTATCACAAATAGGCAGTTAATATGAAAACATTTACACTTGTGTAAATTCTGTTTTTTAAGAAAAATTGTGTTATAATTCATAAGTTAACAGAATTACATTATAAAATAGAGGAAAACATGACAAATTTAAGAACAGATATCCGTAACGTTGCGATCATTGCCCACGTTGACCACGGTAAAACAACTCTCGTTGATGAATTATTAAAACAATCACATACTCTTGATGAGCGTAAAGAGCTTGAAGAACGTGCAATGGATTCAAATGATATCGAAAAAGAACGTGGTATCACCATTCTTGCAAAAAATACAGCCGTAGCATACAACGATGTTCGTATCAATATTATGGACACACCTGGTCACGCGGACTTTGGTGGTGAAGTTGAGCGTATTATGAAAATGGTTGATGGTGTTGTTTTAGTCGTTGATGCCTACGAAGGAACAATGCCACAAACACGTTTTGTTTTGAAGAAAGCTCTTGAACAAAACTTAATTCCAATCGTTGTTGTAAATAAAATTGATAAGCCGTCAGCTCGTCCATCAGAGGTTGTTGATGAAGTTCTTGAACTATTTATTGAGCTCGGTGCTGATGATGATCAACTAGATTTCCCTGTTGTTTATGCTTCAGCTATCAATGGAACATCTTCAATGTCAGATGATCCTTCAGATCAAGAAAAAACAATGGCACCGATTTTTGATACTATCATTGATCACATTCCAGCCCCAGTTGACAACTCGGAAGAACCACTTCAATTCCAAGTTTCTCTTCTTGATTACAATGATTTTGTAGGACGTATTGGTATTGGACGTGTTTTCCGCGGGACTGTCAAAGTTGGAGATCAAGTTACTCTTTCAAAACTTGATGGTACAACTAAAAACTTCCGCGTAACAAAACTTTTTGGTTTCTTTGGACTTGAACGTAAAGAAATCCAAGAGGCTAAAGCGGGTGATTTAATCGCTGTTTCTGGTATGGAAGATATCTTCGTTGGTGAGACAGTAACTCCGACAGATGCTATTGAACCACTACCAGTTTTACGTATTGACGAGCCAACACTTCAAATGACTTTCTTGGTGAATAATTCACCATTTGCAGGTCGCGAAGGTAAATGGATTACGTCACGTAAGGTTGAAGAACGTCTTTTAGCAGAATTACAAACAGACGTTTCTTTACGTGTTGACCCAACAGATTCGCCAGATAAATGGACGGTTTCAGGGCGTGGAGAATTACATTTATCTATCCTTATTGAAACAATGCGTCGTGAGGGATATGAACTTCAAGTATCACGTCCAGAAGTTATCATCAAAGAAATTGATGGTGTTCAATGCGAGCCGTTTGAGCGTGTTCAAATTGATACTCCAGAAGAATATCAGGGTGCTATTATCCAAAGTTTGTCAGAGCGTAAAGGTGATATGCTTGATATGCAGATGGTTGGTAATGGTCAAACGCGTTTGATTTTCTTGATTCCTGCACGTGGTTTGATTGGTTATTCAACAGAGTTTCTTTCAATGACACGTGGATATGGTATCATGAATCATACTTTTGACCAGTATCTACCGGTTGTTCAAGGAGAAATTGGTGGTCGTCATCGTGGTGCCTTGGTTTCTATTGAAAATGGTAAAGCAACTACATATTCAATTATGCGTATTGAAGAACGTGGGACTATCTTTGTAAATCCAGGTACAGAAGTTTATGAAGGAATGATTGTTGGTGAGAATTCTCGTGATAATGACCTCGGAGTCAATATTACAACTGCTAAACAAATGACAAATGTCCGTTCAGCAACTAAAGATCAAACTGCAGTCATCAAGACGCCTCGTATCCTTACTTTAGAAGAGTCACTTGAATTTTTAGCAGATGATGAGTACATGGAAGTAACTCCTGAGTCTATTCGTCTTCGTAAACAAATTTTAAATAAAGCAGCACGTGACAAAGCTAATAAAAAGAAAAAATCAGCTGAATAATATCCAAAGTATTTCTTATTTATGATTAATAAGAAAGGAGTTCTATGTTTTACTTAATTGTTGCCCTTTTGATTGCCTTGTATTACTTTTTTATGGCACCAAAAACAGTACGTAATACTTTGAACGCTATTGGTTTAGTAGGTTTGGTAGCCTTATTACTTGTCTTGGCAGTTATGAGTTTTATTAAAATCCTTCAATTGCCAGGTGAATTGTATATTGGGCTTATAATGATTCCTCTAGGATATACAGCATTTAAAGAAACATTGAATTTGTCAGAAAAGAAGAAATAGCTTATGAACTTAGGATTTTGTCTCCTAAGTTCTTTTGTTTTGAGAAATTAGAGACATATCCTTTACCTTGAAAAAGCCACTGATTAAAGGTAAAATAATAGGGATAATAATGATAGAATGGGACGAGTAATGAAAACAATAACAACATTTGAAAATAAAAAAGTTTTAGTCCTTGGTTTAGCACGATCTGGAGAAGCTGCTGCACGTTTGTTAGCTAAGTTAGGAGCAATAGTGACAGTTAATGATGGCAAACCATTTGATGAAAATCCAACAGCACAGTCTTTGTTGGAAGAGGGTATTAAAGTGGTTTGTGGTAGTCATCCTTTAGAATTGTTAGATGAGGATTTTTGTTACATGATTAAAAATCCAGGAATACCTTATAACAATCCTATGGTCAAAAAAGCATTAGAAAAACAAATCCCTGTTTTGACTGAAGTGGAATTAGCATACTTAGTTTCAGAATCTCAGCTAATAGGTATTACAGGCTCTAACGGGAAAACGACAACGACAACGATGATTGCAGAAGTCTTAAATGCTGGAGGTCAGAGAGGTTTGTTAGCTGGGAATATCGGCTTTCCTGCTAGTGAAGTTGTTCAGGCTGCGAATGATAAAGATACTCTAGTTATGGAATTATCAAGTTTTCAGCTAATGGGAGTTAAGGAATTTCGTCCTCATATTGCAGTAATTACTAATTTAATGCCAACTCATTTAGATTATCATGGGTCTTTTGAAGATTATGTTGCTGCAAAATGGAATATCCAAAATCAAATGTCTTCATCTGATTTTTTGGTACTTAATTTTAATCAAGGTATTTCTAAAGAGTTAGCTAAAACTACTAAAGCAACAATCGTTCCTTTCTCTACTACGGAAAAAGTTGATGGTGCTTACGTACAAGACAAGCAACTTTTCTATAAAGGGGAGAATATTATGTCAGTAGATGACATTGGTGTCCCAGGAAGCCATAACGTAGAGAATGCTCTAGCAACTATTGCGGTTGCTAAACTGGCTGGTATCAGTAATCAAGTTATTAGAGAAACTTTAAGCAATTTTGGAGGTGTTAAACACCGCTTGCAATCACTCGGTAAGGTTCATGGTATTAGTTTCTATAACGACAGCAAGTCAACTAATATATTGGCAACTCAAAAAGCATTATCTGGCTTTGATAATACTAAAGTTATCCTAATTGCAGGAGGTCTTGATCGCGGTAATGAGTTTGATGAATTGATACCAGATATCACTGGACTTAAACATATGGTTGTTTTAGGGGAATCGGCATCTCGAGTAAAACGTGCTGCACAAAAAGCAGGAGTAACTTATAGCGATGCTTTAGATGTTAGAGATGCGGTACATAAAGCTTATGAGGTGGCACAACAGGGCGATGTTATCTTGCTAAGTCCTGCAAATGCATCATGGGACATGTATAAGAATTTCGAAGTCCGTGGTGATGAATTCATTGATACTTTCGAAAGTCTTAGAGGAGAGTAACTATGGGGAAAAAAATTGTTTTTACAGGTGGTGGTACGGTAGGTCATGTAACACTAAACCTAATATTAATCCCCAAATTTATCAAAGATGGTTGGGAAGTACATTATATTGGTGATAAAAATGGCATAGAACATGAACAAATTAATCAGTCTGGACTTGATATCACATTCCACTCTATAGCTACTGGGAAACTACGTCGCTATTTTTCATGGCAAAATATGTTAGATGTCTTTAAAGTAGGGGTTGGCGTTCTTCAATCGATTGCTATTATTGCTAAACTTAGACCCCAAGCCTTATTTTCAAAAGGGGGATTTGTTTCAGTACCTCCTGTAGTAGCTGCACGCCTATTAAAAGTTCCTGTTTTTGTTCATGAATCAGATTTATCAATGGGGTTAGCAAATAAGATTGCTTATAAATTTGCGACTATTATGTATACGACTTTTGAACAATCTAAAGATTTAATCAAAACTAAGCATATTGGTGCTGTAACAAAAGTCATGGATTGTAAAAAGTCGTTTGAAAATACTGACTTAACTAGTATAAAAGAAGCCTTCGATCCAAACCTAAAGACCTTACTATTTATTGGAGGATCAGCAGGTGCAAAAGTATTCAATGATTTTATTACTCAAACACCTGAGCTGGAAGAAAAATATAATGTTATCAATATTTCAGGCGATTCTTCTCTCAATCGATTGAAGAAGAACCTTTATCGCGTGGATTATGTTACAGACCTTTATCAGCCTTTAATGAATTTAGCAGATGTGGTTGTTACACGAGGTGGCTCTAATACTATTTTTGAATTAGTAGCTATGAAAAAACTTCATCTTATTATCCCTCTTGGACGTGAAGCGAGCCGAGGTGACCAATTAGAGAATGCTGCTTATTTTGAAGAAAAGGGCTACGCATTGCAGTTACCAGAATCTGAATTAAACATAAATACACTTGAGAAACAGATAAATTTATTAATTTCTAACAGTGAGAGTTACGAAAAAAACATGTCACAATCATCTGAAATAAAATCTCAAGATGAATTTTATCAATTATTAATTGATGATATGGCAAAAGTAACAAAAGGATAAAACATGCCTAAGAAGAAATCAGATACCCCAGAAAAAGAAGAAGTTGTCTTAACGGAATGGCAAAAGCGTAACCTTGAATTTTTAAAAAAACGCAAAGAAGATGAAGAAGAACAAAAACGTATTAACGAAAAATTACGCTTAGATAAAAGAAGTAAATTAAATATTTCTTCTCCTGAAGAACCTCAAAATACTACTAAAATTAAGAAGCTTCATTTTCCAAAGATTTCAAGACCTAAGATTGAAAAGAAACAGAAAAAAGAAAAAATAGTCAACAGCTTAGCCAAAACTAATCGCATTAGAACTGCACCTATATTTGTAGTAGCATTCCTAGTCATTTTAGTTTCCGTTTTCCTACTAACTCCTTTTAGTAAGCAAAAAACAATAACAGTTAGTGGAAATCAGCATACACCTGATGATATTTTGATAGAGAAAACGAATATTCAAAAAAACGATTATTTCTTTTCTTTAATTTTTAAACATAAAGCTATTGAACAACGTTTAGCTGCAGAAGATGTATGGGTAAAAACAGCTCAGATGACTTATCAATTTCCCAATAAGTTTCATATTCAAGTTCAAGAAAATAAGATTATTGCATATGCACATACAAAGCAAGGATATCAACCTGTCTTGGAAACTGGAAAAAAGGCTGATCCTGTAAATAGTTCAGAGCTACCAAAGCACTTCTTAACAATTAACCTTGATAAGGAAGATAGTATTAAGCTATTAATTAAAGATTTAAAGGCTTTAGACCCTGATTTAATAAGTGAGATTCAGGTGATAAGTTTAGCTGATTCTAAAACGACACCTGACCTCCTGCTGTTAGATATGCACGATGGAAATAGTATTAGAATACCATTATCTAAATTTAAAGAAAGACTTCCTTTTTACAAACAAATTAAGAAGAACCTTAAGGAACCTTCTATTGTTGATATGGAAGTGGGAGTTTACACAACAACAAATACCATTGAATCAACCCCTGTTAAAGCAGAAGATACAAAAAATAAATCAACTGATAAAACACAAACACAAAATGGTCAGGTTGCGGAAAATAGTCAAGGACAAACAAATAACTCAAATACTAATCAACAAGGACAACAGATAGCAACAGAGCAGGCACCTAACCCTCAAAATGTTAATTAGCAATAAAAAAGACTGGATTTATCAGTCTTTTTTATATATATCAAGTCAGTCATAGATTGCTAGTAAAAATTGATTTCTTGAAAAAAATTTAAGTTTGTTATAAGTTCCGAATGGTTTAAATAAGTTAGAAATATTTCAATTTGATGTTGCTTAATAAAAAAACGTAATTTGGTAACAATTCTGCTTTTTTTATGGTATAATATTTTCTGAATAATTCTGTTTTTGGCAGATGTAGAATAGAAAAGAATGGAAAGATAGCGAGGTCGAGTGAATGGCTAGAAATGGCTTTTTTACTGGTTTGGATATAGGAACAAGCTCGATTAAAGTTTTAGTTGCAGAATTTATTGCAAATGAAATGAATGTAATTGGGGTTAGCAACGTCCCTAGTTCCGGTGTAAAAGATGGTATAATTATTGATATTGAGGCAGCAGCAACTGCAATCAAAGAGGCGGTAAAACAAGCTGAGGAGAAAGCAGGCATCACCATTGACAAAATCAATGTTGGATTACCAGCAAATCTTCTCCAAATTGAACCAACTCAAGGAATGATTCCTGTTCCTAATGAATCAAAAGAAATTAAGGATGAAGATGTCGAAAGTGTTGTTAAATCAGCATTGACTAAAAGCATTACTCCTGAAAGAGAAGTTATTTCATTGATTCCGCTTGAATTCATTGTAGATGGTTTCCAAGGGATTAGAGACCCTAGAGGGATGATGGGGATTCGCCTTGAGATGCGTGGTCTTATCTATACTGGACCAACAACTATCCTTCATAATCTTCGTAAAACTGTTGAACGAGCAGGTATAAAAGTAGAGCATGTTGTGATCGCCCCTCTAGCCTTAGCAAAATCAGTTCTAAACGAAGGTGAACGTGAGTTTGGTGCAACTGTGATTGATATGGGAGGCGGACAAACAACAGTCGCTTCTATGCGTAATCAAGAATTGCAATATACTAATATTTATTCTGAAGGTAGCGATTATGTTACCAAAGATATTTCTAAAGTGCTACGTACAACAGTAGAAATCGCCGAAGCATTGAAATTCAACTTTGGACAAGCTAATGTTGAAGAAGCAAGTACTTCTGATACAGTTCAAGTTAATGTTGTTGGTAACGAGGAACCTGTTGAAATTACAGAAAGCTATCTTTCGCAAATTATTTCAGGACGTATTCGTCAAATTTTAGAACATGTCAAACAAGACTTGGGTAGAGGTCGTTTACTTGATTTACCTGGTGGTATTATTCTTGTTGGAGGTGGTGCAATTATGCCAGGAGTTGTCGAGGTTGCTCAACAAATTTTTGGAACTAGAGTTAAATTGCACGTTCCAAACCAAGTAGGTATTCGCAATCCAATGTTTGCTAATGTTATTAGTATCGTTGATTATGTAGGAATGATGTCAGAAGTTGACATTATCGCACAACATGCTGTAACTGGCGACGAAATGCTAAGACATAAACCAGTCGACTTTGATTATAAAGAAAAAACAAATACAATGTCGACAATGCCTTATTCTGAGCCGTTAACCTCTTCTATGGAAGATTCTAATTTAGAACCAATCCGAGCAAGAGAAAACGCTCAAGAGCCTACTGAGCCTAAAGCTAATATTGGTGAGCGCATCAGAGGAATTTTTGGAAGTATGTTTGACTAAAACAATAAGTGAGGAATAAAAATGGTATTTTCATTTGATACAGCATCAGTACAAGGTGCAGTTATTAAAGTTATTGGTGTTGGAGGCGGTGGCGGTAACGCTATTAACCGCATGATTGACGAAGGTGTCGCTGGCGTTGAGTTTATTGCAGCAAATACTGATATTCAAGCCTTAAGTAGCTCAAAAGCTGAAACTGTCATTCAACTTGGTCCAAAATTAACTCGCGGACTTGGTGCAGGAGGACAACCTGAAGTTGGTCGTAAAGCAGCTGAAGAAAGTGAAGAAGTTTTAACAGAAGCACTTACTGGCGCTGATATGGTATTTATCACAGCAGGTATGGGGGGCGGATCTGGTACAGGTGCGGCTCCAGTTATTGCACGTATTGCAAAGAGTTTAGGAGCACTTACAGTAGCGGTCATCACACGTCCTTTTGGCTTTGAGGGTAATAAACGTTCTAACTTCGCTATCGAAGGTATTCAAGAATTAAGAGAACAAGTTGATACACTGCTTATCATTTCAAATAATAATCTTCTTGAAATTGTAGATAAGAAGACACCATTGCTTGAAGCTCTTAGTGAAGCAGATAATGTTTTACGTCAAGGTGTTCAAGGTATTACGGATTTGATTACTAACCCAGGTTTAATTAACCTTGACTTTGCAGATGTTAAAACAGTTATGGCAAATAAAGGTAATGCACTGATGGGAATTGGTATCGGTTCTGGTGAGGAACGTATTACTGAAGCTGCTCGAAAAGCAATTTATTCACCACTTCTTGAAACAACGATTGATGGAGCAGAAGACGTTATTGTCAATGTTACCGGCGGTATGGATATGACACTTACTGAAGCAGAGGAAGCATCAGAGATTGTTAGCCAAGCAGCAGGTAAAGGTGTCAATATTTGGTTAGGTACTTCAATTGACATGGATATGAAAGACGAAATCCGCGTAACAGTTGTTGCAACAGGTGTACGTAAAGATAAAACTAATCAAGTATCTGGTTTTACAACATCAGCTCCAACTAATCAAGCACCTTCAGAACGTCAAAGTACTTCAAATTCAAACTTTGATCGTCGTGGCAACTTTGATATGACAGAGTCTCGCGAAATGCCAACTCAACAAAATCAGCCTCATGCACAAAATCAGCAACAAAGTTCTGCTTTTGGTAATTGGGACCTTCGTCGTGATAATATTTCACGTCCGACAGAAGGTGAACTTGATAGCAAGTTGTCTATGTCAACGTTTTCAGAAAATGATGATATGGATGATGAACTTGAAACACCTCCATTCTTTAAAAACCGTTAATTAAAATGATGAATTTACAAGAAAATAAAACAGCGATTTTTGACAATGTTAGTAAATTAGCACTAAAAGCAGGTCGCGCTCATGAATCAGTTCATATCGTAGCTGTAACAAAATATGTTAACTGTCAAACAACAGAAGCGCTTATTAGAACAGGTGTTAATCATATCGGTGAAAATCGTGTTGATAAATTTCTTGAAAAATATCAAGCATTAAAAGATGAAAAGCTTACATGGCATCTCATTGGTAGTTTACAACGTCGAAAAGTTAAAGATGTCATTAATTATGTTGATTATTTTCATGCTTTAGATTCTGTTAAGTTAGCAGCTGAGATTCAAAAACGTGCTCAAAAACCAATTAAATGTTTTCTACAAGTTAATATATCACGAGAAGACAGTAAGCATGGTTTTACTATTGAGCAAATAGATGATGCACTGAACTTAATTTCTCGGTACGATAAAATTGAACTTATCGGCATCATGACTATGGCTCCCTTAAAAGCAACTAAAGAGGAAATATCATCAATTTTTGAAGAGACTGAGAGTCTTAGGAAAAGGCTTCAAGCTAGGAACATAGAACGAATGCCGTTTACAGAATTAAGCATGGGCATGAGTAGAGATTATGATATTGCTATTCAAAATGGATCAACATTTGTAAGGATAGGAACTTCATTCTTTAAATAATGGAGGGGAATATGGCATTAAAAGATAGATTTGACAAAATTATTTCTTATTTTGACACTGACGATGTAAGTGAAAATGAAGTACACGAAGTACAAGAGAGAACTTCAGTGCAAAGAGATTCCAGAGCAGCTACAGCACAGGAAGCTTCTCAGCGTAGTCATATGACTAACTCCGCAGAGGAAGAGATGATTGGTAGTCGTCCGAGAACTTCTACCTATGATCCTAATCGTCAGGAGAGACAAAGGGTACAGAGAGACAATGCTTATCAGCAAGCTACTCCTAGGGTTCAAAATAAAGACTCAGTTCGACAACAGAGAGAACAAGTAACAATTGCTCTGAAGTATCCCCGTAAGTATGAGGATGCACAAGAAATTGTTGATTTACTTATCGTTAATGAATGTGTCTTGATTGATTTTCAATATATGCTTGATGCGCAAGCACGACGTTGCTTGGATTATATTGATGGTGCAAGTAGAGTATTATATGGTTCATTACAAAAGGTTGGGAGTTCAATGTTTCTATTAACACCAGCCAATGTTATGGTTGATATTGAGGAGATGAATATTCCAAAGACTGGTCAAGAGACGAGTTTTGATTTTGATATGAAGAGACGATAAATATGATATTAGTACTATTAATATTATTAAAAACAATTAGGGTCTATTCTTATATCTTACTAGCCTATGCCTTGTTATCTTGGTTTCCAGGAGCATACGATTCATGGATTGGTAGACTAGTGGTACAGATTGTTGATCCGATTATTCGCCCACTCAGAAGATTTAATCTACAATTTTTAGGTCTAGATTTTACAGTAATAGTAGCATTCTTTTTACTAAATATGTTGAGTAGATTTTTAATCTTGCTTTTTACATAAGATGACGTTAGATGATATTTATCAGCATTTTCGACCAGAAGAGTATGCGTTTATCCATAAAATAGACCATTTAGCTCAATATGTCGAAAACACCTATTCGTTTATTACCACTGAATTTCTAAATCCTAGGGAATTTAAAATACTCGAAAGTGTTCTAGAGAGGCGAGGTAGTCATTATTACACTTCTGGTCAGTATTTTCAAACAGAATATGTTAAAGTAATAATAGCACCGGAATACTATCAGTTAGATATGGTTGATTTTAACCTTAGCCTAATTGAAATAAAGTATAATGCTAAATTTAATCACCTTACCCATGCTAAAATTATGGGAACTTTACTGAATTACTTAGGTGTAAAACGATCAATTTTAGGGGATATCCTAGTTGAAGAAGGCTGTGCTCAGGTTTTGGTCGATAGTCAAATGACAAATCACCTTGTTCATTCAGTTACAAAAATTGGAACTGCTAGTGTACAATTAGCTGAAGTTCCCTTGTCCAAACTTCTAACTCCCAAACAAGATATTCAAAAACTAACTGTTATTGCTTCCAGTTTACGTCTTGATAAAATTTTAGCAACGATTTTAAAGATTTCACGAACACAGTCGACGAAATTGATTGAGGCAGATAAAGTCAAGGTCAATTATGCAACCGTCAATCGAGTTTCTGAACAATTAGTAGAGGGGGATTTGATTAGTGTTAGAGGATATGGTCGATTTACGTTGAACCATAACCTAGGGTTAACTAAAAATCAAAAATATAAGTTAGAAGTAGACAAAATGATACATAACTAAGGAGAAAACATGCCACTTACAGCACTTGAAATTAAAGATAAAACATTTTCATCAAAATTTCGCGGTTATAGCGAAGAAGAAGTTAATGAATTTTTAGAGATTGTTGTTGACGATTACGAGGACTTGATTAGACGTAATCGTGAGCAAGAGCAATACATTAAAGATTTAGAAGAGAAAATCGCTTACTTCAACGAAATGAAGGAATCGTTAAGTCAATCAGTTATTTTAGCTCAAGAAACTGCTGAGCGTGTGAAAATTTCAGCACAGGATGAAGCATCTAACCTAATGGGGAAAGCTACATTTGATGCTCAACATTTAATTGATGAGGCTAAATTAAAAGCAAATCAAATCCTTCGAGATGCGACAGATGATGCTAAGCGTGTTGCTATAGAAACAGAAGATTTGAAACGTCAATCACGTGTTTTCCACCAACGTTTGCTTTCTGAGTTAGAAGGGCAGCTAAAATTAGCTAACTCATCTGCTTGGGAAGAATTGTTGAAACCAACAGCTATTTATCTTCAAAATTCTGATGCTTCTTTCAAAGAAGTTGTTGAAAAAGTTCTTGATGAAGATGATGCTTTACCAGTGGTGGATGACACTGAGTCATTTGATGCTACTCGTCAATTCTCACCAGATGAAATGGAAGAATTACAGCGTCGTGTTGAAGAAAGTAACAAACAACTTGAAGAGTCAGGTTTATTAGATACTAATAATTTCCAAATGGAAGAACCGATCAATTTAGGTGAAACTCAAACTTTTAAATTAAATATTGAAGATTAAGAAAAACAAGGTTTTAATATTATATTATCAGCGAGTAGGAGATGGTGAGAGCCCTACAATCCCTAATATTGAAATTATCATTTTCAATCATTCTACCTGAACTATTATTTAAGTAAGGTAGAAGGCTTAACCCACCTTACGGGTTGTTGAGGGAGTAAGAAATAGCTATTTTCTGCTCTGAATTAAGGTGGTACCACGAGCTTTCGTCCTTTATGTGATGAAAGCTTTTTTATTTAGCAATTTAAAAAATTGTGATAACTATTACTATAAGATAAGGAGTTAGTATGAAATTAAAAGAAACCTTGAATTTAGGACAAACAGCTTTTCCAATGCGTGCAGGGCTTCCAAATAAGGAACCTCAATGGCAAGAAGCATGGGATCAAGCTGACATTTATAAAAAACGTCAAGCATTGAATGAAGGAAAACCAGCCTTTCACCTTCATGACGGACCTCCCTATGCTAATGGGAATATTCATGTAGGACATGCACTAAATAAAATTTCGAAAGACATTATTGTACGTTCAAAATCAATGTCAGGTTTTCGAGCTCCTTATGTGCCTGGTTGGGATACTCATGGACTCCCAATTGAGCAAGTATTAGCTAAAAAAGGGGTTAAACGTAAAGAAATGGACTTGGCTGAATACCTTGAAATGTGTCGTGATTATGCTCTCAGCCAAGTTGACAAACAACGTGATGATTTTAAACGTCTGGGCGTTTCTGCCGATTGGGAAAATCCTTATATTACACTAACACCAGATTATGAAGCAGATCAAGTACGTGTTTTCGGTGCTATGGCAGATAAAGGATATATCTATCGTGGTGCTAAACCAGTGTATTGGTCATGGTCATCAGAGTCTGCCCTTGCTGAGGCTGAAATCGAATATCATGATATTGATTCGACATCACTCTACTATGCCAATAAAGTTAAAGATGGTAAGGGAATTCTTGATACAGATACCTATATCGTCGTTTGGACGACAACACCATTTACTGTAACAGCTTCACGCGGTTTAACAGTAGGACCAGATATGGAGTATGTTGTAGTTGTACCAGTAGGTAGTGAGCGTAAATACCTTCTTGCAGAGGTTCTTGTAGATAGTCTCGCTGCTAAGTTTGGCTGGGAAAACTTTGAAATTGTGACTCATCACACTGGTAAAGAACTTAATCACATTGTTACAGAACATCCATGGGATACAGAAGTAGAAGAGTTGGTTATCCTTGGAGACCATGTTACAACAGATTCTGGTACAGGTATTGTCCACACGGCTCCTGGTTTTGGTGAAGATGACTATAACGTTGGTATTGCTAATGGACTTGATGTTGTAGTTACCGTAGATAGTCGTGGTTTGATGATGGAAAATGCTGGTCCTGATTTTGAAGGTCAATTCTATGACAAAGTAACACCACTTGTAAAAGAAAAATTGGGAGATCTTCTTTTAGCCAGCGAAGTTATCAACCACTCATATCCATTTGACTGGCGTACGAAAAAGCCAATCATTTGGCGTGCGGTTCCACAATGGTTTGCCTCTGTTTCGAAATTCCGTCAAGAAATCCTCGATGAAATTGAAAAGACAAATTTCCAACCTGAGTGGGGTAAAAAACGTCTTTATAACATGATCCGTGACCGTGGCGACTGGGTAATCTCACGTCAACGTGCTTGGGGTGTTCCACTTCCAATTTTTTATGCAGAAGATGGTACAGCTATCATGACAAAAGAAGTGACTGATCACGTTGCAGATTTATTTGCTGAATACGGCTCAATCGTTTGGTGGCAACGTGATGCTAAGGACCTTCTACCAGCAGGTTATACTCATCCAGGTTCACCTAATGGTCTCTTTGAGAAAGAAACAGACATCATGGATGTTTGGTTTGATTCTGGTTCATCATGGAATGGGGTAATGAATGCTCGTGAAAACCTTTCCTATCCAGCAGATCTTTATCTTGAAGGTTCTGATCAATACCGTGGTTGGTTCAACTCATCACTAATTACATCAGTTGCTGTTAATGGTCACGCTCCATACAAAGCAGTCTTATCTCAAGGTTTTGTACTTGATGGTAAAGGTGAGAAAATGTCTAAATCTCTAGGAAATACAATTCTTCCTAGTGATGTTGAAAAACAATTTGGTGCGGAAATCTTGCGTCTGTGGGTAACTTCTGTTGACTCAAGTAATGATGTTCGTATTTCAATGGATATCTTAAAACAAACATCAGAAACTTATCGTAAGATCAGGAATACATTGCGTTTCTTGATTGCAAATACTTCCGATTTTAATCCTAAACAAGATGCAGTAGCCTATGAAAATTTAGGTGCCGTTGATCGTTATATGACTATTAAATTTAATCAAGTTGTGGATACAATCAACAAAGCTTATGCTGCTTATGATTTTATGGCAATTTATAAAGCTGTCGTTAACTTCGTAACAGTTGATCTATCAGCATTTTACCTTGATTTTGCAAAAGATGTGGTTTACATCGAAGCGGCTAACAGTCCAGAACGACGTCGTATGCAAACTGTTTTCTATGATATTTTAGTTAAACTTACAAAACTTTTGACTCCGATTCTACCACATACTGCTGAAGAAATTTGGTCATACCTCGAACATGAGGAGGAGGAGTTTGTTCAATTAGCAGAAATGCCTGTTGCACAGACATTCTCTGGTCAAGAAGAAATTCTTGAAGAGTGGTCAGCATTCATGACGTTACGAACACAAGCTCAAAAAGCTCTCGAAGAAGCACGTAACGCTAAAGTTATTGGTAAATCTCTAGAAGCACATTTAACAATTTATGCTAGTCAAGAAGTGAAAACGTTATTAACAGCGTTAAATAGCGATATTGCACTCTTGATGATTGTCTCACAATTAACAATTGCTGATGAAGCAGACAAACCAGCTGACTCAGTATCATTTGAAGGTGTTGCATTTACTGTTGAACACGCTGAAGGTGAAGTCTGCGAACGCTCACGCCGTATTGATCCAACCACAAAGATGCGTTCGTATGGTGTAGCTGTTTGTGATGCTAGTGCAGCAATTATTGAGCAATATTATCCTGAAGCAGTAGCTCAAGGTTTTGAAGCTTAATAAAAATTATTTAACGCTATATTTTGACAAATATCTTACCAGTTTTAATGGAAGAAATTGGTAAGACATTTGTTTAGTAGTCATCAAAAAAGAAGCCTTGATTAGGCTTCTTTTAATTATGCTGTTGTTGGATATGAAATTTCAATTAACTTGGCAGTATGGAGTGATTTCATCTGCTCTTGAATAATAATAGATTGATCTATTTTACGCTTTAAGAAGAACTCACGAATAGCTTCTAATTCTTCATCTTTGATAGCACGATATTTGTTTGAAATTAATAATTCATAATGTTTAGGTGCTTTTGTAAAAACGACATCGGTGTTGCCAGCTGAATAGACTTCCACTAATTTTGCATCTGTATTTTGGAGTTGATTTCGAACTAGTTCAGGATGACTACTGGTTGTATTAATTAGTCTCATAACTATTTTCCCCCTGATTCTTATTAGGTTTATTATAACACTATTTAGGAAGAAAGGTATGAATTATTTCCTAGAATGGTGATTTTTTTCCCAAGCTTGGACACCCCATCTATGGCTTCCTCGTTTTAGCTTTTCTTTAGCTTCTTGGATAGGAAACCAGGCTAGATGGTTGAAATCTTCTAGTGGCGCTTGATCCTTATGATAGGCAGTAACTTCATAAATATAGGCGGGATTATAGTAGTAAGTATCACGGTGTCTAGAGTAAAAATATTCATCAGCTTGACCATAGTAATGGCCAATTGTTGCGGAATAACCTAATTCTTCAATTAACTCACGAGTTAAAGCTTCTAGGTGATTTTCATTTTCTTCAATTTCCCCACCTGGAAGAAACCAAGCACCATTAGGTGCCTGTACTAAAATAATTTTATCATGAGTTGGATTTGGAATAATAGCATAGACACCAAATCGTGACCTATAGTTTACATTATCTATTTTTTCACCGAAAGTAGGATTAGTCATAGTTCTCTCTCCTGATTGTGTTTTATGATTTTAAAAGCTTTAATTATTTTTTATTTATTATACTAAAATTTTTGGAATATTTCCTTAATAATTGTATTAAAATTTAAAGACGAGGTAGGAGAGAAACAGCTTTATAGAGGCTATTATTTTTTGAGAAGAGTGTGAAAAAAGGTTGAGTTTCTTACTCAACCTTTTGTACTTTCTTCAGTTTTTTTAGAAGATTTTATTATGATATTTCCATTGCTAGTCATAATAGCACGAAGTTCTTTTTCGCTTGGATTCTCAAGATAGTAATCTGTGATAGCATCTTCAATATGTTCTTGAATGGTACGACGTAATGGACGTGCTCCCATTTTGGGATCGTAACCTAAATCAACCAATTTTTCTTTCACTTTATCAGTGACATCTAGATGAATACCATTGATGGCGAGACGTGCATTAACGTCAGATAACATAATATCAACGATATTGAGGAGATTCTCTTTATCTAAAGCCTTGAATTCAATAATACCGTCAAAGCGGTTCATAAATTCAGGGCTGAAGAAGTTACCTAGTTGACCTAGTACGGAATTCGTTCTACCTTCTCGTGAGGCACCAAAGCCAACGCTTGCTTCAGTTTTACCAGAACCAGCATTTGAGGTCATGATGATAATGGTATCTTTAAAACTAACAGTTCTTCCTTGTCCATCTGTTAATCGACCGTCATCAAGGACCTGCAAGAACATATGCATGACATCAGGATGAGCTTTTTCAATTTCATCTAGAAGGATGAGCGAGTAAGGATTTCGACGAACCTTTTCAGTTAATTGTCCAGCTTCCTCGTATCCCACGTATCCTGGAGGCGCTCCGACTAATTTAGCAACAGCATGCTTTTCCATGTACTCTGACATATCAAAACGAATCATACTATCAGCTGAACCAAAGAGCTCAATTGCTAGTTGTTTAGAAAGTTCAGTTTTACCAACGCCGGTTGGTCCTACAAATAAAAAGGAACCAATAGGACGGTTTGGGCTACCAAGACCAACTCGATTACGACGAATAGCTTTTGCAATCTTAACGACAGCGTCATCCTGGCCGATCACATGTTGTTTCAAGTCATCTGCGAGATTAATTAATTGAGATTGTTCTTTTTCTTTTAAATCACCAACAGGGATATTCGTTTTTTCTTCAATGATGTGCTCAATTGTTTTTTCGGTAATAATAGGTGTATCTTGATCGTCGACCTTTTGTTGTTGCATTTCTTTATATTTTGCAATCTGGTCACGGAAGTAAGCTGCACGTTCGTAATCTTCTTCACGAGTCGCTTGCGCTTTTAAATTTTCTGCTTCAATGAGACGTTGATTAATTTCTTTTGGATCAACAAAATTTAGTGTTAGGTTCATTTTAGAACCAGCTTCATCTAATAAGTCTATTGCTTTATCAGGTAAAAAGCGGTCCTGGATATAACGATTAGATAGTACTGCAGCTGCTTCTATGGCATCATTATTATATTTTACATGATGATAATCTTCGTATTTTTTTTGGATACCTTTCAAAATAGTAATGGTTTCTTCAACAGAAGGCTCATCGACTTTTACAGGTTGCATACGGCGTTCTAAGGCAGCGTCCTTTTCGATAATACGATATTCATTGAGAGTAGTAGCACCTACTAGTTGTAATTCTCCACGTGCAAGGGCAGGTTTTAAAATATTACCTGCATCCATACTACCTTCGCCAGCTGTACCAGCTCCAACTATTTCGTGAATTTCATCTATGAATAGAATAACATCTTGACGTTGACGAATTTCTTCCATCAACTTTTGCATGCGTTCTTCAAATTGACCACGAATGCCCGTTCCTTGTACTAGACTCACAACATCCAAACGAATAACTTGTTTGCCTTGAAGTTTATGAGGCACATTACCATCAACAATTTTCTGAGCAAGTCCTTCAACAACGGCAGTTTTCCCAACGCCGGGTTCGCCAATAAGTACAGGATTATTTTTTGTACGACGATTAAGGATTTCGATAACACGAATAATTTCTGAGTCACGTCCAATAACAGGGTCAATATCACCATGGCGGGCTATTTCAGTGACATTGATACCAAATTCTTCTAGAATCCCTTTGGCTTGAGAAGGAGTTGCAGTTTGGTTGCGATTATTATTTCGTCCATTACCGTTTCCTCCACCTCGGTTTCCTCCTGATTGTGTAGGAGGAGTGTTTGGTAAATCTTGGCCATTAAAGGCTCTGAAATTATTTAAATCTCCAAAGAAATCATCAAAGAAAGGATTGATGCCACCAGGCGCATGTGAAACATGATTTAAACCTGAAAAAAGTGGATTATTAGGGTCAGTTTTAATAATTTGGTAGCAATTTTGACAAAGATCAACTTGCTTTTGTTTTCCATTAACATTTGTATACAAATGAATAGTTGATTCGTTTAGTTTGCAGTTTTGACAGAGCATAGGCTACCCCTTTCTTATGACATTTAACTATTGATGTGTATATAGTCAAATATAGTCAAACTTTATGCTTTTATTATAGCACCTAAAGCCTAGAAATCAAGAAAAAAGTTCTGTTTTTAGCACTGAATATATTAGAGTGCTAAATTGAAAAATAGATGACTACTGAGAAAAATCGTTATTTGCGGATTTTAGACGATAAAATCGTTAAAAAGTTAGTAAAAATGTTGCTTTTCATGTTGCTTTGGTCACTTTTGTGTTAAAATAGAAAAGACTAGAAAATATATAGGAGTAAGTAAGATGGAATCACATTTAGTGAGAATCATCAATCGCCTCGAATTAATGGCGACTGATGGTGGTAATTTAAAACGTAATTTTGAACGTGAAGGTGTTGTTGTAGCAGAAGTATCTTTTAGTAATGACCCTGAAAACGGTCCTGTTTTCACATTACGTGATGTAGAAGCGCGTGAATCATATTCATTTGACAGCATTGACCTTATCGCAATGGAAATTTACGATTTATTATACTGATAATTATAAAAGACCTTGAAGGTCTTTTTTTTATATCTAAATATACAGTAAAATAGAATAAAAACAAAAATATTTATTTAGACTTGTATTTTTATTCTTTGTGTGATAGACTATTGGCAATTACTTTTTTAGGAGATGTCAATGAATTTTTCATTTTTACCACAATATTGGTCCTATTTTAATTATGGTGTGATGGTAACCATTATGATTTCAACATGTGTTGTTTTTTTTGGAACTATTATAGGTGTGTTAATTGCTTTAGTAAAGCGTACTAATTTACATTTTCTCACAATATTAGCTAATTTCTATGTATGGGTATTTCGTGGGACACCGATGGTAGTTCAAATTATGATTGCTTTCGCATGGATGCATTTTAACAATTTACCAACGATTAGCTTTGGTGTTTTAGATTTAGATTTTACACGACTTTTACCTGGTATCATTATCATTTCCTTAAATAGTGGTGCCTATATTTCGGAAATTGTACGTGCAGGGATTGAGGCTGTACCATCTGGACAAATAGAAGCAGCTTACTCGTTGGGGATTCGACCTAAAAATACACTTCGCTATGTTATCTTACCCCAAGCTTTTAAAAATATTTTACCTGCTCTAGGGAATGAATTTATTACAATTATTAAAGATAGTGCTCTCCTTCAAACTATTGGTGTCATGGAATTATGGAACGGAGCACAATCAGTTGTAACGGCTACTTACTCACCAGTTGCACCGTTATTATTTGCAGCATTTTACTATTTAATGTTGACAACGATTCTCTCAGCTTTGTTAAAACAAATGGAGAAATATCTTGGGAAAGGGGTAAAAATAGATGGTTGAGCCAATTATTTCAATACAAGGACTTCATAAAAGTTTTGGGAAAAATGAGGTTTTAAAAGGCATTGACTTGGATATTCATCAAGGAGAAGTAGTGGTTATTATTGGCCCTTCTGGCTCTGGTAAGTCAACATTTTTAAGAACAATGAATCTCTTGGAAGTACCAACAAAGGGAACAGTGACTTTTGAAGGGATTGATATAACAGACAAAAAGAATGATATTTTTAAAATGCGCGAAAAAATGGGCATGGTTTTTCAACAGTTCAATCTATTTCCCAATATGACTGTACTAGAAAATATTACTTTATCACCTATTAAGACAAAGGGGCTTTCTAAGCTTGATGCTCAGACAAAAGCATATGAGCTACTTGAAAAAGTTGGACTCAAAGAGAAGGCTAATACTTATCCAGCTAGCTTATCTGGAGGACAACAACAACGAATTGCTATTGCAAGAGGTCTTGCAATGAATCCTGATGTCCTTCTTTTTGATGAACCTACTTCAGCTCTTGATCCTGAAATGGTAGGTGAAGTCTTGACTGTTATGCAAGATTTAGCTAAATCTGGTATGGCGATGGTTATTGTCACTCATGAAATGGGTTTTGCACGTGAAGTAGCGGATCGTGTCATTTTTATGGATGCAGGAATTATTGTTGAGCAAGGGGCCCCTAAGGAAGTATTTGAGCAGACAAAAGAAATCCGCACAAGAGATTTCTTAAGTAAAGTATTATAATTTCATTGTCTAAAACAACTTGTTTTAGACTTTTATTATTCCATTGTTATGAGTAAATTGTTACTGTATTGTTTGGAAGTTGGTAAGTCTATATATAATGTAGACTAAGAATGATAGGGTGATGAAAAAAATTTAGACGCTTTAAATATATTAAGTGTAGTTAATTTATAAAATAAGTTGACTTTATAAGGTTAATTTGATACTATTCAGTTAGCTCCTGAAGAACTAAAATCTCTTATCATGGAGCTGATTTTTACCATTTTGGTCTTAGAATAGGATGTCTCATATGAATTATAAAGAGATTTATCAAGAGTGGTTAGAAAACGACTCACTCGGTAAAGATATTAAGTCAGATTTAGAAGCTATTAAAGGCGATGAATCTGAAATTCAGGATCGTTTTTACAAAACATTAGAATTTGGAACGGCGGGATTGAGAGGTAAACTTGGAGCAGGAACCAATCGTATGAATACTTATATGGTGGGGAAAGCAGCACAAGCATTAGCTAATACGATTATTGATCATGGCCCTGAAGCTATTGCACGTGGAATTGCAGTTAGTTATGATGTCCGTTATCAATCTAAGGAATTTGCAGAATTAACTTGTTCCATTATGGCAGCAAATGGTATTAAGTCTTATATTTATAAAGGGATTCGCCCAACACCAATGTGCTCATATGCTATTCGTGCTCTAGGATGTGTTTCGGGTGTGATGATTACTGCTAGTCATAATCCTCAAGCTTATAATGGTTATAAGGCATATTGGAAAGAAGGATCTCAGATTTTAGATGATATTGCTGATCAAATTGCCAATCATATGGATGCTATAACCGATTATCAGCAAATTAAGCAAATACCCTTTGAAGAGGCTCTGGCAAGTGGTTCGGCAAGTTATATCGATGAGAGTATTGAAGAAGCATATAAAAAAGAAGTGCTTGGTTTAACTATTAATGATACTAATATTGATAAGTCAGTCCGGGTAGTTTATACTCCTTTAAATGGCGTAGGAAATTTACCTGTGCGCGAAGTTTTAAGACGCCGTGGTTTTGAAAATGTTTATGTGGTACCTGAGCAGGAAATGCCCGATCCTGATTTTACAACGGTTGGCTATCCAAACCCTGAAGTTCCTAAAGCATTTGCCTATTCAGAATCTCTAGGAAAGTCAGTTGATGCAGATATCTTACTTGCCACAGATCCAGATTGTGACCGAGTAGCATTGGAAGTCAAAGATAGTAAGGGAGAATATATTTTCTTAAATGGTAATAAGATAGGGGCACTTCTTTCCTATTATATTTTTTCACAACGATGTGCCTTAGGGAATTTGCCACATCATCCTGTATTGGTAAAATCCATTGTAACTGGTGATCTATCAAAAGTTATTGCAGATAAATATAATATTGAAACTGTTGAAACTTTAACAGGATTTAAAAATATTTGTGGAAAAGCTAATGAATATGATATCTCAAAGGATAAAACTTATCTCTTTGGCTATGAAGAAAGTATTGGTTTTTGCTATGGCACTTTTGTACGTGATAAAGATGCTGTGAGTGCTTCAATGATGGTAGTAGAAATGACTGCCTATTATAAAGAACGAGGGCAAACACTTTTAGACGTTTTGCAAACCATTTACGATAAATTTGGCTATTACAACGAGCGCCAATTTTCTCTTGAGTTAGAGGGTGCTGAGGGGCAAGAACGTATTAGTCGTATTATGGAGGATTTTAGACAGGACCCAATATTACAAGTAGGTGAGATGACATTGGAGAATTCTATTGATTTCAAGGATGGTTATAAGGATTTTCCAAAGCAAAATTGTTTAAAATATTATTTTAATGAGGGTTCATGGTATGCTTTAAGGCCGTCAGGGACGGAACCTAAGATAAAATGTTACCTTTATACGATTGGTTGTACAGAAGCAGATAGTTTATCGAAACTTAATGCAATTGAGTCGGCTTGTCGTGCTAAAATGAATAGTACTAAATAAGTCATATGTAAAAAGGCGATGAGGGATTCATTGCCTTTTCTATTGATTAAAATTGATACAAAATGAATAGCGATATAAAATAGCATAATCGCTATTTTTTGATATAATATAGAAAAAACGGATGAAGAAGGAGTATCAATGACTGAATTAATAGATGGTAAAGCCTTATCACAAAAAATGCAGGCTGAGTTAGGGCGAAAAGTTGAAAGGTTAAAGGAACAGCATGGTATCATACCTGGTTTAGCTGTAATCCTTGTTGGGGATAATCCAGCTAGCCAAGTGTACGTTCGAAATAAAGAACGCTCTGCATTAGAAGCTGGTTTTAAAAGTGAGACTCTACGATTATCTGAATCCATTTCTCAAGAAGAACTGATTGATATTATCCATCAATACAATGAAGATAAAAGTATCCATGGTATTTTAGTTCAACTTCCGTTACCACAACATATTAACGATAAAAAAATTATTTTAGCAATAGATCCTAAGAAAGATGTTGATGGTTTCCACCCAATGAATACGGGTCATCTTTGGTCAGGACGACCGATGATGGTACCTTGTACGCCAGCTGGTATTATGGAGATGTTTAGAGAGTACCATGTGGATTTAGAGGGAAAACATGCTGTTATCATCGGAAGGTCCAATATTGTTGGTAAGCCAATGGCACAACTTCTCCTTGATAAAAACGCAACAGTTACTTTGACACATTCAAGAACTCGAAACCTTTCTGAGGTAACAAAGGAGGCTGATATCCTTATTGTTGCGATTGGTCAGGGGCACTTTGTTACAAAAGACTTCGTTAAAGAAGGTGCTGTGGTGATTGATGTTGGTATGAATCGCGATGAAAATGGTAAATTGATTGGAGACGTTGTATTTGAACAAGTGGCAGAAGTTGCTAGTATGATAACACCTGTTCCTGGGGGCGTAGGACCTATGACGATTACAATGCTTTTGGAACAAACTTATCAAGCAGCTCTTAGAAGTGTGAGTCTATGATTGTTGGTGAACAAGAAGCGAGGGCGTTAATTAAGCCACGCCCTAAATCAAGCCATAAAGGTGATTATGGTAGTGTTCTTCTGATAGGAGGTTTTTATCCCTATGGAGGTGCTATTATAATGGCAGCTTTGGCCTGTGTCAAAACTGGTGCAGGATTAGTTACTGTAGCAACCCAAAGTTGCAATATCCCCTCTTTGCATAGTCAACTACCAGAGGTAATGGCGTTTGATAGTGATGATTACAAATGGTTGGAAAAATCAATTGTTCAAAGTGATGTTATTGTAATTGGTCCTGGATTAGGAGTATCAGAATCATCTCGAAAAATTTTGAACCAGACCATGGAGAAGATTCAATCACATCAAAGTGTCATCCTTGACGGATCAGCCTTGACTCTGTTATCAGAAGGTGCGTTTCCGCAAACAAAGGCTAAAAATTTAGTGTTGACACCTCATCAAAAAGAATGGGAGCGATTGTCAGGTATCGCTGTATCGCAACAGACAAAAGAAAATACCCAAACCGCTCTTAAATCTTTTCCCAAAGGGACGATTTTAGTCGCTAAGAGTTCGCATACGCGTATTTTTCAAGATTTAGACGAAAAAGAAATTATAGTAGGAGGTCCTTACCAGGCGACTGGAGGGATGGGGGATACTTTGTGTGGTATGATTGCAGGTATGTTAGCGCAATTTAAAGAAGCCTCTCCTCTAGATAAGGTATCAGTGGGAGTTTATCTACATTCGGCAATTGCTCAAGGATTATCTAAAGAAGCCTATGTTGTTCTACCGACAACGATTAGTGATGAGATTCCAAAAGAAATGGCTAGACTATCTAAATAAAAAATAAGTAGAGAGGTGTTAGCATGACACTTCTTTTGCTTTATCGAGCTATTTGTAGAGCAAATAGGTATTTTTTAAGTTTTTTTGGTATAATGAAGTTAATAAAACTCTCATGAGGAGGTGCTATGTCAGACTATTTATCCGTGTCGACACTGACTAAGTATTTAAAATTAAAATTTGACAAAGACCCTTATTTAGAGAGGGTTTATTTAACTGGGCAAGTGTCTAATTTTCGTCGTCGCCCAAACCATCAATATTTCTCTTTAAAAGATGATAAATCAGTCATTCAGGCGACAATGTGGTCAGGTCACTTCAAAAAATTGGGTTTTGAATTAGAGGAAGGGATGAAGGTTAATGTAGTTGGCCGTGTTCAACTTTATGAACCAAGCGGCTCCTACTCTATTATTGTTGAAAAAGCAGAACCGGATGGTATAGGAGCTCTTGCTATCCAATTTGAACAACTAAAGAAGAAACTCTCTCAAGCAGGTTATTTTGATGATCGTCATAAGCAATTAATTCCTCAATTTGTTAGAAAAATAGGAGTTGTGACTAGTCCAAGTGGAGCCGTTATTCGGGATATTATTACAACAGTATCTCGTCGATTTCCAGGAGTGGAAATATTACTTTTCCCCACAAAAGTTCAAGGAGAGGGCGCAGCTCAGGAAATAGCACAAACTATTGCTTTAGCTAACGAGAAAAAGGATTTGGATCTATTAATTGTTGGCCGTGGGGGAGGTTCTATTGAGGACTTATGGGCATTTAATGAAGAATGTGTTGTAGAAGCTATTTTTGAATCTCGTCTTCCCGTTATTTCTAGTGTCGGACATGAAACTGATACAACTTTAGCAGATTTTGTAGCCGATCGCAGAGCAGCAACTCCAACTGCAGCAGCTGAGCTTGCTACACCGGTTACTAAAATTGATATCTTGTCTTGGATTACTGAACGTGAAAATAGAATGTATCAGTCTAGCCTTCGTCTTATCAGGACAAAAGAGGAGAGGTTGCAAAAATCAAAGCAATCAGTTATTTTTAGGCAACCAGAGCGTCTATATGATGGTTTCCTTCAAAAATTAGATAACCTAAATCAGCAGTTAACATATTCTATGCGTGATAAACTACAAACAGTAAGACAAAAGCAAGGTTTGCTTCATCAAAAACTGCAAGGCATAGATTTAAAACAGCGTATTCATATTTACCAAGAGCGTGTTGTGCAAAGTAGACGACTATTATCAAGTACAATGACTAGTCAGTATGACAGCAAGCTAGCACGTTTTGAAAAGGCTCAAGATGCGCTTATATCATTGGATAGTTCTAGAATTGTAGCGCGTGGTTACGCTATTATCGAAAAAAACCATACTTTAGTATCTACTACTAATGGAATAAATGAAGGAGATCATTTGCAAGTTAAGATGCAAGATGGTCTTTTAGAAGTTGAGGTGAAGGATGTCAGACAAGAAAACATTTGAAGAAAATTTACAGGAATTAGAGACAATTGTCTCACGTTTAGAAACAGGTGATGTTGCCTTAGAAGATGCCATTGCTGAATTTCAAAAAGGAATGCTTATTTCAAAAGAGTTACAAAGAACTTTAAAAGAAGCTGAAGAGACGCTTGTAAAAGTGATGCAAGCTGACGGAACGGAAGTAGAAATGGATACTTGATGGTTACTATTGAAAAAATTGATGAAGCTATTCATCGTTATTACAAACAGACACATAGTGTCGTTTCTCCTGATTTGATTAAGGCTATCCTCTACTCAGTTGATGGAGGTGGGAAACGTATTCGTCCACGCATCCTTTTAGAAATTTTAGAGGGATTTGGAGTTGAACTAATAGATGGTCATTATGATGTGGCTGCTGCTTTGGAGATGATTCACACCGGCTCTTTAATCCATGATGATTTACCGGCGATGGATAATGATGATTTTCGTCGTGGCCGCTTAACAAACCATAAAAAGTTTGATGAAGCTACAGCGGTTTTAGCTGGAGATTCCCTTTTTTTAGACCCATTTGATTTAGTTGTAAAAGCTGGTTTTAAAGCTGATGTTACTGTTAGGTTAATAGAGTTATTGTCTATGTCTGCGGGTAGTTTTGGCATGGTTGGTGGACAAATGTTAGATATGAAGGGAGAAAACAAAGTTTTATCTATTGACGATTTAAGCTTGATTCATATTAATAAAACGGGACGCCTGTTAGCTTATCCCTTTGTTGCAGCAGGTATTTTAGCTGAGAAGTCGGAAGAAGTAAAAGGAAAACTGCATCAAGCTGGCCTTTTAATCGGTCATGCTTTTCAAGTACGTGATGATATTTTAGATGTGACTGCTAGTTTTGAAGAATTGGGGAAGACACCAAATAAAGACATTGTAGCAGAAAAGACAACTTATCCAAATTTATTGGGTTTGGATAAGTCACAGGAAATACTTGATGATACTTTGAAAAAAGCTCAGGCAATTTTTCAAAATCTAGAGAAAAAAGCTAACTTTAATGCTAGAAAAATAATAGATATAATAGAGGGATTACGGTTGAATGGCTAAAGAGAGGGTAGATGTTCTTGCCTATAAACAGGGACTTTTTGATACACGAGAGCAAGCGAAACGTGGTGTTATGGCAGGAATGGTGATTAACGTTATCAATGGAGAACGTTATGATAAACCAGGTGAAAAGGTTGCAGACGATACTGAATTAAAACTAAAAGGTGAAAAACTAAAATATGTTAGTAGAGGTGGATTGAAATTAGAAAAAGCTTTACAAGTTTTTGAAATTTCAGTTGCAGATAAGCTAACTATAGATATTGGCGCCTCTACGGGTGGTTTTACTGATGTTATGCTACAATCAGGAGCGCGTTTAGTTTACGCAGTAGATGTAGGAACAAATCAATTAGTTTGGAAGTTACGTCAGGATCATCGTGTTCGTTCTATGGAACAATATAATTTTAGGTATGCCCAAAAAGAAGATTTCAAGGAGGGACTGCCTGAATTTGCATCGATAGATGTCTCATTTATCTCTCTTAATTTGATTTTACCAGCTCTAAAAGAAATTTTAGTGGATGGTGGACAAGTAGTGGCATTAATTAAACCACAATTTGAAGCAGGTCGTGAGCAAATTGGTAAAAATGGTATTGTCAAAGACAAGTTGGTTCATGAAAAGGTTTTGACAACAGTGACCAATTTCACGAAAGATTATGGATATACGGTTAAACATCTTGATTTTTCGCCCATTCAAGGTGGACATGGAAATATTGAGTTTTTAATGCATTTGCAAAAGTGTCAAGATCCACAAAATCTTGTGCTTGACCAAATACAAGATGTTATAGAAAAAGCACATAAGGAATTTAAGAAAAATGAAGAAGAGTGAACGTTTAAATTTAATTAAGCAAATTGTTCTTAACCATGCTGTTGAAACACAACATGAGTTGTTACGCAGATTGGAAGCTTATGGGGTAACTCTAACTCAAGCAACTATTTCACGTGATATGAATGAAATTGGCATTATAAAAGTGCCATCAGCAAAAGGTCGCTATATTTACGGTTTGTCAAATGAAAACGACCCTATCTTTACAACTGCTGTGGCAAAGCCTATTAAAACAAGTATTTTATCAATATCAGATAAGCTACTAGGTTTAGAGCAATTTATCAATATTAATGTCATACCAGGTAACAGTCAATTAATTAAAACCTTCATAATGTCACATTGTCAAGAACATATTTTTAGTTTGACAGCTGACGATAATAGTCTCCTTTTGATTGCAAAATCAGAAGCAGATGCTGATCACATTCGTCAATCAATGATTGCAATGTTGGAGAAAAAAGATTAGTAGAGGACCTTATGCTTTTAGAAATTTCTATTAAGAATTTCGCTATTATCGAAGAAATTTCACTTAATTTTGAAACAGGAATGACTGTTTTAACTGGTGAGACTGGTGCAGGGAAATCTATCATTATTGATGCTATGAATATGATGTTAGGATCCCGTGCTAGCGTTGAAGTGATTCGCCATGGTGCTAACAAAGCAGAAATTGAAGGATTTTTCTCTGTTGAAAAAAATCAATCATTAGTCCAATTATTGGAAGAAAATGGCATTGAATTAGCAGATGAATTAATTATTCGCCGAGAAATCTTTCAAAATGGGCGCAGCGTTAGTCGAATTAATGGGCAAATGGTGAATTTGTCAACACTAAAAGCTGTGGGGCATTATTTGGTAGACATTCATGGTCAGCATGACCAAGAGGAACTAATGAAACCTAACATGCACATTCTGATGTTAGATGAATTTGGTAATACAGAATTTAATGTCATAAAAGAACGTTATCAAAGTCTTTTTGATGCTTATCGTCAGCTTCGTAAACGCGTATTGGATAAGCAAAAAAATGAACAAGAGAATAAATCACGTATTGAAATGCTAGAATTTCAAATAGCAGAAATTGAGTCTGTAGCCCTTAAATCAGATGAAGACCAAACGCTACTCAAGCAACGTGATAAATTAATGAATCATAAGAATATTGCAGATACTTTGACAAATGCATATCTTATGTTAGATAACGAAGAGTTTTCAAGTTTATCGAATGTTCGTTCTGCAATGAATGACCTTATGGCTTTAGAAGAATTTGATCGAGAATATAAAGATCTTTCCACCAATCTTTCAGAAGCTTACTACGTTATTGAAGAAGTTACTAAACGTTTAGGTGACGTTATCGATGATTTAGATTTTGACGCTGGTTTACTACAAGAAATTGAAAATAGACTAGATGTTATTAACACAATAACGCGAAAATATGGCGGTGATGTGAATGATGTTTTAGACTATTTTGATAACATTACTAAAGAATATAGTCTATTGACAGGTAGTGAAGAGTCCTCAGATGCTTTAGAAAAAGAATTAAAGATTTTAGAACACGATTTGATTGAATCAGCAAATCAATTAAGTTTAGAGCGCCATAAGCTAGCTAAACAATTGGAAAATGAAATCAAACAAGAATTAACAGAGCTTTATATGGAGAAAGCTGATTTCCAAGTTCAATTTACAAAAGGAAAATTTAATAAAGAAGGGAACGAAATCGTTGAATTTTATATTTCAACGAATCCCGGAGAGGGCTTTAAGCCATTGGTAAAAGTGGCTTCAGGAGGAGAGTTATCTCGATTGATGTTAGCTATTAAATCTGCTTTTTCACGTAAGGAAGATAAAACTTCCATTGTATTTGATGAGGTGGATACAGGAGTTTCTGGTCGCGTGGCCCAGGCTATCGCTCAAAAAATTCACAAGATTGGTAGTCATGGACAAGTTTTAGCAATTTCTCATTTAGCTCAGGTTATTGCAATAGCGGATTACCAATATTTTATTGAAAAAATTTCCAGTGACTCTTCAACAGTTTCAACGGTAAGGCTTTTAAGCTATGAAGAACGTGTAGAAGAAATCGCTAAAATGTTGGCAGGAAACAATGTAACAGACACTGCACGTACTCAAGCTAAAGAATTACTTGGTAGTTAACTTTGGTAACGTCTTTAAAAAGCTAACATTGTTAGGAGAAATTAATGTTGATACACTTAAATTTTGTTATAATAAGGGTATTGAAATATTAAAGTATAGAATAGGATAGGATATGAGTAAAATCAAAATTGTAACGGATTCTTCCATTACCATTGAACCAGAACTTATTAAAGAGCTTGACATTACAGTTGTTCCCTTGTCAGTTATGATAGATGGTACCTTGTATTCAGACAATGACTTAAAAGCACAAGGGGAATTCTTGAACCTAATGCGTGGAAGTAAGGAATTGCCAAAAACAAGTCAACCACCTGTAGGTGTTTTTGCAGAAATTTATGAAAAATTAATGAATGAAGGTGTGGAACATGTCATTGCAATTCATTTAACGCATACACTATCAGGAACTATTGAAGCATCACGCCAGGGAGCTAATATTGCTGGTGCAGATGTTACAGTTATTGATTCTACTTTTACAGACCAGTGTCAAAAATTCCAGGTTGTAGAAGCTGCGAAATTAGCTAAAGAGGGAGCTGATTTAGATACCATCTTGGCTCGTGTGGAAGAAGTACGCCAGAAGTCAGAATTATTTATTGGCGTATCGACCCTTGAAAATTTAGTAAAAGGTGGTCGTATTGGACGTGTAACGGGTCTTCTAAGTTCATTGCTTAATATAAAAGTAATTATGGAGCTAACAAACCATGAATTAGTACCGATTGTTAAAGGTCGCGGTCTAAAGACCTTCAGCAAATGGTTAGATAATTTTGTTGAAAGTGCCCAAACACGAAAAATTGCTGAAATTGGCATCTCCTACTGTGGTAAAGCTGATATGGCTAATAACTTTAGAGAAAAACTAGCTGTTCTAGGTGCTCCTATATCCGTTTTAGAAACTGGCTCAATCATCCAAACTCATACTGGTGAGGATGCATTTGCTGTTATGGTTCGTTATGAATAAGAAAAAAATACTTACCGGACTTTCTTTTTTTCTGGTAAGTCTTCTTTTATCTTTTGGGATTTTTTCCTTGATCATTCCAAAATCAAATCCTAAATTAACAAAAAAAGACTTCCTAACAAAGAAAGTTATCCCACTTAACTATGTTGCTCTTGGAGATTCTCTGACCGAAGGTGTGGGCGATACAACCTCTCAAGGTGGTTTTGTTCCACTGCTATCAGAATCACTCCATAATCGATACTCTTACCAAGTGACTTCTGTTAATTATGGTGTGTCTGGGAATACTAGTCAACAAATTTTAAAACGTATGACGACAGATCCTCAAATCGAAAAAGATTTAGAGAAAGCTGATTTATTGACGCTAACTGTTGGTGGTAATGATGTCTTGGCTGTTATTCGTAAAGAGCTCAGTCATTTATCACTAAATTCCTTTGAGAAACCAGCAGAAGCATATAAGGAACGTTTGAAAGAAATCCTTGCAAAAGCAAGACAAGATAATCCTAAATTGCCTATTTATGTTTTAGGCATTTATAATCCTTTTTACCTAAACTTTCCACAATTAACTAAAATGCAAACCGTTATTGATAATTGGAATAAAGCTACAAAAGAAGTAGTTGATGCTTCAGAAAATGTTTATTTTGTCCCAATTAATGACCGCCTTTATAAGGGAATAAATGGTAAAGAGGGTATTACAGAGTCATCAAATAGTCAGGCAAGTATCACTAATGATGCTCTCTTTACTGGAGACCATTTTCATCCCAATAATATTGGCTATCAAATCATGTCTAACGCCGTTATGGAGAAAATAAATGAAACAAGAAAAAACTGGCCGTAATTTAAATTTCTGGAAATGGGCATTTCTCTTATTGTTGGCAATTAACCTTTCCTTCACAGCAGTGATTGCAAGTCGCTTAATTCAAGTACGTGAGCCTAATACAGGAAAAATTTCGACTGGGGTACAAGATAAAGTAAAAGTAGGTACTTTTACGACCAATAAGTCGCAACTGAATAAGACAATTGCACTTTATTTAAAACAATATCAAACTAAGAAGATGAATTATAAGATTTATGCTGCTTCATCTTCTATACTATTTGAAGGCTCTTATCAATTATTAGGTTATGAAGTGCCTTTATACATCTATTTTGAACCTTATCGTTTAACAAATGGCGCTGTTCAACTTAAAGTGACCTCATTTTCAGTAGGAACTCTTCCGCTTCCAGAAAAAGATGTGTTACAATATATAAAATCATCTTATAAATTGCCAAACTTTGTAGATATAAAACCTAAAAAATCGGTTATTAATATTAATTTGCAAGATTTAAAAAATAAAGAAGGTATTTATTTGAAAGCGACTGCAATTGATTTAGTAAACGATAATTTTAGTTTCGATATTTTTAAGAAAAAGCCCTAAAATGACGTTAAATACTTGACCTTAAGCCTTTTTTTAGATATCATATAATCTGTTAAAACTTATGTTGTATAAGTTTAGAATTTATTTGGAGGATTTGTTAACATGGCTAACAAACAAGATTTAATTGCAAAAGTAGCAGAAGCTACAGAATTAACTAAAAAAGATTCAGCAGCAGCAGTAGATGCAGTTTTTGCAGCTGTAGCAGATTACCTTGCTGAAGGTGAAAAAGTACAATTAATCGGTTTTGGTAACTTTGAAGTTCGTGAACGTGCAGCTCGTAAAGGTCGTAACCCACAAACTGGTGCAGAAATCGAAATTGCAGCATCAAAAGTTCCAGCATTTAAAGCTGGTAAAGCTCTTAAAGACGCTGTTAAATAATTCGTCTAGAAAAACCTTGTCATATCAATGTTTATTGATAGCGACAAGGTTCTTTTTTATATCCAATACTCAATAAATGACTAGAGAGATTAAAGGAATTTAGAGTTTCAAATGTGTTAGAGCATACCCTTGAATTATCTTAACTGTGATGTTATAATTCCTAAAAGATAAGTTAAAAGAGAGGTTGCGAAAGAGAATGTCAGAAAAAGCTATACTATTAATTATCCTTATTGCTTTTGTTATTATCGCTATTATAAAGATAGCTCTGTTAAAGTTATATATGAATACGATAAAACCTAAAGTAGATAATGAAGGAAACATCATAACAAAGCCTGTAAAGGATGATTTAACACCCGAGGAACGTGAAGAACGTGAATTTGATAAAGATTGGTAAAATCAATATAAAAGAGCAAACCTTGTTTGCTCTTTTATTATTTTTAAAGGTAATTAAGTTGTCCTCGAAAATCCTCCAATGATTGATAGCCTTTATCAGCCATTATTTCTTTTAATTCTCTGCTTACACGCTGAAAAATTTCTGGTCCTTCTTTTTGTAAAGCGGTTCCGATTTGGACCATACTAGCTCCACATAGAATGTGTTCAAAGGCATCACGGCCGTTTTTAACACCACCTGTTCCGATAATTTTAATTGAAGGATTTAAACGTTTGTAGAAAGCATGGACGTTAGCTAAGGCGGTAGGCTTGATAAAATCCCCACCGATACCTCCAAAGCCATTTTTAGGCTTTATAACGACAGTTTCATCATCAATAACAAGTCCATTTCCGATAGAATTAACACAGTTAATAAAAGCTAAAGGATATTTGTTAAAAATTGTAGCTGCTTGATCAAAGTGAACGATATCAAAGTAAGGTGGTAATTTGATGCCCAATGGCTTTTGATAATAGCTAAAGATTTCTGAAAGGATGAGGTCAGTCATTTCAAAATCATAAGCAATTTGAGGTTTTCCAGGAACATTTGGGCACGATAAATTTAACTCTATTAGGCCATTGTAACTACTGTTTTCAACCTTTTTAAGAATAATATGTGTCTCTTCTGGTGATAAACCTACTAATGATAAAACGTGATTTTTGCTATTGTCTTGATCTTGTAATTCAGTCACGAAATCAAGATAATAGTCAATACCTTTATTAGGGAGTCCCATAGAATTAATTGATCCCCAGTCAGTATCTGCATAACGTGGTTGAGGGTTTCCCTCTCTAGCTTCAAGGGTACCTGTTTTTGTAACAAAGGAACCAGCTTCAGAATTTTCAATAGCTAATAACTCTTCCTTAGTCATACAATAAATACCCGCTGCATTCATCAAACAATTGTCAAAACTAAAACCAGCAATTTCCGTTTTTAGCGATACCATAATATCCTCCTGAAGATAAATTTTTACTATTTTATCACTTGATTAATAGAGCTGCAAGAAAATAATGATAATGGTAATAAAATTTCGCTAAATAACGAACATTATTGTTTGTATAAACAATAATAGTAAAGAAATAAATGATGCTTTCTATAATGCATAAAAAAATAAGCTTATGTAAGCTTATTTTTTATGTTCGGCGTAAGATTTTCTTTAGTAATTGAATACTCTTATATTTTAATGGATTTGGATAGTAGCGGAAAGTACCCATTTTACGAACAATGTAACCATTAAAATTCTGTTTAAAGCGAAGTACGCCATCTGAACCATCAAAATTTCCTTGAATACCTAAAAAATTATAGAAAGTTGATTGACGCTTTAAAGCCTCTTGCATAACATATTCTTGAAGAACTGCAGGCGCATAAAATTTATTAAATTCTGTGTATGAGCCAGAGAAAAGATAGACAGTTTCTTTCGGGCTATAAATAAAGAGGCTACCAGCTAAAACAACATCTTGATTTCCAAATTTTTGAATAAAAGGTTCGACTTCTTTGCGACGTTTATCTAAACTAGCTAGTTGATTGACAAGCTCAGTACGTTGACGATGGTATTTGGCAGAATCTGTATTATTTTGATGGCGATTATCAAGGACTGTAATCTGTTCTTCCAATTTCTTTGCATTTAATTGTAGGTTATGATCATATTCCCTAAAGTTTAGAGTTGCAATGACAAATTCCGCCTTATCTCCGAAACTATCATAAAAATCTTGATAATAATCTAGAGATTTATCCATATAGTCCCGGCGATCAGAAGTAGAAGAAGTAATATCCTTAAAGATATGTAGTTCTTCCCGCTTGAGGACACGTATTTTTATACCAAAAGACATGGCTTTCTTAACCAAGGGGCGTCCTTTTTTAGAGAAAGATTTAAGAAGATTTTGAGGAGTGATACCTTCTAGATTTTTAACATAATGCCAATCAGGTTCACCGCCAGGATAACCAATATGAAGCCCATCGTGGTGATAACCTATACTAGTCAGGTCATCAATAAGATAGGTGTTCGGTGCACCTTTAGGCTTACCTTCACCAGTAAACTCTTGGTAGGTATCATAAGGTTTAATTAATAATTCTAAAGCGCCCTGAGATTTGGCATAGTTCTGTAGTTCTTTATAAAAATGTTTCAGATATTTAGAATTGGAATGGGCTGGACCAGAATTGACTTCCATATGAAGTCCACCAGTCATTGGGATGGTATAAACAATACTGATGATTTCCATTTTCCCATCGATTTGGTAGCCCATGTAGGTAATGTCATACCCACGTTTTTTTAGAAGCTTTGCCATCTCAGGGGTTTGCATAAACGATTGTAAATCGTAATTTCCTGAATAACTTTCGAACTCTTTAGCTGTTAATTCTTTAAGCGCCATAAAAGTATCCTTTCCTAACTAGCTATTACGTTTTTTGCGTAAGGCATAGACATAATTAGAGGCTTTATAAAGCAATCTGTTCACTGGAATGTTAAATTCTCCAATAAATTCCTCAATGATTGGTTCGAACTTAGACTTAAAATGATATAAACCACCAGATAAGTCATTCTCAATCCCCCCCATATTTTGCCAAATATTTCCACGTTCAAAAGCCCTTTGAGCTGTTTCAAACCAAGTGTAAATAGGAGCAGAATAAGATTTAAAGTAATCGTCCATACCAGCATAAATATTTTCTGATGTATTACCAAATTCTAGAGTGAGGGTTGCAGCCAATGGAATAATGTCTCGGTCATAGGCTTTTTGAGCTTCTTTGAGAAAATCAATTTCTTTATTTAATCGATCAATCGTACCTTGGTGTTGTTTAACTTTTTTCTCACGATTAAGTTCAAGTGATTTTATTCTTTCAGATTGGGCTATCTGACATTCTTTTTCTATTTTTTCTAATCGTTTTGCAACATCTAGCGAAGCCATTGTGATGTATGAGTTATTAGGATACGTATCAAGGAGTTTTTGGTAGTAGTCAATTCCTCTAAGATTTATCCCTTTACGGTCTTCCGTTTTTTTCATCAACTCTGCAAAATCTTCAAGTAGTTCATGGCTACCAAATTGTATATCTACTCCCTTATTTTTGGAAGTTCGAATAGCTTGACGAGTTTTTTTAGACATTTTATCAAGTCCAAATTGATTAGCATATAGGTTTGCCTGAAAACGTGGTTGGATAGTATGAGCTAAATCTGTTGTCCGACCAGTCCAATCAGCACCTGCACGCTGTAAATGATCAATGGCGATTAACCCTTCTTTTTCATCGGGCGAATTTTCAAAATCTTTGGCATTGACCATTTTTAAATAGATGAGAGGATCACACTTGATAAAGAGAGCTCTTTGTTTTTTGCCAAAAGCTTTAAGGTCCTTAAGGACCTTAGTTACAATATCTAGATTGGAGTAATCCATGATTGGTCCACGCGGAATATATAGCATGGAGAAGCCAAGAGGAAGTGATTTGATGAGAATACTAGCGCTGGCAATTTGGGTTTCACCGTCAAAAAAGCCAAGTAATTGACTACCCCAGTTGTCTTTTACTTTGGGCCAATTAGAAGATTGAAGTAGGTTTGTTTGGTTGGATTCGCTCACAAAGCGATCGTGTTCGACAGCGGTAATTTCTCTATACATGAGTTTCCTTTCTTAGTGAGAGTGTCTTTGTTTTTTTCGAATAGTATAGGCTAGGTTGGCCAATTTATATAATAATGGATTGATTGCTAGATTAAACTCGCCAATATATTCTTCAAACATTGGATTGAAGTTACTTTTAAATTTTGTTAAACCATCGTTAAGACTTCCCTCGACACCGCCTAGATTAGCAGATACAATATCGTTTTTGAAAGCATCTTCGAACACCCTAGCATTCAAGAGATACTGTGGATAAAATTTACGGAAGCTATCATCCATACCAGCATACAACATCTCCAGGACATTGCCAAAACGAATGGACAAAATTCCTGCAATGACAGGCTCATCTGGATATTTCTTGCTAAACTCCTGAAATTCAAGGATATATTGTTTAACAGAAGCTTCTTGTTGATTTAGCCTTGTCAGGCGACTTTTTTGATGGGATGGAGTTTCTGATAAATCTTTTTGGATTTGAAGAAGTTGTTCTTTAAATTGCGCTAATCTTTTAGGAAGATTGACTTTAGCTAAATAGAGATAGGCATCTTCTCCATAAATTGTCATTAGTTGATGGAAATAGTTTTCATTACGTAAAGCTACACCTTTACGATTCTCGGTTAATGCTACAACCGTGGCGAATTTAGGTAAATCATCAATGTTGGCACGATAAATTTGAACACCGCGATGCTTTGCATCTTTTATCAGACGTTTAGTGTGTTTTGGAAAGTTTTCTTCTATATTTGCTTTGGTATAGATATTCGCTTGAAAACGAGGTTGGATGGTTTCGGAAATGGCTTTCGTTGGACCTATCCATTGGGCACCTGCTGACTTAAGATTATCAATTGCCTGTCTACTTTCATCTATCTCTTCGGCGACATTCTCTTCTTTAAGGTGATATTGACGTAGAAGAAGTGCTGGATCGAATTTTGCAAAAACAGCACGTTTCTTTCGTCCAAAGTTTTTTAGTGTTTTTAACACAAAGTTAACTAATTCTTTATTGCTGTAGTCCATAATAGGTCCACGTGGAATATAAAGCATTGTAAAACCAAGTGGTAATGATTTAATTAAGATGCTAGCTACAGCAACTAATTGGTCATCTTTATAAAAGCCTAAACGTTCATTTTGCCAATTTGATTTTACTTGTGCCCACTTTGAAGAGTGGAGGAGATTGGTTTGAGACGATGCAATAGCAAAGGCATCATATTCTTTTTCGGATATTCCAACGGTAACATGATACATCAGTTTATTACCCATTCACGTAGTGCGTAGGCTACGCCACTTTCCTCGTTTGATTTGGTGATATATTTTGCTATTTTTTTTAGTTCAGGATTGCCGTTTTGCATAACAACAGGATTTCCAACAACTTCAAGCATAGCACGGTCATTTTCTTCATCACCAATAGCCATTGTTTGATCTACAGTTAATCCCATTTTCTCTGCAAGGTGGAGAAGTGCAGTGCCTTTATTAACGTTTTTGGGTAAAATTTCTAAATAAAAAGGAGTTGATTTTACAATAGTGTAGTTATCGAGAACTTTTTTTGGAATTTTAGCAATTGCTGCATCTAAGATGTCAGGTTGATCAATCATCATTAGTTTAATGATTTCTTTGTCTCCCATTTCTTCAGGAGTACGATAGAAGAGCGGCATATTAACTAAAGTTACTTCGTGTATTGTATATTTACCAATATCACGATTTGCTGTGTAAATTCCTTCTTTTGTAATGGCGTGCATGTGGACGCCTAATTTACGCGCTAACAGTTCGAAATCCAGATAGTCTTCATAGGTTAAGGTTTCTTTGATGATGTCATCTCCTGTGGCTGTGTCTTGAACTAGACCGCCGTTAAAGGTGATAACATAATCTCCCTCTTCATTGAGTTTCAATTCTTCTAAAAGATCTTGGACTCCGATGATTGGACGTCCTGTAGCAATAACAATTTTAACGCCTTTTGATTTTGCTTCTTGAACAGCTTTAGCCACTTCAGGTGTAATTTCACGCTTACTATTTAATAGGGTGCCGTCAATATCTACGGCAACAAGTTTAATTGAAGTCATTTTATCTCCCACTCTTTATTCAATATCCTAAAATACTCACCTTATATCTTACTAAAAAATAAAGGGTTTGTCATGAATGGCTATTATCTTTCGTGAGTGTCAAATGCTCATTTGTGATATAAGATTGAAATTCTTCTTTTGTACTTGAAAATAGGCTATCTAATGTCAACATTTCTTTTGGAAAATAAAAACGTTGATCACCATAATTAGATCCAGTTAATGCTTTTACAATCGGTGATAAGCTTGATAATTCAGCAAGTTGTCCATTCTTTTGGATAATTTGAATTTCTGTTCGTGGATTTGAATGTTCAGGCCGATAAACATCGTAAGGTAAGTCAAAATTAGCATGGACACCAGTGTAATAATCGGGATCAAAACCAACCTGTGAGACTAGTTCTTTCATTTTAACTAGATTTTCTTTATCAGACTCTTCAAAGGTAATTGATTTAAAGACTTTTCGATTGATAAAACGATTAGCTAAATCTGCCAAAATGTTATCATCAGCTTGCATCCAAGATTGGAAGTAAGTATTCATTACCCCATCATCTAGGGCTAAATAATCTTGTAAATCATATTGATCCGTGAAGAAAGGAATAAGATTTGGAGAAGTTTGTTCAAAAAAATCGCGATGGGTATCAAATAAGAAGCGAGCACGTTTTAGTAAATTTTGTAAGAGTAATTCCATAGCACGACTGGCTGGATGGAAATAAACTTGCATATACATTTGGAAGCGACTAACAATATAATCTTCCACAGCGTGCATCCCGTTACGAGCAAAAGCAATTCCAGAATCGGTTGGTCTAATAACGCGTAAAATTCGTGTTAAATCAAATTGTCCATAGCTAGCAGCAGTGTAGTAAGAATCTCTGAGAAGATAGTCCATTCGATCACAATCAATTTGACTAGAAATTAATTGAACAACTTGTTTATTGGGGTAGCTATGATTAATAACACTAGCTACTTTATCAGGAAAATCAGGAGCCACCTTTCGTAAAATAGCATTAATCTCTGTGGTAGGATTGGTGATGATTTCCTGAGTGTAAGCTTCATGATCAGTATTGAAGAGACGCTCAAATGTATGAGAATATGCGCCATGTCCGATATCATGTAGTAGGGCGGCAGCCATCGTTAGCAGGGACTCATTTTTATTCCAAAGATCAGAATAATGTTCATCAAAGATTTCTGTAACTTTACGAGCCAGTTCATAAACTCCGAGACAATGTGAAAAACGACTATGCTCTGCACCATGGAAGGTAAAAGAAGTCGTTGAGGTTTGTTTAATGCGTCGTAAACGTTGAAATTCTTTAGTGTTAATCAAGTCATATATGACTTGATTATTTACATGGATATAAGTGTGAACGGGGTCACGAAATACTTTTTCATTCATATATATATTATAGCAAAAATTGAAACTTGAGTCAGAAATTGGTAGAATAGAAGGATAAAAGAAGTGAGAGAAGTCATGAAACTAGAAATTAACAATAACATTCAAATTGACAACGAAACCGAAATGATTCATGAGATTCACGATTGTCAATTTATTGAAAAAGGAAGTTACGTTTATTTGAATTATATTAATGCTGAGGGCGAGAGGGTAGTTATTAAGGCAAATCATGAGGAATTGCTTATGACGAGGTTTTCAAATCCTAAGTCTGTAATGCGTTTTCATCGTGAAACGCCTGCTTTGGTTAATATCCCCACTCCACTTGGTGTTCAACATTTGATTACAGAGACAAGTCACTATCAGTTTGATTTGTCACAGCAAAGGTTGCATATCAATTATGTCCTTAAGCAAACGGAGACAGGAGACTGTTTTGCAAATTATGAATTAAGGATTCAATGGTATTAAGATAACTACCATTAACAAAAGAGTAGTCGTTATGAATTTCGTTTACTGAAGACGCTGGGATCTCTTTATGAGAGCCATTTATTTGATAAACTGCAGTGTGGTTTATTTCGACTAGATGAACTTCGTTTTTTCCCTTGAGATTATTAGTGATAGCAAGGATAATTAATTGAAAAATGGATTTTTTTCTGTTACAATGATTAACATATCAAGGGAGTAGCAGACGGTTTACCGTGGCAATGTCGTCATTACGAAAGAAATTTCCGGCGTTGTCTTAAACAGCGAGACTTGTTTTCATAAAAACAGGTCTCTTTTTGTTTGTGGAGAGACCAAAGGAGGAAAGGTTTTGTTAAAAGAACAGAAAAAATCCTTGTTTTACACACAAGGTCAAGAAGAGGTTCTAACGTCTTTAGAATCTTCTCGTGAAGGATTATCAACGACAGAAGCGAAAAATCGCTTAGAGATGTATGGTCGCAATGAGCTTGAAGAAGGGAAAAAACGTAGTCTAATAGCTAAGTTTTTTGACCAATTCAAAGATTTAATGATTATTATCTTACTGGTTGCTGCAGCTCTCTCTGTTATTACGGAAGGTATGCATGGCTTAACGGATGCATTGATTATCTTGGCGGTTGTTATCTTAAATGCAGCTTTTGGTGTTTATCAAGAGGGGCAAGCCGAAGCAGCTATTGAAGCCCTCAAAGATATGTCAAGCCCAATTGCGCGTGTTCGTCGTGATGGTCATACTATTGAGGTGGATTCTAAAGAACTAGTTCCTGGTGACCTCGTTATGTTAGAAGCAGGAGATGTTGTTCCCGCAGATTTACGACTTTTAGAAGCCGCGTCTCTAAAAATTGAAGAAGCAGCTCTAACTGGTGAGTCAGTACCTGTTGAGAAAGACATATCTCAAGTAGTAGCAGAGGATGCAGGTATTGGTGACCGTGTGAATATGGCGTATCAAAATTCAAATGTCACGTATGGTCGAGGATATGGTGTTGTTACTAACACAGGGATGTATACTGAAGTTGGTAAAATTGCGGACATGTTGGCAAATGCTGATGAATCTGAAACACCATTGAAACAAAGTTTAGTTCAACTTTCTAAATTATTGACTTACTTAATCGTGATTATTGCGGTTATTACTTTCTTAGTGGGGATATTTGTCCGTAAAGAAGGTTGGATTGAAGGATTGATGACTTCAGTTGCTTTAGCAGTTGCAGCTATTCCAGAAGGGCTTCCTGCAATTGTTACGATTGTCTTATCAATGGGAACAAAAACTCTTGCTAAACGCAATTCTATCGTTCGTAAACTCCCTGCAGTTGAAACTTTAGGTTCTACAGAAATCATTGCATCAGATAAGACTGGAACTCTGACAATGAATCAAATGACTGTCGAAAAAGTGTATACTAATGGTGTTCTCCAATCATCTTCGGAAGAAATTTCAGTTGATAATAACACTTTACGTATTATGAATTTCTCCAACGATACTAAGATTGATCCTTCAGGAAAATTAATTGGTGACCCAACAGAGACTGCACTGGTACAATTTGGTTTAGATAAGAATTTTGATGTCCGTGAAGTTTTGAAAAATGAACCACGTGTAGCTGAGTTACCATTTGATTCAGATCGTAAGTTAATGTCTACGATTCATAAAGAATCAGATGGTCGCTACTTTATCGCAGTCAAGGGTGCTCCTGATCAATTATTAAAACGAGTTACTAAAATTGAAGATAATGGCTTGGTTCGTGATATCACGGCTGAAGATAAAGAGGCTATCCTAAATACCAATAAAGAACTCGCAAAACAAGCTCTTCGTGTCTTGATGATGGCTTATAAATATGAAACACAAATTCCAACTTTAGAGACTGATATTGTTGAGTCAGATTTAGTATTCTCAGGTTTAGTGGGAATGATTGACCCTGAGCGTCCAGAAGCGGCAGAAGCTGTTCGAGTTGCTAAAGAAGCAGGAATTCGTCCGATTATGATTACCGGGGACCATCAAGATACTGCAGAAGCTATTGCAAAGCGTCTAGGTATTATTGATGCAAATGACACAGAAGATCATGTCTTTACGGGTGCTGAACTTAATGAATTAAGTGATGAAGAGTTTCAAAAAGTATTTAAACAATATTCTGTCTATGCACGTGTTTCTCCTGAACATAAAGTGCGTATCGTGAAAGCTTGGCAAAACGATGGCAAAGTCGTTGCCATGACTGGTGATGGTGTTAATGATGCTCCATCGCTAAAAACAGCAGATATTGGTATTGGTATGGGAATAACTGGTACGGAAGTTTCCAAAGGTGCTTCTGATATGGTCCTTGCTGATGATAATTTTGCAACTATTATTGTGGCTGTTGAGGAAGGACGTAAAGTCTTCTCAAATATCCAAAAATCTATTCAGTATCTTCTTTCAGCCAACATGGCAGAGGTATTTACAATTTTCTTTGCAACTTTATTAGGATGGGATGTACTTGCACCGGTTCACCTTCTTTGGATTAACTTGGTAACAGATACTCTTCCAGCCATCGCTCTTGGAGTTGAGCCAGCTGAACCAGGAGTTATGACACATAAACCTCGTGGTCGCCAGTCAAACTTCTTTGATGGTGGTGTTATGGGAGCTATTATCTATCAAGGTATTTTACAAACTATCTTAGTACTTGGTGTCTATGGTTGGGCATTGATGTATCCAGAACATGCTGGTTATCGCATGATTCACGCAGATGCCCTTACGATGGCCTTTGCAACGCTTGGTTTAATCCAATTGGTACATGCATTTAACGTTAAGTCAGTTTACCAATCAATCTTTACAGTTGGAGCTTTTAAAAATAGAACCTTTAACTGGTCTATTCCAGTAGCTTTCATTCTTTTGATGGTGACTATTGTTGTTCCTGGATTTAATAAACTTTTCCATGTAACTCATTTAAGTTCAACACAATGGTTAACTGTAGTTATCGGAAGTTTATTGATGGTAGTGTTAACGGAAATTGTTAAATTTATCCAACGTAAATTAGGACAAGACGAAAAAGCTATTTAGTTTAGCTGATAAAAAAACTCACTTAGAATATCTAAGTGAGTTTTTTAGCAATCAAATATTGTCATAGAGTTGCGTAATTCGTCTTCAAAATATTTTTTTCGATAGTTTTCAAAACTATCCAAATGCTTAACGGCATTATACCTTTTGCTAAGATTCCAGGTTAAATTAGGGTTATGATTGGGATTCTGATTGACAAAGTCAATAGTTAAATTCCATTCTCTAATATATCCAAGTGGTCTAGAATGATAAGTAGTCTCTCCAATTTTAACGTCGCCAAATGAGCGGTGTGCATGACCAAAAACAACATCTTTGATATGATATTTTTGGAATAAATCATGATAAGCCTGACTCCCCAAAAAAGCATTAAAAGGAGAGAATCTAGGATGAGTCATCGTGAATTGTTTATGGGGAACAAAGTGCATAGCAATAATGATATTTGAAGAATCGACTTTTGCTAATATTTCGTCTAAGCGTTTTAAAATTGATGCTTGGATAGTTACATCATTATTTGGACGTTTTAAACGTCTATCAAACCAAAAAGTCTTTTTTAATTTTTCAACATCCTTGATGTCTCTATTATTTGAAAAGCTGTAATCATACCAGCCGTGAAAAGCTAGTAGCATTTTTTTGTCAAATCGATAGGTTTGAAAGTCAAGACGTTGGATTTCTGTTTCTGTTAAATCAAGCATATCATGGTTTCCTAAATTATAGCTAAGTTTAATATGCTTTTTTAAGTTATTGATAAAGGGAAGTGTATCTTTAGTAAAATGATTAGATATATCTCCAGCGATATGGAGGTGATCAATTTTTTCTTTCTTAAGCAAATTAATTAACGTTTTCGTCTCAAAGGTAGAAAAATGATTGAGGTCAATATGTAAATCACTCATGATAGCAAGTTTGGTCATAAGGGTATTGTACCATATTGTAGTTCAAAGAGTTAAACAGTAAATTTTTGAAATAGTTTTAGAGTCATTCTATAATAGATATATCATTGTAGAATGCGCTTTCATAAGTGTGTTTAGAAGTTTTATATTTAAGGTGCCTTAAGGAGGTCTCATGTCTAATTTTTATAAGCTCTTGAAAGAAAAATTTCCTCGAAAAGAAGATATCGTAACAGAAATGATCAATTTAGAAGCTATTTGTCAATTACCCAAAGGGACGGAGTATTTTATTAGTGATTTACACGGGGAATACGATGCTGTTGATTATCTCTTACGGACAGGTGCAGGGTCTATTAGAGCTAAATTATTAGACTGTTTTGATTGGCAGAAAATAGTTGCTGTTGATTTAGATGATTTTTGTATACTGCTTTATTACCCAAAGGAAAAATTAGCCTTCGATAAAATGAACTTGTCAGCAAGTGCTTATAAAACGAAGTTATGGGAAATGATTCCGTTACAAATACAAGTTTTAAAATATTTTTCTAGTAAATATACAAAATCTAAAGTACGTAAGCAATTGTCAGGTAAGTTTGCTTACATTATCGAAGAACTTTTAGCTGAGATTGACCGTAACCCAGAGAAGAAAAGCTATTTTGATACTATTATTGAAAAATTATTTGAATTAGACCAAGTAGAAGATTTAATTATAGTATTGTCCCAAACAATTCAAGTTTTGATTATTGACCATTTACATGTTGTAGGGGATATTTACGATCGTGGTAGGTATCCTGATCGTATCTTGAATAGGTTAATGGCTTTTCCAAATTTGGATATCCAATGGGGGAACCATGATGTCACTTGGATGGGAGCAGCATCTGGTTCTTACCTTTGTATGGTAAATGTTATCCGTATTGCTGCACGTTATAATAATATTACTTTAATTGAAGACCGATATGGTATCAATTTGCGTCGCTTGGTTGATTACTCACGCCGTTACTATGAACCTCTACCTTCTTTCGTTCCTATATTAGATGGAGAGGAAATGACTCATCCAGATGAACTAGACTTGTTAAATATGATACAACAAGCAACAGCAATTTTACAGTTTAAATTGGAAGCCCAATTGATTGACAGGCGTCCAGAATTTCAAATGCATAATCGGCAACTTATTAACCAGGTAAATTATAAAGATTTAAGTATATCTATTAAGGAAGTTGTGCATCAACTTAAAGATTTTAATAGTAGATGCATTGATTCGAAAAATCCCAGTCGATTAACAAGTGAGGAAGAAGAGCTTTTACAACAATTGATGATAGCCTTCCAGACTTCTGAAAGTTTAAAGAAACATATTGATTTCCTATTTGAAAAAGGAAGTATGTATTTAACATATAATGATAATCTTTTATTCCATGGTTGCATACCAATGCATAGTAATGGTGATTTTAAAAGCTTTAAAATTGCAGGAAAAACTTATGGTGGTAGGGATTTACTGGATTTATTTGAAAGTCAAATACGTCTAGCATATGCTAGACCAGAGAAACATGATGATTTGGCGACAGATATCATTTGGTATCTTTGGTGTGGTGAAAATTCTTCTCTTTTTGGTAAGAATGCCATGACTACTTTTGAGCGCTATTATGTTTCCGACAAAGTAACTCATCAAGAAAGAAAAAATCCCTACTTTAAACTGAGAGATAAAGATGATATTTGCACTGCTCTTTTACAAGAGTTTGATTTGCCTAAGTTTGGGCATATTGTCAATGGTCATACGCCAGTCAAAGAAAAAAATGGTGAGCAACCGATAAAAGCAAATGGTAAGATGTTAGTAATTGATGGTGGCTTTGCCAAAGGTTATCAGAAAAATACAGGTTTAGCTGGCTACACTTTGATTTATAATAGCTATGGGATACAATTAATTTCACACCTTCCTTTTACATCCATTGAGGAAGTTTTAAGTGGAACCAACTATATCATTGATACGAAGCGATTAGTAGAAGAAGCCAAGGATAGGATTCTTGTAAAAGATACAACTATTGGACAAAAGTTAACCAAAGAGATTAAAGACTTAGATCACCTTTATCGTCATTTTCAGGAATATGATGACTAGTGTTTAAGTAATTTACTAATTGATATGTAGGATTTAATTTTTCAGTTTCTTACCTTGTCTCTTTTATTAAATTGACTTAAAATAATATTATGGACATAAAGGCAGAAATTCAAAAATTAGCAAAAGAAATTGGTATCTCTAAAATTGGTTTTACGACGGCAGATAACTTTGATTATTTGGAAAAGTCATTGCGTGCTTCTGTGGAAGAGGGGCGCAATTCAGGATTTGAACATAAAGTCATAGAGGATCGTATCTACCCTGAAAGGCTTTTAGAATCGGCTAAAACGATTATTTCAATTGGCGTTGCTTATCCTCACAAACTTCCTCAGCAACCTCAAAAAACATCTTATAAACGAGGAAAAATTACACCTAATTCGTGGGGGCTTGATTATCATTATGTGGTCGGCGAAAAGTTAGACAGACTATCAAAAGGCATTGAAGAGCTCTGTCGAGATTTTCCTTTGCAACAAAAAGCAATGGTCGATACTGGAGCTTTAGTTGATACTGCAGTTGCCCAAAGAGCAGGTATTGGTTTTATAGGAAAAAATGGTCTAGTTATTTCTAAAGAATATGGCTCTTATATGTTTTTGGGAGAATTAATTACCAATTTAGAGATCGAGCCAGACAAGCCTGTCGATTATGATTGTGGTGACTGTCGTCGTTGTCTAGATGCCTGTCCAACTTCTTGTTTAATTGGTGATGGCTCAATGAATGCCAAGCGTTGTCTATCATTTCAAACCCAAGATAAGGGAATGATGGACATAGAGTTTCGAAAAAAGATTAAAACAGTTATCTATGGTTGTGATATTTGCCAAATTTGCTGTCCTTATAACAAAGGTATAAATAATCCATTGGCGACAGAGATTGATCCTGAGTTGGCTCAACCAGAATTAATACCATTTTTGAGTTTATCAAATGGACAATTTAAAGAAAAATTTGGTATGATTGCTGGAAGTTGGCGAGGTAAAAATATTTTACAGCGTAATGCCATTATTGCGCTAGCAAATGCTCATGATAAAACCGCAGTGGTCAAATTAATAGAGATTATTGATAAAAATAATAACCCTATTCATACTGCAACAGCTATATGGGCATTGGGAGAAATTGTCAAAAAACCAAACGATGAGATACTGGAGTTTATGAGTAATTTAACCTTAAAAGATGAAGATAGCCGAAAAGAGTTGGAATTAATCCGTCATAAATGGCAATTTTAAGCCTTTTATGGTATTTTTAAGAACCTTATGATAAAATAAAACAGATTAACAAAGATTGGAGAAATCTCATGGAAGTGGCTGAAATTCGCCAAAAAATAGTAGAAAATAAAGAGAAGTTGACTAGCTTCAGGAGGTCTCTTTGACTTAGATCGTTTGGAAGAGGAGATTGCTCTTCTTGAAAATCAAATGACTGAGCCAGACTTTTGGAATGACAATATTGCAGCGCAAAAGACATCTCAAGAACTGAATGAGTTAAAAGGTAAGTATGATACTTTCCATAATATGCAAGAATTATCTGACGAAACAGAACTCTTACTTGAGATGCTTGACGAAGATGATTCTTTGAAAGAAGAATTAGAAGAAAATCTAATGCAGCTAGATAAGATAATGGGTGCTTATGAAATGACGCTTCTCTTATCTGAGCCTTATGACCACAATAATGCTATCTTAGAAATCCATCCTGGTTCAGGAGGAACTGAAGCGCAAGATTGGGGAGATTTACTCTTACGAATGTATACCCGTTTTGGCAATGCTAATGGTTTCAAAGTAGAAGTATTAGATTATCAAGCAGGGGATGAAGCTGGTATTAAATCGGTTACCCTCTCTTTTGAAGGCCCCAATGCTTATGGTTTGTTGAAATCAGAAATGGGAGTTCATCGCCTCGTTCGTATATCACCTTTTGATTCGGCTAAACGTCGTCATACCTCATTTGCTTCAGTTGAAGTGATGCCAGAGTTAGATGATACGATTGAAGTAGAAGTACGTGATGATGACATTAAAATGGATACTTTCCGTTCCGGAGGAGCTGGTGGTCAGAACGTCAATAAAGTATCAACAGGTGTTCGTTTGACGCATATTCCAACTGGAATTGTGGTATCGTCTACCGTTGACCGTACTCAATATGGGAACCGCGATCGCGCTATGAAGATGTTGCAGGCTAAGCTATATCAGTTAGAACAAGAAAAGAAAGCACAAGAAGTAGATGCTCTTAAGGGTGATAAAAAAGAAATCACTTGGGGAAGTCAGATTCGTTCTTATGTTTTCACCCCTTATACGATGGTGAAGGATCATCGTACTAACTTTGAGCTTGCTCAGGTAGATAAGGTTATGGATGGAGAAATCAATGGCTTTATTGATGCCTACCTTAAGTGGCGCATTGAAGACTAAAAATAATGAAGGAGAAACATGGCACTAATAGAAATGTCTGGTGTTACTAAAAAGTATCGCCGTTCAACAACTGCCTTGAGAAACTTAAATTTATCAATTCAGCAAGGTGAGTTTGTGTATTTAGTTGGTCCGTCAGGTGCTGGTAAATCTAGCTTGATTCGCCTCCTATACCGTGAAGAAAAATTAAGTTCAGGTAGATTAAAGGTAGGGGAATTCAATCTCAATAAACTCAAACGTCGTCAAATTCCTATTTTACGTCGTAGTATTGGAGTTGTCTTCCAAGATTATAAATTACTACCAACAAAAACAGTTTATGAGAATGTTGCGTTTGCGATGCAAGTTATTGGAGCTAAGCGCCGTCATATTAAAAAACGCGTGCCAGAAGTTCTAGAATTAGTAGGTTTAAAACACAAGATGCGTTCTTTTCCAACACAGTTATCTGGTGGAGAACAACAACGTGTGGCAATTGCACGTGCGATTGTTAATAATCCAAAATTATTAATTGCAGATGAACCTACTGGTAATTTGGATCCAGAAATTGCTTGGGAAATCATGCATCTATTGGAACGTATTAACCTTCAAGGAACGACTGTTTTGATGGCAACACACAATAGTCAAATTGTTAACACACTTCGTCATCGTGTCATTGAGATTGAAGCAGGTAGCGTTATCCGAGATGAAGAGAAGGGAGAATATGGTTATCATGATTAATTTCTTTAGACATTTCTGGGAATCGCTTAAAAACTTGAAACGTAACTTTTGGATGACTTTTGCTTCTGTAACATCAGTTACCATAACCTTACTTCTTGTAGGCTTGTTTTCATCAGTTTTACTGAATGTTGAAAAGTTAACAACTGATGTTTCAGGTAATTTTACTATCAGTGCCTTTTTAAATGTTGACTCAACGGATGCTCAAAAACAAGTCAAAGATAAGGACGGAAAGCTAAAAGATAATCCTGATTATCATAAAGTTTACGACAAAATTAAACGTATTTCTGGTGTAGAGAAAGTCACTTATTCAAGTAAAGCTGAACAATTAAAAGAAGTTCAAAAAGAGTATGGTTCAGATGTTATTGATGATACCTATAAAGATGCTTTGTTAGATGTTTACGTAGTTGGGACAAGTTCTGCAAAAGTTTCTAAGAGTGTCAGTGAAGCAATTGGACGCATTGAAGGTGTTGATTATACTAAAGAACCTATTGATTCAACAAAACTATCTAATCTCACAGATAACATCCGTATATGGGGATTTGGTGGTGTTGCCTTATTAATTGTCCTTGCTATCTTTTTGATTTCAAATACTATTCGTATGTCGATTATGTCACGCCGTACAGATATTGAAATCATGAGATTAGTTGGCGCTAAAAATTCTTATATTCGAGGACCGTTCTTTTTTGAAGGTGCTTGGGTAGGGATTTTAGGGGCTATCGTTCCATCGCTGATTTTCTATTTTGGTTATCAATTTGTGTTTAACAAGTTTAATCCAAAATTTGAGACAAGCCATGTTTCATTGTATCCTATGGATATTATGGTTCCAGCAATTATTGGTGGTATGGTGATTATTGGTATTATTATTGGCTCACTTGGGTCTGTCCTATCAATGAGACGTTACCTTAAGATTTAATAAAAAGAGATGAAATCTATTTCATCTCTTTTTATTAATTGTAGATATCATGTTAGTGGATAAAATTCGAAATAAACGTAGCCAATTGTTTTTCAGATGATTTGTGAGAAAGGGTAGCTTTACCATCCCCTTTTTGATGTCCGTAGTTACCAAATCGGCTATGGTTTCCTCCGACAATAGTTCGAAAAGTACTTGAATTTGGGAGGCGTTTTTTAGCTTCCTCATATTTTTCCCAGTTTAAAATATGATCATTACTTGCTGTAATGGAGAGTACTCTTAACTTTTTATGAGATAGGTCGGATTTACGTGAAGGGTAGGAAGCTAATAATATGAGCCCTCTAACAGGGGCTACTTTGGCATTTTGGCTAGCAACAACTCCTCCTAAAGAATGTCCAGCAAGGTAAACATTAGTTAAGTGGTTCTGATTAATAATTGTTTTAGCTTTATGAGGCGATAAAACTGGCAAATTTAAAGGTGTCTTCAAAATATAGGTATTATACCCTTTGTAAGCTAAATCTCTAGCAAGTTGAGAATAAGCTTCTTCTTCCACAAGAGCCCCTTGATAGAAAATAATATTTGCTTTTACCTTACCCTTGCTTCTAAAAAGAAGGTAGTTCTTATGGTTTGTAGCGGTTTTAGCAATTCTCCTAGCTAATGGGGAGGCTTGGTAAGTATTGAAGTAAATGGTCATCCCGACGGCCATTAAAATAGCAAGGATACTTGTTGTTAACCAAAGAAAAATAGAGTGACGTTTTATGTTCATTGGAAGAAAGGATTAAAGTTTTTTTCGTGGCCAATAGTTGTATTCATGCCATGGCCTGGGTGAACACTATAATGACTAGGTAAGGTGAATAGTTCTTGACGAATACCAGTAATGAGGTCCTCAAAGTTACTGGTAGGTAAGTCAGTACGACCGATAGTTTCACGAAATAGAGCATCGCCAGTAACGACTAATTCATCTGAGTGGAAAACAAACGAGACTCCTCCCCAAGAATGACCAGGTGTTGGTAAAACTGTGAATTCAAAACCATTTAGTTGATAGGGTTGCTTTAATTTAAAAAAGTTCTCTGCCGGTCTTGCTATAACATTAATGATATCATCATGACGGCCTAACCCAGATAAATTATCATCTGGGGAAGATAGCCAAGCGGCTTCTTTTTCTGAAACATAAACAGGTGGATTATCAAAAGTATCTCTGACCAAATCTAAACTAAAAATATGATCATAGTGAGTATGAGTTAAGAGGATAGCCACTAAAGGTTTTTCAAAGGATTTAATTTTAGCAATAATTTCTTGGCCATTGCTCCCTGGATCAATGAGGATAACAGCTTGATCATTAACGAGGTAATAAGTATTTTCACCAGCAATGTGGTTTATTGTTTTATAGATTTTCATAATGATAGTGTACCAAAAAATCAAGACTTTGTTAAAAAAAGAGTGGCGGAAAATAAATGGCAACTAGTTTCAGAAAATATGGGATCTCACAGCAATTTCTTGACACCGTTTTCATAAAGGTGTATCATAAAAGTAATCAATAAGCCAAGCCTAAAGCTGAACTTAGTTTAAGAACACTGACTTTTTGAGAGCAACCTAATTGGTTGACTAAAGAATATGAGGTGGAAGATATGTCAAAAGTTGCTATTGTTACTGGTGCTGGTCAAGGAATTGGATTTGCTATTGCGAAACGTCTTCATGCAGACGGCTTTAAAATAGGCGTTTTAGACTATAATGAAGAGACTGCTCAGGCTGCGGTTGATAAACTATCACCTGAGGATGCTGTTGCAGTTGTAGCAGATGTTTCAAAACGTGATCAAGTTTTTGATGCTTTCCAAAAAGTTGTAGATACTTTTGGTGATTTGAATGTTGTTGTTAACAATGCAGGTGTTGCCCCAACAACTCCTCTTGACACTATTACTGAAGAGCAGTTTGAAAAGGCTTTTGCAATCAATGTCGGAGGAACTATTTGGGGAAGCCAAGCAGCTCAGAAACATTTTAGAGAATTAGGTCATGGCGGAAAAATTATAAATGCAACTTCACAAGCAGGATGTGAAGGGAATCCTAATTTGACTGTTTATGGTGGTACAAAATTTGCAGTTCGTGGTATTACACAGACTTTGGCAAAAGATTTAGCATCAGAAGGAATCACAGTCAATGCTTACGCACCAGGTATTGTTAAAACACCTATGATGTTTGATATTGCCCATGAAGTTGGTAAGAATGCAGGCAAAGATGATGAATGGGGTATGGAGCAGTTTGCCAAAGATATCACTTTGAAACGCTTGTCTGAACCAGAAGATGTTGCTAATGCAGTAGGCTTCTTAGCGGGAGATGATTCAAATTATATCACTGGACAAACAATAGTTGTCGATGGGGGTATGGTATTCCATTAAAAATGATTAATGCTAACACTGTGAGTTTCACTCACAGTGTTTTTTATATTTCTTAAAAAATTATCTTATCTTGGTTATTGGAGTGATGGCATCTTTGAGGTATAGTCATGTTTTGTTTTATAGATATAGCGTGCTATAATAGACTTACTATGACCCAGAAAAAACTTAGAAAATATGCAGTAGTTGACTTGGAGGCTACTGGAGCAGGTCCCAATGCTTCTATTATTCAGGTTGGGATTGTTATTATCCAAGGAAATAAAATTATTGATAGTTATGAAACAGATGTTAATCCTCATGAATCTTTGGATGAGCATATTGTTCATTTGACAGGTATTACGGATAAGCAGTTGGCTAAAGCTCCGGATTTTGGTCAAGTGGCGCATCACATTTATCAATTGATTGAAGATTGTATTTTTGTTGCCCACAATGTAAAGTTCGATGCAAATTTATTGGCTGAGCAACTATTTTTAGAAGGCTGCGAGTTACGTACACCAAGGATAGATACAGTAGAATTATCACAAGTATTTTATCCCTGTTTAGAAAAATATTCTTTAGGGGCATTAGCAGAAAGCTTAAATATTGAATTAACAGATGCGCACACTGCTATTGCAGATGCAAGAGCTACAGCACAGTTATTCATTAAGTTAAAAGCTAAAATTAGTAGTTTACCTAAAGAAGTGTTGGAGACCATTTTAACATTTGCTGATAATCTTTTGTTCGAATCTTATTTATTGATTGAAGAAGCTTATCAAGAAGCTGATTTCGTTAATCCTAAAGAATATTATTTCTGGCAAGGATTGGTCTTAAAAAAAGAAAAAGCTGTTGGAAAGCCTAAGAAATTATCTAGTGATTTTCAAGTTAACATGGCTTTGTTAGGTATGGATGCTCGCCCTAAGCAAGTTGTTTTTGCTGACTTGGTTAAAGCGCATTTTAATGATCAAACAACAACGTTTTTAGAAGCTCAACCAGGACTTGGTAAAACATATGGTTATCTCTTGCCTTTATTGGATCAGTCTCAAAAACAACAAATAATAGTATCTGTTCCAACAAAGATTTTGCAAGATCAAATAATGGCTAAAGAAATAAAGCACATTCAAGAACTTTTTCATATTCCCTGTCACAGTATCAAAGGACCGAGAAATTACTTGAAGTTAGATGCGTTTTATAAGAGCCTCCAAGTGCAGGATCGAAATCGATTGATAAATCGTTTTAAAATGCAACTGCTAGTGTGGTTGACGGAAACGACTACAGGTGATTTGGATGAAATTAAACAAAAACAACGATTAGAATCTTACTTTGACCAGCTAAAACACGATGGAGAAGTGACTCAATCATCACTTTTTTATGATCTGGATTTTTGGAAACGCAGTTATGATAAAGTTGCACAAAGTCAACTTGTTATTATCAATCATGCTTATTTTCTTGAGCGTGTTCAGGATGACAAAGATTTTGCAAAGGGGAAGGTTTTAGTTTTTGATGAAGCTCAGAAACTTGTTTTGGGACTGGAAAATTTTTCTCGTGGGCAACTTGATATTAGTCACCAATTGCAGGTTATTCAAAAAATAATTGATAGTTCTATTCCATTATTACAAAAGCGCCTTCTGGAAAGTATCTCTTATGAGCTAAGTCATGCAGTAGAACTTTTTTATCGTCATAATTCTTTTGAATTTTCAGAGACCTGGTTGAAACGTCTAAAAAATAGTATAAACGCTTTAGAAGTAGTAGGATTAGATGAGTTACAAACTTTTTTCACAGCTACTTATACTAACTATTGGTTTGAAACTGACAAAGTCAATGAGAAGCGTTTAACCATTTTACGTGGGGCGAGAGAAGATTTTCTTAAATTTTCAAAGTTCCTCCCCCCCACAAAAAAGACCTATATGATATCAGCGACTTTACAAATCAGTCCCAAAGTCTACTTGTCAGATCTTTTAGGAGGATTTTCAAGTATAAGTACAGAAAAGATAGCGCATGAGAAAAATGCCAATCAGAAAGTATGGATTGATACCTCTATGCCCAATATACTTGATTTATCACCGGAACAGTATGCTTACGAAATAGCCAAGCGTTTACAAGATATAATGACGTTAAAGCAGCCTACCTTAGTCTTATTAACTTCTAAACAGACAATGTTTATGGTATCTGATTATTTGGATAAGTGGGAGATAAAACATCTTACTCAAGATAAAAATGGCTTAGCTTATAACGTTAAAAAACGTTTTGATCGTGGAGAAAGCAATCTTCTTTTAGGTACAGGATCTTTTTGGGAAGGTGTTGACTTTGTACATCGTGATCGTCTTATTGAAGTTATCACGCGATTGCCTTTTGATAATCCCAAAGACTATTTTATCCAGAAACTATCGCAGAGTTTAACAAAAGAGGGGAAAAACTTCTTTTATGACTATTCTTTACCAATGACTGTCTTAAAATTAAAACAGGCCTTGGGACGTACTACAAGGAGAGAAGAACAAAAGTCAGCGGTAATTATTTTGGATAGCAGATTGGTTATTAAATCTTATGGACAAACCATCATGCATTCTCTTGGTAGAGATTTTGAAATTTCTAAGGAAAAAATTAACAAGGTCTTGACTGAAATGGCTAAATTTTTGATATAATGGTAAAGATCATTGTCTAAAAATAAGATTTTGACAGTGCGACTCAAGATTAAATAATAGTAGTACGTTGATAAAAGGAGGAGTAATGACCTATTTGTCAGAACGTGTACTCAATATGGAAGAGAGTGTTACTTTAGCTGCGGGAGCTAAAGCAAGAGAACTCAGAGTACAAGGAAGAGATATTCTTAGTTTAACTTTAGGGGAGCCTGACTTTGCTACTCCTAAAAACATTCAGCAAGCGGCTATTGAGGCTATAACAGATGGACGTGCAAGTTTTTACACACCATCAAGTGGTTTGCCGGAGTTGAAGTCAGCAATTAATGCGTATTTTGAACGTTTTTATGGCTACTCCCTTAAACCTAATCAGGTGGTTGTGGGAACTGGTGCTAAGTTTATCCTTTATACTTTCTTTATGACAGTACTGAATCCCGGTGATGAAGTAATTATTCCGACTCCTTATTGGGTATCTTATGCTGATCAGATTAAGATGGCTGAAGGTAAGCCAGTTTTTGTCACAGCAAAAGAAGTTAATCACTTCAAAGTAACTGTGGAACAGTTAGAAGCTGTTAGGACTGATAAGACAAAAGTCATACTTCTTAATAGTCCATCAAATCCTACAGGTATGATTTATAAAGCTGAGGAGTTGGAGGCTATTGGAAATTGGGCAGTCGAACATGATATCCTAATTTTAGCAGATGATATTTACGGTCGATTGGTTTACAATGGCAATATTTTTACCCCTATTTCAAGCCTTTCAGAGTCTATTCGAAACCAAACGATAGTCATAAATGGAGTTTCTAAGACTTATGCGATGACAGGTTGGCGTGTTGGTTTTGCAGTGGGTAATCATGATATTATAGCGGCAATGTCTAAAGTAGTCAGTCAAACAACTTCTAACCTTACGGCTGTCTCACAGTATGCTACTATTGAGGCTTTAAATGGTTCTCAAGAGTCATTTGAAAAAATGAGGCTAGCATTTGAAGAACGCCTTAATATCATTTATCCATTGTTGTGTCAGGTCCCTGGGTTTGAGGTTGTTAAACCACAAGGTGCTTTTTATCTTTTCCCAAATGTTACAAAAGCAATGGAAATGAAAGGATATACGGATGTTACAGCATTCACGGATGCCATTCTTGAAGAAGTTGGACTTGCTTTAGTAACGGGTGCTGGTTTTGGAGCGCCGGAAAATGTTCGTCTGAGTTATGCTACAGATCTTGAAACCCTTAAAGAAGCTGTTCGTAGACTGCATGTCTTTATGGGAAGTAATGAAATTAATTAAATAAAAATAGAGAGAAACTTATGTCAAAAAAACTTATTTCAATTGTTGATGTTAAAGATTATGTTGGTCAAGAAGTTACTATTGGTGCTTGGGTTGCTAACAAATCAGGTAAAGGTAAGATTGCGTTTGTACAGTTGCGCGATGGTTCTGCCTTTTTCCAAGGTGTCGCTTTTAAACCAAACTTCATTGAAAAATATGGTGAAGAATCAGGTTTTGAAAAATTTGACGTTATTAAACGTCTCAACCAAGAAACATCTGTTTATGTAACAGGGATTGTTAAAGAGGATGAACGTTCAAAATTTGGCTATGAGCTTGATATTACTGACCTTGAAGTCATTGGAGAGTCACATGAATATCCTATAACTCCTAAAGAGCATGGGACAGACTTCTTGATGGACAACCGTCATCTTTGGTTGCGTTCTCGTAAACAAATGGCTGTTATGCAAATTCGTAACGCTATTATTTATTCAACTTATGAATTCTTTGACCAAAATGGTTTTATCAAATTTGATAGCCCAATTTTATCAGAAAATGCAGCAGAAGATTCAACAGAGTTATTTGAAACAGACTATTTTGGGAAACCAGCATTTCTTAGCCAATCTGGTCAATTATACCTTGAAGCTGGAGCAATGGCTCTAGGCCGAGTTTTCGACTTTGGTCCAGTCTTTCGTGCTGAAAAATCTAAAACACGTCGCCATTTAACAGAATTTTGGATGATGGATGCTGAGTATTCTTTCTTGTCACATGAGGAATCACTTGACCTCCAAGAAGCTTATGTTAAAGCATTGATCCAAGGCGTTCTAGATCGTGCGCCTCAAGCACTTGATATTTTAGAACGTGATGTTGAGGCTCTCAAACGTTATATCGCAGAGCCATTCAAGCGTGTTTCTTATGATGATGCTATTACACTTCTTCAAGAGCATGAAGCAGATGAAGATACAGATTATGAACATTTAGAGCATGGTGATGACTTTGGTTCACCACATGAAACTTGGATTTCTAATTACTTTGGAGTGCCGACATTTGTAGTGAATTACCCAGCAAGCTTTAAAGCATTTTATATGAAACCAGTTCCTGGAAATCCAGAACGCGTTCTTTGTGCTGATCTTCTAGCTCCAGAAGGTTATGGAGAGATCATTGGCGGCTCAATGCGTGAAGACGACTACGATGCTCTTGTGGCTAAAATGGATGAACTAGGTATGGATAAATCAGAATACGACTTTTACCTTGACCTTCGTAAATACGGCTCTGTTCCTCATGGCGGTTTTGGTATAGGTATTGAACGTATGGTAACTTTTGTTGCTGGTACCAAACATATTCGCGAAGCTATTCCATTCCCACGTATGTTACATCGTATCAAACCATAATAAAAAAGCGCTAGCTAGTGCGCTTTTTTATTATGGTCTTTAGAATCGTTGGTTAATTAAATTGGGACTATGTTTTTTTAACAATGTGATTGTCGAAAAGACAAGGATAAGACTGATTAGTCGATCCATATAATCTGTTCCAACTTGAACAAGTATCAAACTACTTGTCATGTCTAATCCAATTCCATGTAAGAATTGTGCTATAATACTTGAGCCACTAGAGGTAATTCCTTTAAAAAGGATAACTGTTATAACTGAAGCAATAATAGTTCCTGGTAAAGAAATAATCAGTGATTTCCACAATAGGCTAGAGGGTTTACAATTCCTTTTAATCAAGATACCCGTAATGATAGCAACCACGATGGCGACTGGTGAATAATAAAGTGAAAAAATATCAGTAGTCATCCAATTGATGAATGCACTGAGAAAAGCAGTGCTGGCAGCGTACCATGGTCCCAGGATAACTGCTATTAACAATGTACCTATAGTATCTAGATAGATAGGTAGGCGTAAAAATAGAGCTAAATTAGCCCCAACAAGGTTGATGGCGATAGCGATTGAGATAAATGAAATTAAACGAGCAGGTGATTTTGTCATTTGTTAAGTCCTAACATTTCTAAGTCTTCAATGATGACTGAATTTTGTGCATGTAATAGGACGGTCATAAAATCATTCCAAAATAAATTAGTATTGACTGAGGTTAAAATCTTACTGTTAGCATCTTTTTTATAAAAATGATACTGATCTACAATTGTTTGTCCCATGGCGATTCCGTGACAAGCAACATCGGTATAGCTATCAAAACCAGTAGCGATATTTTCATTAACAAAGTAAGCAATAGCTAAAGGATCATTTATCACACATCCAATAATATGCTCATATTGCCAGTGAAAATCGAAGTAGAACTTTGTGATTTTTTGGATAAAACTTGATACGTCTGGATTAATACGCTCCATATAAGATAAATGATTGGGGGTTAATACAATATGACGTGTGATGTCTAGTCCAACCATCTCTATTTTTTTGTCAAGGTTTTCAAATACATATTGTGCAGCATGAGGATCACACCAATAGTTGTATTCAGCAACTGGAGAACAATTGCCATGTGATTTAAAACTTCCTCCCATGCTAATAAATCGCTTGCAATGTTTGCCTAATTTGGGATTAGTTTGTAAGGCTCGAGCGATATTGGTCAGAGGTCCGAGAGCTATAATAGAAGTATCATTTTTGTGTTCAAAATAGTTTGCTAAAAAACAATCTGCTGATTCTTCTTGAAAGATAATTGGTTGCGCCAATGTAAAGTTATTCTCTCCAAGGCCATCCATTCCATGAGTATCCTGAGCAGATACAAATTCACGTTGTAAAGGCAAGTTATCACCAACATAAACTGGAATGTCGTGACGGTTTAGTAATTCAAGCGTTACAAAGGTATTCTTTAGTCCTAGCTCAACAGGCGAATTGCCTGCTGTTATAGTAATAGCAACAACTTCTAACTTAGGATGCTGAATAGCATACATCAGTGCTAAGGTATCATCAATACCGGGATCGCAATCGATAATAATTTTTTCTTTATTCATTTGTCTCCTTTCTTTTAATATTAGTGAATGTTCTATGCTTTTATGAAACTATTAACAATAGTCATGGCAATAAAAAAGATCTTGGCAGTTACCAAGATCACACGAAAAAATGAATTTAGTTTTCTAAATTCAATCATATTTTCAGTCACTTAGTTTTTTATTCTGGGAAGTTTTCGAACCAGTCCGAGAAATACTCGATTATGCACGTGTTTTATTATAATATGAAAGCACTAACTTGTAAAGATTCAAACTGACCATTTAACAGTGTCTAGATTGATTGTTTTAGCATTTGAAATTAATTTTGAAATCGGACATCTGCTGTGTGCTTTGTTAACGATTAGCTTACTATCAGATAATGACAGTTTTTCAATACTAGCAACAGCGTTAACTTGGAAATAAAATCCCTTACCTACTTGCTTTTCCTTCATGAGCTGGCAAGTAACATCAACGCGAGATTTTAGGTCTTTGAATCCTTTTTGTTCTAAAATAGCTTTTATAGTTGCATTTAAACATGTTGACCATGCTAAAGCAATTAATTCCTCAGGATTAAATCCTGGTAAATGATTTAAAGGGTGATTGGTCTCCACAATTTTTCCATTGGAGAGATAAACTTTTCCATCAACGCCTTGAGTGTTTGATGAGGTTACTTCATAAAGCATAATAAACTCCTTTGGGTCTAGTTTACCAAATTTGGGAGCATTCCGACAAGATTTTACTATTTAGAATGAGTTTCTTTTCCTCTGAAGTAAAATCCTAATTGCTAGCCATTTGTGGTATAATGGCATAAAACATAAGAGAAAGAGGTAATCGTAATGTCAGACGAACAAATCAAACTTGTGATTGTAACAGGTATGAGTGGGGCAGGAAAGACAGTGGCTATTCAGTCATTTGAAGATTTAGGATATTTTACAATAGATAATATGCCGCCTACTCTAGTGCCTAAGTTTTTAGAATTAGCAGCACAATCAGGAGATACAAGCAAGATTGCTATGGTAGTTGACATGCGTAGTCGTCTTTTCTTTAGAGAAATTAACTCTATTTTGGATAGCCTTGAAATTAATGATAATATTAACTTTAAGATTCTATTTTTAGATGCTACTGACACCGAGCTAGTGTCACGATATAAAGAGACACGTCGTAGCCACCCTCTTGCTGCCGACGGCAGAGTGTTAGATGGTATTTCTCTAGAGAGAGAACTATTAGCACCGCTTAAAAGTATGAGTCAGAACGTTGTGGACACTAGTGAATTAACACCAAGACAACTACGTAAGGTCATTTCTAAAGAATTCTCAAATCAAGATAGTCAAAGTTCTTTTCGTATCGAAGTTATGAGTTTTGGTTTTAAATATGGTATACCTTTGGATGCGGATTTAGTATTCGATGTGCGTTTTTTACCAAATCCATACTATAAACCAGAATTAAGAGATAAGACAGGTTTAGATACTGAGGTTTATGACTATGTCATGAGTTTTGATGAATCAGATGATTTTTATGACCATCTTCTTGCCTTAATAAAGCCAATCTTACCAGGCTATCAAAATGAAGGGAAATCTGTTTTGACTGTGGCAATCGGATGTACAGGTGGGCAACATCGTAGCACCGCTTTTGCTCATAGATTATCAGAAGATTTAAAAGCAGATTGGACAGTTAATGAAAGCCATCGTGATAAAAATAAGCGTAAGGAGACGGTAAATCGTTCATGAGAAAACCTAAAATAACCGTTATCGGCGGAGGAACGGGAATTCCAGTTATTTTGAAAAGTCTTCGCTTAGAAGATGTTGAGATTACAGCGGTTGTCACGGTTGCAGATGATGGTGGTTCGTCAGGTGAGTTGCGCTCAGTTATGCAACTAACACCACCAGGAGATCTAAGAAATGTTTTGGTTGCCTTGAGTGATATGCCGAAGTTTTACGAACAAATTTTCCAATATCGTTTTGCAGAAGGTGATGGGGATTTTGCAGGTCATCCTTTAGGAAATCTTATTATTGCTGGTGTTGCTGAAATGCAAGGTTCAACTTATAACGCTATGCAGAGTTTAACACAGTTCTTTCATACAACAGGAAAGATATATCCATCTAGTGAACATCCGCTCACTCTGCATGCTGTTTTTAAAGATGGCCATGAAGTGGTTGGAGAGAGTCAAATAGCCGATTATAAAGGCATGATTGACCATGTGTATGTCACTAATACTTATAATGAAGAGACTCCTACGGCCAGCCGCAAAGTTGTTGATGCAATTTTAGAAAGTGATATGATTGTGTTGGGGCCAGGGTCACTTTTCACCTCTATTTTACCTAACCTAGTTATTCCAGAAATTAAACAAGCTCTTTTAGAAACTCGGGCAGAGGTAGCTTATGTATGCAATATTATGACACAACGTGGTGAAACTGAGCATTTTACAGACGCAGACCACGTTGAAGTATTGAAACGTCATTTAGGACAAGATGCTATCGATACAGTTTTGGTTAATATTGAAAAAGTGCCAGAGTCTTATATGGAAAACAATCATTTTGATGAGTATTTGGTACAGGTTGAACATGATTTTTCAGGGCTTAGAAAACATGCCAGACGTGTCATCTCGTCTAACTTTTTAAAATTAGAAAAAGGTGGAGCCTTCCATCATGGTGACTTCGTTGTTGAGGAACTAATGAATTTAGTAGGAACACATTTATGAGTTTTACAGTAAAAGTCAAAGAAGAGCTGCTAGGTCATAAGAGTGAAAATAAGATGGAACTGTCAGCTATTATCAAAATGTCAGGTAGTTTAGGATTAGCTAACCACGGCCTTAACCTTTCTATTACTACAGAAAATGCTAAAATTGCTCGTCATATTTATAGCATGCTAGAAGAACATTATCATTTGCAGCCAGAAATCAAATACCATCAAAAAACGAACTTACGAAAGAATCGTGTGTATACTGTTTTTATTGAAGAAAAAGTTGATGTTATTCTTGCTGATTTGAAGTTGGCTGATGCTTTTTTTGGTATTGAAACTGGTATTGAACACTCTATATTGGACAATGATGAAAATGGAAGAGCTTATCTCAGGGGAGCATTCTTATCAACGGGTACTGTTAGAGAACCTGATTCTGGGAAATATCAACTAGAAATTTTTTCTGTTTATCTAGACCATGCACAAGACTTAGCTAATCTTATGAAAAAATTTATGTTAGATGCAAAGGTTATTGAACATAAACATGGAGCAGTAACTTATTTGCAAAAAGCAGAAGATATTATGGATTTCTTGATAGTCATTGATGCCATGGAAGCTAGAGATGCTTTTGAAGAGATTAAAATGATACGTGAGACACGTAATGATATTAATCGTGCTAACAACGTTGAAACAGCTAATATTGCTAGAACAATCACAGCTAGTATGAAGACTATCAATAATATTATCAAGATTATGGATACTATTGGTTTTGATGCACTGCCTAGTGATTTAAGACAAGTAGCTCAGGTGCGTGTGGCTCATCCAGATTACTCTATTCAACAAATAGCAGACAGTTTAGAAACGCCTCTGAGTAAGAGTGGCGTTAACCATCGCTTACGGAAAATAAATAAAATTGCAGATGAATTATAGAAGGAGATATTCACATGGCTTGTACAACAATATTGGTTGGTAAAAAGGCTTCTTATGATGGTTCGACTATGATCGCTAGAACGGAAGACTCTGTTAATGGCGATTTCACACCCAAAAAATTAAAGGTAATGACATCTAAAGATCAACCGCGTCATTACAAATCAGTTTTATCAAATTTTGAAGTAGATTTACCAGATAACCCACTTCCTTATACTTCAGTACCGGACGCATTGGGAAAAGATGGTATATGGGGTGAAGCCGGTATTAACAGTAAAAATGTAGCGATGAGTGCTACAGAAACTATTACAACGAATTCCCGCGTTTTGGGTGCAGATCCTTTGGTTTCAGATGGTATAGGGGAAGAGGATATACTCACTTTAGTGCTTCCCTATATTCAGTCAGCGCGAGAAGGTGTGGAGCGTTTAGGTGCTATTTTGGAAAAATATGGAACCTATGAATCAAATGGTATTGCTTTTTCAGATACCGAAGAAATATGGTGGTTAGAAACAATTGGTGGGCATCATTGGATTGCTCGTCGCGTACCTGATGATGTTTATGTTACTAATCCTAACCAACTAGGAATTGATCATTTTGAATTTAATAACTGTGATGACTACATGTGCTCTAGTGATTTGAAAGAGTTTATCGAACAATACCATTTAGATTTGACCTATTCTAATGAGCATTTCAATCCTCGATATGCTTTTGGTAGCCAACGTGATAAAGATCGTCATTACAACACACCAAGAAGTTGGGCAATGCAGCGTTTTTTAAATCCTGAAATTGAACAGGATCCACGTAGCTTGTTTATTCCCTGGTGTCAAAAGCCTTACCGAAAAATTACTGTTGAGGATATTAAATATGTGTTGAGTGATCATTATCAAGACAGTGTGTATGACCCATATGGACCAGAAGGGGATGCGGTAAGTAGGAGAGCTTTTCGTTCAGTTGGTATCAACCGAACTAGTCAAACGTCTATTCTACAATTACGACCAAATAAATCACTTGAAACGACAGGTGTTCAATGGTTATCTTATGGCTCTATGCCATTTGCAACCATGGTGCCGTTGTTTACACAAGTTGAGACTGTACCAAACTATTTTTCGAATACAACCAAGGATGCTTCAACAGATAATTTTTATTGGACCAATCGTTTAATTGCAGCTCTAGCAGATCCACACTTTTATCAACATGAAGCTGATATTGAAAGCTATATCGAGAGAACGATGGCTCAAGGACATGCACATATTAACGGTGTTGATAGAGAAGTTGCTGAGAATAAAGAGATTGATTTTCAACAGAAAAATCAAGAAATGAGTGACTATATCCAAAAAGAAAGCCAAGAATTGTTAAATCGTATTCTATTTGATGCAAGTAATTTAATGACAAATCGCTTTTCAATGGGAGATTAAAAAACTCGGAATATTTTCCGGGTTTTTTAAGATAAAAACGCTTGCATAAGTATATAAAACTTGCAAAAAAAAAATATCGTGCTATACTTTACTAGTAAAATATTAACCGGTAAATAACGGGTTAAATAAAAAGGAGAAAAAATGAGAAAGAAATTTCTTTTATTGATGAGCTTTGTAGCTATGTTTGCAGCTTGGCAACTTGTTCAAGTTAAACAAGTTTGGGCTGATAGTAAACTTAAAGTGGTAACAACTTTTTACCCAGTTTATGAGTTTACAAAAAATGTCGTTGGTGATAAAGCTGATGTATCTATGTTAATTAAAGCAGGTACAGAACCGCATGATTTTGAACCATCAACTAAAAACATCGCTGCCATCCAAGATTCAAATGCTTTTGTTTACATGGATGATAACATGGAAACTTGGGCTCCAAAAGTAGCTAAGTCAGTTAAATCCAAAAAAGTAACAACTATTAAAGGTACTGGCGATATGTTACTTACTAAAGGCGTCGAAGAAGAAGGTGAAGAACATGAAGGACATGGTCATGAAGGGCATCATCATGAACTTGACCCACACGTATGGTTGTCTCCAGAACGTGCGATTTCTGTTGTAGAAAACATCCGTAATAAATTTGTCAAAGCTTATCCAAAAGATGCAGCTTCATTTAACAAAAATGCAGATGCTTACATTGCAAAATTAAAAGAGCTTGACAAAGAATACAAAAATGGTTTGTCAAATGCTAAACAAAAGAGTTTTGTGACTCAACACGCAGCGTTTGGTTACATGGCGCTTGATTACGGTTTAAATCAAGTTCCAATTGCTGGTCTTACTCCAGATGCAGAACCTTCATCAAAACGTTTAGGCGAATTAGCTAAATACATCAAGAAATATAACATCAACTACATTTATTTTGAAGAAAATGCTTCAAATAAAGTTGCTAAAACTTTAGCAGATGAAGTTGGCGTGAAAACAGCTGTGCTTAGTCCACTTGAAGGACTTTCTAAAAAAGAAATGGCAGCTGGCGAAGATTACTTCTCAGTTATGAGACGTAATTTGAAAGTTCTTAAAAAGACAACAGATGTTGCAGGTAAAGAAGTAGCTCCTGAAGAAGATAAAACTAAAACAGTTGAAACAGGTTATTTTAAAACTAAAGATGTTAAAGACCGTAAATTGACAGATTACTCTGGTAATTGGCAATCAGTATATCCTCTTCTTCAAGATGGGACACTTGATCCAGTTTGGGATTACAAAGCTAAATCTAAAAAAGATATGACTGCTGCAGAGTACAAAAAATATTATACAGCAGGTTACAAGACTGACGTAGAATCAATCAAGATTGATGGTAAAAAACATCAAATGACCTTTGTACGTAATGGTAAATCACAAACATTTACATACAAATATGCAGGTTACAAAATCTTAACTTATAAAAAAGGTAATCGTGGAGTACGTTATCTCTTTGAAGCTAAAGAAAAAGATGCTGGTCAATTCAAATATATCCAATTTAGTGACCATGGTATTAAACCGAATAAAGCTGAACACTTCCATATCTTCTGGGGTTCAGAAAGCCAAGAAAAATTATTTGAGGAAATGGAAAACTGGCCAACATACTTCCCAGCTAAAATGTCTGGACGTGAAGTTGCCCAAGACCTTATGTCTCATTAATATTTAAAAGATGATATCGGATACGATATCATCTTTTTTTCTTTGTACGTGATAGGCTCAAACATAGAAAAAAGCACTTCTAATAGAAGTGCTTTTAAAATTAATGCTATGCTTATTGAGCAGCGTTTGCGTCTTTGAGACCATATTTTTTGTTGAAACGGTCCACACGTCCATCTGCTTGAGTGAATTTTTGACGTCCTGTATAGAATGGATGTGAATCTGATGAGATTTCCACACGAATAAGTGGGTAAGTTTCACCTTCGAATTCTACTGTTTCTTTAGTTGATTTAGTTGAACCACTAAGGAATTTGTAACCTGTAGTTGTATCTAAGAAAACAACTGGACGATAATCTGGATGGATGTCTTTTTTCATCTTTAAAAATTTCCTTTCTGCCATAACTCGTCTGAGTCATAGTTATTAACCACTCTATTCTATCAAATAAGAATAGTCTTGACAAGTGTTTTGATAAAAAAAGTAAAATTATAAAGAAAGTATTTCCTGGATTTCTTGGTAAATAGCTTGATTCTCTTCCAAACTATAAGAATTAGCTCCGCTGGCTAAAGGATGTCCGCCACCATTATGACGTTTAGCTATTTCATTAATGATGTGTGACTTACTACGTAGGCGCACACGATAATGCCCATCGCTTTGTTCAACGAAAATTGCCCAACTTTCTACAATATCAATTTTTCCAGGTACACCAACGATTGCAGCAGTCTCTGCATCTGTTACATCGAAGCGTTTTAGGTCTTCTTGTGTTAAAGTAACGCATGCAGCGCCGTTCTTGTCAATTTTAAGTTGCTCAAAAATAAAGCCTTGTAATTTTGCAATTTTGAAAGGAAAGGAATCCATTTGACGTGCCATTGCAGAAAAATCAAAGTCAAATTCACGAAGTTTGCTAGCAATCTTCAGTGTTTTACTTGTGGTAGCAGGATATAAAAAGCGTCCTGTATCTCCTACAATACCATTATATAGAACTCTTGCTGCACTTGTTGATAACAACAAATCACAAGAAAGAGCAAAGTCTGTCACAATTTCACTTGCACTAGAGGCGTTAGTATCTACATAAGAGAGATCTCCATAGACTTCATCGTTTGGATGATGGTCAATTTTAATTAAAAAGTCACCTTTTTTATAACGTTCATCATCAATGCGTGGGGTATTTGCTGTATCTGTAACAACAACAAGAGCGCCTTGATAGTCTTGGTCGGTCACTTGATCCATTTTAGCAATCCAAGCGAGAGTGGGTTCGTCAAAACCAGTAGCAAGTACTTTTTTCTTTGGAAAATTATGCCTGATGATATCCCTTAAGCCGATTTGGCTACCAAGAGCATCAGGGTCTGGTCTCATATGTCGATGGATAATGATGGTGTCGTACTCTTTGATTTTATCAAGAATTTGTTGAAAAATAATCATTTTTTACCTACCTAACTGTTTTGTCTTTTAGTGAAGAACAAGGCTATATTGTTGACTATATTATAGCTTAAATCTTTTATTGAGGAAAGAAATTAAGATAGCGGCCGCAATGTTTGTTTATTTTTATATGATGGTATGTTATTTTTTTATAAAATTCGGATACTGCTAACTAACAATCTTTTTTATGATAATATTTTGTAAATGTATTGCTTTTTAGCTAACTTTTGTTAATATAGTAAAAATGCTTTTTAATAGGAGATAAATTATGACACAAGCAGTATTAAAAGAATTGGCTAAGGCGGAGTTGCATTGTCATCTAGATGGCACACTTTCTTTACCAGCTATTAGAAAATTGGCTAATATGGCTGATATAATACTGCCAAATAGTGATAAAGAATTAAGAAAATATGTTATAGCTCCAGCTCAAACAGAAAGCTTGGTAGATTACCTTAAAACGTTTGAGTTTATCAGACCGCTTCTTCAAACGAAGGAAGCATTACGTTTTGCTGCTTATGATGTTGCTAGACAGGCAGCTTTAGAAAATGTTATTTATATTGAAATTCGTTTTGCGCCAGAACTCTCTATGGATAAAGGTTTAACTGCAAGTGATACAGTCCTTGCAGTCTTAGAAGGTTTAGCAGACGCTCAGAAAGAATTTAATATCGTTGCACGCGCCCTTGTTTGCGGTATGCGCCAATCGTCTCATAAAACGACCAAGGACATTATTAAACACATTGTTGATTTGGCTCCCAAAGGCCTGGTAGGTTTTGATTTTGCAGGTGATGAATTTTCCTATCCAACAGATAGTTTAGTAGATCTTATTCAGGAAGTAAAACGCTCAGGTTACCCGATGACTTTACATGCAGGTGAGTGTGGTTGTGCTAAGCATATTGCGGATAGTTTAAATTTAGGGATTAAGCGTATGGGACATGTGACAGCTTTAACAGGACAGAGGGATTTAATAAAGCGATTTGTCGAAGAAGATGCTGTAGCAGAGATGTGTTTAACTAGCAATTTACAAACAAAAGCAGCCTCAAGTATTCAAAGTTTTCCTTATCAAGAACTTTATGATGCTGGAGGTAAGATTACAATTAATACAGATAATCGTACTGTTTCCGATACAAATTTGACGAAAGAATATAGTCTTTTCGTAACTTATTTTGGAACGAAAATAGAAGACTTTCTTGTTTTCAATCAAAACGCTGTGAAGGCCTCCTTTACAAGTGATTCAGAGAAAGATACTTTACTACATAAGCTACAAGAAAACTATGACAGCTATCTAAAATAACCTTCACGATTCTTTAAAAATATGATAGAATAGTGGTAATTTACAAGTGGAGGAAGATATGGCTTTAGCAAAGATTGTTTATGCTAGCATGACCGGAAATACTGAAGAAATTGCTGACATTGTTGCTGATAAATTACGTGACTTGGGTCTAGATGTTGAAGTAGAAGAGTGTACGATGGTTGATGCTGCAGATTTTGAAGATGCTGACATTGCAATTGTTGCCACTTATACATATGGTGATGGAGATTTACCAGATGAAATCGTGGACTTTTATGAAGATTTAGCAGAGGTTGATTTATCTGGTAAAGTTTACGGCGTAGTGGGTTCAGGTGATACTTTCTATGATTACTTCTGCAAATCTGTTGATGAGTTCGAGGCTCAATTCGCATTAACAGGAGCACAAAAAGGTGCTGATTGTGTTAAAGTTGATTTAGCGGCAGAAGACGAAGACATTGAAAACTTAGAAGCTTTTGCTGAAGAAATTGCTTCTAAACTTAACTAAGCTACCAAAAAGACGAACACGAGTCGTCTTTTTAACTTTTTTACCATCTTTTGTAACTAGAATATGAGATATAGATATGGAATTAGAAGAGATTCGTCAAGAAATAGATGAAATAGATCAGCAATTAGTAAGCCTTTTAGAAACTAGAATGGGTCTAATTTTAGAGGTCATAGCATTTAAAAAGAAACATCGACTTCCAGTTTTAGATAATAATCGTGAAAACGAAGTGCTTAACAATGTATTGAAGAAAGTCCAAAACCATCAATTTGACGATGTGATACGAGCAACTTTCAAAGACATTATGACAGAATCTCGTGTTTATCAAAAGGAGAATATTGTAGACGGTGATTAAACGATTTGATAATTATGCTCAGTACGTACTTGTTTTAGGTTTTAGCTTACTAATTGGTGGTGTGGTTGGGGCTATTACAGCAGTCTTTGGACGTGTTCTATTATTCCTGACAGCCTTTAGAAGTGATTATATAGCTTACCTACTCCCTTTTCTTAGCATTGTTGGTTTATTTATAGTTTTTGTCTATCAAAAATTTGGGGGTAAGAGTGTTAAAGGGATGGGATTGGTATTTGAAGTAGGTCATGGTAATGAGGAGACTATTCCGAAACGTCTTGTTCCTCTCGTGATATTAACAACTTGGTTAACCCACTTATTTGGTGGTAGTGCAGGTCGTGAGGGGGTTGCTGTACAGATTGGGGCTACCGTTTCACACTACTTTCAAAAATATTGCCGTTTACAAAACGCTTCTCAACTTTTCCTAGTAATGGGAATGGCAGCAGGTTTTGCTGGTTTATTTCAGACTCCTTTAGCTGCTACTTTTTTTGCGATTGAAGTTTTGGTAGTAGGTCGTTTAATGGTTTCGTATGTATTACCAAGTTTAATTGCTGCCCTGACAGCAAATTTCGTCTCACATTCTTTAGGTTTAGAAAAATTTTCTCATAGTATAGCAACATCAATGGCGTTAACACCAGATATTATTCTAAAATTATTGGTTTTAGGACTATGTTTTGGTCTGTGTGGTAATTTATTTGCTTATTTATTGGCTAAAGCTAAATTAATTGCTTCTAGTAGGTTGCTAAACCCATATAAACGGATTTTCACACTTGGATTGTTAGCTACTTTTTTATTGTTTATCTTCCATTTTGGACGATATTCAGGACTGGGAACAAATCTAATTGAGGCTAGCTTCACTAATAAGAACCTTTATGATTATGAATGGTTGTTAAAATTGTGTTTGACAGTTATTACTTTGGCTGCAGGTTATCAGGGAGGAGAAGTAACTCCCTTATTTGCAATCGGAGCAAGTTTAGGAGTGATTATTGCGCCCATTTTAGGTTTGCCAGTTATTTTAGTTGCTGCTTTAGGCTATACTAGCGTTTTTGGGAGTGCAACGAATACTCTGTTAGGTCCTATCTTAATAGGAGGCGAAGTCTTTGGCTTTGCCAACACTCCTTATTTTGTTATTGTATGTCTTGTTGCTTATTCCATATCACATGCTCATACGATTTATGGTGCTCAATCTAGATAGTTAGTGATGAGTTTTAAAAGAGTTTATCAGTTTGTAGAACGGAATATTCCGTTCTCTTTTTTATTCTCTTAAAGTTTATAAAAATGGAGTTTGTCAATTTTATGAATGCAAAAATTATGTGGCTAATATAATTTCTTCAAAGAAATTGATTTTATGATTGTCATTAAAATACTGTAAAATCCAATTGAATGTGTAGGAACTTAGGTTAGGATAATGTCTACAAGCATTTAAGTCGCGATGGTGAAATGCATTATAAGATAAAAAGTTGATGTGGATTTCAACTTTATGGGAAAGAGTTAAGTGACACGAAAGCTAATATAGAAAACGTAGCTTAAAAAATCAAATATTAAATGAATTAAACTCTCAAAAATCAGAAAAAAGCTAACCTAGAAACAGTAAATCAAATTTAAATAATATACAAATAACTATTCTAAAGGATGACACCTTGTTCTTCTAGATAAAATAGCTTTACAAGTAGGTTAAAATTTGGTAGAATTGTGAGAGTGTGTGATGGACGCACAAAAAACGGCTAATCCGCTGAGACAAGTACTTAAGATTAGTAAGAGAAGGAGAATAAAAATGAATCCATTAATTCAAAGTTTGACAGAAGGTCAACTTCGTTCTGATATCCCTGAGTTCCGTGCTGGTGATACTGTACGTGTTCACGCTAAAGTTGTCGAAGGTACTCGCGAACGTATTCAGATCTTTGAAGGTGTTGTTATCTCACGTAAAGGTCAAGGAATCTCAGAAATGTACACAGTACGTAAAATTTCTGGTGGTATCGGTGTAGAGCGTACATTCCCAATTCACACTCCTCGTGTTGATAAAATCGAAGTTGTTCGTTATGGTAAAGTACGTCGTGCTAAACTTTACTACTTACGCGCATTGCAAGGTAAAGCTGCACGTATTAAAGAAATCCGTCGTTAATTTTGATGATCAGATTTTAAAAATGCTTGGTTGTTTGAGGATAGTAACTATGTTTTAAAACTGGACAACCAAGACGTAAAAAATCTGCCTGTGGGCAGTTTTTTTACTAGGTCCCCTTAGTTCAATGGATATAACAACTCCCTCCTAAGGAGTAATTGCTGGTTCGATTCCGGCAGGGGACATATTCATTGCATGTAAATAGCGGTTTAGAGCTATTTTGCCCCAAATCCGCCCCAAATTTCTCTGATTAAGTTTATCGTTCCTATCTTTTTGTTCTTGTAATTGATGTGCGTAAACTTCTAAAGTGATATTTAAATTCTCGTGATCTAAAACTTGAGAGATGGAAATTAGATAGCTTGCAAATGTATGCCTGAGAGAGTGCACTCGTACCTCGCGACCAGTTATTTTTCGGATAGTTTTATTGACTGCATTATTTGAAAGTTTGTCGAATAATCTGTCGTTTTTATTTTTTGTAAATTCATGCAAAAAAAATAATGTATCATTGTCAATTGGTATATTTCTGATACTACTTTTGTTTTTTGTTGGCAGGTATCTTTGGTTGAAATGATAATCCCAAGTTTTATTAATTGATAAATATTTGTTAGTGTAATCAATATCATTAACTGTTAAACCTAAACATTCAGCGAAGCGCATGCCAGTTTTAGCGATGAGGTATAACGCTGCATACGATTGATGTTGTGATTTTTCTTTACAAATTTTTATCAAGCGTAAGTATTCATTGGTTTCAAGAAATTTTATCTCTATTTACGCCCCTTATTTTTTGCTTTAACCTTAGTGAATAAACAAAAATTTTTTTCTATATATCCCTCGTGAACAGCCATGGATACGCAGGCTTTTACATGTATGTTAAAACGCTTTACTGTATCTTGCACATGCGTTTGACTATAATGATTTATGACTTGTTGATATTTAGTGGAAGTAATATTGCAAAGTAATATATTTCCTATTATATGTTTATACGATATTCGATATTCCCACCCGTTGTCGCGTTTACGGAAATACGCCATTGATATACTCCACATTAGCTAAAGAACAGGGTGTTCAAGGCTACCTTGATGGAAAAGGCTCTCTTAGAGATATTTGTAAATGGTATGATATCTCAAGTCGCTCTGTTCTCCAAAAGTGGATAAAACGGTATACTAGTGGTGAAGACTTGAAAGCCACTAGTAGAGGATATAGCCGTATGAAACAAGGAAGGCAAGCCACATTTGAAGAACGTGTAGAGATTGTTAACTACACCATTGCCCATGGGAAAGACTATCAAGCAGCTATTGAGAAGTTTGGTGTTTCCTACCAACAAATTTATTCTTGGGTGCGTAAGCTTGAGAAGAATGGCTCACAAGGTTTGGTTGATAGACGTGTGAAAGGGTTGGAGAGTAGGCCTGATTTAACCGAGATTGAGCAACTTTAACTCAAGATTAAACAATTGGAGGAACGTAATCGTCTCTTAGAAATCGAGGTTAGTTTACTAAAAAAGTTAGAAGACATCAAACGAGGAAACAGACGGTAAGACTAGGTAAGCATTTAGCGGAGTTCCAAGTAATCAAGAATTATTACGATGAGGAATCTAATGTGCCTATTCAGGCCTTATGCCAACTCTTGAAGGGGTCTCGTTCAGGCTATTACAAGTGGCTCAATCGTCAAAAAACAGATTTTGAGACAAAAAATACAAAGCTAATGGCTAAAATCAAGGAACTTCATAGACTCTACAATGGTATCTTAGGTTATCGCCGTATGACAACATTTATTAATCGTCAACTTGGGACAACTTAAAACAAGAAACGGATTCGTTGATTGATGAACATTCTGGGGATTAGTTCAGTCATTCGTCGTGTTAGCCATGCTTGTACAAAAGCTTGTGACAGATTTTACGAAGAAAATATTCTTAATCGTGAATTTACAGCCACAGCTCATAACCAGAAATGGTGCACAGATGTCACCTATCTTCAATACGGTCTGGGAGCTAAAGCTTATCTCAGTGCGATTAAAGACCTGTATAACGGTTCTATTATCGCTTATGAGATTAGTCACAACAATGAAATCCACTTGTTATGAAGACCATTAAAAAGGGGCTAGAGCTCAATCCAGGAGCCACACCTATCATCCATAGCGATTGAGGTAGTCAATATACTTCCAAAGAATACCGTTATATCATACAACAAGCTGGTCTGACCTTATCCATGTCCCGGATTGGCAAATGTATTGATAATGCACCAACTGAAAGTTTCTTTGGGTTTTTCAAGACTGAGTCTTACCACCTTAAGAAATACAACTCTTATGATGAGTTGGTCAATGATGTGGCACGTTATATCGAATTCTACAACACACAACGTTATCAATCAAAATTAAACAACCTGACTCCTCTAGAATTCAGGAATCAGGTTGCATAACTTATCTTTTATTATTTGACTGTCTACTTGACAGGGAGCCGTTCAGATTGCTTAACCTTTCTAAATTTGCTAAAATAGCTACAAGAAAACGAGCCATTTAATGCTTATTTCTTATACTGTCTTGCCTCACGCTCTCCTCGACCAAAAATTGAGCGTGAGGCTTTTTGTTTCATTAAACGATGATATTTCCATATTCATCAGTTTGTTTTCCGAGAGCCATCAAAGCTTCGATAAGGTCGATAATTCCAGGAATAAAGGTAATACTAAAAATAATATATAAAAAAACCTGGCCTATTTTTCCTGCGTAAAATTTATGCGCTCCAATGCCGCCCAAAAGAACGTTAATAAAACATAAACTACTATGTTAGCATAAGACTTTATTTTTACAACTGAATTTCATATAAATGGATTAGAGTAAGGGATAAAAGAAATTAGCATAGCTCTTTTGAAAATAAAAAAATTAATATAATATGGAAAAAATTTTATTTCATAAACGTTTCATAAAAGGTATGTAATCTAGTATTTAGGCAACACTATTTTGTCACTGGTGTCTAGTAACTTATAGATTGATAATTTTACTAGTAAACGTAATTCTTCGCTTTAAGAGTTAAATGTCTATTTATTGTAAGCTAAATTGGGAGGTGAACTTATGTAAAATTAGATAGGTACTGTCAAGTACGGGATGATTATTGAAACAGCCAGTATGCATCATAAAATCTGTATTGCTTAATAACTATTTCCTTAACCAGACATCAGTTCATTGTTTATCATCGCTACCCTAAGTCTAGTTTTTTCAATAGAGCATTAGGTAGTTTTTGATAATAAAACTATATAAACATGAGAATTAGATTTCGTATCGCATTCTTCATAATGAGTTATTTGAGATTTTCCTTTGAATAAATAGATACGAAATTCAGTAACTTCATATATAAACAGCTCTATCATTGAGATAGTTTGTCAAATGAAGAAATTTTAATGGAAATAGTTTTAAAAACATTAGTTGTAGGCGATGTAAAAATATTAATCCAGTGGATGCAATAGTTGCGGAGTAAAAATAGAGAGGAGTAATTAGGAAGTGATAAAAAATGCTATAGCATATATTACCAGAAAAAAAAATAGAACACTTATTATATTTGCTATTTTAACAATTGTTCTTTCTTGCTTGTATTCATGTTTAACAATAATGAAATCAAGTAATGAAATAGAAAAGGCTTTATATGAAAGTTCTAATTCTTCAATATCAATTACAAAAAAAGATGGTAAATATTTTAATATTAATCAATTTAAGAATATTGAAAAAATAAAAGAGGTTGAAGAAAAAATATTTCAATATGATGGATTAGCAAAATTGAAAGATCTTAAAGTAGTTAGTGGTAAGCAAAGTATAAATAGAGAAGATTTATCTGACGAATTTAAAAATGTTGTTTCACTAGAAGCTACAAGTAATACTAAAAGAAATCTTTTATTTAGTAGTGGAGTATTTAGTTTTAAAGAAGGAAAAAATATAGAAGAAAATGATAAGAATTCAATTCTTGTTCATGAAGAATTTGCTAAACAAAACAAACTAAAATTGGGTGATGAAATTGATCTTGAATTACTAGATACGGAAAAAAGTGGAAAAATAAAAAGTCATAAATTTAAAATTATAGGAATCTTTTCTGGTAAAAAACAGGAAACATATACAGGATTATCATCTGATTTTAGCGAAAATATGGTTTTTGTAGATTATTCAACTAGCCAAGAAATATTAAATAAATCAGAGAATAATAGAATTGCAAATAAAATTTTAATGTATTCTGGTAGTTTAGAATCTACAGAGCTTGCCTTAAACAAATTGAAAGACTTTAAAATTGATAAGTCAAAGTATTCTATTAAGAAAGATAATAAAGCATTCGAAGAGTCTTTAGAGTCAGTGAGTGGAATAAAACATATAATTAAAATAATGACTTATTCGATTATGTTAGGTGGAATAGTTGTTCTTTCATTAATCTTGATTCTATGGTTAAGAGAAAGAATTTATGAAATAGGTATATTTTTATCTATTGGAACAACTAAGATACAAATTATAAGGCAATTTATATTTGAGTTAATATTCATATCAATACCAAGTATAATATCCTCCTTATTTTTAGGGAATCTACTATTAAAAGTAATTGTAGAAGGATTTATTAACTCAGAGAACTCAATGATTTTCGGTGGAAGTTTAATAAATAAAAGCAGTTTTATGTTAAACATAACAACACTTGCAGAAAGTTATTTAATATTAATAAGTATTATTGTTTTATCAGTTGTAATGGCCTCTTCATTAATATTATTTAAGAAACCAAAAGAAATATTATCAAAAATAAGTTAGGAGCAAATAATGGATATATTAGAAATAAAGAATGTAAATTACAGTTACGCAAATTCTAAAGAAAAAGTTTTGTCAGGAGTAAATCAAAAATTTGAACTTGGAAAGTTTTATGCGATAGTAGGGAAGTCAGGAACAGGAAAATCCACACTTCTTTCCTTACTTGCAGGACTTGATAAAGTTCAAACAGGAAAAATCTTGTTTAAGAATGAAGATATAGAAAAGAAAGGATATAGTAATCACAGAAAAAATAATATATCTTTGGTATTTCAAAATTATAATTTAATAGATTATTTATCGCCGATTGAAAATATTAGACTAGTAAATAAATCAGTAGATGAGAGTATCTTGTTCGAATTAGGTTTAGATAAAAAACAAATAAAAAGAAATGTTATGAAATTATCTGGTGGTCAGCAACAAAGGGTAGCTATTGCTAGGGCACTGGTATCAGATGCCCCAATAATACTAGCTGATGAGCCTACCGGTAACCTAGACAGTGTTACTGCTGGAGAAATAATTAATATATTAAAGGAATTAGCTCAAGATAGAAATAAATGTGTAATAGTTGTAACACATAGTAAGGAAGTAGCAGATTCTGCGGATATCATTTTAGAACTAAGTGGTAAAAAGTTGAAAAAAGTAAATAAAATGAATTTGGAGGTTGAATAATGATAAAAAATGCATTTGCTTATGTAACTAGAAAAAGCTTAAAATCATTAATTATTATATTAGTTATTCTATCAATGGCAACTTTAAGCATCATTAGTTTATCTATTAAAGATGCCACAGATAGAGCTTCTAAGGAAACATTTGCTAATATAACAAACAGTTTTTCTATGGAAATAAATAGACAAGTAAATCCAGGAACACCTAGGGGTGGAGGAAATGTAAAAGGTGAAGATATTAAAAAGATATCTCAAACAAACAGTATAGACTCCTATGTAAAAAGAATAAACAGCGTCGCAGACCTAGTTGATCATGATATAATTGAAACTCAAGATACACTTGCAAATCAATCACCTGAAAGAGCAAAGAATTTTAAGAGAACAGTTATGTTAACAGGGGTTAATGACTCAGCAAAAGAAACAAAATTTGTATCAGAAGCATATAAGTTAGTAGAAGGAAAGCATTTAGAAAATAAAGATAAAAATAAAATTTTAATGCATAAAGATTTGGCAAAAAAAAACAATCTCAAAGTTGGAGATAAAATAAAAATAAAATCTAATTTGTTTGATGCTGACAATGAAAAAGTTGCAAATGAAACTGTAGAAGTAGAAATTAAAGGTTTATTTGATGGTCATAATAGCGGTGGGGTAAGTGCAGCACAAGAACTATACGAAAATACACTAATCACTGACGTTCATTCAGCTGCTAAAGTTTATGGTAATACAGAAGATACAGCCGTATACCAAGATGCAACATTCTTTGTAAAAGGTGATAAGAATCTTGATAGTGTAATAAAAGATCTTGGGAAACTAGATATAAATTGGAGAGAATATAATTTGATTAAAAGTTCATCAAATTATCCTGCGCTGCAACAATCTATATCCGGTATCTATTCTATTTCAAACAAATTATTTGTTGGCTCATTAATATTTGCAGGAGTTGTAGTTTCATTATTACTTTTCTTATGGATGAATGCCAGAAAGAAAGAAATAGCAGTATTACTATCATTAGGTATATCTAAATTAGAAATTTTTGGTCAATTTATAATCGAGATGGTATTTATATCCATTCCCGCACTTCTTGGATCTTATTTCTTAGCTCAATATACAGCTGATAAGCTAGGGAATAATATATTGAATAAAGTTACTGGCGATATAGCTAAACAAATAGCTAGACAATCTGCATCTAGTCAATTAGGCGGGGGGGCAGAAGCTGAAGGATTCAACAAGACTCTTTCAGGTTTAGATATAAATGTATTACCTAAATTCATAATTTATGTAGTTATATTTATGAGTTTTGTACTTCTTGTATCATTGATTCTTTCTTCAATTTATACATTAAGAAAGAATCCAAAAGAGTTATTAATTGATAATAATTAAAATTTTCGGTGATTTATATCACCGAATGTTTTTTGACTTATAAAAATCAAATAATATACTGTATAATATTATGTATAGATTTAAATGGAGGTATCTATGAAAATATTAACTGTTGAAGATGATAAGTTGATAAGAGAGGGAATAAGTGAATACCTTTCAGAATTTGGATATACTGTTATTCAGGCTAAAGATGGAAGGGAAGCCTTGTCAAAATTTAATAGTGATATAAACTTGGTTATCTTAGACATTCAGATACCTTTTATAAATGGTTTAGAAGTGTTGAAAGAAATTAGAAAGAAAAGCAATTTACCAATTCTAATTTTGACTGCATTTAGTGATGAAGAATATAAAATTGATGCATTTACTAATTTAGTAGATGGATATGTAGAAAAACCATTTTCATTGCCTGTTTTAAAGGCTAGAATAGATTCTTTAATTAAGAAGAATTTTGGACATTTAGAGAAGTTTGAATATAAGAATCTTTCGGTAAATTTTAATAGTTATACAGCTAAAATAAATGATGAAAAAATAGATGTAAATGCAAAAGAACTCGAAATACTAAAATGTTTATTGGATAATGATGGACAAGTTTTAACAAGAATGCAAATTATTGATTATGTCTGGAAGGATAGCGAAGAGATCCCTTATGATCGAGTAGTAGATGTATATATAAAAGAACTTAGAAAAAAATTACAATTAGACTGTATAACTACTATAAGAAATGTAGGATATAAATTGGAGAGAAAATGAAGAAATTAAAAATATTCCCAAAAATGTTCATACAAATATTTTCTATTCTTGGAATACTAATTATATTAGTTCATTCATTATTCTTTTTTATCTTTCCTAAAACATATTTGGAGACGAGGAAAGTAAAAATCCACATTATGGCAGATGAAATTTCTAAAAATATGAATGGAAAAGAGTTAAAATATTTAGACCAAACTTTGGAGCTTTATTCTAAAAGTAGTGACATAAAGGTATTTATAAAAAAAAATAATAACAAAAATGAATTACAAATAAATGATAATATAAATGTTAATGTAAAAAGTGATAGTAATTCTTTAATAATTGAAGAAAGGGAAATTAAACTTCATGATGGCAAAAAAATACATCTTCAATTTGTTTCAACAGCTGATATGCAAAAAGACGCGAAAGACTTGAGCCTTAAGTTTTTACCATATTCTTTATCGATATCATTTCTTTTTTCCATTGTTATTTCTTTAATTTATGCTAAATCTATAAAAAACAATATACAAGAAATAACTATGGTTACTGATAAAATGATAAAACTTGACAAAGAAACAAGATTGAAAATTAGTTCTAATGATGAAATTGGACAACTAAAACAGCAAATCAATGACTTATATTGTGCTTTATTGAATACAATTAATGATTTGGAATTTAAAAATAAGGAAATTTTAAAGTTAGAAAAATTGAAATATGATTTTTTTAAGGGGGCGTCCCACGAACTTAAAACTCCTCTTTCCAGCCTAAAGATATTACTTGAGAATATGAAATATAATATCGGAAAATATAAAGATAGAGACTTTTATATCAGTGAGTGTATTAATATTGTAGATAACTTAACAAAGAATGTCTCGCAAATATTATCTTTTTATTCTATAAAAGACTTGAATAATGATGAAGAATATTTAAATGTTGGTGATACATTAGATGAAGTATTAGAAAAATACTCTATCTTAGTAAATCAAAAAAAAATAAATATTAATAAGGAATTATTAGACTATAATATTTATATAGGAAAAACGGCACTAAATATTGTATTTTCTAATTTGATTAGCAATGCAGTAAAATATACTAATCGAAATGGAATAATTAATATCAAAATAGCTAATGATTGGTTACTTATAGAAAACTCATATGATAAAAATAAAATTTTAGATGCTAGTTTTGATCTAAAATTGGATAATAGTAATGGATTAGGATTAAATATAGTAAAGAATATACTTAATAAGTATAATATAAAGTATGAAATATTACATGGTGAAAATTATTTTATATTTAAAATAAAAATAATCTCTTGAGTAATAATCATACTATTGGACTAATGTCAAATAAGTAGACAGAAAACCGTGTTATTTTATTGCGTTAAAATAATTTTCTTCTTTCTGATTAGGGGTTAGTCCTAGATTAGCCGTATGTGGGATGTAATTGTTATAAAAATTCTCAATGTATTCAAAGCAGTCTAATTGAACCTGTTTGATATTTTGATAATTTTTTTGGTTGATTTGTCTATGCTTTAAATACTTGAAAAATGCTTCAGTTACGGCATTATCATAAGGATATCTAGGTTTAGAAAAAGAATGCATGATATTGTTGTCATCAATTATTTTTCTAAATTCCCTGGCCTTAAATTGTGACCCTTGGTCGGAATGAAAGAGAAGTGTTCCTTCAATCTTTCTTTTATTAAGAGCTAATTCTAGAGTGTCACATGCTAACTTTGCATCCATACGATGACTCAATTTCCAAGCAATATATTTTCTAGAATAGAGATCAATTATTGCGCAGAGATAGACATATTTCTTATATCCAATAGAAATATAGGTGAAGTCAGTAGACCATACTTGATTAGGTTTATCAGGATTAAATTTCTGGTTGAGTAAGTTTTGAGGATACGTTTTTTGAGTCTTTTTAAGAGCTGTTTTTGTCTTAACGGTAGCCATTTTAGGGAGCGCCATATTCTTCATCAGACGGTAAATTCTTCCTTCAGAGATTTTTGTGTCTTTTAAAACAGGTTATAACACACAAAGTGTTGTCTATTTTTATAGTATACATCCATACTCGCATAACCATGAGATAATCACTAAAACAAGAGTCGCCTGACACTAGCGACTCTTGTTTTTATTTGCTAAAGAAAGATATAGATGTTATGATTAATAAAAATAATAAGGAGGTGCAGTATGTCACAAGAAAAACTAAAATCAAAATTAGATCAAGCAAAAGGTGGTGCTAAAGAAGGCTTTGGCAAAATAACCGGTGATAAAGAGTTAGAAGCAAAAGGATTTATCGAAAAAACAATTGCTAAAGGCAAAGAACTAGCAGATGATGCTAAAGATGCTGTCAAAGAAAAACTGAAGTAACAAATAACCGCTCATTTAACGAGCGGTTATTTGTTATCTTTTTGTCTATCAGAACAGATATAGATGAGTTTAAAGAAGCGATTGATAAAGGCTATATTTCAGGGAACACAGTAGCGATAGTGCGTAAAAACGGAAAGATATTTGATTATGTGTTACTACACGAAGAAGTGAGAGAAGAAGAGGTTGTTACAGTTGAGAGAGTGCTTGATGTACTGAGGAAGTTATCATAATAACGGACCAAAATTCGCCCCAAAAAGTATTTTAAAATAGAATAAAATAAAAAAATATGCTTTTTATTATGGATGTATCGTGTATTTTAACCTTTAATATATCCTATTTTAATGGTAGAGAAGTTGGCAGGGGACATATTAAAACCTTTTTTGAGATGTTAGGAAGGATTTTATTCTTTAGACTAGTGTTGAGAAAATAACAAAACTTAAATAAGATTATTTAAGTTTTGTTTAAGGTGAACTTTGTATACTTTAAATATCCTAAATAAACTTTTCTTTTCATGTTCTTTGTTTTACTGATGAAGAACAATCTCCTAATATTTGCAACTCATAATGATTTGAGTTGCATTTTTTATTGCAAAAAATATAAGTCAGATTCTGAAAAAATGTTATAATAATTACCATGAATAAAAAAGGAAGTCCTATGTCACAAAAATCAAACTATTTTAAAGGGCAAATTGATTATGCTGTTGTGATACCAGTATTTTTTTTATTAATGATTGGTTTAGCCTCAATTTATGTTGCAACGATGAATGATTATCCTTCTAATATCTATATCGCGATGTTTCAGCAGGTGTCTTGGATTATTATGGGGTGTATTATTGCATTTGTCGTTATGCTTTTCAGTACTGAATTTTTATGGAAAGCCACGCCCTATCTGTATGCTTTAGGACTAACCCTAATGGTTCTTCCCTTAATTTTTTATAGTCCACAGCTTTTTGCGGCAACAGGTGCTAAAAATTGGGTGACCATTGGCTCGGTAACTTTGTTTCAACCGTCAGAGTTTATGAAGATTTCCTATATTTTAATGTTATCTCGAATAACTGTTAGTTTTCATCAGAAAAATCGCAAAACTTTTCAAGATGATTGGAAGTTGCTAGGATTGTTTGGTTTGGTTACATTGCCAGTGATGATTCTTCTAATGTTACAAAAAGATTTAGGAACAGCATTAGTTTTCCTTGCCATTTTGTCAGGTTTAATCCTTTTATCGGGCATATCTTGGTGGATAATCTTGCCAATTTTATCTACTATCGTTCTTTTTATAGCTAGCTTTTTGATGATTTTTATCTCACCAAACGGCAAGGAATGGTTTTATAATTTGGGGATGGATACATATCAAATCAACCGTTTATCTGCTTGGATTGATCCATTTAGTTTTGCAGACTCAATTGCTTATCAACAAACACAGGGTATGGTATCAATTGGAAGTGGCGGGGTAACAGGTAAAGGTTTTAATATTTTAGAGCTCTCGGTTCCTGTTCGTGAAAGTGACATGATTTTTACTGTCATTGCTGAGAATTTTGGCTTCATTGGTTCGGCGATTGTTTTAGGGTTATATCTCATTATCATTTACCGTATGTTAAGGATCACCATTGAATCTAATAATCAATTTTATACTTTTATATCAACTGGTTTTATCATGATGATTGTTTTCCATGTTTTTGAAAATATTGGTGCAGCAGTTGGTATATTACCTCTAACAGGAATCCCACTTCCGTTTATTTCGCAAGGTGGAAGTTCATTACTAAGTAATCTTATTGGAATTGGATTGGTCTTATCCATGTCTTATCAAAATACAGTTCGTCAGGCCAAGGCTAATGGATCACATTTGAAGTATCGTAGTATATAACAAAAAAAGGTTGGAAAGATAATCCAGCCTTTTAATAATCGAAATATTTTAGAGGAGTGAGTTAATTAAGTAAGGTGGTAGCTATAAAAAATCGTAATAATATGATATAATAAAGGGCATGAATTATCATGATTATATTTGGGATTTGGGTGGTACACTACTTGATAATTACGAAAGTTCCACACGTGCTTTTGTAGAGACTTTGAAAGAATTTGGATATCAAGCAGACCACGATAGTGTGTATCAAAAATTAAAAGAGTCAACAGCAGATGCAATTGCATATTTTATCCCTGAAGAAGCTGATTTTTTAAAAGAGTATAAGGCTAATGAAGCTAAGGTTTTGGAAACACCAATTCTATTCCAAGGGGCAAAAGAACTTTTAGCGAAAATTCAAAGACAAGGTAGTCGTAATTTTTTGGTGTCTCATCGTGATAATCAAGTTATAGTTATTCTGGAAAAAACAGAAATTATTGACTATTTTACAGAAGTAGTGACTGCTGATAACGGCTTTTCAAGGAAACCTAGTCCCGAGAGTATGCTTTATTTGAAAGAAAAATACCAAATTGATAATTGTTTAGTAATAGGCGATCGTGATATAGATAAGCAAGCAGGAGAATCGGCTGGTTTTGATACCTTATTAGTCGATGGGTCAAAATCATTGATGGAGATAATAGAGTAAATGACAGAAGAAACAAAGAATATGGAACAACGTGCTCAAGAATATGACGCAAGTCAGATTCAAGTATTAGAAGGTTTAGAAGCTGTTCGCATGCGTCCAGGCATGTATATCGGTTCGACTTCGAAAGAAGGGCTTCATCACCTTGTATGGGAAATTGTTGATAACTCAATTGATGAAGCCTTAGCTGGATTTGCAGGACATATTAAAGTTTACATTGAACCAGATAACTCTATTACAGTTGTTGATGATGGTCGCGGTATTCCGGTAGATATCCAAGAAAAAACTGGAAGACCAGCTGTAGAGACAGTTTTTACAGTTCTCCATGCCGGTGGTAAATTTGGTGGTGGCGGATACAAGGTTTCTGGTGGCTTACATGGTGTAGGGTCATCTGTTGTTAATGCATTGTCAACACAATTAGATGTCAAGGTTTATAAAAATGGCAAGGTTCATTATCAAGAATACCAACGCGGTGTTGTTGTTAATGATCTTGAAATTATCGGTGATACTGACTTATCAGGAACAACAGTTCACTTTACGCCTGACCCAGAAATTTTCACTGAAACCACTGTATTTGATTTTGATAAATTAGCCAAACGTATTCAGGAATTAGCTTTTTTAAATCGTGGACTAAGAATCTCCATTTCAGACAAGCGAGAAGGTCAAGAAGTTGAAAAAGAATATCACTATGAAGGTGGTATAGGTTCATACGTTGAGTTTATCAATGAGAACAAAGAAGTGATTTTTGAAAATCCTATTTATACTGACGGTGAATTAGATGGTATTTCAGTTGAAGTAGCAATGCAGTATACTACTGGATATCAAGAGACTGTTATGAGTTTTGCAAATAACATCCACACTCATGAAGGAGGAACGCACGAACAAGGATTTCGTACTGCCTTGACACGTGTGATTAATGATTACGCTAAAAAGAATAAGATTCTCAAAGAAAATGAAGATAATTTAACTGGAGAAGATGTTCGTGAAGGTTTAACAGCAGTTATATCTGTTAAACATCCAAATCCACAATTTGAAGGACAAACTAAAACAAAACTTGGAAATTCTGAAGTTGTTAAAATTACAAATCGTCTCTTTAGCGAAGCTTTCAATCGATTCCTATTAGAAAATCCACAAGTAGCTAAGAAGATTGTTGAAAAAGGAATTTTGGCATCTAAAGCCCGTATTGCAGCAAAACGGGCGCGTGAAGTAACACGTAAAAAGTCAGGCTTAGAGATTTCAAACTTACCTGGGAAACTGGCTGATTGCTCATCTAATAATGCTGAGATGAATGAACTTTTTATAGTGGAGGGAGATTCTGCGGGAGGGTCTGCAAAATCAGGACGTAATCGTGAGTTTCAAGCAATTTTACCGATTAGGGGTAAGATTCTAAACGTTGAAAAAGCTACAATGGATAAAATTTTAGCAAACGAAGAAATCCGAAGTCTCTTCACAGCTATGGGAACTGGATTTGGTGCAGATTTTGATGTATCAAAAGTCAGATATCAAAAATTAGTCATTATGACTGATGCCGATGTTGATGGAGCTCACATCAGAACTTTACTTTTAACTCTGATTTATCGTTTTATGCGACCTGTTTTGGAAGCAGGATATGTTTATATCGCTCAACCACCAATCTATGGTGTCAAAGTAGGAAGTGAGATTAAAGCTTATATTCAGCCAGGGGTCAATCAAGAAGAGGAATTACGTCAAGCTCTAGATACCTATAGTTCAGGACGTTCAAAACCTACTGTACAACGTTACAAAGGTCTAGGTGAGATGGATGACCATCAACTTTGGGAAACAACAATGGATCCTGAAAACCGCTTGATGGCACGTGTCTCAGTTGATGATGCAGCAGAAGCAGATAAGATTTTCGATATGCTAATGGGAGATCGAGTAGAACCACGACGTGAATTCATTGAAGCTAATGCTGTTTATAGTAACTTAGATATCTAGTCCAAAGATAGCTTTGAAAAACAGTTCAAGTATGCTATAATCTTAACGTTATAGTAGATTTTTAGAAAATTAGACCATTATAAGGAGAGTTGAATGTCGAGCGGAATCATATTGCTGCTTGTGGCTATAGTCCTGCTTGTGATTATTGCCTACGTAGTCGGCGTCGTAATAAGAAAACGTAATGATACATTAATTGCAAACTTAGAAACTAGAAAACAAGAGTTAGTTGACCTTCCTGTGCAAGAGGAGATTGAGCAAGTCAAATTGCTTCATTTGATTGGCCAAAGTCAATCAACTTTTAGAGAATGGAACCAAAAATGGACTGATTTATCAACTAATTCATTTAAAGATATTGATTTTCATTTAGTTGAAGCTGAAAATCTTAATGATTCATTTAATTTTGTGCGTGCTAAGCACGAGATTGATAATGTTGATAGTCAGCTAACTATTATAGAAGAAGATATTGTTTCGATTCGTGAAGCTTTAGAAGTTTTAAAAGAGCAAGAAGAGAAAAATAGTGCCCGTGTAACACATGCTTTGGACCTATACGAAACACTTCAAAAATCAATTTCTGAAAAAGAAGATAATTACGGGACAACCATGCCAGAAATTGAAAAGCAGTTGAAAAATATCGAGGCTGAATTTTCACATTTTGTGACCTTAAACTCAACTGGTGACCCGATTGAAGCTTCTGAAGTTTTGAATAAAGCAGAGGAGCATACGATTGCTTTAGGGCAAATTACAGAACAAATTCCAGCTATTGTTGCTAAATTAGAAGACGATTTTCCAGATCAGTTAGATGATTTGGAGACAGGATATCGTCGTCTTTTAGAGGAAAACTACCATTTCCCTGAAAAGGATATTGAACAACGTTTTCAAGAAGTTCGTGAGGCTATTCGTTCGAATTCAGATGGTTTAGTTAGTTTGGATCTAGATCGTGCTCGCGATGAAAATGAACATATTCAAGAAAAAATTGATAAACTTTATGATATTTTTGAACGTGAGATTGCTGCTTATAAAGTAGCTCATAAGGATAGTAAAATTATTCCTCAATTCCTTGCTCATGCAAAATCTAACAATGAACAACTGGGGCATGAAATCAAACGATTATCTGCTAAATATATCTTAAATGAAAATGAAAGCTTAAGTTTACGTTCCTTCACAAATGATTTGGAAGAAATTGAAACAAAGGTTTTACCTTCTGTAGAAAATTTTGGTCAAGAAGCTTCACCTTATACTCATCTACAAATTTTATTTGAGCGTACGTTGAAAACATTGACTACTGTTGAAGAAAATCAAATGGAAGTTTTTGAAGCCGTTAAAACTATTGAAAGCGTTGAGACACGAGCACGCCAAAATATGGATAAGTATGTTAACAAGCTCCATATGATTAAACGTTTCATGGAAAAACGCAATCTTCCAGGAATCCCGCAAGACTTCTTAAGCACTTTCTTTACAACAAGTTCTCAAATTGAGGCACTTATTAATGAACTCAGTCGCGGTCGTATTGATATTGAGGCTGTTTCACGTTTAAATGATGTGACTACAAATGCTATCGCTAATTTAGAGCAAGCTACATATCTAGTTGTTCAAGATGCGACTCTCACAGAGCAGTTACTACAGTATTCAAACCGTTATCGTAGTTTTGAACAAAATGTGCAAAAGAGCTTTGAACAAGCTTTGTACTTATTTGAAGTTGAACATAACTATAAAGCATCTTTCGATGAAATTTCATACGCACTTGAGACTGTGGAACCAGGTGTAACTGACCGTTTTGTGACGTCTTATGAAAAGACACAAGAACGTATTCGTTTCTAAAAAAGAAGAGTTAGTACTCTTCTTTTTTTAATTGCTATCTATGAAAGGTGCTAATTTTAAGGTACAATAGTAAAAAAGTTTTGGAGGTTTTAAATGATTAAAGGTTTGTTAGTCATGGACGTTGATTCAACCTTAATAATGGAAGAAGCTATTGATTTATTAGCTATTGAAGCAGGGGTGGGGAAACAGGTTGCTGCACTGACTGACGCTGCAATGCGTGGCGAGTTAGATTTTGAAGAAGCTTTGAAGAAAAGAGTAGCGCTACTTAAAGGTTTGCCTGTTACTATTTTGACAGATATATTATCCTCAATACATTTTACTCCAGGGGCTTATGAATTGATTAAAGAGTGTCACAAGCGTCAGATGAAAGTTGGTCTTGTATCAGGAGGTTTTCACGAGACGATTGATATCTTAGCTAAGCAATTACAAGTTGATTATGTCAAAGCGAATCGTCTTGGTGTCAAAGGTGGTTTTCTCACTGGCGAAGTTGAGGGAGAGATTGTCACTAAAGAAGTGAAAAAAATAAAGTTAAAAGAGTGGGCTTCTGAAAATCACTTAGACCTTTCACAAACCATCGCAATGGGAGATGGTGCCAATGATTTACCAATGATCAAATCCGCTGGGGTAGGAATTGCTTTTTGTGCAAAACCAATTGTCAGAGAAGAAGCTGCGTATCAGATTAATGAAAAAAATTTGCTTAAGGTATTTGATATTATTGATGCAAATGAAAACTAGGCCTTTATTAAGCCTAGTTTTTAGATTAAGGATTTTAAGAGTTTTATTTGAGAGGGTATTAATTTGTTTTTAGATAAAAATAAATCAATATATTCTGGTTTTAACCAGATATAGTCAACGGTCTCTCCTTCTTGCAATGTAATTATATCTTTTGCACCATTATATTTTGCGATAAAATGGTCTACAAAGTAAGAACGCTCAGAGAACCACTCTCTATTAAGAAAGGTTAGACATTGAGGAACGATACCAGTTTCTTCTTTGAGTTCCCTTAGAATAGCTTGCTTAGCATTTTCTCCTTTAAGGGCAGATCCGCCAGCGGTGGCTTCGAAATAAGCAGGAAAAGCTTTCTTTTTAGGGTGCCGTTTCATCATCAATACGTCACCATCCTCATGAAAAAGGATAACATCAACAACTAAGTGGAATAAGCCTTGTGGGATATTTTGATCCCTATTAAGTGTAAGACCTGTAATGAACCCATATTGGTCATAAGCATCCCAAATTTCCATTAGACCTCCTTGTTATTTTTGACTAAAGAAATGTTGCCATAGACTTTTTTTAGGAGACTCCTCTTTTTTTGGTGAATTGAATAAATCAGGGAATTGTGTCTCAAAATCGTTCCATTCAACGTTTTCAGCCTTATCACTATGTATAATAATACCAAATGGAGAATTGGCATTTGCTTCATTAACAATCGTAGCAGCTAGTGATAGACGGTTAGCTAACTTCATGTAGAACATTTGAACATCAGTAGGGAGATTTGGTGATAATTTTAAACTAAGATTAGGATATTCAAGTATCAGATTATTAAGAGCAGATGTTATAGCAAGTTGAAACTTTTCTTCTTGTGCCTCTTTTAAACTTAAGTGGAGCACAACTCTTTCTTTATAAGTACCAAGGTAGTAACGTTGTTGATCAGGATCAAGACGATTTTCACCACTTGCTTTTTGTAGGATTTTATTGTCAAGTTCAGTCATAATTTCTCCTTGAATTTGCTAATTTTATTATAACCTAAAAGGGTTGCATTAGCACAGGTAAACTTGAAAAGAATTAGTGATTTTTTTATCAAAAATCACGTAATAAAGCGGTTTCACTGGGTTTTTCCTTGTTATTAACTAAAGATTATGATATTATGAATATGTAAAAAATTAAAACTCATAAGGAGAGTATTGTAATGTCAATTATTACTGATGTTTACGCACGCGAAGTCCTTGACTCACGCGGTAACCCAACACTTGAAGTAGAAGTTTATACAGAATCAGGTGCTTTCGGACGTGGTATGGTTCCTTCAGGAGCTTCTACTGGTGAACACGAAGCAGTTGAACTTCGTGACGGCGACAAGTCTCGTTACGGTGGTCTTGGAACACAAAAAGCTGTTGACAACGTAAACAACGTTATTGCAGAAGCAATCATTGGTTATGATGTACGCGACCAACAAGCTATCGACCGTGCTATGATCGCTCTTGACGGAACTCCTAATAAAGGTAAATTAGGTGCAAATGCTATTCTTGGTGTTTCTATTGCCGTAGCACGTGCTGCAGCTGATTACCTTGAAGTACCACTTTACAGCTACCTTGGTGGATTCAACACTAAAGTTCTTCCAACTCCAATGATGAACATCATCAACGGTGGTTCTCACTCAGACGCTCCAATCGCATTCCAAGAATTCATGATTATGCCAGTTGGTGCACCAACTTTCAAAGAAGCACTTCGTTGGGGTGCTGAAGTATTCCATGCTCTTAAGAAAATCCTTAAAGAACGTGGTCTTGAAACAGCTGTTGGTGATGAAGGTGGATTTGCACCTAAATTTGAAGGTACTGAAGATGGTGTAGAAACTATTCTTAAAGCTATTGAAGCAGCTGGTTACGAAGCTGGCGAAAATGGAATCATGATTGGTTTTGACTGTGCTTCATCAGAGTTCTACGATGCAGAACGTAAAGTATACGACTACAGTAAATTCGAAGGTGAAGGTGGAGCAGTTCGTACTGCTGCAGAACAAATCGATTACCTTGAAGAATTGGTTAACAAATACCCAATCATCACTATTGAAGATGGTATGGATGAAAACGACTGGGATGGTTGGAAAGCTCTTACAGAACGCCTTGGTGGACGTGTACAATTAGTTGGTGACGATTTCTTCGTTACAAATACTGATTACTTAGCACGTGGTATCAAAGAAGAAGCTGCTAACTCAATCCTTATCAAAGTTAACCAAATCGGTACTTTGACAGAAACTTTCGAAGCCATTGAAATGGCTAAAGAAGCAGGTTACACTGCGGTTGTATCACACCGTTCAGGTGAAACTGAAGATTCAACAATCGCTGATATCGCAGTTGCAACTAACGCTGGTCAAATTAAAACAGGTTCATTATCACGTACTGACCGTATTGCTAAATACAACCAATTACTTCGTATCGAAGACCAACTTGGTGAAGTTGCTCAATACAAAGGTATCAAATCATTCTACAACTTAAAAAAATAGTCTCAGATTATTAAACAGTTGAAAATATAATAAAAACCATCTTGCATATGCAAGATGGTTTTTATGTACACATTATAATAATAGAATTGATTTGATAATAAACAGTTCTACCATTGCAATCCAGCAGCAGCGATTTCTGCTTTTGAAGCGTATTGTCCATTTGGACGATGCCACCTCCCTCTATAGTCACGTTTGTAGCCTTGACTAGTTTGTTCTTGTACTAGAGTTTCTTGTTTTTTCTGAGTTTCAGCTGCGAGCCTTGCTTGCTCCTCTTCTTGCTTCCTTTGAGCTTCAGCAGCAAGCCTTGCTTGTTCTTCTTCCAGTTTTTTCTGAGTTTCAGCAGCAGCTTTTTCCTCTTCAGCTTTCTTTTCTGCAAGTCGTTTTTCTTCTTCGTGCTTAGCGATAAGTTTTCTTTGTTCTTTAGCTGATAAGACAGTATTTTGAGCCTTTCCGCTGAGGTAGTCAATGGTAGCATTTGGTGAGGTATTCTCTAAGGTAACAGTGCTGATGCCGAATTGATCTTGAGTGGATTTGTTTCCGATAAAAATAGGTAATAATTTCCCAGTCTTATCAATACCAACATATTTTAATTCAATTTTTCTTGGAATTAGTTCATTATTTTGATAAATTGGTGTTACTTTATAATCTAAGTAGTAGTTTTTATGAGTCGAAAGCCAAGTCTTTAGTTGTTTTTCATAGAATAGCATGCTCTCAGGGTTAGATGAATTCGTGCTATTGTAGTTTCCAGTATTTAGCCAATTCGTCATTGGAACTAAATTCTTTCTTTCATTGTTTAGTCCACTAAATTGGTGGCAAATAAGACTGCCTCGGCTCATTAGCCAAGCTTTTTGAGTACCATCATTATAATAGAATTTAAAATTGTGCCATCCAACAGGGGTTGTTTTTAAACGTTTTACTCTCTTTTTCTTGGGTTCATCTTTAACTTTTAGCTGAATATGTGCGAATGTGGCACGACCTTTGTCATCCAACTCTCCTAAAACCAATTGTCGTTTGTGTTTAAAAGGTAAAGTACCATTCTCTTTTGTTTTATACTCTTGAGCAGTAACAATATTTTCTGTGGTATGATTTGTAGCTAGGTTTATTGGTGTGTAAAGCGAAATAACCGTTAGTAAGGTTGCAATTCCTAATTTTATAAACTGTTTTCTTTTCATCTGTTAACCTCTAAAATAACATAAAATAGTAGCTGTTTATTTTTAAATGCATTCTGAAAATTAAAATGTGATTTTTGTAACAATATTATAACATAATGATGTATGACATGTGAAGTTAATTTATAAAAGATGTTACAGCTATATAGAGGAGCTATAGTATAAATAAAAAATTCAAAATATAGCATATATTATGATACAATAATAGCAAAATAGATTTTGGGAGTTATCATGAAATTACTGACTAATGCAAATACTCTCAAGGGAACCATCCGTGTTCCTGGCGATAAATCAATAAGTCACAGGGCTATTATTTTTGGGAGTATATCTCAGGGAGTTACCCGAATTGTTGATGTCTTAAGAGGCGAGGATGTTTTATCAACTATAGAGGCTTTTAAACAAATGGGGGTTCTAATTGAAGACGATGGCGAGATAATCACTATCTATGGCAAAGGATTTGCAGGTTTAACACAACCGAATAATCTCTTAGACATGGGAAACTCTGGTACTTCAATGCGTCTGATAGCAGGTGTGTTAGCTGGTCAAGAGTTTGAAGTGACGATGGTTGGAGACAATAGTTTGTCAAAGAGACCTATGGATCGTATAGCATTGCCTTTAAGCAAAATGGGAGCTAGAATTTCGGGAGTAACTAACCGTGATTTACCACCATTAAAACTTCAAGGTACAAAAAAATTAAAACCTATTTTTTACCATTTACCCGTAGCTTCTGCACAAGTAAAATCAGCTTTAATTTTTGCGGCTTTACAAACTAAGGGAGAATCTCTCATTGTAGAAAAAGAGCAAACAAGGAATCATACTGAGGACATGATTCGGCAATTTGGTGGACATTTGGATATTAAAGATAAAGAAATTCGACTCAATGGCGGTCAGAGCTTAGTAGGACAAGATATAAGAGTTCCTGGTGATATTTCGAGTGCTGCCTTTTGGATAGTAGCGGGTCTTATTATTCCTAACAGTCATATTATTTTAGAAAACGTAGGTATAAACGAGACACGAACTGGAATCCTTGATGTCGTCAGTAAAATGGGTGGAAAAATTAAGTTATCTTCGGTTGATAATCAAGTAAAATCAGCAACCCTTACAGTTGATTACTCTCATCTACAAGCTACTCATATTTCTGGGGCTATGATTCCACGTCTGATTGATGAATTACCTATTATTGCTCTTTTAGCAACACAAGCTCAAGGCACCACAGTCATAGCAGATGCTCAGGAATTAAAGGTGAAAGAGACAGATCGGATTCAGGTCGTTGTCGAATCGCTAAAACAGATGGGTGCTGATATTACTGCTACAGCAGATGGTATGATTATACGTGGTAATACCCCTCTTCACGCTGCTTCACTTGATTGTCATGGAGATCATAGAATAGGAATGATGATAGCTATTGCTGCTCTCTTGGTCAAAGAAGGCGAAGTAGATTTATCTGGTGAAGAAGCTATTAATACAAGCTATCCTAACTTTTTAGAACATTTGGAGGGATTAGTTAATGCCTAAGGTATTATTGGGATTCATGGGAGTTGGCAAGACTAGTGTTGCCAACTGCTTAGAAAATGAAGTAATTGATATGGATAGTCTGATTGAAAAACATATTGGTATGTCAATTTCCCGATTTTTTACAGAAGAAGGAGAAGCCTCCTTTCGTGCTTTAGAATCTCAATTTTTAAACGAACTTTTAAAGAAAAAAAATGAAGGACTTGTGATAGCTAGTGGAGGAGGTATTGTACTCCTTGAAGAAAATCGTCGTCTTTTAACTTTAAATCGTCATAATAATATTCTTTTAACAGGAAGTTTTGAAGTCTTATATCATCGTATAAAAAAAGATGAGAAGAATAGAAGACCATTATTTTTAAACCATTCAAAAGAAGAATTTTATGATATTTATCAAAAACGCATGTTACTCTATAGTGGTTTGTCTGATATGATTATTGATACCGATTATCTTACACCACAAAAAATAGCTACTGTAATTGGAGAGTCACTGGTTAATTTATCTAACTAAGTTATCACAGTTTGGTAGTATGAACTATTATTATTGAAAGTAAATCACCTGAAAATATGTCAAGAAATAATTACGGTCAGCTAAATCATCATGAAGAGCTACGATATAACTATCTTTTAAAAAACATCCATTATCTTAATGAACGTGAAAAGATGGAATTTCAGTACCTTCATTATAAAAAAACAGCAGTACGACCACAGAGAAGGACAGAAAGTCCACCAACTAATTCTTATTATGAGGAACCTTATTCTGATTCTTATTATCAAGATGACGATTTTTACTCAGAGCCTCAGCTAACCTCACAAGGTTTACCAATTTATCAAGAAGAGAGAGCTCCGAAGAAGAAAAAACAAAGGGCCAGAAAAGAAAAACAGAGGGTGAAGGTTATGGCGCCTTTCCCTCCAAAGGCTATAACCCCCCCTAGAAAGAAAAAAAAATTTAAGGGTTTCCTAAAGTTCATAGGTATTATATTACTAATTGTTTTATCAGGTATGGTTTTCATGTTTGTTAAAGGAATGCGTGATGTGAATAATGGGAAGTCACATTATAGCCCTGCAATTATTGAAGATTTTAAGGGAAAAGATGCTGTTGATGGGACTAATATCTTAATTTTAGGTAGTGATAAACGTGTCAGCGAGAGATCTACTGATGCGAGAACAGATACCATAATGGTTGCTAATGTTGGTAACAAGGATAATAAGGTTAAGATGGTGAGTTTTATGCGAGATCTCTTAGTCAATATTCCTAATTATAGTACGGAAGGTTACTATGATATGAAATTAAATGCGTCTTTTAATTTGGGAGAACAAGATAATCATAAAGGAGCAGAGTATGTTCGACAAACGTTGAAAAATCATTTTGATATTGATATAAAATATTATGTTATGGTTGACTTTGAGACATTTGCAGATGCTATTGATACACTGTTTCCTAATGGTGTCAAGATTAATGCTAAATTTGGACTTGTCGGTGGACAATCTGCTGATTCAGTTAAAGTTCCTGATGATTTAAGGATGAAAAATGGCGTTGTACCTAGCCAAAAAATTAAGGTTGGGATTCAGTACATGGATGGAAGGACCCTTCTAAATTATGCTCGTTTCAGAAAAGACGATGATGGGGACTTTGGTCGAACACAACGTCAACAACAAGTTATGAGAGCTATTGTCTCTCAAATAAAAGACCCACGTCGTCTCTTTACAGGTTCTGCTGCTATCGGTAAAGCCTATGCTTTAACTTCAAGTAATTTATCTTATAGCTTTGTCCTAACAGATGGCATTCCAATTTTATCAGATGCTAAAAATGGTATTAAGCAAATGACAATTCCAAGAGAAGGAGATTGGGTAGATGATTATGACCAGTATGGTGGTCAAGGGTTAACAATTGATTTTGCTAAGTACAAAAAGATCCTAAAGAAAATGGGACTGCGTTAACATTTTTAATTATGATATAATAGAGTGATTTATTGTCACTCTATTTTTATCTTTAGTGTATAAACTAAAGACTTCAAATGATAGATATAAAAGGAAAATTATGTTACATAAAAATGATATTATTGAAACTGAAATTAGCGACATTAGCCATGAGGGAATGGGTATTGCCAAAGTAGATGGCTTTGTTTTCTTTGTTGAAAATGCTCTTCCAGGTGAGATTATTAAGATGCGCGTCTTGAAATTACGTAAGCGTATAGGATATGGAAAAGTTGAGGAATATTTAACGACTTCTCCTCACCGAAATGAAGGATTAGACTATACCTATTTACGTACAGGGATTGCTGATTTGGGACATCTTACTTATGAACAACAGCTGTTATTTAAACAAAAACAAGTAGCTGATAACCTTTATAAAATTGCTCATATATCTGATGTTTTAGTAGAACCTACTCTTGGTATGACAATCCCTTTGGCATATCGAAATAAAGCTCAGGTACCAGTTCGTCGTGTTGATGGACAGCTAGAGACAGGTTTTTTCAGAAAAAATTCACATACTCTGGTATCCATTGAAGATTATTTAATTCAGGAAAAAGAGATTGATGCTCTGATTAATTTTACACGAGATTTATTAAGAAAATTTGATGTTAAACCATATGACGAAGAGCAGCAATCTGGTTTAATTAGAAATCTCGTTGTTCGTCGAGGACATTATACAGGGCAATTAATGTTGGTTTTGGTGACAACACGTCCTAAAATATTCCGCATTGACCAAATGATTGAAAAGTTGGTGTCTGCCTTTCCTTCTGTTGTTTCAATTATGCAAAATATTAATGATCGTAATAGCAACGTTATTTTTGGGAAAGAATTTCGTACTCTATATGGTTCTGATACTATTGAGGACCAAATGTTAGGAAATACTTACGCTATATCAGCCCAATCTTTTTACCAAGTTAATACTGAAATGGCTGAAAAACTGTACCAAAAAGCAATCGATTTTTCAGATTTAAACTCAGAGGATATCGTTATTGATGCCTATTCAGGTATAGGAACAATTGGCTTATCTGTTGCTAAACAAGTAAAACATGTTTATGGTGTTGAAGTTGTTGAAAAAGCAGTAAGTGATGCCAAAGAAAATGCTACTCGAAATGGGATAACTAACAGTACCTATGTTGCTGATTCGGCTGAAAATGCAATGGCAAAGTGGCTTAAAGAAGGTATAAAACCAACTGTTATAATGGTTGATCCACCACGAAAAGGATTAACGGAGAGTTTTGTATATTCTGCTGCCCAAACAAAAGCAGATAAAATCACTTATATTTCTTGTAATTCAGCGACAATGGCGCGTGATATCAAACTATTTGAAGAATTAGGGTATCATTTAGTAAAAATTCAACCAGTAGACTTATTCCCAATGACACATCATGTGGAGTGCGTAGCGTTGCTACAACGAAGCAAAGGGTAAAAATCCTTTATTTTAAGCACTTTTTCAAGCATTTTGTCTTTATTGAAAAGAGTGATTTTAACATAAAAAAGGTATTAAAAAACATATTGACGTGACCGTTTGTTTTGAAGTGGCTTGCGTAGACAAAAAAATAGATACGTCAGATAAATTTCTGGCATTACGAGAACATTTCTAGAGTGTTCTCTTTTTTTAGTTTACGGAGGAAAAATATATATGGAAAAACAGGATTCACGAGTTCTCATCCATTGGGAGGGGAATTCTGGGGACAAGCTCATTGAACACCAAACCAGCGCAACGGGGTGGTACTACCAAGTCGATCGTAGCTTTAGTCAACCAAAAGGGGAACCGCCCAGAATGATCCAAAGGCACTAGAAAGTGTCCGTAATGATTCGATTTCGGGCGGTAATGATGTCATGGGTTATGCTTATAGCAAATGTACTTGGGGAGTTGCGGCACGAATTAATCAGTGGGACTGAAACTCAAAGGTTGAAATGGTGAGAAGATTACCATTACCAGTTCAATGGGAAATGGTCAGGATTGGGTTGGAACAGCCGAAAGACTAGATGGTGAAACTGATACAGTTCCAAAAGAAGGTACTATTCTCTCTTTTTAGGAAAGTAGTTATGGTTCGTATATAGGCTACGGAACTATATCTTTCGTCACATTACATCTACAGATAGTACCATGAATTTTGCTTATATGACCAAGTAAAGTGAGGATATACTAACAAATGAAATATTTATTATCGTATTTGTCCATTTTATCGAAAAGTTTGCATATTATCATTATGTTTGATAAGATGCAAATATAATGATAGTAGGAGCTAAATATGGATATTTAAAAAATCAAGAGTATCCTAAGTGCTTTCCATTTTGAAATTCAAATATAGCTAATAGTTCTAGAACTTCTAATTGTTTTTCGTCGACGATATGAATTTTCAATCTTAACTGTTAGGATTCCACCTCCCTTTGGTTAAAGAAAAAAGGTCAGGTCGTTTAGATAACTTTGTCAAACAAGCTCAAGCTATCTAAAAATAGTTTGAAATGGGCATTACTCTAGTTTTTAATAAGCTATCTGATGAGCAGCAGAAGGAGAAGTTAATGCATGTTGGGAAGTCTTATTTTGACTATCAAGAAAATGCTCTTATCCCACAATTAGGTTTTCTATATTCTAAATTAACTAAAAAAATTGAACTTGATAATCGGTTGTCTCCGACTGAACAAAAGTTATTGATTACCTTATTATTACATACTAAAGGTTTAATCATTGATATGTAAGAAGTAAGTCAGCTAACCGATCTTTCTATTCTAAAACTTATATTGTTGCTTTAGAAATTTTAAAGAGCGTGGATGGCTTCATAATAAACAGAAATCTTACCAATTTGCGAAGCCAAAAAATATGATATTTGAAGAGTCCAAAGATCTAATAGATAGTCCAGTTAGAGAAGCGTTGATTATAAGTGATAAGGATTTTCAAAAATTAAAACAAGAGCTATTATTTTAACCGACTTATTTTAAAGACTTATCATATCTAGGCTTGCTTGATGATTCGGAAAAATACGGAGACTATACTATTTCAAGGAAAAGATACAAAAGTTTCGAATCAAGTCTTCAACTATACATCCTTCAAAGTCATCGGCTAGAGATTTGGAATTATGAACCAATCCCTTTGATTACTAGAAAAATAAATAGCTTGGAGAGGCTAACGTGACACTGGTTGATCCAATCTCGCTTTATTTAACACTAAGAATGATGAAGACCCTCGTATTGAAGAAGAAGTTGAGCAGCTAGAAGATAAGATTTTGAGAATATAATCGTTTTTTCGTGCTACACTAACTTGTCAGGGTTGCAACAGACAAAAAAATAATTTAGGAGGGATTCGTTATGCGTACAAAGTATATAGGATATGAAATTGTTTTAAGGGGTGGTTATTAATATGGATAAGAAAAAGGTTGTTTCAACTATCGTATCTACAGGGTTTCTTATAGTTTCAATATCAAATTTTTTTAGAGAGCTATCACCTATACTTTTTCTCTTGAATATTATTGGATTTTTCTGCTTCCTATTATTATTTTCTGCCAACATAAATAAATTGTTCTTAAAACGATAGCCGTTATATAGGATATGGTATGTATGCATTTGGTGAAATTATAGGTAAAACGAATGGAATAGTACTTACTCCTCAAAGCTATCGTGAGAGATATAAAAGGATATCGAGGAGTCACTAGATAGTTGGATCTCATTGAAAAAATTTGTTTAAAGTATCTCATATAAGCATAAAACGAGGAATCAATCAAAATTTCTTGATTGATTCCTTGTTTTTTGGCTCTTTGTCAACTGTAGTGGGTTGATGAAAAATTATATTCTGGAGAAAACCAAATTGGTTTTCTCCTTTTTGATATTCAAAGTGATATGAATTCTCTTTTTAAAATATTCAAAGTTTCTAAAGCTAAATGTTTGTGCTTGATGATTTTGATGAGATTATTGGTTGCTCAAGTTTGGTGTTTGAATAAGGCGATTCAAGGACATTGATAACCTTATCTCTGTCTTTAAAAAATGTCCTAAAAACAGTTTAAAAGATTGGAGTGACACTAGAGAAAGTGTTTTAAACAGGGTAAAGAAATGGTGAGCTTGCTTCTCTTGAAAGTAAAGCAGGAGGAGTTGATAGAGTTTCATAATGTTTTTTATAGAGAAGCGATATCTTCTTATCTTGAAACAGAAAATTTTGAGAAGGCTAAAGTGACTGAAGATAATTACCAAGTTTTTTTAGGAATCCGTACTTATCAGAAGAGTTATAACTATCAAGATCATAGTGAGAATCTAAAAGGAAATATTGAGGTAGCAATGATAGGAGTTGAAAATAATATTAGCGACGAACATATTTTTTGCTAGAATATATAAAATGTCTTTGAAATAATTTAGCCCTGTGTTATGATATTAAGGAGGTTATTTATGGTACGTAAATTTTTAAAATCGCTCCTATCTCTCTTTCTTATAGCAGTAATCGCCACCGGTATTTCAGTGGCATGTTTCTTTTTTATTCCAGAAAATAAAGGGAATATTACACCGATTTTATTGCATCGCTTTATGCGAAAAAATAATGTTAATGGAATGATGATTGTTAGCGATAATACTGGTAAACCGATTACCATCTCGCATGGGATTAACCGTGGGGAAGTTGAAACGGATATTGAAAATAATAAATTATTTCCAATGGCTTCTCTCCAAAAACTCATGACAGGAATTATTATCCAAAGATTAATTGATCAAGATGTCTTGAGTGAAGACGACCGATTGTCTCAGTTCTTTCCCCAAGTAAAAGGTAGTAATAGTATTACCATCCACCAATTGTTGACCCATACGAGTGGGTTAAGAGAAAAAGGTGTTAAGGTGTCTCCTTATCTAAAAAATGAGAGAGAACAATTACAATTTTGCTTAAAACACTATAACTTTGTTAATAAGAAATCGTGGTATTATTCTAATATCAACTTTAGTTTCCTAACAGGTATAGCCACTCAAGTTACGGGAAGGACCTACGCTGAACTTGTTGATGATGTGATAAAAAATCCTTTGCGATTAGATGATACCCAAAGTTACCAATCAGTTGTTAATCATGACTTAGTTAGCCCAATGCGAAAGAACGGCAAGTTAAATAAAATTAATATCTTTAATCAAGTATCCACAGCATATGGAGCTGGAGATTTTTTCACAACTCCGCTGAACTTTTGGGTGTTGATGCGGTCTTTTTCTAAAGGGTACTTTTTCCCAACGGATGAATATACCAAACATCAAAATGATGCGATATCACATTATTATGGTGGGCTTTACATGCATGGTCGTATAGTTAATTCTAATGGGGCCTTTTTCCAGTATTCAAGTTTTGGTTATGCAGATCTAAAGACGCATGATACAATGGTGCTTTTTATGAATAACAAAGTCTATAGTGATGCTAGTCACGTGGCACCAAAAGCATTTGAATATTATCAAAAATTTATGTTCCTTAATAAGATTTTCCACTTAGTCTTTTACTTTGTATTTTCTTTCTTTTTAATGCTTTTAATACGTCATTCGTTTAGGAAAAGAAGGTATAAGAAACGTCTCTAAATCACATGAATAAAAAAGAAGGCTAAGTTGGCCTTCTTTTTTATTCAATATTAAGCAGTAACACCATCTAAGAAAACGTTTGCATTGAATTTTTAATTGTGCTATAATAAATAGCTGTTAATCATTATTATAGTTTAATAATCTAACTGTCGAGCTGATTTAAGCTATAAAAATACTGTTGAGTAAAAGAGGTATTAATATGTCAATGATTGAAGTTTCTCACCTTCAGAAAAATTTTATAAAAACCGTTAAAGCACCAGGGTTAAAAGGAGCATTTCAATCATTTCTTCGTCCTGAAAAACACACCTTTGAAGCTGTTAAAGATTTAACATTTGATGTGCCTAAAGGACAAATTTTGGGATTTATTGGAGCGAACGGTGCAGGAAAATCTACAACAATTAAAATGTTAACTGGGATTTTAAAACCAACTTCGGGCTTTTGCCGTATTGATGGCAAATTGCCACAAGAAAACCGACAAAATTATGTTAAGGATATTGGAGTCGTTTTTGGGCAACGTACGCAGTTGTGGTGGGATTTAGCTCTACAAGAAACCTATACAGTGTTAAAAGAAATCTATGACGTTCCTGATAAAGAATTTCGCAAACGCATGGCTTTTTTAAATGAGGTTTTGGAACTAAATGACTTTATAAAGGATCCTGTTAGAACTTTGTCTCTCGGACAGCGTATGAGAGCGGATATCGCAGCTTCTTTATTACATAACCCAAAGGTTCTTTTCTTAGATGAACCCACCATTGGCTTGGACGTTTCAGTGAAAGATAATATCCGACGTGCAATCACACAAATTAATCAAGAAGAAGAGACAACGATTTTACTAACGACACATGACCTCAGTGATATTGAACAACTTTGTCATCGTATTTTTATGATTGATAGAGGACAAGAAATATTTGATGGCACAGTTTCTCAGCTAAAAGAGACATTTGGAAAGATGAAAACTCTTTCTTTTGATTTGCGCCCAGGACAAGAGCATATCAGCTCTAGTTTAATTGGAAAGTCGGAGATTAATATTAAACGTAATGACTTAGTTTTAGATATTCAGTATGATAGTTCTCGCTACCAAACTGCTGACATAATTCAGCAGACATTAGCAGATTTTTCTGTACGTGACCTTAAAATGACAGATGCGGATATTGAAGATATCATTCGTCGCTTCTATAGAAATGAGCTATAAGGATGAACAGAATTTGGAGACGTTATAAACCTTTTATTAGTACAGGAATCCAAGGATTAATCACATATCGTGTTGATTTCATCCTTTATAGGATAGGTGATGTGATAGGAGCATTTGTTGCATTTTATCTATGGAAAGCAGTTTTCGATTCCTCAAGTCAATCCTTAATCCAAGGTTTTCAGCTGTCAGATATGATTCTCTATATTATTATGAGTTTTGTGACTAATTTATTAACAAGAACTGATAGTTCATTTATGATAGGTGACGAAGTAAAAGACGGTTCAATTATTATGCGACTCTTACGTCCAGTTCACTTTGCTGCTTCCTACCTTTTCATGGAGATTGGTTCTAGATGGCTCATCTTTTTAAGTATAGGGGTACCGTTTTTGCTTGTTATTACGGGGGTACGCCTCTTCTTGGGGACTGATTTGATTCAAGCTATAGTGTTAGTGGTATTTTATATTATTAGCATTATTTTAGCTTTTTTGATTAACTTCTTTTTTAATATTTGTTTTGGCTTCTCGGCATTTGTTTTTAAAAATTTATGGGGGTCAAACCTGTTAAAAAATTCGTTAGTCGCATTTATGTCGGGGAGCTTGATTCCTCTTACTTTTTTTCCGAAAATCGTTGCTGATATTTTAGGATTTTTACCATTTTCATCTTTAATTTACACACCAGTAATGATTATTATTGGTAAATATGATGGCAGTCAAATTGTGCAAGCCTTACTTTTACAAATATTTTGGCTAATAGTAATGGTAGCTTTATCTCAATTAATATGGAAAAAAGTACAGTCGCATATCACTATCCAAGGAGGTTGAGATGACAAAATATCAGCGAATGCACTTTATTTTTATTAAACAATACATGAAGCAAATCATGGAGTATAAAATAGACTTTTTTGTAGGCGTTTTAGGAGTATTTTTAACACAAGGGCTAAATCTTTTATTTCTGAATGTTCTTTTTCAACATATCCCTTCTTTAGAAGGATGGACTTTTCAGCAAATAGCTTTTATTTATGGTTTTTCTCTCCTCCCAAAAGGAATTGATCACCTTTTCTTTGATAACTTGTGGGCTCTTGGTCAAAGGCTTATTCGAAAAGGAGAATTTGATAAGTATTTAACCAGGCCGATCAGTCCTTTATTTCATGTCCTAGTTGAAACCTTTCAAGTAGATGCATTGGGGGAGTTATTGGTTGGTTTTATTCTGTTATCTACCACAGTATCTAGTATAAGCTGGACCGTGCCAAAAGTATTATTATTTATATTTATTATCCCCTTTGCAACTTTGATTTATACCTCCTTGAAGATTGCTACGTCAAGTATCGCTTTTTGGACCAAACAATCTGGTGCTGTTATCTATATTTTTTATATGTTTAATGACTTTGCTAAGTATCCTGTCGCAATATATAATAATCTATTGCGTTGGATCATTAGTTTTGTCATTCCATTTGCTTTTACAGCTTATTATCCCGCTGCTTACTTCTTACAAGATAGAAATGTCTATTTTAATATTGGTGGGGTTATCTTGATTTCCTTGATTTCTTTTATGGTATCACTAATACTTTGGCATAAAGGAGTAGAAGTATATGAGAGTGCGGGTTCTTGATTAGTAAGGCAAGCCATTAATTTTTTTGAGTGTTTAGAAGTTTTAGGCTTACTAACTTAGCTTTGTTAGTGATGATATACTCCCCTTATAGTGTCTAGTGAATTTTTGTTTTTTTACTGTCCACTATAAGGGGAGTATATCAGGTGAAGAGGGACTATTAGTGTTGAGAATAATGTCCCTCATAGAACAATAATTACCATATCTTTACCAAAATAAAGTTAAAAACGCTCTTAGATGTGCTTTCTAAGAGCGTTTTTTGGTCTATAAAAGGTAAGCAAAAAGCAGATGTCATTTATGAAAGTGTTGACAAAGATGAAATACTTTGTTACTATTTTAACATAATAATGATATTTTAATTAGAGTGTGAATTTATAATTAATTTTTATAATGTTTATTTTAAATTTAAACTAATGTTTATAGCAGTGTTTTACTCATGATTTTGTGAATTCAACACTTAAGTCATGACCTCATTTTAAAGAGTTTCAGACGACACAGAAAGGAAGAAAACATAAGAAAGGCAATGCACGGCTTGTCCATAGTAGTGTTTGAAGTAGATGTTTAGAAATATTTTATTTTCCAACAGTACTGATATCAGAGCGAAGATGATTAGTTGAAGGTGATAATATGGGACGTTCTAATATTTTGAGTAGGTGTGAACAATGTTCTGATAATCAATGTGGCTTGTATAAAACGCGGCTTAAAGACAAGTTACTATTAGTAGTCCAACTGGTTGGAAATATTAGGTATTCTGAGTTTCTTACGGAAGGTGGTGTATATCATAAGGGAGAAACCTTGTTGGAAGTTATAACCTTAGGAATTTCTTATGAATATAAAAGTTATGGGGATATCAAAGTAATCAAGAAGTACTGTGCTGATGGCAGTGTCGTTGATTATAACATGCCAATACTATTAATGGAAAGGATTGAATAATGAAAACAGTAATAATATATGGAGGACAGGGTAATGTTCAGTCAAAACACCTTTGTCAACTAGTTAAAACTCCAAAAGGTGAAATTCTTTTTTCAAAGTTACAAGCAACTGATTTAGAATCATATCAGTTAATGATGGATGTCATTAACCACAAGGTAAGTTTAGACAATGTTCATGCGTCTATGTTAGCAAATTTTTTATATAATGATTGGCTAACAAACGATGAAAAAATAGTATCTGGGATAGGATTTTCAGCTCATAGCGCCGGTATTTTCAATGTGTTATATGCTAGTGGTAGTACTAGTTTTGAAAACATTATTCACTTTATTAAACGTCGTGCCCAACTTATAGAAAATTGTCATGTGTCTGAAGAGCTTTGGCTTTTGATGGTTGAAAACATTGATATGTTTAGTAAGGATGTTTTAAAAGAACAGTCTGAGAAAGTAAAATTAGCTATTATTACTGATGATAGAGCTGGTGTAATTGCTATGGATCAAGTCAACCGTTCTTTCTTTGATGACGTGATGACTAACAAAGGTTATTTTTATAAATTAAAGCAGTTAGGCGTAAAAGCACCATATCATACTGATTTTTTAAATGAATCTAAAGAGCAGTATAAACAATTGATTGAAAGCCTAGATATTTCGCAAAATGATGACTATGACTATATTTTTCATTGTGATCAATTGGTAGATGAAATTTTATATCAGTGGACCAATCTCTTTAACTGGCGTGCGATTAAGGAAACTATCATAGAAAAGGATGCGGAGATTATTGATATTTCTCCTAATAGGTTTATTTCTAGTCAGTTGCAAAAAATGAAAAAGAGGGGGAGGAAACAGTTATGAAAGTAGCAATAGTTACTGGTGGTACCAGAGGAATTGGAAGGGCTATTACAAAAGAGTTATACAAAGAAGGTTACAAAGTCATTGCTATTTATAATAGCAATGATGCTAAGGCAAGAGCTTTACAAGAGGAGTTACCAAAATTAGACGTTTATAAATGCAATATTTCAGATGCAAAAGCAGTACAAAAATTGGTGACTAAAATTTTTAGAGAATATGGCGGTATTGATTGTTTAGTTAATAATGCTGGTATTGTTAGAGATGGCTTTTTCTTGATGATGTCTAAGGAAAAATGGATGGATGTCATTAACATAAATATTATGGGGCTAGTTAACATGAGTAAAGCCGTGTTAAAAATCATGAAGGCTAAGCGTATACAGGGAAAGGTTATCAATATTTCTTCAACTAGTGGTATAGCAGGGCAGATAGGGCAAGCGAACTATTCAGCAACGAAAGGCGCTATCATTTCCATTACTAAAACTCTAGCGAAAGAATTTGCATCAGATGGTATTACGATTAATTGTGTAAGTCCAGGATTCATTGAAACAGATATGACAAATGAATTGCAAAATAAAGAAGAGCTAAAAGAGCATCTTATTCCTCTAAAAAGGTTTGGACAACCTGAAGAGGTGGCTTGGCTCGTAAGCTTTTTAGCAAGTGAGAAGGCAAACTATATTACAGGAAAAAATATTGTGATTGATGGAGGAATGATTAATGATTAACTGGGCTGAAGAACGTAAAATAATAAAAACACGTCAAGAAGTAGTTGATGAAATTAAAGGTATTTTGATTGACTCTTTAATGTTGGATATTGATAAAGATCTGATTATGAATGATCAACCATTATTTGGTCGTGGATTAGAGCTAGACTCTATTGATGCCCTAGAACTGTCAATAGGGATTTCAACAACGTTTGGTGTTGAACTAAATGATGATGATATTTCAATATTATCATCAGTAAATAGACTAGCAGATTTTGTGATTGAAAATAGTGAGGATATAGATGACCAAGCTAAGTAGTGAAGAAATTATAAAAATGTTACCTCATCGCTATCCGTTTCTAATGGTGGATAGAGTGCAGAGTTATAAAAAAGGTATCATTGAATGTCGTAAGAATATTACTATCAACGAACCTTACTTTCAAGGACATTTTCCACAACGTCCTATAGTTCCGGGTGTTTTGATGATTGAGATGGCAGCTCAATCTGCAGCTTTACTTTATATTTTAGATGCACTTGATGGTAGCCTCCCCTCTCTTGATGAATTAACAGCAGAGAAAATAGCAGAAAAAGTAGGTTATTTAGCCAGTGTGAAGAATTTCAAATTCAAGAAAATTGTTACTCCAGGAGACCAGCTAAACATTACATGTAAATCTCAATCAAAATTGGGGCATCTTTTAGAAATTCAAGTCGTTATTAGAGATGAGAATAAAAAAGAGGTTGCCTCAGGAAGGATGTTGGTATCAGAAAATGGAAATTAAACTCAAAAATATTGGAAAAAAATATGGTTCTTTTGAAGCATTGAGAGACATTAATCTCATCTTTGAAGAGGGAAAATTTTATGGCCTTCTTGGACCTAATGGAGCTGGTAAAACAACTTTATTTAACCTTTTAATTCAAAATTTTAAGCAAACGTCAGGCGATATTAAGTGGGAGGTGGATGGAAAACCTCTATCTATTAAAGATTTTTATCGTCACATTGGTATTGTCTTCCAAAGTAATCGCTTAGATGATAATTTAACGGTTGAGGAAAATCTAATTTCTAGAGGTGCTTTGTACGGTTTATCTAAATCACAAGTACGTAATCGCCTTAAAGATCTTCAAACGTATCTAGATATCACAGCAATAAAAAAACAAAAATATGGCAGTTTATCAGGAGGTCAAAAACGAAAAGTTGATATTGCACGCGCCTTGCTGCCACAACCTTCTCTATTATTATTAGATGAACCAACGACTGGTTTAGACCCTCAATCTCGTCGCGATTTATGGGATGCTATCGCACAACTAAATCAACAATCGCAGATGACAGTTGTACTAATTACTCATTATCTTGAAGAAATGTCTGCTTGTGATGTTTTAAATGTTCTTATTGAAGGAAACATTTATTATTCGGGAGATATTAAAAGCTTTATTGAGCAACATTCCACAACAAACTTGAATGTGGTATTGAAACCAGAAAAGTCATTAGACCAACTTTCGATAGCTGATTTTGTTAATAAATGTCAAGTCCTTTCAGAAAGGGAGATAGTATTTAAGGATATTTCTGTTGAGGAAATGATGCAGGTTATCTCAGACAATCAAGATAAATCTATTATTGAGACATTTAATGTTGAATATTCGAACTTAGAGGCGGCGTATCTCAACTTGCTTAGAGAAAAAGAAAGGAAAAACAATGTTTGAACTAATTTCTAGAAATCGTAAAGTTTACACGCGAGATCGGTTAGCGTTTTTCATGTCTTTTTTATCAGTTATTATCTTAATTTTGGTCTATCAGATTTTCTTGGGAAAAATTCAATTAGATGCTATAAAAGCAGCATTGAGGAGTAATACAGTATCCAGTGATACTATTCACATGGTTAATTATTGGCTCATTGCAGGTTTGACGACTATTATTTCAATGACTAGTACATTAGGTGCCTTTGGAGTTATGGTGTCCGACAAAGAAAAAAAATTAAATGAAGATTTTAAGGTCAGTCCTATATCAAATATCAAAATTGAATTGTCCTATGCTATATTTGCCGTTTTATTTGGTATTGTCATGACGATGTTCTCTTGCATCTTTGCTATCGGTATTTTTAACGGCTTTAATTCCTTGCTAGAGTATTCAGCTATGGATTATTTAACTATTTTAGGGATCGTTTCCTTAGGGACTGTTTTATCTGCGGCGATGATTTTACCTATTTTAGCCTTTATTCATACTAGTTCAGCTTTTACGACTCTTAGCACAATTGTAGGGACTTTTATTGGTTTTATTTCAGGAGTATATCTCTCAATTGGCTCGGTAGGAAAAGCATTACAACAGGTTATGACATGGTTTCCATTGACTCAAATCAATTCTCTTTTGAAACAGGTCTTAATGAAGGGTTCTATTGCGAAGGTATTTGACAAAGCCAACGAAGCCACTGTCTCTAACTATAAAGAATCATATGGTGTTGTTTTGCGTAATGCTGATGGAGAAAGGCTGAGTAATCACTTTATGTTGATTTATATCATTGCCCTCATTCTTATTTTATTGGCAATTCATTTTATTATTAAAAAGGTTAAAAAATGAAAGATGATAATAAATTAAAGATTTCTGAAGCTTCCTTAGAAGATTATTCTGAAGTGGTTCATTTATTTAATAGGAATCATGTTTATCAATTTCCAGACGGTAGGCCTTTAACTGTTGATGACCTTGATTTAACGTTAAAAGTTAAAGAAGTGACACATTTATTTTTACTGAAAAATCATGGTGTTTTGATTGGAACATCAGCTTTCTTTAAATTTATTACCTATGGTTGTTTAGATTGGAATAGTAGCTTTAGTGGTTTTCTTTTAATTGATTCGAAAAGTCGTAGTGGACAGGCAATCACTTATCTATATAAAACTATCTTAAAGAAGATAACAAAACTGAAGTTTTCTAATATCTATACCGAAATCAGTAACTACAATAAACCCTCCTTAGCTTTATCAAAATTGAATGGCTTCAAAGAGTATGATAAGACATATGAAGACATACTGCATTGTCGATCATTGCGTAGTCACCTCCCTAAGATATTGAATACGTTTCGTATTTCGAATTATTATGGTAAAACATACGACATATCAACTTTTCAAATTATGGAGGAAATTGAAAATCCCTTGGAAGAGGAGACAGAAATTAGGACCAAAGTCTCTGATGAAGAAATATTATTTAAAGCAGAAGACAGTGCTTCACTTCCTTATTATTTAAAAATGAGCTTGTTTCAAATGGAAATTGCTAGGTTAGATAACCGTTATGTTTTACAAGTTGACTTTTTATCGGAACAAGTAAAGAGGGTTCGGGTTAAAACTGGAAAATATCACTTGGCAAACTTAACGAGGGCTCACCCTAGCCTAACTTTAAGTCGTTTTGCCAATTATTATTACATTCAAGCAACTGTGGAAACCCTTTATGGTAATATCGATGTTCAACTGGAACGTCGAAAAAAGCATTATAGAGATGCAACTATTTGTCTTAAGAGAACTTTTCAAGGTTATGATTTACTTATCTCTCCAAATGGCAGCCTTATTTTTGAAAAGCAGAAAAGAAAGATACTTGAAGATAGTTTTTTGATTTTTAGCCAACCTTTGGACAAGAAATTAGTTGTAAAAGAAGAAGAAAATCACATTACAATCAAATGTTTCTATCAAGGTGCTTTAATTGAGAAAATCATGACATTTACAAGTGACGAAGAAATCACTTGTGTTTATAAATGTAATCAAAAGGCTAAAGAGATGTTCCCAAAATTATTGAAACAGACTTTCAAGTTACACTGCCAAGAGCAGTTGATTAGAGATAGTGAAGGTTATCTTGTGAATGTTCCAGGAAGTTACCCGATTGAGCATGATGATTTTCTTCGAGCAGATAAGTTTGAAGATAGACAATTCCATTATTACCTCCCGAATGAAGATAAAATGATTTCCTATTCTCCTCCTGGCAAAGCCAGCAATCAAATGCAATTTAGACCCTTATGTCTTATTGATACAGATAGCCTTTCTTTTCCACTGACTTATCATTTTAGGATTTCACAAGCATCATCGGAGGAGGCGTTAATCAATCTAAAAAAACAGCCAATATGGGACAGCAACTACCAAGCGTCAGCAACTGACCTTTTAAAACATATCTCTAACCTAACATTAGAAGAAGAGAAGGATTATGGCATCAAGAGAATGATAGCTAACAGAAAGCATTATCCTAGTCACAAACTGGTTTTAGCCTATAATCAGATTGTTTTGCCTAAGAATGAAATTCCAAGAGACAGTGAATTATATTCTATTTCTTTTGATTATCGAATTAGAGGAAAGTTTGTCCAAATCCGCCAAGGGGAACATGTCAAATATGATAATAAATCCTATGTTTTGGAAAATAGTCAACAATTAGTATTGTATGTAGCTAGCGATGATAAATATATACTAATTTCTGCTAAAAATGGAATATTTTATTCTTACAAAGAGAACAATCATTTAAAAATAAGGTGCATGTTTAAAAGGAACTCACCTTATGCTACAAATGTGAGCATTACAGAATATAGAAAGTGTGAAGAAAAATGAATACTATTTATAATACATTGAGAACAGATAAAGGTTATAAAGTTTATGAGGGGTATTTATATGAAATTACTGGTGAAGAATGTGAAGAAGCCTTAGACCTTGTGATTCCTAAGAATATTGTATTTGCAGATACAGATACTTGTGGCTACACTTTTTTACTCAATGAAGATGGAACAGTTTATGATGATGTGACTTTCTACAAATTTGATGATAAATATTGGTTGGCTAGTCATAAAGCTTTGGATTCTTATTTAGACAACATCAATTTTGACTATACCGTAACAGATATTTCTGACGAGTATAAAATGCTGCAAATTGAAGGAAGATATTCGGGAGAAATTGCTCAGTCATTTTATGAATATGATATTTCAACACTTAATTTTCGTACTTTGATAGAGATGACTTATAAAGGTGAGAAAGGTTATCTTGCTAGATTTGGTTTTTCTGGAGAATTTGGCTATCAATTTTTCCTACCATCTTCTATTTTTGCTACTTTTGTTTCGGATGTCTGTGAAGGTATAGCAGAGTATGGGGATGAACTTGATAGATATTTAAGGTTTGAAGTGGGACAACCCATTACTGATATTTATCAACAAGAAGAATATTCTTTATATGAAATAGGTTATTCTTGGAATCTAGATTTCACAAAGGAAGAATTTAGAGGTCGCGATAGCTTGTTAGAGCACATCAGATCAGCAACAGTTAAAAGTGTTGGATTCTCAACGAAGGAAAAACTCGCTTCAGGAACACCAGTGCTATTTGATGACCAAATTGTTGGAAAGATTTTTTGGATAGCAGACGAGAAAGACTCTTCGGAAAATTACCTAGGTTTGATGATTGTTAACCAAACATATGCTCATTCAGGAGTTACTTTTGTAACAGAAGATGGCCAAATTTTGAAAACACAATCAAGCCCTTATTGTATCCCAGAAAGTTGGAACAAAGAATGAGCGTATATGTTAGTGGAATAGGAATTATTTCTTCTTTGGGAAAGAATTATAGCGAGCATAAACAGCATCTCTTCGACTTAAAAGAAGGAATTTCTAAACATTTATATAAAAATCACGACTCTATTTTAGAATCTTATACAGGAAGCATAACTAGTGACCCAGAGGTTCCTGAGCAATACAAAGATGAGACACGTAATTTTAAATTTGCTTTTACCGCTTTTGAAGAGGCTCTTGCTTCTTCAGGTGTTAATTTAAAAGCTTATCATAATATTGCTGTGTGTTTAGGGACCTCACTTGGGGGAAAGAGTGCTGGTCAAAATGCCTTGTATCAATTTGAAGAAGGAGAGCGTCAAGTAGATGCTAGTTTATTAGAAAAAGCATCTGTTTACCATATTGCTGATGAATTGATGGCTTATCATGATATTGTGGGAGCTTCGTATGTTATTTCAACCGCCTGTTCTGCAAGTAATAATGCCGTAATATTAGGAACACAATTACTTCAAGATGGCGATTGTGATTTAGCTATTTGTGGTGGCTGTGATGAGTTAAGTGATATTTCTTTAGCAGGCTTCACATCACTAGGAGCTATTAATACAGAAATGGCATGTCAGCCCTATTCTTCTGGAAAAGGAATCAATTTGGGTGAGGGCGCTGGTTTTGTTGTTCTTGTCAAAGATCAGTCCTTAGCTAAATATGGAAAAATTATCGGTGGTCTTATTACTTCAGATGGTTATCATATAACAGCACCTAAGCCAACAGGTGAAGGGGCGGCACAGATTGCAAAGCAGCTAGTGACTCAAGCAGGTATTGACTACAGTGAGATTGACTATATTAACGGTCACGGTACAGGTACTCAAGCTAATGATAAAATGGAAAAAAATATGTATGGTAAGTTTTTCCCGACAACGACATTGATCAGCAGTACCAAGGGGCAAACGGGTCATACTCTAGGGGCTGCAGGTATTATCGAATTGATTAATTGTTTAGCGGCAATAGAGGAACAGACTGTACCAGCAACTAAAAATGAGATTGGGATAGAAGGTTTTCCAGAAAATTTTGTCTATCATCAAAAGAGAGAATACCCAATAAGAAATGCTTTAAATTTTTCGTTTGCTTTTGGTGGAAATAATAGTGGTGTCTTATTGTCATCTTTAGATTCACCTCTAGAAACATTACCTGCTAGAGAAAATCTTAAAATGGCTATCTTATCATCTGTTGCTTCCATTTCTAAGAATGAATCACTTTCTATAACCTATGAAAAAGTTGCTAGTAATTTCAACGACTTTGAAGCATTACGCTTTAAAGGGGCTAGACCACCCAAAACTGTCAACCCAGCACAATTTAGGAAAATGGATGATTTTTCCAAAATGGTTGCCGTAACAACAGCTCAAGCACTAATAGAAAGCAATATTAATCTAAAAAAACAAGATACTTCAAAAGTAGGAATTGTATTTACAACACTTTCTGGACCAGTTGAGGTTGTTGAAGGTATTGAAAAGCAAATCACAACAGAAGGATATGCACATGTTTCTGCTTCACGATTCCCGTTTACAGTAATGAATGCAGCAGCTGGTATGCTTTCTATCATTTTTAAAATAACAGGTCCTTTATCTGTCATTTCGACAAATAGTGGAGCGCTTGATGGTATACAATATGCCAAGGAAATGATGCGTAACGATAATCTAGACTATGTGATTCTTGTTTCTGCTAATCAGTGGACAGACATGAGTTTTATGTGGTGGCAACAATTAAACTATGATAGTCAAATGTTTGTCGGTTCTGATTATTGTTCAGTACAAGTCCTCTCTCGTCAAGCATTGGATAATTCTCCTATAATATTAGGTAGTAAACAATTAAAATATAGCCATAAAACATTCACAGATGTGATGACTATTTTTGATGCTGCGCTTCAAAATTTATTATCAGACTTAGGACTAACCATAAAAGATATCAAAGGTTTCGTTTGGAATGAGCGGAAGAAGGCAGTTAGTTCAGATTATGATTTCTTAGCGAACTTGTCTGAGTATTATAATATGCCAAACCTTGCTTCTGGTCAGTTTGGATTTTCATCTAATGGTGCTGGTGAAGAACTGGACTATACTGTTAATGAAAGTATAGAAAAGGGCTATTATTTAGTCCTATCTTATTCGATCTTCGGTGGTATCTCTTTTGCTATTATTGAAAAAAGGTGATAAAATGAGTAAATTTTTATTTGCTCCTTTCATGATGAATTTAGGAGAGAGCCAAAGATTATCAAAACTGGCTAATTGTTTATATGAACAAGGACATGATATTCATATCCTTGGAGACAATTATTATCCATTTTTATTTAATAATGATGCTTATCGCTATCACCACTGTGTAGAAGATAAATCTGTTTATAATAGTAAGCGATATGATGCTTTCTTTTCTCTTTCAACAGACTTTAATTTTTTATCAGAAGAAGAAATTGAACGCATCTGTTCTATTGAAAGAGACTTGTTACGCCAAGAAAAATTTGATGCTGTATTGACAGGTTACCGTCTATCTATTGTTACAAGTTGTCGTTTAGAAAGCATACCATTAATTTGGATTATTTCAGGGGCAACGCATATCAGTGAAATTGTTGAAAACTCAGAAGGAATATTGCCTAATGGGAAGATAAGTAAAGCTAGTAAGCCTCAAACAAAGGATTTTATCAAAAGAGTAATCACTACTTATTCAACAAATGTTAAAACGTGGAATAACTATATTAAAAAATATGGTGGCAAACCTTTTAATAATGCTTTAGAATTATTTACTGGTGATCTAAACTTGGTAACAGATTACTCTTTGTTTTATGAATTTGATAAAGATTCGTCCTATAAAACGATAGGACCTATTTTGATAGATAATGTAGGTTTTTCAAAATGCAGCCAAATTAATCAAGACAATAAGACTGTACTGCTCAGCTTTGGTACTTCATTTAAACGAGATTGGGTGGAATCTTTTTTAAAGACATTACCAAGGCATTATCATTATTTACTGACAAGCTGTGGTGAGGCTATAAACATTCCAGGAAGTTATATTGAGATAGTTGATTTTATTGATTTTAAAACCATAGATAAAGAGATTTATTTCGCTATTATACACGGTGGGCAAGGAACAGTTTATGCGATGGCTGCACAAGGTATTCCCTTTATAGGTATCCCTTTCTTTAACGAACAATTTTGGAATATTAAGAAGTTCAGTAAAGAAAAGTGCGCTTATTTGGTAAAGAAACCTGATGTAAGAGAGATACGTAAAGCAATTAGCTGTCTTGAAAGAGACTATGATATCTATAAAAGTTATATGATAAGACTAAGCCAAGGAATTAAAGAAGAAGCAGAGGCATCTTTACAAAAAGCGGAGGCAGAAATTGAATCCTTTATCAGAAAAAGACAAAGTTAACTATATTATGATTTATAAAAATAGGCAGTCTACATTGGAGAATAATTTATCTGGCGATCGGTTGATGAGATATCAACAAGCAAATAGACAGGTAAGCAAAGATAAACTGTTAACAGGGAGTTATTTTGTGTACCAATGCTTAAAAAAGTTAGGTTTTACCAATAAGATTTGTCAGGAATCTTTTTCTAGTGTTAGTAGTTATTTAATTGGTTTGCCAAAGGGGAAAATTAGTTACTCTAATTCTGGTGACTATCATATTCTAACCTATGCTCCCAGTGGTTCAACTGGGGTTGATATTGAGAAATACAAAGATAGATCAGAACAAACCTACCAAAACTACCTAGGAGAATCAGTTAGTAGTGATATGGATTCTAAATTATTATTTTATAAGGCATGGTTACAAAAAGAAATTTCCTATAAATGTGGGAAATCTATAGATATTACCTATCAAACAATGATAGATGGCTATATTTATGGTTATGCTTTTGATAATACTTTTAAAGTAGAAGCGGTTTACTTAAAAGAATTATTACCAGATAACTAACTCGCAACATGTTGTTCCTACATATGCATCTATAAAAAGCACTTTGAAGTATTTCAAGGGCTTTTTATAATACCTTGGGTAGTCTTTAACAATTATGGTTAGAGTTGATATGATAAACTGATCATTTCCACATTTTATGAGAAAATCAGAAAATAGAGGTGTTTTTTTGTGATAATAATTAGAAATAATAAAAACTGAAATATTTTCTAATGTAAAAAAAGATAAAAGAACTTATTGCTGAAAACGATTTTAACTTAACATTTGCCATTGACAAGTACTTAGAGGAGTGCTAAAATTTCGTTAGCTGGTTAACAAACCGGTTAAGTAATGTGAGGTTCTTTTATGAGTGAATTCCTTTCAGCCAAACCTATTGGTCATAATGATTCATCTAATACTATTTTAAGAATTATAGAGAATACGAAATATATTCATCACTATGATGGAAAAGTTGTTGTCGAAATTCCTCCTCAAAAAGAGCCTATCAAAGTCTTTTTTATGGATTCACGTCTTCATTATTTAGAATTTTCAGACATATGTCGGTATGTAACTGTTGTTTTGAAAAATAGTACCGTTGATAATATAACCAATTTAGGGCTAGATAATCATATTGTTTATGACAATGGTGATGATATGGTTGATCCGTTGCCGAGTATTCAGCATGGATTATTTCTTAATGATGATTAAAGATGTAGACAAAAATTTAGAAACGAGGAAGCCATGACATTTTATAAAAAGACGGACAAATTTGGATTTAGGAAAAGTAAAGTGTGCCGCAGCCTATGCGGTGCTTTATTGGGTACAGTAGCAGTTGTTAGTCTAGCTACAGCAAGTACAGAGATTCACGCTGATGAAGCAACAACCTCACCTACCACTGTAACGAAAGTACCTCAGCCAGTTCAAGCAGACACAACAGCTCTAAATACCTCTAAGACTCACAGTACACAAGCAACTACAACTCCTGTTGAAGCTAAGGAGAATAAGGTTGTCAAAAGTGAAACTGTTCAATCTGAGAGCCGAGTAATGCCTAGAGATAAGGTAGTAGAAAGGCCAGAAACAGTAAAAGCTAGTGTTAACTCAGACGTTAGCCAACCTATTACAACCACACCCCCAACAATTAATGAAAAAACAGTTGAGATTCCTAACTTAGCTCAAGATACTAAGAAGGTAGCTCCAAAAGTAACTGTTACACCAGAAGTTGTTAATCAGCCAAAGCAGTTGCCTAAATACGAGTAAGAAAACTCAGAGAAAGGCAATAAGAGTACAGAAGCAACTAAGGCAGTTACTGTGACTAAACCACAGGGGGCGGTTGCTGAGAAAGCTACTCCGGCTGTGCCAAAGCCTCAAAAAGTAAGAGTAATTGTTGAATTTAATAAGGAATCTATCTTAGATTATGCGACAGAACAGAAAAAAACAGTTGCACAGTTAAATCAAGCTGATGTTGAGAAAAAATTACAAAGCATCAAGCAAGAGCAAGATAAAGTTCTTAAGAATATTGAAAAAAGTGTTCACTTTGATTCAAGCAAAGTGAAGCGTTACGATGCTATTATTAATGGTGTCGCACTTGATATTCAAGCTCAAGAAATTGAAAAATTAAAAACGATTGCTGATGTTAGAAGGGTCTATGTCTCACAAGAATATGTTCAGACAAAACCTTTACTATCTTCCTCAGGGCAACTTATTGGTTTGCCAGAAGTTTGGAACAACTCCCAGTATAAAGGTGAGGGAACTGTTGTTGCAGTTATTGATTCAGGGGTTGATTTCAAACACCAAGCACTAAAAATCAAAGAACCAAATCGTGCTAAGTATAATAAAACTAGTATTGAAAAACTGATTCATGAAAAGAATCTCAAAGGAAAATTCTATTCCGAAAAAGTACCTTATGGTTATAACTATTATGACTATAATGATAACCTCAAGGATAGCTACGGTGTAATGCATGGTATGCATGTAACAGGTATCGTAGGAGCTAATGATGATAATCAAAAATTGTATGGTGTTGCACCAAATGCTCAAATTTTAGCGATGAAGGTATTTTCAGATGACCAACAAAATCCCACAACCTTCACAGATGTGTGGCTAAAAGCTCTAGACGATGCTATTTTACTAAAAGCTGATGTTGTTAATATGAGTCTTGGAACACCTGCTGGATTTGTACATGAGGGGAAAGACTATCCTGAACTTGAAGTTATTGCAAGAGCGTGTAAGGCAGGAATCGTCATTGCAGTAGCAGCAGGTAATGAAGGAAATATCACTGACGGTAATACTTATGGTGTTAAGCCGCTAGCAGAAAATTATGATACAGCCTTGATTGCCAACCCAGCCCTCGATGATAATACCTTGGCTGTTGCCTCTATGGAGAACCTTAAAAAGCATGCTCATGTTTTGAAATTTAAAGATAAAAAATCTGGAACAGAAGTTACAGAAGTCATTAATCTTCATGTTGCCCCAAACGCTTCAAAAACTATTATTGGATTGGCTGTAGATTTGGGAGCAGGAGCTCCTTCGGAATTGTCAAAACATTTTGATTTAAGTGGTAAAATCGCCATGCTTGAAATTCCAGAAGATAATAAATCTAATGGATTTTTAGAAAAAGTACAGGCGATTACTAAGTTAAATCCAGCTGCTATCTTGCTTTACAATAATGCGAAGGTTAAAGATGATTTAGGCAGTCAATTATTAGTTGAATCAGAAGCAGCTAAATTTAATATTGCTCGCATTACCAGAAGCACGTATAACAATATCAAAAATAATAGCAATAAAATTATTACTATTTTAACAGAGCGTCAAGCTATTGATAATAGTTTAGCAGGACAATTATCTTCTTATTCTTCTTGGGGACCTACACCAGACTTACGTCTAAAACCTGAGATTACAGCTCCAGGTGGTCATATTTTCTCAACTGTGGAGGATAATCAATATGCTGATAAATCAGGAACATCAATGGCTGCACCTCAGGTAGCTGGGGCAGCTGCAGTTTTAAAACAATACATTACAGATAAAAAAATTCCTGTTGATAATGCTGCTGATTTTATTAAATTACTCTTGATGAACACTGCACAGCCAATTATCAATAAACAATCAAAAGATGGCAAAACACCTTACTTTGTGCGCCAACAAGGTAGCGGAGCAATGAATCTTGCCAAAGCTCTTGTTACGACAGTCGTTGCAACTGTAACAGGGACTAACGATAATAATGCAGATGGTAAGTTGGAGTTACGTGAATTAAAAGAGAAAAAATTTAAAGCACGCATTCTACTTCGTAACTTTGGAAAAACTAATAAAACGTATATCATCTCATCAGAAGCGATTGCGGACCCAGTTGATGAAAAAGGATTTCGTACGCAAAATTCAGAACACCTAGTATCAAAAAAAGCTGATGCAGTTACAAGGAAAGTTACTGTAGAAGCAGGTAAGACATTAGCTGTTGACCTTGATGTGGATTATTCTGATGCAGAGGCTTTAACTCGCAATAATTTCTTGGAAGGTTATCTTAACTTAAAAGATACTGAAGGTGTAGCCGATTTACACTTACCATTTTTAGGTTTTTACGGTTCATGGACAGAGCAAAAAGCTATTGATGCTTTTGAAGGCATTTCTGAAATTGGTAACGGTGACAAAAAACGTCGCGTTCAATTCTATGTTAATAAAGAAACCAACAAGACCTCATCAACCTTTACAACTAACGGCATGTTGAGTCTTCCAATCTATAACAATACAGTATTTTTCTCTCCTAATAGTCCTTTCTATGACAAAGCAGGAGTTCGTATTGCAGCTTTGCGTAATATGGAGTATGTTCAATATTCTATTATAGATCCAGATACCAATAAAGAAGTTCGTGTACTTGGTAGATCACACGACGTTAGAAAACTTTATCGCCTAGATTATCGTAATAGTTTTGCCATGATGCCAGATTCTATTTGGGATGGTAAGATTAAAGATTAAATTGCAAAAGGGGATAAACAATACATTTATCAAATTAAAGTACAGTTGAATAATAAAGGTGTCGGTGGCGATGGTGTCCAAATTTATCAATACTATATCAAAATGGACAACAATAAACCTTACTTAAGTCCCAAAGATAAGACTACTGTAGAGAAGTTAGAAGATCGCTGGAAAAAAATTACTTTCAAAGTTCAGGATACTGGCATTGGTTTGAAAGACGTTTATCTTCAATCTGTTAAGTATGTTGGTGGTGGCAATAATAATTTAGACCTTATCACACCTCCAGGATTTAAAAAAGAAGATAAAAAAGTTGAAAAACCAAAATTAGACCGTCCACCAGGAATTGATTTACCAGCACCAACTTCAATGAGAAGTTTTGATTATTCAACCCCACCGGGAACTAAGCCAAGCAAACCCAAAGATAGTTTATCAACTCCTCCAGGTTTCCCAGATTTAAACACGCCGCCGGATGAAGCACTAAAGGATAGTAAAAAAGACGCTATTGAAGATAAATCAGGAGCAATTAAATATGCTAAGTCTCTTCAACTTAGCTTTGTTGATGACCCTATTTTAGCTAGCAAAGTAAATGGCAAAATATTACAAGTCGAATCTGATGGCAAATTAGTCATTCCTAGAAATGCTTTGTCAGCTAATCAATTTGATGACACTAGTCTTAAAATTTATCGTAATAATAATCGCAATAAAGAAATTACTATCACAACAGATTATTTTGCAGATACAAAATATGTCAATATCACAGCGGTTGACTATTTGAGCAATACTACTTTTGAGCAATTAGCTACTGGTGAAACAGTAGATTACCATGCCATTGTATTTTCAAGCTTTGCTGCTATTAAAGACAAGGGTGGTAAGATTTATGTTAACGATAAATTGCAAGAAACTTCTCGTATAGCGCTTAAAGATAAATCTGTTAAGATTGGTATTGAATTACCAAATGATGTCAGACATATTGATAGTTTATCTGTTCGTCGTTTGAATGAGGTTAAAACTGTTGATAATATCTTGAAAAATGATGAACAAGACATTAATCTCAGCAAAACTTACCAATTAAAATACAACCCGACAAATCGTCGTCTAGAGTTTACTATTAATAACATTAACTCAAGTTCAGAAATCATGACCACTTTCAAAGATGGAAAGATGCCAGAATTGGTTGAACAAAAAGATGTTTCTTTGGATATAAACGATATGGACATGAGTAAGTTTAAAACTATTCGACTTGGACGAAAGGATTCTGAATTTAAGGGACAACTTATTGCAAAAACTGGAACAGTTGAATTAGATATGTTTTTCAAACAATCTCAAGACCCAGCTTCAATTATTAAAAAAATATACCTTATCCAAAATGGTGTTCCAAATGAATTGAAAAAATTTGACTCTAGTTTTGGTTTAACTGAAAGTCAGATAGATGGATACTATATTTATAAAGATGCAATTAACCTTAAATTTAAATTAACCAGTGGTGCAAGTCTTAAAGTTGTTTATAAAGGGCAAGAAGATCCATATAGTCATCAGAAAGAAGATATGACTAAAAAAGGTGAACAGCTCAGTCATTCAACTCAAGCCAATGAAAATACAGCAAAAGTAACCTTTGCTAATATTGACTGGTCACATTATAGTAAGGTTACTGTGAATGGAAAAGAAGTTGGTAAAGGTAGTGAGTTACCTTTAACTAAAGGATGGACAACATTTGTATTACATAAAACAGAAAATTCATTAAATGTTAAAAGTTTGATTATGGAGACGGGTAGTGTAAGTAAGAAAGTTCAACAACTTCCTTTAAGTCCTAGATTATCTAAAAATAAGCATATGAGGGATATGCTACTTACTATGCAAAAAGATTCAGCGTATTACGAAACAAGTGACAGTCTAGTCCTTCGAATTAATCTCACTGCAGATACTAAACTTAATTTTAATGCTGTTAAAGGAGCGAGTGCTCTTACTGAAAATATGATGATGAGACAGTTTGCAGTTGCTGGACCACAAGATGATCCTGTTAGTGAACATAAATACCCATCAGTATTTCTCTTAACTCCTGCCTTATTGGAAACTGCTAGTGAGGCAACTCTAAATGGTAAGGAAATCACAGCATCTGGTATTATCGGTCACATCAAGGATGGTGATAAAAGCAAGCATGTTGAAGTCAAAATGGTGAATGAAAATGGAGACATGCTAGGAACCCCTGTTATTATTCAAGGTAAAGACTTGACTAATCGAACAAAACCATTAATGAGTGGACGTAGAGTACTTTATGCCGATAAACAATATGAGTTCCGGGCTAAATTACCACTTAGTCGTTTTAACACTTGGATTAGGGTTGAAGTGGTAACAGAAGCAGGAGAGAAAGCAAGTATTGTTCGTCGCATGTTCTTTGACCAATCAGTTCCAGAGCTTAACACAGCAGTTGCTAAACGTGATTTGACTTCTGATACTGCTCTTATCCACATCGTTGCCAAAGATGACTCTCTAAAACTAAAATTATATCAAGATGATTCATTACTTGAATCTGTTGATAAAACCGGTCTTTATAGTTTTAGAAATGGTGTAGAAATCACTAAAGATATGACAGTACCACTAGAATTTGGAGATAATATTATTAAGTTATCTGCTGTTGACTTATCAAATTATCGTCGTAATGAGACCCTTCATATCTATAGAAACCGTTTTGATGTTAAAGCAAGCCAAATGACAGCTGACAAAGGAGCTAAAGTAACTGTGGATATGTTGATGAAGCACTTAGTTGTTCCAGAAATGGCAGGAGCTTATACATTAACAATCGACGAAGCTCCAAACACAAATGAATCAGGAATGTTAACAAACGCTAAAGTATCGATTCATTATGTAAATGGTGGTGTTGATAAAGTTGATGTTCCGATTAAAGTAGTTGACTTAGAAGCTATTCGTAAAGCTGAAGAAGCACATAAAGCTGACGAAGCACGTAAAGCTGAAGAAGCACGTAAAGCTGACGAAGCACATAAAGCTGAAGAAGTACGTAAAGCTGAAGAAGCACATAAAGTCGAAGAAGCACGTAAAGCTGAAGAGGGACATAAAACCCAAGAAGCACCTATAGTTGAAGAAGGCTACAAGGTTAATAACGTTCATCAAACTGATACTACAGTTAAAGCGTCTGATTTACCAAAGACTAAGACAGTTTCCGCAGTTCATATGGCTAGAACAGACAATAAACAGATAACTTCACATCAGACACATGTTGAAAAACAAATTAAAAATACATTGCCATCCACTGGTGACAGCAAACGTGGTTATTATATCACTGGAATGGCTATCGTTATGCTGAGTGTATTATTTAGTTTAGCTAAAAAGTTTAAAAGCAAATATTAATGATAAAATAAAATCTATTTAGCAACATTAATTGTGATGGATAAAAGGTTTTATCTCTTAAATCAAAAGTAGTAGCTCATTAGCTACTACTTTTTTGTATAAGTGTAAAAAAGTGAATTCTTAACAAGAATTTAACACTCTACTTGCTATACTAAAAGTGAATAAGAAAGAGAGGTGTCATTTATGCAAAGAAAATCCTATTTAAAATCCATGAGTGTTCTTACTTTAACAGCTTGTCTTATATCAGGATATGTGGTTAAAGATATTGCTATGTTACATGCAGTATCTGCCAGTGAGAAGAAAGCAAATAATGTCAGTCCGAGAGAAAATCTCTACAGGGCTGTCAATGATAATTGGCTAGCCAATACAAAACTCAAACAAGGGCAGATTAGTGTTAATAGTTTTTCAGAAATTGAGGATAAATTAAAGCAACTGTTAGTGTCTGATATGGCTAAAATGGCCTCAGGAAAGATTGAAACAACCAATGATGAACAGAAAAAAATGGTTGCATACTATAAACAAGGTATGGACTTTAAAACAAGAGATAAAAATGGTCTCAAACCTCTAAAACCAGTTTTACAAAAACTTGAAGCAGTCTCTTCAATGAAAGACTTTCAAAGTTTGGCCCATGATTTTGTGATGAGTGGTTTTGTTTTACCATTTGGTTTGACTGTGGAAACCAATGCTCGAGATAATAGCCAAAAGCAATTGGTGCTTCGTCAAGCACCCGCATTACTTGAATCACCTGACCAATATAAGAAGGGCAATAAAGAAGGTGAGGCTAAATTATCAGCTTACCGTACTTCAGCAATGGCTTTGCTTAAACAAGCTGGAAAAAGTAACATTGAAGATAGAAAACTAGTTAAACAAGCTATAGCATTTGATAGACTCTTATCAGAAAAAACGCAAGTTGATCAAAGTAAAATCACAGCTGAAAGTGAGACAGCTGCGGGGCGATATAACCCTGAAAGTATGGAAACGGTTCACAATTACGCCAAGGAATTTGACTTTAAAGAATTGATTGAAAAACTAGTTGGGCCAACGAATAAGGCAGTCAATGTAGAAGATAAAACTTATTTTAAACAGGTTAATGATGTTATAAATAGTAAACAATTAGCCAATATGAAAGCATGGATGATGATTTCTATGCTAGTTGATCAATCAGATTTTCTAGGAGAACAAAATCGTCAAGCAGCGAGTGCTTTTAAGAATGTTGCGTCTGGTTTGACTCAGATTGAATCGAAAGAAAAAATGCTTACACCCAATTAGAATATACTTTTGGCCATATTTTGGGTGATTATTATGGTAAGAAATATTTTGGTGAGGCAGCTAAAAAAGACGTCGAACATATGGCTAAGAAAATCATTAATGTCTATAAAACACGGTTAAAAAACAACACTTGGTTATCAGAAAATACAAAAGCAATGGCCATTAAGAAACTTGATAACATGAGATTAATGATTGGCTATCCAGAAGATTATCCTGATCTTTATCGTCAGTACCAATTTGATAGTAAAGCAAGCTTCTTTGAAAACAATGATAACTACAGAAAATTATCGAACAAGAAAACATTTGAAGAATTTAACCAGTCTAATCAACGTGAACATTGGCAAATGAGTGCCAATGCTGTAAATGCTTATAATGATCCTAATACCAATTCCATAGTCTTTCCAGCAGCGATTTTTCAATCACCACTCTACGATAAAACTAAAACAGTTAGTCAAAATTATGGAGCTATCGGAGCAATTATTGGTCATGAAATTTCACACTCATTTGATATTAATGGTATGAAATATGACGAGAAAGGGAATCTTCACGATTGGTGGACTAAAGAAGATTTAAAACATTATAAGAAAAAAACACAAGCTATGATTGACCAATGGGATGGCCTTAAAGCAGATGGCGGTAAAGTTGATGGTAAATTAACTTTAGCAGAAAATATTGCAGATAATGGTGGTGTTATGGCATCTCTAGAAGCTCTTAAGACTGAAAAAATCCAAACTATAAAGAATTTTTTGAATCATGGGCAAGTATTTGGCGTCAAAAAGCAACCAAAGAACAAAGTAAGTCCTCAATTCAGTCAGATGTTCATGCACCATATGAATTGAGAGCTAACATCCCAGTACGTAATTTCCAAGAATTTTATGATGCCTTTGGTGTTAAAAAAGGCGATTCAATGTATCTAAAACCAGAAAAACGTTTGACACTTTGGTAAAGCTATGTTTTCCAGACAATAAGGAGAATGCATGAAGAATATAACAAAGCTATCAACTGTTGCTTTAAGCCTACTACTTTGTACGGCGTGTGCTGCATCAAACACGTCTACATCTAAAACACAGTCTCATCATCCTAAACAAACTAAACTCACAGATAAGCAAAAAGAAGAACCCAAAAACAAAGAAGCTGCTGATCAAGAGATGCATCCCCAAGGCGCTGTTGATTTGACAAAATATAAGGCAAAACCGGTCAAAGATTATGGTAAAAAAATCGATGTTGGTGATGGCAAGAAAATGAACATTTATGAAACTGGTCAGGGAAAAATTCCAATTGTTTTTATTCCTGGTCAAGCTGAGATTTCGCCACGCTATGCTTATAAGAATTTAATTGAGCGGTTAAGTAAAAAATATAAAATTTATACAGTAGAACCATTAGGCTATGGTCTCAGTGATATTCCTACTAAACCACGTACGCTAGAAAACATTACAAAAGAAATTCACACAGGCCTAAATAAAATTGGAGTTAAAAATTTCTACCTTGCAGCTCACTCACTTGGCGGTATGTATTCTTTAAATTATGCTAAAAATTATCCAGAAGAAGTCAGAGGATTTATTGGTATGGATACCAGTACACCTTGGATGGAAGGGGAACAAAAAACAAAGTATGACCCTGAAAGTGCTAAATGGGCAATGAAATTACCAGATGTTGATGATAAGACTAACGAACAGTATCTGTCAATTGCGAAAAAATTAACGGCAATAAGTCTCAACGAGATGAAGATGAGCGCTTAGGTGATAATCTTGGTAAATTGAAGAATGTAAAATTCCCTAAAGGGATGCCAACTAAGTATTTTCTTGCTGATCAATCTGTGGAGGGAATCAAGCTACGTCAAGCAGATTTTAAAGGTTTGAAAAATTGGGATCAGCAGCATATTGATTTATCTGAAGATCCAAAAGATGCTTCCGTTGAAATTCTTAAAGGTAGTCACAATATTTTCCAAACACAATATGAACATATGGCTAAAGCTATTGATGGATTTATCCAATCCCATCAAAAGTAATCGTTGAATGAAATACCTAAGTCAAGGAGAAAAAATGAATAAAATAACGAAATTATCAACCGTTGCCCTCGCTTTGATGCTTTGCGTTGGATGTTCTGCCAATAAAGATAATCAAAAAACTAAAACTGAGCAGCCTAAGCAAGAAAAGTCAATCGCTAAGCAAAAACAAGAGAGAGAAGCAGAAAAAGCTATGATTGCTAAAGGTGCTATTGACCTAACTAAATATAAAGCGAAACCAATTGAAGATTACGGACAAAAAATTGATGTCGGTGACGGTAAAAAAATGAACATATATACAATGGGTCAAGGGAAAATTCCGCTAGTAGTCTTCCCTGGTCAAGCTGAAATTTCACCACGTTATGCTTACAAAAACTTGCTTGATAGATTAGGGAAAAAATATAAAATTTATACGGTTGAACCGCTCGGTTATGGGCTTAGTGATATGACAGATAAGCCACGTACGATTGAAAATATTACCAAAGAGATTCATACAGCTCTTGAAAAAGTCGGTGTCAAAAATTTCTATCTTATGGCTCACTCGTTAGGTGGCATATACGGTCTAAATTATGCTAAGACATATTCTAACGATGTCAAAGGTTTCATTGGCATGGATACAAGCACACCAAATATGGAAGGTGATGGCACAACTGGAGAATCTTCAGCTTCAACCTTAAAATGGGCAGAATCCATTCCAGAAGTTGATAAGAAAACCAATGAACAATACTTATCAATCGGTGCTAAAAAATCAGGTAATAAAACAGAGCGCGATGAAGATAGGCGTGTTAGTGACAATCTTCATAAAATGGAAAAAGTTAAGTTCCCTAAAGGTATGCCAGCTAAGTATTTCTTAGCTAATGAGTCAGCAGAAGATATAAAAATGCGTAAAAAAATATTCCCTAAGCTTAAAAGCTGGGAACAACAACATATTGACTTATCTGAAGATCCAAAAGACGTTTCTGTTGAGACACTAGATGCTAGCCACTTGATTTATCATACGCAATATAAACATATGGCGAAGGCTATTGACGAGTGGATTCAATCGCATAAAAAATAATTATTCCCCCCAATTATTTTACTAAGGAGAAAAGATGAATAAAATAACGACATTATCAACCATCGCCCTGACTTTAATGCTTTGCGTTGGATGTTCTGCCAATAAAGATAATCAAAAAACTAAAACTGAGGATCCTAAGCAAGAAAACGTAACTGCAAATCCGAAGGAAGACAAGGCAACAGCAGCCAAGCGAATGAAGTTAACGAAAGAACTTGAAAAATATAATAAAGGCACAGAGAGCTTTATTAGTAACAAACAATATCAAAAATATATCAAAACACCTATCAAAGAATATGGTCAAAAGGTTGAAGTCAAAGGCAAGAAGATGAATGTCTATACTGTTGGAGAAGGTAAAGTACCAATTGTCTTTATTCCTGGTCAAGGGACGGTGACTGCCAAACATCAGTACCATAATTTGATTAGTAATTTAAGTAAAACTCATAAGGTTGTGGTAGTTGAGCCATTTGGTTCAGGTTTAAGTGATGTCATTGACCAACCACGAAATCTAGCTAATATTACCTCAGATATCCACGAAGCTTTACAAAAAGTTGGTATTACCGGAAAATATGTAATTGCCTCTCATTCAATTGGTGGTGTTTATGCCCTTAAATACATCAGTACTTATCCAAAGGAAGTGCTAGGATTAATAGGTTTAGATACATCAACGCCGGGTATGGAAGGTGGTAAGCAAGTTGATTTCGCTGCTCCAGTGTTAAAAGAATTACCTAAAATTCCTAAAGTATCCGACGATATTAATGCACAATTTTTTGCTATTGGACATAAGATACTTAATAATTCTAATATGAAAGAAGAAGCGAAGAATTCTTCTAGTATGATTAACGAAAGTGCCAACTATAAGATTCCAAAGGGAATTCCTGCTATGTATTTATTAGCACGTGAAAGTGACTTAGGGCTTCAATTACGTAGTTTAGATATACCAATTAAAGGCAGTTGGCAAGAGCAACATAAGGAGTTATCAGAAGATCCAAAAGAAGTCTCTATTCATACACTAGACGGAACTCACCAAATTTATGATACTAACCTTAAAGAAGTAATTGATTATACTAACCAATTTATGAAAACATTTGAGAAATAATTGTTTTTAGAAACAGTGCTATAAAATCACTAATTGATAGATAACGTAGAAGTCGATAGAGAATATCTAACGACTTCTATCGTTATTCTAGAGATTATTAAGATAGAAAAAGGAGGGAAAATAGTGAACCTATGGACATTAAGTTTAGCTTATTTGAAACGTCAAAAAATGAAAACAGTAACCTTGTTCTTAGTTTTTCTAACTATAGGCACATGTTTAATCAGTCTGATGAGTATTCAGCATTCTTTGGAAAAAAATATCCTAACAAAACAAGGGAAAAGCATTTATTTAACCTCCAAAGAAAAGGCTTATTGGCCTGAACAAGCATACGAAGCTTTGAAAAAAGCAAAAATGGTTGAGTCAGTAGAGGCAAGTTTAAGCATTGATGTTGGTAGCCGTTTAAAATCTGTATCACCATATAACTCTTCTAAAGAAGAGAATCAAGTTACATTAGCAGGTTATCAAAGTACAGAAGATTTACGAGCTTTTCAGACAAAAGCATTGGTCTTAAAGAAAGGAAGCCATTTAGCGGCCGATAATACAAAACAAGTACTAGTTTCATTGAAATTAGCACAAAAGAATCATTTAAGTGTGGGTAACAAATTGAGATTAGGCAAAGAAAATGTTACTATTGCAGGAATTTATGATGCGAATAGTGCTAAGTCTAAAAATACTTTTAATCCCAATATTGATAATACATTGATTGCTCAGGCAACATTGGTTAGGAAGATTAGTAAACAAAAAGGTTATCAGACGGTTGCAGTGCGCTTAAGTGATAAACGTTTAGTGGATACAGTTATCCAAAACATCAAACAATGGCCGCTTGATTTCGGGAAATTAGATGTTCAAACAGCTAAAGAGTTTTATGGAGATTCTTATCGTAATATCAAGACATTGCATCGTCTAGTGGGACGAATCATTCTTATTGTTAGTCTCGTGGCGATGGCAATATTAGTTGTCATGCTAACATTTTGGATTAATAACCGCATTAAAGAGACGGGAATTTTACTCGCTATCGGAAAAACTAAGTTTGAAATCATAGGTCATTATCTGATAGAAGTACTGTTAGTAGCAGGTGCTGCCTTCACACTATCTATTATTGGTGGTGTCTTTCTTGGAAAAACATTTGCAGCTGGCCTTTTATCACAAGTTAATGGTGGTGTGAGTTCACAAATTGTACAAAATAGTAGTCTAATTATTGATAGAATTGATAACCTCGCTGTTTCTGTTGGAGTAATGGATGTCTTTAGACTCTATGCTCAGGGTGCTTTAATTTGCTTATTTGCAGTTGTATTATCTAGTTATTCTATTCTTAAACTACAACCAAAGCAAATATTGTCACGAATGTCATAGGAGGTTAATATGAATTTATTTAAACGTTCCTTTTTATATGTTAGCCGTAAAAAGCGTAAGAGTATCACTTTATTCGTATGTTTATGGCTAGTTGCTTCTACATTAATTAGCGGTATTGCGGTAAAAAATGCTGGTCTTACTGCTAATAAGACATTTTCAAGGCAAACTGGATCAATTTTGCATATTTCATCGGATAGTACTGACCTTGTTGGTGATGGTTACGGATCTGGAGAAATCCCTGAAAAAGCAATAGTTAACATAGCAAGTAACCTAAATGTTAAGCGCGTTAATAATAATTTGATGGCTTATGCTGGACTAACCTCGGAAAAAATGGTTACACGACCAAATGATAAAGAACAATATAAAGAACAAGTTTTACAAGTTCATGGTAATAGTTACTCCGATACAGATCCTAAATACACAGCGGGGATGATTTCTCTTAAGGGAGGGCGACATATCACGCCGAAAGATCAGCGAGTTATAATTGTTCATCAGGCTTTTGCGAAGACAAATCATCTTAAAGTTGGCGATAAGTTAATGTTTTCAAAAGACCCCGTTAGAAACAGTAAGGATAAAACATTAGTTGAAGCAACTATTGTTGGCATATATAAAGGTAAAACGGTACAAAAATCAAATTACCCTTATGAGATGCTAGAAAATACAGCCTTTTCAGATACGCAATTGATTAAGGATTTATACGGCTATTCTAAAGGTAAGGCCTTTTATCGCCAAACAACTGTATATCCTAAAAAGAATGCTGATATAGAAACTCTTAAAAGTTTTATCAAAAAACAATCCTATTGATTGGAATAAATACCAACTGACAATTACAGCAACCTTGCTAACAAGTTATGCAAAAAGTATAGATGTCTTGAATCAATTAATTACTTCTCTACAAGGCGGCATGTTAGTAGTATCTATTATTCTAGTGATGATGGCTCTGCTATTCTGGATTGGTGGTAGAACCCATGAGACAGGTATTTTATTAGCTATTGGTAAGTCTAAAGCAATTATCATTGTCAGTACGCAGTAGAAGTACTAATGATTGCTATTCCAGCCTTTGCTTTATCAGTACTTATCAGTCAATTTATTGGTCAAAAATTAGCAGACTCCTTAGTGTATCAGGCCTCTAGAACTGTCAGAGCAGACTTTATGAAAGGGTTTGGGAATATGCAGCTTGGGTCTGATAGTGATACAGATATGTTTATGCAAACGAAATGTACAAGTGAAGCCTGAGGAAGTCTGGTTAGTAATTCTAGTTGGTTTAGCAATCGTCTTATTTGCTATTATTACTACTAGTTTAATTATTGCTCGCTACAAACCAAGGGAAATCTTATCAAAACTGTCCTAAAGTGCCATAAGTATACCGACCAATAGTGACATCTATATTAACGGTTAAAATGAATATGCTCTGCTATTGAATACATAGCTCAAGAAAGGGAAATCTATGTTCGAATTAAAAAATATTGCTTATCGTTATAAGGGGAACGACAATAAAACATTAGAAAATATCAATTATAGTTTTCAGTCAGGGGTATTTTATACTATATTAGGGAATTCTGATTCAGGTAAAACAACCCTTCTATCCTTGATGGCAGGTCTTGATTCGCCCACTGAGGGACAAGTATTATTTAACAAAAAAGATATTAAAGAAGCAGGTTATGCTCAGCATCGCAAAAAGAATATAGCTTTGGTCTTTCAAAATTATAACCTTTTAGACTATCTAACCCCATTGGAAAATGTTCAGTTGGTAAAACCTACTGCAGATAAACAATTATTGTTGGATTTAGGTTTAAAAGAAGATATGTTAACGCGAAATATCTTGAGATTATCAGGAGGGCAACAACAACGTGTAGCTATTGCGAGGGCTTTGGTTGCAGGAACACCAGCTATTTTACTTGATGAACCTACGGGGAATTTAGATTTTGACATTGCACGTGATATTACGATGCGTCTTAAAGATTTTGCGCATAAGGAAAAACGATGTGTTATTATGGTGACACATAGTAGAGAAATCGCTCATATGGCTGATACTGCTTTACAATTGACAGGAGATAACTTAAAAGAATTATCAAAAGAAAGTATAGCACAGTCTATATTACAACAAAGGAATTTATAATAAAAAAATACCTCCCTTTCTTAAATAATAAAAGAGGAGGTATTTTTTAGAAATGGTTATTTATTATCAGAAAAGGCTCGCTCTGCCATTTGTTGAATTTTAATTGTAGAGTTATTCTGATAAACGACACCATTAACCAGTGCACCATGCGCATATAAACCTGGCATTGGACCATATTTTGGAGACAAAACTTGTGCATTTTCAGTTAAAATAGTAATCCCTCCTTGATCGTCAATTTGACAAAATTCTTGATTGATGAGCGATTTTAGGAGTGGATTGGCTTTTGTCCAGTTTTTAGTATTTAACTGGTAACCAGTAGCATTAATGACGCGATCGACAGATATATGATTTTGTTTTTCTTTTTCTATTGAAAATCCTTCGTCATTTTTTGCAATTGTCTTGACGTTATTGATCAGGGAAAAAGTCCCTTTTTGTGCAGCTTTCAAAATTACTTTAGCAGATTCATCAGGCATAGGATTTCGCAAGTTAATAATCGCTTTTCCATATAGTGCTTTATACTCTTTCTTATCTGATAATGACATGAGTGGCCAAAGGTCAGTTAACCAGACAGTGATTCGTGAAGCTAGTTGTTGTAATAGATAGAGTTGCTTAGGGTACTTAAAGGCTCTCTTGAGACCATCAATTCCTGGGGATAAAAAGGTTTCTGTTGTATTTTTCCAGTTTTTAAAGCCAAGATGCTCCAATTCACCAGACATCAAATCATTAAAATCGGCAATAGTGAAGGTTTTTGAAGGATGTGATAGAAATGCTTTAAGGTTATCATTGGTAAAAAAGTGCCAAGTAAGTGGTAAATCATTAACAATACGGACGCTAGGGAAGTAGTTGGTTCTTGAAAATGCTTTAACAGAAGATTGTGTATTGAGTAGCAACCATTTTATAACATCAATTGCAGCTAGACCAGTCCCGATGATAGCAACTGTTTTTCCCTTCCAATTTTCCTGAGCCAAGTGTTTGATAGGATAAGGGTCTTTGATATAATCAGTCTTCCCTTCCAAATGATAAGGGTCTATAACAGGCAGAGCACCACAAGCTAAATGTAATTCATCAAATGTGACAGGAAAAAGCTTATCTTGAATATAGACTTGCCATTGTTGCTTATCTGATAAATAGTTTAGTTTATCCACTCTTGTTTTAATAACCGTGACAGGGAGTTTATCTAAAAGTAATTTAGTTCTTTCTGAAAGGTATTGTCCGTAAAGTGTCCTTGATACATAGGTTAGATTTGTGTCATAGTAATTTTCTTCTAACCAATCCATGAAGTCAGACATATGGCGATAATCAAATGAAATATCGTTGATTGGGGAATTGATTAAAGCTGAGTCAACGTCTTCTTGAAAAGGAATTCCTCGTCCAAAGTGGACAGTATCATCAAAACAAAAAATAGCTAACTGTTTTAACACTTTCTCTTTTTTACGAGAAAGTGCTAGTAGAACAGCTAAACCACTAACTCCCATACCTATAATACCAATTGTTTTTTTCACAGAACAAGCCTCCTTACCACTATCATAGCATAAATTTTGATTTAAGTTAGGGGATGAACAAAGCTATTATTTGCAGAATTTCTAATTTAACGAGTAAATTAAATTTAAAGTAATATTAAATTAAGATAAGATTAAATAAATGATTGACATGCTTAAATAATAGGCATATGATATGGTTGTGACAAAAGGAGAGCAATTAGCTAAAACGGATATCAATATGGTAGACGCTTGTTTAATGTAATTAGAAAGAGGTAAAGCTTATGAAAAGATTACATAAACTGTTTATAACCGTAATTGCTACATTAGGTATGTTGGGGGTAATGACCTTTGGTCTTCCAACGCAGCCGCAAAACGTAACACCGATAGTACATGCTGATGTCAATTCATCTGTTGATACGAGCCAGGAATTTCAAAATAATTTAAAAAATGCTATTGGTAACCTACCATTTCAATATGTTAATGGTATTTATGAATTAAATAATAATCAAACAAATTTAAATGCTGATGTCAATGTTAAAGCGTATGTTCAAAATACAATTGACAATCAACAAAGACCATCAACTGCTAATGCAATGCTTGATAGAACCATTCGTCAATATCAAAATCGCAGAGATACCACTCTTCCCGATGCAAATTGGAAACCATTAGGTTGGCATCAAGTAGCTACTAATGACCATTATGGGCATGCAGTCGACAAGGGGCATTTAATTGCCTATGCTTTAGCTGGAAATTTCAAAGGTTGGGATGCTTCCGTGTCAAATCCTCAAAATGTTGTCACACAAACAGCTCATTCCAACCAATCAAATCAAAAAATCAATCGTGGACAAAATTATTATGAAAGCTTAGTTCGTAAGGCGGTTGACCAAAACAAACGTGTTCGTTACCGTGTAACTCCATTGTACCGTAATGATACTGATTTAGTTCCATTTGCAATGCACCTAGAAGCTAAATCACAAGATGGCACATTAGAATTTAATGTTGCTATTCCAAACACACAAGCATCATACACTATGGATTATGCAACAGGAGAAATAACACTAAATTAATAAAAGAGCAACTAATTGCTCTTTTTTTGTTGTCATTCTTAGTGATTAATAGTGTTAAATAGAAATTTTTGGATACATTACTTAGTGTTCCGATATGATTTGACACCAGAAATAAGGACAGGAATTAAGGTAACAAATACAATTCCCAAGATAATAAGCGAGAAGTGCTGCTTCACAAAAGGAATATTACCAAAGAGAAAACCAGAACCTGTTGCAATAACTGACCAAGATAATGCTGCAATGAAGGCGCGTTTGATAAATACTTTTGGAGGGAGCTGACTAATACCTGCTACAAAAGGAACAAAGGTTCTGATAATAGGGATATAGCGCCCTAAAATGATGGCAGCAGTACCTTTTTTCTCAAAATAAAGCTCAGCATCTCGAATATTTTTTTCTTTAATGAAACGACGAAAGAAAGGATGTTTGATAAAACGGTAACCAAATGTACGACCAATCAAGAAATTGCAACTATCACCAATAAATGCTGCAATAAAGAAAATAATAAGGAAAGTTACAATATTGAAGGACATTTTTGGATTTGCAGCAAGGGCTCCAGCAGCAAATAATAAACTATCACCTGGTAAAAATGGAAAGATGACAGCCCCAGTTTCAACGAAAATAACGAGGAAGAGCAATAGATAGGTCCAATTACCAACAGTGTTAGCCATAGCATAGATATGAGTATCAATATGTAAAATAAAATCGATTAAAAACATAGGAGTCTCCTTTATTGATCAACTAAAGTGCAGAGACTTGGATGATAACTATCTTGTTTATAAGGCCTCTTACAAAGCCTATTTTATCAGAAAATTTTTAATAAGAGGTAAAATAAGTTTACTTATTAATTTAGAATTATTCTAAAGAGCTTTTTTTTGATTTTTATGTTAGACTTAATTATAATGATTATAAATAAGAAGTAAAGGAGCTTAACAATGTCCTATTTAACCTTTAAACACGTTGATTTTAAAACGGATGATAAGTTGGTTTTAAATGATATCAACTTTGCAATTGATGAAGGTGATTTTGTTTCTATTGTAGGACCATCTGGAAGTGGTAAGAGTACTGTTTTAAAATTGGCCAGTGGTTTAATGAGTCCTACTGCAGGTCATATTTTCTTTGATGGAAAAGATTTGAACCAATTAGAACCGATTGAAAGTCGAAAAATGATTTCTTACTGTTTTCAAACGCCACATTTATTTGGTAATACAGTGGAAGACAATATTAGTTTTCCTTACCACATTCGACACGAAAAAGTAGATTATAGACGCGTTGATGATTTATTTCAACGTTTTGAAATGGACCAGTCTTACCTGAAACAGGATGTCAAAAAACTATCAGGAGGAGAAAAGCAACGTATTGCTCTGATTAGGCAATTATTGTTTGAACCTAAAGTTTTACTCTTAGATGAAGTTACTTCGGCTTTAGACAATCATAATAAAGCTATTGTTGAAAAGGTTATTAAATCATTACATGACAAAGGAATAACGATTTTGTGGATTACGCATGATGAGGAGCAGAGTCGTCGATTTGCCAATAAAGTCTTAAAAGTTGTCAATGGTAGTATTGAAGCAATGGAGGTTATAAAATGAGCGGTGCAAATTCTATTTCTTTAATGTCATTACTAATGGCATCATCATTAGTTTTGATTACTTTATTTTTTTCTTACTGGCAAAAGTTAAACCTAGAAAAAGAAGTGATTATTAGCGCTATCCGAGCAGTGATTCAATTATTAGTAGTGGGGTTTTTGCTAGACTATATATTTGGTTATCAAAATCCTATTTTCACAGCTCTTTTAATGCTATTCATGATTATTAATGCTTCTTATAACGCAGCTAAGCGTGGTAAAGGGATTAATAAAGGGTTTGTTATTTCATTTATAGCTATTGGGTCAGGGACTATAATCACTTTATCTGTCTTGATTTTTTCAGGAATTTTAAAATTTGTTCCGAATCAAATGATTCCTGTAGGTGGTATGATTATTAGTAATTCTATGGTAGCAATCGGTTTGTGCTATAAACAATTATTGTCCGAATTTAGAAGTAAACAAGAGGAAGTGGAGACAAAATTAGCTTTAGGAGCAGATATTTTGCCAGCTTCGATTGATATTATTCGTGATGTTATCAAAACCGGTATGGTACCTACAATTGATTCAGCTAAAACACTTGGGATTGTATCTTTGCCAGGGATGATGACAGGGTTAATTCTTGCTGGAACTTCACCTATCCAAGCGGTTAAATACCAAATGATGGTGACGTTTATGCTATTAGCAACGACTTCGATAGCTTCTTTTGTAGCTACTTATTTGGCTTATAAAATTTTCTTTAATAATCGTAAGCAATTAGTAGTAACAAAAGATTGATTCATTTTAATAAACAGTATGTTAGTCTGGTAAGTATAGTCCAGGCTTTTTTGGTATCTTAATCTTATTTTTGATCGAAAATTGACTAAGTTATTGAGTCGATTACGTTTAAATGCTACTATTTAATAGAAATTGTTATAGGGATTATCAAAAGGAGGAAGAAATGATTTTAAAAATTTGTCGTGCAGCATATAGTTTACAATGGGGAGGTGTTTACCAATTAGCTTTGCTGGATTATCCTCGAATTAAGGCGTTTGAATTGGAAAGGATAGGAGCTTTCATAGCTTACGAGAAACAATATAAAAGAAAAATTGAGATACAATGTGACGATAAACATCTCCTCACAAAAATTGTTCATTTTTTAAAATACAATAGTTTTACTTTTCCCTATATTCCCAAATATAGAGAAGCGGCAGCTACTTTTAATGAGGATGGTATTAGTTTAACTTCTGATTTTTTAAGCCATACATGTACGATTGAAACTGCAAAACTAATTTTTAAAGAAGGTAAAATCTTATCAGCAGTTAAAGCCTTTAATAAGCCTGCTGAAGTACTGGTAAATGATAAGAGGAATGCTGCTGGAGACCCTAAAGATTACTTTGACTATGTGATGTTGAACTGGTCAAATACCAATTCTGGTTATCGTTTAGTAATGGAAAGATTGTTAGGCAAAGCACCATCTGAACAGGAGTTAACAGTAGCTTTTAAGCCAGGGGTCAGCTTTCATTTTAATTATCAAGATATCATCAATCATCCTGATTCTATTTTTGATGGTTATCATCCTGCTAAAATTAAAAATCAACTTTCTTTAGCAGAACATTTAGTTGCATGTGTTATCCCAAAACATTATCAAGAAGATTATCAAAGCCTTGTGCCTAATGACTTGAAACACAGAGTTTATTATTTAGATTACTGTAACGAAACACTTTATGAGTGGAATCAAAAAGTTTATGATTTTCTTTGTCATTTGGAAAATAAATAAAACCAAAAAGTTTTAAACTTTTTGGTTTAACTGCTATTAATTGGTCTTTAAAAGACTTAAAAATTCTTCAATCATAGGACTAAAAGAAGTATCATTTCGGTAAGCAATACCAATCGGATAAAAATTATTTTTATCCTTAAGTGGGACCCAGCATAAATCTTGAACTTGGCTAATGCTTTCAAATTCACTTGGTAAAATAGTGACTGCATTGAGGTCTTGTAAACTATGAATAAGAACTTCCCAGTCATTGTGTTTAAAGACGATATGGGGGTCAAATCCTAAAGCACGACATTTACGAGGCAACATCTCTCCTAGCATGTAATGTTCGTTGAGTGAGGCAACTTTGTAATCTCTTAAATCATTAAGTTCAATTTCAGGAAGTGTTGCAAGAGGATGCGATTTTGGCATGACAATGCTTACTTTATATCCTTTAGTTGAGGTTTGCAGTGGTTCGATAGTGATATCATTGCGGGTACTTGGAAAGGACAATAAGCCAATATCGATCTTTCCTTTTGCTAACAATTCTTGTAATTTACGGGAACCATCTTGAATCAAAGATACTTCAACATTTGAATGTGTAGCCATAAAAGTTGAAATCTGTTTCATAAATTGAATAGCAAAAAGAGAAGTAAGCCCTACACGGATACCTTCCTTTTTTTCTTGATTTAATTGCTGGATTTCCGTAACCATTTGATTAAAATTAGTCATCAACAATTGTCCTTTCTCATAGAGAATTTCTCCTGCTTCAGTTAAAGCGAGTTGACGACCATTTTGTAAGAATAAAATAGTATTTAATTCTGCTTCTAATTTTTTAATGGATTGTGAAAGTGTAGGTTGGGTCACAAAAAGACTTTTTGCAGCGTGTGAATAATTTTTTGCTTCTGCAACAGCAATAAAGTAAGTAAGTTGTCTAATATCCATAATATCTGTCCTTTTTTCTTAGTAATAGTATAGCACAAGTCTATCAATCTGACCTTTATGATTATTTCCACAATAATATTAGTAAAAGCTATACTTATATAATTTTTTCCAATTTTCCTTTTGCAAATAGCTATGATATAGTTAATATAGTTAGTGAAATCACAAACAATCATTATTAGTAGGAGGCATCTTATGTCGGATGTTGTCGAAAAGCAAACAGCTAAATCGTTTATAATGAACGTATTAAATGGTTTAGCTTTAGGGACTGTTATTGTCTTGATACCAGGAGCAATCCTTGGAGAATTAATGAAAGCTTTACTGCCAATGTGGAGCGGATTTGCAACTTTAATCGCTGCAACAGCAGTTGCAACAAGTATGATGGGGCTTGTTATTGGTATTATGGTTGGTCTCAATTTTAAATTTAATCCCATTCAATCAGCATCACTAGGATTAGCGGTTATGTTTGCAGGTGGAGCTGCAACCTTCCTTAAAGGCGCTATTATGCTAAAAGGAACAGGCGATATCATTAATATGGGAATTACTGCTGCCTTAGGTGTCCTTTTGATCCAATTTTTATCTGACAAGACGAAATCATTCACTTTGATTGTCATTCCAACAGTAACACTCTTACTAGTTGGAGGAGTAGGTCATGTGTTATTACCTTATGTCAAAATGATTACCACCATGATTGGACAAGGGATTGCTTCATTACTTGGTTTACAACCTGTTTTGATGTCAATTTTAATTGCGATGATTTTCTGTTTCTTGATCGTATCTCCAATCACAACAGTTGGGATTGCTTTGGCAATTAGTTTGTCCGGAATTGGTTCTGGTGCTGCTAATTTAGGTATCTGTGCTGCTAGTTTTGGGCTTTGTATGGCTGGGTGGTCAGTCAATTCTAAGGGGACAGCCTTAGCGCATGTTTTAGGGTCTCCTAAGATTTCGATGGCTAATGTATTAGCAAAACCGAAGATTATGCTACCTATGATATCTTCAGCAGCAATACTAGGAATTCTCGGAGCTCTCTTTAATATTCAAGGAACACCAGCTAGTGCAGGTTTTGGTATCAGTGGTTTGATTGGACCGATTAATGCTCTTAATTTAGCAAAAGGTGGATGGTCAGTTATGAATATGTTATTGATAATTATAATATTTGTTGCTGCACCAATTATATTGAATTTTATTTTTAATTACCTCTTTATAAAAGTACTTAAAATTATTGATCCAATGGACTATAAATTAGATATTTAAGGAGATATTAGTGATGAAACTCAAAGTATTTAATGTTAGAGAAGAAGAAGCAACATTAGCACAAGATTGGGCAAACCGAAATCATGTGGAACTTTCTATGAGTGAAGGACCTTTGACATTGGAAACTGTTAATGAGGTAGAAGGTTTTGATGGGATTGCTAATGCACAGATTGGGCCTTTAGATGATGCTATTTATCCTCTTCTCAAAGAAATGGGAATTAAGCAAATCGCTCAGCGCAGTGCTGGTGTCGATATGTATAATCTTGAGTTAGCTAAGCAACATGGTATTATCATTAGCAATGTGCCAAGTTACTCACCGGAGTCTATTGCAGAATTTACAGTGACAATCGCTCTTAACCTTATTCGAAAAGTTGAGCTTATTAGAGCTAATGTTCGTGAACAGAATTTTTCATGGACCTTGCCAATTCGAGGACGAGTCCTAGGTAACATGACTGTGGCTATAATAGGAACTGGTCGCATTGGTCTAGCGACTGCTAAAATTTTTAAAGGGTTCGGATGTCGTGTTATTGGTTATGATATTTACCATAATCCAATGGCAGATGGTATCCTTGAGTATGTCAATTCGGTAGAAGAAGCTGTTGAAAAAGCTGATCTTGTGTCCTTACATATGCCACCAACTGCTGAAAATACGCATCTATTTAATTTAGATATGTTTAAACAGTTTAAAAAAGGTGATATTTTAATGAATATGGCACGTGGAGCATTGGTGGAAACCAAAGATCTTCTTGAGGCTTTAGATCAAGGGCTTTTGGAGGGAGCTGGTATTGATACTTATGAATTTGAGGGGCCATATATACCTAAAAATTGTCAAGGTCAGGACATTTCAGACAAGGATTTCCTAAGACTGATTAACCATCCGAAAGTAATATACACTCCTCATGCGGCTTATTATACAGATGAAGCGGTCAAAAATCTAGTAGAGGGTGCCTTAAATGCTTGTGTAGAAGTGGTTGAAACGGGAACAACTACTACGAGAGTCAACTAAAAGATGCTTAGGCATCTTTTTTTGTGGACTAACAAAACATATGATGATTATGAATCTTAAAGTAAAAAACATCTTATGTATTTATAGCTTAAAAGTCTTTTTTATAATAAAAAAAGATATTTTTTATAAAAATATTGACAAAACATCAGATGAATAGTATTATTTAATCATAAAAGCGTTTACAAAAAACAAGGAGGGTTCTCTCATGGAGAAAACAATGGATATGGAACAACGTGAAGAAGTTGTATCTTATAACCGAGCGAAAGTATGGCAGTTAGTTATGTTTGCCATGAACAATGCTTCTACAAATATATACTTATTTACGTTTATGTTTGTTACCTATTTCTCAACTGGCGTTCTTGGCTTGGCAGCCATTTTTGTCAGTCAAATTATGGGTTATATCCGTATTTTTGATGGTTTTATTGATCCAGCTATTGGTATTATGATTGATAAAACTGATACAAAATTTGGTAAGTATCGTCCTATTTTGATTATTGGGAACGTTATTACGGCTTTGTCATTGATTTTTCTTCTTGCATTGAGAGGTGTCGATGAAAATATTCGTTTCCCATTATTTATCCTTGTTCTAATTATCCATAAAATTGGATACTCAATGCAACAGACAATAACTAAAGCAGGGCAAACAGCACTGACAAATGACCCTAAGCAACGTCCTATTTTTAATATCGTTGATGCAGTTATGACAACATCATTAATGACAGGCGGTCAGTTTGTCGTTTCAGGTTTCTTAGTACCAAAATTTGGTAATTTTACACCTCAATTCTTCAATGTCCTTATTTTTGGAACAATTCTTATTTCAGCTATTTTAGCAATCGTTGCAATTATTGGGATTTGGGCAAAAGACAGAAAAGAATTCTTTGGTTTAGGAGAAAATACCCAAAAGACTGCTCTAAAAGATTACTGGAAGGTGTTGAAAGGAAATAAACCGCTTCAGATATTATCCATTGCTGCAGCTTTGGTAAAATTTGCCATCCAATTCTTTGGCGATTCCGTTGTTATGGTTCTATTGTTTGGTATTTTATTTGGTAATTATGCTTTATCAGGACAATTCTCACTTCTTTTCATTGTTCCTGGTGTTATTATTAATATTTTGTTCTCAACAATTGCTCGTAAAAAAGGTCTTCGTTTTTCATATGTCAGAGCAATTCAGATCGGTATGATTGGTTTACTTGCTTTTGGTGCAGTTCTTTACGTTGGTAAGCCTGGTGACCTTAGTTTAACAAGCCTAAATCTTTATACTATTTTATTTATCGTTACTAATATTATTGCGAGATACGCTTCACAAGCACCTGCTAGTTTAGTATTGACTATGGGAGCAGATATTTCTGACTATGAAACTTCTGAATCCGGTCGTTATGTATCAGGAATGATTGGAACTATCTTCTCCTTAACAGATTCGATTGCTTCTTCATTTGCTCCTATGGTAGTAGGTTTTGTGTTAGCAGGAATTGGATTTTCAAAATCGTTTCCAACTATCGAAACACCACTGACCCCTGATTTAAAAATGGCAGCTATTAGTCTCCTTGTGGCCATTCCATTTATAGCTTTGTCTATAGCCCTTCTTTTAATAAAATTTTACAAACTAGATAAAGAAGAAATGGTTCGTATTCAAGAGAAGATTCAAGTTATGAAAGCAGCAACTACTAAGGAACGTGCTAAAGATATTGCTCGTAATGTTCCTTTGACAGATATGGATTATGTTGATGTAACAAAATATCCTATTGATAAAGATTAAAAAGTTTAGCTGCTCTTCAATAGAGCAGCTATTTTGTTAAATAAGAGCTACCATTGGAGGATTCTTATGGCAAAAATTATTTCATTAGGTGAGGTTCTTTTGCGATTATCTCCACCTCAATATCACACACTGATGCAGGCTAATCACCTAAAATGCCAATTCGGCGGTTCAGAACTTAATGTCTTAGCAAGCCTTGCTCAACTAGGTCACCATGTAGGATTGGTCTCAGCTTTGCCTGATAATGATTTGGGCAAGATGGCAAGACAATTTATATTGTCACAGCAAATTAGTCCAGCTGCTATAATTAAAAAAGAAGGACGACTAGGAATTTATTATTATGAACAAGGATTTTCGGTAAGAACAAATAAGGTTATCTACGATCGTAACTATTCATCTTTTTGGGAAAGTACCTTGAGTGATTATGATTTTACTTCTATTTTTAAGGGAGTGGATTGGTTTCATGTTTCTGGAATTACTCCAGCACTAACCAAGGACTTATATGAGGTGATTCGGTTCCTTATGACAAAAGCTAAAGAAGGAGGTGTAAAAATATCGATTGATCTCAATTTTCGTGAGAGTTTATGGTCATCTTTTCAAGAGGCGCGTGAGCAATTATCGCCACTATTAGGATTATCAGATGTTTGCTTTGGCTTAGAGCCGATTTATTTAGCTGGCGAAAGTGAAGATTTAAAAGATGAGTTGGGCTTATCCAGACCTTACCTTGATATTGAATTACTTGAAAAGATAACTCAAAAGATTGTTCAAGAATATGGGTTAGACTATATTGCCTTTACTCAAAGGGAAATGGGATATACTAATCAGTATATGTTAAAATCATATTTGTATCATAATAATATGTTATATCAAACTGATAAAACTGGCGTTGAAGTATTAGATCGTGTGGGGACGGGAGATGCCTTTGCTGCAGGTTTAATTCATGCGCTTCTGGAAAAAGAAACTCCTCAAAGGGCCTTAGAAATTGCTATGACTACATTTAAATACAAACATACCATTCAAGGAGATATCAATATCATGACACGAGATGATATTGCTTACCTCATTGAAAAAGAAACAAATGATATTAAACGATAGTGTAAAAGGAGAGTGTATGTTATATCCATTATTGACAAAAACAAGAAATACTTATGATTTAGGCGGTATTTGGAACTTTAAATTAGGAGAACATAATCCAAATGAATTACTACCTTCAGATGAAGTCATGGTTATCCCGACTTCATTTAATGATTTGATGGTAAGTAAAGAAAAACGTGATTATATAGGTGATTTTTGGTATGAAAAAGTCATTGAAGTACCTAAAGTATCAGAGGGTGAAGAGATGGTGCTACGTTTTGGCTCAGTGACACATCAAGCTAAAATTTATGTTGACGGTATATTGGTAGGGGAGCATAAGGGAGGTTTTACTCATTTTGAAGTTCTTGTTCCTGAATGTAAGTACAATAATGAGAAAATTAAGGTATCAATTTGTGCTAATAACGTTTTAGACTATACCACGCTTCCGGTCGGAAATTATAGTGAAATCATTCAAGAAGATGGTAGCATTAAGAAGAAAGTACGTGAGAATTTTGATTTCTTCAATTATGCAGGTGTGCATCGTCCTCTTAAGTTGATGATACGTCCTAAAAATCATATTTCTGATATTACAATTACAAGTCGTCTATCAGATGATTTACAGTCAGCAGATTTACATTTTTTAGTTGAGACTAATCAAAAGGTTGACGAAGTTAGAATTAGCGTTTTTGATGAAGATAACAAACTAGTGGGTGAAACGAAGGATAGCAGATTATTTCTTAGTGATGTCCATCTTTGGGAAGTTTTAAATGCCTATCTGTACACAGCGCGTGTTGAAATTTTTGTTGATAATCAACTCCAAGATGTCTATGAGGAAAATTTTGGTCTTAGAGAAATAGAAGTGACAAATGGTCAATTCCTATTGAATCGCAAACCTATTTATTTTAAAGGATTTGGTAAACATGAAGATACGTTCATTAATGGCAGAGGTTTGAATGAAGCTGCTAACTTAATGGATTTGAACCTTTTGAAGGATATAGGGGCAAACTCTTTTAGAACATCCCATTATCCTTATTCTGAAGAAATGATGCGTTTAGCAGATCGAATGGGAGTGTTAGTGATAGATGAGGTTCCAGCAGTAGGGTTATTTCAAAACTTTAACGCTTCCTTAGATTTGTCACCAAAAGACAATGGTACGTGGAGTTTGATGCAAACAAAAGCTGCGCATGAACAAGCTATCCAAGAATTAGTGAAGCGTGATAAAAATCATCCTAGCGTCGTGATGTGGGTAGTCGCTAACGAACCGGCTAGTCATGAAGCGGGAGCACACGATTATTTTGAGCCGTTAGTAAAACTTTATAAAGATTTAGACCCTCAAAAACGTCCTGTCACCTTGGTTAATATTTTAATGGCAACCCCAGATAGAGACCAAGTGATGGACCTGGTTGATGTTGTCTGCCTTAATCGTTACTATGGTTGGTACGTTGACCACGGTGATTTAACAAATGCAGAAGTAGGTCTAAGAAAAGAGTTATTAGAATGGCAAGATAAATTTCCTGACAAACCAATTATCATAACGGAGTATGGCGCTGATACGTTGCCGGGATTACACTCTACTTGGAATATTCCATATACAGAAGAATTTCAATGTGATTTTTATGAAATGAGTCATCGTGTTTTTGATGGTATTCCTAATTTAGTTGGTGAGCAAGTCTGGAACTTTGCAGACTTTGAAACTAATCTGATGATACTTCGTGTACAGGGGAATCACAAAGGTCTCTTTTCAAGGAATCGTCAGCCGAAACAAGTCGTCAAAGAATTTAAAAAACGCTGGATGACTATTCCTCATTACCATAATAAAAAAAATAGTGTAAAATAGGGGTAGTTATTTTAGAAGAGGTGATGATATGGCTAGACCCTTAGTAGAACAAACAGCAGATCGTCTATTGCATTTAATTTTAGAAAGAGAATACCCTGTTGGTGCTAAGCTCCCCAATGAATATGAATTAGCAGAAGATCTAGATGTTGGTCGCAGCACAATCCGAGAAGCAGTCAGAAGTTTAGCAACGCGTAATATTTTAGAAGTCAGACAGGGCTCTGGAACATATATTAGTTCTAAAAAGGGTGTTTCTGAGGATCCATTAGGGTTCTCTCTAATAAAGGACACAGATAGGTTGACATCAGATCTCTTTGAACTACGCCTTTTATTGGAACCTCGAATAGCGGAGCTGGTAGCTTATAGAATTACAGATGATCAGTTACAATTACTCGAAAAGCTTGTTGGAGATATTGAAGATGCTGTTCACGCAGGCGATCCGAAACATTTACTTTTAGACGTGGAATTTCATTCCATGCTAGCTAAATACAGTGGTAATATTGCAATGGATAGTCTTTTGCCAGTCATCAACCAGTCAATTCATCTGATAAATGCGAATTATACAAATCGTCAGATGAAGTCGGATAGTTTAGAAGCACATAGAGAAATTATCAAAGCAATCCGAGAAAAAAATCCAGTAGCTGCACATGATGCTATGCTTATGCATATCATGAGTGTTAGACGTTCAGCATTGAAAGCTTAATATAAGAAGAAAAATAGCTATTCTTGAATAGCTATTTTTTTAGTATTTTTCTTGACAATTCATCAGATGACTTATATAATATAGATAAAGATAACGGTTACATTTTGGGAGGTATTATGTTAAATCAATTGAAAAACAACTATTTCTTCGCTGTTATTCGAGGAAAATCATCTGAGGATGCGCTCGAAATCGCAAAGCATGCTATTTTGGGTGGTATTCGAAATATTGAAGTAACTTTTTCGACTCCTGAAGCAAGCAAAGTCATCAAACAATTATCAGATGATTTTAAAAATAATAAAGAAATTATTGTGGGGGCCGGAACGGTTATGACAACTGAACTTGCTAAAGAGGCTATTGATGCTGGAGCTAAATTTTTGGTTAGCCCACACTTTGATTCAGATATTGCTAATTTAGCTAATGAAAACAAGGTTTATTATTTCCCAGGCTGTGCAACGGCAACAGAAATCGTGGTAGCTAGAAAGTATAAATGTCAGATTATAAAGCTTTTTCCAGGTGGAGTTGTGGGTCCAGGTTTTATCAAAGATATTCATGGTCCTATTCCAGATGTTGATTTAATGCCATCAGGTGGCGTCTCTGTTTCAAATGTAGCTGAATGGAGAAAAGCAGGAGCAGTTGCGGTTGGTGTTGGCTCAGCATTATCTAGTAAAGTCGCCACAGAAGGTTATGATAGTGTTACTAAAATAGCTAAACAGTTTGTTTCTGCACTTAATTAGTGAGTAGGAGAAGAATATGACGTTTAATACTGAAACATTTATGTTAAAAAATCAAGCAGCTTTACAGCTGTATGAAGAGGTCAAGAGACAACCTATTTTTGATTATCATTGCCACTTAGATCCAAAGGACATTTTTGAAGATCGTATTTTTGATAATATTGTGGATTTGTGGCTTGGTGGTGACCACTATAAATGGCGTCTTATGAGGGCTAATGGTATTTCTGAAGCAGAAATTACAGGTCCAGCATCCAACCTTGAGAAATTTAAAGCATTTGCTAGAACACTAGAAAGAGCATATGGTAATCCTGTTTACCATTGGTCTGCTATGGAATTGAAAAATGTCTTTGGTGTTAATGAGATTTTGACAGAATCAAATGCTGAGGAAATTTATCATCGTTTAAATCATTTCTTGAAAGAGCATAAAATAAATCCTAGACGTTTAATTGCAGATAGCAAAGTTATGTTTATTGGTACTACAGACCATCCTCTTGATACTCTCGAGTGGCATAAAAAGTTGGCTGCTGATGAGAGTTTTAAAACAGTTGTTGCTCCGACATTTAGGCCAGATGAAGCTTTTATTGAACATCGACATTTTGTTGATTTTATAACTAAACTGGGTGACATTACTCAAAAAGAGATTACAGATTTTTCAACATTTATAGCAGCAATGGAAGAACGCATTGCGTATTTTGCTCAAAATGGTTGTAGGGCTAGCGATATTAGTTTTACGGAAATCGTCTTTGAACAAACTGATGAATTGGAGTTGAACGATTTATTTAATAAAGTTTGTGAAGGCTATATCCCAAATCAATCAGAAATCAGCAAATGGCAAACAGCTGTTTTTATGGAACTTTGCCGATTATATAAAAAATATGGTTTTGTAACACAGGTGCATTTTGGAGCTTTGAGAAATAATCATTCTACTATTTTTGAAAAATTGGGAGCTGACGTGGGTGTGGATTCACTTGGTGACCAAGTGGCTTTAACTGTTAATATGAACAGTTTATTGGATTCCTTAGTTAAAAAAGATAGTCTGCCTAAAATGATTTGGTATAATCTCAATCCAGCTTACAATATAGCAGTAGCTAACACTTTGGCAAATTTTCAAGCTAACGAACTTGGAGTGAGATCTTACCTTCAATTTGGTGCAGGTTGGTGGTTTGCAGATACTAAATTAGGGATGATTAGTCAAATGAATGCCTTAGCAGAGCAAGGCATGTTGGCGAATTTTATTGGTATGTTAACAGATTCTAGAAGTTTTCTATCTTATCAACGTCATGACTATTTTCGACGTATTTTATGTACCTACTTAGGAGAATGGATTGAAGAAGGAGAAGTTCCAGAAGATTATCAAGCTTTAGGAAGTATGGCTAAAGACATTGCTTATCAAAATGCAGTTAATTATTTTAAGAACTAAAAAGGAAGAGTGAAATCATGGAAATGTCATTTAGGTGGTATGGTGAAGACGACCCCGTTACTTTAGAAAATATTGGTCAAATTCCAACAATGAAAGGGATTGTTACAGCGATATATGATGTACCAGTAGGAGAAGTTTGGTCACGTGAGCGCATTCAACAGCTGAAAGAAAAGGTAGAGGCAGCAGGGCTTAAAATTTCGGTTATCGAATCAGTTCCTGTTCATGAAGATATCAAATTGGGACGTCCAACACGTGACCTCTTGATTGATAATTATATTCAAACCGTCAAAAATTTGGCTGCGGAAGGTATTGATACTATTTGCTATAATTTTATGCCAGTATTTGACTGGACACGCACTGATTTAGCATATCAATATCCAGATGGTTCTACAGCTTTGATATTTGATGAGACGGTTTCTAAAAAAATGGATCCAGTAAACGGTGAATTATCTTTGCCAGGATGGGATGCCAGCTATAGTAAAGAAGAAATGAAGGCTATCATGGATGCCTATGCTGAAATTGATGAGGAAAAACTTTGGGAAAATCTCACTTATTTTATTAAACGTATTATTCCTGAAGCGGAAGCCGTAGGCGTTAAAATGGCCATTCATCCGGATGACCCACCATACTCTATTTTTGGTTTACCTCGCATTATTACTGGGTTAGAGGCTATTGAGCGTTTTGTGAAATTGTACGATAGTAAAAGTAATGGCATCACTTTATGTGTGGGTTCTTACGCTTCTGATCCCCAGAATGATGTTTTAGAGATTTCGCGACGTGCTTTTGAGTTAGAACGTGTAAACTTTGTTCATGCTCGCAATATTAAATTAGGTGATGGAAAGTCATTTAAAGAATCGGCTCATCCATCAGAATACGGGTCAATAGACATGTATGAAGTTATCAAGTTATGCCATGAATTTGGGTTTGAGGGTGCTATTCGACCTGACCACGGGCGTATGATTTGGGGAGAAACAGGTCGTCCAGGATATGGCCTATACGATAGAGCATTAGGAGCCACTTACCTTTCTGGTTTATACGAAGCTGTGATTAAAGGTTCAAAATAAGGCGATGCTTCCAAATTTCTCCTGCTCCAATCTCCTGCAAGAGAAATTTGGAAAGTTATTATCATAATATGATTGTACTTAGCTAAGAGTAGAATACTTATAGAAGTTAGTGAGAGGGATAAGATGTCAAAAATAATTACATTTACCAATAAAGTTGTCGTCATAACAGGTGCAGGCGGTGTTCTCTGTGGTTATATGGCTAAAGAATTTGCGAAAGCAGGCGCTAAAGTGGCATTATTAGATTTGAATCAAGAAGCTGCTCAAACATTTGCTGATGAAATTGTAGAAGAAGGTGGTATCGCCAAGGCTTATAAAGCTAACGTTTTGTCTAAAGAAAACCTTGAAGAAGTGCATCAAGCCGTTTTAGAGGATCTTGGACCAACTGATATTTTAGTTAATGGTGCAGGAGGCAACAATCCTAAAGCTACAACTGATAATGAATTTCACGAATTAGACTTACCTTCAGAAACAAAAACCTTCTTTGAGTTAGATGAAGCTGGTATTAGCTTTGTTTTTAACTTAAATTATTTAGGAACATTATTGCCAACGCAAGTATTTGCCCAAGATATGGTTGGACGTGAAGGAGCGAATATTATTAATATCTCTTCAATGAATGCTTTCACCCCTCTGACCAAAATACCAGCTTATTCTGGAGCTAAAGCAGCTATTAGTAACTTCACACAATGGCTAGCTGTTCATTTCTCAAAAGTTGGTATCCGTTGTAATGCTATTGCACCTGGTTTCTTGGTAACAAATCAGAACCGAAGCTTGTTATTTACTGAGGACGGTCAGCCAACTGCGCGTGCTGAGAAAATTCTTAATAATACACCAATGGGAAGATTTGGAGAAGCAAGTGAGCTGATTGGCGGATTGTTCTTTTTAGCAGATGAAAAATCATCAAGTTTTGTTAATGGCGTTGTCCTTCCGATTGATGGTGGATTTGCTGCTTACTCTGGTGTTTAATTTATAAGATAATAGCCACTTAACATATAAGAGATTATTGAGTTGAGTGGTTTTTTAAGGAAATTTGTTTAATGCTCTTACCACTAAATGATGGGTAGGTTGCTAATTGGAAAATCCTCATAAGTTAGATAAATTTAGAAACTGGAGATAATATGGTAGATACAAATCACAAAATCGCTTTTTGCATAGATTCCGATGGTTGCGCAATGGATACAATGACATATAAGCATCAACTCTTTTTTGGTCCAATTGCTGCAGATATATTTGGGATATCAGAACAAGAAAGAACAAGTTTTTTAAAAGAGTGGGATAGAGTCAATCTTTATTCAAGAACTCGTGGAGTTAATCGGTTTGTGGGATTGGTTATGGGCCTTGAGTTTGCCGGAGTAGAACATATTGATAAATTAAAAGAATGGGTCGAAACGACAGACTCATTGTCCAATAATTCCTTAGAGTTAGCGCTTGCCAACGATTTTAGTAGAGATTTAGAGAAGGCTTTAGAATGGTCCGATGAAGTGAATCGCCAAATCAAAAATTATGAGGGAGATTCTTTAGCGTTTTCAGGTGTGTTAGAAAGTTTAGAACGATTAAGTCAATTTGGTAATGTTTATGTCGTGAGTTCTGCTAACAAGGAAGCTGTTTGGCAAGAGTGGGAAGAACAGGGATTGCTAAAGTATGTTGATGATATCTATTGTCAAGATAGAGGTAAAAAAGAAGATGTTATCGCTACTTTAATTGCAAGTGGTTACTGCCGTGAAACTATTTTGATGGTAGGAGATTCCCCGGGTGATTTGGCTGCAGCAGAACAAAATGGTATTGCATTTTACCCAGTACTTGTTGGTAAGGAAGTCAAATCATGGGAAATTCTTAGAGAAGATATTGGTGAAGCTTTTGCAAAAGGTCAATTCGAACAGCAAAGGCAAAAAGAATCTATTAATACCTTTTGGGCTAATTTAGATAACTAATAGAAAGGATAGGCTATGACACATTTAGTTGACTTAACAAAAAAACCCTTTAACCTAAATCAAGAAGCAATTGAGTGGATTGAAAAAACAATTAATGAGATGACATTGGATGAGAAAATTGGGCAACTTTTTTTCAATATGGGAGCTAGTCGTTCAGAAGAATATTTAACAGATGTTTTGGATCGGTATCATATTGCTGCTGTTCGCTATAATAGAGGTAGTTCAAGTGAAATCTATGATCAGAATTTAATTTTACAGACAAAGTCGAAATTGCCGATGTTGATTGCTGCAAATACAGAAGCTGGTGGAGACGGTGCTGTCACAGATGGAACTAAAGTTGGCGATGAAATAAAAGTGGCTGCTACAAATGATCCGAAATATGCTTATGAAATGGGAAGAATCGCAGGGATGGAGGCATCTGCTGTGGGTTGTAATGCTTCATTTGCTCCAATTGTAGATTTGACACGTAATTGGCGTAATCCTATCATAGCTAGTCGAAATTGGGGTGCTAACGTTGATCAAATTATCTCACTTTCAAAAGAGTATATGAAAGGAATCATGCAATATAATATTGTACCTTTCGCTAAACATTTTCCAGGGGATGGTATTGATGAGCGTGATCATCATTTGTCATTTGCTTCCAATCCTATGAGTAAAGAGGAATGGATGTCGACATTTGGCCGCATTTATGGTGAATTGGCTGACGCAGGTCTACCAGGAGTCATGGCAGGTCACATACATTTACCAAATGTTGAAAAAGAAATGCATCCAGAGCGAGACCTTGATGATATGTTACCAGCTTCATTGAATAAAACACTTTTAGATGAGTTATTGAGAGGAGAGTTAGGTTATAATGGAGCTATTGTAACGGACGCTTCTCATATGGTTGGAATGACTGCTTCAATGCCAAGGAGAGATTTGTTGCCAACGGCGATTGAAGCAGGTTGTGACTTGTTCTTATTCTTTAATGACCCCGATGAAGACATTCAATGGATGAAAGAAGGTTACGAAAAAGGTATTCTAACAGAGGAACGTCTCCATGACGCTTTACGTCGTACTCTCGGTCTAAAAGCGAAATTAGGCTTGCATAACTATGAGGGACGTCGCCAAGAACTCTTTATGCCTAAAGATAAGGCTATGGCTTTAATCAACACATTAGAGTCGCAAAAAATAGCTGATGAAGTTGCTGATAAAGCAGTAACTCTGGTAAAAGATAAACAAAAAGATATCTTTCCAGTAAATCCAGAACGTTATCGTCATATCTTACTTGTTAACGTTGAAGGATATAAGGGAGGTTTTGGTGCGATGATTGCTGGAAACAAGCAACGTGCATCGGATTACATGAAAGAGTTACTTGAGGAACGTGGCCATGAAGTAACTGTCTGGGAGTCTACCGAAGAGCGTATTATGAAATTGCCTCAAGAGGAGCGGGCAGCAGCTATCGCTAATGTTTACGCACAAAAACAGCCAATCGCAAATCTAACAGAACACTATGACCTGATTATTAACTTGGTAGATGTCAATGCTGGAGGAACAACACAACGTATTATTTGGCCAGCAGCTAAAGGCACCCCTGATCAGCCTTTTTACGTTCATGAAATACCATCTATTGTGATTTCAGTGCAACATGCATTTGCTTTAGCAGATATGCCACAGGTAGGGACTTATATTAATGCTTACGATGGGCTTCCTAGCACGATAAGTGCAGTAGTTGCGAAATTGGCTGGAGAATCAGAATTTACAGGAGTTTCACCAGTAGATGCTTACTGTGGTTTAATTGATACACATTTATGGCGTCAATGCTAATAGAAACAAGATAATGTACTTTTATGTAACATAAAAAAAGAGCTTTAAGCTCTTTTTTTATCCTTCAAAATAGAGTAGTTCCTTGGGTGTTTTGGTAAATACTTCAAAGCCGGTTTTAGTCACGTAACCGCAGTCTTCAATTCGCACACCAACTTTATCTGGTATATAAATACCTGGTTCAACAGAGAAGCACATGCCTTCTTGAATCTCCATATCGTTACCAGCCATAATAGATGGAAATTCATGGACATCCATACCTAATCCATGACCAAGGCGGTGGTTAAAGTATTGTCCATAACCAGCCTTTTCAATAACATTTCTTGCTGCTGCGTCAACTTCAGAAGCAAGGACTCCTGGCTTAATAAAATCAATAGCCGCTTGATGTGCTTCAAGACATAAATGGTAAATATCTTTTTTGAATTGATCAGGTTTCCCCACTGCTACTGTACGGGTCATATCTGACGTATAACCTAGTGTTTCTACACCTAAATCAAACAATAACAAAGCATTATTTTCGATTTTATTAGTTCCTGGGATACCATGTGGATTTGCTGCATTATTGCCAGTCAAAACCATAGTGTCGAAACTCATTTTATTGATACCTTGTTTTTTCATTTCAAATTCGATTTGAGCGATAATATCGGTTTCAGTGTTGTTTAGCGAGATATTGTCAAATCCAACTTGAACAGCTTTATCAGCAAATTCTCCAGCGACTAACATTTTCTCAATTTCATCTCGTGATTTAATTAGGCGCATGTTTTGAATATAAGGTGTTAGGTTTTCAAAATGACCATCAAAAACGGTTTGGAGACCTTGGAATTTAGTAACATTAAGATTATCAAATTCGGCTAGAACTTTAGAAACAGAAAAGGATGGTAAGTTGCTAGCTATTTTTTGCCAAGGATTTTCTGAATCTATGTAACCAAAGACGGGAAATGGTACACTTTGTTTTGCACGCGATACTTCTAGTGCTGGTACAAATAAAATAGGATCGCGATCTTCATAGACAAATAAAAACATTTGTCTTTCATGGGGATCGCAAAAGAAACCTGTTAAATAGTTGACTGTCACAGGATCAGAAAAGACAGCAAGTTCAGCTTGGACTGAATGTAAGTGATGGCGTATACGATTAAGTTTTGACATAATAACCCTTCTTCCTAAAAGGAACTTAGTCTAGTTAGGCTAGTTTCTTATGCCTATTATTTTTCCAAAAAAATAGGAAAAAATCAAGTTTAGTTAGTATTTTGAAAGTTTTTCATAAAAAAGCTTTATAAAAGCTTGAAAGTGTTTCCAAAAGGTGATAAAATATCAGTGAAAGCGTCATTTTCAAATAGAAAGGAAGTTAAATCAATATGAATACAGATGATACGATTACGATTTATGATGTTGCCCGTGAAGCAGGTGTTTCGATGGCAACTGTTAGTCGTGTGGTAAATGGAAATAAAAATGTCAAGGAAAATACACGTAAGAAAGTCCTTGAAGTTATTGATCGTCTTGACTATCGTCCAAATGCTGTGGCGCGTGGTTTAGCAAGTAAAAAAACGACAACTGTTGGTGTTGTCATTCCTAATATCGCAAATAGCTACTTTTCAATTTTAGCGCGTGGTATTGATGATATTGCAGCAATGTACAAATATAACATTGTCCTTGCTTCAAGTGATGAAGACGATGATAAAGAGGTTAATGTTGTTAATACTTTGTTCGCTAAGCAAGTAGACGGTATTATTTTTATGGGACACCACTTAACTGAAAAGATTCGTGCAGAGTTCTCTCGTTCACGCACACCGATTGTTTTAGCAGGTACTGTGGACCTTGAGCATCAATTGCCAAGTGTTAATATCGATTACAAAGCAGCAGCAGTTGATGTTATTGATATTTTAGCTGGCAATCATAAAGACATTGCTTTTGTATCAGGACCACTTATTGACGATATTAATGGCAAGGTTCGTTTGGCAGGATACAAAGAAGGTCTCAAGAAAAATGGCTTAAACTTTAAAGAGGGGTTGGTTTTTGAAGCCAACTACCGTTATGCTGAAGGCTTTGCATTAGCTCAACGCGTGATTAATGCTGGAGCAACAGCAGCATATGTTGCTGAGGATGAGTTAGCGGCAGGTTTGTTAAATGGTCTTTTTGAGGCAGGTAAACGTGTCCCTGAAGATTTTGAAATTATCACAAGCAATGACTCGCCAATCGCACAATATACACGTCCTAACTTAACTTCTATCAGTCAACCGGTTTATGATTTGGGTGCTGTTAGCATGCGTATGCTAACAAAAATTATGCACAAAGAAGAGTTGGAAGAAAAAGAAATAGTGCTTAATCACGGGATTGTTAAACGTGGCACAACAAATAATTAGTGTTAGAGTATGTTATTTGAAAAATAGTGGTAGAATGGTAGTAGCTTAGCGCTTAACTTTCTGATACTTAACATGATATATTGAGAGGATTAGGGTAGCTTAGCTTCCTAATCTTTTTTTAGAGGTGTAATATGACAAATGAATTGATAATGCAAGCTTTTGAGTGGTATTTACCTAGTGATGGGAATCACTGGAAGAAATTAGAGGGCTCTATATCAGACCTTAAAAAACTTGGAGTTAGTAAAATCTGGTTACCACCAGCATTTAAGGGAACTAGCAGTGATGATGTAGGATATGGTGTTTATGATCTCTTTGATTTAGGAGAATTTGACCAGAATGGAACAATTAGAACAAAATATGGTAGGAAAGAAGAGTATCTAAAGCTTATTAAGTCGTTAAAGGCAAATGGCATTAAACCGTTTGCAGATATCGTTCTTAACCATAAAGCCAATGGTGATCATAAAGAAAAATTTCAAGTCATCAAAGTCAATCCTGAAAATCGTCAAGAAGCATTAAGTGAACCCTATGAAATTGAAGGATGGACGGGATTTGATTTCCCAGGTAGACAGGGTGAGTACAATGATTTTAAATGGCACTGGTACCACTTTACTGGTTTAGATTACGATGCTAAAAATAATGAAACAGACATCTTTATGATTGTAGGCGATAATAAAGGTTGGGCAGACGATGATTTGATTGATGATGAAAATGGTAATTTCGATTATCTCATGTACAATGACATTGATTTTAAGCATCCTGAAGTTATAAAAAACTTACAAGATTGGGCTAAGTGGTTTATTGAAACTACCGGTATTGAAGGTTTTCGTTTGGATGCTGTGAAACATATCGATTCTTACTTTATTCAAACTTTCATTAATGATATTCGTACAAAAATAAAACCCGATTTAGAGGTCTTTGGCGAATATTGGAAATCTGACCAAACATCAATGAAGGACTATTTAGAGGCAACACAATTTCAATTTTCTCTTGTTGATGTTACCTTACATATGAATTTTTTTGATGCCAGTCACCAAAACCGTGATTTTGATATGCGAACAATTTTTGATGATAGTCTTGTTATTGATAATCCTGAGTATGCTGTTACATTCGTAGAAAATCACGATACGCAAAGTGGACAAGCTCTAGAAAGTAGAGTGGAAGATTGGTTTAAACCTTTAGCTTATGGCTTGATACTTTTACGCCAACAAGGGACTCCATGTCTTTTTTATGGTGATTACTATGGCATTCAAGGAGAATTTGGTCAACCATCCTTTAAAGAGATTATTGATAAAATGACTGAGCTACGCCAAAACTATGTATTTGGCAAACAAGTCGATTATTTTACGCATTCAAATTGTATTGGTTGGACTTGTCTTGGGGATGAGGAACATAATTCTTGTTTAGCTGTGGTCCTAACAAATGGTGATCAGGGATGGAAACATATGGAAGTAGGGGAAATTTATGCAGGCAAAACTTTTGTTGATTATTTAGGCAATTGTGAACAAGAGGTTGTTATAGGAGATGATGGTTGGGGTGATTTTTTAGTTGCATCTGCGTCTATCTCGGCTTGGGTCCCTAAAATAGAGGAAGCTAACTGATAAATCAGGTGAAAAAAAAGGTAAAATGAGATATAATAAGACCTATGAAAGTTTTACTGTATTTAGAGGCTGAAGAATACTTGAAAAAGTCAGGTATCGGTCGTGCTATCAAACATCAAGAGAAAGCTCTTCAAATTGCTGGGATAGATTATACCACTAATCCTGCAGATGACTTTGACCTTGTTCATATGAATACCTATGGTATTAGAAGTTGGCTTTTGATGAGTAAAGCTAAAAAAACTGGGAAAAAAGTAATTATGCATGGCCATTCCACTGAAGAGGACTTTAGAAATTCTTTTATTGGCTCAAATTTAGTATCCCCGCTTTTTAAATGGTACCTTTGCCGTTTTTATCAAAAAGCAGATGCCATTATAACCCCAACTGATTATTCTAAACAACTAATAAAAGCATATGGCATCAAGAAACCAATTTTTGTTTTATCTAACGGGATTGATCTAAGTCGCTATCAGAGGTCAGAAAAGAAAGAATCTGCATTTCGTCACTATTTTCACTTAAGTAAGGATGATAAAGTTGTTATAGGGGCCGGTCTTTATTTCATGCGTAAGGGAATTGACCAATTTGTTGAAGTAGCTGCAAAAATGCCTGATATTCGTTTTATTTGGTTTGGAGAAACAAATAAATGGGTTATTCCTCGAAAGGTTAGGCAAATCGTTACCAAGCAACATCCCTCAAATGTTACTTTTGCTGGTTACATAAAAGGTGATGTTTATGAAGGTGCCATGAGTGCTAGCGATGCTTTCTTCTTTCCGAGTCGTGAAGAGACAGAAGGGATAGTAGTTTTAGAGGCTTTAGCTAGTCATCAGCATGTGGTTTTAAGAGATATCCCTGTGTATCACGGTTGGGTGACCGAAGACAGTGTTGAATTAGCGACTGATGTTGATGGTTTTGTTGAAAAGTTGGATAAAGTCTTATCTGGTAAGAGTGATAAGATTAAAGAAGGTTATCATGTGGCTGAGAGTCGAAGTATCGAACGAATTGCCCATGAATTGGCAAGTGTTTATCAAAAAGTAATGGAGTTGTAAGATGCGTATAGGTCTATTTACAGATACATACTTCCCCCAAGTTTCGGGAGTTTCAACAAGTATCCGCACTTTAAAGGAAGGGTTGGAGAAGGAAGGACACGAAGTTTATATTTTCACAACTACCGACCGTAATGTCAAACGTTTTGAAGACCCTACAATTATTCGTTTACCAAGTGTCCCTTTTATTTCTTTTACGGATCGTCGAGTAGTTTATAGAGGTTTAATTTCTGCTTATAGGATAGCTAAAGACTACGAACTTGATATTATTCATACTCAAACAGAATTCAGCTTAGGGCTTTTAGGAAAATTAGTTGCAAAAGCTTTAAGAATACCTGTTGTGCATACTTATCATACTCAATATGAGGATTACGTTGGTTATATCGCAAAAGGCAAATTGATTAAGCCAAGTATGGTCAAATATATCATGCGTACCTACCTAAGTGATTTGGATGGTGTCATATGTCCTTCTCGAATTGTTCTCAATCTTCTAGATGGTTACGGTGTCAAAATTCCAAAACAAGTTATTCCGACAGGTATTCCTGTTGAGAACTATCGTCGAGAGGATATCTCTGAAGAAACAATCAAGAATCTACGAACGGAGCTTGGACTTGCGGATAATGATACAATGCTATTGAGTTTATCACGGGTATCTTTTGAAAAAAATATTCAAGCAATCTTGATGCATTTATCAGCTGTCGTTGATGAAAATCCTCACGTAAAATTAGTGATAGTTGGAGATGGTCCTTATCTTTCAGATCTAAAAGAACTTGTTCACTCTCTAGAACTTGAAAATTCAGTTATTTTTACAGGTATGGTTGAGCATAGCCAAGTGGCTATCTACTATAAAGCATGTGATTTCTTTATTAGTGCTTCAACAAGTGAAACGCAAGGATTAACTTACATTGAGAGTCTGGCGAGTGGACGTCCAATCATTGCGCAAAGTAATCCTTATCTAGATGATGTTATTTCAGATAAAATGTTTGGAACTCTGTACAAGAAGGAAAGTGATTTGGCAGATGCTATCCTAGATGCAATAGCAGAGACACCCAAAATGACTCAAGAAGCTTATGAACAGAAATTATATGAGATTTCTGCTGAGAATTTCAGCAAGTCTGTATATGCTTTTTACCTAGACTTTCTGATTTCACAAAAAGCTAGTGTGAAAGAAAAAGTCTCTCTGACAATAGGAAATAAGGATAGCCATTCTACTCTTCGTTTTGTCAGAAAAGCGGTATATTTACCTAAGAAAGTTTTTACCTTTACAGGAAGAGCTTCTAAAAAAGTGGTAAAAGCACCTAAACGTCGTATTTCATCTATTCGAGATTTTTTAGATTGAGACGAATAAAATTAGTAAATGTCTTGAAATTATAAAAAATATTGTTATAATAAAAAATGAAGACATGTTAGGTTCTAATAGATTTCAAGAGCGAGCACTGGTTGGTGGAAAGAGTGCAATTAGAGAACTTAGTACTACTTCCTTGATTTTATGCAAACATAAAAGGGTGGTTCCCTTATCGCCACTAGAGGTCTGACACAAGTATACTCGAGTTTTTGTGTTGGATAAATTGAGGTGGAACCACGTAGTCTTTACGTCCTTTTGGATGTAAAGGCTCTTTTTTTATAAAAGAAATGGTTGCATAAAAGAGGCAGATTGCTTTGCTAATGTTATACTTATTATCCCTAGCTAGGATAATGTGGAATTCAATCAAAGGTCAATCCCTTTGTTTATTAGTGAATTAATGTGTTTAGGAATTGGTATCATCCTAACAGTTATTAAGAAAAGGAGAACAAGATGATTAAAATCACTTTCCCAGATGGTGCAATTCGTGAATTTGAATCTGGCATCACAACATTTGAAATTGCACAATCAATTTCTAACTCTTTAGCTAAAAAAGCTTTAGCTGGTAAATTTAATGGTCAACTTATTGATACAACACGTGCTATCGAAGAAGATGGTAGTATTGAGATTGTAACACCTGACCATGAAGATGCTTTAGGAGTTCTTCGTCACTCAGCAGCGCATTTATTTGCTCAAGCTGCAAAACGCCTTTTTCCAGACTTATGTTTAGGTGTAGGTCCAGCTATTCAAGATGGTTTTTACTACGATACTGATAATAAATCAGGTCAAATTTCAAATGATGATCTTCCTCGTATTGAAGAAGAAATGAAAAAAATTGTTAAGGAAAATCACCCTTGTATTCGTGAAGAAATCAGTAAAGAAGAAGCGTTAGAACTTTTTAAAGATGACCCTTATAAAGTTGAATTAATTAGTGAACATGCTGAAGATGGTTTAACTGTTTATCGTCAAGGTGAATTTGTAGACCTTTGTCGTGGACCTCATGTCCCATCAACAGGACGTATTCAAGTCTTTCATCTTCTAAATGTCGCTGGTGCTTACTGGCGTGGTAACAGTGATAATGCTATGATGCAGCGTGTCTATGGTACTGCTTGGTTTGATAAAAAAGATTTGAAAGCATATCTTAAACGCCGTGAAGAAGCTAAGGAACGTGACCACCGCAAATTAGGTAAAGAACTTGATTTATTTATGGTTAATCCTGAAGTAGGTCAAGGATTGCCATTCTGGTTGCCAAATGGAGCAACTATTCGCCGCGAATTGGAACGTTACATTGTTGATAAGGAGATTGCTTCAGGTTATCAACACGTTTACACACCTCCGATGGCATCTGTTGAATTTTACAAGACTTCTGGGCACTGGGACCACTATCGTGAAGATATGTTTCCCACAATGGATATGGGAGATGGAGAGGAATTCGTTCTTCGTCCAATGAACTGCCCACACCATATTGAAGTTTATAAACATCATGTTCATTCATACCGTGAATTGCCAATTCGTATCGCTGAACTTGGTATGATGCACCGTTATGAAAAATCAGGGGCCCTCACAGGATTGCAACGTGTACGCGAAATGACACTCAACGATGCCCATATTTTCGTTACACCTGAGCAAATTAAAGATGAATTTCTTAAAGCTCTTAATCTCATAGCAGAAATTTATGAAGATTTTAATTTAACAGATTACCGTTTCCGCTTATCTTATCGTGACCCAGAAGATAAACATAAGTATTATGATAACGATGAGATGTGGGAAAATGCACAAGCTATGCTAAAAGAGGCTATGGATGATTTTGGATTAGATTATTTTGAAGCAGAAGGCGAAGCAGCCTTTTACGGTCCTAAATTGGATATCCAGGTGAAAACTGCTCTTGGTAATGAAGAAACATTATCTACTATCCAACTAGATTTCCTTCTTCCAGAACGCTTTGATCTTAAATACATCGGTGCAGATGGTGAAGAACATCGTCCAATTATGATTCACCGCGGTGGTATTTCAACAATGGAGCGATTTACAGCTATTTTAATTGAAACTTACAAAGGTGCCTTTCCAACTTGGCTTGCTCCACAACAAGTTTCTGTTATTCCAATTTCAAATGAAGCCCACATTGATTATGCTTGGGAAGTGGCTCGTGTCCTTAAAGATCGTGGTATTCGTGCTGAAGTGGATGACCGTAACGAAAAGATGCAATATAAGATTCGTGCGGCTCAAACCCAAAAAATTCCATATCAATTGATTGTTGGTGATAAGGAAATGGAAGAAAAAGCCGTAAATGTGCGCCGCTATGGAAGCAAAGCGACTGAAACAAAATCTATAGAGGAATTTGTAGAAAGTATTTTAGCTGATATTGCAAGAAAATCTAGACCTGACGAAGTTAAATAAATTTTATTAGTCATTATAAAAATCATTAATAAATGATGTGAACTGATTACTGTATGATACAGAATCAGTTTTTTAGATGCTAATTTTTTTCTTTATGTTTAATTATAAGCTAATTATAGATAAATAATCTCATATAACATTCACAAAATTAGATTTTTTTGGTATAATTAATATGATTGACACATAAAGGAAAATAGTATTAATAAAAAGGGGTATGGAGCATTGCGAACAGTATTAGTAGTGCAAGGTGATGACGAAACAATAGAGTTATTAAGGTCGTATTTAGAGGGAGCTCTTTATAAGGTTGTGATGGCTAGTGATGGTGAGGAGGCTTTTTCTTTATTTCAGCAACATCAGATTGATTTAGCAATCATAGATATTACGCTACCTAAAATAGATGGATATGAGTTGACGCGACTCATTCGTCAAGATAGTCAGATTCCTATTATTATGCTAGCAGCTAAGACAACAGATATGGACAGAATATTAGGATTGAATATTGGAGCAGATGATTTTATCACGAAACCGTTTAATTCTTTGGAGGTTTTAGCTCGAATTAATTCGCAACTGCGTCGTTACTATGAATTCAATAGTCTTGCCAAACCTAAAAATCAATTTATAAAGATAGGGGAATTGGAATTAGATGAGGAACATGTTGAACTAACTAAAAATGGTAAACATATCAAGTTGACTGCTACAGAATTTAAGATTCTTCATATCTTAATGTCATCACCAGGAAGGATTTATACTAAAACACAACTCTATGAGAAGATTAATGGTAGGTATTTAGAAGGTGATGAGACAACGATTATGGTGCATATTTCTAATATCCGTGACAAAATCGAAGATGATAGTAAATATCCTAAATATATAAAAACACTTAGAGGAGTAGGATATAAAATCGAAAAACCGCAGTATCTTGTTTAAAAATATAATGGCTAGTAAGAGCCATTTTTTAGTGAAGATATTTCTTGGTTTTAAGCTTTCCTTTTTGCTATAATAAGTAAAATTGGAGAGGAGAGATATGGCAAAGACCGCTCTTAATATTCCTTTTACAGTTGAAGGGATAGAAAATTATTATCAAAATATAAAAATGATACTGTCTTTAGCAGATAAATGGAGCATACCTAAAGATGATCTATTACTCTTTTTAAAGGGACTCAAGGCTATTGATGATATAAAAGTTGGCTCTCCTATTTTTAAGTATTTTTGGACTTCTTTAAGTTTACAAGCATCCCTCAAAGCTTTAGAATTCGTGTTAGAGCAGGCTAAAATGCCAACTGAATTGTCAGGAGAATTATCAGAAACACAATACTTGGTCGCACAGTTTTCAGATGAGTTAGCTCCACATGATGATTTCTGGATAGCCTTATCACAAGTTATTTATGATTCTTTTCCTGGGAATAGTCTAGCCGAAGATACTGTATTAAATAGGAAACTCCATCAATTCCGCTATTTGATTTCTAGTCAGCAAGCACAGTATGTTCGACGATACTTTAAAGATGTTGGTATGACTGATAGAGATGCTTTAGTAAACTACCTATCATGTTTAAGAGAACCAGATAGTATCACCTACTATGAATCTGCTCGCTTGCATAATAAACGTCGGAGAAATGGTGAAATCTTTGGTTTCCCAGATGATGAGCCGGTTATTAATAGTAAGCTTTTAATTTCATTCCATACGGAATTTATTATTGACGACAAAGGAAACTTTTTAAACGAGATTGACGCAGAAGTAATCACACGTAATGGCATTATCAATGGTGCTAGCTTTAATTATGCTTTTAAAAATAATACACGTCATAAAGAATTAGATGTTGATCCTGTAAAGTTAGACCCAAAATTTCGAAACGATATGACTAGAGGTTATAGATCGCCAAATCTATCTAGAAGGAAATGGTTTTTCTTTAAAGAAGAGGATTACGATTGTAGTTATTTCAATAAAAAAGGATATTACGCATTTGGAAGGCGTAGTGCTAAGCAATCGGTTGATAAACAAGTCAAATACTTGAAGAAGGCTGTGCAGAAAATGCGCATCAACTGATACATATACTATTAAAAGATACCATAGTACTATGGTATCTTTTAATTTGAGGTATTAATGTCAAATGGTTTTTATTGACCACATGTTTTTATAAACGAGTGGTCAAAATTGAAAAAGTGTCTAGCTTATGTTAAAATATAATTGAATAATAGAAAGAAGGTGCTGTATGATTAAAAAAAATAAAGTTTTTTTAGGAGTTCTTTTAGTCCTTGTTGTTATCCTTGGAGGTGGTGTATTATTTTACCAATCACAATTCCAAAAGACAACTAATCAAGCGTTAGCTATTGCTTATAAAGATGCTAAAGTGGCTAAGAAGGATGTCATACATCAAAAAATTGACAAAGAATTTGAAAACTTTAGAGGGAGCTACGAAATTGAATTCAATACCAAAAGTGCAGAATACAGCTATCATGTAGATGCTAAGACTGGACAAATCCTTGAGCGGGACATGGATAATAATGGCTTTTCAAAATCTACTTCTCAGTCAAGTTCATCGTCAAGTCAAAAATCTCATAAAATAAGTCAAGAAGAAGCCAAAAAGATTGCATTTAAAGATGCTAATATAGAGGAATCAGAAGTCAGTAATCTTAAGATCAAAGAAGAAATTGAAAATGGAAAATCAGTTTATGATATTGACTTTGTGGACCTGAAAAATAAAAATGAAGTTGATTATCAAATTGATTCAGAAACTGGAAAAATCATTGAACGTTCTAGAGATCATATGAATGATTAATTTAAATAAGATATAAAAAAACGAAGGTCTAAAAGGCCTTCGTTTTAATTACTCAGTAGCTTGCTCCCAACGTTTTGAAAGTTTACGTGAAAAACTTGAGATGATAAAGTTTGTAATGAAATAGACAGCAGTTATAATAGCGTAGAGTGTAAAAACTTGTCCAGCTTCGAAATATCTTCCCATTAGAATTTGACTTTTTCCGAAGATTTCTTGAATAGCTATAACAGAATAAAGTAGTGATGTATCTTTTATAACCGTTACAAACTGAGAAATAATGGCTGGCAACATTTTGCGAAAAGCTTGTGGGAAAATAATAATAATGAAAACTTGCAAATAAGTGAATCCTTGAGAAAGTCCAGCTTCTGTTTGTCCTTTATCGACTCCATTTAAACCTCCCCGAATAATTTCTGCTAAAGCAGCGGAGGTAAAAATTGTAAACGAAGTAATACCAGCGCTGACTGATTTCATCTGGAATACTAAGAAAATGATAAAAATCCAAAGTAGATTTGGAACATTTCTGACAAATTCGATATAGATACTAGCTATTAATTTCCAGATAGGATTTTTGCTATTTCTCATAATTGCTAATAGAGTTCCAAAAAACATTGATAGTAAAATGGAAATAAAAGATATATATAAGGTTAAACCGAACCCTTGAAGGAGAAATAGTATATTTGTTAGTGTTAAGACTGATGACATATCAAACCTCCTTAAGAATAAGTTTTCTTATTTAATTCTTCTTGTTTTCTTGCCCAGCTTGCTAGTGGGAAACAAATAACAAAATAGAAGATAGCAGCTCCTGCAAAAGCTGGGATATAATTAGTCGTATCATAAGCCCAGGCCTTAGCTACAAACATGATATCGGCTCCAGAAATGATTGCTACGGTAGAGGTATTCTTGATTAGATTAACAACTTGGTTGGTCATTGGTGGTAAAATTGTTCTGACAGCTTGAGGCAAAATGATAAGTTGCATGGTTTGATTAGCTGTGAATCCTTGAGCTAAAGCAGCCTCTGTTTGTCCTTTAGGGACAGCTTCAATTCCTGAGCGAATAACTTCAGAAATATAGGCACCATGGTATAGTCCAACGCACAAAACGGCGGTGAAAAAAGCACTAATCATAACATGTCCATTACTAATGATTGCTAGTCCATAGTAGACAAAAACCATTTGAACTAAAAGAGGTGTGTTTTGAAAAACTTCAACATAGATACGTGATATCAACTTACCAACTTTACTTTTAGAAGTTGATAAACCACCAGAGAGAATTCCTAATATCAGAGCAAGTAGGAGTGCACCAAACGAAATACCTAGAGTATATAAGAAGCCTTTAAAGAATAGGTCGAAATGGTTAAAGAAAGCGCCCCACCTTGAAATGGCAAAAGGACTGATGTTTAATAAAGTCATAAAAAATCCTCCCTATTCTTTTTTTACTTTAGCGGGTTTAAGCTTAAATTTTTGATAAATGTGTTTTAAACTACCATCTTTTTCCCATGATACCAGTAACTTATTAACGTAGGGAATCAAGACTTTGTCCTGTTTACTGGTTGCAATACCGTATTCTTGCGTATTGAACCCTTCTTTTAATATGGTTGTATGAGGGCTAAGGTAGCCGCTAAGGATAGATTTATCAACTGAAAAAGCATCAATACGATTAGCGTACAGCGATATCGCTAATTCTGGGAAACTCCCTAATTGAGCATAGCTAAATTTTAGCTTGTGTTCTTTAGCATATTTTTCTAAATTGACTTTTGTAGTGGCACCTTGAGCCACACCAATGTGTTTACCATCCAATTCTTTTATAGTTTTGATATGACTATTTTTACGCACCAAAAATCCAATTTCATCGTGATAATAAGCTTTAGAAATATTATAGTTAGCTTTTCTTTCGGGCGTGATAGTGTATGTTGCGATTAGAATATCAATTTGCCCATTGTCCATCAGAGGCTCTCTGGTTTGTGCGGTTGTCGGTACAAAAACTGGTTTGACACCTAAGGATTTGGCAATTTTTTTGGCAATATCAATTTCCATTCCTTCGTATTGATTCGTCTCAGCATTATAATAACCAAAGTTAGGCACATCTTGTTTGACTCCAACTTTAAGGACGCCCGATTTTTTGATTTCTGATAATTGATTAGCTGACGTTGAGTTAGGATAAAATAACAGGAAAATAAAAATACAGGATAATAGATAGAACGTTAATCTTTTTCGTCTCAGCATATTTCGTCCTCCTAAAGGTCAGTACTGGTATGGTTGATAATGTTGCTTAAAAATTGTTTAGCACGTGGTTCTCTGGGATTATCAAAAAAGTCTTGTACATCTGTAGTATCCACTAAAATTTCCCCATCAGCCATAAAAATAATACGATCAGCAACTTCTCGTGCAAATCCCATTTCATGAGTTACAACGACCATATTCATTCCGTCATTTGCCAATTTTTGCATCACTGAAAGAACGTCTCCGATGGTTTCGGGATCAAGGGCAGAGGTAGGCTCATCAAAGAGGAGGAGTTTTGGATGCATGGCAAGCCCTCTAGCAATAGCAATTCTTTGTTTTTGACCACCTGATAGCATAGATGGGTAGGAATCTTTTCTTTCCCACATATTGACAAATTTTAAATATTTTTCAGCAATTTCCATAGCTTCTTTTTTAGATTGTTTTAATACTTTAATAGGAGTTAATGTAATATTTTCTAACACGGTTTTGTGAGGATAAAGGTTAAAATGTTGAAAAACCATACCAACTTCTTTACGGAGGTTGACCAATTCTTTAGATGAAATATTTGCTAATTCATGTCCATTCACGACCAAACTACCATCGTCAATAGATTCGAGAGCGTTCATTGTTCTAATAAGTGTTGATTTACCTGATCCAGAAGGTCCTAATAGAACAACCACTTGCCCTGGCTCTATTTCCAAATTAATCTGACGAAGGGCGTGATAATCTCCATAATACTTGTTAACATTCTTATAAGATATGAGTGACATAAGAACCTCCTAAAATAACAGTTTATTGTTAGGTTACCTAACATTATAGATAAGTGTATCACCTGTTTGTGAGCTTGTCAATAAATTCAGAATATTAAAGAGTAGGATTGATTTAAATATTGCTATTTTTAGAGCGGTATTTTTAGTAAAAATATTACGTTCTCGTATCATTTATTTTTCAGTTTAATAGGATGTATTGAAAGTTTCCAATTAACTAGGAAATCTGTTATAATTAGTGATAATAGTGGTGCTTTAGGCCCATATTATCATATTTTCGGTCACTTTTATTTTTCAGTTTATGAATGGAAGTGGGAGACCAGAAAGTAATAGAGGTAAAATATGAAAAAAATACTTATCGTTGATGATGAAAAACCAATTTCAGATATTATCAAATTTAATTTAACCAAAGAAGGATATGAGACGGCGACAGCTTTCGATGGCCGTGAAGCTTTAGTACAATATGCAGAATTTCAACCAGATTTAATCATTTTGGATTTAATGCTTCCTGAACTAGATGGTTTAGAAGTGGCTAAGGAAGTTCGTAAAACCAGCCATATTCCTATTATTATGCTTTCTGCAAAAGACAGTGAGTTTGACAAAGTCATTGGTTTAGAAATCGGTGCAGATGATTATGTTACTAAACCTTTTTCAAATCGTGAACTTTTGGCACGGGTCAAAGCACATTTACGACGTACTGAAAATATTGAAACAGCTGTAGCAGAAGAAAGTGCTCAAAATGCTTCTTCAGATATTACTATTGGTGAGTTGCAAATTTTACCAGATGCCTTTATTGCTAAGAAACGTGGCGAAGAAATTGAATTAACGCACCGAGAATTTGAATTACTTCACCATTTAGCGACACATATCGGACAAGTCATGACACGCGAACATTTATTGGAAACAGTTTGGGGATATGATTATTTTGGAGATGTCCGTACAGTTGATGTGACGGTGAGACGTTTACGTGAAAAGATTGAAGATACTCCTGGTCGTCCAGAATATATTTTGACTCGACGTGGTGTAGGTTATTACATGAAGTCTTATGAATAATAGTGCTGCAAATATTAGGTCGTTTGAGCTAGCCTTACTTTTTTTACTAGTTTTTGTTGCTGTTTATTTTGTTTATCTAGCGGTTAGAGATTTTAAAATGTCTAAAAATATCCGGCTTTTGAATTGGAAAGTCAGAGATTTGATAGCAGGAAATTATTCAGATAGTATTCTAATTCAAGGTGATGCAGATTTGGTAGAATTAGGTGAAAGTCTAAATGATTTATCTGATGTCTTCCGAATGGCACATGATAACTTAGAACAAGAAAAGAATCGCTTAGCAAGTATCTTAACTTATATGACTGACGGTGTGCTGGCTACAGATCGTTCAGGAAAAATCGTTATGATTAATGAGACAGCCCAACAGCAGTTCAATCTAGCATATGATGAAGCTTTATCAATGAATATTGTTGATATGTTAGGGTCGGGAAGTCCATATTCGTTCCAAGATTTAGTCTCTAAAACGCCAGAGGTAGTTCTTAATAGACGTGATGAAAACGGTGAATTTGTTACCTTACGGATTCGATTTGCTTTGAACCGTCGTGAAAGTGGTTTTATTTCCGGTTTAGTTGCAGTGTCACACGATGCTACTGAGCAAGAGAAAGAAGAGCGTGAAAGAAGACTTTTTGTATCTAATGTTTCTCATGAACTTCGTACACCTTTGACATCTGTAAAATCTTATTTAGAAGCTTTAGATGAGGGAGCGCTTAATGAAGAAGTTGCTCCAAGCTTCATTAAGGTATCTCTAGATGAAACAAATCGTATGATGCGTATGATATCAGATTTATTAAGTTTATCGCGCATTGATAATGAAGTAACGCATTTAGATGTTGAAATGACGAATTTTACAGCTTTCATGACCTCAATTTTGAATCGATTTGATCAGATTAGAAATCAAAAAACAGTCACAGGAAAAGTTTATGAAATTGTCAGAGATTATCCTCTTAAGTCAATTTGGGTGGAAATTGATACAGATAAGATGACTCAAGTGATTGATAACATTTTAAATAATGCAGTCAAGTATTCACCAGATGGTGGTAAGATCACAGTTAATCTACGCACAACTAAAACGCAGATGATTTTATCAATATCAGACCAAGGCTTAGGTATTCCCAAAAAAGATTTACCTCTCATCTTTGATCGTTTTTATCGTGTTGATAAGGCGAGAAGTCGTCAACAGGGTGGGACTGGACTTGGTTTGTCAATTGCAAAAGAAATTGTTAAGCAGCATAAGGGATTTATTTGGGCTAAGAGTGAGTATGGTAAAGGGTCTACTTTTACAATAGTCTTGCCTTATGATAAAGATGCTGTAACTTATGAAGAATGGGAGGACGTTGAAGATTAAAACATGTCAGAAATAGGATTTAAATATAGTATCTTAGCTTCAGGTTCAACTGGAAATTGTTTTTATATTGAGACACCCCAAAAACGTCTTTTAATTGACGCTGGTTTAACAGGCAAGAAAGTGACTAGCCTTCTTGCAGAAATTAATCGTAAACCAGAAGATTTAGATGCTATACTAGTTACCCATGAACATTCTGACCACATTAAAGGTGTTGGCGTATTGGCTAGGAAATATCACCTTGATATTTATGCCAATGAGCAGACGTGGAAAGTTATGGATGAGCGTAACATGTTAGGCAAAGTTGATGTTAGTCAAAAGCATGTTTTTGGACGCGGTAAAACCTTAACTTTCGGGGATTTAGATATTGAGAGCTTTGGTGTAAGTCATGATGCTGTGGATCCCCAATTTTACCGTATGATGAAAGATGATAAGAGCTTTGTGATGTTGACAGATACAGGATATGTTAGCGACCGAATGGCAGGCTTGATTGAGAATGCAGATGGTTATTTGATCGAGTCAAATCACGACATTGAGATTCTACGTTCGGGTTCTTATCCTTGGACACTTAAGCAACGTATTTTATCAGATAAAGGACATTTATCTAATGAAGATGGTTCAGAAACCATGATTCGCACTATAGGTAACCGTACTAAACACATCTATTTAGGACACTTGAGTAAGGAAAATAATATTAAGGAACTTGCTCACATGACTATGGAAAACAATTTAATGAGAGCTGACTTTGGTGTGGGCACAGATTTTTCTGTTCACGATACTTCACCTGATTCAGCTACCCCACTGACGAGGATTTAAGATTGAAAAAGATTTTTTACATTAGTTTAGGATTTATTAGTTTAGGGATAGGCATTGCAGGTATTGTCTTGCCGGTAGTTCCAACGACTCCATTAGTATTGCTTTCAGCTTTTTGCTTTTCGAGAAGCTCTGAAAAATTTGATATTTGGTTGCGTCAAACTAAAGTTTATAAATACTACGCTGCAGATTTTGTTGAAAGCAGAAGTATTGCCCCAGCGCGTAAAAAGTCAATGATTTGGCAAATTTATATCTTGATGGGAATTTCAATCTATTTTGCTCCTCTAATGTGGCTCAAACTGGGATTATTGATTGGAACTATTGTAGGAACTTATGTGCTTTTTTATGTAGTACCTGATAAAATTGATGAATAGTTAACAAGAGACTAGGTGTGTATCCTAGTCTTTTGTTGAATATTCAAATATGTAATTAAGGAAACGTTTTCTTTGGAAGATAGGTTTAACTTCCAAAATGTTTGATTATTTGTCAACTGTGGTATAATGGTATTTGTTTAATATTTTATCTATGATTGAAATCAAGGAGAAAAAAATGAAAGAATTAAGATCAAAGCTGGAAAAAGACTATGGTATTGTTTTTGCTAATCAAGAATTATTAGATACAGCTTTTACCCATACATCATACGCAAATGAGCATCGCCTCCTAAACATTTCACATAATGAACGTTTGGAATTTTTAGGAGACGCTGTTCTACAATTACTTATTTCACAGTATCTTTTTACAAAGTACCCTCAAAAGGCAGAAGGTGATTTATCAAAATTACGTTCAATGATTGTTCGTGAGGAAAGTCTTGCAGGTTTTTCACGTCTATGTGGCTTTGATCACTATATTAAACTTGGAAAAGGAGAAGAAAAATCTGGTGGACGTAATCGTGACACTATTTTAGGAGATTTATTTGAGGCTTTTTTAGGAGCTTTATTATTAGATAAAGGTGTTGAAGTGGTTCATGCCTTTGTTAACAAGGTAATGATCCCTCACGTTGAAAAAGGGACCTATGAGCGTGTTAAAGATTACAAGACAAGCTTGCAAGAATTACTTCAATCTCATGGGGATGTAAAAATAGATTATCAAGTTACTAATGAAAGTGGTCCAGCACATGCAAAGGAATTTGAGGTGACTGTATCTGTCAACCAAGAAAATTTGAGCCAAGGAATTGGACGATCAAAGAAAGCTGCTGAACAAGACGCTGCCAAAAATGCTTTAGCAACGTTACAATGAGGAAATCATGTTTTTAAAAGAAATTGAAATGCAAGGCTTTAAGTCCTTTGCGGATAAAACTAAGGTAGAATTTGATCAAGGAGTTACTGCTGTTGTAGGTCCAAATGGATCAGGTAAAAGTAATATCACAGAGAGTTTACGTTGGGCATTGGGAGAATCAAGCGCAAAAAGTTTACGAGGAGGTAAGATGCCAGACGTTATATTTGCTGGTACAGAAAATCGTAAGCCCCTTAATTATGCGCAAGTGAGTGTTACTTTAGATAATAGCGACCATTTTATCGAAAATATAGCTGACGAAGTTCGAGTTGAACGTCGTATTTTTCGAAACGGAGATAGTGAATATTTAATAGATGGACGCAAAGTTCGCTTACGTGATATTCATGATTTATTTATGGATACTGGATTAGGAAGAGATTCTTTTTCTATTATTTCCCAAGGACGCGTTGAAGCTATTTTTAATAGTAAACCAGAAGAGCGCCGTGCCATATTTGAAGAAGCCGCTGGTGTTCTGAAATACAAAACACGTAAGAAAGAAACACAATCCAAATTAGAACAAACTCAAGGGAACTTAGATCGCTTAGAGGATATTATTTATGAATTGGACATGCAAGTTCAACCATTAGAAAAACAAGCAAGTATTGCCAAGCGTTTTTTAGTATTAGATGAGGAACGACAAGGACTCCACTTATCTATTTTGATTGAAGATATTTTACAACATCAATCAGATTTAACTACTGTTGAGGAAAAGCTATTGACAGTAAGAAAAGAGTTAGCAACTTATTACCAACAACGTCAGTCCCTTGAAGATGAAAATCAATCGTTAAAACAGAAACGTCACCATTTATCTGAAGAAATTGAGGCTAAACAGTTAGCTCTTTTAGACGTTACAAAGTTAAAGTCAGATTTGGAACGCCAAATTGATCTGATTCGTTTAGAGTCAAACCAAAAGGCTGAAAAAAAAGAAGAGGCAGGTCAACGCTTAGCAGAGTTAGAAATTAAAGCTAAAGATTGTAGTGACCAGATTACCCAAAAAAATATAGAGTTAACTACTCTGTCGGAAAAAATAGCCCAAATAAGATCAGAAATTGTTAGTACAGAAAGTTCCTTGGAGCGTTTTTCAACTAATCCGGATCAGATTATTGAAAAACTTCGAGAAGACTTTGTTACCTTGATGCAAGAAGAAGCCGACACTTCAAACGCTTTAACAGCTTTACTAGCTGATATAGAGAATCAAAAACAAGCTTCTCAAGCTAAATCTCAAGAAATACAAGAAGTTAGCAAAAATTTAGAAGTATTAAAAAGTAACGCAAAGGTAGCATTGGAACGATTTGAGGCTGCAAAGAAGAATGTTCGTCAGTTATTATCTCACTACCAAGATTTAGGTCAAACCTTGCAAAATCTAGAAGGTGAGTATAAGAATCAGCAGTCAATTTTATTTGATCATTTAGATGAAATCAAATCAAAGCAAGCACGTATTTCGAGTTTAGAATCTATTTTGAAAAATCATAGTAATTTCTATGCTGGAGTGAAGTCAGTTCTACAGGCTAAGGACCAGCTTGGAGGTATCATAGGTGCTGTTAGTGAGCATCTTAGCTTTGACAAACATTACCAAACAGCATTGGAGATAGCTTTGGGAGGTAGCAGCCAACACATCATTGTTGAAGACGAGAGTGCTGCCAAACGTTCAATTGCTTTTTTAAAGAAAAACCGCCAAGGTAGAGCGACATTTCTGCCTTTAACTACAATAAAACCAAGAGAATTAGCACAACATTATCTCTCAAAATTACAAAGTTCTCAAGGGTTTTTAGGAATAGCTAGTGAATTGGTAACCTATGATCAACGCTTGTCAAACATTTTTAAAAATAACTTAGGGTTAACTGCTATTTTTGATACGGTTGATAATGCTAATGTAGCTGCGAGACAATTGAATTATCAAGTACGTTTAGTAACCTTAGATGGAACAGAGTTACGCCCTGGAGGGTCGTACTCAGGGGGAGCAAATCGTCAAAATAATACTGTTTTTATCAAGCCTGAATTGGATAATCTAAAAAAAGAATTGAAACAGGCACAAAGTAAACAATTAATTCAAGAAAAAGAAGTTGCCACATTGTTAGAGCAACTCAAAGAGAAACAAGAAACCTTAGCACAACTTAAGAATGATGGAGAACAAGCTCGTCTTGAGGAACAAAGAGCTGATATAGAGTATCAACAACTATCAGAAAAGCTTGCTGATTTAAATAAACTATATAATGGCTTGCAATTAAGCAGCGGGGCGTTGGAACAAACTACTTCTGAAAATGAAAAAAATCGTTTAGAAAAAGAACTTGAACAATTTGCTATTAAAAAAGAAGAGTTGACAACTTCAATTGCTCAAATTAAGGAAGATAAAGATTCAATTCAAGAAAAAGTCAATAATCTAACAACATTATTGTCAGAGGCACAGCTAGAAGAACGTGATTTGCTAAACGAGCAGAAATTTGAACGTGCCAACTGTACACGTCTAGAGATTACCTTGTCTGAAATAAAACGTGACATTAGTAATTTACAAACATTACTAAGCCATCAGGACAGTCAATTAGACAAAGAAGAGCTTCCACGTATAGAAAAACAGTTGCTACAAGTAAATAATAGAAGAGAAAATGACGAAGAAAAGCTTGTGAGTCTCCGTTTTGAATTGGAGGATTGTGAAGCTGCTTTAGATGATTTAGCTGCTTCTCTGGCTAAAGAGGGACAAAAAAATGAAAGTCTTATTCGTCAGCAAGCTCAATTAGAGTCACAATGTGAACAATTATCTCAACAATTGATGATATTCTCACGTCAATTATCAGAAGACTATCAGATGACATTGGATGAAGCGAAGGTAAAAGCAAATGTCTTGGAAGATATTTTGATGGCGCGTGAACAATTGAAATCTCTACAAGCTAAAATTAAAGCTTTAGGACCTGTTAATATTGATGCAATTGCTCAATTTGAAGAAGTTCATGAACGATTGACCTTCCTTAACACACAGCGAGACGACTTAGTTCATGCCAAAAATTTATTACTAGAGACGATTACAGATATGGATGATGAAGTTAAGACTCGTTTTAAATCGACATTTGAAGCCATTCGTCATAGTTTCAAAGAAACCTTTGTACAGATGTTTGGTGGAGGTTCTGCGGACCTTATTCTGACAGAAGGTGATTTATTATCAGCTGGGGTTGATATTTCGGTTCAACCTCCTGGTAAAAAAATCCAGTCTTTAAACTTGATGTCAGGTGGTGAAAAAGCATTATCAGCGTTAGCATTATTATTTGCCATTATCCGTGTTAAGACAATTCCATTTGTCATCTTGGATGAAGTTGAGGCCGCTTTAGATGAAGCAAATGTTAAGCGATTTGGCGATTATCTTAATCGATTTGATAAATCAAGTCAATTTATCGTTGTTACTCACCGAAAAGGGACTATGTCTGCTGCTGATAGTATCTATGGGGTAACGATGCAAGAATCAGGCGTTTCCAAAATTGTTTCTGTAAAATTAAAAGAAGCTCAAGAAATGACCAATTAGAAAACAGAAGGGGATCCCTTCTGTTTTTTGGATTTTCAGCCTTATTTTATGTTACAATAGTAAATGTAAACCCTTTAGTTAGGAGATTCCATGATAAAATTAGTAGCAACCGATATGGACGGTACATTCTTAGATGAAAACGGTACCTATGATAAAAAACGTTTAGCAAATGTGCTAAAAAAATTTAAAGAACAAGGAATTGTCTTTACGGCAGCAAGTGGGCGTTCCTTATTATCACTTGAACAATTATTTGCTGACTTTCGTGATCAGATGGCTTTTATAGCAGAAAACGGAAGTGCAGCAGTCTTATTTAATCGTTTGGCATATGAACAGCACTTGAGTCGAGAACAATACTTAGATATTATTGACCATTTGAGTAAGAGCCCTTATATGGAGAATAATGAATATGTCTTATCTGGCAAGGATGGTGCATATATTCTAAGTGATGCCAATCCAGATTATATTGAATTCATCACTCATTATTATGATAATTTGCAAAAAGTTTCTCACTTTGAAGATGTTGATGATATTATTTTCAAAGTAACGGCTAACTTTACTGAAGAGACTGTTAGACAAGCTGAGGAGTGGGTAAATCAAGCTATACCGTATGCCACAGCAGTGACAACAGGTTTTAAATCCATTGATATTATTCTAAGCTCAGTTAATAAACGAAATGGTTTAGAGCACCTCTGTGAACAATACGGTATTAGAGCAGAAGAAGTCTTATCTTTTGGTGACAATATTAATGATTTAGAAATGCTAGAGTGGTCAGGAAAAGCTATCGCAACAGAAAATGCTAGACCAGAAGTTAAAGAGATAGCAGATTGTATTATAGGTCATCACAATAATCAAGCTGTAATGGCTTATTTAGAAAGTATGGTGGATTAATGTCGGATATTAAAATACTTGCCTTAGATTTAGATGGCACTTTATTTACAACAGATAAGAAAGTTTCAGAAGAAAATAAAGTGGCCTTAAAAGCAGCTAGAGAAAAAGGTATAAAAGTTGTTATTACAACAGGGCGTCCTTTAAAAGCAATTGGTAATTTGTTAGAGGACCTAGAGTTAGTATCTGATGAAGATTACAGCATTACTTTTAACGGTGGTTTAGTTCAACAAAATACAGGGAAAATCTTAGCTAAAACTGCAATGACACGACAAGAAGTGGAAGATATCCATGAGGAGTTGTATCAAGTGGGTTTGCCAACAGATATCTTAAGTGAGGGAACGGTATATAGTATCGCTAACAAGGGACACCATTCTCAATATCATTTAGCCAACCCGCTCTTAGAATTTATAGAAGTTGATGATTTAGAGCAAGTGCCAAAGGATGTAGTTTATAATAAAATTGTTAGTGTTATTGATGCTACATATCTTGATCAACAAATTGCTAAACTTCCTGATAGACTTAAAGTTGACTATGAAATGTTTAAATCACGTGATATCATTTTAGAATTGATGCCTAAAGGTGTTCATAAAGCAGTCGGCTTAGAACTACTGACAAAACACCTTGGGTTAGATAGTAGTCAAGTTATGGCAATGGGAGATGAAGCAAATGATTTATCAATGCTAGAGTGGGCAGGCTTAGGAGTTGCAATGGCTAATGGTATTCCAGAAGCTAAGGCAATAGCAAAAGCGACAACTATTTGTAATAACGATGAGTCTGGAGTCGCCGAAGCAATTGGGAAATATATTTTAAGTGAGGAAAATTAATGGGATTATTTGACCGCCTATTTGGACATAAGAAAAAAGATAAAGAACCAGAAATTGAAGCATCAGAATCTGTTGTTTTAGAAGATGAAGATTCAGTTATTGATAAAGAGGAGGGCAGCAACTTTTCGAAGGAGTCAACTTTGAATCGAACCTCTGAAGTCCCTGTTGCAGAAGATGATTCTTTCTTAGAATTAGAAAGAGATACAGCATTGTCAGAATCACATCAACCAGTTACCTCTGAAATTCATCCTTTAGAGTCAGAAGATACCGATGAAATTCCTGTAAAAGAAGACGATAGTTTTTTAGAACTAGAAGATAGGGCTAAGACAAAGGTAGCAGATACTTCTGAGGTAGAAAATGTAGTTCCTGATTCCACGACTCTTTCTGACAATGTTTCTGCTAAATCTGAGGCATCTTTTAGTGATAAGGAGCAATTAAGTGATAGTCAGGCTTCAGATCAGTTTTCAGAAACTCCCCTTCAAGAAGAGATGTCTAGTGGAAAAACTGAGGTACAAACAGAGTCAGAGGATACATCTGCGGCTGATGCTTTTTTAGCAGATTACTATGCTAAACGTAAAGCAATTGAGAAAGAAATCTCGTCTAATTCGCTGTCAACAGATGAGTCAGAATTTTCTGAGGCACAGGAAGTTTTATCGCAATCACAGGCAGACACTATAAAAGCTGAGAGTCAAGAGGAAAAATATAATCGTAGCCTGAAAAAAACACGCACAGGTTTTAGTGCACGCCTTAATGCTTTCCTTTCTAACTTCCGTCGTGTTGACGAAGAGTTCTTTGAAGAATTAGAAGAAATGTTAATCTTATCTGACGTTGGGGTAAATGTTGCAACACAGTTAACCGAAGATCTTCGTTATGAAGCAAAATTAGAGAATGCCAAGAAATCAGAGGATTTAAAACGTGTTATCGTTGAAAAATTAGTTGAAATCTACGAAAAAGATGGTATTTATAATGAGGCTATCAATTTCCAAGAAGGTTTAACCGTAATGCTTTTTGTAGGTGTTAATGGTGTTGGAAAAACGACATCTATAGGTAAGTTAGCTCATCAATACAAGTCTCAAGGGAAAAAAGTTATGTTAGTAGCAGCTGATACTTTCCGTGCAGGTGCTGTGGCTCAACTAGTAGAATGGGGACGCCGTGTTGATGTACCAGTTGTCACTGGAGAAGAAAAAGCAGATCCGGCTAGCGTTGTCTTTGATGGCATGGAAAAAGCCGTTGCTCAAGGCGTTGATGTCTTGTTAATTGATACAGCAGGACGTCTGCAAAATAAAGAAAACCTTATGGCAGAGTTGGAAAAAATTGGACGTATTATTAAGCGTGTCGTACCAGATGCTCCCCACGAAACTTTGCTTGCTTTAGATGCATCTACAGGACAAAATGCTTTAAGTCAAGCTAAAGAGTTCTCGAAAATTACACCATTAACTGGCCTTATTCTGACTAAAATTGATGGTACTGCTAAGGGTGGTGTGGTACTGGCTATTCGTCAAGAACTAGATATTCCTGTTAAATTCATTGGTTTCGGCGAAAAAATCGATGATATTGGTGAATTTAATTCAGAAGATTTCATGCGTGGCCTTCTGGAAGGAATTTTATAAGAAAAAAGAACTTTCATTTAGAAAGTTCTTTTTATATTAAAAGACACGATAAACATAAGGATTATTAGGTTTAGAAACTTGACGAGACTCTTCAATGTGTAAGACTGGTAAGTTTTGTTGTAACAATTGATTATACTCGGATTTAATTGTACCTCTAACAGTTACCCAAGTATTGTCCGGATAACTTTTTTGATTTCCAGTCGTTAGTAGACCATAAACTCCTGAATCGGCAATACAATGAATGATTCCAAAGCGGAAAATAAATTGATATCCTTCGTGTTTGGGTTCGTTATAAACAAACCCAGTATATTGTATTTGGCGATCCATGAATTGCTCGGGATAGAGATAAATTAGTTCCATAACTTCCATGTAATTTTCAGTTGTGATGGTTAATGTACCAGAGCCTTTATATTTTTTAAGCTCTTTTTGCATTTCTTTTTCATAGGCTGAAGAAGTAAAATAAGTGCTGGTATCTGGTTTCAAATATTGAACGCGTGTCCCATCTTGACTTACAGTACCAGTAGAGCCGGCTGCTAGAGGGAAATTATATCCCTTGGCAGAGACTGTGGTTGAGTCTAAACTAACTGTAGGTACTAACAAACCTACTAAAACGGGAAATACTAAAATCATTGGGCTTGTTGATTTAGCTATTTTACCATGTAGGTGACTATGCATTTTCATATTTTTAACCCAAATAATTAGCTGTACAATTGCTAAAATAAAAGATAGGACCATTGAAATATAGGCCAAATAGGTATAATGAGTATTAATATACTGATTTAGTTTACCTGATAACTTTAAATACATGCTTAATTCAAAATAACCAGCAAGAATAAGAAATCGAATCATTATATTACCCCCACAAATAAACAATAGATAATAATAATAAGAGAAGATACACTAATGAATTGGACAATAAACCTTGTTTTAAAAGAATTTACCATCATCATTAAATTCTTAATATCAATCATGGGTCCAATTAAAAGGAAAGCCATCACTGGCGCGATTCCAAAGGTTGATAATAAAGAAGCACCTATAAAAGCGTCAGCTTCACTACACAATGACAAGATGAAAGCAAGCAACATCATAACTAAGATGGCTGTGATAGGGCTATGTCCGATAGTAGTAAGAACTCGAGTTGGTAAATAAATTTGCATAGCTGAAGCAATTAAAGTACCAAATACTAGATAGCGTCCTGTATCAAAAAATTCATCGATGGCATGAGCTAAGGCTAGAAAGATTTTTTGATACCACTTCTTATCAGAATAATCATGAAAATGAGTAGGTTTAGCGTCTTCTTTTAGAATATTATCATCTACTAAAAAGGCAAGCATGACTCCTAAAGCAATGGCTACAATGGTAGCACCTACAAAGCGTAATATCAGGAAGCGTATGGAATTTCCAAATGCTGAGTAGGTCGCAAATAAAACAATAGGATTAATAATAGGGGCAGTAGCAAGAAACGGAACTGCCGTGTATGAAGGCACTTTCTTTTCAAGGAATCGATTAATAATAGGAATGATACCACATTCGCAAGAAGGAAAGACAAAGCCAACGAAGGTTCCAAATAAGACTCTGAGAAATTTATTTTTCGGTAAGAACTTATTGACTATATCAGGTGTTATAAAGACTTCAATAATTCCTGATAAAATAGTTCCAAGCAAAACAAAAGGAAGTGCCTCAATAATAATGGAAATGAAAATGGCAAACCATTGAAGGACACTATCCGGTAATTGATTAAAGATATCCATAGAACTTAATCTTTCTGAGAATCATCTTTCTGTTCAGGTTTTGAATCAGAATCAACTTTTTTAGGTTTTGGTACTTTAGCAAAACTAGCGAACATACTTTCTAAGTCATCTTGACGTTTGTGCGTAATAGCCATTAATGGCACCTCTTTCTTTATATAATAACCTATTATACTATATTAGCTTATTTTTAACATAAAAAAACAAATCGATTGGAAATGATACTATATAGTGATAAAATGTTATTAGTAGATTGATGAGGTAAGATTATGATTGAATTAGGTATTACAACATTCGGAGAGACAACAATCCTTGAAGAAACAAACCAAAGCTATTCACATCCTGAGAGGATTCGCCAATTAGTTGCTGAGATTGAACTAGCTGATCAAGTTGGTTTAGATGTATATGGTATTGGAGAGCACCATCGTGAAGATTTTGCGGTCTCTGCACCCGAAATTGTCCTAGCAGCAGGAGCGGTTAGAACTAATAATATCCGTTTATCTAGTGCAGTAACGATTCTCTCTTCCAATGATCCTATTCGCGTCTACCAGCAATTTTCAACGATTGACGCACTTTCAAATGGTAGAGCAGAAATTATGGCAGGGCGTGGTTCCTTTATTGAGTCTTTTCCATTGTTTGGATACGATTTAGCGGATTATGATGATTTATTTAATGAAAAAATGGATATGTTGTTAGCAATTAACTCAGCGACAAATCTCGATTGGAAAGGTCATTTGACACAAACAGTTAATGAGCGACCAATTTATCCAAGAGCATTACAGAGACAGTTACCAATATGGGTGGCAACAGGAGGAAATGTTGATTCTACAATTCGTATTGCAGAACAAGGTTTGCCAATTGTTTATGCAACTATTGGTGGGAATCCCAAAGCATTTCGTCAATTGGTCCATATTTATAAAGAAGTTGGTAGTCGTAATGGACACAAACCAGAACAACTAAAAGTTGCTGCTCACTCTTGGGGATGGATTGAAGAGGATAATCAAACCGCTATTGACCGTTATTTTTTCCCTACGAAACAGACCGTCGATAATATTGCTAAGGGACGCCCTCATTGGTCTGAAATGACCAAAGAGCAGTATTTACGTTCAGTAGGTCCAGAAGGTGCTATTTTTGTAGGAAGTCCTGAAGTGGTTGCACATAAAATTATAGGACTTGTTGAAGCACTTGAGTTAGACCGTTTTATGTTACATCTACCAGTTGGCTCTATGCCTCACAAAGACGTCCTAAATGCTATCAAACTTTATGGTAAGGAAGTAGCACCAATTGTTCGAAAATATTTTGAAAAGAATTAAAGCAGATCTGGTCTGTTTTTTATTGTTAGATTATAAAAACGCTATCTTGAAATCGCTTTTTAAAACTCTTCGTAAGTCAAAAATATGCTATAATAAAAGCGTTATGGAAAATTTAAATATTACACAAATTGCTATTGATTTAGGTATTAAAGCGTCACAAATCGAAAAGGTTTTAGAATTAACAGATGAAGGAAATACTATTCCTTTTATTGCCCGTTATCGTAAAGAAATGACAGGTAATTTGGATGAAGTTCAAATCAAATCAATTATTGACCTTGATAAGAGTATGACAGCTCTTTCAGATCGTAAAACTACGGTCTTAGCCAAAATTGAAGAACAAGGAAAGTTGACTCAAGAACTCAAAAAGGCTATTGAAGAAGCAACTAAACTAGCAGATGTTGAGGAACTCTACCTACCTTATAAAGAAAAACGTCGTACGAAAGCTACGATTGCACGTGAAGCAGGTCTTTTTCCTTTAGCACGTCTTATTTTACAAAATAAGGATAACCTTGAGGAAGAAGCTCAAAACTATCTTACAGATGGTTTTGAGACAACTACGAAGGCACTTTCTGGAGCAGTAGATATTCTTATCGAAGCTTTTTCTGAGGATAATAAATTACGTTCATGGACATATAATGAGATCTGGAACTACAGCTCAATCACTGCAGTTGTTAAAGATGAGTCACTTGATGAAAAACAGGTCTTCAAAATCTACTATGACTTTTCTGAAAAAATAAGTAAACTCCATGGCTATCAAGTTTTAGCATTGAATCGTGGTGAGAAAATGGGTGTTCTTAAGGTTAATTTTGAGCATAACCTTGAAAAAATGTTTCGCTTTTTTGCTGTTCGATTTAAAGAAACTAGCCAATATATAGATGACCTTATTGTACAGACTGTCAAGAAAAAAATCGTTCCAGCTATGGAACGCCGTATCCGTACAGAACTAAGTGAAGGAGCAGAAGATGGTGCAATTTCACTGTTTTCAGAGAATCTTCGTAACTTATTGTTAGTCTCACCGCTTAAGGGGAAAATGGTGTTAGGTTTTGACCCTGCCTTTCGTACAGGAGCAAAATTAGCAGTAGTAGACCAAACTGGAAAATTAATGACAACACAAGTGATTTATCCAGTTCCTCCAGCTAATCAAGCAAAAATCGAACAATCAAAAATAGAGTTAGCAAAACTTATCAAAGAATTCAATATAGAAATTATTGCTATAGGGAATGGAACAGCGAGTCGTGAATCAGAAGCATTTGTTGCAGAAGTTTTACAAGATTTTCCAGCCGTATCCTATGTGATTGTTAACGAAAGTGGTGCCTCTGTTTATTCAGCCTCAGAATTGGCACGTCATGAATTTCCAGACTTAACGGTTGAAAAACGTTCGGCCATCTCAATTGCAAGACGTCTGCAAGACCCATTAGCAGAACTAGTCAAAATTGATCCAAAATCTATTGGTGTGGGTCAATATCAACATGATGTTAGCCAAAAAAAATTAGCAGAAAATCTTGATTTTGTTGTTGAAACTGTAGTTAACCAAGTAGGTGTTAATGTTAATACAGCAAGTCCAGCCTTGTTAGCTCATGTTTCAGGTTTAAATAAAACAATATCTGAAAATATTGTTAAATATCGTGAAGAGAATGGGCAAATTAAGTCACGTGCTGAAATTAAGAAAGTGCCCAGATTAGGAGCAAAAGCTTTTGAGCAAGCTGCTGGATTCTTACGTATTCCTAATGCTAAAAATTTCTTGGATAATACAGGTGTTCACCCTGAGTCTTATGAAGCTGTTAAAAAGTTGCTTGACCAACTGACTATCAAAGAATTAGATGATCTTGCTAAAGAGAAGTTACAAAACCTTGACTTAATTGCAACAGCAGAAAGTATTGGGGTAGGTCAAGAAACATTAAAAGACATTATAGAAGATCTTTTGAAACCAGGTCGTGATTTGCGTGATGATTTTGAAGCGCCTGTTTTGAGACATGATGTTTTAGATGTCAGTGATTTAAAAGTTGGACAGGAATTGCAAGGAACTGTTCGAAACGTCGTTGATTTTGGTGCTTTTGTTGATATTGGTGTTCATGAAGATGGTCTAATCCACCAGTCTCGCCTTATTAAGCGAAAACGCGATAAAAAAACTAGAAAAATGCCTCCTTTACAACATCCAAGCAAATATCTCTCTGTTGGTGATATTGTAACTGTTTGGGTTGTAGAGGTAGATGCGGAGCGTAGCAGAATTGGACTTAGTCTTATCAAGCCAGACGGACTTGACTAATTATGTTAAGAAGGTGTCTATAGAAGATTTTGGATGTCAGTTTTTACATACTGCACATTGGAATAATCGCTTAAGAACAACTGGAGGACGCTTCTTTCCAAACGATAGACACCTTGACTTTAATCCCAAAATTTATCGTGAGTTTGGTATTGATATTTTTCGTAAGATTGTAAGACATGAGCTTTGCCATTATCATCTCTATATACAAGGTAAAGGATATCAACATAGGGATAAAGCTTTTAAAGAGTTACTAGAAAAAGTCGATGGCTTACGATATACCCCTAGAGTTACGGCTGTTAAAGTGAATTATCATCATTACTCTTGCCAATCTTGCGGTCAAGTATACCGACGTAGGAGACGTGTTAATTTACGCAAGTTTGCTTGTGGTTATTGTCATGGTCGCTTGATAGAGAGTTTTTAAAATCAGTCGTAAGGCCTATTTAATTTTACTGTCAAAGTAGTTATAATTAAAATATAGAGTAGATAGAAAGAAGGATAGGTATGAAATCAAGCTTCTACAAACAACGAAAAGGTAAGTTGGTCTGCGGTGTTGTCGCCGGTCTAGCTGATAAGTATAACTGGGATTTAGCTCTTTCACGGGTGTTGATTGCACTGATTTTGTATTTTACCAAATTTGGTCTTTTGCTATATATTTTATTAGCTGTTTTCTTACCCTATAAAGAAGATATTATTGAAACAAGAAGACAAGGTCCCAGAAGACGTAAAGATGCTGAACCTGTTGATGATGACGGTTGGTTCTGGTAATTCATATAAAGGAGATTTGCTAGATGAATCTCCTTTTTTCTTAGCTTTATTTAGACCACTTTTTCAAAATATCTTCTTTTTTTCAGAAAAACGCGTTAGCGCTTACTTTTAGTAAAAAGTATGATATAATGTGGGTGTAAATTAATGAAAGTGTTTAGTACCTTTGCTCAACTTTAAATTGTAGGGTATAGCAATAGGGATATTCACTTTTATAAGAAGGAGTAAGTATGGCAGTTACTGTTCAAATGTTAGTTGACCGCTTAAAGTTAAATGTCATCTATGGTGATGAACATCTATTATCTAAGCGGATTACAACAGCTGACATTTCACGTCCTGGTCTAGAAATGACAGGGTATTTTGATTATTATGCACCAGAGCGTTTGCAACTTGTTGGTATGAAAGAGTGGTCATATTTAATGGCTATGACAGGACATAATCGTTATCAAGTGTTACGTGAAATGTTCCAAAAAGAAACACCAGCTATTGTTGTAGCACGTGATTTAGAAATTCCAGAAGAGATGTATGAGGCGGCTAAAGATACTGGTATTGCTATTCTTCAAAGTAAGGCCCCTACAAGTCGTTTATCAGGTGAAGTTTCTTGGTATTTAGATTCTTGCTTAGCTGAGAGGACAAGTGTTCATGGTGTCTTGATGGATATCTATGGTATGGGTGTTCTGATTCAAGGAGATTCCGGTATTGGTAAGAGTGAGACAGGACTAGAGCTAGTTAAGCGAGGACATCGTTTGGTAGCAGATGACCGTGTTGATGTTTATGCTAAAGACGAAGAGACGCTTTGGGGAGAGCCTGCTGAGATATTACGTCATTTACTTGAAATTAGAGGTGTGGGAATCATTGATATTATGAGCCTATATGGAGCTAGTGCGGTTAAAGATTCATCGCAAGTGCAATTAGCTATATACCTTGAAAACTTTGAAACTGGAAAAGTTTTTGATAGACTCGGAAATGGCAATGAAGAGATCGAATTATCTGGAGTTAAGGTTCCTCGGATACGTATTCCTGTTAAAACAGGCCGAAACGTGTCAGTAGTTATTGAAGCAGCGGCTATGAATCACAGAGCTAAACAAATGGGGTTTGATGCTACCCAGACTTTTGAGGATCGTTTAACACATTTGATTAGTCAGAACGAGGTCAATGATGATTAATCCAGTAGCAATACAATTAGGCCCCTTTTCTATTCGCTGGTATGCTATTTGCATAGTGTCTGGTATGTTGTTAGCAGTTTACTTAGCAATGAAAGAGGCCCCTCGTAAGAACATTAAGTCGGATGATATTCTAGATTTCATTCTCATGGCTTTTCCACTATCCATTGTTGGAGCTCGTATTTATTATGTTATCTTCGAATGGGCTTATTACTCTAAGCACCCAGTAGAGATTATCGCCATTTGGAACGGTGGTATTGCTATTTACGGAGGGTTAATTACCGGAGCCATTCTCCTTGTGATTTTTTCATATCGTCGCTTGATTAATCCCATTGATTTTCTGGATATTGCTGCTCCAGGAGTGATGATTGCCCAAGCCATAGGTAGATGGGGGAATTTTATTAATCAAGAAGCATACGGTAGGGCAGTAAAAAATCTGAATTACTTACCAAACTTTATAAAAAATCAAATGTATATCGATGGAGCTTACCGAGTACCTACATTTTTATATGAGTCTCTTTGGAACTTCCTAGGTTTTGTCATCATCATGTCTATTCGTCATCGACCGCGCACTTTAAAACAAGGTGAAGTGGCATGTTTTTATTTAGTTTGGTATGGATGTGGACGGTTCATTATTGAAGGGATGAGGACAGATAGCCTTTATTTGGCGGGTTTGCGCGTGTCACAATGGTTATCAGTTATTTTAGTTATTATCGGAATTGTCATGATTATTTATCGTCGTCGTGAACAACATATTTCATATTATTAAACAGAGGAGGTATTATGATAGAAATTGCTGTATTAATTATTGCCATTGCGTTTGTTGTTTTAGTTTTAGGAATACTTTTCGTTCTGAAAAAAGTATCAGAAACGATTGAGGAAACCAAGCAAACTATTAAAGTATTAACAAGCGATGTTAACGTGACTCTTTACCAAACTAATGAAATTTTAGCCAAAGCTAATGTTTTAGTTGATGATGTTAATGGTAAAGTATCTACTATTGATCCTCTTTTTGTAGCCATTGCTGACTTATCAGAATCTGTATCTGATTTAAACCTACAGGCAAGACACATTGGACAAAAAGCAAGTAGTGCAACCTCAAGTGTTACTAAGGCAGGGTCAGCTTTAGCTATTGGAAAAGCGGCTTCAAAAATTTTTCGTAAAAAAGGAGACAAAAAATGAGTAAATTATTTAAAACTTTAGTTATCAGTGCTGCATCAGGTGCAGCAGCAGCTTATTTTTTAACAACAAAAAAAGGAAAAGAGCTAAGGAAAAATGCAGAAAAATTCTATGGAGAATATAAAGAAAATCCAGAAGAATATCATCAAATAGCTAAAGATAAAGCAAGTGAATATTCAAATTTAGCTGTTGATACTTTTAAAGATTATAAAGGTAAATTTGAATCAGGTGAATTGACAACAGAGGATATCGTCTCAGCCGTTAAGGAAAAAAGCGGAGAAGTAGTTGACTTTGCTAATGATTTTGTCAATCAAGCTAAATCAAAATTCTCAGACGAGGATACTGCTAAAAAAGAAGATAAGGCTCCTGAAACAAAAGTAGAAGATATTGTCATTGATTATAAAGAAAACACAGAAGATAAAGAAAAATAAAAAAGAAGCTACTATAAGTAGCTTCTTTTTTATGAGATTTTTATTGTCTGAGTGACCAAATGAATGAAGAGACTGCAGATGTAACTGCTAGACTTGCCAGCATCGCTAGTAAGAAACTCCAGACAGGTGTTACACTTAGTGCTAGTAATAAGAAAGAGATTAGCACAGTGGTTATACTGAAGAGAGCGATACGAGCAAAAAAGACTAGCTCACGCAACTTAGCACTGTGATCAAATTCTTGAAATACTTGAAATTTTGGTTGAGCTTGCTCTGTTTTGCTTTCGTGAGTTTGCTCTTGCTTAAGTGGTGATGACATAGCTTTCTCCTTTGATACTAGCATATCATATCACAAATAATAGAGTTTGTCACTAGTTTTTTGATACTATGAGTTAAAATAAAGGTTTTTTCTCAAAAAAACAAAAACATTGCCCATATTAGTAGTAGAATACTAAAAGTATTTTTTACTACTTTCCTTACTTTTTTAAATTGGAAAGGAAAAAATATAGTATTTCAATACTATATTTTTTCTTATCTGATAGTGCTTAACCTCTAAAGTGATATAATTTTCGAAAAGAATATTTTTTATTTATTCTTGTCAAGAAATATGCTTAAAAATGCTGAAAGTTTGTTATAATACTAATTATGGAAAAAATAATTTTGACAGCGACAGCTGAATCTATTGAACAAGTAAAGCAATTGCTAGCAATAGGAATTGACCGCATCTATGTAGGGGAAGAAAATTACGGTCTTCGTTTACCACATTCATTTTCAGACGATGAATTGCGTGAAATCGCTAAATTAGTACATGATGCTGGTAAAGAATTGACAGTAGCTTGTAATGCACTCATGCATCAAGAGATGATGGATAATATCAAACCATTTTTGGAGTTGATGAAAGAAATTAATGTGGATTATTTGGTAGTTGGTGATGCAGGAGTATTTTATATCAACAAGCGTGATGGTTATAACTTCAAACTTATCTACGACACTTCTGTCTTCGTTACATCAAGTCGTCAAGTTAATTTTTGGGGACAACATGGAGCAGTAGAAACGGTTTTAGCACGTGAAATACCTTCTGAGGAACTTTTTAAGATGTCTGAGAACCTTGAATTTCCTGCTGAGATTTTAGTTTATGGGGCTTCTGTAATTCATCACTCTAAGCGTCCGTTATTGCAAAACTATTATAATTTTACTCATATCACTGATGAAAAAACACGTGAGCGTGGTCTTTTTTTAGCAGAACCAGGTGATCCAGAAAGTCACTATTCTATTTACGAAGATAAGCATGGGACTCATATTTTTATTAACAATGATATCAATATGATGACTAAAGTGACTGAACTAGTTGAACATCACTTTACTCACTGGAAATTAGATGGTATTTATTGTCCAGGAGATAATTTTGTTGCTATTGCTGAAATTTTTGTCGAAACAGCTCGTTTGATTGAAAATGGAACATTCACTCAGGATCAGGCTTTCTTGTTTGATGAACGAATTAGAAAGCTGCACCCTAAAGGACGTGGTTTAGATACTGGATTTTATGAGTTTGACCCATCAACAGTAAAATAAGATTTACTTGCTACGTGAAAGTTTTCTATTTCAAAGCGTAGCCAATTACACTAAGAACTGCATATCGATTGGTATGTTAATTAAGATAGAAAATAATTCTTTTATCTTGAAAATAGAAGGAAATATAAGATGTCTAATGTAAAAAAACGCCCTGAGGTTTTATCACCTGCAGGAACACTAGAAAAATTAAAAGTTGCTATTGATTATGGAGCAGATGCTGTATTTGTTGGAGGTCAAGCGTATGGTCTTCGAAGTAGAGCTGGTAACTTTTCTATGGAAGAGTTACAAGAGGGAATAAACTATGCTCATGCGAGAGATGCTAAAGTTTATGTAGCGGCTAATATGGTTACTCATGAAGGTAATGAGCTTGGGGCAGGTCCGTGGTTTCGTGAATTACGTGATATGGGACTAGATGCAGTCATTGTTTCAGATCCTGCTCTTATTGTTATTTGTGCTACAGAAGCACCAGGTTTAGAAATTCATTTGTCAACTCAAGCCTCTTCCACGAACCATGAAACTTTTGAATTTTGGAAAGAGATGGGGCTTACTCGTGTCGTATTAGCACGTGAGGTTACTATGGCAGAATTGGCTGAAATCAGGAAGAGGACAGATGTTGAGATAGAAGCATTTGTTCATGGCGCGATGTGTATTTCATACTCAGGACGATGTGTTCTATCAAACCATATGAGCCATCGTGATGCTAATCGTGGCGGTTGCTCTCAGTCATGTCGTTGGAAATATGACCTCTACGATATGCCATTTGGACAAGAACGTCAATCGTTAAAAGGCGAGATTCCAGAACCTTTCTCAATGTCAGCAGTGGATATGTGTATGATTGAGCATATTCCAGATATGATTGAAAATGGCGTAGATAGTTTAAAAATAGAAGGACGTATGAAATCCATTCATTATGTTTCTACAGTAACTAATTGCTATAAAGCTGCTGTAGATGCCTATATGGAAAGTCCAGAAGCTTTTGAAGCTATTAAAGAAGACTTGATTGATGAACTTTGGAAGGTTGCACAACGCGAATTAGCAACAGGTTTTTACTACCATACACCAACTGAAAACGAACAACTCTTTGGAGCTCGTCGTAAAATTCCTCAATACAAATTTGTTGGGGAAGTGGTTTCATTTGACAATGCTAAAATGGAGGCTACAATTCGTCAGCGTAATGTTATTATGGAAGGAGATCGCGTAGAATTCTATGGTCCTGGCTTCCGTCACTTTGAATGTTTTATTGAAGGTCTGCGCGATGCTGAAGGAAATAAAATAGACCGTGCTCCAAATCCGATGGAATTATTAACCATAACATTACCAAATCCAGTAAAAAAAGGGGATATGATTCGTGCTTGTAAAGAAGGATTAGTGAACCTTTATCAAAATGATGGTACTAGCAAGACTATAAGAGCTTAGATACTTTTATAACTATTTTGTCATTTTACATGGTCAATATTACTAAAAATTGTTAAAATAGAAGAAGTTCATTTAAATAGAACAAAAAGCTATAAAAATAACGAATAGTATAAGTGGAGGTATAAAATGTCAGAATTTACATTTGAAATTGTTGAGAAGTTATTGGTCCTATCTGAAAATGAAAAAGGTTGGACAAAAGAGTTGAATCGTGTGAGCTTCAACGGAGCGCCAGCTAAATTTGATTTGCGTACATGGAGTCCAGATCATACAAAAATGGGTAAAGGTATCACTTTATCTAATGAAGAATTTAAAGTCATTTTAGATGCTTTTCGTAAATAAATAAAAAGTGGTTTCAAAAACCACTTTTTTTGTCGAGACAAGCGAGTATTCAGTAAATATGTTGATTAAAAAAATAGAATTTTTAAACTAAAAGAATTATAATGGAGGTAAAAGGAGGCCTCTATGATTAGACATTCATTTAAAAGTAAGATGTTATTGTTAGTCTTTATCTTAACAATAATAGTGAATTATTTATCCGCAACAGGTTTGTTAACAGGGAACAGTCAGAAGAGTCTGTCTGATCGTTATCAAACGCTCTTGACACCAGTACCATTAGCCTTTTCAATTTGGTCAGTCATCTATTTATTGACCTTTTTAGTAATATTAAGAGCTATATTCAGTAAGAGTCAATCTTACCAAGATAACTTTGCTAGCATTTTTTCATACTTTTTGGGTCTTCTATTAGTTAATAATATATGGACTGTATTTTTTACGAGTAATTTGATTGGCCTATCAACAATAATAATTTTTGCTTACTGTATTCTTCTGGTTATCATTATCAAGATACTAAGTAAAAATAAATCAAAATTACTGCTTAGAATAACATTTGGAATTCATGCAGGATGGTTGCTAGTTGCGTCATTGGTCAATTTAGCGGTCTACTTAGTTAAAATTGATTTTAATTACCCATTACCAAAGGTATATATAGCTATCATTGCCTTGATTTTTATAACTGTTTTAAGTCTTTACCTGGCTAGGGTATTACAAAATGCTTACTTAATCTTATCCGTTTTTTGGGCTTGGTTGATGGTTTTTAAAGCACATTTAGAAGGAAATTTTCAACACCTATATTTTAGTATCCAAATTTTATCTTTGATTGCAGCAATTATCCTTGGCGTATCGTTTTTCATCATCGGTTATTATAATGTCAAGGAGAGGTACAAGCAAAAACGTACTAGTCCTTACTCACGGGTTCTTTAAAGAAATACAAAAAGCTCCATCATTATGTACTTTCCTCTATCATTAGATGTATGTCTCATGATAGAGGTTCAGTTCATTAGTGGGGCTTTTTTGTATTGTATTAAAGTAAATCCATGATTAATTTCAAATTGAGTAATGTTAAAATGATGGCGACAAGGTATGCTAAATAGGTATTCCATTTAGCATTAGCATGCTCTCCCATAATTGATTTTTGCGACGTGAAATAAATCAATGGAAAGATTGAAAATGGTAAAGCTAAGGAAAGAAAAACTTGTGAATAGACGATTAGCTGATCTAACGTATTTTCTTCGCCTCCAACTAGTAGGGCGATAACAAAAATTGGAAGAAGAGTTAATAATCTAGTACAAAGCCTTATTAACCATTGAGGTAATTTGAAGTGAAGGAAACCTTCCATAACGATTTGTCCTGTTAAAGTACCTGTAATCGTTGAATTTTGACCACTTGCTAGTAGGGCAACTGCAAAAAGGGTAGAAAGGAAAGAACTGGCTACTGCACCAGTAATAGTTTTATCAGATAAGGCAAGATACATTTGAGAAAAGGCACTGATATCATTAGCATGCCCATAAAATAGACTAGCTCCTAAGACTAATAGTAGCGAATTCACGACAAATGCAAGTGATAGCTGAATGTTAGAATCTAAGGTCATGAAACGTACAGCTTTTTTTATTGAAGATTTATTATGATAATCCACGCGTCTAGTCTGAGATAAAGAAGAATGTAAATAAAGATTATGTGGCATGACTGTTGCGCCGATAATGCCAAGAGCGAGGGTTAAAGGACTATTTTTTCCTTCATGTGATATGTTAAAAAGCTCATGGTGTGGTAAAAATCCTTTGAACATAGCATCTAAATCAGGTTGTGATAAAACAACTAAATATGTAAAGATTATCAAAATTGTCAATATGAGAACAGAAACAAAGGCTTCAATTTTTTGGACGCCTAACTTCATTAAGAGTAAAAGTAAGAATACATCCAAAATAGTAATCATGATAGACAGTAACAAGGGCCAGCCAAATAATAAGTGAAGAGCAATGGCAGAGCCAATGACTTCTGCTAAATCAGTAGCGATAAGGGCTAACTCAATGATAATAAATAGCAGGTAACGAAGCGGTTTTGGGAGTCGAGAAGCTGTTGCTTGTGCTAAGTCCTGTCGTGTAACAATACCAAGCTTGCCAGCCATTTGTTGTAATTGCATCGCCATCAAAGAAGATACTAAAACAACAAACAATAGTAAGTAACGATAGGTAGCTCCACCAATAACGCTAGTAATCCAGTTACCTGGATCCATATAACCAACTGCAACCAAAGCTCCAGGTCCAAGAAAAGCTCTTAAAGTGTTCCAAAAAGAGCTATTGTGAGGAACCTCAACGCTCTGATTAACTTCGGATAAGGATCTTTTGACGGAATGATTTTGATTCATGTAATACTATACTTTCTAGTAATCTCAAGCCATTATAACAAATAGAAAATAGAAAAACAATTAAAAATTAACGCTACTTAATAATCGATTGAGGTGCTGTTTAGTATTAGAGAACTATTTTCTTAACAGTTACATTTGAAATAACAAAATAACAGATTTCTATCGATTATTTTTAGTTCCGTAGATTTACCTAAGTTATTTAAGTGGAGTAAACTATATCTGTAGTGAATTTTTTAAGAAATATAATCCAATAATACTATCGATTCTTGTTTGATTAGTTCGAAAGATTGCTTTATGGTATAGATATACTGTCTTGTAAAGATAAGAATAGATGAGCTACTTAATTATTATTTTATAATAAAAAACACATTATTTTTATTGACAAATAAAAATGAGTTTAGTAAAATAACTGTCAAATAGAATTTCTTCGGGGTCAGGTGAAAATCCTAACCGGCGGTATAGTCCGCGAGCTTTCGAGCATGAACTGGTGTGATTCCAGTACCGACAGTAAAGTCTGGATGAGAGAAGAATTCAGTGATTGTCTGCTACTTGCAGTTTATTTGTGCTGGATTAATGAGAGACTCCCTATAGTTTTCTATAGGGAGTCTTTAGTTTTTTTGTGCTACCTAAAATATAATGCTAATTAGTATAATCAACGACTTCTCATCCCTCCCCTTAGTTTTCTATTTTAGAAGCTAAGGGTTTTTATTTTAGAAGGAAAAAGGAAATGATGAAAAAAGAAGACTACATGGCATTAGCCTTGAAAGAGGCTGAGAAAGGTATGGGGTTCGTTGCTCCCAACCCATTAGTAGGTGCTGTTATTGTTAAAGATGATCGTATAATTTCCAAAGGTTATCATAAACGATTTGGAGATTTACATGCGGAAAGACAGGCTATTAAAAATGCTGATGAGGATATCTCTGGAAGTACTCTGTACGTGACTTTAGAACCATGCTGTCATGTGGGTAAGCAACCACCTTGTACTGAAGCTCTTATTAAATCTGGTATCAAAAAAGTAGTAGTTGGAAGTTTAGATCCAAATCCTTTAGTTTCAGGAAAAGGGATTGCCTTGTTAAGAAAAGAAGGTTTAAATGTTGAAGTTGGTATCTTAAGAGAAAAATGCGATGCTCTGAATGAAAGATTTATTTTTCACATGACCTATAAGCAGCCTTTTGTTTATTTGAAATATGCTATGACTTTAGATGGGAAGATAGCTACAAAGACGGGCGATTCTAAGTGGATATCAAATGAGCGCTAAAACAATACCAACATGGATTGCAACATGTTCAGATAATCTTGCTCAGCAACAAACATTAAAAGAAATGGGTTGCCGTTTGATTAAGGTCCCAAGAAAAGATGGAAAGCTGGATTTGAAAGTATTAATGACTATTTTAGGACAAGAAGGGATTGATAGCCTTCTTATTGAAGGAGGAAGTAGTTTACATTTTTCAGCTTTAGAAGCTGGTATTGTTAACAGACTAATTGTTTTTATTGCACCCAAAATAATAGGAGGTCTGAAAGCAAAAACAGCTATTTCTGGAGAAGGCTTGGATTGGCTTAACCAAGCTTTCAGAGTAAAAGATATTGAACTTAGTCGTATGGATTCTGATGTTGTTATTGAAGGAAAGGTAGAACATTATGTTTACAGGAATTATTGAGGAAATGGGTCAAGTCAGTCGTATTCGGAATGGCATAAAGTCCCAACAATTAAGTATTGATGCTCCCAAACTAGTCCCTTTATTAAGAAAAGGGGATAGCGTAGCTGTTAATGGTGTTTGTTTGACGGTTCTTGACAAAAGTGAAAAAGCTTTTATGGCAGACGTCATGCCAGAAAGTATGATGCGAACAAGTTTAGCTGCTTTACGACTTCATTCTAAAGTTAACTTAGAATTAGCACTCAGAAGTGACTCAAGGCTAGGGGGGCATTTTGTTCTTGGACATGTAGATGGGGTTGGAAAAATAGAAAAAATCCAAAAAGATGATATTGCTGTTAGATTTTCAATTGATGCTCCGCCCAGTATTATGTCTTATATTATAGAGAAAGGTTCGGTGGCTCTAGATGGGATTAGCCTAACGGTGGTATCATTTACAGAGCATTCTTTTGAAGTTTCGGTCATTCCCCACACGATGGCTCAAACTAATCTATCCTTAAAAAAGGTTGGGGATTTATTAAATATCGAAGTGGATGTTTTAGGCAAATATGCTGAGAAATTTTTAGCACCGACTAATAGAACTAATCACACTTCATCGGTAATGGATTGGTCTTTTTTATCAGAAAATGGCTACTAAGAGAGAGGAGAAAGCTAATGGCCTTTAGTCCAATAAAAAAACTTTTACAAGACATCAAATCAGGGAAAATGGTAGTTTTGATGGATGACGAAAATAGAGAGAATGAAGGGGACCTTATTTGTGCGGCTGAAATGGTGACAAAAGAGTCGATTAATTTTATGGCTAAATTTGGGAAAGGATTAATTTGCTTACCTCTGTCTAATTACTATGCTGAAAAGTTAGAATTAGCTCAAATGGCTAGCCATAATACTGATAATCATGAAACAGCTTTTACCATATCCATTGATCATCTATCAACTAGTACTGGGATTTCTGCGGAAGATAGAGCTTTGACAGCTAAGATGGTTGCTAACGATAGTAGCAAAGCTAAAGACTTTAGACGTCCTGGGCACTTATTTCCCTTGTTAGCCAAGGAAGGAGGTGTTTTAGCTAGAAATGGACATACTGAAGCAACCGTTGACCTATGTCGTTTAGCTGGATTAAAGGAATGTGGACTTTGTTGTGAAATAATGGCTGAAGATGGTAGTATGATGAGAAAGGATGAGTTATTAGCATTTGCTCAAAAGCACGATTTAGCTATCGCTACCATAAAACAATTGCAAGACTATAGACGTCAAGAAGAGGGAGGGGTGGTTAGAGAAATTGAGATTCAGCTACCAACGCAATTCGGTCATTTTACGGCTTATGGATATAGCGAAGTTGTGGCAAATAAGGAACATGTTGCCCTTGTTAAAGGGGATATTAGTAGTGGTGAAGATGTTTTATGTCGTTTACACTCAGAATGTTTGACAGGTGATGTCTTTCATTCCTTGAGATGTGATTGTGGGGAACAACTGGCTAATGCCCTCCAACAAATAGAGGCTGAAGGTCGTGGCGTCCTTCTTTATATGAGACAGGAAGGTCGAGGAATTGGTTTGATTAATAAGTTAAAAGCTTATCATTTGCAAGAAGAAGGCTTAGATACTTTAGAAGCTAATTTGGCTTTAGGTTTTGAAGGAGATGAGAGAGACTATGGAGTTAGTGCTCAACTTTTAAAAGATTTAGGTATAAATTCTATAAACTTACTAACCAATAATCCAGATAAAATCCAACAACTTGAAGCAGAAGGAATTTGCGTCAAAAACAGAGTGCCATTACAGGTGGCAGCAACAGCTTATGACCTTAATTATTTAAAAACTAAAAAAGAAAAAATGGGACATCTTTTAGATTAAAGGAGGAAGAAAAAATGACAATTATTGAAGGACAATTAGTGGCAAACGAAATGAAAATAGGAATCGTAGTCTCACGTTTCAATGAATTGATTACATCTAAATTATTATCAGGAGCAGTAGATGGACTGTTGAGACATGGTGTTTCAGAAGAAGATATAGATATTGTATGGGTACCCGGTGCTTTTGAAATCCCCTATATGGCTAGAAAAATGGCATTATATAAAGATTATGATGCTATTATCTGTCTTGGGGTAGTCATTAAAGGCAGCACTGATCATTATGATTATGTTTGTAATGAGGTGACAAAAGGTATTGGTCATTTAAATAGCCAGTCAGATATCCCTCATATCTTTGGTGTTCTAACAACGGATAATATCGAACAAGCTATTGAGAGGGCAGGAACAAAAGCAGGAAATAAAGGTTATGATTGTGCTCTTTCGGCTATTGAAATGGTGAACCTTGATAAAAAATTGCGTGAGCGATAAATCAGAAACCTAACAAAGTTCAGTAGAGGTAATATTAAAACCCACCTTAAATAAGGATGGGTTTTAATATATTCTTATTTCATTGTAGGGAAAAGTAGGACGTCTCGGATAGTTGTTGTATCAGTTAACAGCATACAGAGACGGTCGATACCAATACCTAGTCCACCAGTAGGTGGCATACCATATTCAAGTGCTTCAACATAATCGTAATCAACTCCAGTTGCTTCATCATCGCCAAGTTCTTTAGCAGATGCTTGTGCTTCAAAGCGAGATAGCTGATCAATTGGGTCATTTAATTCTGTAAAAGCATTAGCGTATTCTTTAGTCATGATAAAGAGTTCGAAACGGTCTGTAAAACGAGGGTCTGTATCATTTTTCTTAGCAAGTGGAGACACTTCGACTGGATGACCAAAGACAAAAGTTGGTTGAATTAAAGTGTCTTCAACAAATTCTTCGAAGAAGGCATTAATGATGTGACCAACTGTTGTGAAATGTTTTTCAAGAGGAACATTTTTTTCTTGTGCCAAAGCTTGTGCTTCTTCAAGAGTCATTTCTTTCCAGAAGTCAATACCAGTGATTTCTTTAACCGCATCAACCATATGAACACGTTTGAATGGTTCATTAATTTTAATTTCTGTGCCTTGATAATTGATTGGTCCATCACCTTTTACAGTTTTTGTAACATGCTGGATAATACCTTCTGTCAAGTCCATAATATCCTGGTAGTCAGCATAGGCTTGGTAGGCTTCAATAGATGTGAACTCTGGATTGTGGGTTGCATCCATCCCTTCATTACGGAAAATACGTCCGATTTCATAAACACGCTCCATACCACCTACAATGAGACGTTTTAGATGCAATTCAGTTGCGATACGAAGAACCATGTCAATGTCTTGTGCGTTGTGGTGTGTGATAAATGGGCGAGCAGAAGCACCACCAGCTTCATTATGGAGAACAGGTGTTTCAACCTCTAAGAAACCATTGCTATCCATAAAGCGACGAATTTCTGAAATGATTTTTGAGCGAGTTACAAAACGGTCAAAGCTGTCACGATTTGAGATTAAATCAAGATGACGTTTACGATAGATTGTTTCAATATCAGTTAGGCCGTGGAATTTTTCAGGAAGTGGACGGAGTGCTTTTGAAAGGTGAGTAATATGAGTAGCCTTGATAGAAAGTTCTCCCATATCTGTACGCATTACTTGCCCTTCAACACCAAGGAAGTCACCTAAATCAGCTTTTTTAAAGATTTCGTAGTTTTCTTCGCCAACAGAATCTTTACGGACATAAATTTGAATTTGACCTTCGCGATCTTGGATATGCGCAAAGCCAACTTTCCCCTTACCGCGCTTAGTCATTAAACGACCAGCGATTGTAGCAGTTTCTTCAATGTCGTGCAAGTCTTCTTTTGATTTGTCAGCGTATTTTTCATTTAATTGACCAGATGTTGCTGTACGTTCAAATCGTTTACCAAAAGGGTCAATGCCTTGTTCAGTCAAAGCAGCCATTTTTTCACGACGAACAATCTGTTGGTCATTTAATTCTTCAATATGTTGGTTAGACATAATTTCCTCCAAGTTAGTATTCATCCTATTGTACCACAAAAACACTGATAATTCATAATTTATTTTATGAGTTTCTGGTGTTATTCTCATTTTTAATAGACTTTTCACCATTTGAAAATAAGGGTAGAAAAAGGTATAATTAACAATTGAAAATTCAGAAAGAAAAGGATAATCATGATTACTTCAATTGTTTTTGATGTTGATGATACGATTTACGATCAACAAGCACCTTACCGTATTGCTGTGGAGAAATGCTTTCCTGATTTTGATATGAGCGCTATTAACCAAGCTTATATTCGATTTCGTCATTATTCAGATATTGGCTTTCCACGAGTAATGGCTGGTGAATGGACAACAGAATATTTTCGTTTCTGGCGATGCAAAGAAACGCTTTTAGAGTTTGGTTATCGTGAAATTGACGAAGCTACTGGTATTTATTTTCAAGAAATATACGAACATGAACTTGAAAATATTACAATGCTTGATGAGATGCGTATGACACTTGACTTTTTGAAATCAAAAAATGTACCAATGGGAATTATTACAAATGGTCCTACGGAACATCAATTGAAAAAAGTAAAAAAATTGGGACTTTACGACTATGTTGATCCAAAACGTGTTATAGTTAGTCAAGCAACTGGTTTTCAAAAGCCTGAAAAGGAGATTTTTAATTTAGCAGCAGAGCAATTTGATATGAACCCTTCAACTACACTTTATGTGGGTGATTCATATGATAATGATATTATGGGTGCATTTAATGGTGGTTGGCATTCTATGTGGTTCAACCATAGAGGACGTTCTTTAAAACCGGGAATTAAACCAGTTTATGATGTTGCTATTGATAACTTTGAGCAATTATTCGGTGCTGTTAAAGTGTTGTTTGACTTACCTGATAATAAATTTATTTTTGATATCAACGATAAAAGTAATCCAGTCCTTGAAATGGGACTTAATAATGGTTTAATGATGGCAGCAGAGCGTCTGCTTGAGAGTAATATGAGCGTTGATAAAGTTGTTATTTTATTGCGCCTAACTGCAAAACAAGAAAAAGTATTACGCATGAAGTATGCTAGATAATTAAATAATCCACTAGATGAATCTAGTGGATTATTTTAGTGTGTCATTTTGACCTCTTGCCTTAAATAAGATTTATCGTTCCAAATCAGACAGTTGAAGTCTTTAAAATCATGAGTTTCTATGATTGTGAGGCTGGCATTATCAAGTTTATCTTTGTAGTGTAAACTACCATATTGATAACCCAGTAAGGAACGAATAGACGCAGTTAGGTTTGCTCCATGTCCTACAATAAGGACCTTGTCGTAATTTTTTGAAGCTAGAGAACGTAAGAAACTCTCTACACGATGCGTTGTCTGATAAAGAGATTCTGCACCGAACATGTCATGTTTAAATTGTAAGGGATTTTGATAAAATGCGGTCATTTGACGAGGATAGATAGCTTGCATAGTTGCAATTTTACAACCTTCTAAAGTTCCCAATGCCCATTCACGAAGTTGAGGAGTATAGTGGATTTCTTTTGGGCATGAATTAGCATCATTGAGGATATTAACAGTATCTCTAGCACGACCTAAGTCGCTAGAATAAACAGCATCAAAATGAATAGATGATAGGTATTGTCCAAGTTCTTCTAATTCTTCAATAGCTTCTTCAAGGAGAGGTGAGTCTCCGTTAGCTCCTTGGAAACGCCCCTCTAAATTCCATTGTGTTTTTCCGTGTCTAACAAGATAAAATTTCATATTTTTCTCCAATCCTAATTATTATTCCTTTATATCGGCAAATTTAGCATTTACGAAATCTGCAAGAACCTCACTATTAATACGAATAGAACGTCCAATTTCTCCTGCAGAGACAATGAGTTCTTGTTTTTCTAAAGCGATAGTATCGATAAAAATAGGGTAATTATGTTTTTGGCGAATTCCAATTGGATTATTTGCTCCGTGAATATAACCTGTTATTTTCTGGAGATCTTTTTGAGGTATCATTTGTACCTTTTTGTTTCCTGAAATCTTAGCTAATTTTTTTTCGGATAAATGCTCGGTGAGAGGTAAGATACCTATTATGGGACCGGTTTTATCACCGATTAGCGCTAATGTCTTAAAGATATCTTGTTTTTGAATACCGTTGGGTAAATCTCCCTGTAAAGCATCCAATTGTAGACTATCATGTTCGATTTTTGCTTTATCTAAAATTTGATCAACTAAAGTTTTTTTGATTTTATTCTTTTTACTCATAATGACCCTTAACTAATAAGTTTGTTTCATATTTATTATAACATTTAAAGATGATTATAGTAAATTTCTACTGACTCTTAGAAATAAGCTTGAATACCATTTCAGGGAATAATGATAATAAATATCGCAACAGTACTATTTGGAATGTTAAATTAGAAGTTTTATAAATAGCTAAATATGAAGTGTCCTGATGTAATGACTTGAAATCATACCGTGATCAGGTATTAAACGATTACTTTGACAAGGCATATAAAAATTTCTATACTAAATTTACAAAATGAAGGAGAGGGAACTATGGAAATACTGATTGCAGGTGGTAGTGGTTTTTTAGGAAAGCAGATAATAAAAGCAGCGCTTACAAAAGGGCATAAGGTGGCTTACTTATCAAGACATGAAGGTAAAGGTGATATATTTAAGGATCCTAGATTAACCTACATTAAGGGAGATATTACAGAAGCTGATAAGATTCATTTAGAAGACAGAACTTTTGATATATTAATTGACTGTATTGGAGCGATTAAGCCCAATCAACTAGATGAGCTTAACGTTAAAGCAACCCAAAAAGCAGTAGCACTCTGTCACAAAAATCAAATACCAAAGTTAGTTTACATTTCAGCCAACAGCGGCTATTCAGCTTACATTAGAAGTAAAAGGAAGGTAGAGCAGATAATCAAAGCAAGCGGTCTGGATTATCTTTTTGTAAGACCAGGTTTGATGTATGGTGAAGAGCGACCTCTCTCGATTTTCCAAGCCAAGTGTATAAAGTTACTTAGTCATCTGCCTTTCTTAGGTATTGTTGTACAAAAGGTCTTTCCAACTAAGGTTGTGATAGTGGCAGAAGCAATCGTTACTACGCTTTGGAAAAAACCAACTCAAAAAATCCTTTCTATTGAAGAATTAAATAATAAATAGTTTATCAAAAAAGCTACTGTTAACAGTAGCTTTTAATCTTTTACTTTTCCAAAAAGTTTCTCATAAGTTTTCTTCTTGTCTTTATTAACTGCAATTTGATTTAAATCAAGCGGTTGATTGAATCCTGGTAGATAACCTTGAGAGGTGTATTGGTGTAAATCGTATTTAAGTTCAGTTTGCGGAGCTGCTTCATAGTATCCAGAATCGCTACCATAAGTTGGAATCCAAACAGCGTCAAATCCTTTTACAGAGATCCCTTGCTCAGTCATAAAGTAAGTACCGATGTAGATACCAACATTTTTAGCACCAAGTCTTTTTAATTCTTTTCGGAATGCTTGGACACCTTTATTCATGTTAGACATTGTCTCCTCTTCTACGTCAATCCAATAAAAAGTTGGTTTGTAAGGAGCTGCATTCTTATAAAATATCTGAGCCTCTTCTTTCATTTCTTTAACACTTGAACCAAGTGCATAACTGTAGACAGCTACTGGGATATTTCGCTTTTGAAATTCTTTGATATGGGTCTTAAACGATTTATCGATTCCAGTTGTATAAGCAGCGTTATTAGTCTTAGATATCTTTGATCCACCAAAGACACGAATAACAACACCTGAAATATTTTTTGAAAGCGTATCGTAATCAATCTCCTTAGGAAGTTGCCAACCAGAGACATCGATAATCGGTTTAAGAACAAACTCTTTATCTTTCGATGATGTTGATTTTTGCGGTACTTTTGAAGCTTTTACGGATGGAATTGTCTTTTTAGCTTCAACTAATTCTTTTTTCAAAGTATTTGTCGAATGTAAATGACCAATAATTAATAAAAGTCCAAATAAACTGAAAAAAACCGCAACAACAATAGGTTTAATTCTTCTTCTCATTATTGATATTGTAACTTAAAAGGTTTAAAAAATCAAAGTTTACAGGCTTATTTACGTTCTTTTAAAAAAAGAGGTCGTTTATGTAACATTAGAAATGAAATTGTAATAAAAAAGACTTTTAAGCGGCAGTCATAGTTTTGAGGTATAATTAAAGATATGATAAAGAATTCAACTTTAACTAAATTGACTAGAGTCGCTATATTATCTGCTTTGTGTGTTGTGTTGAGATATGCTTTTGCACCTCTGCCTAACATTCAGCCAATTACTGCCATTTTTTTGATTACAGTTGTCTTATTCGATTTAAAAGAAGGTGTAGCTACTGTAACTATAACAATGCTAGTTTCTTCTTTTTTAATGGACTTTGGGCCATGGGTCTTTTTGCAAATCATTTCCTTCACTTTAATTTTATGCTTGTGGAAATTTCTGATATATCCGCTGACAAAAGCTGTATGTTTTGGTAAAATAACGGAGGTAGTACTTCAAACTTTCTTTGCAGGAGGGTTAGGGGTTGTTTATGGCGTCATTATTGATACCTGTTTTGCTTGGTTATATCATATGCCTTGGTGGACTTATGTATTAGCAGGACTTAGTTTTAATATGGCACACGCTTTATCAACTTGTTTATTTTATCCTCTTTTGTTACCGATTTTAAGGAGATTTAGGAATGAAAAAATACATTAAATTATTCTTGCTAACAGTATTCGCTACAACTTTAGTAGCTTGCGGGCAACCATCTACATCGAATAAGACAACAACTAGCTCAACGTTAGAAGTTGGTAAGGTTGAATTGGTGGTTAAAGAAGATACGAACGTGTTAAGTGAAAAGGTTGTTTACCATAAAGGTGACACTGTTTTGGATGTGCTTAAAGCTAACTATAAAGTTAAAGAAAAAGATGGTTTCATTACTTCAATTGATGGCATCAGCCAAGATGAAACCAAAGGGCTTTATTGGATGTTCAAGGTCAATAATAAATTAGCTCCTAAGGCAGCAAACCAAATTAAAGTTAAAAAGAATGACAAAATTGAATTTTATCAGGAAGTTTACAAAAAATAAGATAAAAACAAGTTGGAGATATCTCCAACTTGTTTTTATGTTTTTGAAAGGCTGTAGTTTAGCCTTGCTTAATAAGATTACTATAATTAATAATTTGATCTACAGTGTTAGATAAGAAATTAATAGTATCGCGTAGAGGCTTATCAGTAGAAATATCAGCACCGATTAATAGAGCTGTTTCTAAAGGGGTACGGCTCCCACCAGATTTCAAGAATGCTAACCACTCTTTTGCTCCGTTTGGATTATTTTTGAGATTGAGATAGCCGGCTGTCGAGATTACTAAACCAGCAGAGTAAGTATAGCTATAGAGCCCCATGTAGTAATGAGCTTGTCTCATCCATGTCAAAGCAGCATCGTCATCTATTTCAATAGCATCTCCCCAGAATTGTGTTAATACTTCCTTCATAATAGTATTTAATTGTTCTGCTCCAAAAGTTCCTCCCTCCTCAATTAGAGTGTAAACTTTACGTTGGAAAGCAGCTTCAAGTAAGTGAGTAATGAAATTGTGGAAGTAAGTATCAGTTAAGCGATGTGCAAGAGCAAAGCGTTTTTGACGTGCTGTATCAAATTGGTTTTCTAAGTAGTCACTAAGTAAAAGTTCGTTAAAAGTAGATGGAGCTTCAACATAGTAAGTGGACATGTGAGTATTGAAAAAACTTTGGTGATTATCTGAGAAGATAAATTGACCAGAATGTCCAATCTCATGAATAAGTGTGTAGACATCGCTCATACGCCCCGTCCAGCTCATGAGTACATAGGGATGAACTTTGTAAGGATCCGCAGCATATCCTCCAGAATCTTTATTGGCGTTAGCTGCAAAATCAACCCAACGCTCTTTTTGATAGCGCTCAACCTCTTGGGAATATTCTTTTCCTAAAGGAGCAACTGATTTCATTACTAAGTCATAAGCATCATTGATACTTACTTCGGGATTAAGTTCGTTATCAATGTCTAATTTCCAATCTGCAAAAGTCATCTTTTCAATACCATTAACATCGGCGATATGTTTGAGGAATCGCTGAGCTACTGGACCAAATTCATCCATGATAAGATCAATTTGTCTGTCAAACATTGAACGGTCAACTTCTTGTTCGGAAAGAAGATAATCAAAAACACTATCGTAACCACGCATATCAGCAATTAACTTTTCAGATTTGACTTTTGCAAGATAAGCCGCAGCTGCAGCATTTTGGTGCTTACGTAGACCTTTCGAGAATGAACGGAAGGATTTTTCACGTATCTCTGCATTTTCGTGATTTTGAAAGTAATTTTCATAAGTTACAAAACTATTTTTGTAGGTTTTTCCGTCAACTTCAAAATCTTCCATATCAAAATCGCCAGCACGCATTTTAGTATAAATATCATATGGTGTATTTAGGACTTCATTTAAGTTTGTCAAAGCTTTTTCGACTTCTGGACTTAATAAGTGTTGCTTTTGAATTTTAGCTTGGCGAATAGTTGCTTTGAAATGAGGGTTATTTTCTAAAGAATCTAAAATCTTTATATCTGCATTTGCTAGGGCAGTATTAAAGAAAGAAAGTAGTACATTAGCTTTAGTTGCGAAGTCTGATCCTGCTTGAGAAATTTGTGCAAACTCTTCGTTGCTAAAGTCAGTAGTTTGAGGCATAAAAGCATAGGTATCAATGTGACTCATCTGGATATAAATATGCTCGATTTCCATAAGGGCACTAGTAAAATCCTCAACACAATTAAGTTTTCCCTCGTAATTTTTTTTGAAAACCTTGATATCCTCAAGAGCTTTTTCAATCGCCAGTAAAAAATCTTGACGATCTTTGTAGAGAGCAGTCAGATCCCAAAGTTCATTTTCAGGGAATTCAGAGCGTTTTTTAAGTTCCATGCGATACTCCTTTAATAATAGTTGTTAATTAACAACTAATCAGTTAATCTCAATTATCCTCAGTATATCAAAAAAGTCGAACAAGAAAAACTGATTACTGTCATAAATAAGTAAAAATCTGAAAATTCTATCTAAAAATCCTAGAATGGTTTACTTTTTACTTTAAAATGGTATCATAGTAGTGAGATTTAAGAGAGGAAGTGATGGTTTGTCCCACCCGAAATTAGAAAGTAGTAGCAATAAAGAAATCATTACCGAAGAGGTCGGTTTACTGAAGCAGCTTTTGGATGAAGCAACGCAAAAATTGATTGGTAGTGAATCATTTGACAAGATTGAAAAAATAGTTTCATTATCATCAACTGACGATTATACTGGTCTGAAGGAAACTATTTCGGCTTTAAGCAACGAGGAGATGGTTATTGTTTCTCGTTACTTCTCTATTTTGCCGCTCTTAATTAATATTTCAGAAGACGTTGATTTAGCATATGAAATTAATTATAAAAATAATCTTAACCAAGATTACCTAGGAAAGTTATCAACGACTATTGATGTTGTAGCTGGCCATGAAAATGCTAAAGATATTCTTGAACATGTCAATGTTGTGCCTGTGCTAACAGCTCATCCTACTCAGGTGCAGCGTAAAACGGTGCTCGAATTAACGTCTAAGATTCATGATTTATTACGTAAATACAGAGATGTCAAGGCAGGAATCGTGAATCAAGAAAAATGGTATGCTGACTTGCGTCGTTACATCGGCATTATCATGCAAACAGACACTATTCGCGAGAAAAAATTGAAAGTCAAAAATGAGATAACCAATGTAATGGAATATTACAACCGTTCTCTTATTAAAGCAGTTACCAAATTAACAGCAGAATATAAGGCACTGGCAGCTAAAAAAGGTATTCACTTAGAGAATCCTAAGCCTCTGACTATGGGGATGTGGATTGGTGGTGATAGAGATGGCAATCCCTTTGTAACTGCTGAGACACTAAGATTATCAGCTATGGTACAAAGTGAAGTGATTATTAACCATTATATTGAGCAGCTAAATGAACTTTATCGTAATATGTCACTTTCAATAAGTCTAACTGAAGTCTCTCCCGAACTTGTTACATTGGCAAACCAGTCACAAGATAATTCGGTATATAGGGAAAATGAACCTTACCGTAAAGCTTTCAATTTTATCCAAGATAAACTAGTACAAACCCTACTAAATTTAAAAGTTGGTTCTTCCCCAAAAGAGAAATTTGTTAGTCGCCAAGAATCTTCTGATATTATAGGAAGGTATATAAAATCACATATCGCTCAAGTAGCTTCTGACATACAGACAGAAGAACTACCAGCATACTCTACTGCTGAGGAGTTTAAACAAGATTTGTTACTTGTGGAGCAATCTTTAGTTCAACATGGACAAGATTCTCTTGTTGATGGCGAATTAGCTTGTCTTATTCAAGCAGTAGATATCTTTGGATTTTATTTAGCTACTATTGATATGCGTCAAGATTCTAGTATTAATGAAGCTTGTGTAGCAGAATTATTGAAGTCTGCCAATATTGTAGATGATTACAGTTCTCTTTCAGAAGAAGAAAAATGTCAACTTCTCTTAAAAGAATTAACAGAAGATCCTAGAACATTATCTTCTACGCATGCTCCTAAATCCGAGTTACTTCAAAAAGAATTGGCTATTTTCCAAACAGCACGTGAGTTAAAAGATCAATTGGGTGAAGACATTATAAAACAGCATATCATTTCTCACACAGAGAGCGTTTCGGATATGTTTGAGTTAGCTATCATGTTAAAAGAAGTTGGACTAATTGATGCCAATCAAGCCCGCATTCAGATTGTACCGTTATTTGAAACCATCGAAGATTTGGATAATTCACGTGATATTATGACCCAGTATCTACATTATGGATTAGTTAAAAAATGGATTGCTACTAACAACAATTATCAAGAAATAATGCTAGGTTATTCAGATAGTAATAAAGATGGTGGCTATTTATCATCTGGTTGGACTCTATATAAAGCTCAAAATGAGCTAACAAAAATAGGTGAAGAAAACGGTATTAAAATCACATTTTTCCACGGTCGTGGTGGGACTGTTGGTCGTGGTGGTGGTCCATCTTATGAAGCCATCACATCACAACCTTTTGGTTCAATCAAAGATCGAATTCGCCTAACAGAGCAAGGTGAAATCATTGAGAATAAATATGGTAATCAAGATGCAGCCTATTATAACCTTGAAATGCTTATTTCAGCTTCCATAGACCGCATGGTAACACGTATGATTACTAACCCTAATGAAATTGATAATTTCCGTGAGACAATGGATGATATTGTGGCTGAAAGTAATGCTGTTTATAGAAATTTAGTTTTTGATAATCCTTATTTCTATGACTATTTCTTTGAAGCAAGTCCAATTAAAGAGGTATCAAGTTTAAATATTGGTTCTCGGCCAGCAGCACGTAAAACAATTACAGAAATTTCGGGTTTACGTGCAATTCCATGGGTATTTTCATGGTCACAAAATCGTATTATGTTTCCGGGTTGGTATGGTGTTGGATCAGCCTTCAAGCACTTTATTGAACAAGATGAGGCAAACTTAGCAAAATTACAAACCATGTATCAAAAATGGCCATTCTTTAATTCTCTTTTATCTAATGTAGATATGGTTTTATCAAAATCAAATATGAATATTGCGCTTCAGTATGCTCAGTTAGCTGGAAGTAAAGAAGTTCGAGATGTTTTTAATATCATCCTTAATGAATGGCAGTTAACTAAAGATATGATTTTAGCTATTGAACAGCATGATAATTTATTAGAAGAAAACCCAATGTTACATGCAAGTTTAGATTATCGTTTGCCATATTTCAATGTTTTGAATTATGTTCAAATTGAATTGATTAAACGTCTTCGTAGTAACCAACTAGATGAAGACTATGAGAAGTTGATTCATATTACTATTAATGGTATTGCAACAGGTTTACGAAATTCAGGTTAATATTGATAGAGGGAGGATCATTGCTATTCTCCCTTTTACTTTACTTCGAAAGATGATATAATGCATAATGGTAATTTTTTGATATATTAAAGGAAATAATACAATATGAAAATTGATAAAAGGCATCTTCTGAATTATTCCATCCTCATTCCCTATTTGATATTGTCTATTCTAGGCTTAATTGTAATTTATTCGACAACTAGTGCAACTCTAATTCAGCTTGGAGCTAACCCTTTTCGTTCAGTAATCAACCAGGGTGTCTTTTGGGCAGTCAGTTTGGTTGCAATTATCTTTATCTATAAACTGAAACTAAATTTTTTGAAAAATTCTAAAGTGTTGACTATGGCAGTATTGGTAGAAGTATTTTTGCTACTAATAGCGCGCTTTTTCACACAAGAAGTTAATGGAGCACATGGTTGGATTGTTATTGGTCCTATTAGTTTTCAACCTGCTGAATATTTAAAAGTTATCATTGTATGGTATTTAGCGTTTACTTTTGCTCGAAGGCAAAAAAAGATAGAAATATATGATTATCAAGCTTTGACAAAAGGGAGATGGCTTCCGAGATCACTAAGCGACCTAAAAGATTGGCGATTTTATTCTTTATTTATGATTGGTTTGGTAATTGCACAACCTGATTTAGGAAATGGTTCGATAATTGTTCTAACGGTCATTATTATGTACTGTATTAGTGGTATTGGTTATCGATGGTTTTCAGCTTTACTTGGTCTAATCGTCGTGGGGTCAACTTTATTTATCGGAACTATTGCAGTTGTTGGAGTTGAGACAATGGCTAAAGTCCCTGTCTTTGGTTATGTAGCTAAGCGATTTAATGCTTTTTTTGACCCATTTAAAGATTTAACAGATTCAGGACACCAGTTGGCTAATTCATATTATGCAATGAGCAACGGTGGCTGGTTTGGTCGAGGACTTGGGAATTCTATTGAAAAATTAGGGTACTTACCAGAAGCAACAACAGACTTTGTCTTTTCAATTGTTATTGAGGAATTAGGAGTTATTGGTGCAGGGTTTATTTTAGCTTTGGTTTTCTTCTTAATTTTACGTATTATGCACGTAGGTATAAAGGCTAAAGATCCTTTCAACTCAATGATCGCTCTTGGTATTGGAGCAATGCTATTGATGCAAGTTTTTGTTAACATTGGTGGTATTTCTGGGTTAATCCCCTCAACTGGAGTGACATTTCCTTTCTTATCCCAAGGAGGGAACAGCCTCTTGGTACTTTCTGTAGCTATCGGATTCGTGCTTAATATTGATGCTAACGAGAAAAAGGAACTCATAATGAAAGAAGCAGAAGAGCAATATAAGCCACAAGAAAAAAATGAAAAAATAATCAACCTTGATGCCTTTAAATAATCATCCAAACAAAAATCGAGATAAAAATCTCGATTTTTGTATTTTTTGAAATTTAAACTCTAATTAATAGAGAGAAGATATTTGAAGAAAAGAAGTATCTATTAATATTCTAATACTATAAATTAGGATGTATTTAACAATATGATTATATGATAACTACTAAAAAATACATATAAGAGATAACAAATGCCTCAATCAATCTTACCCGAATTTTAAGGAAATAAAGAAATAAGCAAAAAAGCATAAAATACTTGCTTTTTTAGAGGATTTTGTTAAAATAGATAAGTAAAGTTAGACTGTATTGCCTACCGTCTATCTATAAAATATATTTTATTGGAGGCTTTTCCTAAAATGGCAAAAGAAAAATACGATCGTAGTAAACCACACGTTAACATTGGTACAATCGGACACGTTGACCACGGTAAAACTACTTTAACAGCAGCTATCACAACTGTATTGGCACGTCGCTTGCCTACTTCAGTTAACCAACCAAAAGATTACGCTTCTATCGATGCTGCTCCAGAAGAGCGCGAACGCGGAATCACAATCAACACTGCACACGTTGAGTACGAAACTGAAAAACGTCACTATGCCCACATCGACGCTCCAGGACACGCGGACTACGTTAAAAACATGATCACTGGTGCTGCTCAAATGGACGGAGCTATCCTTGTAGTTGCTTCAACTGATGGACCAATGCCACAAACTCGTGAGCACATCCTTCTTTCACGTCAAGTTGGTGTTAAACACCTTATCGTATTCATGAACAAAGTTGACCTTGTTGATGATGAAGAATTGCTTGAATTGGTTGAAATGGAAATTCGTGACCTTCTTTCAGAATACGACTTCCCAGGTGATGACCTTCCAGTTATCCAAGGTTCAGCTCTTAAAGCACTTGAAGGCGATGAAAAATACGAAGACATCATCATGGAATTGATGAGCACTGTTGATGAGTACATTCCAGAACCAGAACGTGATACTGACAAACCTTTACTTCTTCCAGTCGAAGATGTATTCTCAATCACTGGACGTGGTACAGTTGCTTCAGGACGTATCGACCGTGGTACTGTTCGTGTCAACGACGAAGTTGAAATCGTTGGTATTAAAGAAGATATCCAAAAAGCAGTTGTTACTGGTGTTGAAATGTTCCGTAAACAACTTGACGAAGGTCTTGCAGGGGACAACGTTGGTGTTCTTCTTCGTGGTGTTCAACGTGATGAAATCGAACGTGGTCAAGTTCTTGCTAAACCAGGTTCAATCAACCCACACACTAAATTTAAAGGTGAAGTTTACATCCTTTCTAAAGAAGAAGGTGGACGTCATACTCCATTCTTCAACAACTACCGTCCACAATTCTACTTCCGTACAACTGACGTAACAGGTTCAATCGAACTTCCAGCAGGAACAGAAATGGTTATGCCTGGTGATAACGTTACTATCGAAGTTGAATTGATTCACCCAATCGCCGTAGAACAAGGTACTACTTTCTCAATCCGTGAAGGTGGACGTACTGTTGGTTCAGGTATCGTTTCAGAAATCGAAGCTTAATTTAACTTAATTAAGTTCCCAAACGGCAGTTAGAGTCAGACAGCTCAAATTGTGAAGAGTCCTCAGGGACTCTTTTTTAGTATCTATAATTAAAGCGTTTTACTAGACTCGTGAAACTTTTAATTAACTATAATTTATGGTATGATAGATTAGTAAATAAAAAAAGAAGAGGTATGTGTAATGTCACGTAAACCATTTATCGCTGGTAACTGGAAAATGAATAAAAATCCAGAAGAAGCAAAAGCATTCATCGAAGCAGTAGCTTCTAAATTACCATCATCAGAACTTGTTGAAGCAGGGATTGCTGCTCCAGCACTTACTTTATCAACAGTTCTTGAAGCAGCTAAAGGTTCAGAATTGAAAATCGCTGCTCAAAATAGCTATTTTGAGAATTCAGGTGCATTCACTGGTGAAAACAGCCCTAAAGTATTGGCTGAAATGGGTACAGACTACGTTGTTATCGGTCACTCAGAACGTCGTGATTATTTCCATGAAACTGACCAAGATATCAACAAAAAAGCAAAAGCTATCTTTGCTAATGGTTTGACTCCAATCATTTGTTGCGGTGAGTCTCTTGAAACTTACGAAGCTGGTAAAGCGGTTGAATTCGTAGGTGCTCAAGTTTCAGCAGCTCTTGCAGGTTTGTCAGAAGAGCAAGTATCATCACTTGTTATCGCTTACGAACCAATCTGGGCTATTGGTACTGGTAAATCAGCTACTCAAGACGATGCACAAAACATGTGTAAAGCAGTTCGTGACGTTGTTGCAGCAGACTTCGGTCAAGCAGTTGCTGACAAAGTTCGCGTTCAATACGGTGGTTCAGTTAAACCCGAAAACGTTGCAGAATACATGGCTTGCCCAGACGTTGACGGTGCCCTTGTAGGTGGAGCTTCACTTGAAGCAGAAAGCTTCCTTGCCTTATTAGATTTTGTTAAATAAATCACAGGATATCTAAAGGCATAGCACTCTAGGTGATATGCCTTTTCTTATAGATAGTTAATAATAAGCTATTTTTGATTATTGAACTAGTAATCAGACTAGATTTTTATGGCTATTTTTTGTAGAATAGTTAAAGTAAATATTGGTATAGCCAAAATTAAAGGAGAAATTTTCTAATGGTAAAATTAGTATTCGCACGCCACGGTGAATCTGAGTGGAATAAAGCTAACCTTTTCACTGGATGGGCTGATGTAGATCTTTCAGAAAAAGGTACACAACAAGCTATTGATGCTGGGAAATTAATTCAAGCAGCAGGTATTGAGTTCGACCTTGCTTTTACATCAGTTCTTAAACGTGCCATCAAAACAACTAACCTTGCCCTTGAAGCAGCTGATCAACTTTGGGTACCAGTTGAAAAATCATGGCGCTTGAACGAACGTCATTACGGTGGATTGACAGGAAAAAATAAAGCAGAAGCAGCTGAACAATTTGGTGATGAGCAAGTTCATATTTGGCGTCGTTCATATGATGTATTGCCTCCAGATATGGCTAAAGATGATGAACATTCAGCACATACTGATCGTCGCTATGCTTCACTAGATGATTCTGTTATTCCAGATGCAGAAAACCTAAAAGTTACTTTAGAGCGTGCTCTTCCTTTCTGGGAAGATAAAATTGCTCCTGCTCTTAAAGATGGTAAAAATGTGTTTGTTGGTGCACACGGTAACTCAATCCGTGCTCTTGTAAAACATATCAAACAATTGTCAGATGATGAAATCATGGACGTTGAAATTCCTAACTTCCCACCACTTGTTTTCGAATTTGATGAAAAATTAAACCTTGTTTCAGAATATTACTTAGGTAAATAATCTAATCTTTATATAAAAAATTCAGGCCAAGTTGGCTTGAATTTTTTATTATTTATAACATTTTGAGTGTCTGTAAAAAACCATTTTTATGATACAATAGTAGTCAGAGTTTTTATAGCAAGGAGTTAATGTTGAATCGTAAAAAAAGGTATCGTCTCACTGTAAAAAAGCAAAATGCTAGTATACCTAGACGATTAAATCTTCTATTTTTTATTATTGTTTTATTATTTACTGTTCTAATCCTTCGTTTAGAGCAAATGCAGATTGGGCAACAATCATTTTACATGAAGAAACTGACAGCTCTTACGAGTTATACAGTGAAAGAATCAAAAGCGAGAGGTCAGATTTTTGATGCTAAGGGAGTTGCCTTGGTTGAAAATGATGAACGTCCTACTGTGGCGTTTTCTAGAGGAAACAATATTTCATCTCAGTCTATCAAAGAGTTAGCGAATAAATTATCACATTACATTACCTTAACCGAAGTTGCTTCAAGCGATAGAGCAAAGAGAGATTATTATTTAGCAGATAAAGCCAACTACAAAAAAGTTGTTGAAAGTTTACCAGATGCTAAACGTTACGATAAATTTGGTAACCATCTAGCTGAAGCAACCGTATATGCAAATGCAGTTGCTGCAGTTCCAGTGAGCGCTATTAACTATTCCGAAGATGAGTTAAAAGTGGTTGCCCTATTTAACCAAATGAATGCGACACCAACGTTTGGTTCAGTGAAATTAAGTACAGGCGAATTAAGTGATGATCAAATCAAGAAACTGGATGCTGATAAGAAGGAACTGTTAGGAATTTCTGTAACAAGTAATTGGCATCGTCGTAAAAAAGGAACTTCTTTATCGGATATATTAGGTACTATTTCTACAGAAAAGGCAGGTTTACCAAGAGAAGAAGTTAAAAAATATTTGAAAAAAGGTTATTCACTGAATGACCGAGTGGGAACTTCTTACCTTGAAAAACAATATGAAGATGACTTACAAGGAATCAGACAAATTCGCAAAGTAGTTGTTAATAAAAAAGGTAAAGTTGTTTCAGATAATATTACGCAAGAAGGTAAGTCAGGAAGAAATCTTAAATTAACGATTGATCTTAATTACCAAAACAAAGTAGAAAGTATCTTGAAACAATACTATGGCAGTGAATTATCTAGTGGGCGCGCTAGTTTTTCAGAAGGGATGTATGCAGTTGCTATAGAACCTTCAACTGGTAAAGTGTTAGCAATGGCTGGTCTTAAAAATGATCATGGGAATTTAGTTGATGATAGCCTAGGCACTATTGCTAAGAATTTCACGCCAGGATCTGTTGTGAAAGGTGCGACGCTATCATCAGGATGGGAAAATAAAGTTCTTAGAGGAAATGAAGTACTTTATGACCAAGAAATTGCTAATATACGGTCATGGTTTACACGAGGTTTGACTCCAATATCTGCGGCACAAGCGCTAGAGTATTCATCTAATACTTATATGGTTCAAGTAGCACTTCGTTTAATGGGACAAGACTATAATACAGGAGATGCTTTAACTGATCGAGGCTATCAAGAAGCAATGGCTAAACTAAGGAAAACTTACGGCGAATATGGTTTAGGGGTTTCTACAGGATTAGATTTACCTGAATCAGAAGGTTATGTACCTGGAAAATACAGCTTAGGAACAACTCTGATGGAATCATTTGGTCAGTATGATGCCTATACACCAATGCAACTTGGTCAGTATATCTCAACTATTGCGAATAATGGGAATCGTTTAGCACCTCACGTGGTTTCAGATATCTATGAAGGGAATGATTCTAATAAGTTCGCTCAATTGGTTCGTTCAATCACTCCTAAAACACTAAATAAGATAGCTATCTCAGATCAAGAGTTAGCCATTATTCAAGAAGGTTTTTATAACGTTGTCAATAGTGGAAGTGGCTATGCAACTGGTACGTCAATGAGGGGGAATGTGACAACCATTAGTGGTAAAACTGGTACCGCTGAAACATTTGCTAAAAATGTAAATGGACAAACAGTTTCTACCTACAACTTAAACGCTATTGCCTACGATACTAATCGTAAAATAGCAGTAGCAGTAATGTATCCGCATGTTACAACTGATACAACAAAATCCCATCAATTAGTTGCACGAGATATGATTGATCAATATATTTCACAGTTCACAGGACAATAAGAGAGGACATTTGAATGCTTTACCCAACACCAATTGCTAAATTGATTGACAGCTTTTCAAAATTACCGGGTATAGGTACTAAAACAGCAACACGTTTAGCTTTTTACACTATTGGTATGAGTGATGAAGATGTTAATGAATTTGCTAAGAATTTATTAGCTGCTAAGCGGGAATTAACCTATTGTTCTGTTTGTGGTAATTTGACTGATGATGATCCTTGCTTAATTTGTACAGATAAGACGCGTGACCAGTCTGTTATCTTGGTTGTTGAAGATAGCAAAGATGTGTCAGCTATGGAAAAAATTCAAGAGTATAATGGTTTGTATCATGTCTTACATGGCTTAATTTCACCTATGAATGGTATTAGCCCTGATGACATTAATTTGAAAAGTTTAATTACTCGATTGATGGATGGTCAGGTGACAGAAGTTATTGTTGCTACCAATGCGACTGCTGATGGTGAAGCTACATCAATGTATATTTCACGAGTCTTAAAACCAGCTGGTATCAAAGTGACACGATTAGCGAGAGGTTTAGCTGTTGGTTCAGATATCGAATATGCAGATGAAGTAACCTTGCTTCGAGCAATCGAAAATCGTACAGAGTTATAATTGTTATAAAGAAAAGGTTGGGAATCTCCTAACTTTTTCTTTTACAATACTAACTTTAAGTGGATTGATTTTTGAAAGTTAAGTTAAAATATGGTATTATTAAAAGGTCAATCTTAGATTAGATAGAAAAGAGAAGAAATATGTCAAAAGAAACATTGATCTTGCTTTACGGTGGTCGCTCTGCGGAACGTGAAGTATCTGTACTGTCTGCAGAAAGCGTCATGCGTGCTATTAATTATGATAAATTTTTTGTTAAAACTTATTTTATCACGCAAGTAGGTCAATTTATTAAAACACAAGAATTTGATGAAATGCCATCTTCAGGTGAAAAGTTAATGACAAACCAAACTGTTGATTTAGACAAAATGGTTCGTCCAAGTGATATCTATGATGATAATGCAATTGTTTTCCCCGTTTTACATGGACCAATGGGGGAAGATGGTTCTATCCAAGGATTTTTAGAAGTTTTAAGGATGCCTTATGTTGGGACTAATATTCTATCTTCAAGCGTGGCTATGGATAAAATTACAACAAAACAAGTCCTTGCAACAGTAGGTGTACCTCAGGTTGCATATCAAACTTATTTTGAGGGTGATGATTTGGAACATGCGATTAAACTCTCTTTAGAAACTTTAAGTTTCCCAATTTTTGTAAAACCGGCTAATATGGGGTCATCAGTAGGTATTTCAAAAGCGACAGATGAATCCTCACTTCGCTCTGCAATTGACTTAGCTCTCAAGTATGATAGCCGTATTTTGATTGAACAAGGCGTGACAGCTCGTGAAATTGAAGTAGGTATTTTAGGCAATAATGATGTTAAGACAACTTTTCCTGGCGAAGTTGTTAAAGACGTCGATTTCTATGACTATGACGCCAAATATATTGATAATAAAATTACTATGGATATTCCAGCTAAAGTTGATGAAGCAACTATGGAAGCAATGCGTCAATATGCAAGTAAAGCTTTTAAAGCAATCGGGGCTTGTGGTTTATCACGCTGTGATTTCTTTTTGACGAAAGATGGACAAATCTTCTTAAACGAACTGAATACAATGCCCGGTTTTACTCAGTGGTCAATGTATCCTCTGCTTTGGGAAAATATGGGGCTAACTTATAGTGATTTGATTGAAAAGTTAGTTATGTTAGCTAAAGAAATGTTTGAAAAACGTGAGAGTCATTTAATTTAAAAAAGTTCAACTAAGTCTTTCTTAGTTGAGCTTTTTCAAATCTATGATATGTTATGAAAGTGTGTTATAATTTAGGAGTATATTCGTTTATAAGGGATAGCATACTATCTACAACATTGTTGCTAAATAATAGAAAAGGAAATGATATGAAGCTTAGTTTGCATGAAGTTGCTAAAGTAGTTGGCGCTAAAAATCAAGTATCAGAGTTTGAAGACGTTCCCCTGGGAAATATTGAATTTGATAGTCGTAATATCAGTGAAGGTGACTTATTTCTTCCCTTAAAAGGAGCAAGAGATGGACATGAGTTTATAGAGATGGCTTTTGATAATGGAGCAATAGCAACCATTTCAGAGAAGGAAATAGAAGGTCATCCTTATCTTTTAGTGTCTGATGCACTTAAAGCATTTCAAGTCTTGGCACAGTATTATATTGAAAAGATGAACGTTGATGTTATTGCAGTAACTGGCTCAAATGGTAAGACAACAACTAAAGATATGATAGCTGCAATCTTATCAACCACATACAAGACCTATAAAACACAAGGAAACTACAATAACGAGATTGGCTTACCATATACTGTGCTACACATGCCAGAAGATACCGAAAAAATTGTTTTGGAGATGGGACAGGATCATCTTGGAGATATCCATGTGTTATCTGAAATTGCAAAACCACGTATTGCTGTTGTTACTTTGATTGGTGAAGCACACTTAGAATTTTTTGGTAGTCGAGAAAAGATTGCAGAAGGGAAAATGCAAATCACAGATGGTATGAGTTCAGATGGCATATTAATTGCACCGGGAGATCCAATTATTGATCCATATCTTCCAGCAAACCAGATGACTATTCGTTTTGGTCATGACCAAGAATTGCAGGTGACAGAACTCAAAGAAGAAAAACATTCCTTAACTTTTAAAACTAATGCTTTGGAGCACCAATTACGTATACCAGTACCTGGTAAGTACAATGCAACTAATGCGATGATCGCTGCCTATGTTGGAAAATTATTAGCAGTAGCAGAAGAAGATATAGTGGATGCTCTAGAAAATCTTCAACTAACTCGTAATCGCACCGAATGGAAGAAATCAGCCAATGGAGCAGATATTTTATCAGATGTTTACAATGCTAACCCAACGGCTATGCGATTGATACTAGAAACCTTTTCAGCTATTCCCAATAATGATGGTGGAAAGAAGATTGCTCTTTTAGCTGATATGAAAGAACTGGGAGAACAATCTGTGGATTTACATAATCAAATGATTATGAGTATCAGACCTGACTCTATTGATACTTTGATTTGTTATGGCCAGGATATTGAGGGGTTGGCTCAATTAGCAAGCCAGATGTTCCCAATTGGTAAAGTGTATTTCTTTAAAAAGAATCAAGAAGTGGATCAGTTTGATCAATTGCTTGCAAAAGTAAAAGATACTCTTAAGGAGAAAGATCAAATATTATTAAAAGGTTCTAACTCAATGAATCTTTCTAAAATAGTTGATATTCTTGAAGTAGGATAATAGAGGGGTTAGGGTAACAAGTTACCCTAACTTTTTTGTTTTTTAATCACGAATAATATTCAGTTTTATTGAGGAAATAGATATGCTAAGCAGAAAACTGGTGATATATTCAGTTTTTTGATAATCTGTTTATTACGAACTATATTTTTAAAAATAAAACTTAAGTTCGTTTTTAGGAGGATTATTTGAAAAATTTAAATCGTTATGTAGTTGCGGTTTCTGGAGTCGTTTTACATTTAATGCTAGGATCAACTTATGCTTGGAGTGTGTTTCGTAACCCAATCATCTCAGAGACTGGTTGGGATATTTCATCAGTTTCATTCGCTTTTAGTTTGGCTATTTTTTGTCTAGGAATGTCTGCAGCTTTTATGGGACACTTAGTAGAGCGTTTTGGTCCTAGGATAATGGGAATGATTTCTGCTATTTTATATGGAGCAGGGAATGTGTTAACAGGCTTAGCCATTGAAACTCAGCAGTTATGGTTACTGTATGTTGCATACGGTATTTTAGGAGGAATCGGACTTGGTTCAGGTTATATTACTCCAGTATCGACTATTATTAAATGGTTTCCTGATAGGAGGGGACTAGCAACAGGATTCGCTATTATGGGATTTGGCTTTGCTTCTTTAGTAACAAGTCCACTTGCACAATCCTTAATGATTAGGATTGGTGTAGGTAAAACATTTTATATTTTGGGATTAGTATATTTTTTTGTCATGATGATTGCCTCACAATTTATTAAACAACCACCTCAGGAAAAAATAACTATTTTGACTCACGATGGTAAAAAGAATGCTATGAATTCACAAATTATCACTGGATTAAAAGCAAACGTTGCTATAAAATCAAAAACCTTTTACATCATTTGGTTGACCTTGTTTATTAATATTTCGTGTGGCTTAGGTTTAATATCAGCAGCTTCACCAATGGCACAAGATTTAGCAGGCTATTCCGCAGAATCTGCAGCCTTATTAGTAGGGGTACTAGGGATATTTAACGGTTTTGGACGTCTGTTATGGGCAAGTCTCTCTGACTACATTGGACGCCCGTTGACCTTTATAATATTATTTATTGTGAACTTTATTATGACTTCTAGTTTATTTTTGTCATTCAATGCTATTGTATTTGCAATAGCGATGTCTATTTTAATGACTTGTTATGGTGCAGGTTTTTCCTTATTACCTGCTTATCTAAGTGATATTTTTGGAACAAAGGAATTAGCTACTTTACATGGTTATAGTTTAACAGCATGGGCAATAGCAGGTTTGTTTGGGCCCCTATTGTTATCAAAGACATATTCATGGGGAAATTCCTATCAATTAACATTAATGGTTTTTGGTTTTTTATTCTTATTCGGATTATTGTTATCTCTATATTTAAGAAAATTAACAACTAAAGTTGTGTAGTATATATCTAATTTAAAATTCTTTGGTTTTGCCAAAGAGTTTTTTCTTTGAAAAATAGTTTTGTCTTATAGCAAATAATTTGATATACTAAGTATCTAGTAAAAAAATGATAGAAAGATAATACTAAAATGATAGAATTCTTTTCTAATATCAGAACAGAGATTCCGCAGATGCCTTTACTTATCCATAGTTTGATTTTATCTGTCTTACCTTTTCTGATGTGGCTGACTTTGGTTAATAGAGATAAGCCTTTGTATAAAACTATTTGGAGTATCCTTTTAGGACTTCAGTTAATTACGATTTATACTTGGTTTTTCTGGGCAAAATTGCCTTTATCTGAAAGTCTTCCCCTTTACCATTGTCGAATAGGCATGTTTGTCGTTCTCTTAGCGAGGCCTAGAATATTAAAGGATTATTTCGCATTGTTAGGAGTAGTAGGTGGAGTATTGGCAATGATTCACCCAGACTTTTACCCTTACCAGTTTCTACATGTGACTAATATTTTCTTCTTTATTGGACATTTTGCTTTATTTGTCCTTAGTTTACTACATCTGATGACACAGTCCAATTTGGACAAATTAAATCCAAAATTGATTATACAACTAACGCTTCTCATTAATCTGTCTTTGATTTTTATTAACCTCTTGACTGGGGGAAATTATGGCTTTATGATGAAGACACCAATACTAGGAATAACAAATCCCTTTTTAAACCTTTTGATAGTGACAACTCTATTAAGTTTTCTCGTCCTATTTGTTAAACAAATTTTCCAAAAAGTGAGAATGAGAGCTAGTCTTAAAACAGAAGAATCTTAATTATTTTAATATTATTATATTATCTAGCTATTAAAAAATAAATAGCTGGATAATGTTTTTCATTTTTAGCTATTTTTATGATTGACCGCTAATTATTAATCTGCTAAGATATAGTACGTAATAAAAACTTAACCGGTTAATTATTTTTGAAATATATTTTTTCTGGAGGAAAATAGTAATGAATAAATCATTCAATACCAAATTAGGTTTGGTAACTGTAGCGGCATTATCAGGTATTGTATTAACGTCTCAATTACCTGTGAACGTTAAAGCTGAGACACCAGTAATGGCAGCAAGTGCACAACAAGGTTTCCGTTTTGTAGCAACCGTTGTAGATAGTCAGACGCGTGTCTTGCCGGGAAAATTGGTAACTTTGTCAGAGGTGACAAGTGGTCAGCCTAAAATTATTGCAAGTGTGAAAACGAATGATGCCGGACAAGCTATTTTTAATAATCTCCCTATAAAACGTAACCTTAGTGTGTCTGTTGATGGACAAGTAAAAGGATATACTATTCGAACTGACGTAGCAGGCTCTAGTAAAGCAGCTAGTTTTACAGCAACAGGAGTAGGGACAAATGAGCCAACGTATTCAAAAAAAACCATAGACATTACAGTGAGAGACCAAAATGCTGAACCTGTTTCAGGCAGGACAGTTACCTTAAAAACACAAGCTGGTCGTGAGATTGCTAGCTTGGTTTCTGGTGACAATGGATTAACTCGCTTTACTGATCGTTTACTAGATGGAACATTCTACCAATATTTTGTTGATGGGAAAAAAATTGGTGATATTGTACCTGGAGAATCAAGAAGTGCATATGTTAATGTTGCACCTAAAAAAGATTATTTTACCTTTACAGTCACTGCTTTAGATAAAGATGGACTTGTTGTTAAGGGAAAAGAAGTAACGTTGACTGATATTACTGATGGTAAAGCAGTAGCGCTTGCTTCTTTAAAAACGAATGATAATGGACAAGCTATCTTTACCAACCTACCATTATCAAGAAATATCAGTGTTTCAATTGATGGAAAATCAAAGGGCTATACTCTTCGAACTGATGTAGCAGGCTCTCATAAAGCGGCTGCATTCTATGTAGATGGTAAAGGTACCAAAGCACCTCAATTTAGTGCAGAAGCAGCGGTTGTAACTGTTTACGATGCTAATGGAAATACTATAGCAAACCAAGAAGTGACATTAACTAATTCAAATGGGACAATTGTTGCAAAAGGTTTGACTGAAAAAGATGGCAAAGCAAGGTTCGCCAATAAATTAATGGCAGGAACGTTATACAATATTTTTGTAAATGGTATTGAGATGTCTAAAACTGCCCTTGTTGGTAGTGATGTCAGTGTTTTTCTAACAGATAAACAAATTAAGAAAGAAAAACCTGTTACTCCTGATAAATTGGATAAAGAAATGAACCAAGAGAAGGAAAAGGAACTCTTAGATACTCCAAAACCAGTACCACCTACTTCGAAACCAACAGCACCAATTAAAAATAAAAAGGACGATTCTCCTAAGAAGTTCACGAAAAGTCAATCTTCTAGTTTGAAGTCAAGTGTTAAGGCTATAGGTGCTAAGCCAAAAGCTATGACAGCCTTAGCTAAAAAATTGCCTAAAACTGGTGATCAAGCCATTAGTATTTTAACTTTGGTTGGTTTTATTGTAACAGGGTTAGCGATTATGTTAGGCTTCCTTAAAAAATCACGATCAAAATAATTTATTTTAGAAGCTTGGGTCTTTAGACACAGGCTTCTCTTCTTTCTTCGGAAATAGATTGAACTTGAAGAATGTTGTTAAATTCGCTATAATAATAAAGTTATAGACAAGATTATTGTTTCAGTTGAGACTACTGAAAATAATACTAGGAAATGGATAAAAGCTAAGGATTGAATATGACATTACAAGACGAAATCAAAAAACGCCGTACTTTTGCCATCATCTCTCACCCGGATGCTGGTAAGACGACTATTACTGAGCAACTATTATATTTTGGTGGTGAAATTAGAGAAGCAGGGACAGTAAAAGGGAAAAAATCAGGTACTTTTGCAAAGTCCGACTGGATGGATATTGAAAAGCAACGTGGTATCTCTGTTACTTCATCTGTCATGCAATTTGATTACGCGGATAAACGTGTTAATATTTTGGATACACCTGGACATGAGGATTTCTCGGAAGATACATACCGGACTTTAATGGCTGTGGATGCAGCTGTCATGGTTGTAGATTCGGCTAAAGGTATTGAGGCTCAAACTAAAAAACTTTTTGAAGTTGTTAAGCATCGTAATATTCCGGTTTTTACGTTTATTAATAAATTGGACCGTGATGGACGTGAGCCATTGGATTTGCTTGAAGAGTTAGAAGAAGTACTAGGTATTGCTTCTTATCCAATGAATTGGCCAATTGGTATGGGGAAATCATTTGAAGGGCTTTATGATTTACATAATAAACGTTTAGAACTCTATAAGGGAGACGAGCGTTTTGCAAGTATTGAAGACGGCGATCAGCTGTTTGCCAATAATCCATTTTATGAACAAGTCAAAGAAGATATTGAACTTCTTCAAGAAGCAGGTAATGACTTTTCAGAACAAGCTATTCTTGATGGTGACCTAACTCCAGTATTCTTTGGCTCTGCCCTTACGAACTTTGGAGTTCAGACTTTTCTTGATACTTTCTTGGAGTTTGCTCCAGAACCTCATGGTCACAAGACTACAGAAGGTAATGTTATTGACCCCTTAGCTAAAGATTTTTCAGGTTTTGTCTTTAAAATTCAAGCTAACATGGACCCACGTCATCGCGACCGTATTGCTTTTGTTCGTATTGTTTCTGGTGAATTTGAGCGCGGTATGGGAGTTAATTTGACACGTACTGGTAAAGGTGCTAAGCTCTCCAATGTTACTCAATTTATGGCAGAATCACGAGAAAATGTGACGAATGCTGTTGCTGGGGATATTATCGGGGTTTATGATACAGGAACTTATCAAGTTGGGGATACCTTAACGGTTGGGAAAAATAAATTTGAATTTGAACCATTACCAACTTTTACCCCAGAATTATTTATGAAAGTATCAGCAAAAAATGTTATGAAGCAGAAATCATTCCACAAAGGTATTGAGCAATTAGTACAAGAAGGAGCGATTCAGCTTTATAAGAATTATCAGACAGGCGAATACATGCTGGGTGCTGTGGGTCAACTTCAGTTTGAAGTTTTTAAACATCGTATGGAAGGTGAATACAATGCTGAAGTTGTTATGACACCAATGGGTAAAAAGACTGTACGTTGGATTAACTCAGACGATTTAGACGAACGCATGTCCTCAAGCCGAAATATTTTGGCAAAAGATCGTTTTGACCAACCAGTTTTCCTATTTGAAAATGATTTTGCACTTCGCTGGTTTGCTGATAAGTATCCTGATGTGAAGCTTGAAGAAAAAATGTAAAATTTAAAGTCACTCAAATTTGAGTGACTTTTTAAGTTTTTTAGACTAAAATAGTTATAATACATAGAAAAGATTGGAGATTAACATGGGAATTTTTTCGGGATTAATAGGAAATGCTTCACAAATGGATACCGATAAAGTCGAGAATCAGTTATCGGATATTCTGATTCCAGATGAACAGGTTGATTTAGCTTATACTTTAATTCGTGATTTGATTGTTTTTACTAATTATCGTTTAATTTTAGTCGATAAACAGGGGGTGACAGGTAAAAAGGTTTCTTATAATTCTATACCTTATGCTTCTATATCACGTTTTACAGTGGAAACTAGTGGTCATTTTGATTTAGATGCTGAGTTAAAGATTTGGATATCATCAGCAATAGAACCAGCAGAAGTACTTCAGTTTAAGAACGACCGTAACATAGTGAGTATACAGAAAGCTTTGGCGACAGCTGTTTTAAAATAAACAATTTAGCAATGTTGATACTAAGAGTTATTTGTTTTAATTATAACTTTTAATAGTGCTAAATTCTCATTTTCAAAATAAAAGTAGTGATTTTTATCACTGCTTTTATTTTGAAGTATAGTAGGCCTCAAGCATATATTTTGAAAACGCTATATTTTTTTGATAAGATATTTTTTTGAGGAGTATTAAATAATGATAATAGAATTAAAGAGTGTTGGGAAAATTTTTCCAAAATCACAGTTTAGATTAGATGATATTTCTTTTAATATAGAAGAAGGCGAGATAGTTGGTCTGATTGGTTCTAATGGTACTGGAAAGAGTACTATTTTGAAGATGATTAATGGCTTAATCCCTTATGATAAAGGAAATATTTATTATCAAGGAAAAGAAGTGAAGTCTTTTTCTGATAATAAGTTACGTCAGATGCGTAAAGATATTGCTTATATTTTTCAAAATCATAATTTGTTAGCAGGAGAAAGTGTATATTATCATCTAGCTTTAGTTTATAAATTAAATCATCAAAAAGTAAATCATGACGCAATTAATGATATCTTAGATTTTTTAGGTTTGATGGATTTAAAACAGGTGAAATGCCATAGTTTGAGTGGTGGGCAACAACAAAAAGTTGCAATCGCTATGGCTGTTTTGCAAAAACCGAAACTTATTCTATGTGATGAGATCAGCTCTGCCTTAGATACTAATAGTGAAAAAGAGATATTTAACTTGTTGTCTGATCTTCGTGAAAAATATGGTATCTCTATCTTGATGATTGCTCATCACCTATCTCTTTTAAAACAATATTGTGATCGTGTAATGATTTTGGATCACCAGACTATTGTAGATACTGTTGTTCCAGTGAAAGCAACTCTGAATCAATTAAAGTCAAACTACGTAGATCAAGTAAAGGAGTTTTTGTTACATGATTGACATTATTGAAAAACATGGCGAAGGTATCTTAAAATCATTTTGGGAAACCAATTTAATGTTAGGGTTAACCTTGATTCTTTGTTTTCTAATTGCTTTTCCAACAGGTATTTTATTGTTTTCATTGAGAAAGTCTTACTTGATTAAACATTCTTTAGCCTATCAACTACTAAATTTATTTTTAGGTACGTTACGGAGTGTCCCTTTCCTTATTTTTATTTTTATCTTAATCCCTCTCAATCGATTAATTTTTGGGACCTCATTTGGAACGATAGCGGCAATCTTACCTCTTACTTTGGTTTCAGTCAGTTTGTATGCACGTTATGTGGAACAAGCTTTATTAAATATACCTCAAGTTGTTGTAGATCGAGCTCTCAGTCTAGGGGCTAACAAGAGACAGATAATTTATTATTTTTTAATCCCCTCCATCAAGATTGACCTTGTTTTATCATTTACTGCAACGGCTATAAGTATTCTTGGCTACTCGACAATAATGGGAGTTATTGGTGCAGGAGGTTTGGGTGAATATGCCTATCGTTTTGGCTATCAAGAGTATGACTACCCAGTTATGTACTTGATTATTGTCTTATTTATAATATATGTGTTTATCTTACAGAGTTTGGGCTATTTTATAGCAAACCGCTACTCAAGAAAATAAAAGAAAAGAGGAACTATGAAAAAATTACTTTCCCTAACATGTCTAATCATGATGTCTTTATGTTTAGTGGCATGTACTAAGCAAGCAATGTCGTCTAAGCAAATTAAAGATAAGAATAGTAAAGAAAAGGTGATTACTGTTGCAACTTACAGCAAACCTACATCTACCTTTTTAGATTTGGTTAAAGATAATGTAAAAGAAAAAGGATATACTTTAAAGGTTGTCATGGTCTCTGACTATATTCAGGCTAACATTGCTTTAGAAAACAAAGAACATGATGCTAACCTTTTACAACATGAATTTTTCATGAGTATCTTTAATAAGGAAAATGATGGTCATCTAGTGTCAATTACACCAATTTATCATTCATTGGCTGGTTTTTATGGTCAACATTTGAAAAATATTGCCGAGCTTAAAGACGGTGCTAAGGTAGCGATTCCGTCTGATCCTGCCAATATGACTAGAGCTCTGCTATTATTGCAAGAAAAGAAACTTATCACCTTAAAGAATACGTCCAAAAAGACCAAGGCTATCGAAGATATTATTACTAACCCTAAAAAATTACGAATTGAACCTGTAGCATTACTTAACCTCAATCAGGCCTATTTTGAATATGACCTTGTCTTTAATTTCCCTGGATATGTGACAAAAATCAATCTAGTTCCTAAAAGGGATAGATTATTATATGAGAAAAAACCAGATATCCGTTTTGCAGGTGCCTTGGTAGCTCGTGAAGATAATAAAAATAGTGATAAAATAAAAGTACTTAAAGAAGTACTAACAAGTAAAGAGATTCGTCACTATATCACTAAGGAGATTCCAAGTGAAGCAGACGTTGCGTTCTAGATAGATAAACTATGAACCCTCCTTCTTTATAGATGGAGGGTTTTTATTGCCTTTTTTCTATTTTCTGAAGCAACTAATCGAACTAGCAATTTATGAAAGCGTGTTATTTATTAGATTGACCTTATTTTATATCTTTTTACTTTTAATTGTGTTACACTAAGTAGGTTGTCAGAAAAGATAACTAATAAAGGTTCATAAGGCAGCTTCGCACTGTCTTTTAGAAAAGAGAAACATTTGAAATTTACAGAACTTAACTTATCGCAAGATATTCTTTCAGCGGTAGAAAAAGCAGGCTTTGTAGAGCCATCACCAATCCAAGAAATGACTATCCCACTTGCTCTTGAAGGCAAAGATGTCATTGGTCAAGCGCAGACAGGTACAGGAAAAACTGCAGCTTTTGGGTTACCAACTTTAAATAAAATTCATACTGAAGATAATACTATTCAAGCACTTATTATTGCTCCTACACGTGAACTTGCAGTACAATCACAAGAAGAATTGTTCCGTTTTGGACGCGATAAAGGTGTTAAGGTCCGCTCTGTTTATGGTGGGTCAAGTATTGAAAAACAAATCAAGGCATTACGTTCAGGAGCACACGTTGTTGTTGGAACTCCAGGTCGATTACTTGATTTAATTAAACGTAAAGCACTTAAACTTAATCACATCGAAACTCTTATTCTTGATGAAGCAGACGAAATGCTTAACATGGGATTTTTAGAGGACATTGAAGCAATCATTAGTCGTGTACCAGAAGCACGTCAAACTCTTTTATTCTCAGCGACAATGCCTGATCCAATCAAACGTATCGGGGTTAAATTCATGAAAGATCCTGAGCATGTTAAAATTAAAGCAACTGAATTAACTAATGTGAATGTTGATCAGTATTATGTTCGTGTTAAGGAAAATGAAAAATTCGATACTATGACACGTTTGATGGACGTTGATCAACCAGAATTGTCAATTGTCTTTGGACGTACGAAACGTCGTGTAGATGAATTAACTCGTGGTCTAAAATTACGTGGTTTCCGAGCAGAAGGAATTCATGGAGACTTAGATCAAAATAAACGTCTTCGTGTTATCAGAGACTTTAAAAATGACCATATTGATATTCTTGTTGCCACAGATGTTGCTGCGCGTGGTTTAGATATTTCAGGCGTTACACATGTTTACAACTATGATATTCCCCAAGATCCAGAAAGTTATGTTCACCGTATTGGACGTACTGGTCGTGCTGGTAAATCTGGTCAATCTATCACTTTTGTTTCACCAAACGAAATGGGATATTTGACAATTATTGAAAACTTAACTAAAAAACGTATGACTGGAATGAAGCCTGCTACTGCAAGCGAAGCATTTCAGGCTAAGAAAAAAGTTGCATTAAAACGTATTGCACGTGACTTTGAGGATCAGGAATTAGTTTCTAAATTTGATAAATTTAAAGCCGATGCTTTAGAATTAGCAACTCAATACACACCAGAAGAACTTGCTCTTTATGTCTTAAGCTTAACAGTTCAGGATCCAGAATCGTTACCAGAAGTTGAAATCACACGTGAAAAACCATTACCATTTAAACCATCAGGTGGTGGCTTTAAAGGTAAAGGTGGACGAGGTAATGGCCGTGGTGGCGATCGTCGACGCAATGATCGTGGTGATCGTCGTGGAAATCGTGACCGTGATGATCGTGGAGGTCGTCGTGATTTTAAACGTCGTGATGATAAGTTCAAGAAAGATAATCGTCGTCAAGAAAATAAAAAACCTCATAAAAACACTTCAAGTGAAAAACAAACTGGATTTGTTATTCGCAACAAAGGCGATAAATAAGAGGATTACGAAAAAGGAGTTGCTGAGCGACTCCTTTTTTATTTTGTGTAAGATAAAGCGTAGATAGTGATATCCATAAAATTGCCTTATAACTTTAAGAATGAAGACAAAAGGTTAAAGTGAGGTTGAAATTTAAAAGTTAAAGAAGCGAGGATAGGCTCATTACACTTAGTATATTATCGTATTATTGTTCATTTTTATGTTGTTTAATATAAGTCAATTTTGCTTGCCGAGTCTTTTGTTTAAATAATGCTTCTGCCCTCATTGCTTCTTGTTTGCTATTAAAAGCTTCAGAATAAAGAAGTTTTACTGGCAATCTCGCACGAGTATATTTAGCACCTTTTCCGGTATTGTGTGTATTGAGACGGCGCTTGACATCTGTAGTATAACCTGTATAAAGTGTTCCATCTGAACATTCTAAAACATACATATAAGCAGGAACTTTAATCATAAGATTTTCCGTTTTCTCCGAAATATATATCAAAAATAGTCTCAGTATAGTCTCCATTATCTTGATGAACAACAAGAGGAGGAAGTATTTTCATACCTTCTGTCGAGCTATCTTTAATAGCTTCAATTAAAAGCATATTAGCATCTTTTCCTAATTTTGGATAAACAAATTGGATACGTTTAGGTGCTAAATTGAACTGACGCATCGTATCAATAATTTCAAGGAAACGGTCTGGACGATGTACCATAGCGATACGTCCTTTTGTTTTTAGAGCATGTTGAGCAATTTGACAAATCTCTCTAAGGTTTGTTGTTATTTCGTGTCTTGCAAGGAGATAATGCGGGCTTAGATTTTTTTTAGAGGTTTCGCTTGTTTTGAAATAAGGTGGATTGCAAAGCATTAAATCAACGTTTGAACGTTGAACATGATCAAGAAGATTTTTTAAATCATCATTAATCATAGTAACCTGTTTTTCCAATTTATTGAGCTTAATCGAACGCTTAGCCATATCCGCAAGGCGCTCTTGTAGTTCGATCTCTATAATTGTCGCATTTGTTTTGGTGCTGGCAAACAAACCGACAGCACCATTACCACTACATAAGTCAACGATAAGACCACGAGAAGGAAGTTTAGGGAACCGAGACAATAAAACACTATCTATGGAATAGGAAAAAACTTCTTTGTTTTGGATGATTTTGACATCAGTTGAAAAAAGCTGATCAATGCGTTCATTTTCTTTTAAAATTGTATCTATCATAGGCTTATTATAGCAAAATTACAGCTTCCTAGCACTAGTTTTGAAAGTGTGGAGGTTGATTTTAAGATAATTCTTTCTAAAAAAAAGGAAGCATGATAAAATAGAAGTTACTTGATGAAAGGTAGAGGAGAAACATGTTCTATACTTACTTACGTACTTTAGTTATGTTCTTGATTTGGGTGGCTAATGGTAATGCGCACTATCATAATGAAGATAAAATGTTAAAAGATGATGAAAATTATATTTTAGTAGCTCCACACAGAACATTTTGGGATCCTGTGTACATGGCTTTTGCTGCTAGACCCAAACAGTTTATTTTTATGGCCAAAAAAGAATTATTCACGAATCGTTTGTTTGGTTGGTGGATTAAAATGTGCGGTGCTTTCCCTATTGATCGTGAAAAGCCAGGGCAAGATGCTATTCGATATCCTGTAAAGATGCTGAAAAATAGTAACCGTTCTTTGGTGATGTTTCCGAGTGGAAGCCGCCGCTCTAAAGATGTCAAAGGAGGCGTAGCTGTTATTGCAAAAATGGCAAAAGTCAGAATTATGCCAGCAGCATATAGAGGTCCTATGGTTTTTAAAAATCTATTAAAGGGGCATCGTGTTGATATGAATTTTGGTAACCCTATTGATGTTTCTGATATTAAGCGTATGGATGCCGAAGGGATTGCAGAAGTATCTCGTCGTATTCAGGAAGAATTTGATCGTTTAGATAGAGAAAATGAAACTTATGATGATGGTAAGAAATTAAATCCATTGACTTATATTTATCGTCTACCTTTAGCAATTATAGCTATTGTCTTGCTTGTCCTAACTCTAATTTTTAGTTATTTAGCAAGCTTTGTGTGGGATCCACAAAACCATCTAAAATAAGGGTTACATGGAAACTATTTACTTTTTAGTAAATAGTTTTTTTGTTTTTAATAGGAAAATCTCTTTAGTTACGAATAAGTAAATGGAGGAATATTTTTATGTTTGAAATAGTATTGGAAAAAATTAAATCGCATAAATGGGAGACAACAGGAATTATTGTAGGACTCTTATTGTTTGGAATTTTGGGTTTAAATCATTTTGGCACTCATCATAAAGAAGACGATTTAAATATCAATTTAGAGAAAAAAGTATCAACTATAACAGAAAAAAAGGTACCAATGATTAGTCACGTCAAAGATAAAGTATCTAATCAAGTAACGGTTGACGTAAAAGGGGCAGTCAATCATCCAGGTGTTTATAGTTTGCCTTCTCAAAGTCGTGTAACAGATGCGATTAAGCGTGCAGGTGGACTAAGCAATCTCGCTGATAGTAAATCCGTTAATCTAGCACAGAAATTACAAGATGAGACGGTTATCTATGTTGCTCAAAAAGGTGAAAAAATAACTGTTGTGGAAGAGGAGAAAGCAAATAATATCGCCACTCAGGGAAATAGTAAGGGGAAAATTAATCTTAATAAAGCAGATTTATCAAGTCTTCAGACCATATCAGGCGTTGGAGCTAAAAGAGCTCAAGATATTTTAGATTATCGTGATAGTCAAGGTGGTTTTAAAACTATTGATGACCTCAAAAACGTATCAGGTATTGGTGAGAAAACACTAGAAAAATTACGTCAAGATGTTACAATTGACTAAGTATTTTCCTCTAAAACCTATTTATTTAGCATTGTTGGTCTTCCAAATTTACTTACTAGTGTTTTCTTGGACAATGCTTGGTTGTGCCTTTCTTTTATTTACTTTTATTTTTCTGATTTATCAATATGATCGTGAAACTATTTTTAAAACAATAGCAATAGTAATTTTTTTCTTATTTTATTTTTTATGGCAAAATCACAATATGAATGTCCAATATCAAAGAGTACCGAATCATATTAGCCAGATTGAAGTGCGTATTGATACTATTTCTATCAATGGTGATGTTTTATCATTCCAGGCAGATGCTTCAGGTAACACTTATCAAGCTTTTTACACATTAAAAAATAAAAGTGAGAAAGATTATTTTCAAAATCTTGATAATAATATAATGATCATTGCAGATATCAAACTCGAAGAAGCAGAGGAGAGAAGGCATTTTAATGGCTTTGATTATCGTCAGTATTTAAAAAGACATGGAATTTATCGTATCGCCAAAGTGACAAAGATAAAACAGATACGCTTATCTCAACATAGGTCTTTCTTTGCTCTTATGTCTAAGTGGCGTAGAAGTGCAATTGTTATTAGTCAAACTTTTCCAAATCCTATGCGTCACTATATGTCAGGACTTTTGTTTGGATATCTAGATAAGACCTTTGATAACATGTCCGATTTATATAGTAGTCTAGGTATTATACATTTATTTGCTTTGTCAGGTATGCAAGTAGGTTTTTTTCTCGGTATTTTTCGTTATATCTGTCTACGTATTGGCTTACGTCTAGACCATGTTTGGTTACTTCAAATACCATTCTCGCTAATTTATGCTGGTTTAACAGGCTTTAGTATCTCAGTCGTTAGGGCACTTATTCAATCTTTATTATCACATAGCGGTGTCAAGAAAGATGAGAACTTTGCTCTCTGCTTGTTAATTTGTCTTATCTCTCTCCCCCACTCACTTTTGACTACGGGAGGAGTTCTTAGCTTTGCTTATGCTTTTATACTTACGATGACCTCCTTTGATCATTTTTCGAGTATAAAAAAAGTAGCTATCGAATCTTTGACAGTCTCTGTAGGAATTCTTCCCATACTAACCTACTATTTTTCGGGTTTTCAACCAATATCAATTATATTAACAGCACTTTTATCTTTTGCATTTGATATTATATTTTTGCCTTTATTAACTGTTATATTTGTCTTATCGCCTATCGTTAAATTAGGTTGTATTAATAGTTTGTTTGAAATCCTAGAAGTGTTATTAAAATGGACTGGGCAACTGTTTCCAAGGCCACTTATTTTTGGAAAGCCCAGCCTTTTTCTTTTAATAGTCATGATTATAATTTTGGGATTACTTTATGATTATTATCATTCTAAATGTTTTCGTTATTGCTCCCTTCTTATTATCTTTACCTTGTTTTTTATCACTAAGAATCCAATTACTAACGAGGTCGCGATTTTAGATGTTGGACAAGGAGATAGTATTTTAGTGAGGGATTGGTTAGGAAAAACAATTTTAATTGATACTGGGGGAAGGTTGAGATTTGAACAGCCTGAAGAATGGAAACAAAAAGTAAATCAGTCTAATGCTGAGAGAACGCTCATTCCTTACTTGAAAAGCAGAGGCATTAGCAAGATAGATGATTTAGTGATAACTCACACCGATACAGATCATATGGGGGATATGGAAGTTATCTCAAAGCATTTTAAAGTTGCACGTTTGATTACAAGTTCAGGTTCTTTAACGAATTCGCAGTACGTTAAGCGTTTATCAAAGATAGGTGTAGCGGTAAAATCTATAGAAGCCGGTGATAAACTTGCTGTCATGGGAAGTTATTTACAAGTACTTTACCCATGGCACAAGGGTGATGGAAAAAATAATGATTCAATTGTTTTATATGGACATTTATTAGGAAAAGGCTTCTTATTTACCGGTGATTTGGAGGAAGAGGGAGAAAAGCAGTTATTAGAAGCTTATCCTAATTTATCAGTAGATATCCTTAAAGCAGGACATCATGGTTCTAAGGGCTCATCAAGTCTATCCTTTCTGAAAAAGTTGTCTCCTAGTGTGGTTCTAGTGTCAGCTGGTAAAAATAATCGTTACCAGCATCCTCATCAAGAGACTTTACAAAGGTTCCAAAAGATTAAAAGCAAGATTTTCCGAACGGATCAATCAGGCACAATTAGGCTAACAGGATGGTGGAAGTGGCATATTCAGACAGTTCGTTGATTTATTAAAATGATTGCGTATCTGTTAAATACAATCTATTTTTCTCAAGAATTCAGTAATTTTAAGCTTGACATGGAACGGGTTCCAGCATTTATACTGATTTCAGAAGAAGAGAGGTATTTTTATGACTATCAAACGTATTTTTTGTGACATGGATGGTACACTATTAAATAGTGAAGGACAAGTGAGTAAAAGTAACGCTACCTTAATACGTGAGGCAGCGATTCCAGTAACTTTAGTGTCTGCTAGGGCACCTATGGAAATGAAGGATGCCGTAGATGCACTTCAATTAGGAGGAGTCCAAGTTGCTTTTAATGGAGGATTGATTTATAGAATAGGAGATAATAATCAAGTTCTACCTATTCATACACAAATCATTAAAAAAAGCACAGTAAAACAATTGCTAAGAGGAATACGGTTTCATTTTCCTCAAGTTAGTTTATCTTATTACGATCTTAATAACTGGTATTGTGATAAAATAGATGAAGGAATCCGATACGAACATAGTTTAACTCAACAATGCCCAACGTTTATTCATAATGAGGATCAGTTTTTAGAAGGTCACACAAATACTTTTAAAATTATGATGATTACTTTCGATGAAGCAAATATGCTAGAATTAGAAAAATATCTTCAGAGTTTGGAGTTACCAGAAATTACTATTCAACGCTCAGGTAAAGCGTATCTTGAAATTACACATCTCTTAGCCAAAAAATCTAAAGGAATTGCTTCCATCCTTCAAAAAGAGCAGTTAGCTAGAGAAGAAACGGCTGCATTTGGAGATGGACATAATGATTTGTCTATGCTTGAAATGGTAGGTTACCCTATTGTTATGGATAATGCTTTTGATGATATCAAAGCGATAGCATATCAACTAACTAAGTCTAATGATGAAGACGGAGTGGGATATGGGATTCAAAAATTTTTAAAGTAGGAGCCTTATAATGACAAGTATTAGTGATATAGCTAAAAAGGCAGGTGTTGCTAAATCAACAGTTTCCCGTGTTATCAATCATCACCCACATGTTTCTGATGAGACGCGACAAAAAGTAATGGCTCTTATCACCGAATTGGATTATATACCAAATCAACTAGCGCGGGATTTAAGTCGAGGCAAAACACAAAAAATAGGTGTCGTCATTCCCCACACGCGCCATCCTTATTTTACACAATTAATAAATGGCCTATTAGATGCTGCTAAAACTACCGATTATCAACTTGTTATGATGCCTTCGGATTACAACCAAGAATTAGAACTTTCCTACTTGAAACAGCTCAAGATGGAAGCTATTGATGCTTTAATATTCACTTCAAGAGCAATTAGCCTCGATATTATTGAAACTTATGCAGAATATGGACGAATAGTAGTTTGTGAAAAATTGCAGGAATATAATCATCTATCCTCTGCTTACCTTGATCGCTATTCTTCATTTCTAGAGGCATTTTCTGATATGAAGTTACGAGGTTTGGAGCACTTAGTTTTATTATTTTCAAGGAATAATGAATCCTCTGCTACCTATCAATCCGCATTATTAGCTTATCAAGAGGTCTATGGGCAACTATCCTCTCCATATATGGTAGTTGGGAATGTTCATGACTTTAATGATGGACTAAATTTATCTTATCAATTGGTAAAAGAAGTTAGTATAGATGGTATATTAGCTACAAGTGATGAAGTCGCGGCAGGGCTAATAAAAGGTTATGAAGAAAGTAGGAAAAAACGTCCCTATATTATTGGTCAGGAATGTTTATTAGTTGGGCAACTTTTGAAACTCCCAACGATTGATCACAAATCCTATTATTTAGGGAAATTAGCTTTTAAACAGGCTTTAGCTGAAAATATTAGTCAAGAAGTTTTATTCTCAGAGTTTTTATCTCAAGACAATTAGTCATTCAAAAGTAATAGAAAAAAGGTTTCCAACTAAACTTGATTGGAAACCTTTTTATTTAATGATTGATAATTTTAAGCATTTGTTTGAAAGCAGTCTCTGCTTCAGGAACCGGTAAGACTGGATAAACGTGGTTCATTTTTTGACCAACGATATAGTGGTGTTTAATGTTTTCTTTTGCTAATTTTTGATGTAATAATTGATTATCGGGGTAGAAAATATCGTGCGTTCCTATAAAAAACGATATTGGAGCCATCTTGTTAAATTGGCTACTGTAAAGAGGACTAACTTGAGGATTTTTAAAATTCTTTTTTCCATTTGCCCAGTAAGGAGCTACTTGTTGTAATTGCCAAGCTTTAAGAAGGGGATCTTTTTTTTGAACTTTTTCAATCTTTGGATTATTAGTAGCAATATCTAACCATGGTGATATTAAAATAATTTCTTTTGGTTGTTTGATATGCTCCGTGACAAGGTTATCAGCAAGACCTAAAGCAAGACCTCCGCCTGCACTTTCACCTACTAGGATAATCTGTTTGTGAGATGTGACGCTAGCTAATGTATTTTGGTATAATTTTTTAATTTTGGGGATAGCATCACTATAATTATATGTAGGAGCTTTAGGGTAAATGGGAAAGACAACTTTTGCATCTAATTTTTTAGCTAGTTTATTGACAAAAATATATTGTAATTCAGAAGCTTGATGGATATATGATCCTCCATGAACATAGAAGATAACCTTTTGCTTAGGATTATTTTTATCATTCCAAGTGAATGTTTGCATGCCATCAGTAGCGGTAATTTCTACCTTTTCATTATTTAATGCCTGAGGAATGTCTACAGGAAGAACATTACGTTTAGCTACCTTAGTTAAGTAATTTTGGTATTCTTTAATGGTTTGAGGCTTAATCTGATTTACCACAGGTAGAGTTTTTTCAATAGTATTGCTAGTTAGGGATCTTTTTTCAACAATATGCGTGTAAGCATATGCTCCCATAAAAATGGCAAAAAAGATTAGAAGTAGTAGTACAATAAGTTTTCGATAGTTTTTCATGATTATCCTTTTGTAATTGAGCTCGTCATGCTAAAAATGATTAGTTGTTATTCTATAATAAAGTAGATACGAAAACAAGAAAATAATGCTATAAAATTTCAACCTATTATAATTTTTTGCTGATAGTACGTATTAACCTTTAATTTGCTAAAATAGAAGAGAGGAGAGTGTTATTATGTTTCACAGAGAAGATTTTTCAAAAGCATTATTAAAAAAAGCTTTGCAGCCCGGTATGAGAGTTATGGATATTGGTTGTGGTAGTGGGGAATTAACGCGTTTGGCTGCTGATATCGTTGGTAAAGAAGGTGATGTTGTAGGAATTGATATTAATGAACAACTTTTATGGCAAGCTAGACATGATAATGGCTATGCTAATGTTAGTTATCAAAATGCAGATTTAGCAGCACTTTCCTCCTTTGAAACAAAAAGTTTTGATGCTATTATTGGACGTCGTGTATTAATGTATCAAAAAAATCCAAAGAAAGTAATAGAAAGTTTAACACCTTTGTTAAAGCAAAATGGTTTTTATGTTTTTCAAGAAAGTGATGCAATGTGTTTAGAACTAGCTAAGCCTAGCTTTGTAAATATGAATAAAATACAATCACTAATCTGGCAAACTGTTGAGAAGGAAGGAGGACACATTCATATTGGAAGTCAACTTGAGCAATTAATGTTAGAAGCAGGCTTAATCGTTGACCATTTTGTATCAGAAAATGTCATTCAAACGTCACAAACTGGTACAGATCTATCTTGGCTACTAAATATCATGAAAGAAAGAATACAAAAATATAGTGACCTTCAGGGGTTAGAAGATGTCAATTTACAAAAAGAATTAGAAGAGAATAATGACCATTTTATCCGAGATTGTCAATTTGGAATTATTTCTCATAGAGTTGATGAATGATTTTAAGTATTATTTGACACCTTGAAAAGTTTCCTTATGGTATAATAAGGAATATGATTGCGATTGAAGAAATTGGGAGAATTACCCCAGATAATTTAGGGTTAGTAACTGTTTTAGCAGGAGAAGATTTAGGGCAATATGCTCAGATGAAAGAGAAGCTATTTCAGGTAATTGGATTCAATAAAGACGATTTAGCCTATTCTTATTTTGATTTAAGTGAAGAAGACTATCAAAATGCGGAATTAGACTTAGAAAGTTTACCTTTTTTATCAGACTACAAGGTTGTTATTTTTGATCAGTTTCAAGATATTACGACTGATAAAAAAACTTATTTAGATGAACAAGCAATGAAGCGCTTTGAAGCCTACTTGCAGAATCCTGTAGATACTACGAGACTTGTTATTTGTGCCCCAGGAAAACTTGATGGAAAACGTAGACTTGTAAAGTTATTGAAACGTGATGCTCGTGTTTTAGAGGCTAATACTTTAAAAGAATCAGATTTAAAGACGTATTTTCAAAAATATGCTCACCAAGAAGGATTAGTTTTTGAAGCAGGTGTTTTTGATGAGTTATTGATTAAGTCTAACTATGATTTTAGTGATACTTTAACGAATATCGCTTTCTTAAAGTCATATAAAACAGACGGTCATATTTCGTCCAATGATGTTAGAGAGGCTATCCCTAAAAGCCTGCAAGATAATATATTTGATTTGACTCAAGATGTCTTACTTGGTAGGATAGATTTAGCGCGTGATTTAGTAAGAGATTTACGTCTACAAGGCGAAGACGAAATCAAATTGATTGCAATCATGTTAGGACAGTTTCGGATGTTTTTGCAAGTTAAAATATTGGCTAGTAAAGGAAAGTCAGAGAGTCAAATTGTTTCTGAACTATCCCATTACATAGGACGTAAAATCAACCCTTATCAAGTAAAATTTGCTGTCAGAGATTCTAGAAATCTTCCCCTCGCTTTTTTAAAAGAAGCGATTAGGATTTTAATTGAGACTGACTATGCTATTAAAAGAGGGACTTATGATAAGGATTATCTCTTTGATTTAGCCTTATTAAAAATTGCTCATAAAAAGCCCTAATTAAAGAAACAAAAGAGTTGAAAGCTGTTCCAAATTCCTATAGAATAAGGGTAACAATAGATGAAAAGAGGATTTCGACATGGCAATTATTTTACCAGATTTACCCTATGCATATGATGCGCTTGAGCCACATATTGATGCTGAGACGATGACACTACATCATGATAAGCACCATGCAACTTATGTTGCTAATGCAAATGCTGCTCTTGAGAAACATCCTGAAATTGGAGAAGACTTAGAGGCGCTCTTGGCTGATGTTTCTCAAATTCCAGAAGATATTCGTCAGGCAGTCATCAATAACGGTGGCGGACATCTTAACCACGCTCTTTTCTGGGAATTGATGTCACCAGAAGAAACTCAAATTTCACAAGAGTTATCTGAAGACATTGATGCAACTTTTGGTTCATTTGAAGACTTTAAAGCTGCTTTCACAGCAGCAGCAACAGGACGTTTTGGTTCAGGTTGGGCTTGGCTTGTTGTTAATGCTGAAGGCAAACTTGAAGTGCTTTCAACTGCCAATCAAGATACTCCAATTATGGAAGGCAAGAAACCTATTTTAGGGCTTGATGTATGGGAGCATGCTTATTACTTAAACTATCGTAATGTTCGTCCTAACTACATCAAAGCTTTCTTTGAAATTATTAACTGGAATAAAGTAAATGAACTTTACCAAGCTGCTAAAGCTTAATAAAAAAACGAGTCGATAGGCTCGTTTTTTTATTATTCTAAAAGTTGATAATGTTTTTTAAAAGTCTAGAAGTCCAAACTCAGATAAAACTAGAACAGTCCTATTGTCTTAAACTAAGCGAATAAGTTTATTGAAAGCGCTTGACAAGATTAGTAAGAAATGATAAAATTAAGACGTTTTCAGGTGTTATTATTTAAGGTAAGCAAGCTGATAACAGATAAAATTGCATAATAAAGGATGTTATCACATTTTGTGAGCAGGGACCTATTCAACGACGACTTTTTGTTGTGTCTTGGATGGGTCATTTTTTATTGTGTGAGTGAAGGACTAGGACTTTAATGATTATAAAACGCGTATTAAATCATAATGCAGTCATATCAGTAACACATCAAGGATTAGATGTGTTACTGATGGGGAAAGGAATTGCATTTAAGAAAAGAATAGGTGATAGGATTAATAGCGATGCTATTGAGAAGTCATTTGTTTTAAAAAATAGTGATAACATGAACCGTTTTACGGAGTTATTTATTACTGTTCCAGAAGAAGTAGTTGCATGTTCAGAACGAATTATCAACCTAGGTAAAATCAAATTGGGTAAGAACTTAGATGAAATTCTTTATATTAATTTGACAGATCATATTCATTCGGCTATTGAAAGACATGAACAAGGAATGGTTATCCAAAATCCACTAAGGTTGGAAATCCAGCGTTACTATCCTGATGAATACTCCATTGGGATGAAGGCTCTGGAACTTATAAAGGATGAATTGGGTATTTGTTTAACAATTGATGAGTCAGCTTTTATTGCTATGCACTTTGTAAATGCTGGATTGGATAATCCGTTTAATGAAGCGCATAAAATCACTGAGATTGTATCTTACATTGAACAGAAAGTAAAAATAGATTTTCGAACAGAACTAGATGAAAGTTCAATTGATTATTATCGTTTCATGACACATACCAAATTATTTGCTCAACGTGTTTTATCAGGAATGAAATACGAAGATGATGATGCTGATTTACTTTTGGTAGTTAAGAAAAAATATCCGAGAGAATATAAATGTGTTAAAGAGATCGGCAACAATATGGCTATCCAATACCAATATCAACTTAATTCAAGTGAACTCCTATATCTGACGGTGCATGTTAAACGATTAGTTAAAAATTTAAAGGAGATATCAGATGACTAAATACCAAGAGACTGCTAAAGCTATTTTAGCAGCAGTAGGGGGAGAAAAAAATATTCAACACGTAACCCACTGTGTGACACGATTACGATTAGTTTTAGACAATGATGAAATTGTCAACGATCAGGTTATTAAAACTATTCCGAATGTTATCGGTGTTATGCGTAAAAATGATCAATACCAAATTATTTTGGGAAATGATGTCAATAATTATTATAATGCTTTTTTGGCCTTAGGTCATTTTGAAAATACTACCAGAGAATTTTCATCACAAAAAAAGAGTTCAATACTTGAGAAATTAATTGAAACGATTGCAGGAGTCATTACGCCGCTTATACCTGCTCTTCTAGGAGGAGGTATGCTCAAGGTTATAGGTATTTTGCTCCCTATGCTCGGTATAGCAAACTCTAGTTCTCAAACAGTAGCTTTTATCAATTTTTTTGGTGATGCCGCTTATTATTTTATGCCAATAATGATTGCTTATTCAGCTGCGTCACGATTTAAAGTTACACCTGTATTAGCTGCTACAGTAGGAGGGATTCTCTTACACCCTGCTTTTGTGACAATGGTAGCTGAAGGAAAACCATTATCTTTATTTGGAGCTCCGGTTACACTGGCTAGTTATGGTTCTTCTGTTATTCCAATCTTAATTATGGTTTTTCTTATGCAATATATTGAGAGATGGATTAATAAAATTGTTCCTAGTGTAATGAAGAGTTTTTTACAACCGACTTTGATTATTCTCATTTCTGGCTTTTTAGCTTTAGTGGTCGTGGGGCCACTGGGGGTAATTATTGGTAAAGGATTGTCTAGTGCAATGCTTTCGATTTACCATGTGGCACCATGGTTAGCTTTAGCTATTCTTGGTGCTATTATGCCATTGGTTGTTATGACAGGAATGCACTGGGCATTTGCTCCAATCTTTTTAGCTGCTTCTGTTACGACACCAGATGTTTTGATTTTACCAGCAATGTTAGCTTCTAATTTAGCTCAAGGTGCAGCTTCCCTTGCTGTTGCAGTTAAGGCTAAACAAAAACAGACACGTCAGGTGGCCTTTGCAGCAGGTTTATCAGCACTACTAGCTGGTATCACAGAACCTGCACTTTATGGTGTCACACTGAAATTCAAGAAGCCTTTATACGCTGCAATGATATCAGGTGGTTTAGTAGGAGCTTATATTGGATTAGTTAATATTGCTTCCTATACATTTGTAGTGCCATCTATTATTGGTTTGCCACAATACATCAATCCACAGGGGGGCAATAATTTCAGTAATGCTGTTATTGCAGCAATAGCTACTATTATTTTGACTTTCATTATTACATGGTTCTTGGGAATTGATGAAGGAGAAAACGAAAAAAGTAGTATTAATGCTCAAGAGCACACACATATTAGAAGTGGTTTATCAAAAAAAGAGACATTGTATTCACCTATGGTAGGCAATGTATTACCTTTATCTAAAGTACCCGATGAAACATTTTCATCTAAATTACTAGGTGAAGGTTTAGCAATCACTCCTAGTGTGGGTGAAGTTTATGCACCATTTGATGGTGAAATTATAAGTTTATTTCCTACAAAACATGCCATTGCCTTAAAGGATGATAAGGGAGTCGAAGTGTTAATCCATATTGGAATAGATACTGTAGAACTAAATGGAGAAGGTTTTGAACAATTGGTCAAAGTTGGCGATTTTGTTAAACGAGGACAGTTACTTTTGCGAATGGATATTGATTTTATTAGTTCAAAGGGGTATTCTCTTATTAGTCCGGTTGTGGTTACAAATTCAATTGATCAACTTGAAATTATCGTTAAAGACGAAGAGACAATGGTTACAAATGAAGATGATTTACTTGTAATTCTTTAAAAGGAAGGATGATAATATGACGGTTTTTCCTAAACATTTTCTATGGGGAGGTGCAGTTGCTGCCAATCAGGTAGAGGGTGCATTTAGAACAGATGGCAAAGGTTTATCTGTACAAGATGTACTTCCAAATGGCGGTTTAGGCGATTTCACCGCCAAACCTACTCCAGACAATTTGAAGCTAGAAGCAATTGATTTTTATCATAACTATAAAAATGATATAAAACTGTTTGCAGAGATGGGCTTTAAAGTTTTTAGAACCTCTATTGCCTGGTCTCGAATTTTTCCAAATGGTGATGATAGTGCTCCAAACGAAGCTGGCTTACAATTTTATGATAATTTATTTGACGAGTTGCTTAAATATAATATCGAGCCCTTGGTTACCTTATCTCATTATGAAACACCGCTTCATCTTGCAAAGACCTATAATGGTTGGGCTGATAGACGTTTGATAGCATTTTTTGAGAAATTTGCTCAAACAGTCATGGAGCGTTATAAAGATAAGGTGAAATATTGGTTGACTTTTAATGAAGTGAATTCTATTTTACATATGCCTTTCACCAGTGGTGCTATTATGACCGACAAATCACAACTAAGTCCTCAGGAGCTTTATCAAGCTATTCATCATGAATTAGTAGCATCGGCTAGAGTGACAAAATTAGGGCGTTCTATCAACCCTAATTTTAAAATTGGCTGTATGATTCTGGCTATGCCAGCTTATCCTATGACATCTGATCCAAGAGATGTCCTGGCTGCAAGACAATTTGAACAACATAATCTGCTATTTTCAGATATACATGTCAGAGGTAAATATCCCACTTATATTCAATCCTATTTCAAAAATAATGGTATTAAAATTAAATTTGAAGAAGGAGATGAGGAAATATTGGCACAAAATACAGTAGATTTCCTATCGTTTAGTTACTATATGAGCGTGACACAAGCTTATGACTTTGAAAATTATCAAAGTGGTCAGGGAAATATCCTTGGAGGCCTGACTAATCCTCATTTAACAACTTCAGAATGGGGATGGCAAATCGATCCCATCGGGCTACGCCTAGTCTTAAATCAGTATTATGAACGTTATCAGATTCCGTTGTTTATTGTAGAAAATGGATTGGGAGCAAAAGATCAATTGATAGAAACACTAGACGGTGATTATACTGTTGAAGATGATTATCGTATTGATTATATGAATCAACATTTAGTTCAAGTTGCTAAAGCTATTGAAGATGGTGTTGAAATAATGGGATATACATCTTGGGGGTGCATTGATTGTGTATCCATGTCTACAGCTCAACTAAGTAAACGTTATGGTCTAATATATGTTGATCGAAATGATGATGGAACAGGGAGTCTACAACGTTACAAGAAGAAGTCATTTGGTTGGTACCAAAAAGTGATTAAGACAAATGGCCAATCATTGTTTGAACATCATAACAGATAACATGTTAAACAACTAGTCTCTGTTTCAATTTAATATAAAAAGGAGTATCCATAGGTTACTCCTTTTTATTATAATTTATGAAGGTTAATATCTTCTGATTTAAGTGCTAGATACAATAAAGTTGCATCCTTAAAGTTTCTTGGGTTGAGTTGCGTTGATTCATAAATCTTATTTAACCTATATTGAACAGTATTTTTATGGATAAAAAGTTCCTGACTACATTCTTTTAATGATAGATTATGCTTAAAATATGAGTTAAGCAAGATCTTATCATTTTCAGATAAGTTTACAAGCGCTTTATTTAGCACATATTGTTTAATATTAGAATCAATACTTGTTAATAACAGTTCAAGATCAAGGTCGTCGACGAGGTTGACCTTCTGTTGACCTTTTAAAGCTTTCAGGGCTAAGATAGACGTTTCATATGATCTTTTTAAAAGTGATAAAGATGATTTTTGTCCGATACCAACTTTATAGAGGCCCTTTTCGCATTCAAACTTTGACAGGATATTTGGATAATAATAGTCAAACATCTGGTCAGAAAGTAAAAGCCAGTATTGATTGGGATAATTAAAGGTATAAATAGCAGTGTCAAGTTTATCAAAAAAGTTCAAGAGTGACATTTCAGATTGACTTAAGAGTAATTTTTGTTTTTGACTATTGATTTCAAAAGTGAGTAGACGATAGTCAGTTTTTTCTGATAGGTGGTATTGGTTTAAAAATTGATTGAGGTAATAGTAGTCTAACTCTCTGCCTTCAACAAGATGATGTAAGACAATAGAAGCTTCGTTTTTTCGCCCGAAATCCAGATAATCTAATTCATGCTCTTTTAAGATGAGTCGAGTCATTTTTTGAGCAAGTAAAGCATATTTTCCTACTTGGTTGGGGTTTCCACTAATCCCAATAGTAGCTAATAATTCACAATTATAATAGAAAGGAATATTGATCCCTGCTTGTGTCCCAAAATAAGATTCTTGATCTGTTACTTCAATCATTTGTCCTGTCTGTGCTACTTTTAAACCAATTTCATGGAATTCTCCAACACGTTTTGGATTGGTACTAGCGAAAATGATTCCTTTGGTATTAATAAAATTAATATCTTGTTGACAAACATCTTTGATAGAGGTAACGATTTGTTGTGCGAGTTGTTTTCTTAATTTCATTCAGCTTACCTTTTGTTATATATAACAAATATCATATCATAAAAACGCTAACATTTGTTCTATAGTCTATATTTTTTGTTATTTGATTTTGTTACTATAATTGAGTGATATAAAATAGTGAAAAAAATAACAAAGATTCACAAAATATTTTCAAGGAGGTTTTCAAATGAAGGTAGTAGTAGCTATTGATTCTTTGAAAGGGAGTCTTTCTTCTTTAGAAGCTGGCAATGCTATAAAGGAGTCAATTAATGAAGTAATCCCAGGGGCGGATGTGGAAGTACATCCATTAGCAGACGGGGGAGAAGGAACTGTTGAAGCTTTGACGCTAGGTATGGGGGGGACGATCGAAACAATCCCTGTTAAGGGGCCTCTTGGAGAAAAAGTACATGCGAGTTATGGTATTATTCCACAGCGTCAGTTAGCTATTATTGAAATGGCTGCAGCTGCTGGTATTACCCTAATTGCTACTGAAGAGAGAAATCCTCTCCATACAACCACTTATGGAGTTGGAGAAATGATAAAGGATGCTATAAGTAAAGGCTGTAGGCACTTTATTATTGGTATTGGAGGTAGTGCTACTAATGATGGTGGGGCAGGTATGCTACAAGCTTTGGGATATGCATTATTAGATAAAGATAATCAAGAAATCAGTTTGGGAGCACAAGGATTGGCAGATTTAAAATCTATCTCTACTGATAAGGTTATTGAAGAATTAAAAGAATGTGATTTTAAAATTGCATGTGATGTAACAAATCCTTTATGTGGTGCTCAAGGTTGTAGTTCGATTTTTGGACCCCAAAAAGGTGCTGATGAAGATATGATTACAAAAATGGATACTTGGTTAAGTAATTATGCTACTTTAGCTACTTCAGTTAGTGAAAAAGCAGATGCAACTATTGAAGGAACAGGTGCAGCGGGTGGGCTTGGATTTGCCTTTTTAGCCTTTACAAATGCCACCTTAGAACCTGGTATTGATATTATTCTATCAGAAATTAACATAGAAAAAGCGATTTCTGAAGCTGATTTAGTAGTTACTGGTGAAGGTCGTCTGGATGGGCAAACGGTGATGGGAAAAGCTCCAATTGGCGTAGCAAAATTAGCTAAAAAATATGGTAAGAAAGTAGTGGCATTCTCTGGATCTGTCACCGAAGATGCTATACTTTGTAATCAACATGGTATTGATGCTTTTTTTCCAATCGTACGACGCCTTATCAGTTTAGATGAGGCTATGTCTAAAGAGGTAGCTTATAAAAATATGAAAGAAACTGCTACTCAAGTCTTTAGATTAATCAATTTGTATAATCATTAATATTGAAAGGAATTCTGATAAGTTATGGAAGCTACATTTACAACAACAGGGGCTTTAATAGGATTAGCGCTTGCTATTTTACTGATTATCAAAAAAGTTCATCCTGCCTATAGTCTCATTCTTGGAGCATTAGTTGGTGGTTTGATTGGTGGCGGTGATTTAGTTACAATTGTCAATACTATGGTATTAGGTGCGCAAGGGATGATGTCATCCATATTACGCATTTTAACATCAGGGATTTTAGCGGGTGCTTTAATTAAAACCGGATCAGCTGAAAAAATTGCAGAAAGTATCATTAAAAAATTAGGACAACAGCGAGCCATCACAGCTTTAGCCATCGCAACAATGATTATTTGTGCAGTAGGTGTCTTTATTGATATTGCAGTTATTACAGTTGCTCCGATTGCATTAGCAATAGGTAAAAAAGCTAATCTTTCTAAATCTAGCATACTGTTAGCAATGATTGGTGGTGGTAAGGCTGGGAATATTATCTCACCCAATCCTAATACAATTGCTGCTTCAGAAGCATTTAAGGTTGATTTAACAAGCTTAATGGTACAAAATATTATTCCTGCAATTGCAGCTTTAGTAGTTACGATTATATTAGCAAAGATTGTTTCCAAGAAAAATAACGATATTTCTTATGATAGTGAGGAGCAAGTGGGCTCTGATCTGCCAGCATTCTTACCGGCTATTTCTGGTCCACTTGTGGTTATCTGCTTATTAGCTCTTCGTCCTTTATTTGGAATCACTATTGATCCCTTGATTGCACTGCCGTTGGGTGGTCTAATTAGTATTTTAGCAACAGGTTACCTAAAAGAAACGGTACCGTTTGTTGAATACGGTTTATCAAAAGTTGTTGGCGTTTCAATTCTTTTGATTGGAACAGGTACGCTCTCAGGTATTATTAAAGCATCTAATCTACAATTTGATATGATTCATCTCCTTGAATTTTTAAATATGCCGACCTTTATCCTTGCCCCACTCTCAGGTATTTTTATGGGAGCAGCAACAGCATCAACGACTTCTGGAACAACTATCGCTTCACAAACGTTTGCTGAAACCTTGATTAAATCGGGGGTACCGGCGGTTTCGGGTGCAGCTATGATTCACGCAGGTGCGACTGTTCTGGATTCGCTACCTCATGGATCCTTCTTCCATGCGACAGGCGGAGCTGTCAATATGGCTATAAAAGATCGTATGAAACTAATTAGCTATGAAGCTTTGATTGGATTAACTAGCACAATAGTTGCTGTCGTTTACTATTGTTTCTTTGGGTAAAATTTGGATGAATACGTGATGTTTATTATCACTGTTTGAATAGAATTCTCATTGATTTTTTCTAATTTTCTTACTATAATAAATTAGTAGGAGAGGTGTTGTGAAACAAACAAAGAAAGAATTTATTTTAGGATTAACCATTATTATTGCCCTTACTTTATTAATCATGCTGATTTTTTTAGTAATGTTTAATAAGTCCAGCAACTCTAAGTTGAAGCAGACAAAAGATAGAAGAATATTATCTACTTCAACCACAAGGACATCCAGTATCTCACATGATCAAAAAATTGTAGAAAAGTCTCTTGAAAAAAAGAAAATGGTCATGGAACAGGATATGGAATTGATGAATGCCTATAGACTCTATTATGATTATGCCCATTTGTCCTTGAAAGACGTTGTTCTGGCCTATATGTCTGAATATGGCATTGAAAAAAATAGTGTTGCTTTTTCTTATAAAAATTTAAAAACAGGACAAAGGGACGCTATGAATGATACTCAGGCTATGACAGCAGGGAGCACCTATAAGTTACCTCTTAACATGTTGGTAGTAGATGCAGTGGTCAAGGGCAAGTTGTCCATGGAAGAACGCTTTGATATTACCGAGACTGACTATGAATATATTGGTGAACATAATAATTATGTTGCTGCTTTCTCGGGGGCAATGTCTATTGATGATATGCAAAAATACTCTTTAGTTTATTCAGAAAATACACCCGCCTATGCTTTAGCTGAGCGTATTGGTGGCATGGATAGTGCTTATTCAAAGTTTGGTCGTTATGGCCAATCTAAAGGAGACATCAAAAATATACAAAAAAACGGTAATAAAGTGACAACAGATTACTATATTCAAGTGCTAGACTATCTCTGGAAACATCGTAAAAAGTATGATAGTTTAATTACTTATTTAGAAGAAGCTTTTCCAACGGATTATTATCGTGCTTTGATACCATCTGATGTTGTTGTTGCTCAAAAGCCAGGGTATGTCCGTGAGGCGTTGAATGTTGGAGCAATTGTCAAAGAAGAAGTGCCTTATATTGTTGCTATTTATACTGCAGGTTTAGGTGGCTCTACTCAGGAAGATTCAGAAATTAATGGAGTGGGACTATATCAGCTGGAACAATTATGTTTTGTTATTAATCAATGGCATCGTGTTAATATGAATTAGAAATAAATCTATCAAAATAATAAAAACCTCTTAGATTAACTATCTAAGAGGTTTTTATAAATGTGATTTTATAACTTGGTTAAGTGAAGAAAGGGCAGAAACAGTTTTTTGATAAGATTCAGGACTAATTTCTGAGAAAAAATACCCGCACGATTGCACCGCATTGACAACGGCATCTTGTGACTCAATACCTTTGTTACTTAGATGAATAATGAGTTGCCTTTTATCATCTCTTGGTTTTTCTCGTACAATCCACCCACGATTTTCCATACGCTTTAAAACTGGAGTTAGGGTATTCGAATTAAGAGATAGTGCATAACTAAGTTCCTTCATATGCCGATGATCCTCTTCCCAAAGGACTAACAAGATAACGTATTGGAGATAAGTCAATTGAAATTCATCCAAAGCTTTTTGGTAAAATTTATTGAAAAGTCGATGTGTTTCACTAACCGTAAAACATAATCGCTCGTCTAAAATACTTCGATTACTCATTATCATATTGTAGCATTTTGGAGGCGTTATAGTATGTCAATCGTGTTAAAAAACGATAAAACTTTTTCCTAATTGAAAGCCTATTCTTACTTAACAAACATAGCATCACCAAAGCTGAAGAAACGGTATCGTTCTTCAACTGCATGGTTGTAAGCTTCTAGTACAAAATCACGTCCAGCAAATGCTGATACTAACATGACAAGAGTAGACTTTGGTAAGTGAAAGTTGGTTGAAAAAGCGTCTACAACCTTGAACTGATAACCAGGCTTGATAAAAATATTTGTCCACCCTGAGTCGGCTTTTAATTCACCATTGAATTTAGAACCAATTGTCTCTAATGTGCGAATAGAAGTTGTACCAACAGCTACAATACGTCCACCAGATTCTTTAACTGCATTGAGAGTATCAGCAGCTTCTTTAGATAATTGGTAAAACTCAGAATGCATTTCGTGTTCATCAAGATTATCAACTGAAACAGGACGGAAAGTTCCAAGTCCAACGTGAAGCGTCAAATAGACAAGCTTCACACCTTTTGTTTCAATTTTTTCCAATAGTTCTTTTGTAAAATGGAGACCGGCTGTTGGTGCAGCAGCAGAACCATTTTCTTTTGCATACACAGTCTGATAGCGGTCACGATCTTCTAGTTTTTCATGAATATATGGCGGAAGTGGCATTTCGCCCAAACTTTCAAGGACTTCTAGAAAAATACCATCATATGAGAATTCTACAATACGCCCACCATGTTCTAATTCCTTTGTGACTGTTGCTATTAACCGACCATCACCAAATGAAACTTTGGTCCCTACTCGTAAGCGTTTAGCGGGTTTAGCAAGCACTTCCCATTGATCGCCTTCTGTATTTTTGAGAAGTAATAACTCTACATGGCCGTGTGTATCTGGCTTTTCACCATAAAGGCGAGCGGGCAGAACACGTGTGTTATTCATTACTAAAGCATCACCAGGCTTGAGTTCATCTAAGATATGATCGAAATGGCTATCTGTCATCGTCTTATTCTTATGATCAATGACTAATAGTTTAGAAGCGTCTCTTTTTTCAAGTGGTGTTTGGGCAATGAGTTCTTCTGGTAAATAAAAATCAAAATCGTTTGTATTCATGATTTCTCCTATCTATAAGTAAGCTTTTCTATTATATCACGTTCGGTAAAAATGACCCAACTAATCTTTTTTATTTAGAATGATTATAAAAAATAATTGTAATGATTCTAAATAAGTGATATAATAATTGTCAGAAAGTGAGAAGTAGAGAAGATGAAAGAAGCAAAAAATTTTTCCCAACAATTGAATATTTTAAGAGCTGGTGTTCTTGGTGCTAATGATGGTATCATCTCTGTAGCTGGTGTTGTTATTGGTGTTGCGAGTGCAACTCATAACCTTTGGATTATTTTTTTATCAGCAGCTTCCGCGATTTTAGCTGGTGCATTTTCTATGGCTGGCGGGGAGTATGTTAGTGTTTCTACTCAAAAAGATACTGAACAAGCAGCGGTTGCGCGTGAAGAGAAACTACTAGAAAATAATCCAGAACTTGCCAAAAAATCCTTAGTTGATATCTACTTAGCAAAAGGAGAAAGTCACGAACATGCTCAATGGCTAGTTGACAAGGCTTTTTCAAAGAATGCTATTGAGCATTTAGTTGAAGAAAAATATGGTATTGAGTTCGGTGAATATACAAGCCCCTGGCATGCTGCTATATCTAGTTTTATAGCTTTTGCCATCGGATCAATTTTTCCAACTATAACTATTCTGTTATTGCCATTTTCGGTACGAATTGTAGGAACGGTAATAATTGTTATTGTTTCACTATTATCAACTGGTTATGTAAGTGCTAAGTTAGGCCAAGCCCCTACAGTACCTGCCATGCGTCGAAATGTGATGATTGGTTGTTTGACAATGTTGGCAACCTATGTCATTGGACAATTATTTTCAATATAAAATATTAATCGTGGAGTTATTGTCTAAACTAGAATGGACAGTAATTCTTTTTAGTTTTATAACGAAATTAAGAAGTTTTTATTGACAAAAATTGGTATATACCATATAATATAATCATAAAGGTCTATACCAAATAAAAGGAGAGTAAACATGAGAGTTATTACAGTTAAGAACGACATTGAGGGGGGAAAAATTGCATTTACTCTTTTAGAAGAGAAAATGAAAGCTGGTGCTCAAACTTTAGGATTGGCAACAGGAAGTAGCCCAATCACCTTTTACGAAGAGATTGTAAAAAGTAACCTTGATTTTTCAAATATGGTTTCTATTAACCTTGATGAATATGTTGGAATTGCCGCAAGTAATGATCAAAGTTACTCTTATTTTATGCATAAACATCTTTTTGATGCTAAACCTTTCAAGGAAAATAACCTTCCAAACGGCTTGGCTAAAGATTTAAAAGAAGAAATAAAACGATACGATGCTGTTATAAATGCTAATCCAATTGATTTTCAAATCCTTGGAATTGGTCGTAACGGTCATATTGGTTTTAATGAACCAGGTACACCTTTTGATATTACAACACATGTGGTTGACTTAGCTCCAAGTACAATTGAAGCTAATAGTCGTTTCTTTAATAGTATTGATGATGTACCAAAGCAAGCCTTATCAATGGGTATAGGCTCTATTATGAAATCAAAAACAATCGTATTAGTGGCGTATGGTATTGAAAAAGCAGAAGCGATTGCAAGTATGATTAAAGGACCTATCACAGAAAATATGCCAGCAAGTATCCTCCAAAAACATGATGATGTTGTGATTATTGTGGATGAAGCAGCGGCATCAAAGTTGTAAAGTAAATAATAAAAAAGTAAGGATGAATCTCAATGAGAAAAAATTCATTCTTACTTTTTTATTATGCTTTATTAAATTGTCCAGTCTAAGTTAGGTCCAGCTGGAATAATACCAGTAGGGTTAATGGTTTTATGGCTACCGTAATAGTGTTTTTTGATATGATCAAAATTAACTGTCTCAGCAATTCCAGGTAGGTTGTAAATACGTTTTGTATAATGCCATAAATGTGGGTAATCATGTAGCGCTTTTAAATTACATTTAAAATGACCATAATAAACGGTGTCAAAGCGAACTAAAGTTGTGAAAAGGCGAATATCAGCTTCGGTAAATTGTTCTCCAACAAGATAATGGTTATCAGATAAGTGTTTTTCTAACTGATCTAAAGCTGTGAATAAGGTTTCAACTTCCTTTTGATAAACGTTCTGAGAAGTAGCAAAACCAGCTTTATAGACACCATTATTTATTTTTGGATAAATAAAATTATTCATTTCGTCAATTTGTCCTTGCAAGGAATCGGGATAGTAATCGTCAGTATTTCCAGTAATATGATTAAATGCAGTATTTAACATACGCATAATTTCAGATGATTCATTGTTAACGATTGTATGGCATTTTTTATCCCAAAGAACAGGGACTGTCACGCGTCCTGTATAATCACTTTGACTTGCTTGATAGATTTGGTAAAGGTATTGGCTTTGGTTAATCATATCAGGAATAACGCCTTTATATTCTTGAAAAGTCCAACCATTCTCCAACATTAAAGGGTTAACAATGGAGATAGAGATATGAGATTCTAGATTTTTAAGCTTTCTCATGATTAATACACGTGATGCCCAAGGGCAGGCTAGTGAAACGTAGAGATGATATCGTCCAGACTCTGCTTTAAAACCTGCATCCCCACTAGGCCCTGCTGAACCATCTTTAGTAACCCAATGACGGAATTGTGTAACGGTTCGGACGAATTTACCACCAGTTGATGCAGTATCATACCATTGATCAACCCATTTGCCATCTACTAAAAGTCCCATGATAATCTCCTTTGTTTTTCTATTACTAATTAGTAGTATAAAGATTTTAAAAGGAATTAGCAAATGTTTAACTTACAGTATGGTAAACTAAGAGTATGCGTTTAGATAAATTATTAGGTCAGGCAGGATTTGGGTCTAGAAATCAGGTTAAGAAATTAATTCGTTCTAGGCAAGTTTCTGTAGATGGTCAAATTATTACAAAGGATAATGTTATTGTAGATAGTGGTCTACAATCGATTTTTGTAGGAAAAGAGAGAGTCTGCCTAAAAGAAAGTTCTTATTACCTTCTTTATAAGCCATCAGGAGTTGTTTCAGCAGTTAGAGATTCAGAACATAAAACAGTCATAGACTTAATTAGCGAAAAAGATAAGGTGGAGGGATTGTATCCGATTGGTCGTCTAGATCGTGATACGGAAGGGCTTTTAATAATCACGAATAATGGTCCACTGGGTTACCGAATGTTACATCCAAAACACCACGTTGCAAAAACGTATTATGTTGAAGTAAATGGTTTCTTAGAAAGAGATGCTATTACCTTTTTTGAAGAAGGAGTTGTATTTGACGATGGAACAAAATGTAAACCAGCTGAATTAACGATTGATACAGCTAATAATGACAAAAGTACCGCAAGAATAACTATCACAGAAGGGAAATTTCACCAAGTAAAAAAGATGTTTCTTGCATATGGCGTTAAAGTTATATACTTGAGGCGTATTTCTTTTGGTGACTTGAGGCTTGATATGAATTTGAAACCAGGTCAGTATCGTAGATTGAGAGATTCAGAGGCAGCTATCTTAAAAAGGTATTTAGATTAGTGAAACGACTCACTTGACCTTGCTTAGTATTCTTCATATACTTATAAGTGATTATTTTAAAGGAGAAAACCATTGAATTCAAAACTTTCATTGAAATTGACTATTTTATCGATTTCTATCTTTTTGATGTCTCACTTAGCAATTGCTCCTGCAATTCCTAAATTGTATGCCTTTTACCATACTCAAAATCCTCATATTGGACTAGCTTCAGTAGAGAGTTTAGTTACTATTCCAGCTATGATGATTACTATTTTTGTTATTTTGAGTAATTTTGTAGTCACAAAACTTGGCAAAAAAAACACGGTCTTACTTGGTTTATGTTTAATCTTAATATCTGGGTTTATCTCATTTTTTACAAGTAATTTTTCACTTGCGATGGCTAGTCGACTACTTTTGGGTATTGGTATTGGTCTCTATAATTCGCTATCAATTAGTATCATAACGGATTTATATGAGGCTGATGAGAGAGCCAGTATGATTGGTCTTAGAACAGCATCACTTAATATCGGTAAAGCCTTAACTACATTTATTGTTGGATTGGTTTTAGCTATTGGTGTGAATTATATTTATTTGGTTTACCTTCTGGTTATTCCTGTTTTCTTTTTCTTTTGGAAAAATGTTCCAGAGGTTGAAAATCAAACACATACCCTTAAAGCTAGTACAACATTTGATACTAAAGCGGCTTTGTTGATGCTTATCACATTCTTAGTAGGTATTGCTTATATAGGAGCAACTGTCAAAATTCCAACCTTACTAGTGACAAAATATCACTACGCGACGAGCTTCTCTAGTAATATGTTAACTCTCCTTGCTTTTAGTGGTATTTTAGTTGGATCTCTATTTGGAAAATTAGTTAAAGTATTCCAAGAGAAGACGCTATTAATTATGATTCTAGCTATGGGAATAGGTAATGTGCTATTTGCTTTAGCTAATAATCAGATCATTTTTATCGTAGCTAGTATTTTAATAGGAGCTAGTTTTGTTGGCACCATGTCTTCTGTATTCTTTTATATTTCAAAAAACTATGCAAAAGAACATAATAACTTTATCACAAGCCTTGCCTTAACAGCTGGTAATATAGGAGTTATTTTGACACCGCTTATTTTAACGAAACTTCCAAGCCAGCTACATCTGGAACCTTTTATGACACCATTTTTAATAACAAGTGGGCTGATGGTAATTAATGTCTTTGTTTACCTAGTTTTAATGTCAAAAAATAAATAAAAAGTTATCCGAAAGGATAACTTTTTTCGAATAGTAAAAGTAGGAGAAAAAATGTTAATTGCTAAAGACAGACAAGGAAATTTAATTAATCTACTCGAGTCTCATCCGGGAAAGGGACAGTATTTTTGTCCAACTTGTTGTTCAGCTGTAAGGTTAAAAGCAGGTCGAATCATGAGAAGACACTTTGCACATATTAGTCTAAAAAATTGTCAGTTTCATCATGAAAATGAGTCTAATGAGCACTTGCAATTAAAAGCAAAGTTATATATGAGTTTAAGTAGAGAGAATGAAACTATGCTCGAGCATCATTTGCCAGAAATTAATCAGATTGCAGATTTATTTGTGAATGAGACATTGGCTTTAGAAGTTCAGTGTAGCCGACTGTCAGAGCAGCGACTCAGGGAGCGAACAAAAGCATATCTACAGGCAGACTTTCAAGTGAGATGGTTACTAGGGGAAAAACTCTGGTTAAAGCATCGGTTAACAAATCTACATAAACAATTTTTACAATTTTCTCAAAGTATCGGATTTCATATTTGGGAGTTAGATTTGAGGTTAGAAGTGCTGAGACTAAAATATTTGATTTACGAAGATTTACGCGGACATGTCTATTACTTAAGTAAAACTTGCCCTCTTAGTGGAGACGTTCTAGCATTTTTGAAGTGGCCATACCAATCAAAAAATCTAAATTTTTATAAGGTTAAACAAGACAGAAATATCAGAGATTATGTGCGTCAGCAGTTACGCTATGGCAATCAATTTTGGTTACGAAAACAAGAAAAGGCCTACCTTTCTGGTCAGAATCTATTGACTCAAGAGCTAATGATGTTTTTTCCTCAAATACAGCCACCACGTGTAGATACTGATTTTTGTCAAATAACAAATTCTCTAACATCGTTTTATCAGAATTTTACAAATTATTATCAAAAAAATAAGAATAACTTGGACCAAACACTTTATCCCCCTGTATTTTATGATAAAATAGTCACTAAGAATTAAACTGGAGGATACAAAATGTCAGACAATCGCTCACATATTGAAGAAAAATACCAATGGGATTTAACTACTGTCTTTGCGACTGATGAGTTATGGGAAACTGAAGTGGTAGAGCTTACTCAAGCCATCGATAACGCAAAGGGTTTTTCAGCTCATCTGTTGGACTCAAGCCAATCTTTATTGGAGATCACGGAGGTTGAACTAGATTTATCTCGCCGTTTAGAAAAAGTTTATGTCTATGCTTCAATGAAAAATGACCAAGACACCACTGTTGCGAAATATCAAGAATTTCAAGCGAAAGCGACAGCGCTCTATGCAAAATTTAGTGAAACATTTTCGTTTTACGAGCCAGAACTATTGCAACTTTCAGAGTCTGATTACCAGTCATTCCTTTTAGAAATGCCTGACTTGCAAAAATATGATCATTTCTTTGAGAAAACATTTGCAAATAAACCTCATGTCTTATCTCAAAACGAAGAAGAATTGTTAGCTGGTGCTAGTGAGATTTTTGGAGCAGCTGGTGAGACATTTGAAATCCTTGATAATGCAGATATGGTCTTCCCAGTTGTAAAAAATGCAAAAGGTGAGGAAGTTGAGCTTACACATGGTAACTTCATTTCCCTTATGGAATCTAGCGATAGGACGGTTCGAAAAGAAGCATATCAAGCTATGTATAGCACATATGAACAATTCCAGCATACTTACGCTAAAACATTACAAACAAATGTGAAATCTCAAAATTTTAAGGCTCGTGTGCATCATTATCAATCAGCACGCCAATCAGCTCTATCTGCCAATTTTATTCCAGAAGAGGTCTACGAAACTCTAATTAAGACAGTTAATCATCATTTACCGCTCTTACATCGTTATATGAAGTTGCGTCAAAAAGTTCTTGGGCTAGATGATTTGAAGATGTATGACGTATATACACCCCTTTCTCAAATGGATATGAGTTTTACTTATGATGAAGCTCTAAAAAAATCAGAGGAGGTTCTGGCTATTTTTGGCGAAGCATATTCTGAACGTGTTCATCGTGCTTTTACTGAACGTTGGATTGATGTCCATGTTAACAAAGGAAAGAGGTCAGGCGCTTATTCAGGTGGATCTTATGACACTAATGCTTTCATGCTTCTTAACTGGCAAGATACTTTAGACAATCTTTATACGCTGGTTCATGAAACTGGACATAGTCTACACTCGACGTTTACTCGTGAAAATCAACCCTATGTTTATGGTGATTATTCTATTTTCCTAGCTGAAATTGCATCAACAACAAATGAAAATATATTAACAGAAACCCTTTTGAAAGAAGTTAAAGATGATAAAAATCGCTTTGCAATTCTCAATCATTATTTGGACGGTTTCAAAGGAACAATTTTTAGGCAAACACAGTTCGCTGAATTCGAACATGCCATTCATGTAGCTGATCAGGAGGGGCAAGTACTAACTAGCAAATACTTAAACAACCTTTACGCTGAGCTTAATGAAAAATATTATGGTTTGACTAAAGAAGATAATCATTTTATTCAATATGAATGGGCAAGAATTCCACACTTTTACTACAATTATTATGTTTTCCAATATGCAACCGGCTTCGCAGCAGCAAATTATTTAGCAGAGCGTATTGTAAACGGTAATCCGGAGGATAAAGAGGCCTACCTAAATTACCTTAAAGCTGGTAATTCAGATTACCCTCTAAACGTCATTGCTAAAGCTGGTGTTGATATGACTAGTGCAGACTATCTGGATGCAGCTTTTAGAGTATTTGAAGAGCGTTTAGTGGAACTTGAAAATCTTGTAGCAAAAGGCGTCCATAATGATTAAGTTGAAAATATAGCTATTGAAGTAAAACCAGTCAACTAGACTGGTTTTTGATAGTGATCAGTTATTTTATAGTTTGTTTTGAGAGTGGTTTTGGTAAAGTTAGTTAGTGGAAAACTCAATAGTTGGAAATACCTACCCAAGCTATGATTTTTATGAGACCAAAACTGCTATTGTCAAAAAAGAAGGGAAATAGGATGAAAAAGCTTACTTTTATTTGGGATTTAGATGGGACATTAATAGATTCGTATGTACCAATTATGGAAGCTCTTGAAGAAACCTATCGTCATTTTGGCTTAATATTTGATAAAGAATTAATCCATGAATATATTTTACAGGCATCAGTGGGGCAATTATTGGTAAACCTTTCAGAGGAAGAGCAAATACCTCATGAAAAACTGAAAGCATATTTCACAAAAGAACAAGAAAGTCGAGATTCTAAAATACATTTAATGCCATATGCAAAAGAGATTTTAGAATGGACCAAAGAACAAGATATCCCCAATTTTATGTATACACATAAAGGAGCAAGTACGCATTCAGTGTTGGAAACCTTGCAGATCTCTCATTATTTTGATGAAATTTTAACTGGTGTTTCTGGATTCGAGCGAAAACCACATCCACAAGGGATTAATTATTTAGTTAAACGATATTCTTTAGATAAATCAATGACTTATTACATAGGAGATCGTCCCCTAGATTTGGAGGTTGCTCAAAATGCTGGTATAAAATCTATAAACTTAAGGTTAGAGAATTCCAAAGAAAACTATAATATTTCAAGTCTCAAAGATATAATATCACTTGATTTCACTCGTTTGGATTAAATCATTCTCAGAGTTAGACATTTTTTGCTATAATAAAAAAGTTATTATTTAAAATAGAAAAGAGGAGCCAAAAGTGGTTCAATCTTACAGTAAAAATGCTAATCATAATATGCGTCGTCCAGTAGTTAAAGAAGAAATTGTTCAATATATGCGTCAGCACCAAAAACAAAATAATGGCTGTTTAGCAGAGTTAGAAGCATTTGCTAAACAGGAAAATATCCCTATTATACCTCATGAAACAGCGACTTATTTTCGTTTTTTGATGCAAACATTACAACCTAAGCACATTTTAGAAATTGGAACAGCTATTGGTTTTTCGGCCCTTTTGATGGCAGAAAATGCTCCTGAAGCAAAGATAACAACGATCGATCGTAATGAAGAGATGATTGCCTTGGCTAAGGAAAACTTTGCAAAATATGATAATCACAATCAGATAACCCTTTTGGAAGGCGATGCTGTGGATGTGTTACAAACATTGGATAAATCTTACGATTTTGTATTCATGGATTCTGCTAAGTCTAAATATATCGTTTTTTTACCTCAAGTATTAAAACATTTAGATGTTGGAGGAGTAGTTGTTTTAGATGATATTTTCCAAGGTGGAGATATTGCAAAACCTATCGATGAAGTGAGAAGAGGTCAGCGAACTATCTACCGAGGTCTGCAACGTTTATTTGACTCGACTTTGCAACATCCTGATTTAACTGCTACTTTGGTACCTTTGGGAGATGGTTTATTGATGATTCGTAAAAATGCAGAGCATATTGTACTAGAAGATTAAGGCATTTTTAAGAAATTATGATATAATAATGGAGTTAATGACAAAAAGGAGTTATAAATCATGAAAACAAGATCAAAACTTGCAGCAGGCTTTTTGACACTTATGTCAGTTGCCACATTAGCTGCCTGCTCAGGTAAAACATCAAATGGAACAAATGTTGTTACAATGAAGGGCGACACTATCACAGTCTCTGATTTTTATGATCAAGTAAAAACATCAAAAGCTGCACAACAATCAATGCTTACATTGATCCTTTCACGTGTTTTTGATACACAGTATGGTGATAAAGTTTCAGATAAAAAAGTATCAGAAGCTTATAATAAGACAGCTAAAGGCTATGGTAATTCATTTTCAAGCGCACTTTCACAAGCAGGTTTGACTCCGGAAGGTTACAAACAACAAATTCGCACAACTATGCTTGTGGAATATGCTGTAAAAGAAGCAGCTAAGAAAGAATTAACAGAAGCAAACTATAAAGAAGCATATAAAAACTATACTCCTGAAACTTCTGTACAAGTAATCAAATTGGATGCAGAAGATAAAGCTAAATCTGTCCTTAAAGATGTAAAGGCTGATGGAGCTGATTTTGCAAAGATTGCAAAAGAAAAAACAACAGCTACTGATAAAAAAGTTGAGTATAAATTTGATTCTGCAGGGACAAGCCTCCCTAAAGAAGTTATGTCAGCAGCCTTTAAGCTAGATAAAAATGGTGTTTCAGATGTGGTGTCAACGGTTGATTCAACAACTTATAAAACAAGTTACTACATCATTAAAGTAACTGATAAGACAGAGAAAAAATCTGATTGGAAATCTTACAAAAATCGCTTAAAAGAAGTTATTCTTAAGGATAAAACAAGCGATAGAGCCTTCCAAAATAAAGTGATTTCAAAAGCCTTAGAAAAAGCTAATGTTAAGATTAAAGATAAAGCATTTGCAGGCATCTTATCACAATATGCTACAACAAGTGGTTCATCATCACTTAAAAAATAGTTGACCAAGTCTTAAAAAGACTGTATAATTAATACTATTGAGAATGAAATTTCAACGATTAGATACAGAAAAGTGACGGTTGCTGCGAGTCATGGATAATCAGAAAAAGATGCTACTCAATGGGGTAAAACTAAAAATAAATGAGAATGACAAGTTCATTGAATGAAGGTGGTACCGCGGTTTTCGCCCTTCGTAATGGACTTGTCTTTTGCTATTTGTCAACTTTCGAGGAGGAAGAGATATGGCTACTTTTCAAATTAAAGAAAAAATGTTTTCTCTAGGCGGTAAATTTACTATTACAGACCAGACTGGGCTTCCCTGTTATCACGTTGAAGGAAGTTTGTTCCCTCTACCTAAGACTTTTAAAGTCTTTGACGAAGAGGGGCATCTCATTAGTCAGATTGAGAAGAAGGTTTTAAGTTTTTTACCAAAGTTTAATGTGACATTAGCTAATGGGAATCATTTCACGATTAAGAAAGATTTCTCATTTTTGAAACCTCACTACACCATTGAAGACCTTGATATGGAAGTTAAGGGAAATTTTTGGGATATGGATTTCCAACTCTTAAAAGACAATCAAGTTATAGCAAACATATCTCAACAGTGGTTTCGTATGACTTCAACTTATCAGGTAGAAGTTTACAATGAAACTTACAACGATTTGACAATTTCGCTTGTCATAGCGATCGACTATGTCAAAGAGTTAGAAAAAAATGCATCAAACTAATTTTAGGAGAGAATAATGAAAGAATTATCGTCTGCACAAATCCGCCAAATGTGGTTGGATTTCTGGAAATCCAAAGGACATTCCGTTGAGCCTTCAGCTAACTTGGTTCCTGTGAACGACCCAACGCTTCTTTGGATCAACTCAGGTGTTGCAACCTTGAAAAAATATTTTGATGGTTCAGTGATTCCAGAAAATCCACGTATTACCAATGCACAAAAATCAATTCGTACTAATGATATTGAAAATGTTGGTAAAACAGCACGTCACCATACTATGTTTGAAATGCTTGGTAACTTCTCAATTGGAGACTATTTCCGTGATGAAGCTATTGAGTGGGGATTTGAACTCTTGACAAGTCCTGAATGGTTTGACTTCCCTAAAGACAAGCTCTACATGACTTACTACCCTGATGACAAAGATTCATATAACCGTTGGATTGCTTGTGGCGTTGAACCAAGTCACTTGGTGCCGATCGAGGATAACTTCTGGGAAATCGGTGCTGGTCCTTCAGGTCCAGATACTGAGATTTTCTTCGACCGTGGTGAAGATTTCGATCCAGACAATATCGGACTTCGTCTTTTGGCTGAAGATATCGAAAACGATCGTTACATCGAAATCTGGAATATCGTTCTCTCACAATTCAATGCTGACCCAGCCGTACCACGTTCAGAATACAAAGAATTGCCAAACAAAAACATTGATACGGGTGCGGGTCTTGAACGTCTTGCAGCTGTTATGCAAGGGGCAAAAACAAACTTTGAAACTGACCTTTTCATGCCTATCATCCGTGAAGTAGAGAAATTGTCAGGTAAAACTTACGATCCAGATGGCGAAAACATGAGTTTCAAGGTTATCGCTGACCACATCCGTGCGCTTTCATTTGCTATCGGTGATGGTGCGCTTCCTGGAAATGAAGGTCGTGGTTACGTTCTTCGTCGTCTTCTTCGTCGTGCGGTTATGCACGGTCGCCGTCTTGGCATCAACGAAACTTTCCTTTACAAATTGGTTCCGACTGTTGGACAAATCATGGAAAGCTACTACCCAGAAGTGCTTGAAAAACGTGATTTTATCGAGAAAATCGTTAAACGTGAGGAAGAAACATTTGCTCGTACTATCGATGCAGGTAGCGGTCACTTGGATTCATTGCTTGCGCAGCTTAAATCTGAAGGTAAGGATACTCTTGAAGGTAAAGATATCTTCAAACTTTATGATACTTATGGATTCCCAGTTGAATTGACAGAGGAATTGGCAGAAGATGCAGGCTACAAGATTGACCACGAAGGCTTCAAAGCAGCCATGAAAGAACAACAAGACCGTGCGCGTGCGGCTGTTGTTAAGGGTGGCTCAATGGGTATGCAAAATGAAACCCTAGCTGGTATCGTTGAAGAATCACGCTTCGAATACGACACATATAGTCTTGAATCAAGTCTTTCAGTTATCATTGCTGATAATGAACGTACTGAGGCTGTTTCAGAAGGCCAAGCCCTTCTTGTCTTTGCTCAAACACCATTCTATGCTGAAATGGGTGGACAGGTTGCTGACCACGGTGTCATCAAAAATGATAAGGGTGACACAGTTGCTGAGGTTGTTGATGTTCAAAAAGCACCAAATGGTCAACCTCTACACACTGTAAATGTTTTGGCATCACTTTCAGTTGGAACAAACTACACACTTGAAATCAACAAAGAGCGTCGTTTGGCTGTTGAGAAAAACCACACAGCAACTCACTTGCTCCATGCAGCTCTTCACAATGTTATCGGTGAACACGCAACTCAGGCTGGTTCATTGAACGAAGAAGAATTCTTGCGCTTTGATTTTACTCACTTTGAAGCAGTAAGCAATGAGGAACTTCGTCATATTGAACAAGAAGTTAATGAGCAAATTTGGAACGCTCTTACAATCACAACTACTGAAACTGACGTTGAAACCGCAAAAGAGATGGGAGCAATGGCACTTTTTGGTGAGAAATATGGTAAAGTGGTTCGTGTGGTTCAAATTGGTAATTATTCTGTTGAACTTTGCGGTGGAACTCACTTAAATAATTCTTCAGAAATCGGTCTCTTCAAGATTGTCAAAGAAGAAGGTATTGGTTCAGGCACTCGTCGTATTATTGCAGTTACTGGTAGACAAGCTTTTGAAGCTTATCGTAACCAAGAAGATGCACTAAAAGAGATTGCTACTACTGTAAAAGCTCCGCAATTGAAAGATGCAGCAACTAAAGTACAAGCTCTTAGTGACTCACTTCGTGATCTTCAAAAAGAAAATGTAGAGCTTAAAGAAAAAGCAGCAGCTGCAGCAGCTGGTGATGTCTTTAAAGATGTTCAAGAAGCTAAGGGCGTGCGCTTCATTGCTAGTCAAGTTGATGTTGCAGACGCAGGTGCACTTCGTACATTTGCTGATAACTGGAAACAAAAAGACTACTCTGATGTGCTTGTTCTCGTAGCAGCTATTGGTGAGAAGGTTAATGTCCTTGTTGCAAGCAAAACTAAAGATGTCCACGCTGGTAACATGATCAAAGGATTGGCACCAATTGTAGCAGGTCGTGGTGGTGGTAAACCAGACATGGCTATGGCAGGTGGTAGCGATGCAAGTAAAATTGCAGAGCTGCTAGCAGCAGTTGCAGAAAATTTATAAGAAGTACCTCTCATTTAGTTAGTAAATAAAACAGGCAAAGGGCAGAACATCGTTCTGTTCCTTTGTGTATATAGGAGAAATATGGTTGGTTTAGGAACAGTTATCAATGTTATTCTTATTATAGTTGGAGGCTTTGTAGGTTTATTTTTGAAAAATTTTTTGAAAGAATCACTTCAAAAGAGCCTTATGCAAGCCATGGGAGTTGCAGTTTTATTTATTTCGATATCAGGTGTTTTGGAGAAAATGATGTTAGTCGAAAAGTCACATCTCATCTCTAATCATACAAATATGATGATTATTACTCTTGCTCTAGGTACGGTACTTGGAGAGTTGCTATCACTAGATTCGTATATTGATAAATTTGGGAACTATCTTAAGCAAAAAACAGGAAGTGGTAACGATATTAAATTTGTGGAGGCATTCGTCACCTCAACTTGTACCGTTTGTATTGGAGCAATGGCCGTTGTTGGTAGCATTCAAGATGGTATAGCAGCAGATCATTCGATTTTATTTGCTAAGGGAATGTTAGACATGATTATTATTGCAATTATGACAGTGTCTTTAGGGAAAGGAGCTCTATTTTCTGCACTTCCTGTCGCTTTACTACAAGGTAGCCTTACGATTGTTGCTTTTTTCATGGGGAGCCTACTTAATCCATCATCTTTAGATTACCTTAACTTAGTAGGAAATATGCTTATATTCTGTGTCGGTGTTAATTTACTCTTTAACCTAAATATTAAAGTTATCAATATGTTGCCAGCAATTATTTTAGCTATATTATGGGGAAGTTTTATATAAAAGATAACCAAGTTTTAACTCAAACTTGGTTTTTCTTTAGACATATGTTAGGATGAAAGAAGATATACTACGGAGAGGATCCAACTCATGAATCTATTATTTTCTATTGATGATATGTACGTAGATCATTTTAAAGTGATGCTTTATTCGCTTGTCCGACAAACCAAGAATCGTAAGTTAGAGATATATGTCTTACAAAAAACATTACTCAAACGTCATACAGAACTTATTCAATATACTCAAAATTTAGAAGTTGTCTATCATCCAATAATTGTAGGTACCGAAGTATTTGCTCAGGCACCTACAACTGATCGCTATCCAGATACAATATATTATCGACTTTTGGCTCATAAATTTTTACCTGAGACCTTAGATAGGATACTTTATTTAGATGCAGATATGCTTTGCTTAAATGATTTCTCAAGTTTATATGATATGGAGTTAGGTGATCAACTATATGCAGCGGCAAGTCATAATACTGATGGTAAGTTTCTAGATTATGTCAATAAATTACGGTTAAAAAATGTAGAGCTAGAATCCTCTTATTTCAATACAGGGGTACTCTTGATGAACTTGCCTGCTATACGAAAAGTTGTTCATCAACAAACTATCTTAGATTACATAATGCAAAACCGTGGTCGTCTAATCTTACCAGATCAGGATATCTTAAATGGCTTATACGCTAATTTGGTTAAACCAATACCTGATGAAATTTATAATTATGATGCTAGGTATAGTCTTATTTATCAATTAAAAAGTCGCAATGAATGGGATTTAGAGTGGGTTATTAACCATACTGTTTTTTTGCATTTTGCAGGACGAGATAAACCATGGAAAAAAGATTATAGAGGACGTTACTCGGGCCTTTATAAGTTTATGGCTAAAGAGGCTTTAACTAAAAATTGAAGATTTAAAAGGTTACTAAATAGAAATAATTTAGTAACCTTTTTTGGGGTGATATTTTAATGATATCAATAATCTTTGCTAATAATTATTTGTAAAAAAGAAAAATAATATCAAAGGAGGAGCGTGTTAAAATCACTTAATCATTGAACAATCAGATTAATGATTGTTTCAAAAGCACAATGGTTTTAGGAGTTACTCAAATGAAAAAGGAATTTATTATTACAGGTCGGATGGTTGCAAGAGTTATGGAAACCCTAGTTTGCTTATGTATGGCGAGTAATCTTGCTCTCGATATGCTTGATATAATAGAAATAAATGAAATTGTATTTTGTGTGTTGGTAGCATCAATTGCAGGGCTTGAGTTTTGTTTGCAAAAAGAAAGGGAGTAGATAGATGGAATTTTTTGGCTTAATGGCTTTTTTTATGGTCATGATGTATATTGGTGTACCTAAAGAGCAAAAGGCACTCAGTCGTAGGGTTAAACAATTAGAAAAAAGGAAAAAACTTATGTCACAAATGATTCAAGATTTAGTAGGAAGCACATGTATGATTTATTTAGAGGATGGTTTTCAAACGCATCCTTATGAGATTTAAAAGGTAGATGAGGATTGGGTACAGATTCGTCGCAACTTGAAACGAAGTAAAGAGGAGGTACGTATTGTCCGTATTCATGATATCAAGGAATTGCGTCCAGTCAATAAATAGAGTGAGGAATAAATCTATATATCATTTTATAAAGGAGAAAAATGATGGGATTAATTTTAAAAAACAGGCTCAAAGAATTGCGTGCACGAGATGGTATCAATCAAACAGAACTCGCCAAATTAACAGGAGTCTCAAGACAAACAATTAGCCTAATTGAACGCGGAGAATATACGCCATCTGTTATTATTGCTATGAAGATTTCTCAAGTATTTAAAGAATCCCTAGAGAATGTTTTTAGTTTAGTGTCAACGGAGGAATAACGATGAAAAATTTTATAAAACAAAGTGATACTACATTTGTTCGAATTATCAAAAGTCTTTTAATTGGTGGTTTTATAGGGGCCATACTTGGTTCCGTAGGAGCTCTTTTTAACATATTTGGTCAAGATAAGTACTTATCTGAAATTAATATTGTTCAATATTTCCTATGGGTTAGTCGTATTGTTGTAATTATAACAGCTCTCTTTAGTCTCATCTACCTCTATCAGATTCAAAAATATCAGAAAGTTTTTTTCAATGTTGATGAAAGTCAATCTGAAGAAATTTATCGCCAGATTAATTTAAGACATTCTTATGGGATGACTTTTGTGTCAATTTCAATAGTACTCAGTATAGTTAATACTTTATTTAACTATAAACTAAATATTTTTGATGATTCAGTTACTTTAGTTATTCCAATATATGATTTATCACTGCTATTTGTTTTATGGGGTTTACATATATATTTTTTAAAAGTATATCAGAATATCCGAGGTATAAAAATGACAGTCGCTCCAACTTTAAAAGAGTTGAAAAACAATGTCTTACAATTGGACGAAGCAGAGTTGGAATCAAATTATAAGACGTGTTTTGATATTGTCATGAATTTAAGTGGTTTTATTTTCCCTACGATCTATTTTGTATTATTCTTTATCTCATTTGTTTTTCAAAAAGTGGAGATTGTAGCAATTATTATAACAACATCTATTCATATCTACATTCTTATTAAGTCTTTAAAAGCAGCGCGTCATTTTTATAGATAGTAGTAGCTAGATTTTTTATCAAAAAACTTATATTAGTGTAAAATAAAAGGATTGATTCTTTGAAAATCAATCCTTTTATTTTTTTTTATTTCTTAGGTAAAAAGAAGCTAGGGTAGCTGATAACTAAAATAATAATACTAATGACTACAAAAAATAGAGTTAACAAACCAGCAGTACCATTGACGCTTAATGAGTATAATGTAGCAGACATACCTTTTGGTGCATAACTAGCCCAAAAAATAACACCAGCGATATAATGCCAAACATAACGAACAAATGTTGCTAATATTGCTCCAGATAATGCTAATGATAAAGCTTTAGTTTTAGAGCTGCTGCTAAGTGCATCTTTAAATTTAGCAGAAAATACGCCTGCAAGTCCCATACTTATAAATGCTAAGATGTATTCTATAAAAACTTGGGATAAACTAAGGTAATATACTTTGGAAAGAACAAAGTGCAATAAGCCCCAAATTAAGCCAGCAAATAGACCGTATTTTGTACCACGACGTAAGGCAAAAAGTATCAGAGGAATTGCTCCAAAAGAGGGAGTGAACCATGACGCAAAATCAGGAATCATTGATAAAGCCATAGCAAGCGCTGCAAAAATAGCAGTTTCAATAAGACAGGTAGTGTTGTTATTTTTTGACATAAAAAATCTCCTTTTTTTATACAGCAAAGGAGATTCTTTTGTCATTTGTCATGTTTAACCAATTCAAACCACAATTCCTACGCTCGTCCTAACGAGATCAGGTTAGAGGATTTTGCATATCTGCAATCTCAGCTCAAGGCACTCCCTTGTGTATTCACTCTAACATTCTATCTTGAAAGGGTTTGCTTGTCAAGAAATTTGTATTTAACTAGAAAAAGACACTAAATCAGTGTCTTTTTCTTATAATCCATAGTTATAGTCATCATCATGCATAGCTTCAACGCTACCAAGTAGGTAACCATTACCTACTTGAGAGAAGAAGTCATGGTTTGATGTTCCTGTTGAAATACCATTCATAACAATTGGGTTGACATCATTTGCTGTATCTGGGAATAAAGGATCTTGTCCTAAATTCATAAGAGCTTTATTAGCATTGTAGCGTAAAAAGGTCATAACTTCTTCAGTCCATCCTACGCCATCATAAAGTGTCTTGGTGTATTTTTCTTCGTTTTCATACAGCTGATAAAGGAGGTCATACATCCAATCACGAAAATTCTCTTGCTCATCTTCTGGTAATTCGTTAAAACCAAGCTGGAATTTGTAACCGATATAAGTACCATGTACAGATTCATCACGAATAATTAATTTAATGATTTCAGCAACATTTGCTAACTTATTATTTCCCAAATAGTAAAGAGGTGTGAAAAAGCCAGAATAAAAAAGGAAAGTTTCGAGGTAGGTGGAAGCCACCTTTTTTTGAAGGGCATTTCCATTAGCATAAATGTCATTGATAATACGTGCTTTTTCTTGAAGGAACTCATTATTATTAGTCCACTCAAAAATTTCTTCAATTTCTGATTTAGTATTTAAAGTTGAGAAAATTGAAGAATAAGATTTAGCGTGAACAGATTCCATGAATTGAATATTGTTTAAGACAGCTTCTTCGTGAGGCGTGCGAACATCGGCACGAATAGCTTCAACACCAGTTTCTGATTGCATGGTATCAAGTAGGGTTAAGCCTCCAAAAACCTTGCCAACAAGATCTTTTTCTTGAGCGGAAAGTTTGCGCCAATCGTCTAAGTCATTTGATAAAGGGATACGTGTATCGAGCCAAAATTGTTCGGTTAGTTTTTCCCAAGTTGATTTATCAATAACATCTTCAATTTCGTTCCAGTTTATAGCTTCGTAGTAAGTTGTCATGGTTTTCTCCAATGGTAAATAGGTTTTTATATAATGATGATGGAAGAAGAGTAGAATATAGAATTCTGATCTAGCAATATTTCAAGTATTATCGATTTTTAGAAAAATAAAGATGAAAATACCTTAGAAAATAAGATAACATCATGAAACTGAGATAGTTTATCTCAGTCTAGTTTCTGATGTTTTAAGTAGAGTTTCTTCGTTAGATGACACAACTTTCGCATTGATTAGCTCCGACTTCGCTACCATCATCTGTAAAAGTACGGATATAGTAGATTGATTTCACACCTTTGTTGAAAGCATAGTTACGTAGGATTGAAAGGTCGCGAGTAGTTTGCTTACTTTCTGTTTTCCACTCGTACAACTCCTTTGGTAATTCGCTTCGTAAAAAGAGTGTCATTGAGAGACCTTGGTCTACGTGCTCAGTTGCTGCGGCATAGACGTCTATTACTTTACGCATATCCATATCATAGGCAGAAGTGTAATAAGGGATAGTATCTGTAGCTAAGCCATTAGCTGGATAATAAATTTTCCCGATTTTTTTCTCTTGACGCTCTTCAATACGTTGTGTAATAGGGTGGATAGATGCTGAACAATCGTTGATATACGAAATAGAACCATTCGGAGCAACTGCAAGCCGATTTTGATGATATAGTCCGTCTTTCATAACTGCGTATCTAAGGTTTTCCCAATCTTTAGCTTCGGGGATAAAATGATTAGCAAATAGGGATTTTACTTTGTCAGATTGTGGAACAAATTTTCCAGATACATATTTATCAAAGTATGTACCATCAGCGTATTTTGATTTTTCAAAACCTACAAAGGTTGTTTGACGTTCGCGGGCAATATTGTTTGATTCTACTAAGGTCCAGTAGTTCATTAGCATGAAATAAATGTCAGTAAATTCAATTGATTCTGGACTACCATATTCGATATGATTTTTTGCCAAATAGGAGTGGAGTCCCATTGCTCCAAGTCCAAATGTATGTGCTTGAGCATTTCCGTTCTTAATAGTTGGAACAGCTTCAATATTTGATGAGTCAGTAACGAAAGTTAAAGCACGAGTCATTGTTTTAATTGATTTTCCAAAATCAGGAGATGTCATCATATTTAAAACATTAGTTGAGCCAAGGTTACAAGAAATATCAGTTCCCATTTCAAGGTATTCTTGAGCATCATTGATAAGACTTGGTTTTTGTACTTGCAAAATCTCAGAGCAAAGATTTGACATGATAATTTTTCCATCAACAGGATTAGTACGATTAGCAGTGTCAATATTGATGATGTAAGGATAACCTGATTCTTGTTGAAGTTTAGAAATCTCTGTCTCTAAATCACGAGCATTGATTTTTGTTTTAGTGATATTAGGATTAGCGACTAATTCATCGTATTTTTCGGTAATATCAATATAGCTGAAAGGAACACCATATTCACGTTCGATACTATAAGGACTAAACAAGTACATTTCTTGATTGTTACGTGCTAGTTCATAGAATTTATCGGGTACAGTGATCCCTAATGACAATGTTTTAACACGTACTTTTTCATCAGCATTTTCTTTTTTAGTTGATAAGAATGAAATAATATCTGGATGGAAAACGTCAAGGTAAACAACTCCAGCACCTTGGCGTTGTCCAAGTTGGTTGGAGTAAGAAAAACTGTCTTCAAATAATTTCATGACTGGAACGACTCCAGAAGCAGCACCAGCAAAACCTTTGATAGGAGCTCCAGCCTCACGAAGGTTACTAAGTGATATTCCAACCCCACCACCAATACGAGATAATTGAAGAGCTGAATTAATTGAACGACCAATAGCATTCATATCATCAGTTACTTGGATTAAGAAACATGAGACTAATTCTCCGCGACGACTTCGACCAGCATTTAAAAAACTTGGTGTTGCAGGTTGATAGCGTTGTGAAATCATTTCTAGAGCTAAGTCAGTTGCTAGTTCTTCATCACCGTCTGCAAAATAAAGAGCATTAAAGAGAACGCGATCTTCAATACTTTCTAAATAGTATTCTCCATCATTTGTTTTTAATGCATACTGCTGATAAAACTTATAGGCTGCCATGAAGGATTTAAAACGAAACTTTTTATCGAAAAGTTTGGTAGATAATTCTTCAATAAATTCAGGACGATATTTATTGAGGAAAGCTTCTTCAAGATAATCATACTTAAGGAGGTAAGCAATTTTATCAGTGATTGAGTCAAAAGCTTTTGAATTAGGCTGTACGTTTTCTTTGAAAAAAGCAGTTAAGGCTTCTTTATCTTTATGGAGTGGGATTTGTCCATTAACAGGACGGTTAATTTCATTATTTAGGCGAAAGTAAGATACATCGCCAATATTTTTTAAACTCATTGAATTTATCCTCTTAACTTAACAATACAAAATGGGAATAAAGCAATTAATTGCTTTATTCCCAGACTCTAATTTGCTTAAACAAGTTCTTTTAGTTTGCTTGGTTGGAAACCTGAAAAAACAACATTACCAGCTTCAATCACTGGAGCCGCAGAAAAGCCGAGATTTTTCACATATTCAATTTTTTCTGGTTTTTCATCAATATTAATTTCTTCAAAATCAGCGCCGTGCTGGTCAAGAAATTTCTTAGTCATTTTACATTGCATACAGTTGTTTTTCGAAAAAACAGTAATAGCTGCCATGTTGTCCTCCTAATTATTTTCATGGTAATAGCATATAAAAAAAGAATGGAAAAAGCAAGTGTTTTATTTCTAACAAAACACAATATATAGTGTCTTAAAATAAAATGAGACACTATATTTCGTTTTTAGGGTTAGTTTAAAAGCTTTCAGCCTGTTTTCCAATTCCTTTCAGAAGAACATAAAAAAATCATTTTTAGAATTCTATTTTTAAATTCTAAGACTCTCATTTTTAATATGAAAAGCTGTGGAAAACATTCAAGTTTTTTTCTGTTTGAGACATTTAATCTTGAAAAATAAAAAGCAATATGTTATACTTTTAACTTGTAAGGGTTACCAATAGGTGACTCAAATATTTACAAATGACAAAAGGAGAACCATAATATGGCTTCAAAAGATTTCCACATTGTTGCAGAAACAGGTATTCACGCACGTCCAGCTACTTTGCTTGTCCAAACAGCTAGCAAATTTGCTTCAGACATCACGCTTGATTACAAAGGTAAAGCAGTAAACCTTAAATCAATCATGGGTGTTATGAGTCTTGGTGTTGGTCAAGGTGCTGATGTTACTATTTCAGCAGAAGGTGCAGATGCAGATGATGCAATTGCAGCTATCGAAGAAACAATGACAAAAGAAGGATTGGCATAAGAAAATGACAGAAATGCTTAAAGGAATCGCAGCCTCTGATGGTGTTGCAGTTGCTAAAGCATATCTACTTGTCCAACCGGATTTGTCATTTGAGACTGTAACAGTCGAAGATACAAACGCAGAAGAAGCTCGCCTTGATGTTGCACTCCAAGCTTCACAAGACGAGCTTTCTGTTATCCGTGAGAAGGCAGTAGAAAGCTTAGGCGAAGAAGCCGCAGCTGTATTTGATGCTCATTTAATGGTTCTTTCTGACCCAGAAATGATTAATCAAATTAAAGAGACTATTCGTGCAAAACAAGTAAATGCAGAAACAGGTCTTAAAGAAGTGACTGATATGTTCATCACTATCTTTGAAGGTATGGAAGATAACCCATACATGCAAGAACGTGCAGCAGATATCCGTGATGTTGCCAAACGTGTCTTAGCACATCTTTTGGGTGTTAAATTACCAAACCCAGCAACTATCAATGAAGAATCAATCGTTATTGCACACGATTTGACACCTTCTGACACAGCTCAATTAAATAAACAATTTGTTAAAGCTTTTGTAACAAATATTGGAGGGCGTACAAGTCACTCAGCTATTATGGCACGTACACTCGAAATCGCAGCTGTTCTTGGTACAAATGATATTACTGAACGTGTTCAAGATGGTCAGTTGATTGCTGTTAATGGTATTACTGGTGAAGTTATCATTGAACCAACTGAAGCTCAAATTTCAGCCTTCAAGGCAGCAGGTGAAGCTTATGCCAAACAAAAAGCTGAATGGGCACTTCTTAAGGATGCACAAACAGTTACTGCTGATGGTAAACATTTTGAATTAGCTGCTAATATCGGTACACCTAAAGATGTTGAGGGTGTTAACGAAAATGGAGCAGAAGCAGTTGGTCTTTACCGTACAGAGTTCTTATATATGGATTCACAAGATTTCCCAACAGAAGATGAGCAATATGAAGCATATAAAGCAGTTCTTGAGGGTATGAATGGTAAACCAGTTGTTGTTCGTACAATGGATATCGGTGGAGATAAAGAGCTTCCTTACTTTGATCTTCCAAAAGAGATGAACCCATTCTTAGGATTCCGTGCATTGCGTATTTCAATTTCTGAAACTGGTGATGCAATGTTCCGCACACAAATCCGAGCACTTCTTCGTGCTTCAGTTCATGGACAGCTACGCATCATGTTCCCAATGGTTGCTTTGCTTAAAGAATTCCGTGCTGCTAAAGCTATATTTGAAGAAGAGAAAGCGAACTTGTTAGCTGACGGTGTAGCAGTAGCTGAAGGCATTGAAGTTGGTATTATGATTGAAATCCCAGCGGCAGCTATGCTTGCAGACCAATTTGCAAAAGAAGTTGATTTCTTCTCAATTGGTACTAATGATCTTATCCAATACACAATGGCTGCGGACCGTATGAATGAGCAAGTTTCATACCTCTATCAACCATACAATCCATCAATCCTTCGTTTGATTAACAACGTTATCAAAGCTGCTCATGCTGAAGGTAAATGGGCAGGTATGTGTGGTGAGATGGCCGGTGATCAAACTGCGGTTCCACTTCTTGTTGGTATGGGATTGGATGAATTCTCAATGTCAGCAACCTCAGTACTTCGTACACGTAGCTTAATGAAAAAATTGGACACAGCTAAAATGGAAGAATACGCTAATCGTGCTCTTTCAGAGTGTTCAACTATGGAAGAAGTTATCGAACTTCAAAAAGAATACGTTGACTTTGACTGAGAATAATAAAAAAGTAGGGATTAAAAAATCTCTACTTTTTTATTGAAAGTTTGGATATTGTTAAGTTTCTAAGAAAAATATGTCAGATAATTGAAATAAATAGATAAAGTGATAGAATAAACCTATTACAATGTAAAAGGAGATTTACTTTGACAAAAGAATATCAAAATTATGTCAATGGCGAATGGAAATCATCTGTTAATCAGATTGAGATTTTGTCACCAATTGATGATTCTTCATTGGGATTCGTGCCAGCGATGACTCGAGAAGAAGTTGATCATGCCATGAAAGCGGGTCGTGAAGCTTTACCAGCCTGGGCTGCTTTGACAGTATATGAACGTGCACAATACCTTCATAAAGCCGCAGACATTATTGAACGTGATAAAGAAGAAATTGCTACTGTTTTAGCAAAAGAAATTTCTAAAGCTTACAATGCTTCAGTAACTGAGGTTGTAAGGACAGCTGATCTTATTCGTTATGCAGCAGAAGAAGGAATTCGTTTATCAACTTCAGCTGACGAAGGTGGAAAAATGGATGCTTCAACAGGTCATAAGTTGGCTGTTATTCGTCGTCAACCAGTAGGTATCGTTTTAGCAATCGCACCTTATAATTACCCTGTTAACCTCTCAGGATCAAAAATTGCGCCAGCTCTAATTAGTGGAAACGTTGTGATGTTTAAACCACCAACACAAGGTTCAGTCTCAGGACTTGTTTTAGCAAAAGCTTTTGCAGAAGCAGGTCTTCCAGCAGGTGTCTTTAATACTATTACAGGACGCGGTTCTGAGATTGGAGATTACATTGTTGAGCATGAAGAAGTTAATTTTATTAACTTTACAGGATCAACGCCAGTTGGAAAACGTATTGGTAAGTTAGCAGGAATGCGTCCAATTATGCTTGAGTTGGGTGGTAAGGATGCAGGTATCGTCTTAGCTGATGCTGACCTTGACAACGCTGCTAAACAAATCGTTGCAGGTGCTTATGATTACTCCGGACAACGCTGTACGGCAATTAAGCGTGTACTTGTCGTTGAAGAAGTTGCAGATGAATTGGCAGAAAAAATATCTGAAAATGTAGCAAAATTATCAGTAGGTGATCCATTTGATAATGCAACGGTGACACCGGTTATTGATGATAATTCAGCTGACTTTATTGAAAGCTTAGTAGTAGATGCACGTCAAAAAGGTGCGAAAGAATTGAATGAATTTAAACGTGATGGTCGTCTATTAACTCCAGGATTGTTTGATCATGTTACTTTAGATATGAAACTAGCTTGGGAAGAGCCTTTTGGGCCAATTCTCCCAATTATTCGTGTCAAGGATGCAGAAGAAGCTGTTGCTATTGCCAACAAATCTGATTTTGGATTACAATCATCAGTCTTTACACGTGATTTCCAAAAAGCATTTGATATAGCAAATAAACTTGAAGTTGGTACAGTTCACATTAACAATAAGACTGGACGTGGTCCTGATAACTTCCCATTCTTAGGACTCAAAGGATCTGGTGCAGGTGTTCAAGGTATCAGATATTCAATTGAAGCAATGACAAATGTAAAATCGATTGTTTTTGATATGAAATAGACGTAAAACGACTCAACTATTGTCAGTTGAGTCGTTTTATAAACCTCTTTTACATTAAAAATAAAGAATTATATAATCTTCTAAAGTGGTTTTATTTTTGTGATATAATTGTCATAAAAAATAACAAAAGAGTCATTATATGAAGAAATTAATTATAGGTATTTTTAGTCTAATTATTATAGCGATTCTTGCTTGGCAAGGTTTTTCGTTTTTGAAACATAAGGAAATAAAACTTCAACAAGCTGTTGTTGAAAAAGAAATTCGCATAGCCGAGAAAACGGTAGAAGTGGTGAAAAGACAGAAAACTGAACGTGTTCTTTTTCTTGAACCTAAAGGATATGACAAAAGTCTAAGCGCTGATATTTTAAAGTGGAATCAAAAAAGCTTTGAGCATAAAAAATTTTATGACAATCAATACATTATTCTACGTCCTCAATTAGCAGATTCTAACTTTGCAAATGTTAAAAAATTATCCATTTATCAAATCTTATATCAAAAAGAAAAAGGAAGTATGTTTCAAAAATCAAGTCGCCTTTTGAGAACCTACTTACTTGATCAAAATAAGAAACCTTTTGAATTAGATGAGCTTTTAGCTCATAATATATCTGGATTTAAGGCTATTTTAGAAAATATAGCTCCGGGAACTCAACTAAAGGAACATGATAGCAATAAAGAATTTTTAAAAACTGGAAGAGTAACAGATGGGCTAGATGTTAAAGATGGTAAGTTAATTATTAATGATTTAAAATTACCACTTGATAAATTATATAATGTGATCGATGAGTCATATTTAAAATCAAGTGATCTAGATTTAGTTTCTAATTTAAAAGCTAAAGCACCACGTGTTGCACTTACCTTTGATGATGGGCCAAATGAAAAAACGACTACTAAAGCCTTAGAAATCCTTAAAAGATATAATGCTAAAGCGACTTTCTTTGTAATGGGACAAAGTGCTGTAGGGCACACAGATATTTTACAAAGGATGCATGCTGAAGGTCATGAGATTGGTAATCATACATGGGATCATCCTAATTTAACCAAACTGCCAGCGGAGAAAATCAAGGAAGAGATTCATAAGACTAATGATCTGATCATGAAAGCAACAGGACAAAAACCGGTGTACTTACGTCCCCCTTACGGAGCAACAAATGCTACTGTAAAAACAGTGACAGGATTGAAAGAAATGTTGTGGTCAGTTGATACAGAAGACTGGAAAAATCATAATACACAAGCAATGATGACCAATATCAAAAAACAATTACGTCCTGGGGGAGTGATTTTGATGCATGATATTCACCAGACAACTATAGATGCTCTGCCTACAATTATGGATTATCTGACAACCCAGGGTTATTATTTTGTTACTGTAGGTGAATTATATTCAACGCCTTAATAAAAAAAGAAACAAGTTACTTGTTTCTTTTTTATTTTAAATGTAATTTTTGATTGTGAAGTACAAGTTCTGCAACGGTAGCGTATTTTTTAAGTTGTTTGAGTTCTTCTTTATGTGTTACAAATGTAATAACACATCCCTCTTTCCCCATACGACCAGTTCGTCCAGAACGATGTGTATATGTTTCTTTGTCGCGTGCGATATCAAAATTAATCACATATTCTAGGTTGTCGATATCAATGCCACGAGCTACCAAATCGGTTCCTAGGAGTAATGAAATACCATGGTTTTTAAATTTCTCTAAGATAACTTTACGGAATTTAATATTAATATCGCTTGCTAAAGAAACTGCCGAGGCCCTATTAAATTGTAAACGTTCTTCACATGCACCTAAGTCTGATAAGCTGTTAAAAAAGACGAGACCTCTAAAATCAGGAATATTTGAAAATTTACGAAGTAAGTCAGTACGCTCTCTTTTATCAACTGTAATATAATAATGTTTTATAGTATCAAGTTTTTGATCAGATAGGTCAATTGTTATAGTGTTATCGGCAAGTTTACTATTGTCCAGTTTGTTGGTGGCACTAATGTAAATCATTTGCTGATCACGAGGAACGCGATTAATAATATTGTCCACAAAATGATATTGTGAGTCGCCGAGTAATTCATCGAATTCATCAAGGACGATAGTATTAATGTTCATCATTTTTATTTTTTTTAGTTTCACAAGTTCAAATACGCGTCCAGCAGTTCCTATAAGGATTTCTGGTCCTTTTTTTAGTCGCTCAATTTGGCGTTTTTGACTAGACCCTGAAAGGAATAGTTGTGCGGTCAGTCCTAATGGTTCTGCCCATTCTTTTGTAACGTCGAAGATTTGTCCAGCTAATTCTGAATTTGGAGCTAAAATTAAGAGTTGTTGGCTCTTTTTAGGTTGCAACTTAAGAAGCGTTGGAAAAAGGTATGCTAGAGTTTTACCAGTACCTGTAGGGCTAATTCCAAGGATATTATCACCATCAGTAATAGGTTGAAAAAGTTTATTTTGAATATCTGTTAGATCATCAAATTGACGCTGGGTTAATTTATCCTGCCATTGGTCTGGAAATTTTGTTATCATAAGAATCCTCTTGTTATTTTATATATTGTCATTGTTATTATAACATGCTTTTTATTTTTAGAGCGTTTTCAATAAAATTTAGACTTTAAAAAAAATAAGTTTATAGTACAATAGATAGAGGATAAATTTAATTTGGAGTGACAAATGCGTAAAAAACCTATTATTATTGGTGTTACAGGTGGATCTGGTGGTGGTAAAACCAGTGTTTCTCGGGCGATTTTATCAAATTTCCCAGATCAAAAAATTACCATGATTGAACATGATTCTTACTATAAAGATCAAAGTCATTTAACTTTTGAAGAACGTGTAAAAACCAATTATGATCATCCCCTTGCTTTTGATACCAATTTGATGATTGAGCAATTGAACGAATTGATTGAGGGACGTCCGGTCGATATTCCGGTTTATGATTACACAAAACATACCCGTAGTGATAGAACTATCCGCCAAGAACCCCAGGATGTCATTATTGTTGAGGGAATTTTGGTATTAGAAGATCAGCGTTTGCGTGATTTAATGGATATCAAATTATTTGTTGATACAGATGATGATATTCGTATTATTCGTCGTATTAAGCGTGATATGGAAGAGCGCGATAGAAGTTTAGATAGTATTATTGAACAGTATACAGAAGTTGTAAAACCTATGTATCATCAATTTATCGAACCAACAAAGCGTTATGCGGATATTGTAATTCCAGAAGGAGTAAGTAATATTGTCGCTATTGATTTAATCAATACCAAAGTGGCTAGCATCTTAAACGAAGCAAAATAAACACAATAGTTTGTGTTTATTTTTTTGTTTTATATAGGATGGTTATTTAGTTTTAGTAACTTTCAAATTATGCTATAATAAGTGCTATGAACAAGTCTAAGAAAATCGAAAATTATCAATTATTATTACTACAAGCGCAAGCTCTATTCTCAGATGAAACAAATGCTCTTGCTAACTTATCAAATGCTTCAGCTATGCTAAATGCTATGCTTCCAAATTCTGTATTTACAGGCTTTTATTTATTTGATGGAGAAGAGTTAATTCTTGGCCCTTTCCAGGGTGGTGTATCATGTGTGCATATTACTTTAGGAAAAGGTGTTTGTGGTGAATCAGCACAAACTGCTAAGACGCTGATTGTTGATGATGTTACAAAGCATGCTAACTATATCTCCTGTGATTCAAAAGCTATGAGCGAAATCGTAGTACCTATGTTTAAAAATGGCAAACTTCTAGGAGTTCTAGATTTAGATTCTTCTTTAGTAGCAGATTATGATGAGATTGATCAAGAATACTTAGAAAAATTTGTAGGTATTCTAGTAGAACATACGATTTGGAATTTGGATATGTTTGGAGTTGAAAAGTAATGTATCAGGCCCTTTATCGGAAATATCGTAGCCAAACATTTGATGAAATGGTTGGACAAAGTGTTATTTCAACTACTTTAAAGCAAGCTGTGTCCAGCAAAAAAATTAGCCATGCTTACCTTTTTTCAGGACCTAGGGGAACTGGAAAAACAAGTGCTGCTAAAATATTTGCAAAAGCGATGAATTGCCCAAATCAAGTTAATGGCGAACCTTGTAATCATTGTGATATTTGTCGAGATATTACAAATGGTAGTTTAGAGGATGTCATTGAAATTGATGCTGCGTCAAATAATGGTGTCGATGAAATTCGTGATATCAGGGACAAATCAACTTATGCTCCAAGTAGGGCAACCTATAAAGTTTATATTATTGATGAGGTTCATATGTTGTCTACAGGTGCTTTCAATGCACTATTGAAAACACTTGAAGAGCCAACAGAAAATGTTGTTTTTATATTAGCAACAACAGAACTCCATAAAATCCCTGCAACAATCTTATCTCGTGTCCAGCGCTTTGAATTTAAAGCGATTAAATTATTAGCTATTCGAGATCATTTAGCACAGATTTTAGATAAAGAAGCTATTTCATATGATTTGGATGCTCTGACACTAGTCGCTAGACGAGCCGAAGGTGGTATGCGTGATGCTTTATCAATTCTCGATCAAGCCTTGAGTTTAGCGAAAGATAACCACATTTCTTTAGATGTAGCAGAAGAAATTACAGGGAGCATTTCCTTATCTGCTATAGATGATTATGTATCGAATATATTGGCTCACGATACAACTGAAGCACTCGCTAAACTTGAAGTAATCTTTGATAGTGGCAAAAGTATGAGTCGTTTTGCAACAGATTTATTGATGTACTTAAGAGATTTACTTGTTGTTCAAGCAGGTGGTGAAAATAGTCATTCAAGTGATACTTTTATGGTCAATCTTGATGTTAAACAAGATATTTTATTTGAAATGATTGATAAAGTGACATCTGTTCTTCCTGAGATAAAAAATGGTAGCCATCCTAAAGTTTATGCAGAGATGATGACCATCCAATTGTCTGAAATGGTAGAAAAAAATTCGTCAAACTTACCCGCAGATGTGACAGCAGAATTAGATATCCTTCGTCGGGAGTTAAAATCGTTAAAAAACGAAATGAGCCAACTCTCTCGAGCAGATCAAAGTTCATCAACTCAAAAAGTAAAGGTTAATAATAAGACATTCACATTCAAAGTTGACCGTACAAAGATTTTGACCATTATGGAAGAAACGGTTGTAGATAGCCAACGTTCACGTGAATATTTAGAAGCTTTAAAGAGCGCTTGGAACGAGATATTAGATAATATTACGGCTCAAGATAGAGCATTATTAATGGGATCTGAACCTGTCTTAGCTAATAGCGAGAATGCTATTTTGGCATTTGATGCTGCCTTTAATGCTGAACAAGCTATGAAACGTAACGATCTCAATGATATATTTGGTAATATTATGAGTAAAGCAGCAGGTTTTTCACCTAATATTTTAGCTGTACCTAGAAATGATTTTAATCAAATTCGGAGCGATTTTGCAAAGAAAATGAAAGCTCAAAAGACGGAAACAGAACCTGAAGTTAATCATCAGATTCCAGAAGACTTTTCTTATCTAGCAGAACGAATAGCAATCGTTGAAGATTAAAACGTAACTAAAAATAGTTGCCTGTAACAGGCAACTATTTTTTTGATAAGTTTTTTAATTATTTAGTAGATTCTGTTATAATGGTGATATGACAAAACGACAATTTATTTTTATGGCGCTTTTATGCTCTTTTGAAACTTATTTTTTCAATCAATCCGTTATGGATGGCTCCTGGATTTTTGCTATTTTTTGGGGAGTTTTATTACTTCGAGATCTTCAAAAGGTATATGCGATTTCAAAATTCACAAAAGAGCTTATCAAATCTACCAAGAAGAAAGACTGATTTCGCCACTGCGAAGTGTTTTCAACTGACCATCATCTAACTCAACCACTAAATATCCTTTATCAGTAATATCAATAGCTTTCCCAGAATACATTGTTTGACCATCCATAAAGCTAACGGTTTTATCTAAGACTAGGGATTTTTCTCTATATACTTTTAAGTGATCCTCTAGTGGAATATTGAAAAAGAGATTCCAGATTTCTGTAATCAATTGATTTCTAGTTATGGTCGGTTGCTCTGTAAAGAGACTACCTGCGCGCTTAGTTAACGCCCTAGGGAACTCTTTGATATAGAAATTGATACCTAATCCTATAATAACATTCGTTACCAATCCACTCTCAACAGAAGCGATAGCCTCGGTTAAAATACCAGCTATTTTTTTATTATCTAAATAAATATCATTGACCCACTTAATTTCAGGAGTAATTCCTGTTAACCGTGAGATAGCTTTTACAGCACTAGAGGCTACCATGACAGTATAAGGTTTTATATCTTCAATCGGTACATTAGGTTGTAATAAAAGAGACATATAGATGCCGCCTTGATTTGATGTAAAGAAAGGTCTATCAAAACGTCCTTTAGCTTTTTTTTGATTAGGAGCTAAAAAAAGGTGTGGAGTTTTTAATTTGCTTTCTATCCCCATTTTAGCATCTAGTTGGGTTGAAGCACTATTATTATTAAGACTAACCTTAATACCAATTTCTTGTTCGAGTTGTTCTGGTAATAATATGTCACCTGATACCAATCGGTAGCCCTTGTTAGTGACAGACTCAATCTCTAGGCCTAATTCTTCTAACGTTTTTATACCTTTCCAAATAGCTGTACGGGAAATATTAAGTTGATTTGCCATAGTTTCTCCGCTAATAAAGTTGTTATTTTTTGATAGTATTTGATAAATTTTTTCGTAGGTTTTCATAAATCTAGTATAGTATAAATCGAGAAAAAAGACTAAAGAAAATAGAGATAATTTTTTATTTATTGGTAACTTATTTCACAAAAGATGAAATAGTGGTACAATAGCTATATGAGTCCCGAAAAGGTAGCCTAGAGGCTAGTTCTTTGTAACTCGACACATTTTACATTTTAGGGGGGACATTTTTATGTCAGAACGTAAACTTTTCACGTCTGAGTCAGTATCTGAGGGACATCCCGATAAGATTGCTGACCAAATTTCCGATGCGATTTTAGATGCAATTTTAGAGCAAGATCCAGATGCCCACGTAGCAGCCGAAACAGCTGTTTATACAGGGTCGGTTTATGTATTTGGCGAGATATCAACGACAGCCTATGTTGATATTAACCGAGTTGTCCGTAACACAATCGCTGAAATTGGCTATGATAAAGCTGAATATGGCTTCTCAGCTGAATCTGTTGGAGTGCATCCGTCACTCGTTGAACAGTCGCCAGACATTGCACAGGGAGTCAATGAAGCTCTTGAGGTACGTGGTTCTCTTGAACAAGATCCTTTAGATTTAATTGGTGCAGGTGACCAAGGTTTGATGTTTGGGTTTGCTGTTGATGAAACACCTGAGTTAATGCCATTGCCAATTTCTTTAGCTCATCAGTTAGTTAAGAAATTGACAGATCTACGTAAGTCTGGGGAACTCACTTATCTTCGACCAGATGCAAAATCTCAAGTAACGGTTGAATATGATGAAAATAATCAACCAATTCGTGTGGATGCAGTAGTTATTTCGACACAGCATGATCCTAATGTAACCAATGACCAACTCCATAAGGACGTGATTGAGAAAGTTATCAATGAAGTTATTCCAAGCCATTATTTAGATGACCAAACAAAATTCTTTATCAATCCTACAGGGCGCTTTGTTATTGGAGGCCCTCAAGGAGATTCAGGACTAACAGGTCGTAAGATTATTGTAGATACTTATGGTGGTTATTCTCGTCATGGTGGTGGTGCATTTTCAGGTAAAGATGCTACTAAAGTAGATCGTTCAGCATCTTATGCAGCTCGTTATATTGCAAAAAATATTGTTGCAGCTGATTTAGCTAAAAAAGTAGAAGTACAACTTGCTTATGCAATTGGTGTTGCCCAGCCTGTCTCTGTGCGTGTAGATACATTTGGAACAGGTGTTATAGCAGAAGCAGACCTAGAGGCAGCTGTACGTCAAATATTTGATTTGCGACCAGCAGGCATTATTAATATGTTGGACCTCAAACGACCTATTTATCGACAAACAGCAGCCTATGGGCATATGGGACGTACTGATATCGATTTGCCATGGGAGCGAGTTGATAAAGTCCAGGCCTTAAAGGATTTTATTGCTAGCAAATAATAAAAAGCGTAAACGAAAGTTTACGCTTTTTTTGCTCATGATAATTTATAGAACATTTATAAAATCTTATAATAAACTGGTTAAGTATAGGAAATACTGCATATTTCTTGAAAATATGGTGTATATTGTGAATAAAATGATGGCCAAGTTAATTGAATTTTCCTATCGAAAAATTTTTCAAAAAAATAATTTCACACTCAAATCATTTGATTATCAAATAAATAGAGCCTTTATAAAAATATTATATAAGTATAAAATGTAAAAAAAATAAAAAAGTGATATTTTTATTTGATTTAAATGTATTTAATAAAAATACAAAGTTTCTAAAAAAAGTAAAAATTCCATCTCGACAAACAGCGTTAGTTATTATAACCGAACATTATTGTCCTTAAAACATGAAAACAAAAACAAAAGTTCGTAATTTAATTGATTTGTCATGTTACTAATCTTATGCTAATATGTTATCTCGTGATAAGTTTTTGATGTAAAAATTATCATGAAAAAGAAAAGAGAGATGGAAATGAAAAAACAATTTTTAAAATCAGCAGCGATTCTATCGCTAGCAGTAACAGCAGTATCTACAAGTCAGCCGGTAGGGGCGATAGTGAATAATAGTAAGGATAATATCAACAAAAATAAAAGAGTCCTAGAATGGCTGGACTCCTATATTGGTTATAATGAATTAACTGATTACTCAGCTTATGTAGATGACAAGGTTATTACTTTATCTGATAAGGTTGATTTTATAAAGTATTTACTTAATAAAGATGAATATAGCGATGATTATTATGCAAAAGATTATAAGGAAATAGTAAATTCATTAAAAGAAAAATTATTTACTTATGAGAATTATCTACTTACACTACAAAGAAAAAATGAGAAGAAATTTGGGAAATCAGCTTCCAAATTAACAGTAAAAGAGCTAGTAACCGGTCTTAATGTTGCTCAGTATCAGATTATAGAGCATAATTTGAACCTAGCTATTGAAAAATTTACTGAAGCTATTATAAGGTTACAATCGGAACATAAAGAGTTATTACCATTTGGACAAATACTAAATTTTAAAAGTAACGCCCTTGGTGGAGGTATATTTTCATATCTTAATCATACTCATAGCCATTTTATAAACTTTTATAATAATTATTATGGTAAATTAATGAGTCGATTACCGCAATCTTTGATAGAAAAAAGTAAGTTGGAATATATAGAGGGTGTAACAAAATTTCGTTATCTTAAAGACCAAATTGAACAAATAATAAATAATAAAGAAATTAATACTGATGAATTAACCTCAGAGTTTGCGGTTATTGTTAACAATGAAAAATCAGCTTCTAGGTTTTTATCAAGGTTTAGTAAAAATGATGTAGTAAATGGTGTATTTTTGACAGAGGATATACCAAATTTAAAAATTTTAAATGATAAAATACAGTCTTTAGAGTTCATACTAAAAAAACATAAAGAAACAGTGAATTTTAAGGGGGAGCATTTAGCAGAGATTAATTTAAATGAACAAGAAATTTCGGAAAAGATTATAAAAAATGATGTATTAGGAGAAACTGATGAAAATCTAAATAGTTATGTGAAAGCTGTTGTGAAGGAAGCACAGCATTTACTATTCGATTTATATTCGATGGAAGAGCAAAAAATAAAGATTTCTGAGGAAGTTTTGTCTGAGTCGCATGATTTGAAAAACGCCGTTAAAGAAATAAATTTATTAAATCGACAAGTGAAGGCTAAGGCAGATCCGATGTCATATAAACAAATTAGAGCTAAAAAACGTGAAGATGGTTCATTTGTAGATATGAACATTATTCATGAAAATGAAAAAGCAAAAGAATTAGAAAAGAAAGTAAAAGAATTAAAAATCATCATGTCAAGGTTCAATAAAATGATTTACGGTTATAGACAACAAATTTTACGAAGGTATGATAAAACTCAGACTGATATTGAATTACATCTAAGATTTGGAGAAAAATTATTAAAAATTACTTCAGAAGTTATCCAGGACCCTATATTAGAAGGGTTAGTGAGTGATTTTAGAGAACATTATGAATATTTTAAAAACTATAGATATATCCCTAAAAATAGTGGGTTTCACATATCAGAGATAGAGAAAAATGTAGGCGAATTTGTAAATTCATACGATAGCCTAGAGGATTATTATCTTTATAATTATAAAGATAGATTATCAGCTATAAAGCGTGAAGATTATCAGAAATTTATTAAGAGACTCCAAGGTCGAAAACTCACTAAGGAATCAATTCAAAAGGTAAATAAACTGCAGTCTAATGCATTTGTAAAATTTACTTACTCTCTTGAAAAACCTAGGATTTCTGATTTTACTAAAAACTTTACATATAATGTGAATATAAGACGAGATGGAATTGAGGAAAGATATTATTCAAATAAACAAGGAAGTTTTATACCGACTTCTAAGGAAGAAATAGTAAATCTCTCTTCGAATGTAAATATGGATAAAAGTTCTAAACTAAAAGAGGAGTCATCTCAGAAAGCAAGGATAACCAATATTGGTAAAGAAAAAATAATATCGACTACTGATACTGAAGTAAATGGTATGAAAAAATATCAACAGTTGACAAGTGAAAATAAAGATTTAATAAAATCTGAAACTGTGGCAACTCCACAACAAAGTTCAACTGCGCAAACTTCTGTCCAACAGCCAGCTCCGGATCAACCAGTTGTTCAAGAATCTAAAGCTTCTCAAGAGGAGATTAATGCAGCACATGATGCCATTTCAGCGTATAAATCAACAGTCAATATTGCTAATACAGCCGGTGTAACAACTGCGGAAATGACCTCGCTCATTAATACTCAAACTTCTAATCTTTCTGATGTTGAGAAAGCTTTAGGGAATAATAAGGTTAATAATGGTGCAGTCAATGTATTGAGAGAAGATACATCTCGTCTTGAGAATATGATTTGGAATCGTGCTTACCAAGCTATTGAAGAATTCAACGTCGCTCGTAATACTTATAATAACCAAATCAAGACAGAAACAGTTCCAGTTGATAATGATATTGAAGCTATTTTAGCAGGTTCTCAAGCTAAAATTAGCCATTTGGACAATCGTATCGGAGCGCGCCACATGGATCAAGCTTTTGTGGCTAGTTTATTAGAAGTTACTGAGATGAGTAAATCAATCTCATCGCGTATAAAAGAGTAGACACTGCTATCAAGACGATCTTAAACTTTTGTATTAAACTAACCTAAAAGATAGAAAGAGACTAATATGAAAAAAATAACAACTTTAATCTTAGCTAGTAGCTTATTACTAGTTGCAACGACATCGGTTAAAGCTGATGATAACTTTGAAGTACCAACACGTTATGTTAAAATGAGTGAAAAATCAAAAGCGTTTTATCAAAGATTACAAGAAAAACAACGTAAAACACATACTACTGTGAAGACTTTTAATAATTCAGAAATAAGGCATCAACTACCTCTTAAACAAGAAAAGGCTAGGAATGATATCTACAATTTAGGCATTCTTATTTCTCAGGAGTCTAAAGGGTTCATCCAACGTATTGATAATGCCTATTCTTTGGAAAATGTCTCAGATATTGTTAATGAAGCTCAGGCTTTGTATAAACGCAACTATGATTTATTTGAAAAAATCAAATCTACACGTGATAAGGTTCAAGTCTTACTTGCATCGCATCAAGGTAATACAGACTTAAAAAACTTTTATGCTGAGTTGGACGATATGTATGAACATGTTTATCTCAATGAAAGTAGAGTGGAGGCGATAAACAGAAATATCCAAAAATATAATTAGTTTCTAAACTAACAAACATTCCGAAATATAAGACATTAAACCCTACTCATTGATTAGTGAGTAGGGTTTTACTGTTTTAAATAGCTTTCTGCTCAGAATGTAAGCCTTGTCATTTCAAAGGAACTATGTTATTATTCTTAAGTAAATTAAATAGGACATTTGGGGTGCGTAACAGCTGAGATTATACCCATTGAACTTGATGCAGTTAGTACTGTCGAAGGGAAATGTGTGCCATTACAAGTTTTTTGTGGTGGAAAAGGGCGTAGTGTCTTCTTAGGAGACAGCTAGCTCTAGTTAATCAGATAATAAACTCCGTTTGCTTGCAGATGGAGTTTTTTGTTGTCAAAATTTTTTGTAGGTTGTTGCCCCTTATCTGTCATAGAGAAGGAGTTATGATGACTAATCATAAAACAAAAAAATTAACGGTTTTAGCAATTATGATTGCTTTAGATGTTTTTTTAACGCCCATTTTTAGAATAGAAGGCATGGCCTTTATGTCTAGTGTGGTTAATATTATCGCTGGAGTTATAATGGGACCAATCTATGCATTAGTTATGGCACTTGTAACGGCTTTTATTCGTATTTTAACTCAAGCAGGAGTAGCATCTGTTGCACCTTTAGCTATTCTAGGAGCTGGTCCAGGAGCTTTCTTAGCGGGTTGGTTTTATCGGTTTTATGCGAAAGACTGGATGTCTTGGGTGGGTGAGTTTATAGGAACAGGGATAATTGGAGCACTTTTATCAGCTCCAATTATGGTCTGGTTTTGGACTTGGACAGCGGATGGAAATCACGAAGTGTTAGCTAAAGCATCTGCAGCTCAATCCATTTTTCTTTTTATGCCAAGGTTTATAGGGGCGACTATAATTGGCGGTGTTATTGCTTTGTTGCTACTTCAGGGATTAAAGCGGGTTCCTGTATTTATGACAATACAAGCATTATTTAAAGGAGAAAAAGTAAAATGAAATTGGGTTTAAAAGATGTATTATTGATTGCTTTATTAGCGGTTGTTCTGGGCGTTGTTTACTTTGGAGCAGGCTATATTTCAAATGCTTTTGTACCTTTTGTAGGTCCTATAGCGCATGAAGTTATTTATGGTATTTGGTTTGTGGCAGGTCCAATGGCTCTTTATATATTGAGGAAGCCAGGAACCGCTATTGTAGCAGAATTGTTAGCTGCTTTGACAGAGGTTTTAATTGGATCAATTTATGGACCAAGTGTACTCGTCATTGGTACCCTTCAAGGTTTAGGGTCAGAATTAGGCTTTACGCTGTTTAGGTATCATAATTACAAGTTGCCAGCTTTTATATTGTCTGCTATTTTGACATCAATTTTTAGTTTTGCATGGAGTTTTTATGCCAATGGACTTAGTGCATTTTCATTTTCATATAACATTCTGATGCTTATAGTAAGAACTGTTTCATCTATTATTTTCTTCTTATTAACAAAGAATATATGTGACCAATTGCATAGAAGTGGTGTACTGAATGCTTATGGGATTCATGAAGGGAAGTAGCCTATGCTATCTGTTGAAAAATTAGCTTACACCCATGGCGATAGTCATTATTTATTTGATGAAGTGACTTTTAGTCTTAACCCAGGAGAACGAATTTTAATTAGTGGCTATTCAGGGTGTGGTAAGAGTACATTGGCTCTTTTACTATCAGGGTTAAAAGAAAGTGGGAAAGGTCAAGTTTTATTAAACGGCTCATTAATAGAACCAAGCGATGTGGGGTTTCTTTTTCAAAATCCTGATTTGCAATTTTGTATGGATACTGTGGCGCATGAGTTGTATTTTATTTTAGAAAATTTACAAATAGAACCGGAGCAAATGCAAGATAGAAGTGAGTTTGTATTGGCACAAGTTGGTTTAAAAGGATTTCAGAATCGTTTGATTTATACTTTATCTCAAGGTGAAAAACAGCGATTAGCATTGGCGACTATTTTTTTAAAATCTCCTAAACTTATTATTTTAGATGAAGCTTTTGCGAATTTGGATCAAGAGAGTGCCAGTCAACTATTACAATTAGTTCTTAATTATCAAGCAAACAATCAATCAATGCTGATTGTAATCGATCATTTGATTACTTATTATCAAGATATAATGGATCACTATTTTTGGTTGGAAAAATGGTTGATAAGGGTCGATTTTGATTATATGCTCAATCGTTTGAATGTCTTCGAATTAGAAAAGAAAAGTCATAATACAGGTGACAAACTGTTATCAATTAAAGATTTCCAAGTTAAACTTTCAAAAAACAAATTCATCTCTTACCTTGATTTTGATTTAGCAAGTGGGGAGAGGTTGTGCTTAGATGGACCAAGTGGCGTGGGGAAGTCTAGTTTCTTTATGGGATTGTTAGGGCTCTATAGGACTAAAGGAAAGAAACAATTTATTCATAGAAAGAAAATTCCTATAAGCTTTTTATTTCAAAATCCCTTAGATCAATTTATTTTTTCAACAGTTTATGACGAAATTTTTCAGGTTTGCAAGGATAGTAACAAAGCGAGGGATATTTTGGAAACCATAAATCTTTGGGATAAGAAACAGTTTTCACCATTTCAACTAAGTCAAGGCCAACAGAGGCGATTAGCCATTGGCAGTATTTTAGCTAGTGATAGTAAACTTCTATTATTAGATGAACCAACTTATGGACAAGATGCCTATCACGCTAATATGATTACGACTCTTCTTTTGAGTTATTGTCACAAAAATCATTGTGGGGTTATTTTTACTAGCCATGATCCTCACTTAAAAGAGTGTTTTGCAACACGTTTCTTGGAGGTGTCATCTTGTTCAATTTGAAAAACTATCATCCAGCTATTACCTTCCTATGTTTATTAATACCAACCTTTTCGTTTAGTTTCACATTGAGGTTAAGAACGTCTTTGTTATTTCTAATTATAGTAGTAACACTGCAATGCTTCGTAAAGGTTTCTTTAAAAACTTGGGCGAAGGTCAATCTGATCTCATTTGTGATGGGACTCTCTTTATTTCTAGGGACGTATTTTTGGGGGAAATTACCCCATCAATTCGTCTTAGCTAGTCTAGTAGCCTGTCGTCCGCTTATTTTTATGAACGTGGGTTTGTTATTTCATGCATCACATTCTAATTATGATTTTATAGAATCTCTTTATCAAACTTTCAAAGTGCCTAGTCATTTTGCATATGGTATTTTTGCGGTCTTTAATCTTCTACCATTAATTAAATTACAATACCAACGTAATCGACTCGCATTCCGACTGAAGAATCAGGTAACTTGGGCATTATCGCCTAGACTAATATTGTCAGTTTTATTAAAGACGATATATTGGGTAGAACAGTTAGAGTTAGCAATGCTTTCTAAAGGTTTTGAAGTGGGTAAAGAGCGAACACATGCTTCAACTTATCCCGTTCGTTTTCGAGATTATAGTTTACTTGGTATGAGTATTTTATTGTCTATAGGGATGATTTTTAAATAAGTACAATTAGTTTAGTAATACAATTGTGCATTTATATAGAATGAGTGTGTTCTGCTCATGAGATCATAACAAAGGAGATTACTATGTTAAAAGATGAGATGATTGCTAAAGGGGCAAAATATATCCAATCCATCTATCAAGATCCATTTATTCAAGGAATTGTAAAAGGGCGTTTAGACCATGACGTAATCTGCCATTATTTACAGGCAGATAATATCTACCTTGGGAAATTTGCTGATATTTATGCCCTGTGCTTGGCAAAATCTGATAATTTACGAGATAAACAATTTTTCCTTGAACAAATTGACTTTACATTAAATCGGGAGTTAGCAGATGGTGAAGGTCCACATCAAGCCTTGGCAGCTTATACTAATCGATCTTATCAGGATATTATCGAAAAGGCTGTATGGTACCCGTCAGCAGATCATTACATTAAACATATGTATTTTCATTTTTACGAAAATGGTATTGCTGGTGCTTTAGCTGCAATGAGCCCATGTCCATGGATTTACCATCAATTGGCTAAAAAAATAATTGAGGAGAACCAGTTTTTGAATGGTAACCCTTTTAATAATTGGATAACTTTTTATGCTAACGATATAGTTGAAGAGTTAATGGAAAACTATTTTCGTATGATGGATTATTATGCGCAGAATTTGTCAAAAGAGAAGCAAGCTGATTTGGTAGATGCTTTTGTGAAATCTTGTCAGCATGAGAGACGTTTTTTTCAAATGGCAATAAATCAAGAAAAATGGGAGGATTAATATGACTTATTTAGCACCAGTTTTAACTATTGCAGGAACTGATCCTAGCGGTGGAGCAGGGATTATGGCGGATTTAAAGACATTTCAAGCTCGTCGGACTTACGGGATGGCTGTTGTGACTAGTGTTGTTGCTCAGAACACTTGTGGGGTTAGAGGCGTTCAGCATATAGAAACAGCTATCATTGATCAACAACTAGCTTGTGTCTATGATGATATTAAGCCAAAGGCAGTCAAAACAGGAATGTTAGCGGAGAGGGAAACGATTAGTTTAGTCGCTTCATATTTAAAAAAATATCCACAACCTTATGTATTAGATCCTGTTATGGTGGCAACTAGCGGACATCGTTTAATTGATTCAGATGCCGTAGAAGCATTAAAAGAAGACTTATTGCCATTAGCAACTATTATCACACCAAATTTACCAGAAGCTGAGGTTTTAGTGGGATATGACTTATCAGATGAAGTAAGTATTATTAAAGCAGGTTACGATATTCAAAAACAATATTCTGTTAGAAATGTTCTTATAAAGGGAGGACATCTAGATGGCTTGGCTAAAGATTATTTATTTTTGGAAAAAGAAGGGTTGATAACTCTTAGTAATCAACGTATCAATACTATTCATACTCACGGGACTGGGTGTACATTTGCAGCAGTCGTTGCAGCGGAGTTAGCTAAAGGGCAATCAATTCTAAACGCGGTAAGTACCGCTAAATCATTTATTACTTCAGCTATCGAAACAGCGCCTGAGTTGGGTCTTGGCAACGGTCCTGTCAATCATACTAGCTATCAAGGAGACTAAAATGTATTTAGAACAATTAAAAGAGGTAAATCCTTTAACCATTTGTATCACTAATAATGTGGTCAAAAACTTTACAGCCAATGGTTTATTAGCTTTAGGAGCTTCTCCGGCTATGAGCGAGTGCATAGAGGACTTAGAAGACTTGTTAAAAGTTGCAGATGCATTATTAATTAATATAGGAACACTAACAAAAGAAAGTTGGCAGCTTTACCAAGAAGCAATCAAAATAGCAAATAAAAACCAAGTTCCAGTTGTATTAGATCCTGTAGCAGCAGGAGCAAGTCGTTTTCGATTAGAAGTGTCACTTGATTTATTGAAGAATTATTCTATTAGTTTACTTAGAGGAAATGGTAGTGAAATCGCTGCTTTGGTTGGTGAAAAACAAGCGTCTAAAGGGGCAGATGGGGGAAAAGTGGCTGATTTAGAATCAATTGCTGTAAAAGCCAATCAAGTTTTTGATGTGCCAGTGGTTGTCACAGGAGAAACTGATGCTATCGCTGTTAGAGGAGAAGTTCGCTTATTACAAAATGGTAGTCCTTTAATGCCACTTGTTACAGGAACTGGATGTCTATTAGGGGCAGTATTAGCTGCTTTTATTGGTAGTTCTGACAGAAGCGATGATCTTGCTTGTCTGACAGAGGCCATGACTGTTTATAATGTTGCTGGAGAAATTGCAGAGAAGGTGGCAAAAGGTAAGGGAGTGGGAAGTTTCCAAGTTGCATTTTTAGATGCCCTTTCTCAGATGAAATCAGAAATGATTATGGACAAATAGGTGGTGTCAGTAGATGAAAGATACATTGAAATTATATTTTGTTTGTGGGACTGTGGATTGCTCTAGGAAGAATATATTGACTGTTGTTGAAGAAGCCTTACAAGCAGGTATAACTCTATTTCAATTTAGAGAAAAAGGTTTTACAGCATTACAAGGTAAGGAAAAAATTGCTATGGCTAAGCAACTCCAAATACTTTGTAAGCAATATCAAGTTCCTTTTATTATTGATGATGACATTGACTTAGTTGAGTTAATTGATGCTGATGGTCTTCATATTGGACAAAATGATTTACCTGTTGATGAGGCACGGAGACGTTTACCAGATAAAATCATCGGTTTATCTGTGAGTACAATGGCTGAATATCAGAAATCACAATTATCTGTTGTTGATTACATCGGAATTGGTCCTTTTAATCCGACACAATCAAAAGCAGATGCTAAGCCTGCTGTTGGCAATAGGACAACAAAGGCAGTTAGAGAAATTAATCAAGATATTCCAATCGTTGCAATAGGCGGAATCACTAGTGATTTTGTTCATGATATTGTAGAATCAGGTGCAGATGGGATTGCAGTTATATCGGCTATTTCAAAAGCAAATCATATTGTAGATGCAACCAGACAATTGCGCTATGAAGTTGAAAAAGCTCTGGTTAATAGACAAAAACACAGTGATGTAATCAAATAAAGCTACATCGTTAATTATAAGAATTTTTAAGATATTATATCATCACACAATACTGGTATTTGAAAAAGAATTTAAACTATGATAATATAGTAGAGTTGAATTCTAGTTAAAGAAAGATTTGAAAGTATGCGTAAAATTATTATTAACGGTGGCAAGCAACTGACGGGAGAAGTTGCTGTATCGGGTGCCAAAAATAGTGTAGTTGCCTTGATTCCTGCCACTATCCTTGCTGATGATGTTGTGGTCTTAGATGGAGTTCCGGCTATTTCTGATGTTGACAGTTTAGTTGACATTATGGAAACTATGGGAGCTAAGATTAAGCGTTATGGTGAGACGCTTGAAATTGATCCACGTGGTGTTAAAGATATTCCAATGCCTTATGGCAAAATCAATAGTCTTCGTGCATCCTATTATTTCTATGGAAGCTTATTGGGGCGTTATGGTCAAGCAACAGTAGGTTTACCTGGTGGTTGTGATTTAGGTCCCCGTCCGATTGATTTACATTTAAAAGCTTTTGAAGCGATGGGAGCTAGTGTTTCTTATGAAGGTGATTCAATGCGTCTAGCAACAAACGGAAAGCCTTTGCAAGGAGCAAATATTTATATGGATACTGTCAGTGTTGGTGCGACAATTAACACTATGATCGCAGCAGCTAAGGCAAATGGTCGTACGGTTATTGAAAATGCTGCGCGTGAACCAGAAATTATTGACGTGGCTACTCTTTTAAATAATATGGGAGCTCATATTCGTGGTGCTGGGACTGATGTTATTACAATTGAAGGTGTGAAATCGCTCCATGGCACGCGTCATCAAGTAATTCCAGATCGTATTGAAGCAGGAACTTATATTGCTATGGCAGCAGCTATCGGACGAGGAATAAAAGTGACCAATGTGTTATATGAACACCTTGAGAGTTTCATTGCTAAGTTAGATGAGATGGGAGTTCGAATGACAGTTGAAGAGGATTCAATTTTTGTTGAAGAACAAGAAAAGTTAAAAGCTGTATCCATAAAAACCTCACCTTACCCAGGATTTGCTACAGATTTACAACAACCTCTAACCCCTTTATTACTAACAGCAGAAGGAAACGGGAGTTTATTAGATACTATCTATGAGAAACGTGTTAATCATGTTCCCGAATTAGCACGTATGGGAGCTAATATTTCTACCCTAGGGGGCAAAATAGTTTACAGTGGTCCTAATCAATTATCTGGTGCACCTGTAAAAGCAACAGATTTGCGTGCAGGCGCTGCTTTAGTTATCGCTGGCTTAATGGCAGAGGGACGAACTGAAATTACGAACATCGAGTTTATTTTACGTGGATATTCTAATATCATCGAGAAACTAACATCATTGGGTGCGGATATCCAATTGGTTGAAGAATAGTATATATAACAAAGAGTTGAGAATATTTCTTAGCTCTTTTCTTCTTGTTTTAGATTAAGTCACTTATAGGTATTTGAAATCTCTTGTGGTATAATATTATCATGGATATATGGACAAATTTAGGACGGTTTGCATTCATTGAAACAGAACATGTTAACCTACGTCCTGTTGCCTACACTGATAGGGAAGCTTTTTGGCGAATAGCTTCAAAAAGGACAAATTTACAATTTATTTTTCCTGTTCAAACCAGTAAGAAGGAAAGTGATTTTCTTTTAGTTCATTCTTTTATGAAAGAGCCGTTGGGAGTTTGGGCGATTGAAGATAAAGTTAGTCATAAAATGTTTGGAGTTATCCGTTTTGAAAACATTGATTTATCTAAAAAGACAGCTGAAATTGGCTATTTTTTGAAAGAAAGTTCTTGGGGTCAAGGCATTATGACTGAATGTCTAAAGACACTTTCTTTTTTTGCTTTTCAAGAGTTTGGGATGGACAAATTGATCATAGTAACACATAAAGAGAATATTGCTAGTCAGAAGGTTGCTTTGAAGGCGCATTTCAAACAATCTAGGAGTTTTAAAGGAAGCGACCGTTATACACGCCGTATAAGAGACTATATTGAGTTTCAATTAACTAGGGGTGATTATCGTTATGAGTAAACATCAAGAAATTTTGGAGTACCTAGAAAATTTAGCTGTTGGTAAGAGGGTTAGTGTACGCAGTATTTCAAACCATTTAAAGGTGAGTGATGGCACTGCATACCGCGCTATAAAAGAGGCAGAAAATAGGGGTATTGTTGAGACTAGACCGCGTAGTGGGACAGTACGTGTTGCTCAAAAAGCAAAGGTTAATATTGAAAAACTGACTTATGCTGAAATTGCAAGGATTAGTGACTCACAAGTTGTTGCAGGAACAGAGGGACTCAGCAAGGAGTTTAGTAAATTTTCTATAGGCGCAATGACTCACAGAAATATTGAAAAATATTTGGTGCAAGGAGGGTTATTGATTGTTGGCGACCGTGATGAGATACAACATTTAGCCTTACAACATCAAAACGCTATCTTAGTTACAGGTGGCTTTAATGTTTCCCCATCTGTTTGTCGTTTAGCAGATAAACTTCAAATTCCCGTAATGGTAACACACTATGATACATTCACAGTATCAACGATGATTAATCACACTTTGTCAAATGCCAAAATTCGTACGGATTTAAAGACCGTTGAACAAGTCTATCAGTCGCAAATGGATTATGGTTTCTTAGCGCAAGATGATACCGTAAAAGAATTTAATCTTCTTGTTAAACAAACTAAAAATGTTCGTTTTCCAATAGTCAACCAAGCTAATGTTGTCGTTGGTGTTGTTAGTGTTCAAGATATTCTTGGAAAAGATAAAGAAGTAAAATTGGCAACAGTCATGTCAAAAAATATCATTGTTGCTAAACCTCGAATGAGTCTAGCTAATATCAGTCAAAAAATGATTTTTGAAGATTTGAATATGATGCCAGTAGTATCGGATGACTTTGAATTATTAGGCGTTATTACAAGACGACAAGCTGTAGAAAATTTATCGATGTCGCAAGGGACAGATTTATACACCTATAGTGATCAAATCTTGTCTAATTTACAAATTGAAGATGGTCACTTTTCGTTTTTAGTAGAACCCGCTATGATTGACCATACAGGTAGCTTAACACAAGGAGTTTTGACGGAGTTCTTAAAAGAAATTTGTATTCGTGTCTTAACTCGTAAGCATCAACGCAGTATTGTTGTTAAACAAATGACACTTTATTTCTTGCAACCTGTTCAAATTGATGAAATAATAATGGTAACGCCAACCATTATTTCAGAAAAACGGCGCGAAGCTACACTCGATTTAGAATTAAAATTAGAAAATAAAATTATTGCTAAAGCTATGATAGCGGTAAAAATTAATTAGATATAAGGAGAATAAATAGAAAATGATTACATTAAAGTCAGCACGCGAAATTGAAGCAATGGATAGAGCAGGTGATTTTTTAGCCAGCATCCACATTGGACTTCGTGATATTATCAAACCAGGAGTTGATATGTGGGAAGTTGAAGAATACGTTCGTAGACGTTGTAAAGAAGAAAACGTATTGCCATTGCAAATCGGGGTTGATGGTGCAGTTATGGATTACCCATATGCTACTTGTTGTGGGCTTAATGATGAAGTGGCTCATGCCTTTCCTCGTCATTATACCCTAAAACAAGGTGACCTTTTAAAAGTAGATATGGTTTTAAGCGAACCTTTAGATAAATCGATTGTTGACGTTTCATCGTTAAACTTTGACAACGTGGCTCAAATGAAAAAGTACACGGAAACATATAGTGGTGGTTTGGCAGACTCGTGTTGGGCTTATGCTGTAGGTGAAGTTTCACAAGAGGTGAAAGACTTAATGTCTGTGACAAGAGAAGCAATGTATATTGGGATTGAAAAAGCAGTTATCGGAAACCGTATCGGTGATATTGGAGCTGCTATTCAGGATTATGCAGAGAGTCGTGGTTATGGAGTTGTTCGTGATTTGGTTGGTCACGGTGTTGGTCCAACAATGCATGAAGAGCCTATGGTGCCTAACTATGGTACAGCAGGTCGAGGTCTCCGCCTTCGTGAGGGGATGGTTTTAACCATCGAACCAATGATTAATACTGGTACTTGGGAAATTGATACAGACATGAAAACTGGTTGGGCACATAAAACCTTAGATGGTGGTCTTTCTTGTCAATATGAACATCAATTTGTTATCACTAAAGATGGTCCTGTTATTTTAACAAGTCAAGGAGAAGAAAGAACTTACTAAAATGAAATTAAAAAAATTCTTTGAGGATTTGCTGGCTAAACTAGAATATAGACCCATTCAAGTTTTTATGCGTCATTTTCAAAGTGCAGAGATGGACTTATCAGCCATAGCAGTTGCTTATTATCTATTAGTGACAGCTTTTCCATTACTAGTTATTGCTGCTAATATTTTTCCTTATTTTCATATTAATGTGTCGGATTTATTGTCACTTATGCAAAAAAATCTTCCGAAAAATATTTATGAACCTGCCTCACGCTTAGCAGTAGATGCTTTTTCGAAACCGTCTACCGGCATTTTGGGATTCGCGTCATTAACAGCTTTTTGGACAATGTCTAAAAGTTTGACCTCTCTTCAAAAAGCCATTAATAAAGCATACGGTGTTGACCAACACAGAGACTTTGTGATTAGTCGTTTAGTGGGTGTGGGGACTGGGCTGATCATCCTATTTTTACTGACTTTTGTTTTAATTTTTTCAACCTTTTCAAAACCAGTTTTACAGATAATTGTAAACATGTATGATTTGGGAGATACTCTAACGGCGTGGCTTTTAAATCTTGCACAACCAGTTACATTTTTGACTATATTTTTAGGTATTGGAATTTTATACTTTATTTTACCTAACGCACGAATTAGAAAAGTACGTTATGTCATTCCAGGGACATTATTTTCAACGTTTGTTATTGGTTTTTTTAGTAATTTAATTAGCCAATACGTCTTAAATAGGGTTGAGAAAATGGTAGATATTAAAACGTTTGGTTCGGTCGTTATCTTTATCTTAATGCTATGGTTTATTTTCTTAGCCCACATTATGATTTTAGGTGCAATACTGAATGCCAGCGTTCAAGAAATTGCGACAGGAAAAATTGAATCAAGGCGTGGAGATATTATGTCTCTTATCCAAAAATCCAAAGAAGAAAAATAAGAAAAGACAGCTCTTGTTAGAGTTGCCTTTTTTTGTCTTTAAAAATAACAAATTTGCTCAAGATGTAGTTGAGTAAAATAATTAATATTTGAGATACAAGGCTTTCAATGGTGTTGATTTTATTTAAATTGTGCTGAACGAATTGTCCGATAATAGAAGGAAATTGATCAACAAAAATAACAGCTAATATCAAATCTAATCCTAATGTGCCTAATCTAGCGATGACAAATGTTTGTAAGCGTTGAAGCTGTCCAATTTTAGTTTGTTTAAAAACAAATCGATCATTTGTAAAAAAAGCAAAAAGTATAGCTATTATGTTAGCAACTATTGCAGAGAATGGAGCGTCCTGCGAGAAATTAAAAATCCCTTGTCGAATAACTAAATAAAGAAGGGATGTTAATAGTCCGAACAGTAAATATAAGCTGACTTCATTTTGAATACTTTTTTTCAGTAACGATTTTAATTTAACCATATTTTTATTATATCACGGATGCTTCAAAGTGATGAGGAAATCTCCCATAAGCTTGGCTTTACTTTTTGTTTGTGATATACTTAGTAAGTTGTTTTACACAACCCTTGATGCTTAGTTCCCTTTCATCAAGCATATTACAAACGTTAGAAGTGTTAACTATCTAAACGTTAAAGGAGAAATTATGAACACATTTACAACTCGCGATTACGCTCACATGGCTATTGTAACAGCTATCTATATCGTTTTAACCATAACGCCACCTTTTAATGCTATTGCTTATGGTGCTTATCAATTCCGTGTTTCAGAAATGCTAAATTTCTTGGCCTTTTACCACCGAAAATACCTTTTTGCGGTAACGTTAGGATGTATGATTTCTAATCTTTATAGTTTTGGAATGATTGATGTCTTTGTAGGTGGTGGTTCAACCTTACTTTTTGTTTATCTTGGAACCATTTTATTCAAGCAATATCAAAAAGATTATCTATTTAATGGTCTTATTAACAAAGCATTCTTTTTCTTTTCTTTCTTCTTTGCTGCTTCAATGATTACGGTAGCAGTTGAATTGAAAATTGTAGCAGGATTACCTTTATTATTAACATGGTTAACGACAGCTGTTGGTGAATTGGCTTCACTTTTGGTTGGAGCAGTCCTTGTGGATAAGTTGAGTAGACACGTCGATTTTACAAAATAAATATATTATAAAGCGCGAGACATTGATCTCGGCTTTTTTGTTTGGGTTTATAGTTAGCATAGCTAGAAAATGCTGCAACTTTTATGAGAAATGCTCCAATTTTTACTAATATCCTTAGTCTTTGTGATAAAATAGAAATATGGAAAATCGTATGAATGAATTAGTATCTTTGTTGAATCAGTACGCAAAAGAGTATTATACACAAGATAATCCCACAGTTTCTGACAGTCAATATGACCAGTTATATCGAGAGTTAGTAGAATTAGAAGAGCAACATCCAGAAAACATTTTGCCAAATAGTCCCACACATCGAGTGGGTGGTTTAGTTTTAGAAGGCTTTGAAAAATACCAACATGAATATCCTTTGTATTCATTGCAGGATGCTTTCTCAAAAGAAGAATTGATAGCCTTTGATAAACGTGTTAAAGCAGAGTTTCCAACCGCTTCTTATATGGCAGAGCTGAAAATTGATGGTCTATCTGTCTCGTTGACTTATGTAAATGGTATTTTACAGGTTGGGGCAACACGTGGTGATGGCAATATTGGAGAAAATATTACTGAAAATTTAAAGCGTGTTCATGATATTCCTCTACATTTAGACCAAAGTTTAGATATTACTGTTCGCGGAGAGTGCTACCTTCCCAAAGAATCTTTTGAAGCTATTAACATAGAAAAACGTGCAAATGGTGAGCAGGAATTTGCTAATCCTAGGAATGCAGCAGCAGGAACCTTGCGCCAATTAAACACAGGAATTGTTGCGAAACGTAAATTAGCAACTTTTCTTTATCAAGAAGCTAGCCCTACGCAAAAAGAAACACAAGATGATGTTTTAAAAGAGCTAGAAAGCTATGGCTTTTCAGTCAATCATCATCGTTTAATTAGCTCTTCTATGGAGAAAATTTGGGATTTTATCCAAACTATAGAAAAAGATAGAATTTCCCTCCCTTATGATATCGATGGTATTGTTATTAAGGTTAATAGCTTAGCAATGCAAGAAGAGTTGGGCTTCACTGTAAAGGCACCTCGTTGGGCGATTGCATATAAATTTCCTGCTGAAGAAAAGGAAGCAGAAATATTATCTGTTGATTGGACAGTTGGGCGAACAGGAGTCGTAACACCAACAGCTAACCTAACTCCAGTTCAACTAGCAGGGACAACCGTTAGTAGGGCCACTCTGCATAATGTAGATTATATTGCCGAAAAAGATATCCGTATTGGAGATACTGTTGTTGTATACAAAGCAGGGGATATCATCCCTGCAGTCTTAAATGTCGTTATGAGTAAGCGAAACCAGCAAGAAGTCATGTTTATTCCTAAACTATGTCCTTCTTGTGGTAGTGAATTAGTTCATTTTGAAGACGAGGTGGCTTTACGTTGTATTAATCCGCTGTGCCCCAACCAAATCAAAGAACGTTTAGCTCATTTTGCTAGCCGAGATGCTATGAATATTACAGGTTTTGGTCCATCCTTAGTCGAAAAATTATTTGATGCTCATTTAATAGCAGATGTTGCAGATATTTATCGTTTAAGCATAGAGGATTTATTAACTTTAGATGGTATTAAAGAGAAATCTGCAACTAAGATTTATCATGCAATCCAATCTTCAAAAGAAAATTCTGCTGAAAAACTTCTTTTTGGCCTAGGTATTCGTCATGTGGGAAGCAAGGCGAGCCGCCTTTTATTGGAGGAATTTGGTAATTTGAGGCAACTAAGTCAAGCAAGTCAAGAAAGTATTGCCTCAATTGATGGACTAGGAGGGGTTATTGCCAAATCACTTCATACGTTCTTTGAAAAAGAAGAGGTAGATAAACTACTAGAGGAATTAACTTCCTATAACGTTAATTTTAATTATCTAGGAAAACGAGTTAGTACAGATGCACAACTTTCAGGTTTAACAGTCGTTTTAACCGGTAAGCTTGAAAAAATGACTCGTAATGAAGCAAAAGAGAAATTACAAAACCTTGGTGCTAAGGTGACAGGTAGCGTTTCTAAAAAGACTGATTTAATTGTTGCAGGAAGCGATGCAGGAAGTAAACTAACCAAGGCTCAAGATTTAGGGATTACAATACAAGATGAAGACTGGTTACTCAACCTTTAAGTGAGGAAGAAATGAAGAAACAAAAAAAAGCACGTTTAATTTATAACCCAACTTCTGGTCAAGAAATTATGAAAAAAAATGTAGCGGAAGTTCTTGATATACTTGAAGGATTTGGGTATGAAACATCAGCCTTTCAAACAACGCCAACTAAAAATTCTGCCAGAGATGAAGCTGCTAGAGCTGCTCAAGCTGGTTTTGATTTGATTGTTGCAGCAGGTGGAGATGGTACTATTAATGAAGTTGTTAATGGTATTGCTCCTTTGAAACGTCGTCCTAAGATGGCAATTATTCCAACTGGAACAACTAATGATTTTGCTCGTGCCTTAAAAATACCGCGAGGTAATCCTATTGAAGCAACTAAATTAATTGGTAAAAATCAAATTGTTAAGATGGACATTGGTCAAGCTCAAGAGGACAATTATTTTATTAATATTGCAGCTGCAGGTAGTTTGACAGAGTTAACTTATAGTGTACCAAGTCAATTGAAAACAACGTTTGGCTATCTTGCTTATCTAGCAAAGGGTGTTGAATTATTACCTCGAGTTCGAAAAGTACCAGTCAAAATTACTCACGATAAGGGTGAATTTATCGGTGATGCTTCAATGATTTTTGTTGCCATCACAAATTCTGTAGGAGGGTTTGAACAAATTGCACCTGATGCCAAATTGGATGATGGGAAATTTACCCTTATTTTGGTAAAAACTGCAAATCTTATTGAGATTATGCATCTCATTCGTTTAGTGCTTGCAGGTGGAAAACATATTAATGATAAACGAGTAGAGTATATTAAAACGTCTTATCTAACTATCAAACCCCTATCAGACGAGCGTATGATGATTAACTTAGATGGAGAATATGGAGGAGATGCTCCCATTACTCTAGCAAACCTTAAAAATCATATTAGGTTCTTTGCTAATACTGATGAAATTTCGGATGATGCTTTAGTTTTAGATAAAGATGAACTAGCGATAGAAGCTATTGCACAGAAGTTTGCTAATGAGGTAGATGATTTAGAAGGATTAGGAGATTGATGAATGGATAATACTGTCATTGTACATTACCATAGCCGAAAGAAAAATTACTTTAATTTAAGTTTATGGCAGTGGCGCGATGGCTCAGAGGGTCAAGATGCTCATTTTTCACGGTTTGACAGTTTCGGTGCTGTTGCGATACTAAAATATCCCTTGCCATATTTTTTAAGCCATTATTATGTGATTGTTAAGGATAAAAATTGGCATCATAAAACAATAGATTATCGCATTGATTGTACTCAAGGTGGTGCACGTAAAGAAGTTTGGATTGTAGATGGGGATGACAATCTGTATTATTCTCGTCAAGCAGCAGTTAGTAGCCATCATTATAGTAGACGCCAACCTCATGCCTACGACATGGCAATCAATAGTAGAGCGTTTGACAAAAAATGGGGATTTGATGGTTGGTTAGGTTTTGAATATTCAGAAACTAAAACGGCTTTTAGATTATGGGCCCCTACTGCGGAACGTGTAGAACTGATTTTATATCATTCGACAGATGAAACAGCAAGTGTATCAAAAGTTCTTTCTATGAAAAGAGGGACAGCCGTCAATTATAAAAATCATAAAGAAAATACCCATGGAGTCTGGTTTACTGAACTTGAAGGAAACTATAATTACCAAGCATATACTTATCGAGTCTACTATAGACGACGTACCTTTAAAATTACGAGAGACCCTTATTCCATTGCAACGACTGCAAATGGTAAAAGGTCTATTGTTATTGCTCCAGAAGCATTAACTCCGGAAGGGTTTAAAATAAGTCATGGAAAAGAAGCTAAGTGGCGGCTCGAAAACCCCAATCAAGCAGTCATTTACGAAATGCATGTGCGTGATTTTTCGATATCTGAGACTTCAGGAGTTAAGACAGATTATCACGGAAAATTTAAGGGATTGCATCAAAAAGGTACGGTTAATCAGCATGGTGATAAAACGACCTTTGATTATGTACAAGACCTAGGAGTTAACTATATCCAACTTCAACCAATTTTCGATCATCATCAGACATTTGATGATGATGGTCACTATGCTTATAATTGGGGATATGATCCTGAAAACTACAATGTTCCAGAAGCAAGCTTCTCTAGTAATCCACATGAACCTGCAACGCGTATTTTAGAATTAAAATCTGCTATCCAAGCGTACCATGATGCAGGCATTGGTGTTATTATGGATGTTGTCTATAATCATACTTTTTCATCAACTGATTCTGCATTTCAACTAACGGTTCCAGATTATTATTATCGAATGAATCACAATGGAACATTTCAAAATGGGTCAGGCTGTGGTAATGAAACAGCTAGTGAAAAAGAAATGTGTCGTAAGTATATTCTTGATTCAGTTTTGTATTGGGTGAAAGAATATAATATTGATGGTTTTCGATTTGATTTGATGGGGCTACATGATGTAGAAACGATGAACATTATAAGAAATGAGCTAAATAAAATCGACCCTCGTATTTTGGTTTATGGAGAAGGATGGGACATGGGAGCTGGTCTCACGCCTCAAAATAAAGCTAAAAAAGATAATGCTTATCAGATGCCTGGAATTGGCTTTTTCAATGATGATGTAAGAGACGCTGTCAAAGGTGCGGAAATTTACGGAGAATTTAAAAAAGGCTTAGTTTCTGGAAACAGTACAGAAGATATTGTTGCAAAAGGCATTTTAGGAAGTGATGAGTTAGTATCATACATTGATCCTAGTCAAGTTTTAAATTATGTTGAAGCACATGACAACTACAACTTAAATGATTTGCTATGGGAATTACATCCTAATGACAACGAGAAACAACATATTTACCGAGTTGAAGTAGCTAGTGCTATGAATCTATTGATGCAAGGGATGGCTTTCATGCAATTAGGTCAGGAGTTTCTTCGAACAAAGTGTTATCCTACAGGTGATAAAGGTCAACTTACTCAAGCAGATAAAGAAAGGGCTATGAATTCTTACAATGCCCCAGACCAAGTTAATCAGGTCAACTGGGATAATGTTACCTTTCATAAGAGTACTATTAATTTTATTAGGAAAATAATTACTTTGAAGACAAACTCTCCTTACTTTTCTTATTCTAGCTTTGAAGAGATTCGCAAACATGTTTTTGTAGAGTCTGCTCAATACCATTCAGGTTTCATAAGTTTTACAGTCGAAGAACATAAGAAAATAAAAATAATTTTCAATATTAAAGGAAAACGCTTGCAGAATTCTTTCATAGGTGATATAATAATATCAAATCATGAAGAAGGAAAAGCGATAGATTCATTAGATGATGAGCTTTCTGTAATGATCCTTGATATCACAAAATAACCTGAAAACATTCAGGTTATTTTTGTGTATATTAAGGAATTTGATTTGAATTTGAGTTTCTTATATTTTAGTTAATTTTTCGGAAATATAGAGGGTGAAATATTTTCAGATGCGTCTGTATGAGGAAAATGCATTCCTCTTTTTTTGTACCATTGAGGAAATATTTTTGTCTTATATTGACTAGTAGGACCTGTGAGGTGAGTAGATGTCCAATAAAGATGAGTTATATACTTTTGGAATAGGTGAAAATTTTCATCTCCAGAATTATTTAGGCGTACATAGCGAAAATGAAAGCTTTTGTTTCAGAGTTTGGGCTCCTAATGCTGAAAATGTTCAAGTTATTGGAGATTTTACAGATTGGCGAAATCGCCCTCTCCAAATGAACAAAAATCAAGCAGGAGTTTGGGAAACTAACAGTTTGGATGCGCGCGAAGGTGATTTATATAAATATTTGGTTACTCGTAAAGGTGGTCAAGTAGTTGAGAAAATCGATCCTATGGCAGTTTATATGGAAAGACGTCCTGGAACTGCAAGTGTTATTAAAGTTCTTAGAAATAAAAAGTGGGAAGATGGCCTTTGGATGGGAAGGCGCAAACGTCTGGGTTTTCAGAAGCGTCCAATTAATATTTACGAAGTTCATGCTGGTTCATGGAAAAAAGATGATTTTGGACATCCTATGACTTTTTCTCAGTTAAAAGACTACTTAATCCCCTACCTTGTTGAGATGAATTATACTCATGTTGAATTTATGCCCTTAATGGCACATCCGCTTGATATGAGTTGGGGATATCAATTAATGGGGTATTTTGCTTTTGAACATACCTATGGTACTCCAGAAGAATTTCAAGACTTTGTAGAAGCATGTCATAAAAATAATATAGGAGTTCTTGTAGATTGGGTTCCAGGACACTTTATTCAGAATGATGATGCTTTAGCCTATTTCGATGGAACTGCTACTTATGAGTATCAAAATCATGATCGTGCGCATAACTATCGATGGGGAGCTCTGAACTTTGATTTAGGAAAAAATCAAGTACAATCCTTTTTGATTTCGAGTGCCTTATTCTGGATTGAACATTATCATATTGATGGTATTCGTGTTGATGCGGTTAGTAATATGTTATATCTCGATTATGATGAAGGACCATGGGAAGCTAACCAATTTGGGGATAATCGTAATTTGGAAGGGTATCACTTTTTAAGGAAACTTAACAAAGTAATTAAAGAGCGTCATCCTAATGTTATGATGATTGCTGAAGAGTCAACAGCTTCTACCCCAATAACTAAAGACTTAGAATCTGGAGGATTGGGTTTTGACTTTAAATGGAATATGGGCTGGATGAATGATATCCTGCGTTTTTATGAAGAAGATCCTCTCTATAGGCAATATGATTTTAATTTAGTGACCTTTAGTTTTATGTATATATTCAATGAGAACTTTGTACTAGCTTTTTCACATGATGAAGTAGTACATGGTAAAAAGAGTATGATGCATAAAATGTGGGGTGACCGTTATAATCAATTTGCTGGTTTACGTAACTTATATGCATATCAAATGTGTCATCCTGGGAAAAAACTTCTCTTTATGGGAAGTGAGTTTGGTCAATTTTTAGAATGGAAATATAATGATCAACTAGAATGGGGAAACTTAAATGATGATATGAACCAAAAGATGCAACGCTATACTAAACAATTGAATCAATTTTATAAAGATCATAAGTGCCTATGGCGTATTGATGATTCCTTTGATGGGCTAGAAATTATTGATGCGGATAATAAATCTGAAACTGTTTTATCTTTTATACGAAAAGATGATAAAGGCGATTTGTTACTTTGTGTCTTTAATATGACTCCTGTAGAACGCCCTAACTTTACTATTGGTGTTCCGCAAGCGGGTATTTATGAAGAAGTTTTAAATACTGAAATGGAAGAGTTTGGAGGTGTTTGGAAAAACCACAATCCTGTAACGAAAACACAAGTGGCTACATGGAAAGATTATGATCATACTTTAAGTTTTACATTACCAGCCCTTGGGGCAAGTGTTTGGAAAATAAAACGTCGGCTTCGTAAATAAGTCTGTAATTTAGTAACCTCATTTTGAAAGGAAAGAATAATATGAAAAATGAAATGTTAGCACTCATTCTCGCCGGAGGACAAGGCACTCGACTCGGAAAATTGACTCAGAGCATTGCGAAACCTGCTGTTCAATTTGGAGGTCGTTACCGTATTATTGACTTTGCGCTTTCAAATTGTGCGAATTCAGGTATTAATAATGTTGGAGTTATTACTCAGTATCAACCGCTGGAACTCAATACTCATATTGGAAACGGATCTAGCTGGGGACTAGATGGTATCGATTCGGGAGTAACTGTATTACAGCCATATTCTGCAACAGAAGGTAATCGCTGGTTCCAAGGTACCAGCCACGCTATCTATCAAAATATTGACTACATTGATCGTATTAATCCAGAATATGTACTCATTCTCTCTGGGGACCACATCTATAAAATGGACTATGATGACATGCTACAGACACATAAAGATAATTTAGCAAGCTTAACAGTCGCTGTTTTAGATGTTCCTTTAAAAGAAGCAAGCCGTTTTGGAATTATGAATACTGATTCAAACGACCGTATTGTCGAATTTGAAGAAAAACCTGAACATCCTAAGTCAACAAAAGCTTCAATGGGAATATACATTTTTGACTGGAAGAGATTACGGACAGTTTTAATTGATGGTGAAAAGAACGGCATAGACATGTCAGACTTTGGTAAAAATGTTATACCAGCATACCTTGAATCGGGTGAACGTGTTTATACCTATAATTTTGATGGGTATTGGAAAGATGTTGGTACTATTGAATCCCTTTGGGAAGCTAATATGGAATATATTGGAGAAGATAACAAATTACATAGTCGTGATCGTTCATGGAAAATCTATTCTAAAAATTTGATTGCACCACCTAATTTCATGACAGAAGATGCAAATGTTAAAGATTCTTTAGTTGTAGATGGATGCTTTGTTGCAGGGAATGTTGAGCACTCCATTTTGTCAACTAATGTCCAGGTAAAACCAAATGCTATTATTAAAGACTCCTTTGTTATGAGTGGCGCGACTATCGGTGAAGGTGCAAAGATAAATCGAGCTATTATCGGTGAGGATGCTGTTATCGGTGATGGTGTTGTGATTGATGGAAGTAAAGAAGTAGAAGTTATTGGTTATAAAGAAGTAGTGGGGGTTCCAAATGAAGATTGATAAATATACTGCGATTTTAGGAAATACTGTTAGTTACCCAGATATGCACAGTTTGACGGATAATCGTCCGCTTGCTTCTCTACCTTTTGATGGTAAGTATCGTTTAATTGATTTTCAATTATCCTCTTTAGCTAATGCAGGCGTTAGAAGTATTTATGGTATTTTTCGTGGGAATAATGTTCGCTCTGTTTTTGACCATATTAGAAGTGGTCGTGAGTGGGGCTTAGGTACATTGTTGAGTCACTATTCTTTAGGATTTTATGATACAGACGATGATACTCGTACAGTCAATGGGGATTATTACGATCAAATTTTAACTTACTTGAGGCGTTCGGGTAGCGACCAGACGATATATATGAGTTGTGATATGCTTTGTAATATTGACTTAAGTCAAGTAATCCACTTGCATAATGCAAATGGTACGCAAGCCACCGTGGTTTATAAAAAAATGCCGAGATCAGCTATTGCAGAGGCTAATCAAGTCTTGACCATTGATGAATCTGATCATGTAGTGAGTCTAGGTAAAGCTGTAGATAATGACGATAACCAAAAAATGTCTGCTGAGATTTATGTTATCAATACACCTTGGTTAATCGAAAAAATGGAAGAGGAAGCTCAAAATAATGAACCACGTAAACTCCGCTTCTTACTTCGTGATTTAATTGTTGAAAGTAATGCTTTGGCTTTTGAATACACTGGTTATTTGTCAAACATTTCTTCTATTAAATCCTATTATGATGCTAACATGGACATGTTAACACCAAATAAATTTTATTCGCTCTTCTTTTCAAACCAAAAAGTTTATACTAAGGTGAAAAATGAGGAAGCTACTTATTTTGATAAACAATCAAATGTCTCTAATTCGCAACTAGCTTCTGGAAGTATTATTAAAGGTTATTTAGACCATTCTATCGTTTCTAGAAATTGTCTCCTTGAAAATGGGACTCGAGTAGTCAATAGTATTATCTTTCCAAAAGTAAAAATCGGGGAAGGGGCAACCATTGAAAATACTATTATTGACAAATGCGTTAAGGTTGCACCCGGAGTTACATTGAAAGGTAGTTTAGATAAACCGTTAGTGATTCCTAAATTTTCAGAGATTAATGAGGATATTATACAATGAAAATAATGTTTGTTGCGGCAGAGGGTGCTCCCTTTGCTAAAACAGGTGGTTTGGGAGATGTGATTGGCGCACTCCCAAAATCACTTAGTAAAAAAGGTCATGATGTCGCTGTTGTCATGCCATATTATGATATGGTAGACCAAAAATTTGGAGACCAAATAGAAAACCTCATGTATTTCTATACAGATGTTGGCTGGCGTCATCAATATGTAGGAGTTAAGAGACTTTCTCAAGATAATGTTACGTTCTACTTTATTGATAATCAATATTATTTTTATAGAGGTCATGTCTATGGTGATTGGGATGATGGGGAGCGTTTTGCTTATTTCCAATTAGCTGCTTTAGAGTTGATGGAGAAAATCAATTTTATTCCCGATGTCTTACACGTCCATGATTATCATACAGCAATGATTCCTTTCTTATTGAAAGAGAAGTACCACTGGATTCAGGCCTATAATAATATAAGAACAGTTTTTACTATTCACAATATTGAATTTCAAGGGCAGTTTGGTCCAGAAATGTTAGGAGATTTATTTGGAGTTGGCGCTGAGAGATATGAAGATGGAACTCTTAGATGGAATAATTGTCTTAATTGGATGAAAGCAGCAATTCTTTACTCAGATAGAGTGACAACGGTATCACCAAGCTACGCAAATGAAATAAAAACTCCAGAATTTGGTAAAGGTTTAGACCAAATTATGCGTATGGAAGCAGGCAAATTATCTGGAATTGTAAATGGTATTGACAGCGATTTGTTAAATCCAGAAACAGATGCTTTTTTGCCATATCATTTTTCAAAAAGCAACTTAGAGGGCAAAATTAAAAATAAGTTGGCTTTACAGGAAAATTTGGGCTTACCTCAAGATAAAAATGTACCATTAATTGGTATTGTTTCACGACTTACCGATCAAAAAGGATTTGATATTATTGCTTCTGAATTGGACAATATGCTTCAACAAGATATTCAAATGGTTATTTTAGGAACAGGCTATCACCATTTTGAAGAAACGTTCTCTTATTTTGCTAGTCGTTACCCTGAAAAACTATCTGCTAATATTACTTTTGACTTAGGATTAGCGCAACAGATTTATGCGGCTTCAGATATTTTCATGATGCCAAGTGCTTTTGAACCTTGTGGTCTCTCACAGATGATGGCTATGAGATATGGTAGCTTACCCTTGGTACATGAAGTTGGAGGATTAAAAGATACTGTGGTAGCCTTCAATCAATTTGATGGTAGTGGTACAGGTTTTTCATTTAATCATTTTTCAGGCTATTGGTTAATGCAAACTCTAAAACTAGCATTAGAAGTTTATAATGATTATCCTGAAGCGTGGAAAAAGTTACAATGGCAAGCTATGTCAAAAGATTTTTCATGGGATACAGCATGTGTTGCTTACGAACAACTGTATCAGCAACTACAATAATCACTTTATTTTAGTGATTAGTTGATAAGCTTATCGAATCTCTATGCTAAACGTTTCTTATGTAAAACCACTTTAGTATAGAGATTTTATTATCTTATAAGGTAAAATATTATTAATGTAAAGAGACACTATATCAAAAATAAAGTGTTGTCATATCTTAATAAGGGATTAAATTAAAGCTAAAAAAACTAAAAATTGTTATTTGAAAAGGATTGTGTAAACCATCTCAAACTATTTCATGAAAACGTAATCAAATGAGGAAATTCATTGACATGCACAAGAAATAGGAATAAAATAACGGAGTAAATATTTTTTAAAGGAGAATTCTATTATGAATTTAGCTATTTTAGCACTTGGTTTCGCCGTGATGGGTGTTTCAATCGGTGAAGGAATTTTGGTTGCAAATATTGCCAAATCAGCGGCTCGTCAGCCCGAAATGTTTAGCAAACTGCAAACATTGATGTTTACAGGTGTGGCCTTCATTGAAGGTACCTTCTTCGTTCTATTTGCGTTTACATTCTTAGTAAGATAGACGACAATTTAGAAAAAAGGAGGGATGAGGATTGGAATCTACAAGTAATCCAACCGTATCTTTTTTAGGCATTGATTTTGATTTAACCATCCTAGCTATGTCTCTCTTGACAATTACTATTATCTTTATCTTAGTCTTCTGGGCTAGTCGTAAGATGACAATAAAACCAAAAGGTAAGCAGAATGTCTTAGAATATGTCTATGAGCTTGTTAATAATACAATCTCACAAAATTTAGGACATTATACTAAAAATTATAGTTTATTGATGTTTATTTTATTCAGTTTTGTCTTCATTGCTAACAACTTAGGATTGATGACATCATTGAAAACACATGAGCATAATTTTTGGACATCTCCGACCGCTAATTTTGGTGTAGATATTACATTATCATTATTAGTAGCATTTATTTGTCATATTGAAGGTATTCGCAAAAAAGGAATTGGTGGTTATCTCAAAGGTTTCTTATCACCAACACCAGCAATGCTTCCGATGAATTTATTGGAAGAAGTTACTAATGTTGCTTCATTAGCATTGCGTCTTTTTGGTAATATCTTTTCTGGTGAAGTTGTCACTGGATTACTTTTACAACTTGCAGTTTTATCACCATTTACAGGTCCACTAGCTTTTGCATTGAATATCGTTTGGACTGCATTCTCAATGTTTATTGGTTTCATCCAAGCGTATGTGTTCATTATATTGAGCTCAAGTTATATTGGACACAAAGTTCATGGTGACGAAGAAGAATAAGAAAAGAGAGGAGAAATATGTCAATACTTATTAATAGTACAACGATTGGTGATATCATTATCGTATCTGGCTCTGTGCTTCTCTTATTTATCTTAATTAAGACTTTTGCATGGAAACAAATCACAGGTATTTTTGAAGCCCGTGAACAAAAGATAGCTAATGATATTGATACTGCTGAACAGGCACGTCAACAAGCTGAAGCTTTTGCAACTAAGCGTGAGGAAGAACTATCTAACGCTAAAACTGAAGCTAATCAAATCATTGATAACGCTAAAGAGACAGGTCTTGCAAAAGGTGATCAAATTATTTCAGAAGCAAAAACTGAAGCTGATCGATTAAAAGAAAAAGCACATCAAGATATTGCCCAAAATAAGGCAGAAGTACTAGCAGATGTTAAGGGTGAAGTAGCAGATTTAACAGTTTTATTAGCTGAAAAAATTATGGTATCAAATCTTGATAAAGAAGCTCAGAGTAATCTCATTGATAGCTATATTAAAAAGCTAGGAGATGCCTAATGAATAAAAAGACGCAGGCTCTAATTGAGCAATATTCAAAAAGCCTTGTTGAAGTTGCCATTGAACATAAAATTGTTGAAGAAATCCAACAAGAAGTAGCAGCTTTAATTGATATTTTTGAAACAAGCGAGCTTGAGGGTGTCCTGTCAAGTCTTGCCGTTTCACATGATGAAAAACAACATTTTGTGAAGACATTGCAAACATCATGTTCAACTTATCTTGTTAATTTCCTTGAGGTTATTGTACAAAATGAACGTGAAGCACTTCTATATCCTATTTTGAAATCAGTTGATCAGGAACTTATCAAAGTGAATGGTCAATATCCAATTCAAATTACAACTGCAGTTGCTTTGTCTCCAGAACAAAAAGAACGTCTTTTTGATATTGCTAAAACTAAATTAGCTTTACCAAATGGACAGTTAGTTGAGCACATTGACCCATCTATTGTTGGTGGATTTGTTGTCAATGCAAACAATAAAGTAATTGATGCAAGTGTTCGTAATCAATTACATCAATTTAAAATGAAATTAAAATAGAAAGTGGTGTGACTTTTGGCAATTAATGCACAAGAAATTAGCGCTTTAATTAAAAAGCAAATTGAAGACTTCCAGCCAAATTTTGACGTCACAGAAACTGGTATTGTTACATATATCGGTGATGGTATTGCTCGTGCTCGTGGGCTAGATAATGCTATGAGTGGAGAACTTCTTGAATTTTCAAATGGTGCATACGGTATGGCTCAAAACCTTGAGTCTAATGACGTGGGTATCATTATTTTGGGTGATTTCTCAGAAATTCGTGAAGGTGATGTGGTAAAACGTACTGGTAAAATTATGGAAGTACCAGTAGGGGAAGCTATGATTGGACGTGTCGTCAATCCGCTTGGTCAACCAGTTGATGGACTAGGTGAAATTGAGACGACAGCAACACGCCCAGTTGAAACACCAGCACCTGGTGTTATGCAACGTAAATCAGTTTTTGAGCCTCTTCAAACAGGTCTCAAAGCGATTGATGCTTTGGTTCCTATCGGACGTGGTCAACGCGAATTGATTATCGGTGACCGCCAAACTGGTAAGACGTCTGTAGCGATTGATGCAATCTTGAATCAAAAAGGTCAAGATATGATCTGTATCTATGTGGCTATCGGTCAAAAAGAGTCTACAGTACGTACACAAGTTGAAACTTTGCGTAAATACGGTGCCCTTGATTATACAATCGTTGTGACAGCTTCAGCATCACAACCATCTCCATTACTTTTCATTGCTCCATATGCAGGAGTAGCAATGGCTGAGGAATTCATGTATAACGGGAAACACGTTTTGATTGTTTATGATGATTTATCAAAACAAGCCGTAGCTTATCGTGAACTTTCGCTTCTTCTTCGCCGTCCTCCAGGTCGCGAAGCTTACCCAGGGGATGTTTTCTATCTTCATAGTCGTCTTTTGGAACGTTCAGCTAAAGTATCAGATGCTTTAGGTGGAGGTTCGATTACAGCGCTTCCGTTCATTGAAACACAAGCAGGTGATATCTCAGCATATATTGCTACAAACGTTATTTCAATTACTGACGGCCAAATTTTCTTGCAAGAAAATCTCTTTAACTCAGGTATTCGTCCAGCGATTGATGCAGGTTCATCAGTATCTCGTGTTGGTGGTGCAGCGCAAATTAAAGCGATGAAGAGAGTTGCAGGTACGCTTCGTCTAGATCTTGCTTCTTATCGCGAACTTGAGGCATTCACTCAATTTGGTTCAGACCTTGATGCAGCAACACAAGCAAAACTAAATCGTGGTCGTCGCACAGTGGAAGTGTTAAAACAACCATTACACAAACCATTACCAGTTGAGAAACAAGTTGTGATTTTATATGCTCTAACACATGGATTCCTTGATGATGTACCTGTAAATGATATTTTAGCTTTTGAAGAAGCTTTGTATGATTACTTTGATGCTCATTATGATAATCTCTTCGAAACAATCCGCACAACAAAAGATTTACCAGAAGAAGCAGAATTAGATGCTGCTATTCAAGCATTTAAAGATCAATCACAATTTAAATAATAGGAGGGTTCTAATATGGCAGGCTCTCTTAGTGAAATTAAAGACAAGATTCTCTCTACAGAAAAAACAAGTAAGATTACTAGTGCGATGCAGATGGTCTCATCTGCTAAGTTGGTTAAATCTGAACAAGCTGCTAGAGATTTTCAAGTGTATGCCTCTAAAATTCGTCAAATTACTACTAACCTCTTGAAGTCAGACTTAGTATCTGGATCAGATAACCCTATGTTAGCTTCACGTCCGGTGAAGAAAACAGGTTATATTGTTATTACCTCTGATAAGGGTTTAGTTGGTGGTTACAATTCAAAAATCTTAAAAGCGATGATGGACACTATAACTGACTATCATACTGAGAATGATGATTATGCCATCATTTCAATTGGTAGTGTTGGTTCTGATTTTTTCAAAGCACGTGGAATGAATGTTTCTTTCGAATTACGTGGTTTAGAGGACCAACCAAGTTTTGATCAAGTTGGTAAAATTATTGCTCAAGCAGTTGAAATGTACAAAAATGAGTTATTCGATGAATTATATGTTTGCTACAATCACCATGTTAACAGTTTAACTAGCCAAGTCAGAATGCAACAAATGCTTCCTATCAAAGAATTGGATGCAGAAGAGGCTTCTGAGGATAGAGTGATTACTGGTTTTGAACTTGAGCCAAACCGTGAAGTTATATTGGAGCAATTATTGCCTCAATATACTGAGAGTTTGATTTATGGAGCTATTATTGATGCTAAAACAGCAGAGCATGCGGCTGGTATGACAGCTATGCAGACTGCAACTGATAATGCTAAAAATGTTATCAATGATTTAACTATTCAATATAACCGTGCTCGTCAAGCAGCTATCACACAGGAAATTACAGAAATTGTTGCAGGTGCTAATGCACTTGAATAATTAATTAGTCTATAGAAAAAATAGTGAACAAAGGTATCTTAAATCCTTTGTATCATATGATAAGGAGAAATACATGAGCTCAGGCAAAATTGCTCAGGTAGTTGGACCTGTCGTTGACGTTGTATTTGCAAGTGGCGACAAACTTCCTGAGATTAATAATGCATTGATTGTCTATAAAAATGGCGATAAGTCACAAAAAGTAGTACTTGAAGTTGCTCTTGAACTTGGTGACGGCCTCGTTCGTACAATCGCTATGGAATCAACTGATGGGCTTACACGTGGTTTGGAAGTATTAGATACTGGTCGTGCAATTAGTGTGCCGGTTGGTAAGGATACTTTGGGTCGTGTCTTCAACGTTCTTGGAGATGCTATTGACCTTGAAGAGCCTTTTGCAGAAGATGCAGAACGTCAACCAATCCATAAAAAAGCACCATCGTTTGATGAATTATCAACATCATCAGAAATCTTAGAAACAGGTATTAAAGTTATTGACTTATTAGCACCTTACTTAAAAGGTGGTAAAGTCGGGCTTTTCGGTGGTGCGGGTGTTGGTAAAACCGTTCTTATTCAAGAATTAATCCACAACATCGCCCAAGAACATGGTGGTATTTCAGTATTTACTGGTGTAGGAGAACGTACTCGTGAAGGGAATGACCTTTATTGGGAAATGAAAGAATCTGGCGTTATTGAAAAAACGGCTATGGTCTTTGGTCAAATGAATGAACCACCAGGAGCACGTATGCGTGTGGCACTTACTGGCCTTACAATAGCTGAGTACTTCCGTGATGTAGAAGGACAAGATGTGCTTCTCTTCATTGATAATATCTTCCGTTTCACACAAGCGGGGTCAGAAGTGTCAGCGCTTTTAGGTCGTATGCCTTCAGCCGTTGGTTATCAACCAACACTTGCTACAGAAATGGGACAATTACAAGAGCGTATCACTTCAACTAAAAAAGGTTCTGTTACCTCAATCCAAGCTATTTATGTGCCAGCAGATGACTATACTGACCCTGCGCCAGCTACAGCCTTTGCTCACTTAGATTCAACAACTAACCTTGAACGTAAATTGACACAAATGGGGATTTATCCAGCCGTTGACCCATTAGCTTCAAGTTCTCGTGCACTCACACCAGAAATTGTTGGAGATGAGCACTATGAAGTTGCAACAGAAGTACAGCGGGTTCTTCAACGTTACCGTGAGTTGCAAGATATCATTGCGATTTTAGGTATGGATGAATTATCAGATGAGGAAAAAACGTTGGTTGGACGTGCACGTCGTATCCAATTTTTCCTTTCTCAAAACTTCAATGTTGCAGAAACATTTACTGGTCAACCAGGTTCATATGTTCCGGTTGAAGAAACTGTTCGCGGATTCAAAGAAATCTTAGATGGTAAACATGATCAAATTCCAGAAGATGCCTTCCGTATGGTTGGTGGTATTGAGGATGTTATCGCAAAAGCAGAAAAAATGAACTATTAATGAGGTGATGCTATGGCACAATTGACTGTTCAAGTAGTAACACCAGATGGTATTAGATATGACCATCACGCTAGTCTCATTACTGTTAGAACGCCAGATGGTGAAATGGGAATTTTACCAGGTCACATAAATTTGATTGCTCCCCTTATTGTTCATCAGATGAAGATTAATCGTTCTCATCAAGAAGGTGTAGACTGGGTAGCTGTTAATGGTGGTATAATTGAAGTTAATGAGGATCAGGTGACAATTGTTGCGGATTCAGCAGAACGAGCACGTGATATAGACCTTAACCGTGCAGAACGGGCTAAGGAACGCGCTGAGCGTGCATTAGAAAAAGCTCAAACAACTCAGAATATTGATGAGATGCGTAGAGCTGAGGTTGCTCTTCGTCGCGCAATTAACCGTATTAGCGTCGGTAAAAAGTAGAAAAATGGTCTAATTAGTTTTGTGACTAATTAGGCTTTTTTAGTGTATAATAGAAGGCATGAATATGATATTAAATATAGTAACTATAGTTAGTAATTTTATTTTTATTGCCCTTTTTTATCAACTTTTTGTAGATTTATTTGACTGGTCTAAAATGATTAAAATGTCCCCTCAAAACATCTCAAAATTAAAAGTTTTTATTTTGTTGATAAGTATAGTTGGTGGCTATGTGGTTAGTCATTTTTTATTGGAAGTGATTCAGTTGTGTCAATCAATCTTTTGGGCTCTCCAATAAAGGAAATATTAGCTGAACTATGATATAATCAACTTACTATTGTTATAAGAATGGAGATTCAAATGGATAAAATTATTGTGGAAGGTGGGCAAACGCAGCTTCAAGGTCAAGTTGTTATTGAAGGAGCTAAAAATGCAGTTTTACCTCTTTTAGCAGCCACAATTTTACCAAGCCAAGGGAAAACATTGTTGACCAATGTTCCTATCTTGTCTGATGTATTTACAATGAACAATGTTGTTCGTGGTTTAGATATTCAAGTTGATTTTAATTGCGATAAAAAAGAAATCTTAGTGGATGCCTCAGGTGATATTTTAGATGTTGCACCTTATGAATTTGTTAGTCAAATGAGAGCTTCTATTGTTGTTTTGGGACCTATTTTAGCTAGAAATGGCCATGCTAAGGTTTCAATGCCAGGCGGTTGTACAATTGGTAGCCGACCAATTGACCTTCATCTTAAAGGTTTAGAAGCTATGGGAGCTACGATTACACAAAATGGTGGTGATATTACTGCCCAAGCTGAAAAGCTTAAGGGAGCTAATATATACATGGATTTTCCCTCAGTCGGTGCCACTCAAAACTTAATGATGGCTGCTACACTTGCTTCAGGCACAACAACGATAGAGAATGCTGCACGTGAACCAGAAATTGTAGACCTTGCGCAGTTACTAAATAAAATGGGAGCTAAAGTAAAGGGTGCTGGTACGGAAACATTAACGATCATTGGTGTTGATGCTTTACATGGTACAGAACATGATGTTGTCCAAGATCGTATTGAAGCTGGAACCTTTATGGTGGCAGCTGCTATGACTTCTGGAAATGTTCTAGTAAAGGATGCTATTTGGGAACATAACCGTCCTTTAATCTCTAAATTGATGGAGATGGGTGTTGAAGTGTCAGAGGAAGAAGATGGTATTCGTGTAAAAGCTGATACTAAAAAATTGAAGCCAGTGACTGTGAAAACACTCCCTCATCCAGGATTTCCTACTGATATGCAAGCTCAATTTACAGCTCTAATGGCAGTAGTTAATGGCGAATCAACTATGATTGAGACAGTTTTTGAAAATCGTTTTCAACATTTGGAAGAAATGCGTCGCATGGGATTACAAACGGAAATTTTACGAGATACTGCAATGATTCATGGTGGGAGAGCCTTACAAGGTGCACCGGTCATGTCTACTGACTTACGAGCTAGTGCAGCTTTAATCTTGGCAGGAATGGTTGCGCAAGGGCAAACAGTAGTTGGCCAATTAACCCATTTAGACCGTGGTTATTATCAATTCCATGAAAAATTAGCGGCTCTTGGTGCTAATATTAAACGTGTAAGTGAGGCGTAATATGGCATCTAGTGGTTGGAAATATGTATTAAAACAAATCGGTCTAATAGTATTAGTCATACTGTTAGCCTTGCTGTTTTTAGCGGTTGGATTGATGTTGGGTTATAGTGTTTTTGGTGACGGAGAGCATGCTTACTCTATTTTATCGCTGGATAAATGGCAAAATATTATTGGAAAATTTTTAGGAAAATAGAAAGAGCCACTATAAGTTATTTGATGCTTATAGTGGTTTCCTTTGAGAGTTAATTTTAGCAGTAGAATAATACAATGACAAAAAAACAAAAACAAATAACAGCTTCGATTGTAACTTTGCTTTTTTCATTACTGGCAATAGGGTTAGGTGAAAGCAAATCTTTGCCTAATGATCACTTTTTAAAACAGGTGACAGATTTAATTATTAGTAATGAATCTGGCAAAAATACTTCCCTTAAAAATATATCAGGAACCCCTAGTAGAGAGTTATCTGAATCTGTTTTGACTAGCAATGTTAAAAAACAATTGGGAACAAATATAGCTTGGAACCAGTCAGGTGCTTTTATCATTAATCAAAATAAAACAGATTTGAATGCTAAAGTGTCAAGTGCACCATATGCTATTAATGAAATAAAGAGGGTTAATAACCAAATTGTTCCAACTAAAGCAAATGCCTTATTAACAAAAGCAACTCGTCAATATCGAAATCGAGAAGAAACAGGGAATGGTAGAACTTATTGGAAACCAGCTGGATGGCATCAGATAAATGGATTAAAAGGGAGCTATAACCACGCTGTGGACAGAGGCCATTTAATTGGTTATGCTTTAGTAGGGAGTTTAAGAGGATTTGATGCCTCCACAAGTAATCCTAAAAATATTGCCACACAAGCAGCTTGGGCAAACCAAGCTAATAGCAACCAATCAACAGGGCAAAATTATTATGAAACTTTAGTTCGTAAAGCATTGGATCGTCATAAAGCTGTTAGGTATCGTGTGACTTTAATTTATGACAGAGATAATCTTTTATCTTCGGGATCACATATTGAGGCTAAATCTTCAGATGGAAGTTTAGAATTTAATGTTTTTATTCCTAATGTACAATCGGGATTATTATTTGATTATGCAACAGGAAAAGTGAAGCAGACAAAGTAATCTTTATCTAATAGTGCTTGTTAAAGACTGAAAAATTTGATAAAATAGTCTTTAATTGAATAGAGGTCTGTGAGACTAGTAAACCAAGGGAAGCTGCTTAGGGAGTTCAGCCGTGACTGCAAGCTGAATCAGTGAAAGAGGGTGGAATTCACTCACAAATAGGACTATAATTAAGGTCTGATTGGTCGATCAGATAGAAAACGGATGGTACCGCGTGTCAACGCTCCGATTAAGGGGTAGTGGCACGCTTTTTTTGTTTTCAAAGCTACTTATTTTGACTTGGAGGAAAGATGGATTTACAAAAACAATTAGAAGAGTTGAAAATATCAACTCAAGAAAAGCTTAAAGAAATGACTGGGAACCACACTAAAGAATTACAAGACTTACGTGTACAAGTTTTAGGAAAAAAAGGTTCTCTAACAGAATTACTAAAAGGTCTGAAAGATTTATCTAATGATTTACGACCAGTTGTTGGAAAACAAGTCAATGAAGTACGTGATATTTTAACAAAAGCGTTTGAGGAACAAGCTAAAGTAGTGGAAGCTGCGAAGATTCAAGCACAGTTAGAGTCTGAGAGTGTCGACGTTACCTTGCCTGGTCGTCAAATGACATTAGGTCACCGTCATGTCTTAACACAAACTAGCGAAGAGATTGAAGATATCTTTTTAGGTATGGGATTCCAAGTGGTTGATGGTTTTGAAGTTGAGAAAGACTACTATAATTTTGAACGAATGAATTTACCAAAAGATCATCCAGCCCGTGATATGCAAGATACTTTTTATATTACAGAAGAAATCTTGCTACGTACTCATACTTCGCCTGTTCAAGCACGAACAATGGACCAACATGATTTTTCTAAAGGGCCTTTAAAAATGATTTCTCCTGGACGTGTTTTCCGTCGTGATACTGATGATGCTACTCATAGCCATCAATTCCATCAAATTGAAGGCTTAGTTGTTGGAGAAAATATTTCAATGGGCGATCTCAAAGGAACACTTCAACTGATTTCTCAAAAAATGTTTGGAGCAGAGCGTAAAATCCGACTTCGTCCTTCATATTTCCCATTCACAGAACCTTCAGTTGAAGTTGATGTCTCTTGCTTCAAGTGCGGAGGTAAGGGATGTAATGTCTGCAAACAGACAGGTTGGATTGAGATATTGGGTGCTGGTATGGTTCACCCAAGTGTTTTGGAAATGTCTGGTATTGATTCTGAGAAATACTCCGGTTTTGCCTTTGGTTTAGGTCAAGAACGTATTGCAATGTTACGCTACGGTATCAATGACATTCGTGGCTTCTATCAAGGTGATGTTCGCTTCACAGATCAATTTTAAGATTTTAGAAAGCAAGTAGCATCATTGGTGTGATGATAAATTTATGTTAACGCTATTACCTTACTCAATAGGAGGTTTTCTAATGTCTCAAATTACTTTTAAAAAGGTTGGCCTTGATAATGTGAATATTTTACAGAATCTTGCTATAGAAACCTTTCGGCAGACGTTTTCTCATGATAATAGTGAGGAACAACTTCAAGCATTTTTCAATGAGTCTTACACTTTACCAGTATTAAAATCGGAAATTACCCATGCTGAATCTGATACTTATTTTGTTTATCTTGATACAGATTTAGTGGGTTATTTAAAAGTAAACTGGGGAAGTCAGCAAACTGAAAAAGCTCTTGATAAAGCATTTGAAATTCAAAGGATTTATCTTCTAGATGCCTACCAAGGGAAAGGTATAGGTAAGGCTACTTTCGAATTTGCTTTGGATTTAGCTTATAAATCAGGCTTAGATTGGGCTTGGTTAGGTGTTTGGGAGTTTAATCATAAAGCTCAGGCATTTTACGCTAAATACGGATTTGAAAAATTTTCTGAGCACCAATTTTCAGTAGGTGATAAAGTGGATACGGATTGGTTATTAAGAAAAAGTTTACACTAAAAACTACAAAGCACTTGTATAAAAATAAAAGAAAATAAATAGAGAGAAATTACATGTTAGTATCGTATAAATGGTTAAAAGAGTTAGTGGATGTTGATGTCACAACAGCAGAACTAGCTGAGAAAATGTCAACCACTGGTATTGAGGTTGAAGGTGTGGAGACACCAGCGGAAGGTTTATCAAAATTAGTTGTAGGTCATATTGTTTCGTGTGAAGATGTTCCAGATACCCACTTACATTTGTGTCAAGTTGATACAGGGGACGATGAACTTCGCCAAGTTGTCTGTGGTGCTCCAAATGTCAAGACTGGTATTAATGTTATCGTAGCGGTTCCTGGTGCTCGTATTGCAGATAACTATAAGATTAAAAAAGGTAAAATCCGTGGTATGGAGTCACTTGGAATGATTTGTTCACTTCAAGAGTTGGGCTTATCGGAAAGTATCATTCCAAAAGAGTTTTCTGATGGTATCCAAATTTTACCTGAGGGAGCTATACCTGGTGATAGTATTTTCTCTTATCTTGACTTAGATGATGAAATTATTGAATTATCAATTACACCAAACCGTGCAGATGCTCTTTCAATGCGTGGTGTTGCCCATGAGGTGGCAGCAATTTATGGGAAAAAAGTTCATTTTGAAGAAAAAAATCTCATTGAAGAAGCAGAAAGGGCAGCTGATAAGATTTCTGTTGTCATTGAATCAGATAAAGTTTTATCTTACTCGGCTCGTATTGTTAAGAATGTAACAGTTGCACCAAGTCCACAATGGCTTCAAAATAAACTGATGAATGCTGGTATACGTCCAATTAATAATGTTGTTGATGTGACAAACTATGTTCTTTTGACTTATGGTCAACCAATGCATGCTTTTGATTTTGATAAATTTGATGGGACAACTATAGTAGCACGTAATGCTGAGAATGGTGAAAAGTTAATTACTCTTGATGGTGAAGAGCGTGACTTAATAGCTGATGACTTGGTCATTGCGGTAAATGATCAACCAGTTGCTTTGGCAGGCGTTATGGGAGGACAATCAACTGAAATTGATAGTTCTTCTAAGACAGTGGTCCTTGAAGCGGCAGTATTTAATGGAACAAGTATCCGCAAAACAAGTGGAAGACTCAACCTTCGTTCAGAGTCATCTTCTCGCTTTGAAAAAGGTATCAATTATGATACGGTTTCAGAGGCTATGGATTTTGCGGCTGCAATGTTACAAGAATTGGCAGGCGGTCAAGTTCTTTCTGGGCAAGTTACAGAAGGAGTTCTTCCAACTGAGCCGGTAGAGGTATCAACGACTCTTGGTTACGTTAATACTCGTTTGGGAACAGAACTTACCTATACTGATATTGAAGAAGTATTTGAAAAACTCGGCTTTGCTATTTCTGGTTCAGAAGTGAAATTTACTGTGTTGGTACCGCGTCGTAGATGGGATATTGCCATTCAAGCTGACTTAGTTGAAGAGATTGCCCGTATTTATGGTTACGAAAAATTACCAACAACATTGCCAGAAGCCGGAGCGACTGCAGGAGAATTAACGAGTATGCAACGCTTACGTCGTAGAGTCCGTACGGTTGCTGAAGGAGCAGGATTATCTGAAATTATCACCTATGCTTTAACAACTCCAGAAAAAGCAGTGCAGTTCTCAACTCAACCAACTAATATAACTGAACTTATGTGGCCGATGACTGTTGATCGCTCAGCACTTCGCCAAAATGTTGTTTCAGGAATGCTTGATACAATTGCTTATAACGTTGCTCGCAAAAACAGTAACCTTGCAGTTTATGAGATAGGAAAAGTTTTTGAACAAACTGGTAATCCAAAAGAAGATTTACCAACTGAAGTAGAGACGTTTACTTTTGCCTTAACAGGTCTAGTAGAGGAAAAAGATTTCCAAACAAAAGCCAAGCCAGTTGATTTCTTCTACGCCAAAGGTATTGTAGAGGCGCTCTTTATTAAATTAAAATTAGATGTTACTTTTGTAGCACAAAAAGGTTTAGCAAGTATGCACCCAGGTCGTACAGCAACTATCTTATTAGATGGGAAAGAGATTGGTTTTGTTGGTCAAGTACACCCACAAACTGCAAAACAATATGATATTCCTGAAACTTATGTTGCTGAAATCAATCTATCAACTATTGAAAGTCAAATGAACCAAGCGTTGATTTTTGAAGATATTACGAAGTATCCGTCTGTATCTCGCGATATTGCATTATTACTTGCAGAATCTGTTAGTCATCATGATATTGTGTCAGCAATTGAGTCATCAGGGGTAAAACGTCTAACAGCGATTAAACTGTTTGATGTCTACGCTGGAAATAATATTGCAGAAGGGTATAAATCAATGGCTTATAGCTTAACTTTCCAAAACCCTAATGACAATCTAACGGACGAAGAAGTGGCTAAATATATGGAAAAAATCACTAAATCACTCGTTGAGAAAGTTAATGCAGAAATAAGATAATTTATATCTTACGTTGAAAAATAAATAAAAAACAGCATCAATTAAGATGCTGTTTTTTATTTAAAATTTATAGATGTTCTGCGGAGAAAGTATCACCGTGTTGGATGTCACCATATTGAAAGCCTTTGTTAAACCAGCGTTGGCGTTGTTCAGCTGTTCCATGGGTAAAGCTATCAGGCACTAATTTTCCGTAGGTTTCTTTCTGAAGGGTATCGTCTCCGACGGCGTGGGCAGCATTCATGGCCTCTTCAAAGTCTCCTTGTTCTAAGAGATTTTTTCCCCTGATGTAGTGAGCCCATACCCCTGCATAATAATCTGCTTGAAGTTCTAGCCGAACATTTAAAGCATTTGCTTCTTTCTTAGTAAGTCCGTGTCGCATTCTATTATACTTATCCATAATGCCTAACTCTGTTTGAATGTGGTGACCAACTTCATGGGCGATGACATAGGCCATAGCAAAATCACCAGTAGCACCATATTTATGTGATAATTCATTGTAAAAAGAAATATCAAGATAGATTTTTTTATCTGCTGAACAATAAAATGGTCCTGAAGCAGATTCACCTATACCACAACCTGTTTGAATTGAATTGGTGTAAAGAACAAGTTTTGGTTCCTTATAATTTCCAAAACCTTGGGTTTGGAATTCTTGTGACCAGAAATCCTCAGTTGAGCCAAGGACTTTATTAACGAAATCGATTTGTTCTCTCGTTGCGCTATTATCAACAGAACGTGAGACATTCTGAGATTGGTAACTAGAAGGTGAGGATGAGTCATTAAAAATGCTGGTTAGTCCCCCTCCGCCAAGTAGCAGTAAGATGATTAAAACCACAAGCTTGGTTTTCCAACTCCCTCGCATCAATAAAAGTTGAAGAATCGGTAATCCACTTCCTCCGCTAGAGAATGAACCTCCGCTACTGGAGCGACGATCTTCAACATTGTCGCTTTTTCTTAGGTCATCTATTTTCATAAGTATCTCCAAAGTGTTTTATAGGCTCATTATAAACTATTTTAATAAGAAATGCTTGAATTTTTAACTAAATATCTTCCCCTAGATTTGAAGCTATTTTTGGTATAATATTAATAAACTGTAAAGGATAAGTTGAAGAAGGTTTACTTCTCAGTTGACTTATAAGATAGGAGATTCATGAAATTACTTTATACTGATATTAATCATGATATGACAGAAATCTTAGTCAATCAGGCCGCGCATGCTGCTGAAGCTGGATGGCGTATTTTTTATATTGCTCCAAACTCTTTATCTTTTGAAAAGGAGCGTGCAGTATTAGAGACCCTTCCTCAAGAAGCCTCTTTTGCTATTACAATTACTCGCTTTGCTCAATTGGCACGTTATTTTACTTTAAACCAGCCTAATCAAAAAGAAAGTTTAAACGATATTGGATTAGCAATGATCTTTTATCGTGCTTTAGCAAGTTTTGAAGATGGACAATTAAAAGTTTTTGGACGATTGAAGCAAGATGCTTCCTTTATCAGTCAATTGGTAGACCTATACAAAGAATTGCAGACAGCAAATCTGAGTATTTTAGATTTAAAATATTTGCATTCTCCTGAAAAATTTGAAGATTTATTAGCTATTTTTCTAGTGGTTTCAGATCTTTTAAGAGAAGGAGAATACGACAATCAATCTAAAATTGCCTTTTTTACAGAACAAGTAAGGTCAGGCCAGCTAGATGTGGATTTAAAGAACACTATCCTTATAGTCGATGGTTTTACCCGTTTCTCAGCTGAAGAAGAAGCTTTAATTAAAAGCCTGAGTTCACGTTGTCAAGAGATTATCATCGGAGCTTATGCTAGCCAAAAAGCGTATAAGGCTAACTTTACTAATGGAAATATTTATTCTGCAGGGGTTGATTTTTTAAGATATCTAGCAACGACATTTCAAACAAAACCAGAATTTATCTTGTCCAAGTGGGAAAGTAAGTCTGGTTTTGAAATGATTTCGAAAAATATCGAAGGTAAACATGATTTTACAAATAGTAGTCACATTTTAGACGACACTGCTAAAGATTGTATAACAATTTGGGAGTGCATTAATCAAAAAGATGAAGTGGAACATGTGGCTAGAGCTATACGTCAGAAACTTTATCAAGGATATCGCTACAAAGATATTTTAGTTTTACTAGGAGATGTAGATAGTTATAAACTACAATTAAGCAAGATTTTTGAGCAGTATGATATTCCTTATTATTTCGGTAAAGCTGAAACAATGGCTGCGCACCCTTTAGTTCATTTTATGGATTCCTTGTCTCGAATAAAACGTTATCGATTTAGAGCTGAAGATGTTTTAAATCTTTTTAAGACAGGTATTTATGGAGAGATTAGTCAAGATGATTTAGATTATTTTGAGGCTTATATCTCATATGCAGACATTAAAGGTCCTAAGAAGTTCTTTACAGATTTTGTTGTGGGGGCTAAAAAATTTGATTTAGGGCGTCTTAACACTATTCGTCAGTCCCTCCTTACTCCACTGGAAAGTTTTGTTAAAACGAAAAAACAAGACGGTATAAAAACACTCAACCAATTCATGTTTTTCCTTACTCAGGTAGGTTTGAGTGACAATTTATCGCGATTAGTTGGTCAAATGTCTGAAAATGAACAAGAAAAACATAAAGAAGTTTGGAAAACATTTACAGATATTTTAGAGCAGTTTCAAACAATATTTGGTCAAGAAAAATTAAATTTAGACGAATTTTTATCGTTATTAAATTCAGGTATGATGCAAGCCGAGTATCGTATGGTCCCTGCTACTGTTGATGTGGTTACTATTAAGTCTTACGACTTGGTAGAACCACATAGTAATCAATTTGTCTATGCCCTAGGCATGACACAATCACATTTTCCAAAGATTGCTCAAAACAAATCTTTAATATCTGATATTGAACGTCAGCTTATAAACGATGCCAATGACACTGATGGTCATTTTGACATTATGACGCGAGAAAATTTGAAGAAAAACCATTTTGCTGCCCTCTCTCTTTTTAATGCTGCTAAACAAGAATTAGTGTTGACTATACCACAATTATTGAATGAGTCTGAAGATCAGATGTCACCATATCTTGTCGAACTAAGAGATATAGGTGTTCCTTTTAATCATAAAGGACGCCAATCGTTAAAAGAAGAAGCTGATAATATTGGGAATTACAAAGCTTTATTATCGCGTGTTGTTGACTTGTATCGCTCTGCTATTGACAAAGAGATGACTAAAGAAGAACAAACTTTTTGGTCAGTTGCTGTTCGTTATTTGCGTCGTCAATTAACTTCTAAAGGGATCGAAATACCAATAATTACAGATAGTCTTGATACTGTGACAGTTTCATCAGATGTGATGACCAGACGCTTCCCAGAAGATCACCCACTTAAATTATCCTCATCTGCTTTGACAACTTTTTATAATAATCAATATAAGTATTTTTTACAATATGTGTTAGGTTTGGAAGAACAAGACTCAATTCATCCAGATATGCGGCACCATGGAACGTACCTTCATCGTGTTTTTGAAATTCTGATGAAAAACCAAGGGATAGAATCTTTTGAAGAGAAACTCAACTCTGCAATTAATAAAACCAATCAAGAAGATGTTTTCAAATCCTTGTATTCAGAAGATGCAGAAAGTCGTTATTCTTTAGAAATTTTAGAAGATATCGCGCGTGCAACTGCAACCATATTACGACAAGATAGTCAGATGACTGTTGAAAGTGAAGAAGAACGATTTGAACTAATGATTGATAATACTATAAAAATTAACGGTATTATTGACCGTATCGATCGTTTATCTGATGGTTCTTTGGGTGTCGTGGACTATAAATCAAGCGCTCAAAAATTCGATATCCAAAAATTTTATAACGGTCTAAGTCCACAATTAGTCACCTACATTGATGCTATCAGTCGTGACAGGGAAGTTGAACAAAAACCACCGATTTTTGGAGCTATGTACTTACATATGCAAGAACCTAGACAAGACTTGTCTAAAATTAAAAATTTAGATGATTTAGTAACAAAAAATCATCAAGCTTTAACTTATAAAGGATTATTTTCAGAAGCTGAAAAAGAATTTTTAGCAAATGGGAAATACCATCTCAAAGATTCCCTTTATTCAGAGGCTGAAATTGCTATTTTACAAGCACATAACCAATCGCTTTACAAAAAAGCATCTGAGACTATTAAGTCAGGTAAGTTTTTGATCAATCCATATACAGAAGATGCTAAAACAGTTGACGGTGATCAGTTTAAGAGTATTACGGGGTTCGAGGCGGATAGGCATATGGCACGTGCCAGAGCGCTTTATAAATTACCTGCTAAGGAAAAACGTCAAGGTTTCTTAACATTAATGCAGCAAGAGGAGGAAAATGATGACCTTTAAGCCTTTCTTAAATCCAGAAGATATTGCTGTTATTCAGACAGAAGAAAAAAATTCTGATAAAAAACAAAAGCGAACGCCTGAACAAATTGAAGCCATTTATACTTTTGGTAACAATGTCCTGGTATCAGCTTCGGCTGGTTCTGGAAAGACTTTTGTAATGGTTGAGCGGATTTTAGATAAACTTTTAAGAGGGGTTCCGATTGACTCTTTGTTTATCTCAACATTTACAGTAAAAGCGGCAGGTGAGCTCAAAGAACGTTTAGAAAAGAAAATAAACGAGTCTTTGAAATCCGCAGAATCAGATGATTTAAAACAGTTTCTCACCCAGCAACTTGTCAGCATTCAAACAGCTGATATTGGTACTATGGATGCTTTTACGCAAAAAATAGTTAACCAATATGGTTATACTTTGGGCATATCACCTATATTTAGGATTTTACAAGATAAAAATGAGCAAGACGTCATAAAGAATGAGGTCTATGCTGATTTATTTTCTGACTACATGACTGGAAAGAATGCAGCTTCATTCATAAAATTAGTCAAAAATTTCTCAGGTAATCGTAAAGATAGCAAAGCTTTTCGAGAAATGGTTTATAAAGTTTATGCTTTTAGCCAGTCCACCGATAACCCCAAGCGCTGGATGCAAACAGTTTTTCTAAAAGGTGCACAAACTTACACTGATTTTGAAGCTATTCCAGATCAAGAAGTTTCAAGCCTTTTAAATGTAATGCAAACAACTGCTAATCAATTACGTGATTTAACGGATCAAGAAGATTATAAGCAATTAACTGCTAAAGGGGTTCCGACAGCAAATTACAAAAAACACCTTAAAATAATTGAAAATTTAGTCCATTGGTCTCAAGACTTTAATCTGCTGTATGGAAAAAAAGGATTGGCTAATTTGGCACGTGATATCACTAATGTGATTCCTTCAGGCAATGATGTTACAGTTGCTGGCGTTAAATATCCTATCTTTAAACAATTGCATAATCGTATCGTTGGACTTAAGCACTTAGAAGTTATTTTTAAGTATCAAGGAGAATCTCTTTTCTTGTTAGAATTATTGCAATCCTTTGTTCTAGATTTCTCAGAACAATATTTACAGGAGAAGATTCAAGAAAATGCTTTTGAATTTTCTGACATTGCCCATTTTGCAATTCAAATATTGGAAGAAAATCATGATATTAGGCAACTTTATCAAGATAAGTATCATGAAGTAATGGTTGATGAGTATCAGGACAATAACCACACCCAAGAGAGAATGTTAGAACTATTGTCTAATGGACATAATCGTTTTATGGTTGGAGACATAAAACAATCAATTTACCGTTTTCGTCAGGCTGATCCACAAATTTTTAATGATAAATACAAAGCTTACCAAGACAATCCAAGTCAAGGGAAATTAATTATTCTGAAAGAGAATTTTCGGAGTCAATCAGAGGTTTTAGACAGTACAAATAGTGTGTTTACACATCTTATGGATGAAGAAGTAGGAGACATTCTTTATGATGAAAGTCACCAATTAAAAGCTGGTAGTCCAAGACAGCAAGAAAGACATCCGAATAATAAAACACAAGTTTTACTATTAGATACTGATGAAGATGAGATAGATGACAGTGATAGTCAACAATATGATATTAGCCCAGCTGAAGCAAAGTTAGTCGCAAAAGAAATTATTCGATTGCATAAAGAAGAGAATGTTCCCTTTCAAGATATCACCCTCTTAGTTTCTTCAAGGACAAGGAATGATGGTATCTTACAAACTTTTGACCGTTATGGTATTCCTTTGGTAACTGACGGTGGGGAGCAAAATTACTTAAAATCAGTCGAAGTGATGGTAATGCTTGATACTTTGCGGTCAATTGATAATCCCTTAAATGATTATGCTCTAGTTGCTCTTTTGAGATCTCCCATGTTTGGCTTTAATGAAGATGATTTAACAAGAATTGCTATTCAGGATGTCAAAATGGCTTTTTATCATAAAGTGAAATTGTCTTATCATAAAGAAGGTCATCATAGTGATTTAATTACTCCAGAATTATCTTCTAAAATAGATCACTTTATGAAAACATTCCAGACTTGGCGTGATTTTGCTAAATGGCATTCGCTTTATGATTTAATATGGAAAATATATAATGACCGTTTTTATTATGATTATGTAGGAGCTCTGCCTAAAGCTGAGCAACGTCAAGCCAATCTATATGCCTTGGCACTTCGAGCAAATCAGTTTGAAAAAACAGGTTTCAAGGGTTTATCACGCTTTATTCGAATGATTGATAAAGTTTTAGAAAATGAAAATGATTTGGCAGATGTTGAGGTGGCATTACCGCAAAATGCTGTTAACCTAATGACTATACACAAATCAAAGGGGCTTGAGTTTAAGTATGTATTTATTTTAAATATTGATAAGAAATTTTCAATGGTAGACATAACTTCCCCTCTTATTTTAAGCCGAAATCAAGGAATTGGTATTAAATATGTTGCTGATATGCGACATGAACTCGAAGAAGAGATACTGCCTGCAGTAAAGGTTAGCATGGAAACACTTCCTTACCAACTTAATAAAAGAGAGTTACGCTTAGCTACTTTATCAGAGCAAATGCGTTTACTTTACGTAGCTATGACACGTGCAGAGAAAAAATTATATCTGGTTGGTAAGGCTAGTCAAACCAAATGGGCTGATCATTATGACTTAGTATCTGAAAATAATCATCTCCCATTAGCTAGTCGTGAGACTTTTGTGACCTTTCAAGATTGGTTACTGGCTGTTCATGAAACCTATAAGAAACAAGAGTTGTTTTATGACATCAACTTCGTATCATTAGAGGAATTAACAGATCACCACATAGGGATGGTTAATCCTAGTCTACCTTTCAATCCCGATAATAAGGCAGAGAATCGTCAGTCTGAAGATATCGTGCGCGCGATTAGCGTGTTAGAATCTGTTGAACAGATTAATCAAACTTATAAAGCGGCTATTGAGTTACCGACAGTAAGAACACCAAGTCAAGTCAAAAAATTCTATGAGCCTATTCTAGATATAGAAGGCGTTGATGTGATGGAAACTATTACTAAAACATCAGTAGATTTTAAGTTACCTGATTTTTCTACAAGTAAAAAGCAAGACCCAGCAGCTTTAGGATCTGCTGTACATGAATTAATGCAACGCATAGAGATGTCATCTCATGTCAAAATGGAAGATATTCAAAAAGCCTTGACAGAAGTGAATGCTGAAACAAGTGTCAAAGCGGCTATTCAGATTGAAAAAATCAACTATTTTTTCCAAGAAACCTCACTCGGTAAGTATATACAAGAAGAAGTAGAACATCTGCATCGAGAGGCACCTTTTGCCATGTTAAAAGAAGATCCGGAGAGTGGTGAGAAATTCGTTGTACGTGGTATTATTGATGGGTATCTACTATTAGAAAATCGGATAATTCTATTTGATTATAAGACTGATAAATTTGTCAATCCTCTGGAATTAAAAGAACGCTATCAGGGACAAATGGCTTTATATGCAGAAGCTTTAAAAAAATCTTACGAGATAGAAAAGATAGACAAATACTTAATTCTTTTAGGTGGCAAACAGCTAGAAGTGGTAAAAATGGATTAAAGAAAGGAAAAAATGATAGTCGAACAAAAATTTGGAAATGGTTTTACTTGGATTAACATTGAAGCAGAGCAATTGCGAACAGAAACATCGGAAATTCAAGCAAAATATTTGGATAGTGAGATTATTACATATGCTCTGGATGATTATGAACGAGCCTTTATGGAATGTTCTCATATTAAAGGAAAAGAAGTCTTGACGATTATTTTTAATACTATTGATCTAAAGCAGAAAGAAAGTTATTATGAGACCGTTCCGATGACCTTTTGCTTATCACACGACCGTTTGATAACGGTGACACGGTCTCGAAATAGTTATATGCTAGAACTATTGCAAAAATATCTAGACCGTAATCCAGATGTCTCTCCTAAAAAATTTTTATTTGCAGCTTTAACTTTGATTACAAAACAATATTTTAATGTTGTGTCGAAAATTGATAGAGAAAAGGATATTCTCAACCGTCAATTGAGAGAACAAACAACCAATAAGCGCTTATTAGCCATGAGTGACCTAGAGACAGGATCCGTTTATCTTTTGACAGCTGCCAATCAAAATGCATTGGTATTAGAGCAATTAGATGTTCATCCTAGTCAGCGATTTAATTCTGAAGTGGAAAAAGAACAGTTATCAGATGCTCTCATTGAAGCGCATCAGTTAGTCAGTATGACACAATTAAACAGTCAGGTACTTTCACAATTATCATCTACTTTTAACAATGTCTTAAATAATAACTTGAACGAAAACTTAACAGGTTTGAATATCATTTCGATTAATTTAGCGATTATTGCAGCAATTACTGGCTTTTTTGGGATGAATATTCCATTACCTCTTACAGAATCACGGAGTTCATGGTTAATTGTTATTGCTACTTCGGTCTTACTTTGGGTTATTATTGCTCAAATTTTAAAACGAGTTTTTAACTTAAGAAAATAAAAATGTTCAGTGCGTAAGCACCGAACATTTTTTATTTACCTAAGCAGAATTGGCTGAAGAGCTGAGTTATTAGCTCATCTGGAGCTGCATCCCCAGTGATTTCTCCAAGTATTTCCCAAGTTCTAGTCATATCGACTTGTAAGAGATCAACAGGCATTCCTAATTCCAAGCCCTCATTGACAGCTTTTAAACTATCAACGGCTTTTTCAATTAGTGAGATATGGCGAGCATTCGATAGATAAGTAGCGTCATGTTCTACCATACCAGCATTGTCAAAGAAAATATCGTTAATACGTTCTTCGATTTTATCGATGTTTTCATTTTTTAAAACCGAAATTGGAATAACATTTTCAGGTAATTCGTTAACTTCTATTTTTTGAGGAAGATCCGTTTTATTGAGTAATACGATACGATTACTTTCTTTACTTAGTTCTAGAAGGGAGCGGTCTTGTAATGTTAGTGGTTCGGAACTATTGAGAACCAACAACACAAGGTCGGCTTCTTCTAAAGCCTTTTTTGAACGTTCAACACCAATTTTTTCAACGATATCATCTGTATCACGGATACCAGCAGTGTCAACTAGCTTTAAAGGAACTCCTTTAATATTGACGTATTCTTCAATAACATCACGAGTTGTTCCTTCAATATCTGTCACAATCGCCTTTTCTTCACGTAAGAGGTTATTTAGTAAGCTGGATTTACCGACATTTGGACGACCAATGATTGCTGTTGAAAGTCCTTCTCGAAGAATTTTTCCACGTCGGGCAGTTCGAAGTAAATTTTCCATAAGTGCTTGAAACTCTTGTGTTTTTTCACGCATCAGTGCTGTAGTCATCTCTTCAACGTCATCATATTCAGGGTAATCGATATTAACTTCAACTTGGGCTAGAGTATTTAGAATTTCTTGTCGAGTGTTATTGATTAGTGTCTTTAGAGAACCATCTAATTGCTTAACGGCAATATCCATTGCTTTATCTGTTTTAGCTCTAATAAGATCCATAACAGCTTCAGCCTGAGTCAAGTCGACTCGACCATTTAAAAAAGCACGTTTAGTAAATTCTCCTGGTTCAGCCATTCGTGCTCCATGTCGTAAAATTAACTGAAGAATTTCGTTAGTAACTGCAATTCCTCCATGCGTATTAATTTCAATAACATCTTCTCTTGTGAATGTTTTTGGAGCAAGCATAACGCCTAACATAACTTCATCCAAGATTTCATTTTTATCTGGGTCCACAATATGACCATAGTTTAAAGTATGGGATTGGATCGCGGATAGATCTTTTCCGCGATAAATTTTTGATGCTATCTTTAAGGCATCTGTACCAGATATACGGACAATACCAATAGCTCCCTCACCGAGAGGAGTTGAAATAGCTGCGATGGTATCAAATTCTTTTGTAATAGACATAAAGTCTCTCTCTTTCTTGGAAATTACTAACATTCATTGTAACCTAAAGCCCTAAAAGGTGCAATCATTTGATTAAAAGAGAAGATTTCCATAATGGTTTTATTTGAAGGTATGCTATAATAAAACTATGATTATACTACAAGGAAACAAAATTGAGCGCTCATTTTCAGGTGATGTGCTTTTTGATAATATTAATATTCAAGTTGATCAACGTGATCGTATTGCTCTTGTTGGACGTAATGGTGCTGGCAAATCAACGCTTCTTAAAATTTTAGTTGGTGAAGAGGCTCCGACAAAAGGAGAAATAAATAAAAAGCGTGATTTGAGTTTGTCCTACTTGGCACAAGATAGTCGTTTTCAATCTGAAAATACAATTTTCCAAGAAATGTTACAAGTTTTTGACTCATTAAGAGAAGTAGAGAAGCGCTTACGCGAATTGGAATTACAAATGGGCCAAGTTTCAGGAAGTGACCTGGAACAATTAATGAAAACATACGATATTTTGTCAGAAGAATTTCGTGAAAAAGGTGGCTTTACCTATGAATCAGATATAAAGGCTATTTTAAATGGCTTTAAGTTTAACAGTGATATGTGGGAAATGCCTATTAGTGAATTGTCTGGCGGGCAAAATACACGATTAGCGCTTGCAAAAATGCTACTTGAAAAGCCAGAATTACTTGTTTTAGATGAACCAACGAACCATTTAGACATTGATACGATTGCTTGGTTAGAAAATTATCTTGTAAATTATCAAGGAGCCCTTATTATTGTCAGCCATGACCGCTATTTTTTAGACAAGGTAGCTACAGTAACTTATGATTTAACGACACATTCTCTAGACCGCTATGTAGGCAATTATTCGAAATTTATGGATCTTAAGGCAGAGAAAATAGCGACTGAAGAAAAGAATTTTGAAAAGCAACAAAAAGAAATTGCTAAGTTAGAAGATTTTGTACAACGTAACATTGTTAGGGCTTCAACCACTAAACGAGCACAAGCTCGTCGTAAACAATTAGAAAAGATGGAACGACTCGACAAACCGAATGTAGAGCAAAAATCAGCTAATATGACTTTTCATGCTGGGAAAGTCTCAGGGAATGTTGTTTTAACACTTGAGAATGCAGCTATTGGTTATGAAGGTGTTTCTTTATCGGAGCCAATCGATTTGGACGTGAAGAAATTTGATGCTATTGCAATTGTAGGTCCAAATGGTATCGGGAAATCAACTTTAATCAAATCGCTTGTTGGGCAAATTCCTTTTATCAAAGGAGAAGCAAAATTAGGAGCAAATGTCGAAACTGGGTATTACGATCAAAGTCAAAGTAATTTAACAAAAACGAATACTGTTTTAGATGAGTTATGGAATGCTTTTTCAACAACGCCAGAAGTTGAAATTAGAAACCGTTTAGGAGCTTTTCTTTTTTCAGGTGATGATGTTAAAAAATCAGTTTCAATGCTATCAGGTGGTGAACGAGCGCGTTTGCTATTGGCAAAATTATCTATGGAAAATAATAATTTTCTCATATTAGATGAGCCAACAAACCACTTGGATATTGATAGTAAAGAAGTCTTAGAAAATGCACTCATCGAATTTGATGGCACATTACTTTTTGTTAGTCATGATCGCTATTTTATTAATCGTGTGGCAACTAAGGTTCTCGAAATTTCTGATAAGGGAAGTACTCTCTATCTAGGAGATTATGATTATTACCTCACTAAGAAAGCCGAACTAGAGGAATTAGCACGTTTAAATGAAGAAGAAGTGAGTGCTTCAAAAACAGAAATCGACGTTACATCAGATTATGAGACACAAAAAGCAAATCAAAAGGAATTTAGGAAAATTACCCGTCGCGTTGTAGAAATTGAGGCGCGTTTGGAAGTTCTTGAAAATGATGAAAACAATATCAATGGTTTAATGTTAGAAACCAATGACATCGGAAAACTCTCTGATTTGCAAAAAGAGCTGGAATCAATCCAAGAAGAACAATTGCTATTAATGGAAGAGTGGGAAAATCTAAATATGAGACTAGATTTGTGAGAAAATTTCAAAAACAATAGTTTGTGAAAAAAGTACATTTTAAATTGAGATGCCTTTTACGAAAACAAAGAAAGCGGTTCAAATTCTTGCATCTTGTGAAAAAAACTTATACAATAATTAAGTAATAAAGATTTTTTTGGAGGTTAGAATGGTAACTCTATCTAAAGAACAACACTTGGATATGTTTCTAAAAATGCAACGTATTCGTGATGTTGATATGAAATTTAACAAATTGGTTCGTCGTGGTTTCGTCCAAGGGATGACTCACTTCTCTGTTGGTGAAGAAGCTGCTTCAGTAGGTGCTATCCAAGATTTAACAGATTCAGATATCATTTTCTCAAACCACCGTGGACACGGACAAACTATTGCAAAAGGTATTGATATTGGTGGAATGTTTGCTGAACTTGCTGGTAAAGCAACAGGAACATCAAAAGGTCGTGGAGGCTCAATGCACTTAGCAAACCTTGAAAAAGGTAACTATGGAACAAACGGTATCGTCGGTGGAGGATATGCGCTTGCAGTAGGTGCTGCCCTTACACAGCAATATGAAGGAACTGATAACATTGTTATCGCCTTTTCGGGTGACTCAGCGACTAACGAGGGCTCATTCCATGAGTCAGTTAACTTAGCTGCTGTTTGGAACTTACCAGTTATCTTCTTTATCATCAACAACCGTTATGGTATCTCAACAGACATCACATACTCAACTAAAATTCCTCACCTTTACATGCGTGCTGATGCGTACGGTATTCCAGGGCATTATGTTGAAGATGGTAATGACCTTATGGCTGTTTACGAAAAAATGCATGAAGTTATCAATTACGTGCGTTCAGGAAATGGACCAGCTATTGTAGAGGTTGAATCATACCGTTGGTTTGGTCATTCAACTGCTGATGCTGGGGTATACCGTACTAAAGAAGAAGTTGATTCATGGAAAGCTAAAGATCCAGTAAAACGCTACCGTGCATACTTAATTGAAAATGAAATCGCTACTGAAGAAGAGCTTGCAGCTATTGAAGCACAAGTGATTAAAGAAGTTGAAGAAGGGGTTAAATTCGCTGAAGAAAGTCCATTCCCTGATATGTCTGTTGCATTTGAAGACGTTTTTGTGGACTAAAATAACCTAAAGTAGATGAGATTTATCTCGTTCTATTATTCAATTGATTAAAAAACGGATATTCGGAGGAAATAATGAGCGAAACTAAAGTTATGGCTTTGCGCGAAGCGATTAATGTCGCTATGAGCGAAGAAATGCGCAAAGATGAAAAAGTATTTTTAATGGGTGAAGATGTAGGTGTATATGGAGGAGACTTCGGTACATCTGTTGGTATGTTAGAAGAGTTTGGTGCTAAGCGCGTTCGCGACACACCAATCTCAGAGGCTGCGATTGCAGGTTCAGCTATCGGTGCTGCACAAACAGGTTTGCGTCCTATCGTTGATTTGACATTCATGGATTTCGTAACAATTGCAATGGATGCTATCGTTAACCAAGGTGCTAAAACGAATTATATGTTTGGTGGAGGTCTATCAACTCCAGTTACTTTCCGTGTGGCATCAGGGTCAGGTATTGGTTCGGCTGCACAACACTCACAATCATTAGAAGCTTGGTTAACACACATTCCAGGTCTAAAAGTTGTTGCACCTGGTACTGTTAATGAGTCAAAAGCACTTTTGAAATCTTCTATTCTTGACAATAACCCAGTTATCTTCTTAGAGCCAAAAGCTCTCTATGGTAAGAAAGAAGAAGTTAATATGGATCCTGATTTCTATATTCCACTTGGTAAAGGGGATATTAAGCGTGAGGGTACTGACTTAACAATTGTTTCTTATGGCCGTATGCTTGAGCGTGTTATGCAAGCTGCTGAAGAAGTTGCTGAGGAAGGTATTAACGTTGAGGTTGTTGATCCACGTACACTTATTCCGCTTGATAAAGAATTAATTATCGATTCTGTTAAGAAAACTGGTAAATTGATCTTGGTTAACGATGCTTATAAAACTGGCGGTTTCACTGGTGAAATTGCAACTATGGTTGCTGAAAGTGAAGCATTTGATTACCTTGATCATCCTATCGTGCGTCTTGCAAGTGAAGATGTTCCAGTACCGTATTCACGTGTACTTGAACAAGGAATCTTACCTGATGTAGCAAAAATTAAAGATGCTATCTACAAAGTAGTTAACAAAGGTAAATAATTCATAAAACAAAGAGGGACTGAGGAATGAGTGAAAACTTAGCCTCTTTCCTTGTTTATAGGTTTTAATTTATATCGTTAGATGAAACATATATTTGACGATATAGTTTAGTGTGAAAGGAAAACTATGGCTGTCGAAATTATTATGCCTAAACTCGGGGTTGATATGCAAGAAGGCGAAATCCTTGAGTGGAAAAAACAGGTAGGTGATGTTGTTAATGAAGGTGACGTCCTACTTGAAATTATGTCAGATAAAACAAATATGGAGATTGAAGCAGAAGACTCAGGTGTTTTACTAAAAATCACACATGGGAATGGAGATGTTGTTCCTGTAACTGAGACAATTGGCTATATTGGTGCTGAAGGTGAAGAAGTAACAGAAGCATCCTCTTCTGAAAATACATCAGTTGAAGAAAACGCGACACAAGTAACTTCAGAACCAGAAAAAGTTGAAGAAACATCAGAACCAAGTGTGCCAGCAGCTACAAGTGGTGAAAAAGTACGTGCCACTCCTGCAGCTCGTAAATTAGCAAGAGAGATGTCTATTGACCTTGCACTAGTATCTGGAACAGGGGCAAATGGTCGCGTTCACAGAGAAGATGTTGAAAACTTCAAGGGTGCTCAACCACGTATTACACCATTGGCACGTCGAATTGCTGAAGATCAAGGAGTTGATATAGCAGAAATCACTGGCAGTGGTATTCGTGGTAAAATTGTTAAAAATGATGTTTTGGCTGCTATGTCACCGCAAGCAGCAGAGGCTCCTGTAGAAACTAAAGCTACACCAACAACAGAAGAAAAACAATTACCAGAAGGTGTTGAAGTCATTAAGATGTCTGCAATGCGTAAGGCTATTTCTAAAGGTATGACTAACTCTTACCTCACTGCTCCAAGCTTTACACTTAACTATGACATTGATATGACTGAAATGATGGCTCTTCGCAAGAAATTAATTGATCCAATCATGGCTAAAACGGGCTTGAAAGTCAGCTTTACTGATTTGATTGGAATGGCCGTTGTTAAGACATTGATGAAACCAGAGCATCGATACCTAAATGCTTCATTAATTAACGATGCACAAGAAATTGAGCTTCATAATTTTGTTAATATTGGAATCGCAGTTGGTCTTGATGATGGTTTGATTGTTCCTGTTGTTCACAATGCTGATCAGATGTCACTTTCTGACTTTGTTATAGCATCTAAAGATGTTATTAAGAAAACTCAAGAAGGTAAATTAAAATCAGCTGAAATGTCAGGTTCAACATTCTCAATTACTAACTTAGGTATGTTTGGTACTAAGACGTTTAACCCAATTATCAATCAACCGAACTCAGCAATCCTTGGAGTAGGCGCTACTATTCCGACTCCAACAGTGGTTGATGGTGAAATTGTAGCTCGACCAATCATGGCAATGTGTTTAACAATTGACCACCGTATTGTTGATGGAATGAATGGTGCTAAGTTTATGGTTGATCTTAAGAACTTAATGGAAAACCCATTTGGTTTACTTATTTGATTCCGTAGGTCTTAATTTGATATAATAAGTTATTCGAAAAACGAAAGAGGAAATAAAAAATGGCTTTTGATGTAATTATGCCAAAACTTGGGGTTGACATGCAAGAAGGCGAAATCCTTGAGTGGAAAAAAAATGAAGGTGACACCGTTAATGAAGGTGATGTCCTTCTTGAAATCATGTCTGATAAAACCAATATGGAAATTGAAGCAGAAGACACTGGTGTACTTTTAAAAATTGTACATCAGGCAGGAGATGTTGTTCCTGTCACTGAAGTGATTGCCTATATCGGAGAAGAAGGTGAAGAAGTAGGTACGTCATCACCTTCGGCTGATGCAACTATCACAGCTGAAGATGGTCAATCAGTTTCTGGACCTGCTGCTCCTTCACAAGAGACAGTTGCAGCAGCAACTCCTAAAGAAGAACTTGCAGCTGATGAGTACGATATCGTAGTCGTAGGTGGTGGCCCTGCAGGTTATTACGCAGCAATCCGCGGTGCTCAACTTGGAGGAAAAATTGCCATTGTTGAGAAAACTGAATTTGGCGGTACGTGTTTGAATGTTGGTTGTATCCCTACAAAAACATATCTTAAAAATGCTGAAATCCTAGATGGTTTGAAAGTAGCAGCTGGACGTGGTATCAACCTTGCTTCAACTAACTATGCAATTGATATGGATAAGACTGTTGCCTTTAAAAATTCTGTAGTTAAGACACTGACTGGTGGTGTACGTGGTCTCTTGAAAGCGAATAAAGTTGAAATTTTCAATGGACTTGGACAAGTAAACCCTGATAAGTCTGTTGTTATTGGCGATAAAGTTATCAAAGGTCGTAACGTCGTCCTTGCGACTGGTTCTAAGGTATCTCGTATTAATATTCCAGGTATTGAATCACCATTAGTATTAACATCAGATGATATTCTTGATTTACGTGAAATTCCTAAGTCACTTGCTGTTATGGGTGGTGGTGTCGTAGGTATTGAGCTTGGTCTTGTATGGGCTTCATACGGTGTTGACGTAACTGTTATTGAAATGGCTGATCGCATCATTCCAGCAATGGATAAAGAAGTATCGCTAGAACTTCAAAAAATCCTTGCTAAAAAGGGAATGAAGATTAAAACATCAGTTGGTGTTTCTGAAATTGTTGAAGCCAATAATCAATTAACGCTTAAATTAAACAACGGTGAAGAAGTTGTTGCTGATAAAGCTCTTCTTTCAATTGGACGTGTTCCACAAATGAATGGTCTTGAAAATCTTGAGCCTGAACTTGAGATGGAACGTGGACGTATTAAAGTTAATGCTTATCAAGAAACTTCAATTCCAGGTATCTATGCACCAGGTGATGTTAATGGAACTCGTATGTTAGCTCATGCTGCATACCGTATGGGTGAAGTAGCTGCTGAAAACGCACTCGGCGGTAATAAGCGTAAAGCACATCTAGATTTCACTCCAGCAGCTGTTTATACTCATCCTGAAGTAGCAATGGTGGGGATGACAGAAGAGCAAGCACGTGAACAATATGGTGACATATTAGTTGGTAAAAATAGCTTTACAGGCAATGGTCGTGCTATCGCTTCAAACGAAGCACATGGTTTTGTAAAAGTAATTGCTGAACCTAAGTATAAAGAGATTCTTGGTGTTCACATTATTGGTCCAGCTGCAGCGGAATTGATTAATGAAGCTTCTACGATTATGGAAAATGAGTTGACTGTCTATGATGTAGCACAATCTATCCATGGTCACCCAACATTCTCTGAAGTTATGTACGAAGCTTTCTTAGATGTTCTCGGTGAAGCTATTCACAACCCTCCAAAACGCAAATAATTTTGTTTAATATATTTGAGATTGAGCTTTTATAGCTTCAATCTCTTTTCACGTATATATTGTCTGAATATTATAAAATATTAGTTAGGAATTTAAAATGAAATATATCGTTAACACGTCTAATGATCCGGCTTACAATGTTGCTTTAGAAGCTTACGCCTTTCAAAAGTTGACAGATATCGATGAAATTTTTATTCTTTGGATTAATGAACCGGCTATCATTATTGGACGCCATCAAAATACAATTCAAGAAATTAACAAAGAGTTCATTGATAAAAATGGCATCCATGTTGTCCGTCGTTTGTCAGGAGGCGGAGCGGTTTATCATGACTTGAATAATTTAAACTACACTATTATTTCTAATAATACACAAGAAGGTGCCTTTGATTTCCAAACTTTTTCAAAACCAGTTATTGATACTCTTGCTAAATTAGGTGTTAAAGCAGAATTTACTGGTCGTAATGATTTAGAAATCAATGGACAAAAATTTGCAGGAAATGCTCAAGCTTATTACAAAGGTCGTATGATGCATCATGGTTGTCTTTTATTTGATGTTGATATGTCAGTCTTAGGGCAAGCACTCAAAGTATCTAAAGACAAAATTGAATCTAAAGGGATCAAATCTGTACGCGCACGTGTTACAAATATTGTTGACCATCTTTCAGATAAAATTACAGTACAAGAATTTAGCGATGCCATTTTAGCTCAAATGAAGGAAGAATATCCAGAGATGGATGAATATGTTTTGAGTGATGCCGAGTTATCAGAAATCCAAGCTATGCGCGATAATCAATTTGCTACATGGGATTGGACGTATGGTAAAGCACCTGAATACACCATTGAACGTGGTGTCCGCTATCCAGCTGGAAAAATTACGACTTATGCTAATGTTGAAAATTCAACGATAAAATCTGTCAAAATCTTTGGTGACTTCTTTGGAGTGAAACCTGTAGATGATATTGAAAAAATGTTGGAAGGTGTCCGCTACGATTACAAAGATGTTTTAGCAGCGCTTAAAACAGTTGATACAAGTCAATACTTCTCACGTATGACACCCGAAGAGATTACAAAAGCTATTGTAGACTAAAATCAAAAAACCTAGTTAAAGTCTTTGCCTTTGGCTAGGTTTTTTGTATGGTTAAGTGGCCTTATAGTAGTAAAAAACCAACGTTATTGATAACGCTGGTTTTTATATTATTCAAAATCTGCTTTTGATTTAACATCTCCGTATTCCTCAGGAATCTCTAAAGATAAAATTTCTTCATAACTAGGGAGGACAATCTCTTTACCATATTTGTTACGGAGGGCAGTTGCCACAAGACGGTAAGCTAGATTAGCATTACGAGAAAGGATTGGACCGTGAAAGTATGACCCAAAAACATTCTTAAAATGAACCCCTTCAGTACCATCTTCTTTGTTATTCCCATTTCCATAAATGACAGTTCCTAAAGGTTTTTCGTCTTCTGATAAAAAGGTACGTCCTTGATGATTCTCAAAGCCATAATATGTTTCATTGAATTCATCGTTGTGAATCTTGATATCACCAATATAGCGATTATTATTTTGGTTTAGCGTATAGTGTCCCATAACGCCAATGCCCTCTATTCGTTCTCCATTAGCTTGAATATAGTATTGTCCTAAAAGTTGGAAACCTCCACAAATAGCAAGTATTACACCATTATTTTGAATGAATTTGTTAATGTCTTCTTTCTTATTGGGAAGATCGCGTGCAACAATGGCTTGTTCGTAGTCTTGTCCACCACCAAAAAATGCCATCTGATAATAGTTGGGATCAAATCTATCTTCTAATGAAACGATATCAAATGTCATTTGACATCCTAGTTTTTCTCCCACATATTTCATCATTAAGATATTTCCGTTATCGCCATAAGTATTTAATAGGTTACCATAAAGATGAGCTACATTAAGAGTGTATTTATAATCTTTGGTAGTAGGAGATTTTAGTGAGGTATAAGTCATTAATTCATCTCCTTTCTGATAGCGTTGTGGTTAGCAAGAATTTCACGAAACTCCAGCATAGCTGTATATGTTGCTAAAATATAAGCATGCTCAGTCTCTTGTTGTTCAATCATTGTCATAATATCTTGCAGTTTATCAGCTTGTTTTATGCGTTTCTCATCATAACCAGTTACACGTAAGCGACGAGCAATTTCAGAGTGGCGAACACCACCAGCAAATATTTCTGGGATATTCATCGTGAGAATAGTTTCAAAATTAGCGTCCCAAATCCAAGAAGTATCAATACCGTCAGCATAATTGGCATTCAGTAGTACTGAGAGAGAGAACGGGTATGGAGCAAGTTTAATCATATCAAGAGCTTGACTAGCTCCTACTGGATTTTTAATCAGAACTAAAGTACATTTTTTATTTCCAATTGTAAAGGTTTCTTGACGACCAAAAACGGCACGGCTTTTATCAAATCCATCCTTAATTTGACTTGGTTCTACACCAAAATATTCAGCAACAGATACTGCCGCCAAAGCATTGTAAATATTATAAAGGCCACCCACGTTGATATTATATTGTTGGCCATCAATAACGAAACCTGATGAAGTATTTGTCAGATGTGTTAGCCTTGTTAAGGCATAATCAAGGTTTGGACGTTCAAAATCACAATTAGGACAAGTGTAGTCACCAAGGTTGGCATATGTGTTCAATCGATAAGTTAAAATTGCTTGACACTTTGGACAGAGAATACCCTCAGTATTATAGTGTGCTAATCGTGGCTCATGTTTGTCGGTATCAAATCCATAGAATTGCACAGGGTTAGTCACGCTTTTAGAATTAAAAAGTGGACTGTCACCGTTAGCTAAGATAGTAGCTTGCGGAGCGTTAGCAGCTCCATCTAAAATCATTTGATAAGTTGTGTAGATTTCGCCATAACGGTCCATTTGATCACGGAAAATATTGGTAAAGACGAACAAACTAGGCTTTATATACTGTGTAATACGGGGTAAACTCGCTTCGTCTATTTCAAGGACAGCTATTTTTTTACCAGATTTACTTTTCTTAGCTGTTAGGAAGGTTGAAACAATACCTGTAATCATATTTGCTCCACTTGGGTTGGTTACCACCTGACCGAAGGCTTCCTTTAAAATACCAACTGTTAAAGCTGTTGTTAAGGTTTTACCGTTAGTACCAGTCACAACTACAATTTCATAATCTTTGGCAATTGTATCTAGTATATCTTTATCGAATTTGAGTGCTAAACTACCCGGATAAGTAGAGCCACGTCCCATTTTACTTAAAAGGTAATGCGCAGACTTACCGGCAGCCACTCCTAGTGCTGTATTTATTTTCATAAAGATATTTTATCATAAAAAGATGCTTTCTTGCTAAAGAAAATATTATGAAAACATGGTATAATGTAGACGATGGAAAATAAGAAATCAAGGAGTTAAGCAAGAAACTCTTCGACAGGCTACCAGTAGAGAGGAAGATATGGATATTTTTTCAGCTATTGATTCAAAGTTTTGGGCGAGCATTATGGAAAATCCATGGATGATCCTTATTCATCTCATGGATATTATCATAGTAGCTGTTCTGATTTATAAATTTATCAAAGCGCTAGCAGGCACAAAAATTATGTCCTTAATTCAGGGCGTTATTTTGTTTATCATCATTAGATTTGTGTCAGAATGGATAGGGCTAACAACGATTACATTTTTGATGAATCAGATTGTTACTTATGGTGTAATTGCAGGTGTTGTCATCTTTGCTCCAGAGATTAGAACAGGTCTCGAAAAATTTGGGCGAACACCACAACTATTTACGCAACGTTCTCAATTAAGCAGTGATGAAAAGCTAGTAGATGCCCTTGTTAAGGCAGTTGCTTATATGAGTCCGCGTAAAATAGGAGCCTTGATTTCAATTGAACGTACCCAAACTTTGCAAGAGTATATAGCTACAGGTATCCCATTAGATGCAGATATTTCCAGTGAATTGTTAATTAATATTTTCATTCCTAATACACCACTGCATGATGGTGCTGTTATTGTAAAAGATAAAAAAATTGCTACAGCATGTTCGTACTTACCTCTATCAGAATCATCTTCGATTTCAAAAGAATTTGGAACACGCCACAGAGCAGCGATTGGTCTATCAGAGAATTCAGATGCACTAACAGTTATTGTTTCTGAAGAGACTGGTGGTATTTCTGTTGCTTTGAAAGGTGAATTTTTACATGATCTTTCTAAAGATAGCTTTGAAGCAATTCTGAGAACTCAGTTGATTCAAAATCAAGAGGAAAACTCAAAATTAGCTTGGTATAATCAACTATTGAGGAGGAAGTAGACATGAAAAAATTTTTTACAAATAAATTTTGGTTAGGCGTTGTCTCGCTCTTTCTGGCTATTTTATTATTTTTAACGGCAACTGCAACAAGTATGAACCATCAAGACAATAGTAAGATTGCAGGAGCGTCTGAGACATATACACATACCCTAACAGATGTGCCAATAGACATCAAATACGATAGTGATGATTACTTTATTAGTGGCTATTCTTATGGGGCAGATGTCTATATGTCATCGGTTAATCGTGTTAAGCTAGATTCTGAAATAAATGAGGATACACGAAAATTTAAAGTAGTCGCCGATTTGACAAATATGAAACCAGGGACTCACAAAGTCCCACTAAAGGTAGTAAATTTGCCATCTGGTGTAAATGCTACGGTTTCTCCAACAACAATTACAGTAACTATGGGTAAAAAGAAAACAAAAGAGTTTCCGGTTTATGGACATGTTAATGATAAGCAAATTAAAGCTGGTTATGCAGTCGATAAGATGTCAGTTGATGTGTCAAAAGTTAAAGTTACTAGTGATGAATCTATTATAGATCGTATTGACCATGTCGCTGCCAATATCCTTGATGATAAAGTTCTTGATGATGATTTTAACAAGACAGTTACTTTACAAGCTGTAACAGCAGATGGTACAGTATTAGCAAGTATTATTCACCCTTCTAAAGCAACTTTATCTGTCAAAGTAAAAAAATTGACCAAGACAGTACCGATTAATTTGATACCAGTAGGACAATTCAGCGATAGTATTTCAAAAATTAACTACAAGTTGAGTCAAGAAAAAGCAGTGATTTCAGGAACAAAAGAGGCATTAGAAGCTATTTCTGTTATTAATGCTGAGGTAGATATTTCAGACGTAACTAAAAATACAGAAAAGAAAATTAATCTTTCTGCAAACAATGTTTCAGTTGATCCTGCTCAAGTAACAGTTCAATTGACAACTACTAAAAAATAATAGATAATAAAAACGAAAAAAATGGAGGTAGCGTTTTTCGCTAGAAAAAAATTATGGGAAAATATTTTGGTACAGATGGTGTTCGCGGTGAAGCTAATGTTGAACTGACGCCAGAATTGGCTTTTAAATTAGGACGTTTTGGAGGATATGTTCTAAGTCAACACGAAACTGATCGTCCGAGAGTTTTTGTAGCTCGTGATACTCGTATTTCTGGTGAAATGCTGGAATCTGCTTTGATTGCTGGTCTACTTTCAGTAGGTATTGAGGTTTATAAACTTGGTGTTTTAGCCACTCCTGGAGTGTCTTACCTTGTCCGTACAGAAAAAGCTAGTGCAGGGGTTATGATTTCAGCAAGCCACAATCCAGCACTTGATAATGGTATTAAGTTCTTTGGTAGTGATGGTTTTAAACTTGATGATGATCGTGAATTAGAAATTGAAGCTTTACTTGATGCGAAGGAAGACACTTTACCACGTCCATCAGCACAAGGTTTAGGTACTTTAGTAGATTATCCTGAAGGACTTCGGAAATATGAGAAGTTTATGGAATCAACTGGTATTGATTTAGAAGGTATGAAGGTTGCGTTGGATACAGCAAATGGAGCAGCAACAGCCTCAGCTCGGAATATCTTTTTAGACTTGAATGCTGATATAAGTGTTATTGGTGATCAACCAGATGGTTTGAATATCAATGATGGTGTTGGTTCGACACATCCTGAGCAATTACAAAGTTTAGTTAGAGAAAATGGTTCCGACATCGGTCTAGCTTTTGATGGTGATAGTGACCGTTTGATCGCTGTTGATGAAAATGGAGAGATTGTAGATGGTGATAAAATTATGTTTATCATTGGGAAATATCTCTCTGATAAAGGGCAGCTTGCTCAGAATACAATCGTAACAACGGTTATGTCAAATCTCGGCTTTCATAAAGCGCTCGACCGTGAAGGAATTCATAAAGCGATTACCGCTGTAGGAGACCGCTACGTGGTTGAAGAAATGCGAAAATCAGGATATAATCTTGGCGGAGAGCAATCAGGCCACGTTATTATCATGGATTACAATACTACAGGGGATGGACAATTAACAGCCATCCAATTGACTAAGGTCATGAAAGAAACTGGTAAGAAATTATCAGAGTTAGCTAGTGAAGTGACGATTTATCCTCAAAAATTAGTAAATATTCGTGTTGAAAATAACATGAAAGATAAAGCGATGGAAGTTCCTGCAATTGCGGAAATTATTGCTAAAATGGAAGAAGAGATGGATGGCAATGGTCGTATTCTAGTACGTCCTAGTGGTACTGAGCCTCTTCTTAGAGTTATGGCAGAAGCGCCAACAAATGAAGCGGTTGATTATTATGTTGATACTATCGCAGATGTCGTTCGTACAGAAATTGGTTTAGATTAAAACGGCGTTATTCTGCTATAAAGTCGTCAATGTTATAAAATAATAAAGAGAGGGAATTGGAGTGGAGCATCAAGCATACGCCTTTCTCTCTCTTTTTGATTTGAGAAGGGAGTTTAGAGAAAATGACTAAAGAAGCAGAATTATTATGGGCTAAACACAAGTATTTAGTCTTAAGTAAATCTCAGAAAATTTATTTGGATATTAGACAAACTTTGAAATCACCAAATTGTAACGTTTTAGACGTTCAGTCACTCATTGACCAAGCAGTGCTTTTAGAAGAATCACCATCACAAGTGACTAATGCTTATATGCATATATGGGGCTATTTTAAAAATAAGGCAGAGCGTCAAGAAAAAGAAGAATTTTTAACCTTGCTGGAAAAATACAGGAAAACAGGTTATCAACGAAGAAAACTGTTAGCTTTTCTAAAACAGCTATTAGCTAAATACCCAAATTCTTATTTACAAAACTCTTCTATTTTCGAAGAAGAGTAAAAGATTGATAGTTGAGGTATATAAATGAGATTATGGCATCAAGATATTATTGAGTTATTGCCTAGGCAGCAACTTTTAGGACAGCATAGAGAGTGTTGTGCATTGAGAGGGAATGGGTGGGGGAGAAAACATGAGACTGTTGATTATGTTTTTCGATATTCACCTTATAGGTTATTTGCATATCATCAATTAGTTATGGAAGAAATGATGGAGCGTGGGTATCGTGTATCTAAGGAATGGCTAATTGCAGAATATAGGGGAATGAAGTGCCCAAGATATGATACACTTAATCCTGTTGACTTGGAGACACCTATCTATCCTGAGCACAATCAAGACTATCTACAAGAATGTCTATGGAATTTAAAAGCAAAAGGAATTGACCTTCCTATAAATAAGATAAAATAGAGATTTATCTCTATTTTTATTTTGGAATAAAAAGCTATATTATCAAGTTTTAGAGGAGTGTTTTTTTAAGGGCAAAGTGGTAAAATAGAAACATGTTAAAGAAACCAACCTCAGCATATGTACACATTCCATTTTGTACCCAAATATGTTATTATTGTGATTTTTCAAAAGTTTTTATTAAAAATCAGCCTGTAGACGCTTATCTTCAGGCTCTTATCCGTGAATTTCGGTCTTATGATATTACAGAATTGCGCACCTTATATATTGGAGGAGGGACACCTACATCTATAAGCGCTGTGCAACTGGACTATTTATTGACGGAGTTAACTAGAGATTTAAACCTAAATACTTTAGAGGAGTTCACTATCGAAGCTAATCCAGGAGATTTAACCGTTGATAAAATAGAGGTGCTTCAAAAGTCAGCTGTCAATAGAGTTTCTCTAGGAGTTCAGACCTTTAATGATAAACATTTAAAGCGTATTGGACGCAGTCACAATGAGGCACAAATTTATTCTACAATTGATGATCTTAAAACAGCTGGTTTTCAAAATATCTCTATTGACCTAATTTATGCCTTACCTGGACAAACGATGGATGATGTTAGAAGTAATGTAGCCAAAGCTCTCTCTCTAAATATTCCTCATTTGAGTTTATATAGTTTAATTTTAGAACACCATACTGTATTTATGAATAAAATGCGTCGTGGGAAATTACATTTGCCAACAGAAGATTTAGAAGCCGAGATGTTTGAATATATCATTTCTGAAATGGAAAGAAATGGTTTTGAGCATTATGAAATTTCTAATTTTACAAAGCCGGGTTTTGAAAGTCGTCATAATTTGATGTACTGGGATAATGTAGAATATTATGGTGTTGGTGCAGGTGCTTCTGGTTATCTTGATGGTATTCGTTATCGTAATAGAGGGCCAATACAACATTATCTAAAGGGTGTTTCAGAAGGTAATGCAAGGTTATCTGAAGAAGTATTATCAAAAAATGAAATGATGGAAGAGGAGCTTTTCCTCGGTCTTCGTAAAAAAGAGGGTGTTTCCATCGGAAAATTTGAACAAAAATTTGGAACGTCCTTTGAGAAACGTTACGGTCAGATTGTTCAAGAACTCCAAAGTGATGGGCTTTTGAAAGAAAATAATGGTTTTATCCAGATGACTAAAAAAGGTCTCTTCTTAGGAGATACGGTTGCCGAGAAATTTATTGTGGAGTAAAAAATGGGTTTATTATATCGAGAAACTTACGAAGTGCCTTTTTATGAATCAGACACTAATCATTATATGAAATTACCGCAGTTGTTGGCTTTAGCGTTACAAATTTCAGCCAAACAATCTTTAAAATTAGGAATAGGCGATGACATCGTTTTTAAAAGATACGGATTGGTTTGGGTCGTTACAGATTATATTATTGATATTGAGCGTTTACCCAAGCATGCTGAAAAGATAGTCATTGAGACTGAAGCCAAAGCTCATAATAAATTATTGTGTTACCGCTATTTTTATATTTATGGTGAAGACGGGCAAAAAATAATAACGATTTCATCTGCTTTTGTCTTAATGGATTTTAAAACACGGAAGATTCATCCTGTTCTTGATGATATTACTTCAATTTACCAATCCCAAAGAATCAAAAAAGTTATTCGAGGGCCGAAATATCATCCCATTGGAGATAGTAAGGTTAAACAATACCATGTTCGTTATTTTGATTTAGATATGAATGGACATGTTAATAATAGTAAGTACCTAGAATGGATGTATGATGTGTTGGACTTAGATTTTCTAAGTAGCCACATTCCTAAAAAAATTGATTTAAAATATATTAAGGAAATCCAATATGGTACGGATATTAAGTCTCATTGGTATCAAGATGGTCTTGTGACACGTCATGATATTATTGGTGGCGATTCTATTCATGCTCAAGCTAGGATTGAATGGCAGGAGAAAAAGGAGGATTAAATGGCTTATAAAGGATATCTTATTGATTTAGATGGTACTATTTACAAAGGGAAAAGTCGTATCCCAGCGGGAGAGCGTTTTATCGAACGCTTGCAAGAAAAAGGCATTCCTTATATGTTAGTAACTAATAATACGACTCGTACACCAGAAAGCGTTCAGGAAATGCTTCGAGGCTTCAATGTTGAAACACCACTTGAAACAATCTATACCGCAACTATGGCTACGGTTGACTATATGAATGATATGAACCGTGGAAAAACAGCTTACGTTATTGGTGAAGAAGGGCTTAAAAAAGCTATTGCAGATGCAGGTTATGTGGAGGATACAAAAAATCCAGCCTATGTGGTTGTTGGTTTAGATTGGAATGTTACTTATGATAAATTGGCAACTGCTACGTTAGCAATTCAAAATGGTGCTTTATTTATTGGAACCAATCCAGATTTGAATATTCCTACTGAACGTGGTTTGTTACCCGGTGCTGGCTCCTTAAATGCTTTATTAGAAGCCGCAACGCGTATAAAACCAGTCTTTATTGGAAAGCCAAATGCCATCATTATGAATAAGGCACTTGAAATTTTAAATATTCCTAGAAATCAAGCAGTCATGGTCGGTGATAATTATTTGACAGATATCATGGCTGGTATTAATAATGATATTGATACTTTGTTAGTAACAACGGGTTTTACAACAGTTGAAGAAGTACCAGATTTACCAATTCAACCAAGTTATGTTTTAGCAAGTTTAGATGAATGGACATTTAATGAAGGATAAGTTATTAGTAGTTTTAACTTGGATTTGGATTATATCGTTAGCAACTCTAGCTACAATTTATATTGCTTGGTTGATCTATCCTATAGAAATTCAGTTTTTAAAATTAGAAAAGGTTGTGTATTTAAAGGCTGAAACAATTTATTATAATTTTAATAAGTTGATGATATATCTGACTCATCCTTTTATCTCTGATTTAAATATGCCTAGCTTTCCTTCTTCAGAGGATGGTTTAAAGCATTTTGCGGATGTAAAATATCTTTTTACTCTAGCGCATGGGCTTTTTGTTATACTAACTTTTCCAGTTATTTATTTTTTAAGACGTGGATGGAAGCAAAAAAGTATCTTTCTATATGAAGGCTTTTTCAAGATAGCTATTATGTTGCCTATTTTTATTGTAGTATGTGCCTTTCTGTTGGGTTTTGACCAGTTTTTCACTCTATTTCATGAGGTGCTTTTTCCAGGAGATTCTACTTGGCAATTTAATCCTCTAACGGATCCAGTAATTTGGATACTTCCTGAAACTTTTTTCCTCCATTGTTTCATCATTTTTTTGTTAATCTATGAAACAATAACTATAATTCTTTTGATAATAGGTAGAAAACATTTAAAATTAAGAAAATATAAAAACAAAATGCAAGCCTTATAATAGCGCTTGCATTTTGTTTGCGATTTTTTTATAATACAAATATGAGAAATGTCGGAATTATAACAATGACATAAAAAAAGCACCGAATCGGTGCTCACTTTTTCAAGCTGAATACGGACTGGATTAAAAAATCACTGCCTTATTTTAACGTGCTGTGCTGTTTCGAATAATTCCAACAAAATTATTATATGTTATTTTAATGTAATAATCAAGTAAAAATTAGCAAAACTTTAAAGTTTGCGTTTTTAAAGTGATATTTTAAATAAAAGGAGAAAAGTTATGAATAAGCCATATTCAATAGGCCTTGACATCGGTACTAATTCCGTCGGATGGAGCATTATTACAGATGATTATAAGGTACCTGCTAAGAAGATGAGGGTCTTAGGGAATACAGATAAAGAATACATAAAGAAGAATCTTATAGGTGCTCTGCTTTTTGATGGTGGAAATACTGCTTCAGATAGACGCTTGAAGCGAACTGCTCGCCGTCGTTATACACGTCGTAGAAATCGTATTCTATATTTACAAGAAATTTTTGCAGAGGAAATGAGTAAAGTTGATGATAGTTTCTTTCATCGATTAGAGGATTCTTTTCTAGTTGAGGACGACAAGAGAGGGAGCAAGTATCCTATCTTTGCAACAATGCAGGAGGAGAAAGATTATCATGAAAAGTTCCCAACGATTTATCACTTGAGAAAAGAATTAGCTGACAAGAAAGAAAAAGCAGACCTTCGTCTTTTTTATCTGGCTCTAGCTCATATCATTAAATTCAGAGGACATTTCCTAATTGAGGATGATAGCTTTGATGTGAGGAATACTGATATTCAAAGACAATATCAAGCTTTTTTAGAAATCTTTGATACTACCTTCGAAAATAACCATTTGTTATCTCAAAACATAGATGTAGAGGGAATTCTAACAGATAAGATTAGCAAGTCTGCGAAGAAAGATCGCATTTTAGCGCAGTATCCTAACCAAAAATCTACTGGCATTTTTGCAGAATTTTTGAAATTGATTGTCGGAAATCAAGCTGACTTCAAGAAACATTTCAATTTGGAAGATAAAACGCCGCTTCAATTTGCTAAGGATAGCTACGATGAAGATTTAGAAAATCTTCTTGGGCAGATTGGTGATGAATTTGCTGACTTATTCTCAGTAGCGAAAAAGCTATATGATAGTGTTCTTTTATCTGGCATTCTTACAGTAACTGATCTCAGTACCAAGGCGCCACTTTCTGCCTCTATGATTCAGCGTTACGATGAACATAGAGAGGACTTGAAACAGTTAAAACAATTCGTAAAAGCTTCATTGCCTGAGAAATATCAAGAAATATTTACTGATTCATCAAAAGATGGCTACGCTGGTTATATTGAAGGCAAAACTAATCAAGGAGCATTTTATAAATACTTGTCAAAATTGTTGACCAAGCAAGAAGGTAGCGAGTATTTTCTTGAAAAAATCAAGAATGAAGATTTTTTGAGAAAACAAAGGACCTTTGATAATGGCTCAATTCCACACCAAGTCCATTTGACAGAATTGAAGGCTATTATTCGACGTCAATCAGAATACTATCCATTCTTGAAAGAGAATCTAGATAGGATTGAAAAAATCCTTACCTTTAGAATTCCTTATTATGTCGGGCCACTAGCACGTGAGAAGAGTGATTTTGCATGGATGACTCGCAAAACAGATGACAGTATTCGACCTTGGAATTTTGAAGAATTGGTTGATAAGGAAGCATCTGCGGAAGCTTTTATCCATCGTATGACCAACAATGACCTCTATCTTCCTGAAGAAAAAGTCCTACCAAAACATAGTCTTATTTATGAAAAATTTACGGTCTATAATGAGTTGACTAAGGTTAGATATAAAAATGAGCAAGGTGAGACTTATTTTTTTGATAGCAATATTAAACAAGAAATCTTTGATGGAGTATTCAAGGAACATCGTAAGGTATCCAAGAAGAAGTTGCTAGATTTTCTGGCTAAAGAATATGAGGAGTTTAGGATAGTAGATGTTATTGGTCTAGATAAAGAAAATAAAGCTTTCAACGCCTCATTGGGAACTTACCACGATCTCAAAAAAATACTAGACAAAGATTTTCTTGATAATCCAGATAATGAGTCTATTCTGGAAGATATCGTCCAAACTCTAACCTTATTCGAAGACAGAGAAATGATCAAGAAGCGTCTTGAAAACTATAAAGATCTTTTTACAGAGTCACAACTAAAAAAACTCTATCGTCGTCACTATACTGGCTGGGGACGATTGTCTGCTAAGTTAATCAATGGTATTCGAGATAAAGAGAGTCAAAAAACAATCTTGGACTATCTTATTGATGATGGTAAATCTAATCGCAACTTTATGCAGTTGATACATGATGATGGTCTATCTTTCAAATCAATTATCAGTAAGGCACAGGCTGGTAGTCATTCAGATAATCTAAAAGAAGTTGTAGGTGAGCTTGCAGGTAGCCCTGCTATTAAAAAGGGAATTCTACAAAGTTTGAAAATTGTTGATGAGCTTGTTAAAGTCATGGGATACGAACCTGAACAAATTGTGGTTGAGATGGCGCGTGAGAATCAAACAACAAATCAAGGTCGTCGTAACTCTCGACAACGCTATAAACTTCTTGATGATGGCGTTAAGAATCTAGCTAGTGACTTGAATGGCAATATTTTGAAAGAATATCCTACGGATAATCAAGCGTTGCAAAATGAAAGACTTTTCCTTTACTACTTACAAAACGGAAGAGATATGTATACAGGAAAGGCTCTGGATATTGATAATTTAAGTCAATATGATATTGACCACATTATTCCTCAAGCTTTCATAAAAGATGATTCTATTGATAATCGTGTTTTGGTATCATCTGCTAAAAATCGTGGAAAGTCAGATGATGTTCCTAGCCTTGAAATTGTAAAAGATTGTAAAGTTTTCTGGAAAAAATTACTTGATGCTAAGTTAATGAGTCAGCGTAAGTATGATAATTTGACTAAGGCAGAGCGCGGAGGCCTAACTTCCGATGATAAGGCAAGATTTATCCAACGTCAGTTGGTTGAGACACGACAAATTACCAAGCATGTTGCCCGTATCTTGGATGAACGCTTTAATAATGAGCTTGATAGTAAAGGTAGAAGGATCCGCAAAGTTAAAATTGTAACCTTGAAGTCAAATTTGGTTTCAAATTTCCGAAAAGAATTTGGATTCTATAAAATTCGTGAAGTTAACAATTATCACCATGCACATGATGCCTATCTTAATGCAGTAGTTGCTAAAGCTATTCTAACCAAATATCCTCAGTTAGAGCCAGAATTTGTCTACGGCGACTATCCAAAATATAATAGTTACAAAACGCGTAAATCCGCTACAGAAAAGCTATTTTTCTATTCAAATATTATGAACTTCTTTAAAACTAAGGTAACTTTAGCGGATGGAACCGTTGTTGTAAAAGATGATATTGAAGTTAATAATGATACGGGTGAAATTGTTTGGGATAAAAAGAAACACTTTGCGACAGTTAGAAAAGTCTTGTCATACCCTCAGGTCAATATCGTGAAGAAGACAGAGATTCAGACAGGTGGTTTCTCTAAGGAATCAATCTTGGCGCATGGTAACTCAGATAAGTTGATTCCAAGAAAAACGAAGGATATTTATTTAGATCCTAAGAAATATGGAGGTTTTGATAGTCCGATAGTAGCTTACTCTGTTTTAGTTGTAGCTGATATCAAAAAGGGTAAAGCACAAAAACTAAAAACAGTTACGGAACTTTTAGGAATTACCATCATGGAGAGGTCCAGATTTGAGAAAAATCCATCAGCTTTCCTTGAATCAAAAGGTTATTTAAATATTAGGGACGATAAATTAATGATTTTGCCCAAGTATAGTCTGTTCGAATTAGAAAATGGGCGTCGTCGATTACTTGCTAGTGCTGGTGAATTACAAAAAGGTAACGAGCTAGCCTTACCAACACAATTTATGAAGTTCTTATACCTTGCAAGTCGTTACAATGAGCTAAAAGGAAAACCAGAAGAAATTGAACAAAAACAGGAATTTGTAGTTCAACATGTTTCTTATTTCGACGATATTCTTCAAATAATCAACGATTTTTCAAATCGAGTTATTCTAGCAGATGCTAATTTAGAGAAAATCAATAAGCTTTACCAAGATAATAAGGAAAATATATCAGTAGATGAACTTGCTAATAATATTATCAATCTATTTACTTTTACCAGTCTAGGAGCTCCAGCAGCTTTTAAATTTTTTGATAAAATAGTTGATAGAAAACGCTATACATCAACTAAAGAAGTACTTAATTCTACCCTAATTCATCAATCTATTACTGGACTTTATGAAACACGTATTGATTTGGGTAAGTTAGGAGAAGATTGATATGGCAGGTTGGCGAACCGTTGTTGTAAATACACATTCTAAGCTCTCTTATAAAAATAATCATCTGATTTTTAAAGATTCTTATCAGACGGAAATGATTCATCTTTCAGAGATTGATATTCTAATCATGGAAACGACAGATATTGTTTTGTCGACTATGCTGATTAAACGTTTGGTTGATGAAAATATTTTAGTCATATTTTGTAATGACAAACGCTTGCCAACAGCTATGTTAATGCCGTACTATGCCAGACATGATTCGAGTTTACAATTATCTAGGCAGATGTCATGGATTGAAGATGTCAAAGCAGATGTTTGGACATCAATTATTGCACAAAAAATTTTGAATCAGTCGTTTTATCTCGGTGAGTGCTCTTTCTTTGAAAAATCACAGTCTATTATGAATCTCTACCATGACTTAGAACCTTTTGATCCTTCTAATCGTGAGGGGCATGCTGCTAGGATTTACTTTAATACACTTTTTGGAAATGATTTTTCAAGAGAGCAGGATAATCCAATAAATGCTGGTTTAGACTACGGATATTCATTGCTTTTGAGTATGTTTGCGCGTGAAGTCGTTAAGTGTGGTTGCATGACACAATTTGGGTTAAAGCATGCTAATCAATTTAATCAGTTCAACCTAGCAAGCGATATTATGGAACCATTTCGCCCAATCGTTGATAGGATTATTTATGAAAATAGGCAGAGTGATTTTGTCAAAATGAAAAGAGAACTCTTTTCTATGTTTTCAGAGACATACAGCTACAATGGTAAAGAAATGTATCTCTCAAATATTGTCAGCGACTATACCAAAAAAGTTATTAAGTCGCTAAATAGTGATGGGAATGGAATTCCGGAGTTTAGGATATGAGTTATCGGTATATGCGAATGATTTTAATGTTTGATATGCCTACTGAAACAGCAGAAGAACGGAAGGCGTATCGTAAGTTTAGAAAGTTTCTCTTGAGCGAAGGCTTTATCATGCATCAGTTTTCTGTTTATAGTAAATTATTACTCAATAATACAGCTAATAATGCTATGATAGGTCGGCTTAAAGTGAATAATCCTAAAAAGGGTAATATCACACTCTTAACAGTTACGGAAAAACAATTTGCGAGAATGGTTTACCTCCATGGAGAACGCAACACAAGTGTTGCCAACTCTGATAGTCGCTTGGTTTTCCTAGGAGATTCTTATGATCAAGATTAATTTTCCAATTTTAGATGAACCATTAGTGTTAAGTAATGCTACGATTTTAACGATAGAAGATGTTTCAGTTTATTTTTCATTGGTGAAACATTTTTATCAATATGACGTAGATGAACATTTGAAATTATTTGATGATAAGCAGAAAAGTCTGAAGGCAACAGAGTTAATGCTGGTTACAGATATCTTAGGATACGATGTCAACTCAGCACCTATTCTAAAGTTGATACATGGTGACTTAGAAAATCAATTCAACGAAAAGCCAGAAGTGAAATCAATGGTAGAAAAATTAGCAGCTACTATTACAGAACTTATCGCATTTGAGTGTCTAGAGAATGAGCTTGATTTAGAATACGATGAAATTACGATTTTAGAACTCATTAAGGCACTGGGAGTCAAAATTGAGACACAGAGCGACACTATCTTTGAAAAATGTTTTGAAATTATACAAGTTTACCATTATTTAACGAAAAAGAATCTCTTGGTTTTTGTTAATAGCGGAGCTTATCTTACCAAAGATGAAGTTATAAAATTATGTGAATACATCAATTTAATGCAAAAGTCAGTACTCTTTCTAGAACCTAGAAGACTCTATGATTTACCGCAATATGTTATTGATAAGGATTATTTCTTGATAGGCGAAAATATGGTATAATATTAGTAAAAGCACAGTAATAACAAGGAATCATCGAAACTGAAGTCCTGCTGAGACGAATGGCGCGATTACGAAAGCTCAAAAGAAAATTTTCTACGAGGTTTTAGAGCTGTGCTGTTTCGAATGGTTCCAAAACTGTAAAAAATACTAACGAGACACTTTCTAACGTTTTAGAGCTGTGCTGTTTCGAATGGTTCCAAAACACCGTGTCACCAATTGCCTTGATAACTGATGTTTTAGAGCTGTGCTGTTTCGAATGGTTCCAAAACTTAACCAAACAACTCCTGTAGATCCTGAAAGTTTTAGAGCTGTGCTGTTTCGAATGGTTCCAAAACAAAGAAAACCTCCTCCATTAAAAATGAAGAGTTTTAGAGCTGTGCTGTTTCGAATGGTTCCAAAACATCATACTTACAAATGTTTGTTGAAATGTAGTTTTAGAGCTGTGCTGTTTCGAATGGTTCCAAAACCTTGACCCTAACAATGATTATAGCCATAGAGTTTTAGAGCTGTGCTGTTTCGAATGGTTCCAAAACTGCTACAGGTGGTTACTTAGGTGCTGGCTTGTTTTAGAGCTGTGCTGTTTCGAATGGTTCCAAAACATACAACCATTGATCTTGTATCAAAGGGTTGTTTTAGAGCTGTGCTGTTTCGAATGGTTCCAAAACTTCTGACCCCTCTCCTTTCCACTCCCACTTGTTTTAGAGCTGTGCTGTTTCGAATGGTTCCAAAACTACACGCTTGTCAAATTCAGCTTGTTTTTTGTTTTAGAGCTGTGCTGTTTCGAATGGTTCCAAAACTCGATAGAGAATGTGCTATTTTTTGTCAAAGTTTTAGAGCTGTGCTGTTTCGAATGGTTCCAAAACTAAAAAATACCAACTATCAAAAGTGATAGTGTTTTAGAGCTGTGCTGTTTCGAATGGTTCCAAAACAAACCACTTGATGCTGTATCTCTCATAAAAGTTTTAGAGCTGTGCTGTTTCGAATGGTTCCAAAACATTGTGATACAGATAGTTTATACCTAAAAAGTTTTAGAGCTGTGCTGTTTCGAATGGTTCCAAAACTTATTCTCAACAGTAGCTAAAGTTGCTTTTGTTTTAGAGCTGTGCTGTTTCGAATGGTTCCAAAACAAAAAGAGCCAGAAACTCAATCAGAAGAAAGTTTTAGAGCTGTGCTGTTTCGAATGGTTCCAAAACTGGTGTTGGCTGTTCTGGGATGACTACGTTGTTTTAGAGCTGTGCTGTTTCGAATGGTTCCAAAACTTTAATATCGTCTATATAGATTCCTGGACGGTTTTAGAGCTGCGCGGTTATTATGCTATGCTAGGACATCATTGTGGTGTTCTAGTTTTTTGTTATACTGAAATAAATTTTCAGAGAATGTGGGGGAAGGCGGTAATTAGATTAATTCAAGACGTAATTCAGAACTTAGTTAGCAAGCTAACGAAATCATCCCAGTTTATCAGTTTGATTGGGAAACTTATATATTGGCGACTAAAAAATATGAACGTCATATAGAGTTGTGTCTATTAGTAGAAAATTCGAATTATTTTTCGGATTCAAAGAGAATGTGTCGATAGAAGAGATATGAAAGACTATAATTCCAACCTTATTGTTAAAGGGCTAGGTTGTTCTACGCTTTACTTAATTATTAGTTTGACAGCGTTGGTTCTTTTAGTGATTGCTGGTTGCAAGCTTACAAGGAAAGTAGTGGAGAACCTATCCATAATCAACTAACAGCTATGATGGATCTCACCTATTAATATAGTTAAGGAGTGTCCGATACTCCTTTTTTGAAATACAGTTGGAAGTTACAGAAAACATATTTTCATGTTATAATAGTGGAGAAAGAAATGAGGTGCTAATATTATGGAACAAACCTTTTTTATGATAAAACCTGATGGTGTAAAACGTGGTTTTATTGGAGAAGTTATTAGTCGTATTGAGCGTCGAGGCTTCTCTATTGATCGCTTAGAGGTTAGACATGCAGATGCAGATATTTTGAAAAGACATTATGCAGAACTGACGGATAGACCATTCTTTCCAACGTTAGTAGATTATATGACTAGTGGTCCAGTAATCATTGGAGTTATTTCGGGAGAAGAGGTCATTTCAACTTGGCGCACCATGATGGGGAGTACTAACCCCAAAGATGCCCTTCCAGGAACTATTCGAGGAGATTTTGCACAAGCTCCCTCTCCAAATCAAGCGACATGTAATATTGTTCATGGGTCAGACTCACCTGAATCTGCAACTCGCGAGATAGCCATTTGGTTCAATAACTAATAGACTTAATGAAGATTGATGTTCAAGTGTTAATTCTCTTTTACATCGGTCTTCTTTTTGATATAATATTCTAGAGTCTATAGGACTGTTTTAATATTTTAGAAGTTAAACATATCAAATTGTATAGGAAATAGAATGAATATTGAAGATTTGAAGAAACGTCAAGAAAAGATTAGAAACTTTTCGATTATCGCTCATATTGACCATGGAAAATCAACCTTAGCAGACCGTATTTTAGAGAAAACAGAAACGGTTTCTAGTCGTGAAATGCAGGCGCAGCTGTTGGACTCTATGGATCTAGAACGTGAGCGTGGGATTACTATAAAGTTAAATGCTATTGAGCTTAATTATACTGCTAAAGATGGTGAAACTTACATTTTTCACTTGATTGACACGCCAGGGCATGTTGACTTCACATATGAAGTATCACGTTCATTAGCAGCTTGTGAGGGTGCTATACTGGTTGTTGACGCAGCTCAAGGAATTGAAGCTCAAACTCTGGCAAATGTTTATTTGGCTCTAGACAATGATTTAGAGATACTACCAGTTATTAATAAAATTGATTTACCAGCAGCAGATCCAGAACGTGTACGTGCAGAAGTAGAGGATGTTATTGGTCTAGATGCTTCAGAAGCTGTGCTTGCCTCAGCTAAGGCAGGGATTGGTATTGAAGAAATTTTAGAGCAGATCGTTGAAAAAGTTCCTGCTCCGACTGGGGAAGTAGATGCTCCTCTGCAAGCTTTAATTTTTGATTCTGTTTACGATGCTTATCGTGGGGTAATTCTGCAAGTAAGGATTGTAAATGGTATGGTTAAGCCAGGAGATAAAATTCAAATGATGTCTAATGGTAAAACCTTCGACGTTACTGAGGTTGGTATTTTCACTCCCAAAGCAGTTGGACGTGATTTTTTAGCAACTGGAGATGTAGGGTATATTGCTGCCTCAATTAAAACGGTTGCTGATACACGTGTTGGTGATACCATTACCCTTGCTAATAACCCAGCAATAGAACCTTTGCATGGCTATAAGCAAATGAACCCGATGGTTTTTGCCGGTCTTTATCCAATTGAATCAAATAAGTATAACGATCTGCGTGAAGCCCTTGAAAAATTACAATTGAATGATGCTAGTCTACAGTTTGAACCGGAAACATCACAAGCATTAGGGTTTGGTTTCCGTTGTGGTTTCTTAGGACTTTTACATATGGACGTTATCCAAGAGCGCTTGGAACGAGAGTTCAATATTGATCTTATTATGACTGCACCATCAGTAGTTTATCATGTTAATACAACTGACGGTGAAATGCTTGAAGTTTCGAATCCATCTGAATTTCCTGATCCTACTCGTGTTGACAGCATTGAAGAACCATATGTTAAGGCGCAAATTATGGTTCCTCAAGAATTTGTCGGTGCTGTAATGGAGTTAGCACAACGTAAACGTGGTGACTTTGTAACAATGGATTATATTGATGATAATCGTGTTAATGTTATTTACCAAATTCCTTTAGCTGAAATTGTGTTTGACTTCTTTGATAAGCTTAAATCATCAACACGAGGCTATGCTAGTTTTGATTATGAAATTTCCGAATATCGTCGCTCACAGTTAGTTAAAATGGATATTCTTTTAAATGGTGATAAAGTTGATGCTTTAAGCTTTATTGTTCACAAAGAATTTGCCTATGAACGTGGTAAATTGATCGTTGATAAGTTGAAAAAAATCATTCCTCGTCAGCAGTTTGAAGTTCCTATCCAAGCAGCTATTGGACAAAAAATTGTGGCCCGTTCTGATATAAAAGCACTACGCAAAAATGTCTTAGCAAAATGTTATGGTGGCGACGTTTCACGTAAACGTAAGTTGCTTGAAAAACAAAAAGCTGGTAAAAAGCGCATGAAAGCAATTGGTTCCGTCGAAGTTCCTCAGGAAGCTTTCTTAAGTGTTTTATCAATGGACGATGATGACAAAAAATAATTCAGAAAGATGATATCATTTATCTATTTTAAAGTAACTTAGCTTCGTGCTTAAGTTACTTTTTCTTTGTCTGCAATTATCAAATAATATGGCTTTATAATATCTTTATTTAAATATAAATGAGCTATAAATGAGTTTTTGTTAGTAACTAAATAATAAAAAGATGGCAAATAGTATTGCAAAAAGAAAAACATCTGATATAATTAACTAGTTAACTAAAACGAAAAAACATTTATGGAGGACTCATGAAAGGTCAAAAAATTATTGCTCTAGCTGGTCTTGTCCTGTCATGCCATTTTGCTCTTACGGCATGTCATACTCAAGAACACAAAAATTCTCATCATATTAAAACAAAGCAGGTTGCTAAGAAAAAAGCTAATAAAAAGAAAGTCTCTGTTAAGGAAAGTCATAAAAAACGCAAGGGTGTTGCAGGGGTTGACTTTCCAACTGATGATGGCTTTTTACTGACTAAAGATTCAAAGATTTTATCTCATACCGATTCTGGAATCGTTGTAGCACATGGAAATCATTCTCATTTTATTTTTTACTCTGATTTAAAAGGTTCAAAATTTAGCTATTTAATCCCTAATGCTAATGCAAAAACTAATAAAAATCAAGCGGTAAGAAACTTTAAAGCAGGGGCGGTAGCTGTTAATACATTAAATGATGGCTATGTTTTTAATCCCGCAGATATTGTTTCAGAAGATGCTAATGGCTACGTGGTCAGACATGGTGACCATTTCCACTATATTCCAAAAGCAAGTTTATCTCAGCAAAAGCAAGTACAAGCAAGTAGAGCTGTTTCACGTTTAGGAAATCAAAGTAATAGCCATTACAGGGTTAATAGTTCTAAAATTGCAGGGCTTCACCACCCAACAAGTGATGGTTTCTTATTTAATGGACGAGGAATAAAAGGCACTACCCCAACAGGTATTTTAGTAGAACATCATAATCATCTGCATTTTATTAGTTTTGCTGATTTAAGAAAAGGGGGGTGGGGATCAATTGCTGACCGTTACCAACCACAAAAGAAAGCTGATTCTAAAAAACAGTCACCATCCAGTAAAAAGCCAAGAACTGAAAATACTTTACCTAAGGACATCAAAGATAAGCTAGCTTACCTTGCTCGTGAATTACATTTAGATATTTCACGTATCAGAGTCCTTAAAACACTAAATGGTGAAATTGGATTTGAATACCCACATGATGATCATACACATGTTATTATGGCCAAAGATATTGATCTAAGTAAGCCAATTCCAAATCCACATCATGATGATGAAGATCATCACAAAGGTCATCACCATGATGAGTCCGACCATAAGCATGAAGAACACGAGCACACTAAATCAAATAAATTATCTGATGAAGATCAAAAGAAATTAATTTATTTAGCAGAGAAGCTTGGTTTAAATCCTAATCAAATTGAAGTATTAACGTCAGAGGATGGAAGTATCATCTTTAAGTATCCACATGATGACCACTCACACACTATAGCAAGTAAGGATATCGAAATTGGGAAGCCTATCCCAGATGGACACCACGATCACTCTCATGCAAAAGATAAAGTTGGTATGGCAACTCTAAAACAAATTGGTTTTGATGATGAGATTATTCAGGATATTTTGCATGCAGATGCTCCAACACCATTCCCATCAAATGAAACTAATCCCGAAAAAATGCGTCAGTGGCTTGCAACTGTTACTAAGATTAACATTGGACAAAGAACCAATCCATTCCAGCGTTTTGGTCTATCATTGATGCCTAATATTGAAGTTCTAGGAATTGGGTTTACTCCGATTAATGATATGACGCCAGTTTTGCAATTCAAAAAACTTAAACAGCTTTGGATGACAAATACTGGTATTACAGATTATTCTTTCCTTGATAAGATGCCACTATTAGAAGGATTGGATATTTCACAAAACGGTATTAAGGATTTATCTTTCCTTACAAAATATAAACAATTAAGTCTTATTGCTGCAGCTAATAATGGCATTACTTCGCTAAAACCATTGGCTGAATTACCAAACCTTCAATTCTTAGTTTTGAGTCATAACAATATCTCTGACTTGACACCGTTATCAAACTTGACAAAACTCCAAGAATTGCACCTTGATCATAATAATGTGAAGAATTTAAGTGCACTTTCTGGTAAAAAAGATTTGAAAGTTCTAGATTTATCAAACAATAAATCCGCAGACTTATCGACTCTAAAAACAACTAGTCTTGAGACGCTTCTTTTAAATGAGACGAATACAAGCAATTTAAGTTTCTTAAAGCAAAATCCTAAGGTATCTAATTTAACAATTAATAATGCGAAATTAGCATCATTGGATGGTATTGAAGAGAGCGATGAAATTGTTAAAGTAGAAGCTGAAGGAAACCAAATTAAGTCACTAGTATTGAAAAATAAACAAGGTTCGTTAAAATTCTTGAATGTGACTAATAATCAGTTAACATCACTTGAAGGTGTTAATAATTATACTTCACTTGAGACCTTAAGTGTTTCTAAAAATAAACTTGAATCTTTAGATATTAAAACACCTAACAAAACAGTTACAAATCTTGATTTTAGCCATAACAATGTTCCAACATCACAATTGAAATTGAATGAAAAAAATATTCCTGAAGCAGTAGCTAAGAATTTTCCAGCAGTTGTAGAAGGTTCAATGGTTGGAAATGGTAGTCTTGCTGAAAAAGCAGCTATGGCTTCTAAAGAGGACAAACAAGTTTCAGATAATACTAATCACCAAAAAAACACTGAAAAATCTGCTCAAGAGAATGCTGATAGTAAAAAAGAAAACCCTAAAACACATGATGAACATCATGACCATGAAGAAACAGATCATGCACATGTAGGTCATCATCACCATTAATCTTTTACGGAGCTAATATATAAAATCCTTCAAGAATTTCTTGGAGGATTTTGCATTTATATGCTAAATCATTTATTTTTTCAGAAAATTAGCTATAATATGACTATGGTTAAAAGAGAAGATGTGATTTTAAATGCAACTGAAAATATGGTTCACTATAAATTAAAAAATGATCCAAGTGGCCATGACTGGTTTCATATCGTTAGAGTAAGAAATCTTGCAGTAGAATTAGCACACAAAGAAGGTGCTAATATCTTTATTTGTCAAATGGCTGCACTTTTGCATGATATTATTGATGACAAAATCTGCCAAGATAGTAAGCAAGCGTCGTATGAATTGACTCAATGGTTATATAGTCAAGATCTTGCCATAGCAGAAGTAGAACATATCCTTGATATTCTTCAAAATATTTCATTCAAAGCAGGAACTGGATTGACTATGAAAACATTGGAAGGTAAAATTGTTCAAGATGCAGATCGCCTAGATGCTATGGGGGCTATTGGTATTGCAAGAACGATGGCTTATTCAGGGAGTAAAGGACGTTTAATTCATGACCCTAACTTAAAGCCACGAGAAAACCTCACTTTAGAAGAGTATCGTAATGGTCAGGATACAGCTATCATGCATTTTTACGAAAAATTATTAAAGTTAAAAGACCTTATGAATACAAAACAAGGGAAAATGCTTGCTCAAAAACGTCATGATTTTTTAGAACTATATTTAGCCGAATTTTATGCTGAATGGAATGGTAAACGTTAGGAGTAGATATGATTCGTAGAGCGAAAGAAAAAGATTTGCCTGCTATTGCAGAGCTATTGAAACAAATTTTAGTGTTACATCATGGGGTTCGCCCAGATATTTTTCATACAAGAGGAAGTAAGTTTTCTAAAGAACAATTGAAAGAAATGCTGATAGACGAATCAAAGCCTATCTTTGTTTATGAATCAGACGAGGGTAAAGTTGTTGCCCACTTGTTTCTTCAATTACAAGAAAAACGTGACTTACCTCGAAAGTCATTTAAAACTCTCTATATAGATGATTTGTGCATTGATGAGGAAGTAAGAGGTCAGCAAATTGGACAAAAGTTGATGGATTTTGCAAGACAATATGCTAAGAAACATGGGTGTTATAATATAACTTTAAATGTTTGGAATGATAATCAGAGAGCGGTCTCTTTTTATGAAAAATTAGGTTTTAAACCTCAACAAACTCAAATGGAGGAGATACTATAATGAAAGAAACACAAGAAGAATTGCGTCAGCGTATTGGACATACAGCTTATCAAGTAACCCAAAATTCAGCTACGGAACATGCTTTTACTGGGAAGTATGATGATTTTTTTGAAGAGGGTATATATGTAGATATCGTCAGTGGAGAGGTTTTATTCTCTTCTTTAGATAAATTTCAATCTGGTTGTGGTTGGCCAGCATTTTCAAAACCAATTGAGAATCGAATGGTGACAAATCATCAAGATCACTCTCATGGAATGCATCGTATTGAGGTTAGGAGTCGTCAAGCTGACTCTCATTTAGGGCATGTATTTAATGATGGACCGGTTGATGCAGGTGGTTTACGCTATTGTATCAATTCAGCTGCCTTAGATTTTATTCCTTATGACCAGATGGCAAAGAGAGGCTATGGGGACTACTTATCACTTTTTGATTAATAAGAGACGACTTAAGGGTATATCTTAAGTCGTTTTTTATGTATGGTAAAAAGAATTGGTGGCAGGTGTATTCTTCATCAGTTTATTTTCTGAAAAAAAGAGTATAATATAGGTATCAAAAATGAAAACGTTTTAGAGAAGGAGACTAGAGTATGGCTTCTACAAATAATGTTTCAGATACAAACACACGTTTTGCTAAAGAGGAGTTAGAAGAGGTTTTCGAAGAATTAGGGACAACTCAAGGTGGTTTATCAGATGAAGAGGTTGCTGTACGTCAGAAAAAATATGGTTTAAACCTGTTATCTGAAGTAAAGCAAGAATCAATTATTTTATTGTTTCTGAAAAATTTTACTAGTCTTATGGCAATACTATTATGGGTTGGAGGATTTGTGGCTATTGTTTCTAATAGCTTAGAGCTAGGTCTTGCCATTTGGATGGTTAATGTGATTAATGGTATTTTTAGTTTCATTCAGGAATACCGTGCAAGCCAAGCAACACAAGCTCTCAAGAAAATGTTACCATCTTATTCACGTGTTCTTAGAAAAAGCTCAGAAGAGAAGATATTATCAGAGCAATTAGTCCCAGGCGATATTGTTCTTATTGAAGAAGGAGATCGTATTTCAGCAGATGGTCGCTTGATTAAAACAACAGATTTGCAAGTAAACCAATCAGCTTTGACAGGGGAATCAAATCCTATTTATAAAGATAGCAATGTTGAAAACGACCAGTCTAAAACATTGATTGAATGTGATAATATGGTTTTCGCAGGAACGACGGTCTCCAGTGGTAGCGCAACAATGGTTGTTACGGCAATTGGAATGCAAACTCAATTTGGTCAAATCGCTGATTTAACACAAGGGATGAAATCAGAAAAAAGCCCTCTTCAAAGAGAACTTGATCGGTTGACCAAACAGATTTCTATCATTTCAATTACGGTAGGAATTATCTTTTTCTTAGCAGCGACTTTTTTTGTTAAGGAGCCAGTGTCAAAATCATTTATCTTTGCCTTGGGGATGATCGTTGCATTTATCCCAGAAGGTTTACTACCTACCGTTACACTTTCTCTAGCTATGGCAGTCCAACGAATGGCTAAAGAACACGCACTTGTCAAAAAACTTTCTTCAGTTGAAACTCTTGGAGCAACCTCAGTTATCTGTTCTGATAAGACTGGTACATTAACGCAAAATGGAAAGAGTTACCAAGTGACAGGACTGGGTTATGCTCCAGAAGGACAGATTCTTTTTGAAGGTGACAATATTTGCTTTGGTAATAGTGATAGAGGAGACTTGGAAAAACTTATTCGTTTTGCTCATCTTTGCAGCAACGCTCAAGTATTACCACCAAATGATGATCGTTCAACTTATACTGTACTTGGAGATCCGACAGAAGCTTGTTTGAATGTTTTATTGGAAAAATCAGGGATAAACAGACAAGAAAATCGTAAGTTTGCACCACGTTTGAAAGAATTACCTTTTGACTCGGTTAGAAAACGCATGACAACTATTCATAGCTTAGGAGGCGATGAAAAGGATAAAAAAATTTCAATTACAAAAGGTGCGCCGAAAGAAATACTTAATTTATCAGATTATGTCTTATCTGATGACAAAGTTATCCCCTTAAACAAGGAAGAACGTAATAAAATACAGTTGGCTAACGATACATTTGCTAAAGATGGACTTCGCGTCTTAGCTGTTTCATACTGCGATATTGAAGGCTTTTCAAAAGAACAATGGACGCAAGAAAATTTGGAACAACACATGGTGTTCATAGGGTTGATAGCAATGAGTGATCCACCTCGTGAAGGCGTTCGCGAAGCTATTGATAAATGTCATGCAGCAAGCATTCGTATTATTATGGTGACTGGAGATTACGGATTAACGGCACTGAGTATCGCTAAAAATATTGGTATTATTCGTAACGATAATGCTAAAGTAATTTCAGGTTTAGAGTTATCAGAAATGACGGATAGCCAATTGAAAAAAGAATTGTCAGGTGAAGTCGTTTTTGCTCGTGTAGCACCAGAACAAAAATATCGAGTAGTAACGATATTACAGGAGATGGGTGAAGTAGTAGCAGTTACAGGAGACGGGGTCAATGATGCGCCGGCGCTAAAAAAATCCGATATTGGTGTAGCCATGGGTGTTACCGGTACTGATGTTGCTAAAGAATCAGCTGATATGATTCTGACAGATGATCATTTTGCTTCTATTGTACATGCCGTGGAAGAAGGGCGGGCTGTTTATCAAAACATTAAGAAATTCTTGACGTATATTTTTAATAGTAATACTCCTGAGGCGGTTCCGTCGGCATTCTTCCTTTTTTCTAAAGGTTTTATTCCTTTACCATTGACTGTAATGCAAATACTTGCTGTTGATTTGGGAACCGATATGCTTCCCGCTTTAGGTCTAGGCGTGGAACCACCAGAAACAGATGTTATGAATCGTCCTCCAAGACGGCTAACAGATCGCTTATTGGACAAAGGGCTACTTATAAAATCTTTCCTTTGGTACGGCACTATTGAATCCGTATTAGCTATGGGTGGTTTTTTCTGGGCTCATTATTTACGTTATGGTAATTTTACTTTTTTCGTCGCAAACGGCATACCGTACAGAGAAGCGACAACTATGACACTTGGAGCTATTATCTTTAGCCAGATAGGTATGGTTATGAATAGCAGAACGAGCTATCAATCTATTAGAGCACTATCTATTTTTGGTAATAAATTAATTAATTTTGGTATAATAATGGAGATTTTAGCATTTTTAGTCTTAGTATACGTGCCACCATTCCATAACTTATTCAACACAGCAAGCCTAGGTTTATCACATTGGCTCTATTTAATAAGCTGCCCGTTTATCATGATAGGTTTAGATGAAGTTCGGAAATTATTCAGCAGTAGAAAGAATAAACGGTGATGTCAAATATAATAACTTATTTAAAAAATAATTCAAACTTAACTTTTGATGAATTAGCATTAAACGATGTTGACATTCTTTGTTTAAATGAATTTGGCTATATTTCTTTTGAAAAACTTATAAACACTACAGAAATGAAGTCAGTTTTAGTCTGTGAGTTATATCATGAGTACCTTCAAACTATGGCTAAATCATATAGCTTTATGTTCACATCACAACGACATGATTTATGTCAGTTAATGATGACCTCGAAACGTTTTAAAAACTTAACTTTATCTTATTATCGAGCTGAGGTTAGTTTAGAATTTGAAAAACAATTTGCAGCTATGGTTTTTACTATTCCTAACATTGATTATCATCAGGTTGTATTTCGTGGTACTGATGCCAACCTTATTGGTTGGAAAGAAGATTTTAAATTGACGTATATGAGAGAAATATCGGCTCATCGTTCAGCGATTAAATACTTAAATACAATACTGCCTTATTTTGATAAAGTAGTTCTCTCAGGTCATTCTAAGGGTGGTAATTTAGCCTTGTACGCTGCAATGTTTACAAAGCCAGATTTAAAAGCAAAAATTGATTTGATTTGGCTTATTGACTCCCCAGGACTACAAAAAACTTTGTTACCTACTACAGAGTATAAAACTACTAAACAAAAGTGCATTCGCTTACTACCAGAAGAATCTATTGTTGGTATGATGCTTTATAGTGATATAGAGCCGCTAATTATTAGTAGCAATGCGCGTGGAATTCTGCAACACGATGTTACAACTTGGGAAATTCAAGAACCAGCTATTTTAAAGACTGGAGCGGGATTATCGCTAAAGAGTATTTGTTTTGAAAAGACATTTCAACAGTGGATGGCTGAATTAAAAAGTCAAGAAAGAAAATTATTTTTTGATTTATTATTTGATAGCTTCCTATCAAGTGGCGTATCTAGTTTGGATGACTTCAACTTGGCTTCCAGAGCAAAAATGATGAAAGCTTTTCATAGCTTTAGAGAACTAGATGATGATAAAAAAAGGTTATTTAACAAATCTTTAAAATTATTAGTAACCATATTTTGGGGAGCTTATCATGATAATAGCAGAAAGACTAAGTAGTTTTCCTAGAATTGCATTAGTCTAAACATGGTGCTAAATAAACTAGCAAAATAGCATACTAAAATACTACTCAGCATAATATGAGTAGTATTTTAGTATGCTATTTGATGAAGTTATTCTAGAGTTTATGATTTTTGTTTTCGGAAATACTTTTTAAAGTATTGAAGAATTCCTTCTTATCTGAAAATTCGCTAATATGTTCCTTAATAGCTTCATCTGACCAATTCCACCACTGAGATGCATTTAATAATGTTATTTCTTCCTCTGAAAAGCGATATTTGATAATTTTAGAAGGTGTTCCAGCAACAACAGCATAGTCAGGGATGTCTTTGGTAATAACTGAACCTGCTCCAATAATTGCTCCATTACCTATTGTAACAGATGGAAGTATAGTGACATTAGTTCCTATCCAGACATCGTTGCCAATAATAACTTTTCCATTTTTCTTTTCATCTATTAAGTCCGCCCTATCCTCATTTATAAATCCCCTTGACTTATAGTAAATAAAAGGGTTAGTGGTAATGTGATCGGTTGGATGATTCATACCAGTAATAGTAACGTTCTGGGCTATTGAGCAAAATGCTCCAATTTCTTTTAAGTTAACGCCTTCGTAAAAGAATTGTTGATATCCATATGTGTACTTTCCTACCGAGAATCCATATTTAGGGTAACTGGCACCAGTACTCATATCTGTCCTCATAGGATCATTTTTAAGCTCTAAACGTTTCTCTAAATGTTTTTTTAAAATACTAGCCATAACTAGCCTCCAATCGTAGACTAAATAGATTATAACATTTTTTCCTCTAAAAACCTTACCTTTTTTAATAAATTCTATAAATTAGAATGACAAAGAGTGAGCTAATGAGGTGGCCTAATTCAATGTTAGAGTCTGTTCCCAGTATTTTTTTCCTAAGATAGGGGCAATGTATGAACAAAGAAACAAAATAAAAACCTTGTAATAACAAGGTTTTTATTTTGTATAGTAAGTTATGATAAAATGATATGGAGCCGGTGGGAGTCGAACCCACGTCCAAACATCTGCTAATATATTTGTCTACAACTATAGGTTATGTATTGATTTAACTAGGTGATGACACATAACTCAAGCCCTCACATAGCGAGTCTATAAATCTCTTTTTAACTAACTAGACAGTAGCCAAACGTAGTTTGCTGATAAATAAGACCTTCTAGCAAAACGCAAACAATCTTGTGAAGATCACGCAGGCTGTTTTTTAGGCAGCTAATGCGTAAGAATTTGTATTTTTTGCAGTTATATTTAACTGGCATTTTACATCTGCCGATGAGTCGCAAAATATACCTCATAATGCCTGTCGAATCCGTAACGACCCCAAAAGTAGAATAAAGCATAAAAACTTACCAATATAGTATAACAAATACTATTTAAAATAGCAAAAATTTAACAGTTGTGTTATGATTAAAGCATGAATATGAAATTATCAAAACGTTACCGCTTTTGGCAGAAGGTCATTAAGGCTTTGGGTGTCTTAGCGTTAATAGCGACCCTTGTCTTAGTTGTTTATTTGTACAAACTTGGTATTTTGAATGATAGTAATGAATTAAAAGACCTAGTACACAAGTATGAATTTTGGGGTCCAATGATTTTTATTGTGGCTCAAATTGTACAGATTGTTTTTCCAGTAATTCCTGGAGGTGTTACAACAGTAGCAGGTTTCTTAATTTTTGGTCCTACCTTAGGCTTTATTTATAACTATATTGGGATTATCATCGGAAGTGTCATCCTTTTTTGGTTAGTCAAATTTTATGGACGAAAATTCGTTTTGCTATTTATGGATCAGAAGACATTTGATAAATATGAGTCTAAGCTAGAAACATCCGGATATGAAAAGTTTTTTATCTTTTGTATGGCATCTCCCATTTCACCAGCGGACATCATGGTGATGATTACCGGTCTATCTAATATGTCTATTAAGCGCTTTGTGACAATCATTATGATAACGAAACCTATTTCTATCATCGGATATAGCTATTTGTGGATTTATGGCGGTGATATTTTGAAAAATTTTTTGAATTAAAAATAAAAAAAGGTTGGAGATATATCTCCAATCTTTTTATTGTATATTAAGTTTGTACTTAATAATAGAGTGTGTCAACATATAGAATATAGCAATTTCAACAATGCTAACAAGTATATTGTAGAGCAATACAGGTTGAGAGAATGTTGCATTTGCATGAGAGTTGAATAAATCAATATGAAAAATACTATCTATTATTAATGTTAAGAAAGTAATTAAGAGTGATATTCCAAAATAAGAAACAATTCCCATCAATACACGTTTGTTTGTAAATAATTGCCCTACAGCGATAGAGAGATAAATCAGTAATGTCCCTGCAACGTACGATAGAAAGAAATAGGCGATAAAAAGTGGAGCGTTCGAAGATGAAATAATTTTATAGATTTCTGGAAAAGCGACAACGAACCGACCAATACCTACTAAAGGTAATATGACCAATATGATTCCAATAATGACAATAAAAATATTAAAAATGCTCCAAAGAAGAGAAGCTAGTAGCTTTGAACAAATAATCTGATTCGTAGTTACTGGGAGCGTTAAGGTTAGATATCCTTGACGGCCGAAGATATTACTATAAAAACGTTTGATAATAATAGCAAGGGTGGATAACAGAGATCCTGAAATAACCATCGCTAGCAATAAAACGAGTATTATAGTGAATATTTGGGCGCTAGTACTATTAGTATCAGTAGAAAAATTGCCGCCAAGTGCCTTTAATACCAGTCCTAAAATAATAGATACTAATAAAACCGCAGCGTTGAGTGTTAGATACCACTTACCAACTGATTTTAATTCATATTTTAATAATTTTCCAAACATATCAATCTCCTTTATTTCTTGAATCTTTCACGAAAGAGAGCATCAATCGAACAGTTGTGCTCTTCTCTTAAGTCATCAGCATTGCCTTGTAGGTCAATTTCTCCTTCTTTAAGGAAGATAACTTCATCAAGGATAGGTTCAATGTCAGAAATTAAGTGAGTCGAAATTAAAACAGAAGCATCATTAGAGTAGTTGCTAATGATTGTTTTTAAAATGTAGTCACGCGCTGCAGGGTCTACACCACCAATAGGTTCATCAAGAATGTAGAGTCTAGCTTTACGACTCATAACAAGTATTAATTGAACTTTCTCCTTGTTCCCTTTCGATAGGTTTTTTAGACGTTCCTTAGGATTTAGGTTAAGATTCTCAAATAGTTGATAAGCTACCTTTGAATCAAAATCGTTATAGAAATCTTCAAATAATGTAACGACGTCTTTGATTTTCATATTTTCTTGTAAATATGAAGTATCAGGGAGATATGAAATAATTTTTTTGGTTTCAACAGACGGTCTGTAACCATCAATAACGATATCTCCCTTATCTGGCTGAAGTAATCCATTTATCATTTTGATGATTGTTGTTTTTCCGCTACCATTTGGACCTAATAAACCTATAATCTTTCCTGTTGGAATACTTACAGTCACATCATTAACAGCAGTATGTTTGTGATATTTCTTTGTAACATGATGAAGTTGTAATAACTGTGTCATTTAATTAATCTCCTTTATAAAATGATCGAGAGCAACCGTAATTTCATCTAATTTATATCCTATTTTTTTCATGTTGTTGACAAAAGTTGCTAACTCTGCTTTTGCAACTTGTTGACGAATTTTACCAATTAGTAAGTTGTCTTCTGTAACAAAGCGTCCGGAAGTACGTTGTGAGAATACCATTCCTTCACGTTCCAATTCAGTGAAGGCACGTTGCATGGTATTTGGGTTAACACCAGCTTCTTGAGCTAACTCTCTCACGGTAGGCAATTGGTCACCACTTTTTATTTCTTGACTAACAATTTGCATCTTTATATGTTCAGCAATTTGTGAATAAATAGGTGATTTTTCATTGAATTCCCAAGCCATAGATAACTCCTTTCATAATCTTGTACTTTTTGTACTATAAAAATAGTACAAAAAAATATTTGAAATGTCAAGGAATTATCATTGAGACTTTAATCGTTTATTGTTTCATAGTATAATAGTAAAAAATCGTAAAAAGGGGCTACTATGTTTGCACAACTTGATACAAGAACCGTCTATTCTTTTATGGATAGCTTGGTTGATTTAAAGACATATGTCTCTAAATCGAAATCATTAGGATATCAAACTATTGGTATCTTGGACCACAGTAATCTTTATGCAGCGTATCATTTTATTCAAGAGGCGCAAAAGGCAAACCTAAGACCAATAGTTGGATTTAGCTTTGATATAGTGGTTGAAAATAGATCAATAGAAATTTACTGTATTGCGATAAATACAGTTGGTTATAAGAATCTCTTGAAGTTGTCAACGGCTCAAATGTCTGAGAAGATGTCTCTAAATTTATTGACAGAACATCTTGAAGGGGTGCAATTGATTCTTCCCTATCAAGATGCTCTTGATCAGCTCAATTTACCCTTTGATTATGTTATTGGTGTTAATTTGACCTCTCCGCAGATTCCATATACCAAACCTATTATAGCCATAGATACTGTTCGATATTTTCAAAAAAATGATATTGAGACATTACAGATGCTTCATGCTATAAGAGATAATGTCCTGTTAAAAGACGCACAATATGCGAGCAAAAATCAAGAATTAAAACCTTGTCAAGAAATGACTCTAGCATTCAAGGAACGTTTTCCTGAAGCTTTAGCTAACTTAGAATCTTTGGTAGAGAATGTTGCTTATCACTTTGATTCTGACTTTAAGTTACCTATTTTTAATAGAGAAATTCCTGCTGGAGAAGAATTAAGAACCTTAACTCAAAATAACTTAAAAAGTAAAGGTTTATGGAGCGATGCTTATCAAGAGCGTCTCGAAAAAGAATTAACAATCATTCACAAAATGGGCTTTGATGACTATTTCCTTATTGTGTGGGATTTATTAAGATTTGGTCGTAGTAAGGGCTACTATATGGGAATGGGACGTGGTTCAGCAGCGGGAAGTTTAGTCTCATATGCTTTAAATATTACCGGTATCGATCCTGTCAAACATAATTTAATTTTTGAACGTTTTTTAAATGAAGAGCGTTATTCGATGCCAGATATTGATATTGATCTTCCGGATATTTATCGTGGAGAATTCTTGCGCTATGTACGTAATCGATATGGTTCAATGCATTCTGCACAGATTGTAACCTTCTCAACTTTTGGTGCGAAACAGGCTATTCGAGATGTTTTTAAACGCTTTGGTGCATCAGAATATGAGTTAACAAACATAACTAAAAAAATTCATTTCAGAGATAATTTGACCAGTGTTTATAACCGCAACTTAGCTTTCAGACAAATAATAGATAGTAAAATTGAATACCAAAAAGCCTATGATATTGCTAAGCGTATTGAAGGAAATCCTAGACAGACTTCTATTCATGCCGCTGGGGTAGTAATGAGTGACGATTTGTTAACAGATCATATTCCTTTAAAAAACGGTGAGGATATGATGATAACGCAATATGATGCTAGTTCTGTTGAGGCTAATGGTCTTCTAAAAATGGACTTTCTAGGTCTTCGAAATTTGACATTTGTTCAGAAAATGAAGGAGAAAGTCGATAAGGACTACGGTATCTCTATACAATTAGAAGCTATTGATTTAGAAGATAAAGAGACTCTAAAACTATTTGCGGCTGGTCAAACAAAGGGGATTTTTCAATTTGAGCAAAGTGGAGCTATTAATTTGTTGCGACGTATTAGGCCAGAGTGTTTTGAAGATGTGGTAGCTACCACCAGCTTGAATAGGCCTGGTGCAAGTGATTATACTGAGAATTTTATAAACCGTCGTTTTGGTAAAGAAAAAATCGATTTAGTAGATCCTGTCATAGCTCCAATTTTACAACCTACCTATGGCATAATGCTCTATCAAGAACAGGTTATGCAGATTGCCCAGACCTACGCAGGTTTTACACTAGGCAAGTCTGATTTGCTCAGACGTGCTATGTCTAAGAAAAATTCTAAGGAGATGCAAAAGATGTCTCAATCCTTCTTAGAAGGTGCAGTATCTAAGGGACATCGTCAGGAAGATGCTCGACTTATATTTGAACGCATGGCTAAATTTGCAGGTTATGGGTTTAATCGCAGCCATGCGTTTGCTTATTCGGCTTTAGCTTTTCAATTAGCCTATTTCAAAGCCCATTATTCCGATGTCTTTTATGACATCATGATAAATTATTCAAATAGTGATTATCTAATCGATGCTATTGATTTTGGTTTTGTTATTGAAAAACCTTCAATTAATACTATTTCATACAGAGACCGCATCTATAAAAAGAAAATTTATTTAGGTTTAAAAAATATTAAGGGTGTTCCTAACGATTTGGCTTATTGGATTTCTAAAAATCAACCGTTTCAGAGTATTGAAGATTTTCTAATGAGGCTGCCACAGCAGTTTCAAAAAAGTGGTTTTATTTCTCCGCTAATTGCTATTGGAGCATTTGACGAATTTGATAACAATAGACGGAAAATCACCTCTAATCTTGATTCTTTATTTACATTTGTAAATGAACTAGGTAGTTTATTTGCAGATACCTCATATCATTGGCTAGAAGTAGAAGATTTCTCTAATTCTGAGAAATATGAAATGGAACAAGATATCTTAGGAGTAGGAATCAGCCCGCACCCTTTAGTGGGGATTTCACAAAAAGCTAGCCGTCCGTTTATACCAATTAGTCAAGTTCAAGAAAATAGCGAAGCTACTATTTTAGTTCAGCTAAAGCAGGTCAAAGTTATTAGGACAAAAAGTTCTGGGCAACAAATGGCTTTCTTGACTGTTATGGATATTAATTCAAAAATGGATATTACTGTTTTTCCTGAAACTTTCAATATTGTAAGAGATGATTTACAAGAAGGGAAATATTATTACTTGCATGGAAAAATTCAGAAGCGAGATGAGCGATTACAGATGGTTTTAAACGGTGTTCAAGAAGCAACGGAGGAACGTTTTTGGATACTTCTAAAAAATCATGATAACGACAAAAAAATATCGGAAATATTGTCCAAATATAAAGGGCATATTCCTGTCTATTTGCATTATGAAACAACTAAAGAAACTATCCAAAGCAAAGTACATTTGGTTAGAAAAGATAGTGCCTTAGCCCTTGATTTATCTGAATTTGTTGTGAAAACGGTTTATCAATAAAATTGCATATAAAGTGCAGAAATTTACAAATTAATATGCTATAATTAAATCGTTAAATTAATAAAAGGAGTACCAATTAAATGAAACGTATTGCTGTTTTAACTAGTGGTGGTGACGCCCCTGGTATGAACGCTGCTATCCGTGCAGTTGTTCGTAAAGCAATTTCTGAAGGTATGGAAGTTTACGGCATCAACCAAGGTTACTATGGTATGGTGACAGGGGATATTTTCCCTTTGGATGCTAATTCTGTTGGGGATACTATCAACCGTGGAGGAACGTTTTTACGTTCAGCACGTTATCCTGAATTTGCTGAACTTGAAGGTCAGCTTAAAGGGATTGAACAGCTTAAAAAACACGGTATTGAAGGTGTAGTAGTTATCGGTGGTGATGGTTCTTATCATGGTGCTATGCGTCTAACTGAGCACGGTTTCCCAGCTGTTGGTTTGCCGGGTACAATTGATAACGATATCGTTGGCACTGACTATACTATTGGTTTTGACACAGCAGTTGCGACAGCAGTTGAGAATCTTGACCGTCTTCGTGATACATCAGCAAGTCATAACCGTACTTTTGTTGTTGAGGTTATGGGAAGAAATGCAGGAGATATCGCTCTTTGGTCAGGTATCGCTGCAGGTGCAGATCAAATTATTGTTCCTGAAGAAGAGTTCAATATTGATGAAGTTGTCTCAAATGTTAGAGCTGGCTATGCAGCTGGTAAACATCACCAAATCATCGTCCTTGCAGAAGGTGTTATGAGTGGTGATGAGTTTGCAAAAACAATGAAAGCAGCAGGAGACGATAGCGATCTTCGTGTGACGAATTTAGGACATCTGCTCCGTGGTGGTAGTCCGACTGCTCGTGATCGTGTCTTAGCATCTCGTATGGGAGCGTACGCTGTTCAATTGTTGAAAGAAGGTCGTGGCGGTTTGGCCGTTGGTGTCCACAACGAAGAAATGGTTGAAAGTCCAATTTTAGGTTTAGCAGAAGAAGGTGCTTTGTTCAGCTTGACTGATGAAGGAAAAATCGTTGTTAATAATCCGCATAAAGCGGACCTTCGCTTGGCAGCACTTAATCGTGACCTTGCCAACCAAAGTAGTAAATAAGAATTTGTCAATTTGACACTTTAAATAAAAAGGAGCTCATAAATTATTATGAATAAACGCGTAAAAATCGTTGCAACACTTGGTCCTGCGGTAGAATTCCGTGGTGGTAAGAAGTTTGGTGAGTCTGGATACTGGGGTGAAAGCCTTGACGTAGAAGCTTCAGCAGAAAAAATTGCTCAATTGATTAAAGAAGGTGCTAACGTTTTCCGTTTCAACTTCTCACATGGAGATCATGCTGAGCAAGGAGCTCGTATGGCTACTGTTCGTAAAGCAGAAGAGATTGCAGGACAAAAAGTTGGCTTCCTCCTTGATACTAAAGGACCTGAAATTCGTACAGAACTTTTTGAAGATGGTGCAGATTTCCATTCATATACAACAGGTACAAAATTACGTGTTGCTACTAAGCAAGGTATCAAATCAACTCCAGAAGTGATTGCATTGAATGTTGCTGGTGGACTTGACATCTTTGATGACGTTGAAGTTGGTAAGCAAATCCTTGTTGATGATGGTAAACTAGGTCTTACTGTGTTTGCAAAAGATAAAGACACTCGTGAATTTGAAGTAGTTGTTGAGAATGATGGCCTTATTGGTAAACAAAAAGGTGTAAACATCCCTTATACTAAAATTCCTTTCCCAGCACTTGCAGAACGCGATAATGCTGATATCCGTTTTGGACTTGAGCAAGGACTTAACTTTATTGCTATCTCATTTGTACGTACTGCTAAAGATGTTAATGAAGTTCGTGCTATTTGTGAAGAAACTGGCAATGGACACGTTAAGTTGTTTGCTAAAATTGAAAATCAACAAGGTATCGATAATATTGATGAGATTATCGAAGCAGCAGATGGTATTATGATTGCTCGTGGTGATATGGGTATCGAAGTTCCATTTGAAATGGTTCCAGTTTACCAAAAAATGATCATTACTAAAGTTAATGCAGCTGGTAAAGCAGTTATTACAGCAACAAATATGCTTGAAACAATGACTGATAAACCACGTGCGACTCGTTCAGAAGTATCTGATGTCTTCAATGCTGTTATTGATGGTACTGATGCTACAATGCTTTCAGGTGAGTCAGCTAATGGTAAATACCCAGTTGAGTCAGTTCGTACAATGGCTACTATTGATAAAAATGCTCAAACATTGCTCAATGAGTATGGTCGCTTAGACTCATCTGCATTCCCACGTAATAACAAAACTGATGTTATTGCATCTGCGGTTAAAGATGCAACACACTCAATGGATATCAAACTTGTTGTAACTATTACTGAAACAGGTAATACAGCTCGTGCCATTTCTAAATTCCGTCCAGATGCAGACATTTTGGCTGTTACATTTGATGAAAAAGTACAACGTTCATTGATGATTAACTGGGGTGTTATCCCTGTCCTTGCAGACAAACCAGCATCTACAGATGATATGTTTGAGGTTGCAGAACGTGTAGCACTTGAAGCAGGACTTGTTGAATCAGGCGATAATATCGTTATCGTTGCAGGTGTTCCTGTAGGTACAGGTGGAACTAACACAATGCGTGTTCGTACTGTTAAATAATTTTTGAATTCAAACCTATTATTTAAGAATACCTTAAATAATGGGTTTTTTATATGTTTTGCTTTTTATTATTCGATTATTGTGACTAGAATAGGATATGATATTAATAATTACCCTCCTTTTTTTATCTATGAAAACATGATATAATGGAAAAAAGATTAGGAGTAGTTATGGTTAAACGCGATTTTATTAGAAATATTATTTTAGCATTGATTGCTGTATTGATTTTGATTCTCTTGAGATATTTTGTTTTTGCAACCTTTAAAGTACATAAGGATGCTACAAATTCTTATTTTAGCAACGGAGATGTTGTTGTTGTTAATCGTAATAGGACGCCTAAGTACAAAGACTTTATTGTCTATAAGGTTGGAAAGATTTTCTATATTAGTCGTGTTATTGGTGAGCCAAATCAAAAAGTGAGGGTAATGGATGATATTTTATATTTGAATGATGTTTTCAAGGATGAGCCTTACATTGAAAAAATGAAAAATGCTTATTCTGAAAAGAAAGATGGTCAAATGCCCTTTACTTCCGACTTCTCAGTTGAAACATTAACACGAAATAAAGAAAGCAGAGTTCCTAAGGGTTCTTATCTTGTGTTAAATGATAATCGACAAAATAAAAATGATAGTCGAAAATTTGGATTAATCAAAGAGAAAGATATTCGTGGTGTTATTACCTTTAAAGTATACCCTCTAAGTGAATTTGGTTTTACAGCATCAGAGTAGTAAAAGAATGGTATTATTTGATACCATTCTTTTTATGTAATAAAATGGCTAAGAAATATATTTTTTTAAGATAGACAGAATTTTTGATAGCGTTTATCTCGTTATCACAGAAAACCAAAAAGACTATACCAATTTTTTTATTGACAAACAAAAACATTAATTATATACTGTTTTTGTTACTTTTTAACGGTATATATTAATATATACCAATTTAAAAAGAAAGTTTAGATAGAAAGTATAAGAGAAAGCTCTTATTGGTAACAATAATATGTGTGGTATCGTAGGTGTAGTTGGAAATACAAATGCAACGGATATTTTAATTCAAGGCTTAGAGAAGCTAGAATACCGAGGATATGACTCAGCAGGTATTTTTGTAGTGGGTGATAACAAAAGTCAACTTGTGAAGTCAGTCGGTCGAATCGCGGAGCTTCAGGCAAAAGTAGGAGATTCTGTTAGTGGTACGACAGGTATCGGTCATACACGTTGGGCAACCCATGGTAAACCTACTGAAGGAAATGCACATCCTCACACTTCAGGATCTGGTCGTTTTGTATTGGTACACAATGGTGTTATTGAAAATTACCTTCAAATTAAAGAAACTTACTTAACAAAACATAACCTCAAGGGTGAAACTGATACAGAAATAGCTATTCATTTAGTTGAACACTTTGTTGAAGAAGATAACTTATCAGTGCTTGAAGCCTTTAAAAAAGCCTTACATATTATAGAAGGATCATACGCATTTGCTCTTATTGATTCTCAAGACGCTGATACGATTTACGTAGCTAAGAATAAATCACCTCTTCTAATAGGTTTGGGAAATGGTTATAATATGGTGTGTTCAGATGCCATGGCTATGATACGTGAGACAAGTGAATATATGGAAATCCACGATAAAGAACTCGTTATTGTTAAAAAAGATAGCGTTGAAGTTCAAGATTATGATGGTAATGTCATTGAACGTGGTAGCTACACAGCAGAGCTTGACTTATCAGATATTGGTAAGGGGACTTATCCATTCTACATGCTTAAAGAAATTGATGAGCAACCAACTGTGATGCGTAAGTTGATTTCAACTTATGCGAACGAATCTGGAGATATGAATGTGGATTCTGATATTATAAAATCAGTCCAAGAAGCAGATCGTCTTTACATATTGGCTGCAGGAACGTCATATCATGCTGGTTTTGCTGCTAAGACCATGATCGAAAAATTAACTGATACACCTGTTGAACTTGGAGTTTCTTCAGAATGGGGTTACAACATGCCACTTTTGAGTAAGAAGCCAATGTTTATTTTACTTAGTCAATCGGGAGAAACAGCAGATAGTAGACAAGTTTTAGTTAAAGCAAACGAAATGGGAATCCCTAGTTTAACTATAACAAATGTGCCTGGCTCAACACTTTCTCGTGAAGCAACCTATACGATGCTCATTCATGCAGGACCTGAAATCGCTGTTGCTTCTACAAAAGCATATACTGCTCAAGTTGCAACGTTAGCTTTCTTAGCAAAAGCGGTAGGAGAAGCAAATGGTAAGGCAGAAGCAAAAGATTTTGATTTGGTTCATGAATTGTCAATTGTAGCACAATCAATTGAAGCGACCTTATCAGAAAAAGATGTTATCTCTGAGAAGGTAGAGCAGTTGTTAATCTCGACACGTAATGCCTTCTACATTGGTCGTGGTAACGACTATTATGTTACAATGGAGGCTGCACTGAAGCTAAAAGAGATTTCTTATATTCAGACAGAAGGTTTTGCTGCAGGTGAATTAAAACATGGTACAATTTCGTTGATTGAAGACAATACTCCTGTTATTGCTTTAATATCTGCTGATTCAACTATTGCAGCGCATACTCGTGGAAATATCCAAGAAGTTGTTTCTCGCGGAGCAAATGCTTTGATTATTGTAGAAGAAGGGTTGGAACGTGAAGGTGATGATATTATTGTTAATAAAGTTCACCCATTCTTATCAGCCATTTCAATGGTTATTCCGACTCAATTAATTGCTTACTATGCTTCATTACAACGTGGTTTAGATGTTGACAAACCACGTAATTTGGCAAAAGCTGTAACTGTTGAATAGACTCGTTATACTAAAATACGCTAATATTAACTACAAAATATTAAAAATTGTAAAAAAGCCTATTTTTGAAGGAAATAGGCTTTTTCCTATTGTCAAGAAGCCTATAATCAGTTAGAATGTTACTTGCTGACTATTTTATTAATTAATTTAAGGAGAGAAAAATGTCATTACCAAATTGCCCTAAGTGTAACTCTGAATATGTCTATGAAGACGGTATTTTACTGGTTTGTCCAGAATGTGCTTACGAGTGGAATCCAGAAGAAGTCGAAGAAGAAATAGGTTTAATTGTATTGGATAGCAATGGAACTCGCTTATCAGATGGAGATACTGTGACAGTTATTAAGGATTTAAAAGTAAAAGGAGCGCCTAAGGATATTAAGCAAGGCACTCGTGTTAAAAATATTCGTTTAGTTGATGGCGATCATAATATCGATTGTAAAATTGATGGTTTTGGAGCTATGAAACTAAAATCTGAGTTTGTAAAAAAATAGCTTTCAGGCAATTGGCAACAGTCAATTGCTTTTTGAATATGACTTGATTTCATGCATTTTTATTAAAAAAGCTCTATGACATTGGTTTGAATTTTGATATAATGAGAACATCTATTTTTTATTTAGGGGGGACCATGTCTTATATTTTAGAAATCTTACCTAGCTTATTAGTAGGTGCGCAAGTAACATTGCAAGTTTTCTTTATTGTTATTTGTTTATCAATTCCACTTGGTATTGTTGTAGCCTTCCTAATGAAAGTTCATTTTAAGCCGCTTCAATGGCTACTGACAACTTATATTTGGATTATGCGAGGCACGCCTCTGTTATTACAGCTTATCTTTTTTTATTACTTTTTACCAAGTGTAGGGATTTCTTTTGATCGTATGCCAGCTGCGATTATTGCTTTTACGATGAATTATGCAGCTTATTTTGCAGAGATTTTTCGAGGAGGTATTGAGTCTATTCCTAAAGGGCAATATGAAGCTGCAAAGGTATTAAAGTTTTCTAAGTTTCAAACGGTTTGGTACATAGTATTACCTCAAGTCTTCAAAATAGTCTTACCGAGTGTTTTCAATGAAACGATTACTTTAGTGAAAGATTCCTCATTGGTTTACATACTTGGTGTGGGCGACTTACTTCTAGAAAGTAAGACAGCAGCAAATAGGGATGCAACACTTGCACCAATGTTTATAGCAGGTGGTATTTATCTATTATTAATTGGTCTTTTAACTATTTTATCTAAACAAGTTGAAAAGCGTTTTAACTACTATAAATAAGGAGGGACGATGTTAGAATTAAAAAATATTTCTAAATGCTATGGGCAAAAAGAAATCTTCAAAGATTTCAATCTGACTGTAGAAGAAGGTAAAATTCTCTCTTTAGTAGGACCTTCTGGAGGTGGAAAAACAACACTATTACGTATGTTAGCTGGACTGGAAAAGATTGATTCAGGGACTATTGTTCACGATGGTAAAGAAGTATCTGTTGATCATTTGGAAACACTAAATCTTTTAGGATTCGTCTTCCAAGACTTTCAATTATTCCCACATTTAACAGTATTAGATAATTTGATTCTCTCTCCAGTTAAAACGATGGGATTATCAAAAGAACTTGCTAAAGAAAAAGCCTTAGTATTACTTGAACGCTTGGGACTTAAAGACCATGCTTTAGTCTATCCATTTTCATTATCTGGGGGGCAAAAGCAACGTGTCGCACTAGCTCGTGCGATGATGATTGATCCACAGATTATTGGTTATGATGAGCCAACTAGCGCTCTTGATCCAGAGTTGCGTCAAGAAGTAGAAAAACTAATTTTACAAAATAGAGAAACAGGTATGACACAAATTGTAGTAACACATGATCTTCAATTTGCTGAAAGTATATCTGATACGATTCTCAAAATTAATCCTAAGTAGACTTGGGGGTAGATTGTTGACTCACAAAAATATATTATTAACCATTATATTTGGATTATTTATGATTATATTATCAGCATGTGGTATGTCTAATAAGGAAATGGCTGGTATTGATAATTGGGAACATTATCAAAAGGAAAAGAAAATTACTATTGGATTTGATAATACTTTTGTTCCTATGGGATTTGAAAGTCGTTCTGGTGACTATACCGGCTTTGATATTGATTTAGCTAATGCTGTTTTTAAAGAATACGGTATTTCAGTGAAATGGCAGCCTATTAACTGGGATATGAAGGAAACTGAACTCAATAATGGTAATATAGACCTTATTTGGAATGGTTATTCAAAAACGGCAGAACGTGCTAAAAAAGTCGCTTTTACAAACCCATATATGAATAATCATCAAGTAATTGTTACTAAAACTTCATCACATATTAATAGTATTAAGGATATGAAGGGGAAAAAACTAGGAGCCCAGTCGGGTTCATCTGGTTTTGATGCTTTTAATGCTAAACCTGACATTTTAAAAAAGTTTGTAAAAGGAAAAGAAGCAGTTCAATACGATACTTTCACTCAGGCTTTGATTGATTTAAAAAATAACCGTATTGATGGTCTTTTGATTGATGAAGTTTATGCTAACTATTATTTAAAGCAAGAAGGAAATATAAAAGCTTATTATTTTGTTAAAACTGCTTATCAAGGAGAAAATTTTGTAGTAGGAGCTCGCAAAGTTGATCGTAGACTAATTGAAAAGATTAACAAAGCTTTCAAACAGCTTCATAATAAGGGGAAATTTCAAAAAATCTCTTACAAATGGTTTGGTGAAGATGTTTATAGTAAAGAATAAAAGACTAGGAATTTCTCCTAGTCTTTTATTCTACGAAAAAATTAAATAAAAAAACATCGATATATCCGATGTTTTCTAGGTTAATTAACCAAGTTTAGTTGCAAGACGTGCTTTATCGCGGCTTGCTTTGTTTGTGTGAATTAAACCTTTAGAAGCAGCTTTGTCGATGCTTGAAGAAGCAGCGCGGTAAAGTTCTTCTGATGGGTTAGCTTCAAATGCTTTAATAGCAGTACGCATAGCTGATTTTTGTGCTGAGTTTTTTTCGTTTTGTTTAACGTTAAGTTCAGCGCGTTTGATAGCTGATTTAATATTTGCCAATGTTTTCACCTCCATATTAATCTAACTATATAAGTATATCTAATTAAGTGATTTTTGGCAACCCTTTATCACTTTTTGAGATAAATTTCATCAATTTTATGATGTTTCCCTTTATGAATAATAAAATCAGCCCTATTTCTGGTTGGTTCTATATATTTTTCAAGGTTGACTAAATTAATAGTTTTCCAAATATCTTTAGCTAGTTCCATAGCTTTATGTGGCGGTATTTGTGTGAATTTATGATAGTAATTACTAGGGTCTGCTTCGGCTAATTGTAGAAGACTGTTAAATCGTTGTAAATACCATTCTTCAATTTGTTTATTTTCAGCATCAATGTATATTGAAAAATCAAAATAATCATTCATGTAAAGTCGATGGTTTTGTTGGTTTTGAAAGACATTTATTCCTTCTAAAATTAAAAAATCTGGTGTTTCAATTGTTTGCAATTGATTTGGAACGATATCGTAGATTTCATGAGAATAAATTGGGATTTTCGCGGTTATACCGTTCTTTATAGTATCTAAGAAATTTAGAAGTGACTCCATATCATAGGATTCCGGGAAACCTTTACGGTTTAAAATTCCATTTTGTATGAGTTTCTCGTTAGGATATAAAAAGCCATCAGTAGTGACTAATTCGACGTGACTATCTTTAAAAGTTCGTGAAATTAGTAATTGTAGTAAGCGACTGGTAGTTGATTTTCCAACAGCAACTGACCCTGATATGCCGATAATAAAAGGACGTTGATAATTTTCCTTTTTAAGAAATATTGCTTTAGAAAAAGATAAATTTTCTTGACTACGTTTATAGATTTGAATAAGGTTAATTAAAGGAAGGTAGATGTCAATAACATCTTGAATATTAATATTATCGTTTAAGCTTTTGATAGATTCAAGCTCTTTTTCAGTTAGTAAAGCTTGGGATTGCTGATGTAAGTCCTTCCAATTTTCTCTGGAAATACGGTCGAAATTAATAAATTCATTATTCATGTCAAACTCCTATATGAAAGCTATTATAACATTTTATTGAGTGATTGAAAACCGTTTCAAAATATGGTAAAATAATATGGCGAAATTGGAGGGTTAGAATTATTTATGGCTAATATGTATTATACAGAGAATCCTAATGTTGAACATGATATTCATGAGCTAAATGTCAAATTATTAGGAGAATCATTCAGTTTTTTAACTGATGCAGGAGTTTTCTCTAAAAGAATGATAGATTATGGTAGTCAAGTCCTTCTAAGTAGTTTACATTTTGAAAAAAATAAATCCTTGTTAGATCTTGGGTGTGGATACGGTCCGCTGGGAATTTCCCTAGCCAAAGTGCAAGGAGTTAAAGCGACTATGGTTGACATTAATACGAGAGCATTGGAATTAGCTAAGAAAAATGCAACACGCAATGGAGTAGTAGTTGAAGTCTTTCAGTCAAACATTTATGAAAATATTTCTAAAACTTTCGACTATATTATAAGCAACCCACCTATTCGTGCTGGAAAGCAAGTTGTTCATTCTATTATCGAAGAAAGTATCTGTTACCTTAATACAGGCGGTAGCCTTACCATTGTCATTCAAAAGAAACAAGGCGCTCCAAGTGCAAAAGCTAAAATGCTAGATACTTTTGGTAATTGCGATATTTTAAAAAAAGATAAGGGATATTATATATTGAGAAGTGAAAAAGTCTAAATGATATCCCTAAAGCGTAAAAACAATAAATAGTTCGGATAATAACTATCGTATTATTTTTTGGAAAGGTTTTCTCTAAAAATGTTTTCTTTAAATTCCGTATAAGATAAAAAGAATTCTGCTTTTTATTCTGAAAATTATAAAAAACTACTTACATTATCTAAAAAAAATGGTAAAATAGATTCAGCTAAAATACCAAGACTAATGAAACCACAAGACTTGGTTACTCAATAATAAATACTTCTGTGTTTGATAAGAAGATAATAAACGTGTTCTAAAAATTTTGCCAGTAAACATTATGAAGCGAAAGGTGCAGCTACTAAAAATGGAAAATATAGAGTTGAAAAAATTGGCTATAAAAGCGAGTGAAAATGCATACGTTCCTTACTCGAAATTTCCAGTAGGCGCAGCATTGCGTACAGCAGAAGGAAAAATATTTACAGGATGTAACGTTGAAAATATCAGTTATGGATTAGCAAACTGTGCTGAGCGTACTGCAATTTTTAAAGCTGTTTCAGAAGGTTATAAAGATTTTTCGGAAATTGCTATTTATGGAAATACTGAAGAGCCAATTTCTCCTTGCGGTGCATGCCGTCAAGTGATGGTGGAATTTTTTAATAAGAATGCTAAAGTTACATTGATTGCTAAAAATGGTAAGACGGTCGAGACGACGGTCGGTGAGTTGTTACCATACTCGTTTGTTGATTTAAAATAATTTAAATCAGTTGCTCTTTTAAGCATTTAGCTTAAATATTAAGTTTTTTAGGAGGGTTCATTTCATGAACAAAAAAATTGCCGGGATCGGCTTGGCTTCGATTGCAGTACTTAGTTTAGCTGCATGTGGACATCGTGGTGCTTCTAAATCTGGTGGTAAATCAGATAGCTTGAAGGTTGCAATGGTAACAGATACCGGTGGTGTTGATGATAAATCATTTAACCAATCTGGTTGGGAAGGTATGCAAGCTTGGGGCAAGAAGAATGGCCTTAAAAAAGGAGCTGGTTTTGACTATTTCCAATCGGCAAGTGAATCTGATTATGCAACTAACTTAGATACAGCTGTGTCTAGTGGTTATAAATTGATTTTCGGTATTGGATTTTCTCTTCATGATGCTATTGATAAAGCAGCAGACAATAACAAAGATGTTAATTACGTCATCGTTGATGATGTTATTAAAGGGAAAGATAATGTTGCAAGTGTTGTCTTTGCGGATAATGAATCAGCTTACTTAGCAGGTATTGCAGCCGCTAAAACTACCAAAACAAAAACAGTTGGCTTTGTAGGTGGTATGGAATCTGAGGTTATTACCCGTTTTGAAAAAGGTTTTGAAGCAGGTGTCAAATCAGTTGATAAATCAATTAAAATTAAAGTTGACTATGCTGGTTCATTCGGTGATGCTGCTAAGGGTAAGACAATTGCAGCCGCACAATATGCTTCTGGCGCAGATATTGTTTATCAAGTAGCTGGTGGAACTGGTGCAGGTGTATTCAGTGAAGCAAAATCACGCAATGAATCTTTAAAAGAAGCTGACAAAGTTTGGGTATTAGGTGTAGACCGTGACCAAGCAGCAGAAGGTAAGTATACTTCTAAAGATGGTAAGGCTTCTAACTTTGTTTTGGCTTCATCAATTAAAGAAGTTGGAAAATCAGTTGAATTGATTGCTACTAAAACAAGTAAAGGTAAATTCCCAGGTGGTAATGTAACAACTTATGGTTTGAAGGATGGTGGAGTTGATATAGCAACTACAAACCTTTCAGATGACGCCGTTAAAGCGATTAAAGAGGCTAAAGCTAAAATTATTTCAGGAGATATCAAAGTTCCTAGCAAATAATATCTTTAAGAACTTTCAAAAAAGCGATTAGAAATCGCTTTTTTGAAGCTGAGATAAACTTATATCTCAGTAAAATCCATCAATCGTTAAAGGTTGGTGGATTTTACTGAACTATAAATGAATTTTTCTGAAAGGGAGAACCACATGACACAGAATGTCATTGAAATGAAAGAAATCACTAAGAAATTCGGTGATTTTGTGGCAAATGATCATATCAATTTGACGGTTGAAAAAGGTGAGATACATGCTCTGCTTGGCGAAAACGGTGCAGGAAAATCAACTTTAATGAACATGTTAGCAGGTTTACTAGAACCAACAGACGGTCAAATTTTTATTAATGGTCAGCCTGTAACTATTGATTCACCTTCCAAATCGTCACAATTGGGGATTGGTATGGTACATCAGCATTTCATGCTTGTTGAAGCATTTACTGTAGCTGAAAATATTGTTCTAGGAAATGAAACCACCCAAAATGGTGTTTTAGACATTAAGACAGCAGCTAAAGAAATAAAGGAACTATCAGAGAAATATGGTTTGTCAGTAAATCCAAATGCTAAAATATCTGATATTTCTGTAGGAGCACAGCAGCGTGTTGAAATTTTGAAGACACTTTATCGCGGTGCAGATATTTTAATTTTTGATGAGCCGACGGCGGTGCTTACACCATCAGAAATAAAAGAATTGATGACAATTATGAAGAGCCTTGTTAAAGAAGGCAAATCCATTATATTAATTACCCATAAATTGGATGAAATTCGGGCAGTTGCTGATAAAGTTACTGTGATTCGCCGTGGTAAAAGTATTGAAACAGTCCCCGTTGCAGGCGCAAGTTCTCAACAACTGGCGGAAATGATGGTTGGACGATCTGTTTCCTTCAGAACTGAAAAAAAGGAAGCTAATCCGACTGACATAATCCTTTCTGTAAAGGATTTAGTTGTAGAAGAAAATAGAGGCGGCGTTCTAGCTGTTAAAAATCTGTCGTTAGATGTTCGGGCAGGTGAAATTGTAGGTATAGCTGGTATTGATGGTAATGGACAAAGTGAATTAATTCAAGCTATTACAGGCTTAAGAAAGGTAACTTCTGGTCAAATTGTAATTAAAGGTAAAGATGTCACAAAATTTTCAAGTCGACAAATTACAGAATTAAGTGTAGGTCATGTCCCAGAAGACCGTCATAGAGATGGTTTGGTTTTAGATATGACGATGGCAGAAAATTTAGCTTTACAAACTTATTATAAAGAGCCATTGAGTCATAAAGGTATTCTTAATTTTGCTAAAATTAAAGAGTATGCTCGTCAATTAATGACAGAATTTGATGTGCGTGGTGCTGGTGAACATGTTTTAGCAAGAGGATTTTCTGGTGGTAACCAACAAAAAGCTATTATTGCTCGTGAAGTGGATCGCGATCCAGACCTACTCATTGTTAGCCAACCGACTCGTGGTCTAGATGTTGGTGCTATCGAGTATATTCATAAACGTTTGATTGAAGAGCGCGATAAAGGGAAAGCGGTCTTAGTAGTTAGCTTTGAGTTAGATGAAATCTTAAACTTATCAGATCGTATTGCAGTTATTCATGATGGTAAAATTCAAGGAATTGTTAAACCCGACCAAACCAACAAGCAAGAATTGGGTATTTTGATGGCTGGTGGAAAAATTGAAAAGGAGGAGAGAGATGTCTAAGAAGGCGCAAAAAATTGCAGTTCCTCTGATTTCAGTTGTACTAGGAATCATTCTAGGAGCTATTATTATGCTGATATTTGGTTATGATCCACTTTGGGGTTATGAGGGATTGTTCCAAACAGCATTCGGTAGTATAAAAAATATTGGTGAAATTTTCCGTGCAATGGGACCATTAATTTTAATTGCTCTAGGTTTCTCAGTTGCCAGTCGTGCAGGTTTCTTTAATATTGGACTTCCAGGGCAAGCTTTATCAGGATGGATTGCCGCAGGTTGGTTCGCTCTTTCACACCCAGATATGCCACGTCCAGCAATGATTCTTTGTACTATTATTATTGGTATCGTTGCTGGGGGAATCACTGGAGCTATTCCAGGTATTCTCAGAGCATATCTTGGAACAAGTGAAGTTATTGTAACTATTATGATGAACTATATTGTTCTTTATTCAGGAAATGCTATTGTACAACGTGTTTTCCCAAAAAGCATTATGCGTACAAGTGACTCGAGTGTATATGTTTCTGCCAATGCATCATACCAGACAGATTGGTTATCTAGTTTAACGAATAATTCACGTATCAATATTGGTATCTTCATTGCTATTATTGCAGTTGTGTTAGTTTGGTTCCTATTAAATAAAACAACGCTTGGATTTGAAATTCGTTCAGTTGGCTTAAATCCAAATGCTAGTGAGTACGCTGGTATGTCTGCAAAGCGTACAATTATTCTATCAATGATTATTTCTGGAGCTTTTGCAGGACTTGGTGGTGTTGTTGAAGGATTAGGTACATTTGAGAATGTATTTGTACAGCCATCCTCGTTAGCTATTGGCTTTGACGGTATGGCAGTAAGCCTACTCGCAGCGAATAGTCCAATAGGTATTTTATTTGCAGCATTTCTATTTGGTGTTCTAAGTGTTGGTGCGCCTGGTATGAACATTGCAGGTATTCCACCTGAGTTAATTAAAGTTGTAACAGCTTCAATCATCTTCTTCGTAGGTGTCCATTACATTATTGAGTATGTTATTAAACCTAAAAAACAAATGAAAGGTGGTAAGTAAATTGAGTTTAACAACGATTTTTGCATTGCTATTTTCATCAATGCTAATTTACGCAACACCTCTTATCTTTACAAGTATTGGGGGAACCTTCTCTGAACGTGGTGGTATCGTCAACGTTGGTTTAGAAGGAATTATGGTAATTGGAGCTTTCTCAGGCGTTGTATTTAATTTAGAGTTTGCTTCTGTTTTTGGTGATGCGACTCCATGGATTTCTGTACTAGTTGGTGGTTTAGTTGGTTTAATTTTTTCTGTTATCCATGCAGTTGCGACAGTTAATTTCCGTGCAGATCATATTATCAGCGGAACCGTTCTTAATTTAATGGCACCTTCATTAGCTGTTTTCTTGATTAAGGTTCTTTATAATAAAGGTCAAACTGATAATATTCAAGAATCATTTGGAAAATTTAATTTCCCTATACTATCAGATATTCCTTTTATTGGTGATATCTTCTTTAAAGGAACAAGCTTAGTCGGTTATATTGCTATTCTTTTCTCATTCCTTGCTTGGTTTATTCTATATAAAACTCGCTTTGGATTAAGATTACGCTCAGTTGGAGAACATCCTCAAGCAGCAGATACCTTAGGTATTAATGTTTATCTTATGCGTTACTCTGGTGTCTTGATTTCAGGTTTCCTTGGTGGAATAGGAGGAGCTGTATATGCTCAATCTATTTCTGTTAACTTTGCAGCGACAACTATATTAGGACCGGGCTTTATCTCCTTAGCGGCGATGATTTTTGGTAAGTGGAATCCAATTGGTGCAATGCTTGCTAGTCTATTCTTTGGTTTATCGCAAAGTTTAGCAGTTATCGGTAGCCATTTACCACTTTTGAGCAATATTCCAACAGTTTATCTACAAATTGCTCCATATGTTCTCACTATCATTGTATTAGCAGCTTTCTTTGGACAAGCAGTAGCTCCTAAGGCGGATGGTATTAATTATATTAAAACGAAATAAATAAAAAGAAACTAGTATAAGCTAGTTTCTTTTTTTGTTTGTGAATTTGTGAAAAAAACACTTTGTGAAAATTTCACATAAATTATAATACAATAACAATAAAATATAAAAAAATAGAAAATTGAGTCATTATTCTAGTAAGAGTTTGTGAATAATGTTATAATGTGTTTTGTGATTAATTATTTATAAAGGAGAACTCTTAATATGAGTAAAATCGTTGTCGTAGGGACAAACCACGCTGGTACAGCAGCAATTAAAACAATGCTTAGTAATTATGGTGAAGCCAATGAAATTGTAACATTTGATCAAAATTCCAATATCTCTTTCTTAGGATGTGGTATGGCTCTTTGGATTGGTGAACAGATTGATGGTCCAGAAGGATTGTTCTACTCTGATAAAGAGCAGTTGGAAAGTATGGGAGCTAAGGTTTACATGAACTCTCCAGTACTTAATATTGACTACGATAAAAAAGAAGTTACAGCTTTAGTAGATGGAAAAGAACATGTTGAAAGTTATGAAAAACTTATTTTAGCAACTGGTTCACAACCTATCATTCCACCAATTAAAGGTGTTGAAATTCAAGAAGGATCTCGTGAATTTAAAGCTACTCTTGAAAACCTTCAATTTGTGAAACTTTATCAAAATTCAGAAGAAGTTATTGAGAAGTTAGCTAAACCTGGTATCAATCGTGTTGCTGTTGTTGGGGCTGGGTATATTGGTGTAGAATTAGCAGAAGCTTTCCAACGTATTGGAAAAGAAGTAACACTTGTTGATGTTGCTGATACTTGTATGGGTGGTTACTATGATCGTGACTTTACTGATATGATGAGTAAAAACCTTGAAGACCATGGTATTCGTCTTGCTTTCGGACAAGCTGTTCAAGCAGTTGAAGGTGATGGTAAAGTAGAACGTCTTGTTACTGATAAAGAAACATTTGATGTTGATATGGTGATCTTAGCTGTTGGATTCCGTCCAAATACAGAACTCGGTGCAGGTAAATTAGATACATTCCGTAATGGCGCTTGGGTAGTTGATAAGAAGCAAGAAACAAGCGTGAAAGATGTTTATGCTATAGGTGATTGTGCGACAATTTGGGATAATTCTCGTGATGATATCAATTATATTGCTCTTGCTTCAAACGCCGTTCGTACTGGTATTGTAGCAGCTCACAATGCATGTGGTACAGAGCTTGAAGGTGCTGGTGTCCAAGGGTCAAATGGTATCTCAATCTATGGCCTTAACATGGTGTCAACTGGTTTGACTTTAGAAAAAGCAAAACAAGCTGGGTACAATGCAGTTGAAACAGGCTTTAATGACCTTCAAAAACCAGAATTTATCAAACACAATAATCATGAAGTAGCTATTAAGATTGTCTATGATAAAGATAGCCGAGTTATCCTTGGTTGCCAAATGGTCTCACACGAAGATGTATCTATGGGAATTCATATGTTCTCACTTGCTATTCAAGAAAAAGTTACTATTGAAAAGCTTGCTTTGACCGATATCTTCTTCTTACCACATTTTAATAAGCCATATAACTATATTACAATGGCTGCATTAGGCGCTAAAGATTAATTTAAAATTAAAAAGGTTAAGCGAAATGCTTAGCCTTTTATTTCATCCTTTAACAAGGTCAAAAATGTAACGGCAAAGAAAAAGCTAAGATATTCCTATCCTAGCTTTTTTTCAACTATGTTAGTTTTTTGATGCTTCTTGGAATTCTGGGTTTTTCCAAGCTTCGTCAATAATATCTTTTAATTGTTCAGCTGAGGCTTGCATTTTTTGAAGTTCAGCATCATTTAATGGGATATTAACTGGACGAACGATACCATGTGCACCTACGATTGCAGGCTGACCGATAAAGACATCTTTAACATCACCGTATTGGCCTTCTTGATATACAGATAATGGAAGAACTGCATTTTCATCATCAAGGATAGCTTTAGTAATACGAGCAAGTGCGACAGCAATACCGTAATATGTAGCGCCTTTTTTGTTGATGATTGAGTATGCAGCGTCACGAACTGAAATAAACAAATCAACAAGTCCTTGTTCATCAATATCGCGATTTTCTTGTAACCATTGTTCAAGTTGGACACCAGCAACGTTAGCATGTGACCAAACGGCAAATTCTGAGTCACCGTGTTCACCCATGATGTATGCGTGAACTGAACGAGCATCAACACCAATTTTATCTGCTAAAGCTTGACGGAAACGTGCAGAGTCAAGTGAAGTACCTGAACCAATAACGCGTTCCTTAGGGAAACCTGAGAATTTCCAAGTTGAATATGTAAGTACATCTACAGGGTTAGCCGCTACTAAGAAGATACCGTTGAAACCTGATTCAACAACTTGAGTTACGATTGATTTGTTAATTGCTAAGTTTTTACCAACAAGGTCAAGTCGAGTTTCACCTGGTTTTTGAGGTGCGCCAGCAGTAATGACAACAAGGTCAGCATCTGCGCAGTCTGCATAAGTAGCTGCGTAGATTTTTTTAGGTGATGTAAATGCAAGGGCATGTGAAAGATCTTCAGCATCACCAACAGCTTTATCAAATAAAGCTGGGATTTCAATGATACCTAACTCTTGCGCAATACCTTGGTTAACAAGTGCAAAAGCGTAAGAAGAACCTACGGCACCATCACCAACGAGAATAACTTTTTTATGTTGTTTAGTTGCAGTCATTTCTAAACATCTCCTTAAATATTTTTGGGAAGTTTCCCATACACCTATATTCTATCATTTTCAATGAAAGAAGTCACTAATAAAATGTGAAAAAATTTGCAAACAAATTGAAATATCATAGAAAACTATTGAAAACGCTGAGTGTCTTGATATTTTTGATACCGATTTATCATCGCAATTTTACCTAAATTATGGTACAATGTAAGAGACTTACAGTGAAGAAAAGGGGCATTTTTTAATGCAAGATAAAAATTTAGTAGATGTTAATCTAACTAGTGAAATGAAAACGAGTTTTATCGATTACGCCATGAGTGTCATTGTTGCTCGTGCACTTCCAGATGTTAGAGATGGTTTAAAACCTGTTCATCGTCGTATTTTATATGGTATGAATGAACTAGGTGTGACACCTGATAAACCTCATAAGAAATCAGCACGTATTACTGGTGATGTTATGGGTAAATACCATCCACATGGTGATTCATCTATTTACGAAGCAATGGTGCGTATGGCACAATGGTGGTCATATCGTCATATGCTCGTTGATGGTCATGGAAACTTTGGTTCAATGGATGGGGATGGTGCTGCCGCACAGCGTTATACAGAAGCACGTATGAGTAAAATTGCTCTTGAGATGCTTCGTGATATCAATAAAAATACAGTTGATTTTCAAGATAACTATGATGGCAGTGAACGTGAACCTCTTGTTTTACCAGCGCGTTTCCCTAATTTATTAGTCAATGGTGCAACTGGTATTGCTGTAGGTATGGCAACAAATATTCCACCACATAATCTAGGTGAGTCTATAGATGCTGTCAAGTTGGTTATGGATAACCCTGATGTTACTACACGGGAGTTAATGGAAGTTATTCCTGGTCCAGATTTTCCTACTGGTGCCTTGGTGATGGGACGTTCAGGTATTCACCGTGCCTATGAAACTGGAAAGGGATCAATTGTCTTACGTTCACGGACTGAAATTGAAACAACTTCAAATGGGAAAGAGCGTATTGTTGTCACAGAGTTTCCATATGGTGTTAATAAAACAAAAGTACACGAGCATATTGTACGTTTAGCACAAGAAAAGCGTATTGAAGGTATTACTGCTGTTCGTGATGAATCAAGTCGTGAAGGCGTTCGTTTTGTTATTGAAGTTCGTCGTGATGCTTCAGCAAATGTGATTTTAAATAATCTTTTCAAATTAACTAGCTTGCAGACAAATTTTAGCTTCAATATGCTTGCTATTGAAAAAGGTGTTCCAAAAATTTTGTCATTACGACAAATCATTGATAACTATATTGAACACCAAAAGGAAGTTATTGTTCGTCGTACTCAGTTTGACAAAGCTAAAGCAGAAGCCCGTGCTCATATCTTAGAAGGTTTACTTGTGGCGCTTGATCACTTGGATGAAGTTATCACAATTATTCGTAATAGTGAGACAGACACCATTGCTCAAGCAGAGTTGATGTCACGTTTTGAATTATCGGAGCGTCAGAGTCAAGCTATTTTAGATATGCGTCTTCGTCGTTTAACTGGATTAGAACGCGATAAAATCCAATCAGAATACAATGACTTACTAGCTTTAATTGCTGATTTAGCAGATATCTTAGCTAAGCCTGAACGTGTTGTTACCATTATAAAAGAAGAGATGGATGAGGTTAAGCGTAAGTATGCTGATGCCCGTCGTACAGAATTAATGGTTGGTGAAGTTTTATCACTTGAAGATGAAGACCTTATTGAGGAAGAAGATGTTCTTATTACTCTCTCAAACAAGGGATATATCAAGCGTCTCGCTCAAGATGAGTTTAGAGCACAAAAACGTGGAGGACGCGGTATTCAAGGGACTGGAGTTAATAACGATGATTTTGTTCGTGAATTGGTTTCAACAAGTACTCACGATACTGTGCTTTTCTTTACAAATTTAGGGCGTGTGTATCGTTTGAAAGCATATGAAATTCCAGAATATGGACGTACAGCTAAAGGTCTCCCTATCGTTAACCTTTTAAAACTTGACGAAGGTGAAACAATTCAAACAATTATTAATGCTAGAAAAGAAGATGTCGCTAATAAATATTTCTTTTTCACAACTCAGCAAGGTATAGTGAAACGTACAAGTGTTTCTGAATTTAGTAACATTCGTCAAAATGGACTTCGTGCTATTAATTTGAAAGAGAATGACGAGTTGATTAACGTCCTCTTGATTGACGAAAATGAAGATGTTATTATCGGGACACGTACAGGCTACTCTGTTCGCTTCAAAGTGAACGCTGTACGTAATATGGGACGCACAGCGACTGGGGTACGAGGCGTTAATCTTCGTGAAGGTGATAAAGTTGTGGGAGCTTCTCGTATCGTTAATGGACAAGAAGTACTGATCATCACTGAAAAAGGTTATGGCAAGAGAACAGAAGCTTCGGAATATCCTACAAAGGGTCGTGGTGGTAAAGGAATAAAAACCGCTAATATTACTGCTAAAAATGGGCCATTAGCACGCTTAGTGACGATTAATGGAAATGAGGACATCATGGTCATTACAGATACAGGCGTTATTATTCGAACCAATGTTGCTAATATTTCTCAAACTGGTCGTTCTACTATGGGTGTTAAAGTGATGAGACTTGATCAAGAAGCTAAAATCGTTACTGTTGCGCTAGTGGAACAAGAAATTGAAGATAAGTCTAATATAGAGGATACAAAAGAATAGGAAGTTATGCGTAATAAAAAAAAATCACATGGTTTCTTTAACTTTGTTAGATGGTTATTGGTTGTATTGCTAATTATTGTTGGGTTGGCTTTGGTGTTCAATAAACCAATTCGCAATGCTTTCATAGCTCATCAATCAAATCATTATCAAATTTCACGAGTTAGTAAAAAAACAATTGAAAAAAATAAGAAATCTAAAACAAGTTATGACTTTTCATCAGTCAAATCTATTAGTACAGAATCGATTTTATCTGCTCAAACGAAATCACATAATTTGCCTGTAATAGGAGGGATTGCTATACCAGATGTCGAAATCAATCTCCCAATTTTCAAAGGACTAGGCAATACAGAGTTGAGTTATGGTGCAGGAACGATGAAGGAAAACCAGATTATGGGAGGCCAAAATAACTATGCCTTAGCTAGTCACCATGTCTTTGGTTTGACAGGTTCTTCTAAGATGCTCTTTTCGCCTTTAGAACATGCTAAGAAAGGTATGAAAGTTTACCTCACTGATAAAAGCAAAGTATACACTTACACTATTACTGAAATTTCAAAGGTAACACCAGAACATGTTGAGGTTATTGATGATACACCTGGCAAGAGCCAACTCACTTTAGTGACCTGTACGGATCCAGAAGCCACAGAACGTATTATTGTGCATGCTGAATTAGAAAAAACAGGTGAATTTTCAACAGCAGATGAGTCGATATTAAAAGCATTTTCGAAAAAATATAATCAAATTAATCTCTAGAAGGTAGTTAGAATTATGAAATTAAAGGCTGTTCATCATATTGCGATAATTGTTTCTGACTATGAAAAGTCAAAAGACTTCTATGTTAATAAGCTAGGTTTTGAAATTATTCGTGAAAACCATCGTCCGGAGCGTCATGACTATAAATTAGATTTACGGTGCGGTGATATTGAGCTTGAAATATTTGGAAATCGTCTTGATGATCCAGAATATGAAACTCCTCCTCAGAGAATAGGTAGGCCGAATTGGCCACGTGAAGCATGTGGTTTACGACACCTTGCCTTTTACGTTCCAGATGTGGAAGCGTACAAGGTAGAACTGGAGAATTTAGGAATTTTTGTAGAGCCTATTCGTTACGATGATTATACTGGCAAAAAGATGACCTTTTTCTTTGATCCAGATGGTTTACCTTTAGAATTACATGAATAATAAACAAAGTTGCGTGGATACGCAACTTTGTTTTAATTTACTGAATAATTTTATATTCAAGAAGTTTTTTAAAGAAATAAGTAAGTTAATCATGGTATAATGTAAGGTATGAAAAGAATTGAAAAGGAATTATTTTGAAATGAGGATACTAAAATGAGTATTAAAAAGCTATTGTTTGCAGGCCTTGCTTTTATTTTATTTACCCTAGCGAGTCCAGCATATGCTGCATCAGATGTTCAGAAAGTTATTGATGAAACTTATGTTCAACCTGATTATGTCTTAGGTTATTCGCTAAATCAAGAACAGCGTGCACAGACATTACAACTTCTGAATTATGATGAATCTAGAGACACGAAAGTTAAAACGCTAAATACTAGCTCATATGCTAAAATAATGAATATAGCTGATGATGCAAGCATCCAATTATATTCATCTGTTAAAATAAAAAAATTAGGGTCTAACGATACCTTAGCAGTAAACATTGTTACACCTGAGAATATTACTAAAGTTACAGAAGATATGTATCGCAATGCTGCAGTTACATTAGGTATTGAGCATGCAACGATATCAGTGGCTGCTCCAATAAAAGTAACTGGAGAGAGTGCTCTTGCAGGTATCTATTATTCATTAGAGAAAAATGGAGCAAGTGTATCGTCGGAAAATAAACAACTAGCACAAGAAGAGTTAAGTACTTTATCTGGTATTAATGCTGAGAATAAGGGTAAGGAAGGTTATGACGCCGACAAGCTTAATGTAGCTTTAACGGATATTAAGTCAGCCGTAGCTAAAGGAGGATCTGATCTTTCAAAAGATGATATTCGAAAAATTGTTGAGGAAACATTGAAAAATTATCATCTTGATAACGCTGTAACAGAAAATCAAATAAATTTAATTGTTAATTTTGCAGTTAATCTTTCACAAAGTAATGTCATCAAAAATAGTGATTTCACGAACACCTTGAATAATTTGAAAGACAACATTGTTTCGAAAGCAGGATCTAAATTTAAAAATATCAATGTCAATTTTAATGCTAATAAAGCTGTTGAATCAGGTAAGGGATTTTTAGCTAATATTTGGCAACAAATTGTTAATTTTTTCCAGCAGTTTGGTAGTTAATAAAAAAGTCTAGCTTATAAGCTAGACTTTTTTTATCCTAAATAAATGTTTGTGTTTTTTTAACTAATCTTTAAATGAATATTTAAGAATAAATGGCGCAATAATAGTTGATAGTATAACAACAATAACAAGCTCGGAATAAGTAGTGCTTGAAATAATTTTAGCAGCTAATCCAACTTGAACTATAATGAGAGCCATCTCGCCACGACTGACCATTCCACCACCAATTGTTAAAGATTCTAATTTTGAAAAATTAAACCCTCGACCGACAAAGTACCCTGGAATTAATTTTGATAAAACAGCCAAAGCAGTAAAGATTAATATCGTGTGAAGGTGAGACATCATTCCATCGAATTTAAGAGGTAGTGCAATTGAAGCGAAGAAAATTGGGATAAAGAAGGTGTAACTAAGAAGTGAAATTTTATGTTCTACCTTATCAACAAAAGAAGTTTGTCCAATAGCTAATCCTGCAAAAAACGAACCAATGATAGAACTCATTCCAACTTTATCAGCTAAAATCGATAGAGAAAAACAGATAAGGATAGCAAGAATAGTGTATTTCTCAAAGAAATGGACCTTTTCGATTAATTTGAAAAGAGCAGGTACAAGGTATTTCATACAAATAAATAAGAAAACAAAGAATAACAATTGAATGATAATTTGTAATCCGATATTAGAAGAGCTTCCATTTGTTGCAATAAAGACACTTAGAAGCAAAACAGCTAAGACATCATCAGCAACAGCAGCACCTAAAATAATAGCACCAGTATCTGTTTTTACACGATTGTATTCTTGTAAAACTTCAACTGTGATAGAAATACTAGTTGCAGCAAATACGAGCCCGTAAAAGATAGCAGTATTGATTTGGAACCCAAACAAGCGTGTCAAGAAGTAGAAGAGAGCCATAGGAACAATAACACCAGTAATTGCGACTAGTAGACTGGGCTTAAGATACTTCTTTAAAAGATCAAAATTAGCTTCAAGACCTGCTAAAAACATGAGTAAGATAACACCAATTTCTGACAGGACGTGTAATACCTGATTTTGATGAACAAGTCCTAGCATTGCAGGTCCGATGATGATACCTACAAGCAGTTGTCCAACAACAGCCGGTATTCCAATTCTTTTTGAAATAAGAGTTGCAAGAACGCTTGCCAACAAAATGATTGTAATTTGAATGATAATATGCATTTTTTCCTCCTAATATTAATAAAATGATATCAATCATATTGTACTGAATATTTAGAATACCATTTTTTAAGCCTAAAATCTAGGAATATTTCTTTTCTGCCTTTTTCATATTATTATCAAGAAAATGGAAAAATATACTGAAAAATATTCATTTTAAGAATAATGAACTTGTAACTATCGAACTATATAAAAATGATATTTTAAGTGTAAGTATCCCTTATTCAAGAAATAAGAGTAAAAAAACTTAGCTACTTAAAGTAGCTAAGTTTTTATTCCCACTCTGTTTTCAACGTAAAGTGTATAAAACAGAATGCGATACTATCAAGGGAGTTAAAACAATATACAGAACAGTAAAACACTATAAATAAAAATAAAAGTGCAATAAAAGTGCAATTTTTGCACCTAATCATACTCTGTTTATATATGAAAACTAGATTCTGAATCCAATATTTGGTTAACGAGAGGCGTTCGAATTTGAACGTCTTTTATATATTACTTTCAAATAAATATGAGGTAGAATACTATCTATTTTCTTTTTAACCCAATTGTTATAATGGAGAGTGTAAAATATTTTGTGTAAATAGAAAAAAGGAAGTCCCTTCTGTAGAATAGAGTTACCACAACACATTCACAGAAGAGAGGACTTCCCTATGAACGATTTTACTACAGAAATTCTAAAGACTCTAGCGAACAAAGGCGATTTGAATGAATTATTCCGTGTCCATTTGGAGAAAGCAGTCAATACGCTTCTCAAAACGGAGTTAACGGCTTTCCTAGATTACGAAAAGTATGATCGCATTGGTTTTAACACGGGTAATTCTCGTAACGGCTCCTATGACCGTACGGTCAAGACCGAGTATGGGGAACTTCATCTCCAGATTCCGCGCGACCGCAATGGTGAGTTCAAGCAACAGACTGTTCCTGCTTATAGACGGACGAATGACACGTTAGAGGAGACCGTCATTCACCTCTTCCGAAAAGGTATTACCATGTCGGAAATCGCAGACTTGATTGAGAAAATGTATGGGCATTACTACACGCCCCAAACCATGTCCAATATAACAAAATCATTTACAGAAGAGGTAACGGCGTTTAAAGGGCGGGAGCTTCATGACCGTTATGCTGCTATTTATATGGACGCAACGTATATTCCGTTAAAGCGGAAAACCGTCGCCAAGGAAGCTATTCATATCGCAGTTGGCATTCGCCCGGACGGATCAAAGGAAGTATTGAGCTATGCGATTGCACCGACTGAATCCATCACGATTTGGGAGGAAATTTTATTGGACCTTCAAGAGCGCGGTTTGAAAAATGTCCTCCTGTTCATCACGGATGGCTTAAAGGGGATGGTAGGAGCGATTAGTCGGTTCTATCCCAAAGCTCGTTTTCAACATTGTTGTGTACACGTTTCCCGTAATATCAGTCACAAAGTGCGTGTCGATGATCGTAAGGAAGTCTGTGATGATTTTAAAATGGTGTATCAAGCCTCATCTAAAGAGGTGGCGTTGGAAGCACGTGGTGCTTTTGCGGAAAAAAGGAAAACCAGCTATCCAAAAGTGGTTGAATCGATTCTTTCGAACGATCACTTGCTCACTTTCTATGATTTCCCCTTGGCCATACGCAAGAGTATTTATTCTACGAACTTGATTGAATCCTTTAATAAGCAAATCAAGAAATACAGCCACCGCAAGGAACAGTTCCAAAACGAAGAGTCGATGGAACGTTTCTTAGTCTCGTCTTTTGATACTTACAACCAAAAATTCCTAGGTCGCAGTCATAAAGGCTTTCAACAGGCCGAAGGCGAACTTGAACAAATGCTAAGCCAACTGATTGAGAATTAGAAACAATCTGCAGTAGGGAAGAATCATTTACACAAAATTATTGACGCTCCCTTATAATGAGAACTTTTACTAACATAATTTATGATAAACTTACTATATAATCATATTAATTAAATAGTTAGGAGATCTGCTTATGTTTATATCTACTCTTCAAATTCGAAATTTTAGAAATTATGAATCCGAAATCTTTCGATTCGATAATGAGACAAATACTATTATAGGTGAGAATGATTCAGGGAAAACCAATGCTCTTACTGCATTGAGAATCTTATTAGATGATAGTTATTACTATAGTAGTAAAACACTGAAAGAATCAGATTTTTTTCATGGAATTCAAAATGGGTGGCAAGGGCATTGGATTATTATCTCTGCGACATTTGAAGGAATCAGCGAAGAAGAATTTGACAATGAGATTTGTGCTTCCATTTCTTTAAATTCTGAAAGTCAAACAATCTTAGAAGAATTGATTTCAAATGCAGATAAAGGTGTAGGTAGTATTTCTCTATTTATTAGACCTAACAAAGCTATTAGAAAGCAATTATTTGATATTTCCACTGAATTAGACTCTCATCAATTTAACGAATTTAGAAATTCTATTCGTCTATCCGACTATGAATTTTACTACACATCTAAATCAAATCTAAATTTCTGTATCAATGAAAATTATGATAAATTGGTAGGAAGACTCAATGACAATATAGCTAGTAATCCTGAAGAAGACGATGAAGCTCTTTTGGGCTCAAGAATTGACATGTCAGATATTTTCAAGCATATTTCGGTTGTTTATGTTGACGCTCTTCGAGATGTTCTTAGAGAAATGAAAAACAATCGAAACCCTGTCAAAAGAATCATGGAAACAATTGAATCAAAAATATCATCAGATAATGTTGAGTCATTAAAAACAATTATACAGCAATTAAATGAGACTATTACCAGTGTTCCTGAAATTAGGAAAATTGGCGAAAATATTAATCGGCAACTAAATAGCATAATTGGTTCAGTGTATTCTCCTAATCTTCTTCTTTCCTCAACTATGTCAGATGATATGGGTTCTTTAGCAAAATTTCTTTCAATGAAGCCAGAACAAAATATCGACTTAGACTTACTAGGGTTAGGACATCTAAATATGATTTATTTAGCTTTGAAAATAGTCGAATTTGAAGCGTGTCGTTCAAGAGAACTACTTAATATTATGTTGATTGAAGAACCAGAAGCTCATATTCATCATCATATTCAAAAAACTCTGTTCGAAGGATTAAATCTTCAAAAAAACTATACTCAGATTCTCATGACCACACATTCTGTACATTTAGCTGAAGTGTCTGAAATATCTCGGATGAATGTATTAAAATCGTTTAATGGCAAATCTATCGTTATGAATCCAGCAAATAATCTGAACTCATTTGCTAAAGAAAAGTTAAAAAAGAACAATCTAAATCTAATAAACGCAGTAGAGAGATATTTAGATGTTAAAAGAAATGGATTGCTTTTTTCTAAAGGTGTTATCTTAGTTGAAGGAGATGCTGAAGAAATACTTATTCCTCAAATAGTAAAAAAATTATTTGGTATAAACTTAGACGAACTTGGAATAGGTTTGATTAATGTTGGTAGTACTTCGTTTGAATATATCGCTAGCTTGTTTGACGATGATAGAATACAGAGAAAGTGTGCTATTGTAACTGATTTAGATGAACAGGCAATCCCATCAGAACATCGATTGTATAAAAGCACTGCACAAGAGAAAGGTCAAGCAAGAAAAGAAAAATTATCCTCCCTTTTTAATGAAAACAATTGGGTTAATTGTTTTTATGCTAATACAACATTTGAAATTGAGTTTTTAGATGTGAATAAAGAAAATATTCTAACTTATGTCAGTCCAATTATAGATGACGCATTCAAAGATAAAAAAACAATAACTGCTTATAAAGAAGAAATACAAAGTGAACAATATTTAGAAAGAAATTTAGCGATGTTAAAACTAGCCAATCATGTTGGTAAGGGGTGGTTTGCAATTGAGTTAGGTGAAAAAATTGACTTTTTAATCAAAATTCCTAAGTATATTCTTAATGCTATTGCTTTTGCATGTCAGGAAATAGTAGATCTCTCAATTTATAAAAAAATTCTACTCCATACAATCGACTTGTACGAGGAAACTACAGAATTGTCAGCTTTATCAGCTAGTTTAAAAACAAGTGATACAGCTGATTTGAATATAGCAATAATTTCTTTATTAGAGTACTTTGGTAAAGATGAGGATGTTGTGTATCTAATCAATCAGATAGAAAATTACACAAAAATACTTTATGCTGAGGTTTCAAAATGACAAATATCTTCGAAAAAATCGTAAATGATTTAAATTTAGAACAAAAAGATGTTGTGGAAAGTGAAGATAACCTTTATGTAAATGCATGTCCTGGGAGTGGGAAAACAAGGGTACTTACAAGGAAAATTGCTTACCAAGCAATTAAACACGATGGATCACTAAAAAGAATAATTGCTATCACATACACTAATAGAGCTGCTGAAGAAATTAAGGAACGCCTAAGTTTACTTAGTATAGATGATGATATTAATATTTGGGTGGGGACAATACATCAGTTTTGTCTTGAATTTATTATTTATCCTTTTAAAATGAATCTCTCAAGAGTATCAAAAGGATTTACAATTATTGATGATTATACTCAAAGAGCTTACGTCAGCCAAATTAATAATATGCTGAATTTAAATCTCAAAACGTATGAACTGAACAAAATTGATTTGTCACTTTCTCATGATTTTAAAATTAATGAAGTTCAGTATACTCAAGTTTCTGAAATGTATCACACTATGTTGGAAAAAAATAAAGAAATTGATTTTGATATGATTTTACTAGTAGCGTATAAAATTTTAACTGTAAACAGTAACGTTGCACGTAATATTGCTAGTAATATAAGGGCGATTTATGTGGATGAATTTCAAGATACTAGAGAATTACAATACAATGTAATAGCTAAATTACTTCAAAACAACCCTCAAATTCAGTCAATGTTTGTTGGAGATATTGACCAAGCAATTTATGGATCATTAGATGGTATAGCTAAATCAGTTGAAGAACTAGAAATGCTAACTAGTCACACTTTTCAATCAAAGACGCTACATGGCTGTTACAGGTCTAATCAGAGATTAGTAGACTTCTACTCTAATTTTCAGAGTTGTCCTTACGAGATTGAAAGCAGAGGGAATAATAAAAACGACCGTGGTTTTATAAGTTATGATTGCAAAGTTACTAAGGAGGATTTACCCAACATAATAAAAAATATAATAAAGGAAAAGATTGAAAGCGGCATTCATGAAAAAGATATTTGTGTACTTGCTCCTCAACACTATCCTCTGTTTTCACTGGGTGAGTATTTAAAGAAAGAATTACCGTATTGCAATTTTGATGCTATAAATATATCACCAATTAAGGTAAATAATCATAGTTTATTTTTCAAGTTAGCAATTTTGTACTTTACTGAATCAGGTGAAAAGGTTCGAAGAAGAAAGCTAATTGCAAACGATATTTTAATTATATTAAAAAATGAATTTGGAATAGAAGTTAAAGATTATTTTATTGACTTAGATTTATTACAGCTAATAAACAGTGTGAAAAGAATGTATAGTGGAGACGACAACGGTGTTGATTTATACAAATTTGTTACCAAACATATATTTGTTAATCTTAATATTGACGAGAAAAATTACCCGTCTATTTTTAAGCACTATCTATTTTTTATTAACGAAGTAGAAGATCGGATAAAAAATAATTCATTATCTAGTAGTGTATCTAGTTTTAAGAAGATGTTTAAATCTCGAGATGGTATCACACTTACTACAGCACATAAAGTTAAAGGAAATGAGTATGATACTGTTATCGCTATTAATCTTCTAAACGGGAAAATTCCTCATTGGAATGAAATTTTTAATGTTTCTGATAAAGGAATTAGTTCAGCGAGAAAACTACTATACGTAATTTGTTCAAGAGCAAAAAATAATTTATTTCTTTTCTCAGAGGTGGGTTATTTTACGAGTAAAGGAGACTTGCTTTATCCCACTCAATTATTAGATAAAATAGAATTTGATTATAATATTTAAAATACCTAGGTAGTCGTTGTTTTAAATATAGTAGGAATCGGACGCTCAGTACGGAGCGTCTATTTTTTTACCCAATTTTGAAAGGAAGTGAACTTATGAAAATAAAAAATCAAGAATCAAAAGGTCGCTCTCCCCCCTTTAAAACCATCACACAAATAAGATTCATTCAAACATAAAAACAGAAAGGATAGGTAAAAATATGGAACTTAAATATGTCATTCCCAATATGGAAAAAACATTTGGACAATTAGAATATGCTGGTGAAGGGAACATTGAACAACGTCGAATAAATGGCAGACCAACCATTCTCTCTCGTAGTTACAATTTATACTCAACGATTCAACGAGCAGATGATATTGTTGTCATTCTTCCCTCCGAAGCTGGCGAGAAACATTTTGAATCCGACGAAAAAGTCAAACTCATCAACCCACATATTACCGCAGAAGGTTATAAAATTGGCAATCGAGGATTTACCAATTACATTATGCACGCAGACGATATGGTAAAAGCATAAGAAAGGAAAGGTGAAAAAATATGAGATTAGCAGAAGGTATTGTGATTGAAAAAGACCAGACATTTGGCACATTGAAATTTTCCGCCTTGCGTCGTGAGGTTCGTATCCAGAATGAAGATGGTACGGTTTCCGAAGAAATTAAAGAACGTACCTATGACTTAAAATCAAAAGGACAAGGACGCATGATACAAGTCAGTATCCCCGCTTCTGTTCCTTTGAAAGAATTTGACTACAACGCAGAAGTGGAATTAATCAATCCTGTGGCAGATACCGTAGCGACGGCTACTTTTCGAGGGGCAGACGTTGATTGGTACGTGAAAGCAGACGATCTTGTATTAAAAGGACAGACAAAACCTCATCAGAAATATAAAAAAGAAGCGTCCGAAAGTGAAAAATAGGTGTTGCTTATGACAAACACACCATTGATTTTGAAAGAAATTCCGAAAGATGAAGCCATTTCTTTTATTCGGCAATACCATTATTCAAAGATACTCCCTAGATTGTGTAAATACTTTCTAGGGATTTTTTCAGAAGAAAAATTATTAGGCGTTGTGGAATTAGGCTGGGGTACGCAACCCCTACAAACCATACGCAAACTCTTTCCCGACAGTTCCCTTCAAACCACAGATTATTTAGAAATTGGAAAGATGTGTTTTCTTCCAGAAATGAATCAAACCAATTATTTTGGCAGTCAAGCTCTTTCAGCTCTAATTAAGTGGTTGAAAGAACATACGGACTGTCATTTTTTATATACACTGGCAGATGGAATTGAGGGAAAATGTGGCTATGTCTATCAAGCGTCCAACTTCTTTTACTGCGGGTATTTCAAGACAAGTGTCTATCGTGATAAGCAGTCATGGGAAAAGATACACCCTCGAAGTGCTCGCCTTTTATTAGAGGAAAATGCTCGCTTTGAACAGGTAGAGAAAAAGCATTGGCTTTCCCAGGCATTTTGCGAATACAAAGGGATTGAGAAAATCAATGGACGCATGTTTCGCTATCTCTATCCGTTGACAAAAGAAGCGAAAAAACTGTTAGGACACACTCTCTATCGACGTCATTATTATCCGAAAGAAAAAAATTTACGCTTTGAAAAGCGAATCGCTTATCAGAAATATGAAGCCATTTCTCAACCAACTTTTGATAAACAGGCTCGTATCTACAATACACAATTATTTTGATAGGTGGAAAGGAGGATTTTTATGCCATTGCTTCATGACAGAGGAGAGCGAATCAAAGCCAACGATAAGCACTTGGTCTATCATTTTGTACTAATTTCATTGCTGGTAGTTTTTCTAGTCGTCCTACTCCCTTTTCATTGGAGAGCGTTACAATCGGTGAACTGGCAAGCAGTTCAGTTAGATACATTTTTCTATCAACTTCATACGCCATACTTTTGGAGCAGTATTCTCACTGCTCTTTTTGTATGCGGACTTATCAGCTGGCTTTATTATCACTATCGTATAGATTCTATAAAACAGTTAGAGCACCGTCAAAAGTTAGCTCGTATGATTTTAGAAAATCATTGGTATGAAGCCGAAGAAACTCAATCAGAGGGATTCTTTAAAGATTTACCCAGCAAGAAAACCAAACAACGAATCCGCCATTTTCCTAAAATATATTATCGAATGAAAGATGGACTAATCCATATTCATGTAGAAATCACCTTAGGGAAATATCAAGATCAGCTTTTGCACCTAGAAAACAAACTAGAAACAGGATTGTATTGTGAATTAGTGGAAAAAACGTTGAAAGATTCTTATGTAGAGTATGTCCTACTTTATGATACTATTGGCAATCGAATTGGCATTGAAGACGTGGTAGCTCAAGATGGACGTGTCAAATTGATGGAATCGGTCTATTGGGAGTTCGATTCTCTCCCTCACATGTTAATTGCTGGGGGCACTGGTAGTGGAAAATCCTATTTTATTCTCACATTGATTGAATCTCTCCTGCATACAAATGCAAAGCTTTATATTCTTGACCCTAAAAATGCTGATTTGGCAGACTTAGGGGCGGTCATGAATAATGTCTATTACCGTAAAGAAGATATGTTGGCATGTATCAATCAATTTTACGAAGATATGATTGATCGCAGTGAAACCATGAAACAACACCCTAACTATAAAACAGGAGAAAATTATGCTTATCTTGGTTTGTCTGCCAATTTTCTTATTTTTGATGAATATGTGGCAATGATGGATATGCTAGGTCGTGAAAGTACCACCGTTATTCATAAACTCAAACAAATTGTAATGTTAGGACGACAAGCAGGCTTCTTTTTAATTCTTGCCTGTCAACGTCCAGACGCAAAATATTTTAGTGATGGGATTCGGGACAACTTTAACTTCCGTGTGGCTTTGGGTCGTATGTCTGAAATGGGCTTTGGTATGATGTTCGGAAGCGATACACAAAAACAATTTTTCTTAAAACCCATCAAGGGAAGAGGTTACGTGGATACAGGAAAAAGTGTGATTAGTGAGTTTTATACACCCCTTGTACCAAAAAGGTACGATTTCTTAGGAGAAATAGGAAAAGTCATTCAAAAAAAGCAATCTGAGCCTGTACCGCACGAAGTGAAAGGTACAGGTTCAGACTTGCTTTGACTGGTGTGGCGTTAGCCACGCCAATCCTTTAGCCCCCTCTATCTAACAGGGGGGCACAAATACAACTGAAAACAGGCAATTCTCATCAACCAATGTTGATGGTACAAAGGATTGCGGAAAATATGAAAGGTGTAAACTCAAGGGTCATAGTTTACATCTTTTTTAGATTGGAGGTTTGCGAATGGAAAACGAAAAAATTTGGATTAAGGAATTGAAAGAAAAGCGACTGGCTTATGGCGTTTCTCAAAATAAACTGGCGGTTGCTTCTCATATTACCAGACCTTACCTATCGGATATTGAAACAGGCAAGGCAGTCCCTACTCAACAGGTGAAAGAAGATTTACTGAACGCTTTGGAACGCTTCAATCCCGATAACCCATTGGAGATGTTATTCGACTATGTACGGATTCGATTCCCTACCAATGATGTGGCTCAAATTATCGGTGAGGTTTTACGTTTGAATATGGATTATATGCTACACGAAGACTTTGGCTATTATTCTTATCCCGAACACTATCGTTTCGGTGATATTGTTGTCCTAGTCTCTCATGATGTAAGTAAAGGTGTTTTATTAGAACTGAAAGGAAAAGGCTGTCGGCAATTTGAAAACTTTCTATTGGCTCAACATCGGAGCTGGTATGATTTCTTTCAAGATTGCATGGAACATAAAGGTATTTTCAAACGCTTGGATTTAGCTATCAACGATAAAACAGGGATTTTGAATATTCCAGATTTGGCAAAGAAATGTAAACAGGAAGAATGCATTTCCGTCTTTCGAAGCTTTAAAAATTATCGCAGTGGTGAATTGGTTCACCGTGATGAAAAACCATACATGGGAAACACACTTTATATTGGCTCATTAAAAAGTGAAGTCTATTTCTGTATATATGAGAAAGATTATGAGCAATACGTGAAAAATGATGTTCCCTTAGAAGACGCAGAAGTAAAGAATCGGTTTGAAATTCGGTTAAAAAATGACCGAGCCACCCAAGCCATGAAAGATTTATTGGCACATCAACAGGCGGAAAAAACAGCCTTTGAAATTATCAATCGCTATATCCGCTTTGCAGATAAAGACGACACTAAACGTCGGAGTGATTGGAAAACTAATGAACGTTGGGAATGGTTTATCGGTAAAAATCGTGGAGCATTACGCCTAACCACACAGCCAGAGCCTTATTCTTTTGAACGAACATTGAACTGGTTACATCATCAAGTCGCCCCTACATTAAAAATCGCAAGCATTTTAGATGTTCTCAACGGTACAACCATTATCTCCACCATGATTCAGGAAGCCAAACTGACAGAAAAACATGAGAAATTAATTGAACAACAACATCTAGCCATGGAGGATTTGATTACATGAGCCTTTTAACAAAAGAATTAAAGAAGTTAGGGTTTCAGTGTGGCATTGAGTTTCAAGCGTATATACAAAATACAGGGAAATATACGTCTCTCATTATTGAGGGAAAACGGCAAGCTGGTGATACCATCTATACCTATGATTTTTACAAGGTGAGATTTTATAATAATTATACCAATCGAGTAACCGTCTATGGAGAGCATTTAACCCCTTTTCAATTATTAAGGCGTGTAAAAAGCTATATCTATTATCGAGAAAAATATCTTAAGGAAAGGAGGACAATCACATGAATTTTGGGCAGAATTTGTACAACTGGTTCTTGGATAATGCACAGTCATTGGTATTGTTAGCGATTGTTGTCATTGGACTGTTTTTAGGTTTTAAACGAGAATTTTCAAAACTCATTGGCTTCTTGATTATTGCTCTAATCGCCGTCGGACTTGTGTTCAATGCAGCTGGCGTGAAAGATGTGTTATTAAACTTATTTAACCGAATCATTGGTGCTTAACAGATATTTTTCATGATAAAATAGGAAGTATATATTTTGTTATGAAAGGATTTATGAATATGTTTACAAATGATCAATTTAAATCTCTTTTAATTAAAACATTAGAAAGAAAGAGCTCTTCAAATTATTATGAAGGAGGTAACGAGATTGTTTCTAAAATGAAAATATCAGAGGTAACTTTAGATGAGACTGACGATTTTACTTATTATAAAGGATATAAAAAGGGCTGGAATACGCTTTGCACATATCTTAAAATAAGAGTTCCTTTTGATGATTTAGACTTTTTTGAAAGTCATAAAGATTTGATTACCCAGACAGCAAGCTCCATATATGATAAACAAGGTGATAATGTATTAGTGGATACTATTTTAGTACCACTTCCAGAGAATTACGAAGTAATTAACTTTAGTCAGTTGAAAATTAGTGATGTGGTTTCACAAGCTATTGAAGACGCTGAGTCTTTTATGAGTAATGGTGAATATCAACGTGCCTTTGACAGAGTTCACACTGCTTTTCATGGATATTTAATTGAAATACTAAAAAAATATGAAATTACAGTTCCTAGAGACGAAAATCTATCTAAATTATATAGTAGGATACAACAATTAATTGAAAAAGAAATTCAACCTACTGAACTTGCTGATATAGTGAAGACAACGATAAGGTCATCAAATGGAATGATTAGCTCTCTTAATGAAGCAAGAAATAGGCATTCACTTGCACACCCTAATACAAATATTATTGGAAAGAGAGAAGCAAAACTAATAATAGGTATTTCAAGTACAGTTACAGATTATATTAGCGGATACCTTGATAAGTAGCGTCATTAACTGATTGCTACTTTTTTTATGACTATTTTTATAAAAAGGATGTGATAAGAATTGGAAATGAAAGTCTATGTGGCAAATTTAGGACGGTATAATGAAGGTGAATTAGTCGGAGCATGGTTTACTCCACCAATTGATGAGGAAGAAATGGCAGAAAGAATCGGTTTAAATGAGGACTACGAAGAATATGCAATACATGATTTTGAGCTTCCTTTTGATGTGGACGAATACACGCCGATTAGTGAAATCAACCGTCTATGTGAAGCCATTCAAGAAATCGAAGGTACACCTATTTATAATGAACTCAAAGAAATTCAAGGCATGTGGTTTAGTAGCTTGGAAGAATTACTGGAAAACAAAGAGGATATTCATTGTTATAGTGATTGTGATTCGATGGAAGATGTCGCCCGTTATTACGTGGAAGAAACAGGACAGCTTGGTGAAGTCCCTTCCAATTTACAAAATTATATTGACTACCAATCTTTGGGACGTGATATGGAAATAGAGGGTAATTACCTAGTTACCTCTCATGGGGTATTTGAATATTGTCAGTAAGTTTAACAATCCGTGTTATAATTAAATTAATAAATAGCACGGAGAGGTATAAATTATGGTAAATGTATTTGAAAATCTTAAACTATTAAAACTAGACATGAAAGATAAAGGCTGGGTGATAGATTCCTTTTACTTTCGTTACAAACAGCAAAATTATATTGTACTTGTTAAGCTATTTGAAAAAGAGGAAAAAGTTCCAGAATATGCTCTGTTAAAACTAGAATTTTTAAAGGAAAACGATTTTTCAGATATGCTAGCTGTCTATGCTAATTCGGTAAAATTATATACAGACACGAAAACAATAAGAGAATATTTTGGTATCGAATACAGTAGTAACTTGGGAGATGTTTTATTTCAATTTAGCCAAACTCTTGCTCGATTTATTCCGACAGAAGTTAGTGAGAAGAAAAATGAAGACCAAAAAGAAGCCATGTGTTTCTCATTAAGTCAAAGTGATTCAGAAGATCCCAGAAAAAAATATTGTTTTTCAGTTAGAAGAAATCCTTTAAAGGGAAATGGTGAGCTGGGAAAACGAAGTCCTTTTAATGACAATAAAACGAGATTGTATAGACCCAGCTTATATGAACGATTAGGGTCAGATACCAATTTAAGTTTCAGATATTCAATGAATCCAGATGATGAAGAAACTGATGAAGGTATTATTGCAAAATGGACAAAAAATAAAATTGAATAGTTAAAGCATTGAAAGAGCAATCACCTATTTTGATTGTTCTTTTTCTATTTTTACGGAAAGGACGTGAAGACATGAAAAAAATAAGAAGTTACACCAGTATTTGGTCAGTAGAAAAAGTGATTTATGCGATTAATGATTTACAACTCCCTTTCCCAATTACCTTTACGCAAATGACATGGTTTATCGTTTCTTTGTTTGTCGTCATACTCTTTGGCAGTTTACCACCACTTTCTCTGATTGACGGAGCACTACTCAAATACTTAGGGATTCCCATTGTTCTCACTGGGTTCATGTGCCAAAAGACCTTTGACGGAAAGAAACCCTATGGATTTCTAAAGTCTATCATTACCTATGCTCTACGCCCTAAAGTAACCTACGCTGGCAAACAAATACGATTAAAAAAAGAAACAATGAATGAATCGATTACGATTGTAAGGAGTGAACAACTAGATGGCATATCCGATTAAATATATGGAAGATAATCTCGTATTTAATCATGATGGCGAAGTATTCGCTTATTATGAATTAATTCCCTATAATTACAGTTTTTTAAGTTCCGATGAAAAAATTCAAGTTCATGATAATTTCTGTCAATTGATTGCCCAAAATCGTGATGGCAAGATTCATGCTCTGCAACTAGCAACCGAATCAAGTATTCGAGCCACACAGGAACAATCGAAAAAAGAAATCACTGGACGATTAAAAGAGATAGCTTACGAAAAAATAGATGAACAGACCGAAGCGTTAATTTCTATGATTGGTGACAATCAAGTAGACTATCGCTTTTTTATTGGTTTTAAACTCTACCTCAATGAACAGGAAGTATCCGTAAAAAATGTTGGGAAAGAAATTCAAAAAGCATTTGCGGAATTCTTTCATGGTGTGAATCACAAATTAATGGGCGATTTTGTTTCTATGCCTATGGCGGAAATCGAACGCTTTTCTAAGATGGAACAGTTGTTAGAAAGTAAATTATCCAGACGCTTTCAGATTCGTAAATTGGAGAAAGATGATTTTGGTTATATTATTGAACATCTTTACGGGCAAACAGGTGTCCCTTTTGATGACTACGACTACCATTTACCGAAAAGATACGAAGATAAAAAAGTGTTGGTAAAGAAATACGATATTCTCAAACCCACTCGCTGTTTAATCGAAGAAAATCAACGCTATTTACGGATTGAACAGGAAGATACCACTACTTATGTGGCGTATTTTACAATTAATAGTATTGTTGGTGAATTGGATTTCCCTAATAGTGAAATTTTTTATTACCAGCAACAGCAGTTTACTTTCCCCGTTGATACCAGTATGAATGTTGAAATTGTCGCCAATAAAAAAGCCTTATCTACCGTTCGCAATAAAAAGAAAGAACTGAAAGATTTAGATAGCCACGCATGGGAAAGCGACAACGAAACCAGTACTAATGTGGTGGACGCTTTAGAATCTGTCGATGAATTAGAAAGTAATTTAGACCAAACCAAAGAATCTATGTACAAACTAAGCTATGTGGTACGGGTATCGGCAAAGAATTTGGACGAGCTGAAACAACGTTGTGATGAAGTAAAAGATTTTTATGATGATCTGTCTATCAAATTAGTACGACCTTTTGGCGATATGCTAGGCTTGCATAATGAATTTATTCCCTCAAGCAAGCGATATATCAATGACTATATTCAATATGTCACGTCGGATTTTTTGGCTGGTCTTGGTTTCGGTGCTACACAAATGATTGGTGAAAATTCTGGTATTTACGTCGGTTACAATCTCGATACAGGCAGAAATATTTATCTCCAACCTAGCCTTGCAAGTCAAGGAATTAAAGGCTCTGTAACAAATGCATTAGCGTCCGCTTTTATTGGTTCATTAGGTGGCGGAAAATCATTCTCTAACAATATGCTGGTCTATTATTCAGTACTCTTTGGCGGACAGGCAACCATTGTTGACCCAAAAGCTGAACGTGGTGAATGGAAAGAAACCTTACCTGATATTGCCCATGAAATCAATATTGTTAATCTCACGAGTGAGAACGACAATAAAGGGTTACTTGACCCTTATGTGATTTTAAAACTCCCGAAAGATTCAGAAAGCCTTGCCATTGATATTCTCACGTTCTTAACAGGTATTTCCAGCCGAGATAGCGAGAAGTTTCCTGTCCTGCGTAAAGCTATTCGGAGTGTAACTCAAAGCAAACAACGAGGGTTGTTATTGGTGATTGATGAATTGCGAAAAGAAGATACGCCCATCAGCAATAGTATTGCTGACCATATCGAAAGCTTTGTCGATTATGATTTTGCCCATCTGTTATTCAGTGATGGCAGTGTCACCCAATCCATTAGCTTGGAAAAACAACTCAATATTATTCAAGTGGCAGATTTGGTCTTACCCGATTCCAATAGCTCTTTTGAAGAATACACTACCATGGAATTATTAAGTGTGGCAATGCTGATTGTCATTAGTACCTTTGCTTTAGACTTTATCCACTCTGACCGTTCCATTTTTAAAATTGTTGACCTTGATGAGGCTTGGAGTTTTTTACAAGTGGTACAAGGAAAAGCTCTATCTATGCGATTGGTTCGAGCAGGACGTGCCATGAATGCAGGGGTCTATTTCGTTACTCAAAACGCGGACGATTTACTAGATGAAAAGATGAAGAATAATATTGGCTTGAAATTTGCCTTTCGTTCCACTGACCTAGTGGAAATCAAAAAGACCTTAGAATTTTTTGGTGTGGACAAGGAAGATGAAAACAATCAGAAACGCTTACGTGAATTAGAAAATGGACAATGTTTAGTTTCAGACATCTATGGTCGTGTAGGGGTTATGCAGTTTCACCCGATTTTTGAAGAGTTGCTTCATGCCTTTGATACCAGACCGCCTGTGCGAAATGAGGTGGAAGAATGACACAAAAACAAAAGAAATTTCTTCACTATAGTTGGATAACGCTCCTTTGTGTGGGCGTTATTTTACTTTTATTAGGCACGCTGGGCAATGCAGTACAAGCGACAGGCTTAGTTGATGAAACCATTGATACAAGCAATGAATACTCCAAGTATGGTTTGAATCAATATCAGCTTGATTATTATGTGGACAATAGCTGGGGCTGGCTTCCATGGAATTGGAGTGATGGCATAGGACAATCGGTGATGTATGGATTGTATGCCATTACTAATTTTATTTGGACAATTTCTCTTTATCTATCGAACGCCACAGGTTATTTGGTGAAAGAAGCCTATGCCTTAGATTTCATTAGTCAAACATCCCAAGCAATTGGCGAAAACATGCAGACGATTGCAGGCATTACACCGAATGGCTTTTCCAGTTCAGGGTTTTATGTCGGTTTCCTCCTTCTTTTTATTCTCATTGTTGGAATCTATGTTGCCTATACAGGATTGGTTAAGCGAGAAACGACGAAAGTGATACGAGCTGTTTTAAACTTTGTCGTGGTGTTTATTCTATCGGCTTCCTTTATTGCGTATGCACCCGATTATATTGCGAAAATCAATGATTTTTCCAAAGATGTCAGTACCGCCAGTCTGAATATTGGGACAAAAATTGTTCTTCCTAACACGGATAGTCAAGGGAAAGACAGTGTGGACATGATACGTGACAGCTTATTCTCTGTTCAAGTAAAGCAACCATGGCTATTGCTTCAATATGGCTCCACTGATGTAGAAGCGTTAGGGGAAGAACGTGTGGAAAGTTTATTGTCTACCAGTCCAGATACAAACAATGGTGAAGATAGAGAAAATGTAGTGATTGAAGAAATTGAAGATCATGACAATACCTATTTAACCCTACCGAAGACGATTTCCAGATTAGGAACAGTCTTCTTTTTGTTTGTATTCAATATTGGTATCTCGATTTTTGTTTTCCTTCTAACAGGAATCATGATTTTTTCGCAAGTGCTATTTATTATTTTCGCTATGTTTTTGCCAATCAGTTTCCTATTAAGTATGTTGCCGAGTTTTGATGGCATGGGCAGGCATGCCATTACCAAGTTATTTAATGTGATTATGACAAGGGCTGGTATTACCTTGATTATTACCGTTGCCTTTAGTATTTCCACTATGCTTTATTCGCTGTCAGCAAGTTCTCCCTTTTTCATGATTATGTTTTTACAAATTGTGACCTTTGCAGGGATTTATTTTAAACTGGGCGATTTAATGAGCCTATTCTCTTTACAAAGCAACGACTCTCAAAACATGGGCAGACAAGTGTTTCGCAGACCTCGTCAAATGATGAATCGACAAACCAGAAGATTTCAACGCAGTATGAGTAAGATTTTTCGTGGAAAAGCAGGGTCAACGAAGCAAAAGACAATGACAACAAAGCAGAATCAAACCAATAAAGCTAACCATACTCGTCAAAATGAACGGACTACACCAAAGAAAGAAACAGCACTTTCCAATGTGAAAAAGCAACAAGGCGGTATCGGGCAACGATTAGGTGAAAAGACAGCCCATGTATTGGACACGAAAAATCGTCTAGTCAATAAAAGAAAGCAGGCAAAACAACAGATACAGGCGACACCAACCCATGTCAAATATGCCCTTCATCAAGGAAAAGAGAATGTCACTCATAATGTAACAGACTTTAAACAATCTATGGCAGATACCAAAGCTCAACGCAAACAACAGCGTATGAACCAGCAGGAGCAAAAACGAAAGAACATTGCTCAAAAGCGTTTGGAGCTGGATAAAGCAAAAGAAAAAAGACGAAAAGAAAACCCATCATCTCCTGTTCAGAATAACCAGCAGCATGTTCGCAAGCGTCAGCAAACCGTCACGCCTGTTTTGTCACAAAACACTAAACGTGAAAATCATCAGCGACCATTGAAAAAAGAGCAAAAACAAAAGACACCACCGAAGCAATTCAATCAGAGGAAGCTAAATAAAAGAACGGATAAGCGAGGACAACAAACATGAAGCTAAAAATAACAGTGATTTGTAGTGTGGTCTTCTCTCTCTTCTTTTTTCTCTTATTATTCCTAGTCATTTTCTTTGCAGATGATACGGACAGTGGCGAAAACAACAAGGATTCTTCTATTCCAGAAGGCGGTGTGACCGTTTCACCAGAAGTGTTGGCACACCGTCCGTTGATTGAAAAATATGGTAAGGAATATGGGATTGAAGACTATGTTTCTTATATCTTAGCCATTATGCAAGCGGAATCGGGCGGTACAGCAGAAGATGTTATGCAAAGTTCCGAATCTTTGGGTTTACCGCCCAACAGTTTGAGTACCGAAGAGTCCATCAAACAAGGGGTTAAATATTTCAGTGAATTATTAACCAGTGCAGAACAACAAGGAGTGGATATAGATTCTGTTATCCAATCTTATAATTATGGCGGTGGCTTTTTAAATTATGTGAGGAGTCATGGGAAAAAATATACCTATGAATTAGCCGAACAGTTTTCTAAAGAGAAGTCGGGTGGTCAAAAAGCAGACTATCCCAATCCCATAGCCATACCTGTGAATGGTGGTTGGCGATATAACTATGGAAATCAGTTTTATGTTCAGTTGGTTTCACAATACCTAACCGACACTTCCCCAACAGAATTTGATGATGAAACCGTGCAAGTCATTATGGACGAAGCCTTGAAATACGAAGGGTTTCCCTATGTCTTTGGAGGGGCGTCGCCTACCACCTCTTTTGATTGTAGTGGCTTAATACAATGGGTGTATGACAAAGCTGGCATTTCTCTCCCTCGTGTCGCCCAAGATCAGTATGACGCTACGCAAGAAATCTCTATGGAAGAAGCCCAAGCAGGCGACCTTATCTTCTTTCATTCAACCTATAATGCAGGCACATATGTGACTCATGTGGCGATATATTTAGAGGGAAATCGCTTTTATCATGCAGGCGACCCAATCGGTTATGGCGACTTAAGCAGTCGTTATTGGCAAGACCATCTGATTGGGGCTAGACGTGTTATTCATAACTAAGAAAGGAATGAATCAAATGATTATAAAAATCGAGCGAAAAGAAAAGAAGGAGAAACCAAAGAAATCTAAAAAACCGAGCAAGCAAAGAAAAGTTCCGATGATTAAAGTTGGCACGCATAAGAAATTAACCTTTGTTTTATGGGTTTTATTGATTGGTAGTGTCGGATTTGGAATCTATAAAAATTTTACTGCCATTGACACTCATACTGTCCGTGAAACAGAAATCATTAAACAGCAGATTGTCGATACCAACCAAGTAGAAAGTTTTGTGAAATCCTTTGCGAAAGACTACTTTTCGTGGCAACAATCCCAAGAAGCCATTGATAAACGAAATGAGAAATTGACCCATTATTTGACGGAAGAATTGCAGGTATTAAATGAAGAAATGATTCGTAAGGATATTCCTACTAGTTCTAGTGTGAACGATATACAGGTGTGGCAGGTTTCTCAAGTGAATGAGAACACCTTTGAGGTACTGTTTTCTGTTGAACAAGTTATTACCGAAGACAAAGACAAGGAAACTATATCGTCTAGCTTTCATGTGGTTGTCCATATAGATGAATCAGATAATATGGTTATTATCAAAAATCCGACAATGAGTAAGAAACCTCAAAAATCGGACTACCAACCCAAACAGCTAGAAAGTGACCATACAGTAGATACAGAAACGATGGACGAAATCATTAGCTTTTTAGAAACGTTCTTCCAGCTCTATCCTACCGCCACAGAAAAAGAATTGACTTACTATGTAAGTAATCATGTGTTACCTATGATTAACAAGGAATATGTTTTCGAGGAATTGGTGAATCCTATCTTTACCAGAAAAGATAACCAAGTAATCGTGAATGTCGCTGTGAAATATTTAGATCAAGAAACAAAGGCAACCCAAATCTCGCAATTTGAGTTGATATTAGAAAAACAAGATAATTGGAAGATTGTAAAATAACAAATATTGGTACATGATTACAGATACTTTGTAATCATGTACTCTTTTTGATAAAAAATTGGAGATTCCTTTACAAATATGCTCTTACGTGCTATTATTTAAGTGACTATTTAAAAGGAGTTAATAAATATGCGGCAAGGTATTCTTAAATAAACTGTCAATTTGATAGCAGGAACAAATAATTAGATGTCCTTTTTTAGGAGGGCTTAGTTTTTTGTACCCAGTTTAAGAATACCTTTATCATGTGATTCTAAAGTATCCAGAGAATATCTGTATGCTTTGTATACCTATGGTTATGCATAAAAATCCCAGTGATAAAAGTATTTATCACTGGGATTTTTATGCCCTTTTGGGTTTTTGAATGGAGGAAAATCACATGAAAATTATTAATATTGGAGTTTTAGCTCATGTTGATGCAGGAAAAACTACCTTAACAGAAAGCTTATTATATAACAGTGGAGCGATTACAGAATTAGGAAGCGTGGACAAAGGTACAACGAGGACGGATAATACGCTTTTAGAACGTCAGAGAGGAATTACAATTCAGACAGGAATAACCTCTTTTCAGTGGGAAAATACGAAGGTGAACATCATAGACACGCCAGGACATATGGATTTCTTAGCAGAAGTATATCGTTCATTATCAGTTTTAGATGGGGCAATTCTACTGATTTCTGCAAAAGATGGCGTACAAGCACAAACTCGTATATTATTTCATGCACTTAGGAAAATGGGGATTCCCACAATCTTTTTTATCAATAAGATTGACCAAAATGGAATTGATTTATCAACGGTTTATCAGGATATTAAAGAGAAACTTTCTGCCGAAATTGTAATCAAACAGAAGGTAGAACTGTATCCTAATATGTGTGTGACGAACTTTACCGAATCTGAACAATGGGATACGGTAATAGAGGGAAACGATGACCTTTTAGAGAAATATATGTCCGGTAAATCATTAGAAGCATTGGAACTCGAACAAGAGGAAAGCATAAGATTTCAGAATTGTTCTCTGTTCCCTCTTTATCATGGAAGTGCAAAAAGTAATATAGGGATTGATAACCTTATAGAAGTTATTACTAATAAATTTTATTCATCAACACATCGAGGTCCGTCTGAACTTTGCGGAAATGTTTTCAAAATTGAATATACAAAAAAAAGACAACGTCTTGCATATATACGCCTTTATAGTGGAGTACTACATTTACGAGATTCGGTTAGAGTATCAGAAAAAGAAAAAATAAAAGTTACAGAAATGTATACTTCAATAAATGGTGAATTATGTAAGATTGATAGAGATTATTCTGGAGAAATTGTTATTTTGCAAAATGAGTTTTTGAAGTTAAATAGTGTTCTTGGAGATACAAAACTATTGCCACAGAGAAAAAAGATTGAAAATCCGCACCCTCTACTACAAACAACTGTTGAACCGAGTAAACCTGAACAGAGAGAAATGTTGCTTGATGCCCTTTTGGAAATCTCAGATAGTGATCCGCTTCTACGATATTACGTGGATTCTACGACACATGAAATTATACTTTCTTTCTTAGGGAAAGTACAAATGGAAGTGATTAGTGCACTGTTGCAAGAAAAGTATCATGTGGAGATAGAACTAAAAGAGCCTACAGTCATTTATATGGAGAGACCGTTAAAAAATGCAGAATATACCATTCACATCGAAGTGCCGCCAAATCCTTTCTGGGCTTCCATTGGTTTATCTGTATCACCGCTTCCGTTGGGAAGTGGAATGCAGTATGAGAGCTCGGTTTCTCTTGGATACTTAAATCAATCATTTCAAAATGCAGTTATGGAAGGGATACGCTATGGTTGCGAACAAGGATTATATGGTTGGAATGTGACGGATTGTAAAATCTGTTTTAAGTACGGTTTATACTATAGCCCTGTTAGTACTCCAGCAGATTTTCGGATGCTTACTCCTATTGTACTGGAGCAAGCCTTTAGAAAAGCTGGAACAGAATTGTTAGAGCCATATCTTAGTTTTAAAGTTTATGCACCACAGGAATATCTTTCACGGGCATATAACGATGCTCCCAAATATTGTGCAAATATCGTAAATACTCAACTGAAAAATAATGAGGTCATTATTATTGGAGAAATTCCTGCTCGATGTATTCAAGATTATCGCAATGATTTAACTTTTTTTACAAATGGGCTTAGTGTTTGTTTAGCAGAGCTAAAAGGATATCAGGTTACCACTGGCGAACCTGTTTGCCAGACCCGTCGTCTAAATAGTCGGATAGATAAAGTAAGATATATGTTCAATAAAATAACTTAGTGCGTTTTATGTTGTTATATAAATATGGTTTCTTATTAAATAAGATGAAATATTCTTTAATATAGATTTGAATTAAAGTGGAAAGGAGGAGATTGTTATTATAAACTACAAGTGGATATTGTGTCCTATTTGTGGAAATAAAACAAGACTACGAATACGAGTGGATACTATACTTAAAAATTTCCCTTTATACTGCCCCAAATGTAAGAACGAAACTTTAATTAATGTTCAAAAAATGAATATAATAACAATCAAAGAGCCAGACGCCAAGACGCAGAGCCGATAATTTGAGAAATGAAACTCTCATCTTATCGGCTCTTTTTGTTTATCTGAATTTTACTGACTAGCCTTCAATATTTCTTGCTTCATTGATACCTTTTGCTAGTGCTTCCATTAAGGATAGTTCTTTGTCTGTAAAGCTATCCATGTATTTTTCTACCTGTAACCTTCGAGTGCTTTTAATCAAATTATCTGTAGGTAAGAAAAATTCATCAATAGATACATGGAGTAATGATACAAGATCATACAGCACTTGTGTACTTGGGTGTTGTCCTTTGTTTTCTATATTTGTTAAATAACGTGGGTCAATTTCAATCATTGTTCCCACTTGTTCACGAGTGAGACCCCGTTTCATTCGAGCCTCTTTAATCGCTAAACCAACGGCTCTAAAATCGTATTTATCTTCTTTTTTACGCATACTAAATCACCTCTATACATTTTACTGTTCCTATATAACCATAAACAGGTATAGAAAAACATGTTATATAGTTTATGAGTTCCTATAGAACACTGTGGAATTTATTAATGCGATGAATCCAATTTCAAATAGAAAGGTCGCTGATTTTATTTACCTATACAACTTTATAAAATTTAGTCATACTCCTAGAAAGTAGATAAAATTGGCGACTTAATGGAGGGAAAAGTCGCCGTGAGAAAGATAATCTGTCATCTAGTTCTCTTAATTAAGTTCTTATCAAAAAAACTTATCCACCTGTACTGGATAGATATGACCATCAATGTGGTTTTGCAGATTACATAGATAGAAAAATCAAAGCATATGAACAGAGAAAACAATCTGTTTATGTGCTTTTTTGGTCACTTAATAAATATCTTTTAGGATTTCTCTTCATTTATGCAACAAATCCCCCTTTCGTGTCGGGGCTTAGTATGAAGGGAGATAAAGAAGCACATGCCACTCCCTTTCACGACAGAAAGGGGGTGAAAAGCATGAAACCATCTTCTTTTCAAGAAACCATAGAAAATCAGTTTGACTATATCTGCAAACAAGTTATTGAAGATGAACGAAAAGATTACTTCAAACATCTAGACAGACTATCAGCAAAAGAAGTCTCGTTTTCTGATATAGATAACTACCTTGTCAACTCTTTTTCTACTGTTGATACGTACGTCACTGATTTCCAACTATTTAAATTATTTGGATTAAGAATCAATGTTGAAAGTGATTTATTAAGTGAAGCCCTGCGTCATCTTTCAGAGAAAAAACGGAACATTATTTTACTTCATTACTTTATGGATATGAGTGATGTGGAGATTGCGGAGTTACTAAATTTGAATCGTTCGACTGTTTATCGTCATCGAATAAGTGGACTAGCCATGATTAAAGAATTCATGAAGGAGTGTAAAGAATGAAAACAGCCTATCCAAGGGTCCCCTTCCCCCTCATTGTAAAGGCGACAGATGGCGACGTGGAAGCAATTAATCAGATTGTTAAACATTATCGAGGGTATACCTCAAAACGTTCATTACGTCGCATGACAGACGAATATGGAAATTCTCATATGGTTATTGATGAAACCCTACGTGGCAGAATGGAAACGAAACTCATCTCTAAGATTTTATCGTTCGAAATTAAATAGTCCCATTTTTTCGTGGAAGCGTGTCGAATCGTATCCACGCTTCCCGATTTGGGAGGTTTGTTATTCCATCAAAGCATATTGTGTGTTCAGTAGGTTTTGATAGGCTAACAAGCCAAACGTTCTTTGACAACCAAATAAAGGCAATCGAATACGTTTCGGTAAGAAAAGAGCTGATGAACTAACACGCCATGACCTACAAAATTAGTGAGCGATTCATGTTAGTAATTCGAAAGTAATCTTTAGCAGGATTGCTGCCATGACTTTCTTATCGTGATAATGATACTCCCGTATAGCCATAGTCCGAGCGTTAGAAGCGTCACAGGCAATGGGTACGGCTACATGAGAACCATGCAGAAGTGAAATTCCTGTGAGCTTTGCTAGAGCTGTTCGATTGCTAAGATATTCTTCTCTTGTCAGTGTATTATTATAAAACTATTTGATATAATTATAGGTGAATATTGGAGTTTTCCTAGCCTATAATTGGGAAAGGAGTAATAATGATAACGGTCACAAAAAAGGATTTAGTTGAGCTAGGATATGGAACTTCTTTTTCAGCAGACATCATAAAAAAAGCAAAAGAATTGATGATTACAAAAGGGCATATCTACTATCAATCTCGAAAGCTAGATAGAGTCCCTCGTGAAGCTGTTGAAGAAATTCTAGGAATTCGGTTTTCAAATGAAAACAGGTCTGAGTAGTTTTTGCACAGTAAGGAGTAAAAACTATGGTTAAAGACCCAATAAAAAAAGCAAAGAATGGAACCTATTATTTTCGTGCAAATCTAGGTTATGATTCTAAAGGGAAAAAAATTCAAAAATATCGTAGTGGATTCACTACTAAAAAAGAAGCAAGAGAAGAATATTCGAAACTGCTATTGATGAAACCAGAAGAATTAAGTGAGAATAAGGATAAAATGACGTTTAAACATTATATCTTTGAAATTTTCCTTCCATGGTATAAGACACAGGTAAAGCTCAGAACATATGAAAATCGCTTACCAACTATTAAGAAGCATTTCTCTTATTTTGATAAAATGGCTGTTTCCGATATTGAGCCTATTGATGTGCAAAATTGGCAACTAAAATTATCAAAGAAGTGTAAGTCTTCTTATGTAAGAGCTGTTCAAGGACTATTTTCAGTTGCTATGGATCGAGCAATTGTCCTTGGGATAACCACCACAAATCCATCTAAGATTATTGGCAATGTGAAAAAGCAAAAGTCTAAAATTGAATTTTGGACAAAAGAAGAATTTGAAAAAGTAATCTCTCTAATTTACAAAGAAGATTACTATCAACACTTTTTATTTATCTCTCTGTGGTTTTTATTTATGACTGGAATGCGAATTGGTGAAGCTACTGCCATTCAATGGGAAGATATTGATTTTGACTCAGGAGTACTAACCATCAACAAAACACTCTATTACAAGAATCAATCGAATTATAGATTTGTTGAACCAAAAACAAAGGCGAGCGTTCGTCATATTGTATTAGATAAATGCACATTAACTTATTTATCCGAATGGAAGGAAGTACAACAAAATCTAATTCAGACAGACTTTGTAATGAGCTATAACGGTATTCCTACCCAAAAACATACACTATCATATGCTATTGAACGCTATGCTAAGCTGGCTGGTATCCATCGAATCAGAATCCATGGGTTACGGCATTCTCATGCTTCCTTGTTAATCAGTATGGGAGAAAATCCACTTATCATTAAAGATCGTCTAGGACACGAAGATATTGAGACGACTTTAGGAACGTATGGACATCTTTATCCTAACAGTAATTTCGAGGTAGCTAACAAATTAAATGGAGCCATTTCCTTTAAAGAAGCAAAACAAAATTATGATACTTCACCAAAGAATCAATTTACTGTAGACTACTTGCGAAACAAAGAAATGAAAAAAGTGCAATAAAAGTGCAGTAAAAAGATAAGAAGAGCCAGAAACCCTTGGTATAAGAGGATTTCTAGCTCTCCTACAACTACTCCCACTCAACAGTTGCAGGTGGTTTACTTGTGATATCATAAACAATACGGTTAACGTGATCAACTTCGTTAACAATACGTGTCGAAATTTTCTTAAGTACATCCCAAGGAAGTTGCGCAAAATCAGCTGTCATGCCATCAATTGAAGTAATTGCACGGATAGCAATTGTATAGTCATAAGTACGACCATCTCCCATAACACCGACAGAACGTACGCCAGTATTAACTGTGAAATACTGCCATACGTCACGATCTAGACCAGCTTTAGCGATTTCTTCACGAAGAATAGCATCTGATTCGCGGACTGTTTCAAGTTTTTCTTCGGTAATTTCACCCATAACGCGAATAGCAAGACCAGGCCCAGGGAATGGTTGACGCCATACAACTTCATCAGGCATTCCAAGTGCAGTACCAAGAGCGCGAACCTCATCTTTGAATAATGTGTTAAGTGGCTCAATCAATTCAAATTGCATATCTTCTGGCAATCCACCAACATTATGGTGTGACTTGATTGTTTGGGCTGTTTCTGTCCCAGATTCAATAATATCTGTGTAGAGGGTACCTTGAGCAAGGAAATCAACGCCTTTAAGTTTACTTGCCTCATCATCAAAAACGTACACGAACTCATTTCCGATGATTTTTCGTTTTCTCTCGGGATCTTCAACACCAGAAAGAAGGTCTAGGAAGCGTTTTGAAGCATCAACACGGATAATATTAAGTCCAAATTTACCACCAAGCATATCCATAACTTGGTCACCTTCATTTTTACGTAATAAACCATGATCTACAAAAATACATGTTAATTGATCACCGATAGCACGTTGTAGGAGTACTCCGACAACAGATGAATCAACACCGCCAGATAGTCCAAGAAGTACTTTACGATCGCCTACAGTTTCACGTATTTTTGCAATTTCCATATCAATGAAGTTATCCATTGACCAATCACCACGTGCGCCACAGATATTAACAGCAAAATTTTTAAGGATATCATTGCCATATACTGAGTGACGAACTTCGGGGTGGAATTGGATACCATAAAATTGTTTTTCAGTATTTTCCATTGCAGCAAATGGACAGTCAACAGAGTCACCAACGAGATGGAAACCCTCAGGAATTTCAGTGACAGCATCACCATGGCTCATCAAAACAAGTTGTTCTTGAGGAGTGCCAGCAAAGAGTGCTGATTCTGAGCGTAGGCGAAGTGCTGATTGACCATACTCACGATGACCAGCTTCTCCCGCAGGAAGAACCTTACCACCGAGTTTATGGGTAATCAGTTGCATACCATAACAAATTCCTAAGATTGGAATTCCTAATTCAAAAATTTCTTCATCGATTCCAAAAGCGCCATCAGCGTATACGGAATTTGGACCACCTGAAAGTACGATACCAATAGGATTAATATCGCGAATTTCATCAGCCGTAATTTTATGTGATTTTAACTCAGAAAATACACCAAATTCACGGATACGACGTGCGATAAGCTGGTTATATTGACTACCGTAATCTAGAACGATAATTTTTTGGATATCATTCAATATAGAAATATCAGTCATTGTTTCCCTTTCTTTGTAGCTAATTTTAAAAACAGCTGTACCTATACCATTTTAGCATATTTTATATAAATTAACATCATTAAAATAATTGATTAAACGCTTTCTTATCAAGAAATATTGCTTATGATTTTTCTGAATTATTTCACGATTTTAGAGTTAGAAATATATAGAAGTATGGTAAAATGAAGTGTAGATTCTAGGAGGAGAGAATATTGTTACCAGCATATATTAAAATTCACGACGCTATTAAAAAGGAAATCGATAAAGGGACTTGGAAGATTGGGCAGCGGTTACCTAGCGAAAGAGATTTAGCGGATGATTATAGTGTAAGCCGTATGACACTTCGCCAATCAATTACATTGTTAGTTGAAGAAGGTATTTTGGAGAGACGAGTTGGTAGTGGCACCTATGTTGCTAGTCATCGTGTTCAAGAAAAAATGCGGGGAACAACTAGTTTTACAGAAATTGTCAATTCTCAAGGGCGTAAGCCATCCAGTAAACTAATCTCATTTCAAAGAAAACTAGCGAATGAAACCGAAATTCAAAAATTAAATTTATCACAGTCAGATTATGTGGTTCGTATGGAAAGGGTACGTTATGCTGATAAGGTCCCGTTGGTTTATGAGGTAGCCTCTATACCAGAGAATTTAATTAAAGGTTTTGAACAATCAGAGGTTACAGAACATTTCTTTAAAACCTTAACAGAGAATGGCTACGAAATTGGGAAAAGCCAACAAACTATATATGCTAGAAATGCTAGTGAACGTGTTGCTTCGCATTTAGAAGTTAACGCAGGCCATGCTATTTTGGCATTGACACAAGTTTCATACTTTACTGATGGTAAGCCTTTTGAATATGTTCATGGGCAATATGTTGGAGATCGTTTTGAGTTTTATTTAGAGAATAACTAGTAGTTTAATGAATAACGTTTTTTGAAGAAGTAGCTATGTATGTTATAATGGAAAAATAAATTATATAGAAAGATTTGAGGAAGTAGTTGACTACTTTCAAGAGGTATTAGTTCATGTCTCAATCTTACATTAATGTTATCGGCGCTGGTTTGGCTGGTTCTGAAGCAGCTTATCAAATTGCTAAACGTGGAATACCAGTTAAGCTTTATGAAATGCGTGGGGTAAAATCAACCCCTCAACATAAAACAGATAATTTTGCAGAATTAGTATGTTCCAATTCATTCCGCGGTGATTCTCTAACAAATGCAGTTGGTCTTTTAAAAGAAGAAATGCGTCGTTTGGATTCTATCATTATGAGAAATGGGGAGGCACATCGAGTTCCAGCAGGTGGAGCCATGGCCGTTGATAGAGAAGGTTATTCTGAAGCTGTTACTGAGGAAATCCATAAACATCCATTAATCGAAGTAATTCGTGATGAAATCACAGATATCCCTGAAGATGCTATTACAGTTATCGCTACAGGACCATTAACAAGTGATAGTCTGGCAGCTAAAATTCATGAACTTAATGGTGGTGACGGTTTTTATTTTTACGATGCCGCCGCTCCAATTGTCGATAAAAATACGATTGACATGAATAAAGTTTACCTTAAGTCTAGGTATGACAAAGGTGAAGCAGCTTATCTAAATTGTCCAATGACCAAAGAAGAATTTATGGCATTTCACGAAGCTTTAACTACAGCTGAGGAAGCACCACTAAATTCTTTTGAGAAAGAAAAATACTTCGAAGGTTGTATGCCTATCGAAGTGATGGCTAAGCGTGGTATTAAAACGATGCTTTATGGTCCAATGAAACCAGTTGGTTTGGAGTATCCTGAGGACTACAAAGGACCGCGAGATGGTGAATTTAAAACACCATATGCTGTTGTTCAATTACGTCAAGATAATGCTGCAGGCTCTCTTTATAACATAGTTGGTTTCCAAACTCATCTTAAGTGGGGAGAACAAAAACGTGTATTTCAAATGATTCCTGGTCTTGAAAATGCTGAATTTGTCCGGTATGGTGTTATGCATCGCAATTCTTATATGGATTCACCAAATCTTTTAAACCAAACCTTTGCTATACGTAAGAACCCAAATCTTTTCTTTGCTGGACAAATGACCGGTGTTGAAGGTTATGTAGAATCGGCAGCAAGTGGTCTTGTAGCGGGAATCAATGCTGCCCGTCGCTTTAATGGGGAGAGTGAAGTAGTTTTCCCACAAACTACTGCTATTGGTGCACTGCCACATTATATTACACATAAAGACAGCAAACATTTCCAACCAATGAATGTTAACTTTGGTATCATCAAAGAATTAGAAGGTCCACGAATTCGTGATAAGAAAGAGCGTTATGAAGCTATTGCTACACGAGCTTTGAAAGATTTAGAAAAATTTCTCAACTATTGACATATTCATTTGACTTTGCCAACAAGCAAGGTCAAATTTTCTATATTGATTTTTAAAAATGTATGAATGGAGTAAATATGCACTATAAAGAATTACTTGAGTCATCCGAAAAACCTTATTTGGAAACTAATCGGTATAAACATTTTAAGAATATAATCACTTCAGAGCGTTATTTTTCAAACTATATTAGCTACAAAATAATGCCTACAGTAAGTGAGTTTTTACAGGATATGATCTATTTAGCAGATGAACAAAAAGATTATCAGTCTGATTTTGCTTTTGTATTTTTTGAGGAAAATGCTGAATTGAGCAGTGAATTACAGAGAACTTTATCACAACAAGGCTTTGAATCAGAGAAACATATCATATTTACAAATTCATTAAATCATCTTAAACTTTTTGAAAAAGAATTTGATGACATCACATTTACTAAACTTAATGAAAATTACCTAGAAAAATACCTAAAGTTCAAATATGAACAAAGTATAGTTTACGGAGAAACTTACGCTAAGCAAATGTATAATGATAATCGTGCTAATCTTTTAAATAATAATGCTAAAGTTTACCTAGCTATTAAAGATAATCAAATTATTGGAGATGTAACAGCTTGGGACTATGGTGAATACGTGGAAATAGATGATTTTTATGTCCAAGAGTCCTACAGAGGACAAGGAATTGGTACGCGCCTACAATTTGATGCAAGTAGGGGGGTTAAGAAAGTTATCTTAATTTCAGAAGAAGAAAACAGAAAAATGTATGAGCACCAAGGTTATGAGGAAGTCGCCTATTATTGGACCGCTTTACGGAGCCCTCGAAAGTAAAATTATAAAAGAAATGATATAGTTAAAAGCTATATCTCTTGATTGATAATAAGTATTTTTTAATCCATTAGCTTTTTGTTACACTAGTATCAGTTGATTAATCATACAACCATATCAAAGGAGAAATAAATTATGAAAATCAAAAAGCTATTAGGATTAACGACAACAGTAGTAATTTCAGCACTTATTTTAGGAGCCTGTGGTCAGTCTAAAAATGAAGACGCCAAAGTCGTTAGAGTTGGAACAATGGTAAAGAGTAAAACTGAAAAAGCTCGTTGGGATAAAATCGAAGAATTAGTTAAGAAAAAAGGCGTTAAGCTAAAATTTACGGAATTCACAGATTATACACAACCTAATAAAGCTTTAGAAAGTGATGAGATTGATATTAATGCTTTCCAGCATTATAATTACTTAAACAATTGGAATAAAGCAAATAAGACCAATCTTGTTTCCGTTGCTGAGACATACTTTACTTCCTTTAGATTATACTCTGGTACTAAGAACGGTAAAGGTAAATACCAAACAGTTTCTGAAATTCCAAATAAAGCAACTATTACTATCCCAAACGATGCAGTTAACGAAAGTCGCTCTCTCTACTTGTTACAATCAGCAGGCTTGCTAAAATTGAAAGTATCAGGTGATACATTAGCAACAATGTCAGATGTTGTTTCCAATCCTAAATCTTTAGATTTAAAAGAAGTAGATGCAGCACAGACCGCACGTTCTTTGGATTCCACAGATGCAGCAGTTATTAATAATGATTTTGTGACAGAAGCAGGAATAAATCCTAAATCAGCTATTTTTATTGAACCAAAAAGTAAAAATGCAAAACAATGGTACAACCTTTTAGTTGCTCAAAAAGGTTGGCAAGACAAATCAAAAGCTAAAGCCATTAAAGAAGTTGTGAAAGCTTACCATACAGATGCGGTTAAAAAAGTTATCGAAAAAACATCTCAAGGTTTAGATCAACCTGTTTGGTAAAAATAAATAAGCATGGTCAATTCGATCATGCTTATTTATTTCGATTTTTTTTGAGTAATTGACTAGGGGTACTCAATAATTCTGTTAACCGTTGTTGTCGTGCTTTACTTTTTTCGGATTTAGATAAAAGTAGTGTCTTACTTTCTTCAAGGATATCCTCTGTAATATAGTACAACTTCACTAATGAACCGATTCTGACCCTACCAGCTTTAGGCGACATATTCACAACTTGATTAGGATGTAGGGTTGCCCACTTTGAATTTGGTTCAGCAACAATCCTTGATACATTAAAATGGCGTTGCTCTAAGTAAACTTGCGCATCATTGATATCAAGGTGTACTACATTATCAAGCTGAGTATAAGTCTGTTTTTTTTCATGACGACGATCAAGTTCTTTTTCAATAATTGGACGAGAATTATCAATTGCTTTTCCAATAAGTTCAGTTGTGTCAGGGATTATTGAAATTAATTTACCAATAGGCCCTAAAGATTTTGTCAATTTTTTACTTGTCTTGGCCATATATTTTCACCGTACTTTCCATTTGTTATGTAAGATATTATATCAAAATTATAGTTTATAAAGCTTTTAAAACTTTCAAATTTGTAAGAAATAGGTCTTAAGATGTAAGGTTATAGTAATCTATTTTGCCATATAATAGACTTAAAGAGAAAGGGGGAGCAAGAGATGCGGCGAAAAATAGTTTTACTTTTTGTAGTTCCAATGCTTATAGTTTTAGGAATTTTAGGAGTGGTAGTTCATTATTATGGTTCAGCATTAAATATTTATCTATTACCTCCTAGTAGCGAACGTTATGGACGTGTTATTTTAGATCGTGTTGAACAGCGTGGTTTGTATTCGCAAGGTCGTCAATGGCAAATTATAAGACAACGATCAGAAAAAAAGTTGAAAACGTCAAAATCTTACCAAGAGAGTCGCAACATTGTACAGGAAGCAGTACGGTATGGAGGAGGTAAACATAGTCAAATATTATCCAAAGAGACTGTACGAAGAGATACCCTAGATAGTCGATATCCAGAATATCGAAGATTAAACGAAGACATTCTCTTAATTACTATTCCTTCTATAAGTAAGTTAGATAAACGATCTATTAGCCGTTATAGTGGTAAATTACAAAATATATTGATGGAAAAAAGTTATAAGGGACTCATTTTAGACTTATCGAATAATACTGGCGGCAATATGATCCCTATGATTGGGGGGTTAGCCTCTATTTTACCAAATGATACCCTATTTCATTATACTGATAAGTATGGAAATAAGAAAACAATCACGATGAAAAATATACCGCTAGAAGCATTAAAAATATCTAGGAAAACAATCAATACTAAGCATGTTCCAATCGCTATTATAACTAATCATAAAACTGCTAGTTCGGCAGAAATGACTTTTTTATCATTTAAAGGATTACCTAATGTTAAAAGCTTTGGTCAAGCCACAGCAGGATATACGACTGTTAATGAAACTTTCATGCTTTACGACGGTGCTAGATTAGCTTTAACTACAGGAATAGTTAGTGATCGACAAGGATATAAATACGAGAACACCCCTATCTTACCAGATCAAGTAACCAGCCTTCCTTTACAAGAGTCACAGTCTTGGTTAAAGAGTAGAATCAATCAAAATTAGGGTATAATAAATAAAGGAGAATTATATGTTATTAGAAATTAATCACTTAGAAAAAGTTTTTCGTACACGTTTTTCAAAAGAAGAGACAAGGGCTCTACAAGACGTCGATTTTAAAGTTGAACAAGGGGAATTCATTGCTATTATGGGAGAGTCTGGTTCGGGAAAAACAACTCTGCTAAATATTTTAGCTACTTTAGAAAAACCGACAAATGGACAAGTGATTTTAAATGGGGAAGATATTACGAAAATCAAAGAGGCAAAATTAGCGAGTTTTCGTTTGAAAAATCTTGGTTTCGTCTTTCAAGACTTCAACCTTTTGGATACTCTCTCTGTAAGAGATAATATCTATCTTCCTTTAGTTCTTGATCGTAAACGTTACAAAGAAATGGATCATCGTTTGTCAGAATTATCTTCTCATCTGAGAATTGATGACTTATTAGATAAGAGACCTTTCGAGCTTTCTGGTGGTCAAAAGCAACGTGTAGCGATTGCTCGTAGTTTGATAACCAACCCTCAAATTTTATTAGCAGATGAACCAACAGCAGCGTTAGATTACCGTAATTCAGAAGACTTGCTGAATTTATTTGAAACTATTAACTTGGATGGACAAACTATTTTGATGGTAACCCATTCAGCAAATGCTGCTAGTCATGCCAAACGCGTTTTATTTATCAAAGATGGACGTATTTTTCACCAACTTTATCGTGGTAATAAGAATAATAGCGAATTCAATAAAGATATTTCTTTAACAATGTCTGCCATATTAGGGGGTGAATAATATGTTTTATCTCAAAATAGCCTGGCATAATTTAAAACATTCTATAGACCAGTACATACCATTCCTCTTAGCCAGTTTATTACTTTATTCATTGACTTGTTCTACGCTACTAATCTTAATGAGTGCTGTTGGAAGAGATATGGGGACAGCGGCAACGGTTCTTTTTCTTGGAGTGATTGTTTTGTCAATCTTTGCGGTAGTCATGGAACATTATAGCTACAATATCTTGATGAAACAGCGTAGTAGTGAATTTGGACTGTATAACATTTTGGGGATGAATAAACGTCAAGTTGCGCGTGTAGCTAGTCTAGAGCTGTTTATTATTTATATATTTCTTATTTCTATAGGAAGTCTGTTTAGTGCTTTTTTTGCTAAATTTATTTATTTAATTTTTGTCAACATTATTAACTATCATGCACTAAATCTTAGTTTAAGTTTATGGCCATTTATTATTTGTATTGTTATATTTACAGGTATTTTTCTGACTTTAGAAGTTCCAGTTATTCGACATGTTCATTTATCATCCCCATTAAGCCTTTTTAGGAAGAAACAACAGGGAGAAAAGGAACCAAAAGGTAATCTTATACTTGCAATTTTAGCGTTAGTAGCTATCGCCATCGCTTATACAATGGCTCTTACTTCAGGTAAAGCACCTGCATTAGCTGTTATCTATCGTTTCTTCTTTGCAGTACTTTTAGTTATTGCTGGTACTTATCTTTTTTATATTAGTTTTATGACATGGTACTTAAAAAGGTTACGTCAAAACAAGCATTATTATTATAAATCTGAGCATTTTGTATCAACTTCGCAAATGATTTTTCGAATGAAGCAAAATGCAGTGGGGTTGGCAAGTATCACTTTATTAGCTGTTATGGCTCTAGTTACTATTGCTACAACAGTCTCACTCTATTCAAATACACAAAATGTTGTTACCGGACTATTTCCAAAATCAGTAAGTTTATCAATAGATAATTCAAAAGGTGACGCGAAAAATATATTTGAAGAAAAGATTTTGAAGAAACTAGGTAAGTCATCTAAGGAAGCTATCACTTATAATCAGACAATGATTTCAATGCCAGTTAGTCAATCAAGTGAACTTAATATCACATCTAAAAACGTCAAACATGTTGATATCACAAAAACGGGTTTTATGTACCTAATTACTCAGAATGATTTCCGTCGTTTAGGTCACCGATTACCAAAATTAAAAGATAACCAAGTGGCTTACTTTGTTCAAAAAGGTGATAGTCGTTTGAAAAAAATAAATCTATTGGGAAATAAATTTGACGTTGTAAAAAATTTAAAAGAGGCTTATGTTCCAGAGACTACAAATACTTATAACCCGGGTTTAATTATATTTGCAAACAACAAACAAATTGACAATATTAGAAAAGCATATTTACCTTATACTAAGAACATCAATACTTTTCCAAAAACCTTTAAGGCATATTTGGATTTGAATAGTCAAGAGATAAATTCAATTTCTAAAAACGACATAATAGAGGTAGATGGTAAGTATGTTGGAAATATTAGCACTAAACAGAGTTTTCTAAAAGAAGGTTATCAAATGTTTGGTGGGTTATTATTTACTGGATTTCTGTTAGGTATAAGCTTTTTGCTAGGTATAGCTCTAATTGTTTACTATAAGCAATACTCAGAAGGTCATGAAGATAAGAGATCTTATCGTATTTTACAAGAAGTAGGTATGAGCAAAAAATTAGTTAAACGGACTATTAATTCTCAAATTATGATTTTCTTCTTCCAACCTTTAGTGGTAGCGGTTATTCACTTTGGAGTTGCTATTCCAATGCTAAAACAGATGCTTTTGGTATTTGGGGTGCTTAACTCAACAATCGTATATGTAGTAAGTGGTTTGACAGTACTTGCGATTTCTATAATTTACTTTATCATTTACCGTATAACTAGTCGAACTTATTATCATATTATTGAACGCTAAAAAGGATTGGTTATTTTACCAATCCTTTTGCATTAATAGAAACCGATAGACTAAAAAATTTGTTATACTAAATGAAAGAAAGAGATTTCGTACTATTTTAGGAGGGGATATGTCACAAGATCAAGGAAAAATTTATATTGTAGAAGATGATATGACGATTGTGTCACTTTTAAAAGGCCATTTATCAGCTAGCTATCATGTCTCTAGTGTCAGCAATTTTCGTGATGTGAAACAAGAAATTATCGCATTTCAACCCGATTTGATACTAATGGATATTACGTTACCCTATTTTAATGGTTTTTACTGGACTGCAGAATTGCGTAAGTTTTTAACAATTCCTATTATTTTCATTTCATCTAGTAATGATGAAATGGATATGGTTATGGCATTAAATATGGGGGGTGATGACTTTATTTCAAAACCATTCTCTCTAGCTGTATTAGATGCTAAGCTAACTGCTATTTTAAGGAGAAGTCAACAATTTATCCAACAGGAATTAACTTTTGGGGGATTTACGTTGACAAGAGAAGGGTTATTGTCTAGCCAAGATAAAGAGGTTATTTTATCGCCAACAGAAAATAAAATCCTATCTATCTTGCTCATGCATCCTAAACAAGTAGTCTCAAAAGAGTCTCTATTAGAGAAACTTTGGGAAAATGATAGTTTTATTGATCAAAATACACTTAATGTTAATATGACACGCTTACGTAAAAAAATTGTCCCAATAGGTTTTGATTACATTCATACAGTGAGAGGAGTAGGGTATTTACTACAATGATACGCCAGTTTTTAAGAGAACACTTGATTTGGTATATTTTATATATCATGATGTTTGTCCTATTTTTTATTAGTTTCTATCTATATCATTTACCAATGCCCTATTTGTTTAATTCCTTAGGTTTAAATGTTATTGTTTTACTAGGAATTAGTATTTGGCAATACAGTCATTACAGGAAAAAAATGTTACATCTCAAATATTTTAATAGTAGTCAGGACCCCTCTTTCGAACTTCAACCGAGTGATTATGCTTATTTTAATATTATTACACAATTAGAAGCTAGAGAAGCACAAAAAGTTTCTGAAACAATTGAACAAACCAATCATGTTGCACTTATGATAAAGATGTGGTCGCACCAAATGAAAGTTCCATTGGCAGCTATTTCATTAATGGCCCAGACAAATCATCTCGATCCTAAGGAAGTTGAACAACAATTATTGAAATTGCAACATTATCTTGAAACGTTGTTAGCATTTTTGAAATTTAGACAATATCGTGACGATTTTCGTTTTGAAGCTGTTAGCCTTAGAGAAGTAGTAGTAGAAATTATAAAATCGTATAAGGTCATTTGTCTATCCAAAAACTTATCTATCATAATTGAAGGCGATAATATCTGGAAAACAGACAAAAAGTGGTTAACTTTTGCTCTTTCACAGGTGCTAGATAATGCCATAAAATATTCTAATCCTGAGTCAAAGATAATAATAAGTATAGGAGAAGAAAGTATTAGAATACAAGATTATGGTATCGGAATACTCGAAGAAGATATCCCTAGACTTTTTGAAGATGGCTTTACGGGTTACAACGGTCATGAGCACCAAAAGGCAACAGGCATGGGGTTATATATGACAAAAGAAGTCTTATCTAGTCTGAATTTGTCCATTTCGGTGGATAGCAAAATTAATTATGGGACTGCTGTTTTTATACATAAATAAAGTTATGTAAAATAAAACATTTACATAACTTTATTTATGTTACTAGAGTTTGTCTAAAGCGTTCTTTTGTTCATCGTTAACAATATGGGTATATAGGTCAGTAACTTGAGTGGAAGCATGACCTAGTTGGTGACTAACTAATACTTGAGATTTTGTAGCATCATATAGCCTAGTAGCAAGAGTATGCCTTAGTTTATGAGGTGTTACACGAACCTTAAAATCCTGGGAATACTTAGCAACCATTTTCTCTACACTTGAAGCATCAATACGATTTGGCACCCCACGGTATTCTGATAAAAATAGAGCAATGTCCTGATTTTCTGCTTTGTATCTATTTTTACGGATGTCTAAATAATTAGCAAGGTAGGGCTTCGCAAAGCTAGCGACATTGACAGAGTCCCTTTTCCCCCCTTTTCGTGTGACATCAATAACCATTACATTAAGGTTAATATCCTTTAAATCTAAGTTTACTGCCTCAGATAGACGCACTCCTGAAGCTAGTAGCAAAGCAATAATAGCTAAATCTCTCTCTTTATTTTTGTTGAAAAAAGCTAAAGCACGTTTGGAAAGTTTGTTTTGATATTCACAATTTATATACTCTAAGAATTCTATCGTTTCATTGCCCAAAAATAACTTTTGTTTAATATTTTCTGCCCGAGAAGCTAAAGTTTCCTTTTTCTTTTTGGTTGAGAGTTTTTTCATGACATTGCGATAAAAGTAAGGCTCCCCGTCAGCATTCTCAACCTCTTCAGTAAGGTATTTGAAAAGACTAGATAAGGCAGATAGAGTTCTGTTAATGGTGGTTTGAGACACCCCATTTTGCCTTGTGTTAGCATTTAATAAAGGGCGTTCTCGTAAATATAGTATAAAAGCTTCCATATCTTTTTTAGTAAGGTTTTCTAAAACTGAAAGCTCAATTTCTGCAATATGATGACAATTAGCAACACCAGAATCCAATAACCATTCAAAAAAACGTCTATATTCTTTTAAATATTCGTAGAGTGTTGTGAAACTATAAGGAACAGAAAGCTTTGATTGATAATATTCTAGAACATACCAAGGCATAATTTCTTTTAGTTCATCGATTTTTTCGAGTAGTAATTCACGTTTCATAATAAAATCTCCGTTATATCTATAAATAGAAGTATATCATACCCTAGCATAACTTTCAAGAAAATTATAGTTTTTCGGAAAGTTTAAAAGTTAAAAACAGGAATTCATTCGGTAAGTACATCAAATAGCCATTCTTTATGATGATCAGTATTACTTATTATCATTTAACATGTTTGTTATAGTAAAGACAGAGTATTTTGAGAAAACTGATTCATAATTTCATTGATTTTATCGGTATCTGAAAAGGTAATAAAGGGTACTCAATTATTTAATTATATTTGCAAGTTAATAATCAAAGTTAAATTCTACTTTAAAATTATACTAGTTTTCTCAATATTAGATCTACTACGCCTTATAAAAATCAGAAAATTTGAAATATTCCTTTCTTTCTTGAAATTTTATGATATAATATGTCCTATATCTTTATAGAAGGTTTAGGAGGACTGGTATTATGTCTAGTTTTAATAGAAAAAAACTTAAGTTTTTGGGTATATCTTTGGCGACTCTAACAGCCACCACAGTTACCCTAGTTGCCTGTGGTAATGAGTCAAAGAACTCTGGAGATAATAAAGTTATTAATTGGTATGTTCCTACTGAAATCAGTACATTGGACATTTCAAAGAATACAGATGCTTATTCAAACTTAGCTATAGGTAATTCAGGCAGCAATTTACTTAGAATTGATAAAGAGGGCAAACCAAAACCCGATTTAGCTAAAAAAGTATCCGTTTCTTCTGATGGTCTTACTTATACTGCTACACTTCGTGATAATTTAAAATGGTCAGATAGAAGCAAACTAAGCGCTGAAGATTTTGTTTACACATGGCGGAGAATAGTTGATCCTAAAACTGCATCTGAATATGCTTACTTGGCGACAGAATCGCACCTTTTAAATGCTGATAAGATTAATTCTGGAGATATTAAAGATTTAAATAAACTTGGTGTAACAGCTAAAGGCAATCAAGTGACCTTTAAATTGACAAGTCCATGCCCTCAATTTAAATATTATTTAGCCTTCTCTAATTTTATGCCTCAGAAACAATCGTATGTTGAAAAAGTTGGTAAAGATTATGGTACAACATCAAAAAATCAAATTTACTCAGGTCCTTACCTTGTTAAGGATTGGAATGGTTCAAATGGTAAATTTAAATTAGTCAAAAATAAATATTATTGGGATTCTAAACATGTTAAAACAAATAGTGTCATAGTTCAAACTATCAAAAAACCAGATACTGCAGTTCAAATGTACAAGCAAGGTCAGATTGATTTTGCTGAAATATCAGGAACTTCTGCTATTTATCAAGCTAATAAAAATAATAAAGATGTAGTAGATGCGTCTGATGCACGTACTACATATATTATTTATAACCAAACTGGTTCGGTTAAAGCATTGACAAATCAGAAAATTAGGCAAGCTTTGAATTTAGCGACTGATCGTAAAGGTGTTGTTAAAGCGGCAGTTGATACAGGTTCAACTCCTGCTGAATCTCTGGTCCCTAAAAAATTAGCCAAATTACCTAATGGTGAGGATCTTTCCAAGTATACTGCCCCAGGTTATACGTATAATACAAGTAAAGCTCAAAAACTTTTCAAAGAAGGTCTTGCTGAGGTTGGTCAGTCATCTCTCAAGTTAACAATCACAGCCGATTCGGACTCTCCAGCAGCTAAAAATGCTGTTGACTATGTGAAATCTACATGGGAGAGTGCTTTGCCTGGTCTAACTGTTGAAGAAAAATTCGTTACTTTCAAGCAACGCCTTGAAGATGCAAAAAATGAAAATTTTGATGTCGTGCTCTTCTCATGGGGAGGAGATTATCCAGAAGGATCAACTTTCTATGGGTTATTCACGACTAATTCTGCGTATAATTATGGTAAATTTTCTTCTAAAGAGTATGACAATGCCTATCAAAAGGCAATTACTACTGACGCCTTGAAACCAGGAGATGCCGCTAATGATTACAAAACTGCTGAAAAAGCTTTATTTGATCAATCATATTATAACCCAGTTTATTACCTAGGGAAAAAAGGGCTCCAAAATTCTAAATTAAAAGGGTTGGTAAGAAATTCAACTGGTTTGAATGTTGATTTTACTTATGCTTATAAGACAGAATAAAAGAAAAGCGTTAGGATATTTCTAGCGCTTTTCTATACCAAAAGTAACCAATGAGTTATCAAAACACTTATAATTGAGAATAATGATCCAATTAAATAATATTCGGCAAAAACCTGACTTTTAGAAATTTTATCGTAACGTGCAATGGATTTTGCAGTAAAAACAAGACCTATAGCAGCATACTGTCCTGAGATTAGTAATATAGCCATAATTAGACGCTCTAAATTACCAATCATAGCTCCTGCTCCTTCAATTGTTTCTTCATGATCTTCAGATTTTTCTTTCATTATTTTTGTTTTTTCTTGTGTTAATAATGATGATAATTCTTTAGCTTGAAATTTATTAAAGAAAACTTTAAACACAATATTAATGGGTTTGGTGATAATGATAAAAACCAGAGCTATGACAATAAAGTGCTTGATAGGCAAAAGCCAATGATTAGGCGGTAAATATGTAGGAAGCGCATGGTAAAAAACGATAATGCAAGTATAGTGGGCTAGTTGGTCTATAGTAAAAGCTTCTTTTTGGAAATGTCCTTCCTCTACCCAAGGGTAACTCAATTTCTTTATACTATCAATAACAATATGGCTTCCCCATATGCTTAAATTTAATAAAGTAGTTTCTGGTATCAATATCATTAAAGCTGCTAAGGGGAGGAAAACAATCAAGAGATGTCTCCAGAGTCCCCTCCAACTATGTGATTTACTATCTGCTAAGGATTGACTTTGCCACTGAAAGTCAGCTAAAAAATGTGCGCAAAATAATAAAGTTAGGATTGGATTATCCCTTAAAAAATCAGAAATCATAGCTCCCCCCTTTAGTTTGAGTGCAACTTTTAACTAATAGATCGGCTGCCTGTGTTCTCGTTCTTAAGTAAATCTTCAGACCGCTTGCTTTAAGGCGTTTAGTCAGCGCACTAGGTTCAATATTTTCCAATTGGGCTAACTTTTGATGTTGAAATTGTTCTTGATAATTATCTTGAAGTATTAAGTGCTCAAGCATTTGAAAATGGTTAGTAGTCCATTTTGACTTGATAAAATCACCAGCTGAAATGAGACTATTTAGTGTTAATTCAAGGTTTTGGTCTTCATCATCAAGGCAAATAGCTACTTGAACTGTTCCATAATCATTTTTATCATGTATATGATTAATAGCTGAGCGAGCATGCCAGTAGGCAGGACCATCAGCACCGATACTTTCATTTGAATTGATGGATGTTATAATGTTTCCTGTACCGAGGCCGAACCTTACATTAACAGGTTTTAGAGCTAGTTGAATATGGTCAATAATTTGAAATACCTTTTTTGATGGTTTCAATAAAGCTTGAAATTCATCACCAGCTGTAATAGTGAATGGAGAAATCAGCTCTTCACCATATACATCAGATAGTTCGGTCATTAGTTGCTGAAAAGACTGTTGGAAAGTTTCACGTTCAAGTATCTGTTTTGAATTAATGATATCACCGATTAATGCTAAATACATAAATATCACCACCTTTTTGTCTATTATAGCAGACAAAAATAAAAATGTCTATTTAAATAGACATTTTTATTTGCGTTTCTTCTTAGCTTTCTTCATTTTATTAGCCATACGTTTCATTGATTGTTTAGCTGCAAAGGCTCCTACTTTTCCTTTTAAGCCACCACCAAACATTTGGCTGAAGTCCATATCGCCACCTAAACTAGATAAGTCAGGCATGCCATTTTGCCCCATCATACCTTCTAAATTAGACATATCCATTCCGTCCATTCCAGGCATATCTTTAGGGAGGTTATTAGGATCAATTCCCATTTTTTTCATCATTTTATTCATATCACCGGACATCACGCCTTGCATCATTTGTTTTGCCTGGTTAAAATCTTTAATGAATTTATTAACATCAACGAAAGTATTACCTGATCCAGCAGCAATACGACGTCTACGACTTGGATTGAGGAGATTTGGATTTTCTCTCTCTTCTGGAGTCATTGATGACACAATGGCTCTTTTGCGAGCAATTTCGTTTTCATCCACTTTGAAGTTTTTCATTGCTGGATTGTTAGCCATTCCTGGAAGCATTTTAAGGAGATCTTCCATTGGCCCCATATTTTGAACTTGATCTAATTGATCAATAAAATCGTTGAAGTCAAAGGTGTTTTCACGCATTTTCTCCGCTAATTCCATTGAACGTTTTTCGTCGTATTCTTGACTAGCGCGCTCAATAAGTGTTAGCAGGTCTCCCATCCCCAATATACGGCTTGCCATACGATCGGGATGGAAAGTTTCAATATCAGTGATTTTTTCCCCTGTTCCTGTAAATTTAATTGGTTTTCCAGTAATTTCGCGTACTGAAAGGGCAGCACCACCGCGTGTATCACCGTCAATCTTTGTCAGAACAACACCACTAATGCTGAGCTGACGGTTAAATTCTTCAGCGACATTTGCAGCTTCCTGTCCAATCATGCTGTCAACGACAAGGAGTATTTCATTAGGTTGAGCTATGGCTTTGACATCATGCAATTCCTGCATAAGGGTTGCATCAATTTGTAGGCGTCCGGCTGTATCAATAAGAACATAGTCATTACGATTTTCACGAGCCTGTTCTAAACCTTTAGTGACAATCTCAACTGCTGAATGGTTAGTTCCCATATCAAAGACAGGAACATTAATCTGGCTACCAAGGGTTTTTAACTGATCAATAGCAGCTGGTCGATAAATATCAGCTGCTATCATCATAGGACGAGCATTGTCTTCTTTGATTAGTTTGTTTGCTAACTTACCGGCAAAAGTTGTTTTACCAGCACCTTGTAGACCAACCATCATTATGATGGTTGGAATTTTAGGGGATTTTTCAATTTCAGAGGTCTCAGCCCCTAATAAATCTGTTAGCTCTTCATTGACAATCTTAACAATTTGTTGCGTAGGATCTAGTGTATCAATGATTTCATGTCCAACAGCACGTTCACGAACATGTTTAATAAAGGTTTTAACAACTGGAAGAGCAACGTCAGCTTCTAAAAGAGCTAGACGAATCTCCTTGGTGACTTCTTGCACATCTTTTTCAGATAACTTTTTCTTACCACGAATATTTTTAAAAACTCCTTGCAGGCGCTCTGTTAAACTTTCGAAAGCCATAAATTATTTCTCCTCATTTAATCTCTATTATCAATGCTACTTAGAATGGAAATTTTTTCTTGTAAAAAGGCATCATCGGTATATTTTTCTAGAATGTCATCAAAAATCTGACTACGGACAATATAATCTGAATACATATGTAGTTTCATTTCGTACGCCTCAAGAATTTTTTCAGTTCGTTTGATATTATCATAGACAGCTTGTCGGCTAACACCGGATTCTTCAGCTATTTCAGCAAGGCTGTAGTCATCGGCGTAGTATAACTCGATATAATTCATTTGTTTATCTGTTAATAATGCCGCATAAAACTCAAAAAGGGCATTCATACGATTTGTTTTTTCAATTTCCATAGCTTTTATTATACCAAATTTCCTATCAGCTTGCTATATCAAGTATGCAAGACCACTTTAAAATTTAAAAGGTTAGGACTAACATGGCCTAACCTTTTACTTTTGGTAGTTTTATCTTAAAAATACTGCCTCTAGGTTTATTATCAATTACTGTAATATTACCTCGCAGTGAGTTAACGATTTGTTGAGCTAAAGAAAGGCCGAGGCCAAACCCTCCTTGTTGTCGTGTTCTTGCTTTGTCAACACGATAAAAACGATCAAAAATTCTGACTTTATCCTCCTCTGAAATTCCTGGTCCATTATCAGCGATTTCTAAAAAGAGATACTTATCAGTTTCAGATATGGTAAAGTCAATGCTACCATCATTGTCAGTATATTTTATAGCATTATCAAATAAAATAGTCATGAGTTGTTTTAGCAGTGTCTTATCTGTTTTGAAACTATCTTGGATCATATTATGTCCAGTAAAATTTTTACCATTCTCTTGGGCGATTAGATCATAATTCTCAAAGATACTATCAAAAAGTGTAGGCTTAATAACAGCTAATTCTGGTTTGATTCCATCATCACGTCTTGCTAAGTTTAAAAGATTAGTGGTTAAAATACGCATATTTCGTACTTCATCTAGACTTGAAGCGATATTTTCACTATTTTCTAAAATGGTGGCATTCGGTTTTCTGAATAGCGTTTCTAGGCGATTTTGTAAGACAGCTAGAGGAGTACGCAGCTCGTGGCTAGCATTTTCGACAAAAGCCTTCTGTCTTTCGTAGTTTTCTATAATCGGTTTTTGTGCCCATTTAGCTAAGTAGATACTTGCTCCAATTGAAATAATCCAAAAAGTAGTCATGACAAATATAATAATTTTTTCATAGCGTTCTTTAGCATTTACTAATTGATCAATATTAACAATAGCTGTCATGTAAGTCACATTAGGATAAGCAGGGTTATTAACTTTTACGGTGACAGCATGATATGTCTCATCTTGACCAAAGATGTTGGTTAAAGTTAATTCACTAATGCCACCTAGATTTTTTTTATTAGGTTTTAAAAACTGATAGTTTGAAAATGCGTCAAAATAGTTAATGACTTCTTCTTCTGATGTAAAAAGAATAATATCAGTATTAGCTACTGTCTGACCGCCGGGTTTTAACTTGACACTTGCGATATTGGAGTTATCTAGGTAGGCAGCGGTACGTGACATAACCATATTGATGTAATTTTTAGGATGGGTACTGATATACTTTAAACTACTATCAACAGAAGAATAAACACCATAGCGCATGACTTGGAGGATGATAACAGTCATAACCAGAAAAATACCACTAAAAACTGTGAAAAAATGGATAAAATGACTATCTGAGACATTTTTTTTGAATTTACTTATCTTAATCGGTTTCGACATGCTTTAAAATATATCCTACACTACGCAAAGTTTGAAGGTTTTCTGAAAAAAGTGTTCCTTTTAATTTTTTCCGAACCTTAGAGACATAAACTTCTACAACTGAAATCGTTGTATCACTATCAAATCCCCAAATACGATCAAAGATTTGAGATTTCGGTAAGATAACATTTTGATTTTGAAGGAAATAGACTAAAAGATCAAACTCTTTACCTAAGAGCTCAACTTCTGTTTGATTAACAAAGGTTGAGTTAGTAGACATGTCTACGCGAATATCACCATAAATTAGGCTGTTATCATTAAATTTTCCAGAACGCTTTAAAAGAGCCTGAATTCGCATTTTTAGTTCTTCTAGGTAAAAAGGTTTTGTTAGATAATCATCAGCACCTAAGTCGAAACCTTGTCCCTTATCATCAATGCTTTCTTTAGCGGTCATTATTAATACAGGGGTTGTAATACCTTTTTCACGTAGCTCTTTCAACACTTGGAAGCCGTTTTTTTCAGGTAACATGAGATCTAGAAGAATCAGATCATAGACTCCACTTTCGGCTTCGTAAAGACCCTCTTCTCCATCAAAAATTTGCATGACATCGGCAAAGTCATCAAGGAAATCAAAAACGGAATTGGAAAGACTCAAGTCATCTTCAATTAATAAAATTTTTATCATAGTATATCCTTTCGATGTACATATTTTATCTGAACTATTAATATTAGAATACCAAACTTTGCTTAATAAATCCTAAATAAAGTATGTTTTATGTCAACTAATTTCATGACACAGACAAAGAAATAGAGATTGAATAATCCATCAATCTCTATTTGAGTTTATTAGGTATATTTTTTGATAGTATTGATAACTTCTTCTTTTTGCTTCGTGATTAAAAGGACACGAGCAGAAATTTCTTTAATTCCCATTGAAATATTACGGCTAATCGCCATATCGCTTAATTGAGGCTCGAAAAAGTTTTTATATTGTTCAAGGCGTTCTTCTGTTTTGAAACTACTTGAGGGATAAATCACAAATTTATCAAAACTCATATCACCACCTAGAGTTGCTTTGATCCATTCCCAGTTTTCTTGGGCCCACTCCCAGACACTTTCTTGTGTAAAAGAATTTTTAAGGAAAGTAGCATACCAACTCATAGCTAAGTCTTGTGGTTTCACAATATCTTTATTTTTCCAATCTGACAATAATTTCTTGAGTGTCTTGCTATCTGTAGTATGAGATAAAGCACTCGCTAGTTGTCGTTTGAAATTCCCATCGGTAGTAGTACTATAAGTCTCTAATAACAAGTGGCTAAGTTCTTTGGATTCGAAATGCTTCATTTCATTGGTAAGAACTAACAGGCGAATTGCAGCTGGTATAGCAGCGATATTATTTTCGTGGGCTTTAAAAATATGGTGAGCTTCTTCAATAGCATGTTCATTATCTGAGTAGAGAGCAAGGCTTAGGGATAGATGACGGACCATTTCGCTATCATCTCCTTCTCCTTCTCTTTTTTCAAAGCCAAGTCTATTAAAATTAAATGCTGATAATTTATTAACAAATTTTTTAAAGTCGAATTCATCTTGGCTATCTTCCTGGACGAATAAGGATAAACCATCAATAACACTCTTAATAGCAGAGTTAACAAGATATGATGTCTCTTGACTCAAAAGAGAGACTAAAGGTATTAAACTACTGTATGAAATCATACCACTTTCAGCAAGTAAATGACGTTCTTGTACAATTTGTAGTTTAGAAATGTTATCCATAAGAGGAAGATCAGAAATGATATGCTCTAAGAGTTGACCTTGATAGTTAGTAATGTAATGTGCAGTATTTTCAGTATTGAAACGCAGTGCACCATTTTCTTTGTTCTTTTCAGCTAACTGACTAAAATTGGGGATTACTACCGTTTCCTCTGTTAATATCTCTGGGATTCCTTCCCAATTACTATTAAGAGGAATTTGCCACAAGCGAGACTTATCTTCGTGTTCACCAATAAAGAATTGTTTTTGAGTTAAAACGAGGTCATCTTCTTCTATTTTAGCTGCCATCACAGGGTATCCTGGTTGCTCTAACCAAGAATCCATGAAAGCTGCAACATCTTTTCCTGAGGCTTGAGAAAGTGCATTCCAAAGGTCACGACCAATGGTATTTTGATATTGATGTTTTTCAAAATAAATTTTTAGCCCTGCGGCAAAATCTGTATCGCCTAACCAGCGACGTAACATGTGCATGAGGCGGCTACCTTTTGCATAAACGATAGCTGGATCAAAAAGTGTGTTAATTTCATCAGGATGATTGACCTCAACGTGAACAGATTGGACGCCATCTGTGGCATCACGCTTAAGAGCTAATGGTAGACCACCTGTTTGAAAGTCTTCAAATATATTAAGTTTTGGTTCAATATAATCAATTGATACATATTCCATCATATTAGCAAATGATTCATTTAACCATAAATCATCCCACCATTTCATAGTAACGAGGTTACCAAACCACTGGTGAGCTATTTCATGTGCTACAACTAATGCTACTTGCTGACGGCTGGAAACACTAGAGTTCTCATCTACTAAAAGATAGACTTCACGATATGTTACTAATCCCCAATTTTCCATAGCTCCAGCAGAAAAATCAGGTAGAGCAACATGGAGTGACTGAGGAATAGGATAACGTACACCAAAGTAGTCCTCATAAAACTCAATAACACGCACAGCGATATCTAAAGAAAAATCTAATTCATTTAACTGATGGGCTTTTGTAGCATATGAGCCAACAAGAGTGCCGTTTTTGGTATGTGTTGTTTTACCATGCAATTCCCCTAAGGCAAAAGCTAATAAATATGATGACATTTTAGGTGTGGTGTCAAATGTCCATAAACCTGTTTCTTGACGTTGTTCAGCATTGATTTCCGGCATATTTGAAAGAGCAATCTCTCCTTCTTTTTGATCGAATTTTAGGCTCAAATCAAAGGTTGCTTTTGCTTCTGGTTCGTCAATACTTGGGAATACTTCACGAGCAAAATGGCTTTCAAATTGTGTGGAGATAACCTCTTTTTTGATGCCATTAACTGTATAGTAAGATGGATACATACCTGTCATATTATCGGTAATGTGACCGCTGAATTCAAAGACTAATACCATGCTACCAGTTTCATGCAATTGAATATGCATAGCTTCATTGTCTTCATCTAGTTGGAAATCTAATGGTTGATTATCTAATAGGACAGATTTAATGGTTAACCCTTTTTGGTGAAAAGAGATATTGTTATCTAAGGCTTCGCCAGACACAGCAACGTTACCTGAAAAGGTTTTAGTTTGACGATTAATATCCAAGAAAAGGTTATAGTTTTCAGGGACAAATTTGGTAACAAAATGTTCTACAGTTTTCATATAACTCCTAACTAATTCAGAAACATTTGAAACATTACTAGTCCTGTATGGGCTAGAAAAGATAGAAAAGCTGTAACAAGATAGTTACAGCTTTTCTATCGCACGAACTATACTTACAATTACCACTCTACAAGCAATAATTATATCATAACTCGATAATTTTTCCAGTTTTTAAATAAACAATCCATTCACAGATATTTTTGCCATAATCCCCAATTCGCTCCAAGTGCATCAAGACTTGGAAGTATTCTTTGGCGGCAAATGCTACGTCAGGATGCTTTTGAATTGTTTCAACTACCATTTTTTGGATATCACGGAAGTAATCATCAACTATTTCATCCATTGCTGCTACTTCGTAAGCTTTTTCATCATCACCATTGATATAAGCTGTTAAGGCTTCTTCAAGCATGTTTTTAACTGCTTTTCCCATATTATTGATTTCTAGTTCTACTGCTGGTATTCTTTCCTCGCCCTTCATACGGATGGTTGCTTTTGCAACTGCTGCTGCATGGTCTCCCATACGCTCAACATCACTAGTAGCTTTTAAAACGGTAATAACGGTGCGTAAGTCTTGTGATACAGGCTGCTGGAGTGCAATAATTTCCAATGATTTTTTCTCTAACTTCGTTTCAAAGTTGTTAAGCGTTACATCATCTTCTATCACTTCTTTAGCTAACTCTCGATCATGACTGACAAAAGCACGAACTGTTTTTTTGATTTGTCCGATAGCTTCAATTCCCATTGCATAGAATTGGTTATGCAGTTTATCTAATTCTTCATCAAATTTTGATCTTAACATATTGTATTCTCTTTCTGATCTTATTATATGGTATTAACCGAATTTACCTGTAATGTAATCTTCAGTTTCTTTATGTTTAGGATTCATAAACATTTCTTTTGTATTGCCATATTCAATTAAGTTACCGTCTAAGAAGAAACCTGTACGATCAGAAATACGTGAGGCTTGCTGCATAGAACGTGTAACAAGTAACATGGTATATTGATCTTTTAGACCATGTAAAGTCTCTTCAATTTTACCAGCAGAAATTGGGTCAAGTGCAGAGGTTGGCTCATCTAGAAGGATAATTTTAGGCTTGGTAGCAAGGGTTCTGGCAATACAAACACGTTGTTGTTGACCACCAGATAAACCAAGAGCAGAGTCGTGTAATCTATCTTTGACCTCGTCCCAGATAGACGCGCCCTTCAATGAAGTCTCTACGGCTTCATCTAACGTAGCTTTGTCTTTTATTCCTTTGAGTCTAAGACCATAAACAACATTTTCAAATACTGACATAGGAAATGGATTAGGCTGCTGAAAAACCATCCCAATTTCTTTACGAAGTTCTACGGTATCAGTGCGTGGGCTATAAACATTATGTCCGTTATACATCACTGCTCCTGTTAGAGTGACTTCAGGATTTAAGTCTCCCATACGGTTAATAGCTCGTAAGAGTGTTGACTTTCCAGAACCAGACGGACCAATTAAGGCTGTAATTTCATTAGGATAGAAGTCCATTGAGACTTCTTTTAAAGCTTTTTTCTTATTATAGTAAACAGACAAATCACTGACTTGTAAAATAGGTTGTGTCATCTTTTACCTCACTATCCAAATCGACCAGAAACATAATCGCTAGTAGATTGACATTTAGCATTTTGGAAAATGTTATTCGTTTTATCGTATTCGATTAAGTCTCCAAGATAGAAAAATGCAGTATAATCACTAGCACGTGCTGCTTGTTGCATATTATGTGTTACGATAATTATAGTGTAATTTTTCTTGAGTTCAAACATTGTCTCTTCTAGTTGCATAGTTGCAATCGGATCGAGTGCTGAAGCAGGTTCATCCATTAAGAGAATTTCTGGTTTAACTGCGATAGCACGTGCAATACATAATCGCTGCTGTTGACCGCCAGATAAAGTGAATGCTGATTTATGAAGGTCATCTTTTACTTGATCCCATAGAGCAGCTTGTTTTAGTGAGGTTTCGACAACTTCATCTAAGAATTTTTTATCTCTTACACCAGCACGCTCATATGCAAAGGTAATGTTTTTATAAATTGATTTTGCAAACGGGTTTGGACGTTGGAAAACCATTCCGATATGTTTTCGCATCTCGTAAACATTGATATCTTGAGCGTTAACATCAATTCCTTCATACATGATTTGTCCAGTCACGCGTGCAATATCAATCGTATCGTTCATACGATTTAAGCTACGAAGATATGTTGATTTTCCACATCCAGATGGGCCGATTAAGGCTGTAATTTTATTTTTTTCAAATTGCATATCAATTCCCTTGATAGCTTCTTTCTCACCGTAGTAAACGTGTAAATCTTTTGTGGTGAGAGCTGAATTTTCTTCAGGGAAGGTAATGATATGGCGTTCGTCCCAATTATATTCTGCCATTACTACTCCTTTTAATTAGACGAGGTTAATTTTGAATGAAGTTTCTTACCGATCGAGCGAGCTGAAAGGTTGAAAATAAGAATAACAACCAATAAGACTGCGGCGCTACCGGCAGATACTTGTGTTGCATCAGGGATTGTCCCTTCGCTATTAACTTTCCAAATATGAACAGCTAAAGTTTCTGCTTGACGGAAAATTGAGATTGGACTTGTAACACTAAGGACGTTCCAATTTGACCAATCAAGTGCTGGAGCAGATTGACCAGCTGTATAAATAAGTGCTGCTGCCTCACCGAAAATACGTCCTGAAGCTAGCACAACACCAGTTACAATACTTGGCAGAGCTTCAGGGACAACGACGTAAATGACCGTTTCCCAACGAGAAATACCTAGGGCTAATCCTGCTTCACGCTGTGTGTGGTGTACATTTTGAAGGCTATCTTCAACACTACGTGTCATTTGGGGTAAGTTAAAAACAGTAAGTGCTAAGGCACCTGAGATAATTGAGAAGCCATATTGAAATTGAACAACGAAGATTAGGTAACCAAACAGACCAACTACAACAGAAGGAAGAGATGACAAAATTTCGATACATGTTCTAACAAAGTTTGTTAAACGTCCTTTTTTAGCATATTCTGAGAGGTATATTCCAGCTCCTAAAGATAGAGGAATAGAAATAATCAGAGTAACAATGAGTAGGAAAAAGGAATTGTATAATTGTATTCCAATACCGCCTCCTGCTTCATATGATGATGATTTCCCAGTTAAAAATGACCAAGATACGTGTGGCAATCCGCGAACAAGAATAAAAATTAAAAGAGAGGCGAGGATTGTAACGATGATAGCTGCAATACTATAGAGTATTGCAGTTGCTAATTTGTCAGCCTTTTTAGCGTTCATAGTTTTTCTTTCCTTCCCTTGTAATTAATTTAATAACTGTATTAAATGCTAAACTCATAATTAAAAGTACTAAGGCTAGCGACCAGAGGACATTGTTTTGTACAGTTCCCATTACAGTATTACCAATACCCATTGTTAGAACAGACGTTAATGTTGCTGCTGGTGTTGTCAATGATGTTGGTAAAATTGCAGAGTTTCCGACAACCATCTGAATTGCTAGAGCTTCACCAAATGCACGTGCCATACCAAAAACAATTGCAGTGAAAATTCCTGGACGTGCAGCGTTTAATATAACACGCCAAATTGTTTGCCAACGAGTTGCCCCCATGGCTAAACTTGCTTCTTTATAGTGACGTGGCACAGCTCTAAGGCTATCTACTGTCATGAAAGTAACAGTTGGTAGGATCATGACGAAGAGGACACAGACCCCAGATAAAATGCCAAAACCTGTTCCCCCAAAAATAGAGCGAACGAAGGGAACAATAATCTGTAAACCAATAAAACCGTAAACAACAGAAGGAATCCCAACTAGTAATTCAACTGCAGGTTGTAAAATTTTAGAACCATATTTAGGTGAGATTTCAGTCATAAATACGGCAGCCCCGATAGCAAATGGTGTAGCAATGATAGCTGATAGAATAGTAACAATAAATGATCCAGCTATCATTGGAAGAGCACCAAATGACTTAGCACTTGGTTCCCATTTTGTATTAAATAAGAAGTCTGTTAATTTAACGCCATCAACAAAAAATGTAGATAGTCCTTTTTGAGCAACAAAAATCAAAATCATCGCAACAATGAAGACGATTAGGGCAAGCGAAAGAAAAGTTATTCCTTTACCAAATTTTTCTAATCGAGAGTTTTTTGAAGGAGATGTTAATTTTTTAGCTAATTCTTGATTTTTCATAATTCCTCCTAGGATCAAGATGCTTTATCTAGATGTGATTAAGTTTTATTTTGGGGTTACTTTACCTTTGGCATCTTTAACAACTTTCATGTCGTTAATAGAGATGTATCCCATATGTTGTACGATACTACTTTGAACTTTATCACTCTTCATGTAGTCTAAGAATTCTTTTGTTAGACCTGTTTCATTACCTTTTGTATACATATGTTCATATGACCAAAGTTTCCAGTTGTCGGTAGTAACATTTTTAGCTGTTGGCGCAAAACCATTTAGTTTTAATGTTCCGACAGATTTATCAACGTATGCAAAAGCGAGGTATGAAATCGCACCAGGTGTTTGAGAAACAATTGATTTCACCATACCATTTGAATCTTGTTCTTGGCTTTGAATAGGAGCAACATTTCCCATAATAGTATTATCGAAGGTTGCACGGGATCCAGAACTTGCTGCTCGATTGATGATGGAAATATCTAAATCTTGTCCTCCCACTTCTTTCCAATTCTTAATTTTTCCTGCAAAAATATCACGAAGTTGGTGGGTGGTTAGATTTTTAACATTAACTTTTTTATTAACAATAACAGCTAATCCAGCTACTGCGACTTGATGGTCTTTCAATTTCTTAGCATCAATACCATCTTTTTCTTCTGCAAATAAGTCGCTATTACCAATTTGAACAGCTCCAGACTGTACTTGTGATAAGCCTGTTCCTGAGCCTCCTCCTTGGACATTGATAGTCTTACCGAGGTTTGTCTTACCAAACTCATCTGCTGCAGCTTCTACAAGTGGCTGTAAGGCGGTTGAACCAACGCTGGTGATTGATTGACCTTTATCAATCCAATTAGCACAACCAGACAGCGTCAATAAGACGGTGGCTAGCAAGGTTAACAAAAAAATGTTTTTTTTCATTTTCATTTTCCTATTCTTTTGAATAAATTTTGATATTTAATAGTTGATATATATTACTAAAATCATTGAGTGTTTAATGATTTACAAATAGTAAAAACACACATCACTGTCCCATAGTACCATAAGTTTCTAGGGTTTGAAAAGTATTTCTTTTTCCTTTTTTATTAAAAGTATTCAATAACAGTTATGTCTGAAATCGTAGTCCTTTAGGGTAATAATTTTTAAGAGTATTATTTGTCACTTTTGCAAAACCTAATCCATTGCCTTTTACAAGAATTTGATACCAACCGTTTGGAACAGTCTTGTCTAGTTTGACTACATTTCCAGATACGTACACCTCAAACTGTTCTATATCAATTTCAATAGACTGTACTAGGTCATGTTCGCTAAGTGCCATTCCTAAAGCAAACGATGGCTCAAAACGATTCTTCTTGAAAGTGCCTAGATGGAGACCATTGCGTGCTATTTTTAATTTAGACAAATCAGGGAGACCATTAGGTAGAAGATAGAGTTGGTCGCCGAAAACATCTAAAACACCGTTCAAGTCTATCTTTAAATGGTCTTGTGCAAATTGTTGCCACAATTGTAACTGCATTTTATTTATTTTCTGTGCTTTTGGCTTAATTTTCTGTGCTTCCTTAGGTCTAGTATCTCTCAGTTTTGCAACGAATTGTCCTTCACCTTGAAAATGATGAGGGTACATCCTTGCAACTTGTGGTACATTAATCCCTTCAACCATCCCATTTAGTTTAGGAATATCAACAAGTTCTAAGTAATCATACTCTTGAAGGAGCCAATTAACCACTTCTTCGTTCTCTTCTGGTGACCATGTACAAGTAGAGTATACAAGTATACCACCACGAGCTAGCATTTTGATTGCTTCTTTTAAAATATCTCTTTGTAACTGTGCACATTCTGTGGGGTAATCTTTGTGCCAATATTGTATTGCTTGAGGGTCTTTGCGGAACATTCCCTCACCAGAACACGGACCGTCAAAAACAATAAGATCAAAAAAAGAATTAAAACATTTGGCTAGTCGTTGGGAGCTTTCATTAGTCACGATAACATTTCTAGCACCAAAACGTTCGACATTTTCGACTAAAATTTTACTACGTTTATTTGAAATTTCATTACTAACTAATAGACCAGTATTGTTTAAATATGATAGAAGGTGTGTTGTTTTTCCACCAGGTGCAGCTGCTAAATCTAGCACTTTCATTCCTTCTTGTGGTTCAGCAATCTGAGCAACTATCTGAGCAGCAGGTTCTTGAGAATAAACAAGGCCAGTTGTGTGTTCTATGGATTTTCCTGATATTTTCCCATAATGCCCCCAAGGGGTACTTGGGATGGCATTTGGAAAATCAAGTTGCTTTTCTTTGAGAGGATTGGTGCGATATGCCGATATGGGTTTTTGTTCAAAACTGTCAAAAAAAGCTTCTGCTTCATCTTTAAGTATAGTCTGATATTTTTCAATAAATTCATTCGGTAATTTCATGTTTCTATTATACTATATAATCACGGTCGTGCAAAAAAACCTTCTATTTAATTAGAAGGTTTTAAGTTTATTTTTTGGTAAGGTAGGATTGGATAAGATTTAATTTCGACTTTGGTAGGAACATTACTTTTTGTCTTGTTGAATAGTTTGGTTCTTCCCCATCAAGCGTTAATAAGGTAAATCCTAATGTCTCCCCCATGATTTTTGCTGCAGCATAATCCCAAGGTTGAATATACGAAAAATAAGCTAATAATTTGCCCTGCATGACTTTTGCCATGCTAATTCCAGCACCACCATAGATACGAACACCTAAAGTTTCAGAAGCTAAATGGGCAATACCGCAATCATTTTCTGCATACATAGCAGAATTTACTCCAAGTAAGCAACGTTCTAAAGGACACTCTTGAAAAGGAACAATTTTTTTATCGTTAGCATAGACATCAAAATGTCCTCCCCCGCTGTAAAGAATATCAGCCATAACGTCGTAGATGATACCAAATTGTCCAACGCCTTCTTCGTAATAAGCTAACATAACAGCAAAGTTATCTTTTTGAACAATAAAATTAACGGTTCCATCAATAGGGTCTAAAACCCAAACATTACCTTGAGCAATGGGTGAGCGCACATCATCCTCTTCGGCAAGTATATTATCATCTGGGTAATGTTGAATAATTTCTTGAATTAATAATTTTTGTGTTTTTTTATCAAGACTTGTCACTAAATCATCAAATCGAGACTTTTCCTCAACATCAAAAGTATTTTGCATCTCAGATTTAATGAATTGACCAGCTTTATACACTAATTGTTTAGCGAAATCAAATTTAGCGTCCAAGTGAAATAAATCCTTTCGCTTGTTGTTGTGCTGCTTTAACAGCTTGATAAGTGGAATAACCGCTAGTTCTCTGGAATTCACGGTCAATTTGTTTTTCCTGCGCCTTGGATTTAACAACTTTTTTAAATTCTTTATAGCTATCTAGCAAATTATCAACTTTAACACTATTTTCATAGGCGTGTTCAACTTGATTTAAAAAGCGAAGTACCTTAGTAATATCTTCCGTATTCCACGAAGGATCAAGAGGATAACTATAATTACTACTAATCATGTTTTCCCTCAATTTCAGCACGAATAGTGGCCTGTTTCAGTTCTTGTTTACGATAGTCACGCGGTAAGAAGGCACGAATTTCATCCTCATTAAAACCAATCTGCATACGTTTTTTGTCTAAAATAATTGGGCGTCGTAAAAGACTTGGATTTTCTGAAATTAATTCCATTAATGAAGATGTTGATAATTCGTCTACATCAATAGCAAGTTTTTGAAAGACTTTTGAACGTGTGGAAATAATGTCTTCTGTACCATTTTCTGTAAACGATAGAATTTGTAATAGTTCTTCTTTATTGAGTGGACTTGTAATAATGTTATGCTCTTCAAAAGCAACCTCATGCTTACTTAGCCAAGCACGCGCTTTTCGGCAACTAGTACAGCTGGGTGATAAAAATAAGGTAATCATATAACCGCCTCTTGTATTTACTAGAGACTATTATACAAAAAATTAAAGAGTTTGACTATCTTTTTTCCAATTTAAAGCAATTTCTTTATCTTTTTTAAGTTGTTTTACAAGATCGTCAATACCATTAAACTTTACCATTTCTCTGATTCTTTTTAACCAGAAAATTTCAATAGTTTCTCCATAAATGTCGCCATCAAAATCAAAGATATTAGCTTCTAAACGAAGTTCTGTACCACCAAAAGTGATATTTTTTCCAATGCTCGTCATCGCTCTATAATATTTTCCATTAATCAGAACATTGGAAATATAAACACCGTCTGCAGGTAAGTAAGTGCGATTAATGGGAGCTAGATTAGCAGTTGGGAACCCTATAGTTCGTCCTCTAGCATCGCCATGTACTACCATGCCACAGGTTGAAAACTCATAACCCAAAAGTTGGTTAGCTTTCTCAACATTACCTTCTGTAATCAATTGACGAATACGTGTAGAAGAGATTTTTTCACCACCTTCAGAAATTTCATCAATAATATAGACTGGTCCCTTGAAATTACGCGCTAGATAATCACCACTGGTACGATTATGACCGAACTTATAATCAAAACCGACAACAGCAGCTTTTGCTCTGAGACCATAAATATATTTCTTAATAAAAAGGTCAGAAGATACTTTTGAAAAATGGCTGGTAAAATTCATTAAATATAACTCATCGACGCCATACTCTTGAAATTTTTCAGAACGTTTTTCTGGAGAGGTAAGATGTAGCAATAATTCAGGTTGGAAGCGAGCGAAGGTTAGACGAGGTGTCTCATTAAACGTTAAGACGACAATTTTCAATTTTTTTTCGGTCGCGATTTTTTTAGCTTTATCAAAGAGGGCTTTGTGTCCCAGATGTAAGCCATCAAAATAGCCCAAAACTAAGACGCAATCTTCTTTAGCTTGAATATCTTTATAATCATTAATGTAATGGATTTTCATGATTGACTTTCTTTATAACAATACTTTGTGTGGTTTAAATTCGTTGCCACGTTTTTCTAGTATAGCGATAACTCTATTTTCATAAAAAGCTGCTAAGGTATCTGCTTCATTTTCTAATAAGATACGACGTCCGTATGAGATTTCAACTTTATCTTCCTCAGTTAGGTTAACTTTTGGGAGATCTAAAACACCATATTCAATTGGAAGTAAAAATGAAAAATCTTCTTGCTTATATTTTTCATTAATTTCTTCAAGCGTTAATGATTGTGTAATGGATAATCCTGCAGATGAAGTTCTTTTTAGGAAAGACATATGGCTAGCATATCCTAGTTTTATTCCTAGATCAACAGCTAACGTCCTAACATAGGTACCTTTACTGCATGAGACGTAGAAACTAAAACGGCAGATGCCTTTTTCGAAGTACAATGGGCTTGTGCGTCTAAATTCAGAAATTGTTATTTGTCGTTTAGGTCGCTCTACTTCTTCTCCTGAACGAGCATATTCATAGAGCTTTTTACCATTTACTTTAACTGCTGAATACATAGGAGGAACTTGTGTAATTGGACCGATAAAACTTTTCATCGCATGATCCACAACATCCTCGCTAAGATCGGATTGAGTTAGTGGAGTTCTTGAAATAACCTCTCCACTAGAATCTTCTGTACTTGTGGCATATCCTAAAGTGATTTCTCCTTCATAAATTTTGCCACTTTCTGTCATATATTCAATAACACGAGTGGCTTTTCCAACCGCAATTGGTAAAACCCCAACAACATCTGGATCAAGAGTTCCGCCGTGTCCTATTTTTTTTGTATGTAGTATCTTTCGAAGCTTGAATACAGCATCGTGTGATGTCATTCCAGCTTCTTTCTTTAAATTAATTATTCCTGTAATCATGTTTTATATTATATCAGTAAATAAGCGGTAACACAAAGAAAGGAGCGTAAAAACTTACGCTCTTTTGGTATATTACTATAAGGATTTATACCTAATCTAAATAGTATGAAAAACCTGTACTAACCTTCTTGAACCCTAGGTTTTCATAAAAATGATAAGCTTCCTGACGATATTCTTTTAAACTGCTATTTAAAGCCAGTACTTCACTTCCATCTGTTTTAGCTAGCTGTTTAACGTGATTAATAAGTTGGCTAGCGATACCTTTACGACGGTGTTCTTCATTAACTACTAGTGCTAAAATCCGATAGTAAGTCCCACTTTTTTCAAAAAAGTAAAGTTTATGATATCCAACGAAGGCGAGTAGTTTGCCATTATCCTCAGCTATCAAAAAGCCATAATCTGAATGAATAAGAATAACCTTTAAAATAGATTGAATCTCTGATAATGATATTGCGTATCCTAATTCTTGATACAAAGGGACTAATTTTTCACTATCGTCTAGTGTTGCAGTTCTAATCTTCATAATCATAACCTCTTAGTCTTTTAGAGCATCGAATTTTGCTTTCATTGTTGGATTTTTTCTCGTTAATTTCTTGACAGAAACATCGTCTAATTTATTATTTGCAAGACGTAGTTGATTTTCAGACGTTGTTAAAGCAGCCTTAACAGCTTCCATACGTTTAATAGATTTATCTATTTCATCGATTGCTTTCTGGAAATTTTTGCTTGCAGAATTATAATTTTTAGCAAATGCATTTTTGAAAATATCTAAATCTTCTTCAAAATGTGTGATGTCAATATTCTGTTCTTTCATCAAAGCAAGCTCTTGTTTATATTTTAAGGTATTGAGTGCTGCATTTCTTAGAATACCAATTAATTGGATAAAAAATTGTGGACGTATAACGTACATTTTAGGGTATTTGTGACTAACATCAACAATTCCAGTATTATAATAGTCATTGTCTGCTTCAAGCATAGTTACTAAAACTGCATATTCGCAAGATTTTTCACGACGATCTTTATCTAATTCTTTGAAAAAATCTTCATTTTTATGCTTCTTGATAGTATCATCAGACTCATTTTTCATTTCAAACATGATACTTAAAAACTCAAGGTCATTTTCATCCTTTTCTCGATAGATAAAGTCCCCCTTTGAGCCACGACTTGATAATGTATTGTCCTTCTCAAAATAAGCATTAGGAAAGGCCAAATGTCGCACTTTATTAAATTCTGTTTCAGCATAATGTTCTAAACTTTCTCCTACTGCTTTAGTAGACTGTTGAGCTTTGAAGTTTTTATAGAATTCTACTTGTTCATTGGCTGCCTTTAGTTGTACTTCATAATCACTTTTTACTGAAGCTAAAGCTAAATCTTTTTCTTTTTCTTGAATGTGCAACTGATTTTGTATTGCATCTCTTTCTCGTTCGACTTTTGTTAGCGCCTCTTGCAAGCTATTTTCATGCTCTAAACGTAGTCTATCGATTTGGTTTTCAAGGTCGCGAAGCATCATGTCTTTTTGATTTAATTGCTCAGCGAGTTGGTACTCATTGTCTTTGAGAAGATTGTCTTTTTCTATAAGAAATTGTTTGACTTTGTACTGAAGTTTAGCTATCTCCTTGTCTTTTTCTACAACAACTTCCTGTAATTGATTTTTTGCTTGCTCCCCTAATATTAGACGTTCTTTTTCCAACCGTTCACTTACTTCTTTGTCAAAAGCATCTCCACGAATTTGTTCTAATAATTGATGGTATTCAGACTCGTTGATGGCAAAAGCTGTTTCACAATGAGGGCATTTGATTTCGTTCATGATAACTCTTCCTATGATGTTTTGTATTTGGTTCTAGCTAAGTTGTTGTCTGATGTCATTTTGGATACGTTCCCACTCCTGCTCTGCACGTGCTATCTTACGTTTGTAATCGTTGAGGCCCTGTTTATAACGTTGGATAAGATAATCCTGTCTAAAAAGCGGGATACTTGGTATTGCAATATTTAACAGTTCCTTTGTGCTAATATTCATCACGGCTTTTCCTTTGTTAGCATTCTCAAGTGCCTGTTGACCTTCTTCTGAATCAAAAAAAAGCTTTAAGTAGTACCCTCTAATGTGTTGTGTAGGTCTTAGTATTGTAATATTAGCAGAGGCAACGACAGGGTAATCTTGCTCTTCAAAGATAGCAACTTTCTTGACAGTTCCTTTTGAAGCGATTAAAACATCGCCTTCCTGAAGTAGATATTTTAAAAGTGAGCGTTGTTCATCTTGGAATGTTTTTAAGTTATGGTAGTCAATTCCTAAAGGAGACATATCACTCAAATTAATAATACGGATATCGCCTGCTTCTGCTTTTGAAGGCACAGCCTTACCTTTAAAGCAGTCTACCAATTCAGATAATAAATAAGTTTTTTTCTCTGGGTTACTTGTTGGATTTTGTGGCACAATAGACTCCTTTCGTCTTTGAAATATTATATCACAAAACATAGTTTTTTAATACTAAAATAAAAAATAAGCTTTCAGTAAGAGAAGCTTATTTAGATTAAATCTATTAGTCGTAAGGAAAATTCGATTTTTGATAAAGCCAATAACATGCTACGATAAGAACAATACTGGTAATCATGCTTCCTTCCACACCAAATTTTCCACCGCTAATCCAGTCAGCACCATAGGTTTTAACATGGACTAGGGAGTTAGACAACATTGGCTCTCCACTAACTTCGATTCCAAAGACACTCCCTTGTACACAGTTCCAGGCGCCATGAATACCACACGCCCCCCAGATGTTACCTTTTAAAATAACATAGAGCGATAGAAATAGTCCAAAGAGACACAGATTGAAAATCGAGATAAGACTTACATGATTATTAGCGCTATGCAGAAGACCGAAAAAGATCGAACTGATACTGACAGAAACTATCTTACTATACTTTGTGGCACTCACCGGAAGTAACCATCCACGACACAATATTTCAACAGAGGCGCTTTGTACCTGCCATCCAACAGCAAAAATAAGAAACCAAATCAATTTATCAGCTGTAAAACGAACAGTTTCGATAACTCCAGAGCCTGAAATTATTGTTAATATTAAGCAGGCTCCAAAGAGAACGCTCCCGACTAACCATCCTCTAGATAATTCTGTTAGGGCTCTTTCTTTAAATAGCCCTAGAGAACTAATTGGACGCTTCTCTTTAAATTTCACCCACATAAATAACATTACCGTACTAATTGAAGTTGCTAGTAAAATGATTAACTGGACGATATCGCTATCCCACTCTAGTTTCCAAAAATCAAGCGAGATAATCAATTCAATAATAATATAGGTAAGGAAATCTGCTGTAAATAGTAATATCAAAGCCAATAATATAGTTAAAAGGATATGCCTTGATACTTTACCTTTTGCAGTTTCCTCAAAAATAGACTTTCTCATAAACATCTCACTTTTATCTAACATTATACTGTTATATTATACAATTAAGATTACTTACTGTCAATCGTTATTGAAAAGATTAGAAAAGATAATCTTTTTTATAAACTAATCTACTGATTTCAAGGCATCTAACATATTGAGTTTTTTTAATTGATGGTTAACTATAAAACCTAGACTTATTAGAATGATGACTATTACGCTTATTGGTATTATAAATGTAGTTGGTGATACTTTTTCACCAAAAAGTATTTGATCTGAACCAATTAGCGACATCATTTGACGGTGTAAATAAGTACCGCTAATGGTGCCTAGAATCACACCGATGGTTGATAAAATAATGGTTTCGCGGTAAATATATAAAGTTACTTCTTCATTATAAAAACCTAATACCTTTATAGTTGATAGCTCCCGCTTACGTTCTGCTAAATTGATATTAGTGAGATTATAGAGAATTACTATGGCTAACAATAAAGATACGACAACTAAAATAGTCATAGAGCCATCTAAAGAACGCACAACGGCTTCTACACTAGCCAGCTGAAGAGCATTTTGCGTAAGAGACTCAACTCCATTAATTTCTAAAAGTTTTTCTGCTAAGTTATTTGCGATTTTATGTTTGGTTAACTTAACCAAAAAAGCGTTATCTTTAGCTTCTTTCTTAAAAATAGTTTGATAGTATTGTTTTGTCATAAAAATATAGTGACCAACATTCGCATTGACAACTCCTGCTATTTTTAATTTTCTAGAAGGAAGTGTTTGTGAATGAGATAAATGGATAAAATCACCGGTATTAACATGATAAAATTGAGCTAATTTTTTAGAAATAATAATCCCTTTATTATTCAAGTGCAATGACTTATTAGTTGTTGCTTCTTGTAAATAAATAAAAGGTAGTAATTGTTTTTTGTCTGTTATGAATAGGGAAATTGACTGTTTATTAATTTGTCCAGGAATGGATTCGTCAAGATTTTCAAGGTGTATTGGTTGGTATTTGTCTATTTTTGAATCTTTTGAAAGTAGTTCAAGTATTTTTTGGGGAGAAGCATTTGTGTTATATGTTAGCAATATATCATAGGGCATAATACGACCGAAATGTTCGTTGACGGTTTGCTTTAAGGAGGATTGTATTCCTAGACCTGAAAATAAGAGCGCTACTGATCCAGCAACTCCAAATATGGTCATAATCATCCTTTGTTTGTAACGAAAAATATTTCTAGCAGTTACTTTTTGTGTGAAGGACAGTTTTTTCCAAATCCAATTGATATACTCTAAAGCTATTTTAGATCCTTTAGCTGGTGGTTTTGGTAATAATAAAAATGCTGCTTTTTCTTTCAACTCACGTCGAGTGATAACAAAAACTGGAAGAACAATGCTTAATAATGAAAAAACAAAGGCTAGTAAACTGTAATTTAAGAAAAGATGATACTGTGTGTTTGGAATAGTCAGGTCTTTGGAAATGATATCAGAAATAATACGAGGTAAAAGATAATGCCCTCCAATGATACCCAAAGTAGTCCCTAATGTTCCTGCTATAAAACCATAAATAATAAATTTAAAGATAACTTGGCGGTCACTATAGCCTAGTGCTTTTAATATGCCTGCGTTGGTTCTTTCTTCCTCGACGAACCTAGTCATTGTTGTTAAGGTTACTAATGCTGCGACTAAATATAAAATAATGGGAAAAAGATTACTGATTTTAGAAGTGCTATTTGTACTGGAGTCAAAAGTGTTATATCCTTGTCCTCCAGGAAAGGTAGTACGGTTGTAGACAATAATTTGAGGCGATTCCATTATTTGGGTGTTATGTCTCAATTTTAAAAGTTCTTTTGTTCGTTTCAAAAGAGATAGTCGGTCTTGTTTAATTTTCATTTGCATAGTTTGTCTTTGAGATAGTGGCATTGCTAGACTATCATTATCTAACCGATTGATTTGTTTTTGAGCTTTTAGTAGGCTTTTTTCCTCCTCATCGATTTTACGTAAACTCTCTTTTTTTGTTTTGGTATATCTTATTTTATTGTGAATATTTAATTTTCGCGATACCTTTTCTTGGTATTTCGCTACTTTTTCTTTGTAACTTATTGAGAAAGGGTTAATCAACCTAAGATCTTTAAAAGTTACCCTTGCCATTGTATATACTGGAGAGTGAAATGCTGTCTTATCTAATACGCCATAACTATCTAAGTCGCCGTCCCCTGTTTGAGAATTACCAAGGTTTGTCTTAGACCAAACCTCGGTAGAATTAACAAAACCTACAATAGTTAGAGGACCTGTATTTGAAAACAGTTTGTTTTTATCTTGTTTAAAATTAATTTTATCACCTATTGCATATTTTTTTCGTTCCTGAAATGAGAGAGCAATTTCTGAGTTATTTAAAGGGAGACGTCCTTTAACAAGATCAAAGGTTGATATTGTTTTGGTATTGGAATACAATCGATAAGATTTACTATTCTGTTGAGGGGTTGTATCTACAAAGTAAGAAAATTCAACTTGTGATCCTTTTAAGCTTTCTAAAACAGTTTGATCATGTTTGTCAAGTCCCCAAGAATTGAAAACGGTAATATCCATAACATGATGATGAGCAAGGTAATTTTGTGCTGTTCTTTGCATATTAGGTGCTGCGACCTTCAGTCCTATAAAAGCAAATGAACCTAACATCATAAGTAAGAGGATTGATGAAAATCTACCTTTTGAAGTCATAATTGATCGATAGATATCTTTCCAAAATGTCTTTCCCATTTGTATAACCTCTAATATTCTATGTTCTGAATATCACTTGGATTCTCGTTTATTACAATATCACTGATTTTTGAATCATGCATATGGATCACGCGATTTGCAATTGGCGCTAAGGCAGTATTATGAGTAACAATGATCACAGTTGTTTCTTTTGATTGCGCCATCTTTTGCAAGATAGCTAGTACTTGTTTTCCGGTTTGGTAATCTAAAGCACCAGTAGGTTCATCACAAAGTAACAGTTTAGGTTTTTTGGCAATAGCTCGAGCTATCGCAACGCGTTGCTGCTCGCCACCGGAAAGCTGTGCTGGAAAATGATTGATACGGTGTCCCAAACCTACGTTTTCTAACGCCTTTTGGGCATCTAATGCCTTTGGAACAATTTCTGAAGCCAATTCTACATTCTCTAGTGCTGTTAGATTAGGGACTAAGTTATAGAATTGAAAAACAAATCCGACATCATATCTACGGTAATGAGTCAATTCCCTGATGGTATAATTAGCAATATTCTTACCATCAATTAAAACTTCACCTTCACTATTACTATCCATCCCTCCTAGTATATTGAGAACAGTAGATTTGCCAGCTCCGGATGCACCAAGAATAACCACCAACTCACCTCTTTCAATACTGAAACTAATATCATTGTTAGCAACAATTTCGGTTTCACCTGTTTGATAACGCTTATAGGAATGCTTCATTTCAATATAGGACATAACGGCACCTCACACTATGAATACACCTATATTATAGCACTTTTTTATTAATTCTCCCATAAAAATAAATACATAAATTAAGTTATGTAAAATAATAATTTTTTTAAAAATCTGAGCTAAACACTCAGATTCCACTTTACTTAATTTTCTCTTCTTGGTAGTCGCATTTTTCATTTGAGCAAACAACTTGTTTACCACCACCGCGTACTTTTTTCTCCACTAAGAAATCATTTGATTTGGGGCAAGTTCGTCCAATAGGTTTGTCCCAAGATGTAAACTCACATTCTGGGTAGCGGTCACAGCCATAAAAGATACGATTGCGTTTTGTTTTTCGCTCAATAACTTGTCCTTTTTGACAGATAGGACAAATAACACCTATTTCCTTAGTGATAGCTTTTGTGTTATGACATTCAGGGAAATTGCTACACGCATAAAACTTTCCATAACGTCCTAGTTTTATTACCATTGGTGATCCACATAGCTCGCAATCAAATCCAGCAGGTTCATCCTTTATTTGAATTTTCTCCATTTCAGTTTCTGCTTTTGCAAGTTCTTTTTCAAATGGTTTATAAAATTCATCGATAATCTTTTGCCACTGCTCTTTACCAATCTCAACTTCGTCTAGTTTTCCTTCCATTTCGGCAGTGAAGGTAACATCAACAATATCTGGGAAAAATTCTACAATAAGGCTATTAACAATTTCACCAAGTTCAGTTGGTTCGAAGCGTTTAGCTGCAAGCTTAACATAATAACGTTTTTGAATAGTCTCAAGCGTTGGTGCATAAGTTGAAGGACGACCTACACCGTTTTCTTCAAGTGTTTTAATGAGACTTGCTTCTGAAAACCTTGCAGGAGGTTGAGTGAAGTGTTGTTCAGGATTCGTATTAACCTTTTTAACACTTTCTCCTTCCTCCATATCTGGTAACATTTTATTTTTGTCAGTATCGTTATAAACAGCCATGTAACCATCAAACTTGACTTGGCTACCATTAGCAATAAAAGTAACACCATTTTGCGTTAAATTAACTTTCATTGTGTCAAAGACTGCTGCTGTCATTTGGCTTGCAATAAAACGGTTCCAGATAAGAGTGTAAAGTTTTAGTTGATCTTTGTCTAAATACTTAGCAATACTTTCGGGTGTATGATGAACACTAGACGGGCGAATAGCTTCGTGAGCGTCTTGTGCTCCAGAAGCATTTTTAACTTTATTCCCATGTTTAGAATAATTTGCACCAAAACGGTTAGTAATAAATTCTGTTGCTTCATTTTGTGCTAACGGACTAATACGTGTAGAATCAGTACGCATATAGGTAATCAGACCTTGATGACCTGCTGTGCCTAAGCTAAGTCCTTCGTACAGCTGTTGCGCAATCATCATGGTTTTACGAGTTCGAAAATTGATTTTATTAGCTGCATCTTGTTGCAATGAAGAAGTTGTATACGGTAATGGTGCATTACGACGACGCTCTTTTTTTTCAACTTTTTCAACTAAGAATTCATCAGTTTTAATACGTTTTAGAACTGTTTTGACGTCTTCATTATTCGATAATTTGAATTTCTTTCCGTCTAAACCGTAGAAAGTGGCATTGAATTTACGTGTTCCTTTTTTAAAGGAACCGTCAATAGTCCAATACTCCTCCGGTTGGAAAGCCTTAATCTCATTTTCACGATCAATGATTAGTTTAAGAGCAACTGATTGTACACGTCCAGCTGATAGCCCTTTTTTTACTTTTTTCCATAAAATAGGTGAGATAGAATAACCAACAATGCGATCTAAAACACGTCGTGCTTGCTGAGCATCAACGAGATCCATGTTAATCTGACGAGGTTCCACAAAAGCATTTTTAACAGCATCTTTTGTGATTTCATTGAAAACAACACGGTTTCTGTCTTCTTTGTCTAAATCTAAAATATGTGCTAAATGCCAGGAAATAGCTTCTCCTTCACGGTCCGGGTCACTCGCGAGGTAAACTTTTTTAGCCTTTTTAGCTTCTTTTTTTAAATCATTAATGAGAGGTCCTTTACCACGAATATTAATATATTGTGGTTCGTAATTATTCTCAAAATCAATGGACATACTTGACTTTTTTAAATCACGGATATGACCTACTGAGGCTACAACTTTATAGTTACGTCCTAAGTATTTTTCGATAGTCTTTGCTTTTGCAGGAGACTCCACAATAACTAGATTTTTTTTAGCAGTAGCTGATTTTTTTTTACTTGTTTTTTTGGTCGACGTTTTTGTCGTAGTTGCCATAGGTATCACTTTCTATATCGTAAACTTATAGCATAATAACTCACTTTTCTTAAACTGTCAATAGAAAACTTCTCCTATAGTAGAAAGCAAAACACTACTGATATTCAGAAAGGATATCTTTTCCTGAAATAATGCATTTAGCTCCTTCTTGGATAAGATGATGGCATCCATCTGATTTGCCATCGATAATATTTCCGGGAATGGCAAAAACTTCTCGTCCCTCTTCTAATGCTCTTTCACAGGTAATTAAACTTCCAGATCTCATCTTAGCTTCGGCAACCACAATACCTTGACATAGCCCTGCAATAATACGGTTACGTTCGGGGAAATGAAATTTCAAGGGTTGTTCTCCGGTAAAATATTCTGATAATACGAGATGATTATATGACATATATTCTTGAAGTTTCTTATTCTCCGTTGGATAATAAACATCTAAACCACTCCCGATAACAGCTATACTACTGCCTCCATTTTTTAAAGCACTAACATGTGCTGCTGTATCAATGCCACGCGCTAAACCACTTACGATAACAAATTGATTGTTAGTCTCCTTGATAATCTTTTTAACAGACTGACAACCTATCTGAGATGCCTGTCTTGCTCCCACTACAGCTAATTTAGGTTTAGATAGAAGTTCAATATTACCCTGATAAAAAAGTAGAACTGGTGGATTATATATTTCTTTTAACTCTAAAGGATAGTTAGAATCCAAAATCGATAGAACTGGAAATTTTTTGAATTCTTGTCGAAGTTTTTTAAGGTCTAGCTGTTTATAATTTTCTATAAAGAAAGTAGGGTTTTTACATTTTGACACTACGGCCATATTGCGAACAGATAGAGAAGTTAAACTATTCTTTTTAAGGTAGTTGATAATATTGTTGATATTAAGATTTGTTAGTCCAGCTTTTTTAAGCTTAAATAGTTCAAAATGATTCATAAGGTTACCTCCATTGACTATATTCGAAAATAATAGACAAAATAAAGTGATAAGATCAATCTATACGCTGAAGCATTGATAATAGCTATTTTTTCAAAAAAATAAGACTAGGATTTTTCCTAGCCTTTGACAAAAAATTAACGATTATCAACAAAGTTCTGTACATCTTTAATCATACGGAGTGTTACTCGGCTTCCGCCTGAATTGATATACCAATCTTTTCCATCTACCTCATGAACACGTTTGTTTTTGACAGCATCAGTTGCTTTAATAACATCGTTATTAAAAAGTTCTTTTGATGAAGCTCCTTGTCCAATAGTCGCTCCACGATCTAAAACAAAGAGATAGTTAGGATTTTTTTCAGCGATGTATTCATAAGATACGGGAGTACCATGTGAACTTAGTTTTTCATTTTCATTGACTGCTTTAAATCCGCCTACAGAGAAAATCCAACCAAAACGACCAGAAGGTGATTGAGTTAAAAGTTCACCGCTGTTTGCCATTACAAATAGAGCTGTAGGTTTACCTTTTTTCTCAATAGTTTTCTGCAATTTAAGAACAGCTTGTGCGATATCTTTATTAAAGGTTTTTGCCTTTTTATTTTGGTCGAAGATTTTCCCTAACATTGTGACACGCTCAGCAACTCCTTTGTCAAATACTTTTTTTGAGTCGACTCCAGCATATACTAATGCTGCTTTAGGTGCAGCCTCCTTTAATTTTTCAATATTATCAACAGAAGCCATACGTGCTCCTAGGAAAACCACATCAGGTTGCATACGAGCAATAGCTTCAAAGTTTGGTTCGAAGAGACTTCCTACGTCTTGGTATCTCTTAGCTTTATAAACAGATTTGACGTTATTAGGCAATAAACTTAGAGCATTTTTAGCCTTCGGGATACCAATAACAGATTTTTCAGCTCCTAAAGCTGTGATAGTATCCAAAGCTCCCATATCAAAAACAACTACTTTTTTGGGTTTTAAAGGAACTTTAAGTGTCTCGCTGATTTGCTTTTTATTATCCGGCTTGTCTCTTTTTTCTTTTTTAATATAGACCGAATAGTTGTTTTTTATGGTAACAGTTTGTGATTTTTCTTTAGCTAAAACAGCTTGAGAAGTGGTTAAGATAGTGCATAGTGCTAATATAGCAATAATAAGTTTTTTTGTCATTAAATAAAATCTCCTAAAATAGATAAAAACTAAAAATGTTATCCTACATAAATCTCTTTATTTATGGTGTACAAAAAAGGATAATTGGTTTACCATCAACAGTTTCGATACGGATAGGCATATCAAATAAATGAGAAAGGATTTTTTCTTGCATAACATCTTCAACAGTCCCACAAGACACCACTTGTCCTTCTTTTAAAGCGACAACATTGTCAGCGTAGTGAGTTGCAAAATTGATGTCGTGAATAATAATCACTATAGTTTTATTAAACTCATACGCATATCGTTTGATAAGTTCCATCATTTGAACAGCATATTTCATATCTAAATTGTTGAGTGGCTCATCTAAGCAAATATATTGAGTATCTTGTGCCATTGTCATTGCGATAAAAGCTCTTTGAATTTGACCTCCGCTGAGGTTATTAATGAACTCGTCAGCTATATCGCTTAAATCCATATAAGATATAACTGATTCTATGACAGTTTTATCTTTTTGACTTAACCGTCCTTTACTATAAGGAAATCTACCGAATCCTATCAAGTCTCTCACCTTTATCTTGAGTGTTAAGTGATTAGATTGTCTTAATATGGCTAATGTTTTGGCTAAGTCATTTGAACTGTAGTGGGCTAATGGTACCTTATCAAGGAAAATTTCACCATTATCATAAGGTTCAAGCCGACTGATACAACTCAGCAATGTACTCTTTCCAGATCCATTTGGACCTAAAATAGCTGTTACTTTTCCTTTAGGAATCGAAATATTAATGTCTTTTAATATTTCCTTTTGGCCATAGAACTTATGTAAATTGTTTATTTGAATCATAAGTTTTTCCTTCCTTTGATTAAGGTGAATATAAAATAACTTCCCCCGATAAGGTTGAGGAGAACACTTAGTTGAACAGTAAGGTGTAATAGATTTTGAACGAGATGCTGCCCTAAGACAAGTGTAAAGATACAGATAACAATGGCTATAGGAACTAATATTTGATGTCTAAAGGTATGAAAACTGTGATAGGTAATATGTGCTACAAGTAAGCCTAAAAAAGTAATCGGCCCAACTAATGCTGTTGCTATAGCTACCATCAATGCTAACCATAAAAAAATTCTAGTAGTAAGCTTTTGATATGAGATGCCGAGTGATATCGCATTTTCTTTACCCAATAGTAAGACATCCAATTCCTTTATAAAAGGCCAATTAATGACAAAGCTAACGACAATGATAATGAAAGAAATCCAAAGGATCTTGGTATTAATAGCATTGAAACTAGCAAAGAGCTGATTTTGTAAAATCATAAAATCGTTGGGGTCCATAATGGCTTGAATAAAGGATGAGATAGAAGAAAATAATGTATTAAATATGAGTCCAGCTAATAGAACAAAATACAAAGACTGTTTTTTATTTCGAAAAAGTATCGTAAATAATAAGTAAGCGAATCCAACCATTAATAATAATGAAAGGAGGAAGCTGCTAAAAGATGAAAATTTTATGACACGCTGAGCTCCGATTAAATACATTAATCCTGTTTGGATAAGGACATATAAGCTATCTAAACCAATAATGGACGGAGTTAAAAGTCGGTTATTGGTTAGAGTTTGAAAAATAAGACTAGAACTACCAATGCAGATACCAACCAAAATTAATGCAATCAATTTTTGATAACGTGTTTTTAGGATATAGATAATCAAAAATTCATTTGCGTCAGTTGGAATACCATAAATTAAAAACAAAATAATGGCAGCAATTAGTAGTATCAGTAAAATAAGTAATTTTGGTATCTCTAAATCCTTAATCATGATTTTCCCTCATTTCTTATAATTGAAATCAAGAAAAAGGCACTACCCAATACTCCTAGCGTAACTCCTATTGAGACTTCATAAGGAAAAATTACTAAGCGACCAAAAAGATCACATATCATGACGATACAAGCCCCTAAAAGCGATGTCTCTAAGATAGTTGAGGACATATGATCTCCTTTAGTTATGCTAATTAGATTAGGTACGATTAAACCTAAGAAAGGTAAAGCTCCTACGATAATAATGACTAGGGATGTCATAATTGAAACCAAAACTAAACCAAAGTAAATCATCTTTTCATAAGCAATCCCTAAATTTTTAGCGAAGCTTTCTCCAAGCCCAACAATGGTAAACTGATGAGCAAAAAAATACACTAAAAACAAACATGGCAATGCTAAGTAAAGAATTTCGTAGCGATGGCTAGTCATGATGGAAAAATTACCTTGAAGCCAACTGTTGACAGATTGTAGTACTTGAAAATGTGTTCCTAAAAATACTGTTACTGCTGCTACAATTTGTCCAAGCATCAGTCCGATAAGAGGTATAAAAATATTATCCTTAAAAGTAATCATTTTTAAAATGGTTACAAAAAGAAGCGATCCTAAAATGGCAAAACCTGAAGCTATACATAGTTGAATAAAAATAGAGGTATTTTTAAAGAAAATCAGCGTAACAACTACTCCTAATTTCGCCCAATCCATAGTCCCTGAAGTTGTCGGTGAAACGAACTTGTTTTGGGTGAGTTGTTGCATCAGCAGGCCACAGACTGACAAACTTGCACCAGATATTAGGATACTAATGGTTCTTGGTAAGCGACTCGCTAAAAAAATATCTACCTGTGATTGATCAAGGTGTGTTATTTGCTCCAGTGGGATAGATTTAACACCAACAAATAGGGACGTTAGAGAAAGTATAACCAAAGTACAACCCATTACAGGAGTGGTTAATAGCTTTTTCATAAAACTCCTTAAAATGAAAGATAAAGTGTTCAAAAATGAGCACAAATCTATAATAACATAATTTTTTGGAAAAATATCTACTTTTTTAAAGAATTTTATACTTAAGAAAACATTATTATATCAAGGTTTTTCTATTTAAAATCATTATAAATAAGATAGATTAAATTAGCAGAATATTTACTTTACCTATTTTTTAAATTAGAAAAAACCTTCGTTATAATTAAAGGTTTTTCTAATTTCAAGCTAATTTTTTTGATTATCTTAGCAGGGTTTCCTGCTATAACAACGTTATTTTCAAATGATTTCGTAACGACACTTCCAGCACCAACGACGACATTATCTCCTAATACAACACCTGGTAAAATAGTCACTCCTCCACCTAGCCAGACATTATTCCCGATTTGGATTGGGGCACCGTATTCTAATCCTGAATTTCTTTCTATTGGATCTAGAGGATGGAGTGGGGTGAGGAGTTGACAGTTTGGGCCAAACATACAGTTATCGCCAATACGAATTTCACAAACATCTAAGAAAGTTTGGTTAAAATTGGCGTAGAAGTTTTCACCAACATAAATATTGCAACCATAATCGCAGACAAAACGTTGTTCCATATGGATACTTTTCCCAGTAGCACCAAACCATTTTTGTAAAATGACGTTACGTTTGCTACTATCATCTTCATTGTTGAAGGCTTGCATATTTTTTAGTGCAACTTCTCTATCCTTGCGTAGTTCAGGTGCTGATGGACGATAATATTGTCCTGCTAACATTTTTTCTTTTTCGGTCATCTTTTCCTCTTCCGTATTATTTACAACATTGATTTTATAGGTTCAAAACTTTTACGATGTATCGGAGTAATACCGTATTTTTGCAAACCCTCTAAATGCTCTTTAGTACCATAGCCAGCATTTTTAGAAAATGCATATCCAGGATATTTGCTATCATAATCAGACATTATTTTATCTCTGGTCACTTTAGCTACAATTGAAGCTGCTGCAATAGAGAGTGAATTAGCATCGCCTTTGATAATTTTAGTTTGTGGAATTGGTAGATCCAAAACCATAGCATCAATTAAAAGATGTTCAGGAACTACAGATAAATGAGAAACTGCATCAATCATAGCATGTTTTGTAGCTTCATAAATGTTGATATCATCAATACATTGGCTGTCTTGAATACCAATACCAACTGCTAACGCTTGATCTAAAATATTTTGATAGATTTCTTGATGCTTTTTCTTTGGAATTTTTTTGGAATCATTGAGATGTTTTATTTTACAGTTTGGTGGAAGAATAACAGCAGCAGCTACTACTGGTCCCGCTAAAGGACCTCTACCTACTTCATCGATTCCTGCAATAAGGTTTATATGTTCAATGTAAAGTTTTTTTTCGTAGACCAACATTTGTTCTAAGCGCGCTTCTTCGTCTAAATCTGACTGAATATTTTTTTTTCGTTGAAGGATTGCTTTTTGAACACCTGCGCGTGAATCTGTTTGATATTCTTGCCAACGTTTGTCTTTTAAATCAACAATAGTCTCTAAAATTGCTTTGATTTCTTTAATTGTTGCCATCATGTTCTCCGACGATATCTAACGTGTAGCGTCCTAATTTACCATCGCGAACTTCTTTGACAAATAAATTATAAAAGCGATCGTAATCGTCACGATAACCTAATTTTTGTGTTAAGGTCATGATGATTTCAGGAGCTTCATCCTCTAAATTAATGCTTTTAAAACGCTCTTTGAGACGATCAGGATAATAGGTTTTAAAGTAATTCAATCCAAATATTGTTACCTCATCCATAGGCAATAATTGATCTTTGATTGCCCCTGTTAATGCTAGCTTTAATCCAACTAATTCATCTTCAAATTTGGGCCACAAGATACCAGGAGTGTCCAAAATTTCCAGTTCCTTATTAGATTTGAGCCATTGCTGACCTTTTGTGACACCTGGTTTATTACCAACCACTGCAATTTTTTTACCTGCTAGGCGATTCATTAGAGTCGATTTACCTGCATTCGGAATTCCAATAATCATCGTACGAAGTGTCTCTTTTTGAATACCACGTTCCCGTAGTTTAGCAATTTTATCGGACATTAATATTTTAGCGATGTCGGTTACTTTTTTAACTGTTGATTGTTCTTTAGAATTAATAGCTAATGTCTTTAAACCTTGAGATTCATAAAAATCTCTCCATTCTTTAGTTCGAATGGGATCTGCTAGATCAGCTTTATTGAGGATCATTAGTTTGGGTTTGTCTCCGACGATTTTGGTTAGCATTGGATTTTGACTAGAAAGAGGTAACCTTGCATCCACTAAAATTGTAACAAAATCAACATGCTTAATATTTTCTTGAACTTGACGGCGAGCTTTGGACATGTGTCCTGGGAACCATTGAATAGTAGCCATGAAATAAATTCTCCTTATGTATAGACTACCTTAAAAGTCTACATCTATTTGTTAGAGGTCTAATCTTTTAGTTTTATTCTTCTTCAACCGCATATAAAGGTCGATAAAATATTCGATTAACACTATTATTCTATCATTTTTTTAATGATATCGAAATACTTTATACATTTATTCCGCTGATAGGTTTCGTTTACTAATTGAGTTTAAGGGATATACGAAAAAGCTCTGGAAGTTTACTCCGAGCTTTTAATAACATGATTTTTACCCCATTAAGACTATTTGATGGTAACAGTCGTTCCTTGAGGAATATTTTCATAGAACCATTTTGCATCCGCCCTTGACATACGCACACAGCCATGTGAGGCGGCTTTTCCTAATTGCTTTGCTTCTTCTGGGATCTCATTTCCTTGTTGATCAGTCGGAACGCTATGAAAGAGATAAATACCATGCTCTTTAAAGGAGACCCAATAATAGGCTCCTTCTTTTGATGAGGCGTTATAGAAAAAATCTCCTCGTTCCGGTTCTATGACAAAAGTTCCTTTTGGGGTAGGGCTCTCTTTTGCTCCTGTTGAAACAATCGTTTTAAAGATGACCTTGTCATTCGAGGTTATTGTCATTGTTTGCCTCGTAGATGAAACATGAATTTCTAGATTTGAATATTTATTTAGATTTGGATAAGTCTTCTTTTGTAAGACCTCTTTTTTTGAAGTTTGACTTGTTTGGGATGCTTGTTTTATGACACTTGCTTTTTCTTTGGCTTTATCACCATGAAAAATAGAATATACGCTAAAGATACTCATGAAAACAAATAAGACAGCTAATATTGGCAAAATTGAACGTTTTCTCATATACTATCCTCTCTCTTTTGCTCTGTTATGGACAAATCTATTATAAGTTTCTGAAAGAAGGTTGTCAAATATTTTTGTAACATTTGTAATCAAACAGAAATATTTACTGGAATTTTAGTAGAAAAATAACCTCGAATGATACTTCATTCGAGGTTATTGTGATAACTGTAAGTCTTAATAACATGGCTTCAAAATAATATTAAGAATCTAAACTACTGTAATAATTAATTGGTCTATGATCGTTAAACAGGAATGCTTCAGGATGAACAGTTTTTAATTGTTTTTGACCAGATTTCCAGAAAAGTCCAACAAGAATACCTGTTAACACTAAAGCAAGTGAATAAGTTAAGATGCCTAAGCCCATATTAAATCCAATTGGTTGAGATAAAATATAAACAACTACTGCATACAACATGAACATAGCTGGTACAAACGTTACCCAATAGTTTCGTCTTTTTAGGATGAGATATCTTGTAGCAACTAATAAACCAATAACAGCAGTTACTTGATTTGCCCAGTTAAAGTAACGCCATAGGAGATTAAAATCAACGTGTGTAAGGACAAATGAAATAACATATAATGGGATAGTTACAGCAAAGATTTTTGGAAGAGTATCTTGTTTGACATGGATATAATCAGCAACGATAGTACGTAAACTACGGAAAGCTGATAAACCAGATGAAACAGGGAGAACAATAACACCAATGATAGCGATAGTTCCAATTACACTACCGAGTAACATTAACATTACTTGATTGACGACTGCAGAAGGTGTTCCAGCAACAATCATTTCATAGAGATTTTGACCTTTGAACAAGCTCATTGAAGCACCTGCCCAAATCATCGCAATTACTCCTTCTGCAATCATCATGCCGTAGAATGTGAAACGCCCTTCTCTCTCATTAACAGTTGTTCTTGAGACCATAGGTGCTTGGGTAGCATGGAAACCAGAGATGGCTCCACATGAAATGGTAAAGAATAAAGCAGGGAATATCCCAAGCCCAGCTGGATGCATATTTTTAAAGGTTTCAAAAGTTAAGTTTGGCATATCAAAGCCACCAGTTAGTAAACGGAAGCCAACTGCTGCTGTACTAACCATTAGGATGACGCAGAATACAGGATAAACTTTACCAAGTGCTTTATCAATAGGTAAGACTGTAGAAATAAGGTAATAAACGAAAATAAGACCGATTATCCAAGGTAAAGATAGTGTCCCAGCTGGTAAAATACTCAGGATAAGATTAGCTGGAGTTACCACAAATACGGTTGCAACTAAAATAAGTAATAGCATTGAAAAAATGTTGATCACATGCTTCATTGACTTTCCAAGATAGCGACTAGCTAATTCAGGAAGATATGCACCATTATTTCTAAGAGAAATCATTCCAATCATATAATCATGAACAGCCCCTGCAAAAATACATCCTAAGACTATCCAGATATAAGCAACTGGACCATAGAGTGCTCCTAAAATAGGTCCAAAGATAGGTCCGGTTCCTGCGATGTTCAATAACTCGATCATCCCATTCTTCCATTTTGGCATAGGAACAAAATCATATCCATCCCTTAATGCTTCTGCAGGTGTTTGGCGATTTTCATCAATTTGAAAATTCTTTTCAATGTATCTACCGTACGTGAAATAACCAACAATTAAAAGGGCTACCCCTCCTAAAAATGTTACCATATCACTGCCTCCTAAAAATTTTTTTGCTTAATTTTATTAAGCGTTTTCATGACTTTAGTATAGCATTGAAAAATTGAAATTTCCTATTTTCAAGATGAATGGTTGTTTTTTAGAAATGAATAGTCTAAGTTTTATGATGAATAACTTTTCATTAGTTAGGTAGATATGCCTAACATTTGTTTTAGGGGTTTTACATTTGCTCTGCTAACAGGAACTGTTATTTTATTACAAAGGTGTAACTGAAGTGTTTGGTTAAACCAAGGTTCAATCGTTTTAATAGCATTAATGTTCACAATGTAAGAGCGATGTACCCGTACAAATTGAGATGATGGTAGTTTATCTTGCCATTGTTGTAGAGAGCCATCAATTTCATAATTTTTATCAGGTGTTTGTATAATCAGTTTTCCTTGCATAGCTTCAATCAAAAGGATATCGTCCGCCGACACCAGATAGATTCGATCTTCTACTGTCAATGGATACTGTTGCTTGAAGAGAGGACCGGAAGTTACGCTCTCTATAATTGTAGATGTACTTAGCGCTCCTTTTACTCTATCCATAGCTTGCTTTAACCTATCAAACTCATAGGGTTTTAACAAATAATCACGCGCATCCTGCTCAAAAGCCTGAATAGCATATTGATCATAAGCAGTCGCAAATATCAATAATGGTGGTTTGGGCATTTTATTGATATACTCTGCTAATTGCAACCCAGAATCATCTCTGAGATGGATATCTAACAGTACTACATCAAAAGTTTCTCTAAGTAAAATAGCTAATGCAGTAGCTATATCATGCGCCTCTGCTATAACGAGGTTAGAATCATACTTATTAAGAAGATAAATTAATTCGTTACGTGCAACTGGTTCATCATCAACTACTAAAACTTTCATACAATACCTTTCTAACTTTTAATGGGGATGTTAACAATAGCACAAGTTCCTGAATCATTTGATTCAAATTTTAAACTTGCTTGTCCATCATAAATAATATTCAAGCGACGAACGAGATTCTCAATAGCTGTACCAGAACCTTGTTTTGAAATTTGAGTTTTTTTTCCAAGCGTTATTAATTTTTCTTTTGGAATCCCAATACCATTGTCTTGGACAATGATATGAAGCCTATCATTATTTCTTGTAATAGTAACCTTTAGCTGGTTATTTTTATTAACATGCTTAAAAGCGTGTTTATAAGAGTTTTCAATCAAGACCTGCAATGTAAAGGGAGGAATCATTAGGTTGTCATCTGAATTTGTTTGGTTGTCTAAATTAAAGGCCACCATGTTGGGAAATCTTGCTTCTTCAAGGGCTAAATAGGCGTTAACCTGTTCCAATTCATCATGGAGAGGAATTAAATTTTGCTTTGCCCGTTGAAGATTAGCACGAATAACCTTGCTAAAATCTTGGACGAGCTTTCTTGCTTTTTCGCTATCCATGCGAATTAAACCATAAATAGTATTGAGTGCATTAAAAAGAAAATGCGGATTAACCTGCGCTTGGAGAGACTTCATTTCCGCATCCTGTAGTAACCTTGTTGCTTCCTCAGCTTGTCCCAAAGCTAACTGAGTGGAAAAGATATTGCCTAATCCTTCAGCTAATTGACGGTCAACGTAAGTCATATGTTGTGCGTCTGAAAAATATAATTTCAAAGTACCCACTATAACATCGTGGATGTGTAATGGAATAACAATTGCTGAACTAAGTGGGCAATTGTTATGGTCACATTCGATTTCACTTTTATCAGTTGCGACACTAACTTTACCAGTATCTATTGCTCTTTTAGCAAGCTTTGTTAATATTTGAGTATTAGGAAGATGATGGTCAGCTCCATCTCCTACATAGGCTAAAATGGCTGATTGACTAGTCAGGCTAACAGCACTCACATCCATATGTTTATGAATAATTTCAGCTACTGGTTGACAAGATTCTGTTGTCAGTCCCTTTCTAAGGTAAGGAAGGGTTAAATTTGCTAATTCAAGTACTTGATGGGTTTGAAATGCTTTAGCATGTTCTTCTAATTTTTGAGTAGATGAAATAATGGATATAAATATACCTAAACCTAAAGTATTACTTAAAATCATTGGCATGCTGATAAAAGATACTAATCGAAGCGCCTGATTAAAGTCAACACTAAAAATGAGGATACAGATCATTTGTAGAATTTCCATACCGAAACCAACAACCATTGCATCTAAAACACGAATTTTATTATAATTTTTACGAAGATAATTGCCTGATAACCCAGAGCATAAACCAATTAGTAAGGAAGAAATGACATAAATATGAGGGGCTAATCCTCCTTGCAAGTACCTAACGAATACAGATAAGAGACCAACTATAATACCGACTATGGGGCCACCGATTAGACCTGATACACCAATGGTTAAAACACGTGTGTTGGCAACCGATGATTGATCTGCTATATGATTAAGAGTTTGTGGAATGATAGATAAATCTGACTGAATTTCTACCCCTGTAAAATTAGAAATAATAGCAAATAAGCTAAATAAGATAAGCAGAATATACTGGTGTTTTTTTAATTCGGGTTGCTTCAAAGTTTGTTTTATAAAGGGGATATGCACAAAGGCATAGGCTAATAATATGATTAACCCCGCTCGCTCCATCATAATTAAAAAGAGTGTCATTAAATCTCTCCAAAGTATTAATTAGTCCGTTATAACATAGGTATAAAATGATTCATTTCATTACTCATTTAAAATGTCTCTCTATCAAGTATTCTCAAGACAATTAAGGGGATATCCATCAACAACTATTATGAAAACAACTACTTAAGGATGATAGATACTTTCACTAAAAAATTTTGATTAATCAAATATATTATTATTATAGCATATCAAATATTATTTTTTACATATTTATTAATTAATATGGTAACACCCATTATCTGAAGTGTGTAGGTGAGGTCTAAGTAAAGAATTTAAGCGTTTTGATAATAAAAAAGTGAGAACAATAGATTCTCACTCACAATTATAGCCTGGTAATTTCTCACACGATTTGGTACTGCTTTTTTAAAATTGGACGATGGTGTTATTTTTAATATGAGTAGCTGCACTCGAATCCGGTTGCTCAAAAGCACTTGTCGCTCCATTGAGATAGCTATTCAGAACAGAAATAACTGGTTGAATGTTTTGGCTGACTTCTTTGATAACTTTTGATCCAGCTTCTAAGTATTTTCAATGTTCTTGAACCCATTGGTGATCTTTTTTTTACTAAGTCACATGCTGTTAAAATCATCATTAAGCTTATCCCTCCCATAATAATAATCAATTTTTTAAATCCTTTAAACATCACTTTTCCTCTTATCTTATTGATTTTTTCAATTTTATTGCTGTCTTGACGTTGCTATCGCAAACAACCAACTCAATGCAATATAGTAACGGTATACATATCAATGTAAGAATCAAGATTTTTAAATTCATATTATTTGTAGGTTCTTTATCAGACCAAGCTAATACTCTTTCATTTGAAGTAATATTATTATTTGTGTGATATTTAAGATTAGCTATTTTTGATTTCACAAAAAACCTTTTTCCACTTTTTCTAGACTGATTCTTTCTTCCCACTCCTTCGTATCAATAGTTAAACAAAGTACTTTAAATCCTACAGAGGGTCATTCCATCAATTAATGGCATCATCGCGCTTGAAGCATGGCATAGGTTTTGGTACTAGAAACTGAATATGAATTCTATTATCTATTAAAAAAATCAATATCACCAGAGTATTTATAAAACATAACGATAAAAAATCAAAAAATATTTTTACTATTTCCCTTAATTTCATGAGATTTCATTTCCCTTTTTGTGTATTATTTCTATTCTACACTAGTCTTACCCTTAGAAATATTTTTCCAATTTTCAATGACACGAGCTACTCTTTCTTGCTCTTCGTCATGGTACCTCCAAAAATTACTTCATCAATATCTTCCTCATTGAAATAATATACTTGTTCTAAATTGAGCTCTCTGGAAAAATCCTGCCAGATAATCAAAATATAATCTTGATCAATAATATTTGCTCATGAAATGGCTCCACAAAATTTCTTACATCTTTAACATTTTCATAGAGTGCTTTTACTCCACAATGGCCAAAGTACCTATAACAACTGCTACTACTGGTACAAATTGGAGCTGTTATAATTACTACAAAAACACTCTCAGCAAGCGTAGAGACTATTCTACCTACTTCATTTTCTCTAGATATTCATTGCTCCTACCTTAAATTAATTAATTTATCACTCATATTCGGGATGTTTATGAATATAATATGCTGCATAAAGGGAATCGACAATCAGAGCTGGAAAAGTTGCCGTAAATAATACACCTCCAATCAAACCAAAAATATTTTCAATACTACCTACAAGAAAGACTGGAGAAAGCATCACTAAACCAAAAATAATTCCATAATTAATTTTTAATTGTTCCTTTTTTCCTTTTTGTAATTTCCACTGATTAAATTTCCATTTTTTCCCCTGATTTTTTGGTAAATAATAGAAATAATATATTCCAGAAAATACAATAAAAATAATTAACATTATCATAATATACATTTTTGCCATCTCAGTATAATAAATTGATTGAACATGTCCAAAATTTCTATTATTTAAAAACATTGCCAAGCCTATAAAATCAAAACCTACAATAAGTGTTAGGAATACTAATGATAATAAAATATAAGAGATTTTTTAAAAAGCGAAATAATTATTGAGACCAAATTAACAAAAATGCATACAGAAAATATGAATTTTATAAAACCTAAAGGATCACCAAAATTACTTGCATATAACCCTATGCAAGATATAAATAGTCCAATCCATGGAAAAATCTTAATATATGAATATTCTATTTCAAACTCAACTAACGGTCCATGGTATCTATGATTGCTCTGTTTCAAAAATTTTACCCTCCAAATAAATCTTTTAATTCTTTTTTGCAAAACCTGTAATTGATTCATTGCCCAACTCCTTAACTTTAAAATTCAAAGCAAAATCAAATGACAGCCCTGCACCTGCTCCAACAACGGTTCCCACAGGTCCTCCTACCAAAGTCCCTATTGCTGCACCGGACAATGCATCTACACCTGAATCTATAGCAAAGTTTTTGATTTTTTGATCTATTGAAGATGTTTTATCATCAAAAAGATCTTTTTTGGCATTAGTTCCTATATTGACTATTTTCCCAGTCCAACCTAATACTTTACCAGCTTTAGCAATTCTTCCTAATTTTCCCCATCCTTTAAAAGCATTTTTGGGATTTAATTCAAGGACTTCATTTTTAAGGGATTTTATTGCTGCATTATTCAAAGTAACTCCTTTTGACGCAATTTTTCTGAGCTTATTTGAATCTTCTAAAGCTTTTTTCTCAACTGTTTAGCATCTTCTTCTCGTTTTTTCATACCGGTTTGAATTGTTTTTGTCTATTCTAATCCCTTACCTGAGGTATCAAATGTACCATTGAAATTTCCAAAACCTTCTGAGAATAGTTAAGGCCTGCCGAAACGACATCCTGAACTTCTGTTAGTCCACAAAAGACTGTTGAGGATTCCGCATTGAATTCCATGAGATGTTTTTTAAATCATAGGTTACCTTTAAAGCCAGAAAACTCCTAAGAGATTTCATGAACTAGCTGTCACTTTATAAGTGATCACAAGCTAATAACAAAAGTGAAATGAATCGTTAACTTTTCTAAAGTTAATAAAGAATGGAATTAGCTCAATTGCCACTCTAGAAGCGAGAAAGTCACCATAAGAATGACCTGTTGTGACAGTAATATTATCGCCATTACTTTGAACACGATCATAAAAGCTAGTAGCTTTGTCTCCTAATCGTTTTAAATAAGCAGAGTTATTAGCACCGATATTTGCATCTGAAATAAAGTCGGTTGCCCCATCAGCATCCTTATTAGTACCCGCATAAGCTATATAAGTCTCACCAGTATTTTTATCTTTTACAGCAATAGCTGCAATACCAGTCTCTTTGTCATACATACCGTCACTATAAGTTAAATCAGTTCTACCAATTAGTTGATTTAACTCTTTTTTAGCACTTTCACTTGCTTCTTTTACGTCATCACCATTATTTAAAGCATCTGTATAAGCCCTCTCATATTTGTATACATAATCTGATAAATCTGCTGATGTTTTAACCCGATGCTCTAGTTTTATAGTTACATTATCATTTCCCATAACTTCTCCGTTTATTTTCTAAAACTATAGGTCTCACCCAAATAGTATCTCTTATTTTTAGTTTTTATCCTTAGTGTATAGTCAAAATTATTTTTTCCACTTTTTGTAAAAGTAATATCCGCTTCCTTAATATCAGATATTTTAAATTTATCTCTCATTTTTTTAATAACCTTCGACTGTGTCGGCAATTCATATGTTATATCTTTCAACTCAGTTTCCGGATGTTTTAATAAATAACTTTTTACTTTTAATTTTTTTAATTCTTTAGTATCCATTGCTCTGATAATAAAGTCATCAAATGTAATATTCGGTTTTCCTTTTGGATAAACTATATTATTTTTAAAATATTCAAATGGAACCTCTTTATTTTCTAACTCATTATATCCACCCGACTTTTCTATTTGACTTTTTCTTGTTTCAAACTTCCCTAAATTCTTATTTTTTTTAAATCTTGAATACTATAGAAATATTCCAAATCTAATGCATCACCTGAATCCGATACTAATAGTAAGTATTTTTGTATTTTGCTCAAATCTTTATCTTTTTGTGCTAAAAACTCAAAAAACGGTTTAAAATTTTGTTCAGCTTGGTACTCTTCCTTTGTGCGGTTTTCTGGGATTTTTGAATCCTTACATGCTGTCATCATTATCATTATTAATAAGCCTCCAATAAGCAGTAATAGTTTTTGTTTTTTCATATGCTCAATGCTCCATTTCTATTTCTTGAGTGATTTTAAGCATTCTTTCTTGTCTTCTATCATGAATATAAATCATATCTGGTTTCAAATAAGGTTCTTTTGAATTATATGATTTCGGTAATACTGACTGATCCATAACTCTCATTCCTAAGAAAACATACTGTGCCTGTGTTCTAATAGCTTTTGGAACATCTGAGATATTAGTCATAAGGTATGATGCTAAACCACCAAATAAGAAATAAATATGATATTTGTGAGCCGAGTCAAGTAAGAATAAAATCTGTTCTCTATCCATATTTGTTTCTGCCACAAAACTATTCATATCAGGAATAGTAACAAACCATGATTCTATTTTACCAGATTCTTCTCTTAAATAGATTTCTGAAGCAATAGCTTCTAAATGTCCTGCTATTTCACTTCGATTATTGATATATTCAATTTGTTGTTCTGTCAAATCATCATAATCAGAAGCAGTGTCTAAAAGATAAACCTTACTATCTTTAATCAATGAAACAGATCTAACTAAGAAGCGCGTCAAGTTAGACAAATTATCTAGATTGTCAGAAGTAAAAAGTAACTGTTTGAATTTCGAAAGTGGAATGCTACAATTATCAACTTCTTTTAAGCTAATACCAAGTGAAATCTGATTAGTCTCACTTGCTTTTTTAACATCCTCATATGCCTTAAACTCCTCAAAGGTAAGTGTTTCTGGAACAATTGGAATGGCTATTGGTCTTGGTCCAGTCCATTTGTGATAAAAATCTGTTGATTTTAAAGTTCTTATGAAAGATAAAAGGGTCTTAGATTTTGACAAGCTAAGAACCTTTTGTTTTTCAAAGAATAATTATCTACTTCTCCCCAACTACATAAGTCAATTGTGCTGCTTCTGCTGCACTGAAGGTGCGGTAGGAGATGGTGCCAAGTCCTAGGACATTTGATTCGGAGATCAGGATAGATCCGTCTTCCTTAACGTCTTCGACGATGGCCACGTGGCCGTAAGTTCTATCAGCACCAGCTTGGCCGGGGCTAAATGAGATGGCGTAGCCTGTTTTTGCCTCGTGTGTGGTTTGATAGCCCGGCTTATTTTTCCAATCGCCACCATTACCCATAAATGGTCCAAACTGGTAGCCAAGTTCTTTGGTGCGGTTAAAGACGTACCAAGTGCATTGGCCCCAAGGGTAAGTGCCTGCCACATAGTTGCCCGCTTGATTAGCTCTTGAAACAGAGTAACTCGTTGGGACTGCCATCATAGCGACGGACGACGTGTTGAGCAGTTCCTTTGAAATCTCAGAAATTCCGCCATGCGCGTCAATCATCCACTTGTCAATGCTCTTCATAATGGCCGCACGACGTTTACCAGAACCGCTAGCATCCGTGAAGTAAACCCCACCTCGAGCCGCTACATTCAAGTTGCCAGTTGACAAGAGTTGTGCTTTTTGGTCTTGAATGGCAAAGCTGGTGTTTTGGTTTTGGATGATGGTTTCCTGCGTCATTTTAATGACAGCCTTGTCATCACTAAAGTTTTGAGCATTAGTTGTATTGTTGTCAAATGCCCCAAAACCAAACATATTAGCACCTGGTGCTGTGGCAACACCTTGTGTACCAAGCGAACTTTCTGCGATAGCAATGGCAATGATTGCACGCGCATCCAAACCAGATGATTTCTCCCAGTCTAAGATTTTTTGACCGTCGATGCGACTGCTATCGTATGTGATACCTGTCGACAGTAAGAATCCATCAAGCTGTGCGGCAGTAATGCCGTAACGGTGAGACAATAGATTGTGTGTATAAGCATCATTGCCTGTCCAGTGTTTGATATAAGCTGCGCTAGCCATTGCCGTAGGTATGGCAACATCTGACAAATCAATGCCACTCGTAATGGCTGGTGTCACAACTTCAGATTTCTGAGGTGTTGTTGTCACTTGAGGTTGGCTTGCTTTAGTCTCAGTTTGAGGCTGGCTTGGCACCACTGGTGTTACAGACTGACTAGGAGCTGGAGTTTCGGGTTTGCTTGTATCTGTTTGCGCCCCAGCCTATGTTTCTCCTTTGGAATCACTTGTTGAAGGAACTGTTTATCTGGACTAGTCGTCGGATTAGTTTCTGTTGGTTCCTCAGTTACAGTCTCAGTAGGAGCTGTTGTGCTATCTGCTGGTTGGGCATGGAGATCAGTTGAAGGCAGCCGATGCATTAGTTAAACCACTGATAATTGATTCATAGGTATCTTTTTTAATTTCTCCTAATTTATACGCTTCATTAGCCGCTTTTATTAATTTCTTTTTATCAACTGAAACATTACTTTTTTTAGTAATATTTTCAATTGTTGAAGCTTTCTTACTTTCTTCAGCCTTTTTACTTTTCAGTTCTTCAGCTTTGACGTCTTCTCGCTCTTTCCAATTCTTCTTAACTGTCTTTGTCCATTCCATCTGTCCTGATCTTGGTTTTCCAAAAGCTCCTGTTTTGCTATTATATCCAGAAAATCCTGTTGAAACGGTCGCTACTGCTTGATTAACAGTCGACTGTGCAATTGTAAATCAATCCAATATTCTCCATAAACTGATGTAAATGTCATATAAAGAATATCTTCTACCACTTCATAGCTATTAACTTTTGAAAGTTCTTTCATATCGGAAATTGCTTTATCAAGGTTATCTTCTTTTGTAATATCCATCAACAAATACTTGTTTTTCACTACCTAAAACAAGTGAAATGAGTTCTTCTTTTGTTGCCATTTTTTCAAGGCATGCTACATTATGTAACTCAGATTTAATAATATCCATTTTATTTCCCTTTATTCTTAAGTAATGATGATACTGACTCTCCGTACCTTGACTTCTTCATTTGTTCTTGGTAAAGTTTTTCACCTTTATTAACTAAAATAAATTCAAATACAACAGTTTGGTAAAAAATTGTAATAATTAAAAGCATTACATATGTGAATAAATAACTATATTCTTGGAAAATTGTACCCCAGATAGACATAAATGTACCTATAGCACACAGCATTCCAAAAGGAATATACATGACATTTTTTTGAACATTGTCTTTACTTTTTCCACGATAAAAATCTATGACTAATAATTGGAACAAAAAATTTAATATAATGTATCCCAAACTAGAAACAAGAATAATAATAAAAAATTTCTGATTTCCTAAACTAATCGTATTTGAGAAAAAGTAAATTAATAAAATGTAATCTAAAAAGTGCAATATATAAGGAATTATTCTATTCAAAAAGGCCCTGAAATTATTTCTAATTAACAACCAGCTTATTAATAATACACAATTAAATATAAAACTGATAAATAACAACTTGATATTTAGTGAATAAGCTATATGATTCTTGGTAAAATAATCTAATATTATACCAATTAATATAAATAAAAATCCAGAGAAAAGATAAGTAAATGCTATACCATAAGTTCTCCTACCTACTGGTATAGGTTCAGGATACAAAGTATTATAAAATTCGTTCAATCTTTCGTTAAGTTTCATTGTTTCTCCTAATCTTTAACAAAGTGAATCCAAGAATCCTTGATTTTACCCGTAACATTATATTTATGATCAATATGATTTATACCTATTGTTAATGCAGTGCCTGCAATCACACCTACAGCTGCTGTTGAAGCAACTCCAACGCCTACACTTTTAGCAGTATCAATTGCAACACCACCAGTTTGGGCTTGGACATAATCAACACTTCCAACATTCATTCCTAAATCTTTAGCTTTCTCATCTGTGTCACTATAACCATTTGCAATATCGATTGCACTTGTAGCAACATTAGCAACTGCGACAGACTTTCCTGCTACACCTGCTGCTTTAAACGATTTGGTAAGTTTAATACCATCACCTTTAACATAAGTAAATACGTCAGTGAGTCCTGCACTTGCACTAGATTTCATTGAGCTTATTGCACTAGATTTTGCACCATTTCCTAATGTCTTAGTATACTCTTCCCAACTATTTTGTCCATATCCAAGTTGTGAACCGTGGTTTAAGTTTAAGTCGTTCGCTAAATCATAACTACTCGGATCAATTTTAGAACCTTTATTACTAGTAACTCGGGTGGAAGTTTTTCCTTTTCCTATACGGTTTTGACTGTAATATTTTTGCGTCCCAAAGAACTTTTCTAATTTCTTTCCTGCTTTGGTAGTGGAATGATTGATATAAATTTGCTTTCCTTTTCTTGAAAGCTTACTTGAGGCATAAATTAGTGCTAATCCATCATAAAGAGTCTTACCTTGACCTTGTAAATATCTAATTTGATCAGGATAGTATCTAGTAATGTAAGCTAACAATTCCTTAGGTAATGGTTTGTCAGGATGTTTTTCTACAACTTTGGAAATATTAACTAAATCTTCTTCAGTTAAGGTCTCATTATTGGCTGCTTTTCTTAATACCTTCTCATACGCTTTTTTCTCTTCCCTCGCTGACCACTCTTTCTTAACTGTCTTTGTCCATTCCATCTGTCCGGATGTTGGTTTTCCAAAAGCTCCGGTTTTACTATTATATCCAGAAAATCCTGTTGAAACGGCCGCTAGTGCTTGATTAACAGTCGACTGTGCATTAGAAATGTCCGCAAATACTGTTGCTGAATGGGCGTTAAATTCATTAAGGTTGTCTAATTTCTTTTGATTAGATTTTATACGTTTTTTTAATTTTGTAATATTACTTTTTGTAGAACTTATGGCAGATTTAGAAGGTTCTGGATCTTCGTTAAGACGCTCTAAAAGTGCTTCAGCAATTTTTAAAATTGACCCGTCACTTATAAATGAATCTTTTTAGAAAGAGTAACTCAGTCAATAAAACGTTAATAATTAAGTCGTATAAATTTTTACTTAGTAATGACACAGAGTAACTCTTTTCATTCTATTTTACAAAAAACACCCCAAACGATAGATTTTATCTCCAACATTTGAGGTGTAACTCATAGTTTGTAATAACTTAAAAATATAGCGTAGTAATCACACACAACAAACTTAATGCAATATATTTATCTTTTTTCAAAATGTTTTTCCTTATTAAGTGAGGTTTAATGTATGTCTTATTAAATTATTAAGGGTTCATATATTTTTTTGCATACTCTCCATAGCTTGGAATTTTCGATTTATTTAACGCAAATACCATTTTCCCTTTATAGGGTTCATCAATATCGTCAATTTATAACATGATTGCTTCATCTTTTTTCCCTCAGGAAAAATAATAGAAAAGAGTTTTTGTGATTCTTCCATTTTGAGAACATAATATTTTGTCTTTTTGTTAATACCAGTCCCATTTTGGGTATACTTCATTTTTTGTCCATCAAGTATCAAAGAATTTTTTTCAATCTTAAGAATTGCGGATGTTTCATTAGGATCTGTCACATGCCATTTCCCAGTAATTTTTGAAGAACCAGAACAGCCAGTTAGAATAAAAATTGATAAGAAACTTACTACAAAAAATAAAATCTTCTTCATAAATTAATGTTCCTCTTTTTCTATAAATTGATTTAACAGTTCAATGTATTTATCTTCATAATTCGTAGTAGGAGCTTCAAAAATAACTGAATCTATTTTTGATTCATTAAATAAATACATATTAGAAGCATCCTCAAATCCTTGTGGATCTAAAACTCCTGAATAATCAAATAAAACACCTTCATTATTTTGCTGATCTCTTCCAGCAATTGTAAGCGGCTGATTACAATGCTTTAAAATCACAGTAGTTCCAATTGTTAACCATTTTTATTTCTCCTTATATTTATTATGACTTCAAACAACTGTATGATAAGCAATAATATTAGTGACATAATAACATATTTTGGGAGTAATATTAGAAATATTATTATTATTATAAAACTAATAAGATACCAAATAATTTTTTCAGTAGTAGTTGGCCTTTTTGATTTTGGTAACATCTCCATATGTTTTTTTGTTAATTTTTTTCTTCCCGAAAATGCATAAAATAGATTATATTTTACTTCTAACATATCTATTTTTAAATAGTCAAAACTATTTAAATATGTAAAAATGTATAACATTAACAATTCATCAATGTTTTCTTTTCTATCAATATAAAGAGAAATATTTCTTTTTCCTGCAGTTGAGAAATCAGAGGCAGCAAAAACACCAACTGGCTCACTATTCTTATATACCGGACTAATCCTGCCTTTTGTTCCTGAAGGAACAAAAGTTATTGTAAACATATTTCCATATGATTCCAAATAGTTATGCCAAAATGGTTTTTCAAGGAGATTATCGGCGAACTTTTTTTGATAATACTTTATTGGTTCTTTATCAGACCAAGCTAATAATCTTTCATTTGAAGTAATATTATTATTTGTGTGATATTCAAGATTAGCTATTTTTGATTTCACAAAAAAACCTTTTTCCACTTTTTCTAGACTGATTCTTTCTTTCCACTCCTTCGTATCAATATCATATATTTGAAGAACTAAACTCTCAGAGTTTCCAGTCAATTTTAGTAATAATTCCAAAACCAATCCTTCCCACAAACCAACGGATAGCCCTATTCCAACCGGTCCTAATTTTAATTTTGCTTGTGCAGCTTCACTTGTTACACCAACTTTTGCTATCGCGGACAATCCTATTCCCGCTGATGCACTCGCATCAATATTTAAACCAAATACTTTAAATCCAGCTTTTGCTTCACCCTCTATAATATAAGCATCTACGCCAGCTTCAGCTTGAATCCCTTTCACTGATTTTCCGTCTTCATTAGTGAACTGTCCAACTGCAGCATTTGCTTCGGCTCCAAGAGACTTTGTTTTTTGTTTTACCTTTATGTTTACTTGTTGAAAAGGGATTCATAACTCCTACTGAAGTTTTTCCTCCTAAAGCATTAATGGTTGTGCCATTTTTTTATCTCCATAACTCTTTTCATTCTATTTTACCAAAAAACACCCCAAACGATAGGTTTGTAGCAACTTAAAAGTATAGCGTGGTAATTGCTCAAAATAAACTCATTACAATATATTTATCTTTTTTCAAAACGTTTTTCTTTATTAAATGTGGACCTATTGAATGCATGTAAAGTCTATAGTTATGAAGCAAAAGTTCCTGTGGAACTTCGTTTATTTTCCATGAATCAATGTTGTCTTCAATTTTGTGAAATAATTTGTGCTGAATCTATAAAATATAATTACGAAGATAAACTTTTCAAATTCTTTATATTTTTATCTACATATTAATGTTATTGCTCAAAAATTACTTTGCACTTATTTACCATATTTGAGTTTTCCTTTTAAAATATCATTGTAATCTTGAGTACCACTTTTTACGAATTCTGTTGACTCAACTTTTCCATTAACTTTTCTAATCATAATAATAAAGTTGCCAGGAAAATTATAGTGATATTGTGAGGATCCATTATAGACATATCTTTTTTCTTTATTAATTTTAAACTTTTGAGTTTGACCATTTTTTGTCCAATATAACTGTTTATTCATGATTTTTAATTTCTCTGTTTTATCAAGTGAAACCGTCTTATCTGAATTTATAGTTTCTGTCTTATAAAAGGTACCATTTGTTTTCGATGTTCTTTGAATTGGTGTAAGCAAATTACTAATAACAACAAAAGCTACAACTAAAATTATAAATAGCCCTAAGAATTTTTGTTTTTAAACGTTTAATTTTTCCTCACTATCTTCTTAAAAATTCAAAAACTCAATAATTCTTGCTCTTGTTTTTCAAGGTTTTTATATCCACATAATCAAGTGACAAAATAAAACAAGTATTTTTAGAAAATAATATATTTTAAGGTTATTTTATCTACTTTTAGGGATAGATACTTTTTTTCCCCATTCATGATATATTTTTAAAAACCTTTCTTCTTCCTCATCTCTATAGCCTTCAAAAATCACTTCGTCAATGTTCTCATGTTGGAAAAATAAAGTTGATTCTGTTGAAGGCCAGCCGGATATAAAATCCCCATATAGTCAGCAAACAATTGACCAGTACCTTCTGGATCATCATATATGACCCCCCTACCTACAATCATTAGTTTAACTGTTCCCTCTTCTAAATAAACAATACTTCCTAATGGTAGTAACTCTTCATTTTTAATCATTTTTTATTAACTCCTTATGTTTTTTCAAATATTTTTTTCCATACCATTCTTCAACAGATTTATTTTCCCAGTCCCTATATTCTTCAGGATACTTAAGCTTATAAAAACCTTGTAAAAAATATGGCATGGCAACTTTAAATACAGCATAAACTACAATAATATTAAAAATAATCCACCCGATAAATAAAATCAATAATTTAACGGTTCCAGATAAACCTAAATCTAAGGATGATAAAATTAACTTTATAATGATACCTATGATTAAAAAACCTAAACCATAAGTCTTTAAAAAGTCGTAAGTTTTATTGGAAGATTTTTCTTCAGATTTTTTAAATATCATGGCTTTTATATCATTAATTGAACCCAAAGAAATAGTTATTGTAATTAATACTAAAAATAATAAAGTTGAAATAGTACCGATTACTGACAGTGAGGGTGTAATCCATTCGACTGCAATTAAATCAAGTTCAAATACAAACCATACCATATATGAATAAACGTGAAACTGATACCTATATGGTAAAATAAATGCTTGTTTAAAACGTTTTCCTAATAACACTAAGAGAAACCAAAAAACTAACATTATTAAATATAAATTCATTGTTAATAGTTTAACGTCAGAAATAGGTATTGTTAAATCACTAGGTTTTTCCGCATGAATAGTAATGGAAATAATGACAATAAAGAAATTCAATAATATAGGAAATAAAATAGTTAAAATTATGGATTTTAAAGTAAACCAAACCGATGGAATCCCATTCTTTGTCTGTTTCTCAATTTTCAAGTGCTCTTCATTGTTAAGACTACTCATTCCATTGTCATAAAGATTAAGACTTTCTTCAAAATTTGCAGAATAAATTGTTCTATTTTTTTGCATTATCCTCACCCAAAACCTATTACCTTACCAAAACCACCTATATATTTGGAAACTGAATTTTTCACCCCATTTACAGATTTACCTATGTTATCAGCAATTTTCTGTGAACTTTTAACTGGGTGATCAAAAAACTTAGGATCTAAAGCTTTTACTCCTTGAATAGCAAAGCCTATTCCACCACCAATAATTGCTCCTGGTACTCCTCCAACAGTCGCACCCAATGTTGCTCCTTCTAAGGGACCGACACTCGCGACCGCAGATAAGGCACCCTTTTTTGCGGCCTTCCCAATATCTTTTGTTTTTGTATACTCATCCATTCCCTTTGATAATCCAGAAATGCTAATGTCTGCTATAGTTAGAACTGTTGCTCCTTTGCCTATTATCTTAACTGACTTGCCTAAAAATTTACCTACAGATTCAGCCTTAGATCCACCTTTTAATACCAATTCTGACAAATTTTCATAACCAGATATTTTTTCTAAACCGAATTTTACACCTGCTTTTATGGGACTTGCTAAATTTTCCAAATACGTTCTTGCTTTAGTAGCAGATTTACCAAAATTACTATAACCTTCATATTTTGCAAGAAAATTTAAAATTGAACCTACATTTTTCTTGCCTGAAGCTCCTTTTGATTCCATATTCGCTAAAATATCCCATAGGCCATCAGATTTTAGTACTTTTTTGAGAAGTTCCCTGGTAATAAAGCAAATACCTGGCTAATTCTACTAGCAGTATCACTTTCCATAATATTTTTGAACTCATTATATAGTATAGGTTTTCATATGAAACTTCGTTATTGTTGATATTTTCTCTTACTTTCTTCAGCCTTCTTCAATTCTTCAGCTTTGGCGTCTTCTCGTTTTTTCATTCCTGTCTTAATAGTCTTTTGCCAATCAAGATTTGATGCTGAAGTGAACTGACCATTGAAGCCACTAAAGCCTTTAGATACAAATGTTAAACCAGAGGTTACAGCATCTGAATATCCCATCAAATCATTAAAGACTGAGGTAGATTCTGCATTGAATTCCATAATATTTTTGAGTTTTTTACGATTTTTTCTTAGTCTCGCTTTGATTCTAGCTTACAAACCATCAAATGCGTGTGCCAAGTTTTTGGCATTTTTATCTAAATGATCTTTGAGGTCTTGAATTTTTCGCAATAAAACTTCAAAGGTCAATTCTTCTGGAACAATCGGTATTGCTTTTGGTCTTTGACCAGTCAATGTTCAGATACTTATGGGTATTAATAGGCATAGCCAAGTAAAATAGTTACCTTAGAGGTACTATCATCTGATAAAACATGATAAAAAGGAGTATTAACATCTATGTCATTTAATTTTAATGTCGATAATAATTCATTATAAGTAACTTTAGTGAGGGTTTCAAAATCATGATCCACTGCAGTTGCAATTAAATTAGGGATTTCAAAATAAGTAGAAAATGCTGCATTCTCTATTTCTAAATAATCTTCCTCTACTGGAAAAATAAACTCTATATCCAAGATAAAATCATCATCTGGAACGTTATTAAGGCTATATACTAATGGACCTGAAATATGTCCACCTTCATTTTCTATATCGCTAATAAAATGATTCATTTCTTCCTTCATCTGATCATATTTAAATAGTTTCCTTCTTTTAATCACATTTCTTGCTTCTAATTTATCAACTATTTCTACATCATCTCGTAATTTATATTCCATTAGTTCACCTCGCTATAGACATCTACAAAGACTTCATCACCTATGACATAAAGTGCATGGTAGACTTCGATTGAGTTATAAACTTTTCTATACTTTTGCAATAAATCATCATAATATTCTTTTAATTGGTTTGGTCTTAAAGAATCAAAGTCATAACTTTTGATAAGTAGATGTGGTTCAAAAATAAGGTGCTTAAGATTCTCTTCTTTAGGATTCAATTTATTCCCTATACTAGTAAAAATAATTAATTCATTATTATTTGTCCCATCTTTTATATAAGACTTAAAAAATACAGGCCCATCTGAATATATCTCATCTAACATTTCAGCTTTAAAATTGAGACAGATTTCATATATTTTAGCACAAAGCTCTGGTAGTAAAATCTCAGTCGGTTTATTTGTTAAAAAGCCCAGAGCGTTATTGACACTAAGAAATTTTAAATTTTTATCATTATTCATGTTAACCCTCATTTTCTAAACTTAAAAAATTTATTATTCATAATCAGGATATTTATGAACATAATATGCTGCATAAAGGGAATCGATTGTTAGTGATGGTATCACTAGAGAAAAAAGTATTCCTAATAGAAATCCAAAAATATTTTCTATACTTTCAACTAATAAAGATGGAACAATCATTGATAATCCAAAAATTATTAAAAAATTAGTTTTATATTGTGCATTCTTAGATTTTATCTCACCTTTCCACATTTGATTTATTGACCATTGCTTTCCTTGATTTTTCGGAAAATAATACCATAAATAGATTAAACTTGATATGAGAGAAATTAAAATAATCAACAATATATAAAATATAGCTTTTTCTGAATATAATTGATTCATCAATTCTTTATTTGCACCTAGGAAAAACATCAATCCTAAAAAATTAAAATTAATTTGTAATATAGCAAAATTTAAACTAAGTAAGATGTATGATAACTTTTTAAACTTGTTTATGATCCTTTTAAGAAATGAATAAACAAATATTATCATTGTTGTTATTAACAAATATTTTGTAGTAAATAGAGCTATCATTAAAAATAGCTACTTTATAAATAAAGAACGACAAAAATATATTAATCCAAGATACAATTTTTAAATAATCTAATTCCACCTTATAATGTATTAATGGACCGTAATATCGACTTTTTTCTATATTTTTCATTAAAACCCTAATCCTCCCACTAGACTTCTTAATCCATTTTTAGCATGTCCCGTTATAGAATTACCATCAAAAATTTTTGCATCCATAGCTGCACCGGATGCAGCTGAACCTGTAGTCCACCAAAGACTGTCGAGGACTCCGCATTGAATTCCATGATACGTTTTTTTAAACATAGGTTACCTTTAAAGTCAGAAAACTCCTAAGAGATTTCATGAACTAGCTGTCGCTTTAAAAATGATCACAAACTAATAACAAAAGTGAAATGAATCATTAACTTTTCTAAAGTTAATAAAGAATGGAATTAGCTCAATTGAAACTATCTACTTAAGAACAAAGAAGTACCTTAACTTTCATCTCTGTTCCTATCTAGATATATTGAGTTTAGTATTTTCTAAAAATTCGAACCAATCTTTGAATAGCTATTCAGTTTTACCTTTGGGTATATTTTTTCCTTCTTTTTGTTTCCATTTTCCAATAAGTTTAGATACCCTTTCTTCTTCCTCATCATGATATCCCTCAAAAATGACCTCATCAATATCTTCCTCATTAAAATAATACACTTGTTCCATATTTAAGCCTTCTGGGAAAATCCCGCCTAGATAATCAAAATAAACTTCTTGACCATTTTGATCTACTATTGATGCACGATTTAAAATTACCAATTTCTGGTTCCCATCAACTAAATATACAATACTTCCTACTGGTAATAACATTTTTATTTCTCCTCAATAAAATAATTTTTCCCGTTCAAAGATGGCTGAAATACAATAAATCTAGAAAAGCGTACATAATTTGAGAGACAATACCCAAAGATACATAAATTCAAAAAGCTACTGCCCATAAAGGCCAGTATCCAAAAAGGAGTATAAATCATTAATTCTGAAAAAAATCCTTTTACAATACTAGAATTATTTTTTTTATGGCTATATAAAATAACTTTTTTATAGGTTGTTAAATTTATTTTTTTTTCAGTGATTATTAAAATTAATGCAATAATTATGGAAATAGCGAGACCTAAACCTAACCATAAAAAAGGTATTTCATCAATAATTGATGATCTAGTCAATTGAGATAAATTTAAAACTTTTGGAAAAAATATCATATTTAACATGTATATAAACATGATTGTTATAAAATATTTTTCTAATTGATGTAAATCAAAATTTTGTTTCTTAAATTTTTTATAATCTGTTGTTACATTATAAACTTCCCAATAATTATTACTAAAATAAGCTGTGAAATAATTCTTTACATTCTTAGGATTTGAATAATCAATAATATAATATTCTTTGTTTATCCTAATTAAATAGTATCTGATTGAAATTCGACAAATTTTTTCAAGATGATATAGTTTATTTTTTGACATTTGTTATTTTCCTCATGAAAAAGCTTTAGTAAATGACTTACCGATATCATTTATTGAATCACCCAAGTCATCTACAAAGTTCCTTACAGGTTTTACATTTTCATATAGTGCTTTTACTCCCCCAACAGCTACTGCTCCAATTGCTACTGCAACACCTGCAGTTATCAAGGCACCTTCCGCAAGTGTAGAAGCCACACCGCCTACAATCACACCCGTTGTTGTTGTGACACTACTATACTAAATTGCTCTGCCTACATTATGATGTCTATCGTAATGTTCTTTTGCATCTGAATAAAAATTATATGCTACTAAAGCAGTACCACCAACACGTGCAGCTCTCCCTATAACTCTACTCTCAGCATTTGTAATACCTTTAAGTTTACTTGTTGCACTTTTGCGTAAAGGATTAGTATCCTTTACGAACCGTCCGTTAGCATCTCTTGGTTGTAATTTTGCACCATAAACTTTACCTATATATTTGCCATCTTTAATAATAATTTTCCCAAATTTATCAAATTGTTGACCTGCAGCCTCAGTACCATAATTCACATAACCTGTAGTTTCTGTTTGAAAATCTGTAAGAGCATCTTTTCCATCATAGGTTTCATTTGACTTTTGCTTCTTTTCTTACTTCCATCCCAGTCTTGATTGTTTTTGTCCAATCAAGACCTTTAACTGAGGTATTAAATGTACCATTGAAATTTCCAAAACCTGTCGAGACATAGTTAAGGCCTGCAGAAACGGCACCCTGAACTTCTGTTAGTCCACCAAAGACTGTCGAGGACTCCGCATTGAATTCCATGAGACGTTTTCTGGAGAGGCCATCCCTTGAGGAGTTAAAACTGATCCGTAATCAAAATAGACTTCTACTCCATCCTCTTCAATGATTGCTGCTCTAGTAACAATCAACAATTGACTTCCATCTCCATTTTTTAAAGTAACAACACTTCCTAATGGTAATATTTTATTTTCCATCCTATTTCTCTACTTTCTTCATTTTCTTCTGATAGTTATTATTTCTTACTTCTTCGACAGCTTTGAAAAATCTAATCGAGTTATTTTGGAATACTCCAATAACCATCACTGCTGGCATCAAACCAATTAAACTAAACATTACTATCTCACTCCTTATACTCTTTCCCATGGAATTAATAATAATATTTATAATCAAAATTGGAGAAAAACCACAAAGTGTGACAATGGTAGTAATTATCCATGCCCAAATTTTTTTTCCTCTCGTAACTCTTTTATCTCCAAAATTATTCCACATAAGATTTCCATCGGCTGCAATTTTAAATTCTTTTTTTGTTGAGCTCACCGCATGTTTAACATATTTGTATAAGGCTTGTTCTAGAAGTATTACCATTCCAATAAACTCTAGTACCCAAAGCACAATGAGGATCATTAATATAGTCTTATTATACTCACCAAAAGAAAAACTAGTAATTCCTAAACTACCAAATGACAGAAACAATACAATTAGGTAGGGAATTAATTTATTTAATTGCCCAGATTTCTCAGTATTAAGTAAGTTGCTTTTATTAGCAGCTAATATTTCCCCTGTTTGAGTATCATAATAAATAACCCCTTGACTCGTTTCACCTATATAAATTTTTTTCTCAAAATCATTTTTTCTCCTTACCATAGCGCAAAGTTATCCAAATCCCAATCATTGTGAGCTACCCCATCATAAATTGTATTTGCAAGACCACCAATTGCATAACCTACAACTGCTCCTGCCAGTGTTCCTACAACTGGTATTGGAATCATTGATCCAAATGCAGCACCTGCATACATTGCTCCTACAGCCTCACTACACATCACGTTAGCAGTGCTTCCGTAGCTTAGACCTCTTTCCACTTTATTAATATTTTCAACTGTATTTTTGGTTTTCTTAATACTGACCTCTTTAGCTTCTTTTCTTACTTCCATCCCAGTCTTGATTATTTTTGTCCAATCAAGACCTTTACCTGAGGTATCAAATGCATTTTCCCTTTGTTATTGAATAATGGGTAACGTGTAATAATCATTATCTTTTTATTCCCATTTTTAAAGTCACTACTGTTCCTATTGGAAATATTTTATTCATCGTTTAGTTCTCCTTCTAATTTACGTACTATTTTTGTTCTCAAATTTATTTTATTAGTATAAAAGATATATAAAGACAAGAATAAAGTAGTATAACAAAATAAAAATAAAAATTTAGCTGATATAATAAATAAACATAACGATATACACGTCAATATTATTAAAACCATCTTAAGAAAAAAAGTATTCTATTGTTTTTTCTTAATTTTTGTAATAATTCTTCCATCTCAAAACTACTTATATTAAGGGTATAAAGTGTCAAAGTTTGATATTGCTTTTTATTAAAATATTTTCCAAATAAGATAACAACTACGGTTGAAAATAGTATTGAAGCAAATAACAATACCGAATGATTAAAAAAAGTACTATTATCTAATAATCTTACAATTGGTAGAAATAATAATGTTAGAGTTACTATTTTCCAAGTTATATCTTTTGGAAGTTCCTGAGAATCCGAATACATAAGAGTATTTTTCTCAAAAATATAATAGATTGGGATTTTCCCATGATACCCCATTGGGATTATTTTTATTTTTTCTTTCATAATTTAATACAGACTATATTCTCCTTTTTTTAAATTTTATTTAATTTCAACTTCTTTTATTAATTTGTTAATAATTCTTTTTCGCTCAAATGTTGACAATTCTAAAGTTAAAAATACAAGAAACGAGCAACCAAAAATGATAAAAATCAAAATAATAGACGAAATTAGCAAATATATAAACATACAGATAATACTTAACATTAACGAAATAAAGAAGATTGTGATTGCAATTTCAGTATTTTTTTTCTCCTTTATTAAGAACTCTTTTTTTCATAATCAGTTAAAAAGATAACTTCTAGTTGTAATTTATTGAATTTTTGCTTTACTAAACTATGAGTAAGTATAAAAGTTAAGAAAATTACTATAAAAAGGATAAAAATATTGATAAAACTATTTTCAAAATGAAGAAATTGAGTCAACCATCTTACGATAGGTAGACTAAATAAAGTTAGTGAAACAACTAGATAATTTTTATTTGAATTAGTATTTATATTAACATCCTTATACAAAATATTTGTTTGCTTATCATATAAAATATCATTTGAGTAATAAGTTCCTAGTGCTAAAATTTTATTATTCATTAATTTCACCTTCAAAAACCTTCATAAACTACTGAATCAATAGTCTTACGAGTGGAAATTACTTTCTTAGTAGCATTATAAACTTGTTCTTTATTATCATACAACCAATCGAAAACCATTGAACCAGCAACCCCAATAGCAAAACCAACAACGGCACCACCAGCAGTTCCGACTACCGGAAATGCACTCCCTATTATAGCTCCTGCTTTTGCAGCACCAATACCAATTGCAACATGACCACCTGTCTTGACTGCTGCATCACCAACATCTTCACCATCTTTAAGTTGTAGTCCAAAGTCAACTGCAGCACCAATAACAGGAACTCCTTTTTTCACAAATTGACTACCTCCACGAATCATCTCTGCATAAGCAGGATTGACATCAATTGCAGTTGATAATTCAGCTCCATTTGCAGCAACTTAAAAGTATAGTGTAGAAACCGCACACAACAAACTTAATGCAATATATTTATCTTTTTTCAAAACGATTTCCTTTTAAGTTATGATTTATTTACTAAGATTATATGAAACATATCATTTTATATAAATATTAATCACTTCCTACACCCACTAATAAGTCAGTATAAATGTCACTTTCATCCACTGTAACTAAGTAGAAAACCGGCGTTCTGACTTTGAGTTGAAACTTATTGATATAGTGAAATAAGTGTTGAAAAGACTCTGATATGACTACTTCGCTATCTCCAAACGCCCTTACTGCTACCATATTCAGTACTTGAAAATAGGTCTGATAAATATAATCTGATGGTAGTTCATTAATATGGTCCTCTTTTACAGGTAGAAAGGTTTGAAGTAGAATGTTACCATCACCAGAAACATCAGAATTTATACAGTAAAAAAATGGACCATTAGCACTATAATGAGCATCAAAAATTGTGGTCAAAAATGATTCAAATGTTTGTGAAATCTGATTAGGTTGGACTTCAAAAAATGTGGAAATCACATTATTATATTGTAAGGTTTGTCTTTCGCCTATCGTTTGATGCATCTTAAACCTCCTCAATCAAGAGTTGAAGATCAACCCAATACTCATCAAATACCGGATAAAAGGTCATATACAAAATATCTTGCGAAATACCATAGCCATTTTTACATGCATAATCTTTCATATCAGAAATTGCCTGATCTAGATTATCTTGAAGTGACAAACGCTTCATAACAGATTTTTCCATGGTCAAATGTTCCATATATTTGAAAGAATCTGTTTCTTCAATTTTAATATTAACGGGTATGTAAACTTTTATAGGCTGTGGATCCTTCTTTCGAAATTCACTAAGTGAAATAGAAATCATTGTAGGGCCATTTTTATATAGACCTTCAACAAAGATCTGTTGTTCACTCCCTAAAACAAGATCTATGATATCATCTTTAGTTGCCATCTTTTCCAGACAAGCAAGATTGTGTAACTCTGTCTTTAACAATTCCATATTATTTTCCTTTATTCTTAAGTAATGATGATACTGACTCTCCGTACCTTGACTTCTTCATTTGTTCTTGATAAACTTTTTCACCTTTAGTCGCAAAAACAAATTCAAACATGACTAATTGATAGAAAATAGTGACTAATACTAGCATAATAATAAAAAATAAATTACCTGTAATGTTGAGAATTGTCTCAATAATTGATGAAATAATTACGAAGCTAGCGCATATACCAAAGGGTAAATACATCAAGTTTGATCTAAAGTTAGTGCTTTTTTCTTTGCATAAATCAATAATAAAAACTTGATAAAAACTATTAAGAATTAAATAACTTAAACAGGTTATAACAGAGAAGTGAGGTTCAATACCTCTAATAAAACTACTTATGTAGCTTATCACTAATATGTAATTAATAAATTGCAGGATAGAAGGTAACAACCTTATAAATACATGTCGTTTTCCAAACTTTAATAATAATATCGAAATAGCGAAAAAAATCAAACAAACAATATTTAATAACAAAAAAATAATTGTTTTATTTACACCTTCATAATCTTTGTCAAAATACAAAAATATTGAACTACCGATGAACAAAGCAGTACCACATAAAAGATAAACTGCCATTGTGAAAAAATGTAATTGATCCACTGGCTTTAATCGGGGATATAAAACTTCTACTAACTGATTAAACTTTTTTTCATTAACATTACTACCCTTTCACCCACTTAATCCATGCACTTTTTATGTTCTTTGTAACATTATATTTATCATCAATAGCATTAACGGTTAACGTTAATGCAGTAGCCGCTGCTACACCGGCAACCGCGGGAAGCCAAATCGGTGCCCCAGCTATAGCTAAGCTGCTAACAACTGCAGTGACTGTCGTCGCAACTGCTGTTGAAACCACTCCAACACCAACACTTTTAGCAGTATCAATTGCAACACCACCAGTTTGGGCTTGGACATAATCAACACTTCCAACTTTCATACCTAAATCTTTAGCTTTTCTCTCTATCTTCTTAAAAATTCAAAAACTCAATAATTCTTGCTCTTGTTTTTCAAGGTTTTTATATCCACATAATCAAGTGACAAAATAAAACAAGTATTTTTAGAAAATAATATATTTTAAGGTTATTTTATCTACTTTTAGGGATAGATACTTTTTTTCCCCATTCATGATATATTTTTAAAAACCTTTCTTCTTCCTCATCTCTATAGCCTTCAAAAATCACTTCGTCAATGTTCTCATGTTGGAAAAATAAAGTTGATTCTGTTGAAGGCCAGCCGGATATAAAATCCCCATATAGTCAGCAAACAATTGACCAGTACCTTCTGGATCATCATATATGACCCCCCTACCTACAATCATTAGTTTAACTGTTCCCTCTTCTAAATAAACAATACTTCCTAATGGTAGTAACTCTTCATTTTTAATCATTTTTTATTAACTCCTTATGTTTTTTCAAATATTTTTTTCCATACCATTCTTCAACAGATTTATTTTCCCAGTCCCTATATTCTTCAGGATATTTGTAAATAAAATAGGCCGGTAAAAAATGAGATGGAATGATATAAATAAAATAGAATAATATAAATATATCTAGTCCTACCCATGAAATAAGTAAAGTTATACTTTGTATAATTACATTAAAATCAGAGTGAAGTGCCAAGAAAAATATCTTAATTACTATTAATAAAATTATTCCTAAGGGAATTATTTTAGCTAATTTTTCTGGAAAGTTACTCTTATAATCTTTTTTTAACTGTAATTCAAAAATTATTTCTCTGAAGTATTTCAATCTATTTTTAACCATTATTACGGACAAAAATAATAATAAAGAAAAAATTCCAAGAATAGTAAAATCATCTATAACTCCTCTGATTACCAATATAAAGAAAAGATTCATTTGAATAACTAACCAGATTATTGATGTAACTTGAATATGAAATTGGAATCTATAAATTTTTATAAATTGTTGAGAAAAATTTTTCCCAATTAGAATTAATACTACCCATGATATAAAACAAGTAATAAAAATTAAAATACTTACAATATCTAATGATTTAACTTTATTTTCGATATGTTGTGTTCCAATTGTAAAAATAAAAATAAGTAAGTTAATTCCTATCGGAAAAATAAGCGACAAAATAAAATATATGAAACTAAATAGAAAAGAAGGTCCTCCATTTGAAAAATATTTTTCACAATCTTCATATGATTTCTGACTAAATCTTCTATACTCATCATCCTGCAAGTTTAAACTCTCTTCAAAACTTGCATTTAAAATTGATTTATTATTCATTATCCAAATCCTACCATTTTACCAAAACTATCAAAACTATTTGTTGTCCAATTTTTTACATCCTCAATTGCTCGACTTGTTGTTTTGATAACTTTTTTTGTTTCTTTTACAGGTTCATCAAAAAACTTTGGATCAACCATTTTAATTAATTGAATTCCTCCGCCAATAACTCCACCTACAACAGCTCCTGTCACGGTTCCAACTCCTGGTATTGCACTCCCAATAGTCGCACCCAATGTTGCTCCTTCTAAGGGACCGACACTCGCGACCGCAGATAAGGCACCCTTTTTTGCGGCCTTCCCAATATCTTTTGTTTTTGTATACTCATCCATTCCCTTTGGTAATCCAGAAATGCTAATATCGGCTATAGTTAGAACAGTTGCAGCTTTTCCTATAATCTTAACCGACTTTCCTAAAAATTTACCAGTAGTCTCAATTTTATCTCATCCTTTTAGTACTATTTTCGATAAATTTTTATAACCAGATATTTTTTATAAACCAAATTTTACACCCGCTTTTATGGGACTTGCTAAATTTTCCAAATACGTTTTTGCTTTAGTAGCAGATTTACCAAAATTACTATAACCTTTATATTTTGCAAGAAAATTTAAAATTGAATCTACATTTTTTTGCCTGAATCTCCTTTTGATTCCATATTCGCTAAAATATCCCATAGGCCATCAGATTTTAGTACTTTTTTTGAGAAGTTCCCTGGTAATAAAGCAAATACCTGGCTAATTCTACAAGCAGTATCACTTTCCATAATATTTTTGAACTCATTATATAGGTTTTCATATGAAACTTCGTTATTGTTGATATTTTCTCTTACTTTCTTCAGCATTTTTCTTCTTCAATTCTTCAGCTTTGGCGTCTTCTCGTTTTTTCATTCCTGTCTTAATAGTCTTTTGCCAATCAAGATTTGATGCTGAAGTGAACTGACCATTGAAGCCACTAAAGCCTTTAGATACAAATGTTAAACCAGAGGTTACAGCATCTGAATATCCCATCAAATCATTAAAGACCGAGGTAGATTCTGCATTGAATTCCATGAGACGTTTTTTTAAACATAGGTTACCTTTAAAGTCAGAAAACTCCTAAGAGATTTCCTAAACTATCCCATGTATCACTTATAGTATCATTTATGGTATCAGCAATTTCCTCTTTATTATCTCAATGGCATCAAATGCTATCGAACCTGCAACTCTTCCAACAAAACCAATTGCTCCACCAATTATCATTCCTGGCAGTCCACTAATCAATGCACCTCCTTTAGTTGCTCCCATTCCAATTGCAACATGACCCGTCTTAACAGCTGCATTTCCTACATCTTCACCATCTTTGATTAAAACTACCTACTTAAGAACAAAGAAGATACTTAACTTTCATCTTTGTTCCTAAATAGATAGTTGCTTAAAAACAACTATCTATATATATATTGAGTTTAGTATTTTCTAAAAATTCGAACTAATCATTGAATAGCTATTCAGTTTTACCTTTGGGTATATTTTTTCCTTCTTTTTGTTTCCATTTTTCAATAAGTTTTGATACTCTTTCTTCTTCCTCATCATGATATCCCTCAAAAATGACCTCATCAATATCTTCCTCATTAAAATAATACACTTGTTCCATATTTAAGCCTTCTGGGAAAATCCCGCCCAGATAATCAAAATAAACTTCTTGCCCACTTTGATCTACTATTGAAGCACGGTTTAAAATCACCAATTTCTGGTTTCCATCAACTAAATATACAATACTTCCAACTGGTAATAACATATTTTTTCTCCTATTTAATGTAATAAATTTTCCCATTCAATGATGGTTGAAATTCGATAAATTTGATTAGTAACAAACAATTAGAGAAAATAAATCCAAATAATATTAAATTACAATAATTTGTTCCAAAAATTGCTAAAATCCATAAAGCGAGGTATGAAATTATTAATGAACTAATATAAGTTAACCACTTCCGATTTCGTGGTTTTGAATTAAATAATTTTCTAGATTCATATTTTGATAATTCTATTTCTTTTGTTGTCATATTCAAATATAATAAAATACCAATAAATATTATGATATTTAAAATTAAAAATAAACTTATATGATTATATATATATTCACTTCTGGTAAGATAAGCCAAATTAATATTATTTGGAAAGATAGTAATATGTATTAAATATAAGAATAAAAAGATAGTAACACCTTTAGTAGTAACTTTGGAATTTTTTCCTTTTTTTAAGAATATATTCTTATCATCTGTTACATCAAAGATATCATAAGAATTCAATCTCTCAGGGAATAAACCTACTAAATAATCTTTGTAGTTTTTTGGGTTAGCATAATCTAGAATGTAATAACGTCCACAGATACTTACTAAATAATATCTACTATTTAATTTTGTAATTTTTTCAACACGATTTAATTGTTGTTTTTCCAATTAGTCTACCCCCATTTTAATGCAGAACTGAAAGACTTACCTATATTGTTAAGAGCGTCTCCAACACTGTCAATTGCTCTTCGCACAGGTTTAACATTTTCATAAATTGCTTTTGCACCAATCACCGCAACTGCTCCCACCAATGGTGCTGCAAATCCAGCTACAATACTCGTAGCTGCAAATCCAGCAGATGTAGCTAATCCAGTACCTACACTAGCTCCTATTGCTCCAGCAGCCACACCGGTTGTCGTTGTTAATCCGCTATATGACATTGCTCTTCCAACATTATGATGTCTATCATAATGTTCTTTTGCAACTGAATAAAAATTATATGCTACTAAGACAGTACCACCAACACGTGCAGCTCTCCCTATAACTCTACTCTCAGCATTTGTAATACCTTTAAGTTTACTTGTTGCACTTTTACGCAAAGGATTAGTATCCTTTACGAACCGTCCGTTAGCATCTCTTGGTTGTAATTTTGCACCATAAACTTTACCTATATTTTTGCCATCTTTCAACGTAGTTTAACTTATTTTACTAAATTGTTGTCCTGCAATTTCAGTAGCATAATTTTTTACATCTTTCACTTTGCCTTCTAAATCGTTAATTGCATCTTTTCCATCATAAGATTCATTTGACTTTTTCTTCTTCAGTTCCTTGTCTCTAGCTTCTTTTCTTACTTCCCTCCCAGTCTTGATTGTTTTTGTCCAATCAAGACCTTTACCTGAGGTATCAAATGTACCATTGAAATTTCTAAAACCTTCTGAGACATAGTTAAGGCCTGCAGAAACGGCATCCTGAACTTCTGTTAGTCCACCAAAGACTGTTGAGGATTCCGCGTTGAATTCCATGAGATGTTTTTTAAATCATAGGTTACCTTTAAAATCAGAAAAGTACTAACAAATCTTATATCCTAGCTCACGCTTTAAAAGTCATCACAATCTAATACTAATATTGTCCTGAATCATTAACTTTCCAAAATTTATAATCCATGAAACTACCTACTTAAGAACAAAGAAGATACTTAACTTTCATCTCTGTTCCTAAATAGATAGTTGCTTAAAAACAACTATCTTATTATGTATTGACTAATTGAGGATGTCTACGCTATCACTTAATATCTGACTCTGATATTTCTTCCCAATCTGGATTATTTCTTAAACCATTGATGAAAATCGAATTATATACCATACCAAATGAAGCACCTAGTCCATAACCGACATACTTTTCATCAAGGCCAAATGCTTCTAATAGGTAAATTAGAGCAAAAGCTCCTACGAAATAAATGAAAAACCATTTAAAATCTCTTCTAAAGAGAGGAACTAATCCACCAAAAAAGAGTGCGGTCCATGAAAAGCCATCTTTTACTTTTTTTACTTTGCCATTTTTTTATTTTTGAAAAATAATTGTGTTGATCCGCTAAATGGGCTGCGAGTAACAATATTTTTATTATTAAGGGATATACTTTCTACTTTCTGTTTTTTAGACTTTTCTTTTGATTACATTAGACTGTAGAATTGGTTATCACTCATATTGACTAATTTTCCGTATACTAATCTTACACAGCTATTGCCTAAATAGATAACAAAGTCAATCTGTCATGAAACCTACTATTCATTATTCCTCAACATTACCTTTGGGATAAATAGACTGTTCAATCATAGTTTCATAATTAGATTGAAAGTCTTTTTCCGCTTCATTTTCAAAACCTTTAAAAATAACTTCTTCAACATTTTCAGCATTGAAAAAATAAACGTTTTCTGGAGATACCATCCCTTGAGGAATTAAAACTGATCCGTAATCAAAATAGACTTCTACTCCATCCTCTTCAATGATTGCTGCTCTAGTAACAATCATTAACTCACTTCCATCTCCATTTTTTAAAGTGACAATACTTCCTAATGGTAAAATTTTATTTTCCATATTATTTCTCTTCTTTCTTCATTTTCTTTTGATATTTATTACTTCTTACTTCTTCTACAGCTTTGAAAAATCTAATCGGGTTATTTTGGAATATTCCAATAACCATCACTGCTGGCATCAAACCAATTAAACTAAACATTACTATCTCACTCCTTATACTCTTTCCCATGGAATTAATAATAATATTTATAATCAAAATTGGAGAAAAACCACAAATACCGACTAGGAAAACCATAAACCAGGATATTATTTTTTTTTTAATCGTTACTTTTTTGTCACTAAAATTATTCCACATAAGATTTCCATCGGCTGCAATTTTAAATTCTTTTTTACTAGCTTTAACCATATGATTGACATCTTTATATAGAGCTCGTTCTAACAATATAACCATTCCCAAAAACTCCATTACCCAAAGAATAATAAGTAACATTAATATTGTATAGTTGTATTCTCCAAAAGAAAAACTTGTAATGCCCAGACTACCAAATAACATAAATAAACCAATCAGATATGGAATGAATTTATTTAATTGCCCAGATTCTTCTGTATTAAGTAACTTACTTTTATTAGCTGATAATAAAATTTCACCAGTTTTAGTATTGTAATAGATAACCCCATTACTAGTTTCGCCTATATAAATTTTTTTTCTTAAAAACATAATTACTCCTTAAAATATTGCAAAATTATCCCAATCCCAATCATTATGTGCTATCCCATCATAAATTGTATTTGCAAGACCACCAACTATATAGCCAGTTGCTGCTCCTGCTAGAGTTCCTACAACAGGAATTGGAATCCAAGAACCAATAAATGCACCTGCATACATTGCACCTACAGCCGTCCCAGTATGTGCTACTCCGTCAATTGCGGCACTAGTATTTCCATATTTTTCTTTTCTGTCCATATATGTAGTTACTCCATCCAAGACAGCCATAGTCCCTCCTAAATATCCTACACTTTTAGCAGCACCCTTAATTCCACTTCCTTTTACATACTCACCTGTTCCATTAATTGCCTGGTCTAAATGTTTTGCTTCTCTAACATCCTTAAATCGATTTACTTCTCCATTGACTTGTTTCCAAGTTTTCACACCAGATTTTGTACTCTTAACTGGATTATTCTTCCATGTTCCATTTCGTATTTTTTTTGCACTTGCTACAGCCTCACTACGCATCACGTTAGCAGTGCTTCCGTAGCTTAGACCTCTTTCCACTTTATTAATATTTTCAACTGTATTTTTGGTTTTCTTAATACTGACCTCTTTAGCTTCTTTTCTTACTTCCATCCCAGTCTTGATTGTTTTTATCCAATCAAGATTTGAGGCTAAAGAGAACTGGCCATTGAAGCCACTAAAGCCTTTAGATACAAATGTCAAACCAGACGATACAGCATCTGAATATCCCATTAAATCATTAAAGACCGAGGTAGATTCTGCATTAAATTCCATAAGATTTTTGAGTTTCTTACGATTTTTTCTTAGTCTTGCTTTGACTCTAGCTTCCAAACCGTCAAAGGCATGTGATAAGATTTTAGCATTTTTATCTAAATGATCTTTGAGGTCTTGAATTTTTCGTAATAATTCTTCATCGTCTTCAATCTTTGCTGTAAGGACTTCTGAGTCTAAACTTTCGCTACCACATTTTTCCGCATACAAAGTCTGTAATTTAGTGACACCTTTTTCTGTTTCCTCAGACAAGAGAATCATGCCATCAATTAAAGGGGCCATTACACTCGAGGCATATGATTTTGCATTTTGATAAGCAGTCCCCTCTAAGCCTTCTTGATTTGAAAAACTACTTAGACTTTGTTTGGCACTGGTTAAGGCTGCCACTCTCTGAGAAACTATAGAGGATACCGATGAGACTTGAGCGCTCATAGTTCCAACATTAACTTTTACCATTTAGTTCTCCTTTCCTTATTTTTTCTTCATTTTCAATATACAATAGTTGCCTTTTTTGAATAATGCCGTCTAGTTTATCCCGTAACTTAAGCTCTTCTTCTTTCAATTGACGTTTTTCTTCTGAATAATACTCTTCCACTAGCCGACTTTGTCTTGAAAAAACACTTAAAATTTCTTCATTGTCTAAAATCTCTTCTTGGGTTAGTTCAAGAGAATTATTACGAATTGATTGGTGGATATCACTTTGTAAATTAATGGCTTTTTCATAAGACTTTTCCAATTGAAGTCTTCTCTCTTCCATTATTTCAACCTGTTTTTGGACAGTTGCCGCCTGATTATCTAGCTCTTCTATTTCCATTCTTACCATACAATTCCCTCCCCTTATTTAAAATAAGGCTTTGGAGTAATAGAAGGACTTGTATAAGAGTTTGTTGTATATTGATTAGGCACTGAGATAGACTGGCTGATAGCCGAGTCCATTGCCTCAAATTCACTCGCCGTAGAGTGAATGAGTCCAATAAATTCTGTTAATTTTCCAGCTATGTCTACACTCTTGCTAGCTTCACTATCAATGTAAAGATCGGCACTAGTTTGTCCGGAATACTGACTGGACTCATCTTTTGTTACTTTTCCTACTGCTGTAATTCCACTGGCTCCTGATTGTATTGCAGTTGCACAGGTGGATGCGACGGAGGCATTACTTTGTATTTTTGCCATTGGGTCTCCTTTCTTAGTCTATGGTGAGTTTTAATTTTTGATAGTTTTTTCTATCGTGAATGTAGGCTTCGTCTTTGTTTGGACGGATTTCCTTACTATTATACACTTTTTCAAGGAAGGTTTGATCCATGAGGCGCATGCCGGCAAGAACATATTGAACCGTTGTGCGAACGTATTTAGGCACAGCATCGATCTTAGTCCCAACATAGTTATAGCTTGATCCAAGAATCAGATGTAAACCATAGCGTGGTCCATTGTCAAACAATGCCTGAACCTGTTCAAGCTTCATATTGCTCTTAGCCGCAAAGTTTTCAAAATCTGGAATCATGATAAACCATTCAGCTATCTCAGATTGGCTTTCACGTTGCTGCAACTCATAGATCAACTGATCCGCCATATCTTCAATCATATCAGAACCCACATAAGTACGTACCTGACTTTGATAGCTTTCATATTCGCCAAGCGAATCGATGATCATGGTATGGTAATTTGGGACGTTAAGCAAGACCTTGATGATATGGGAACCAACTGCTTCGAGTGACTCGTCAGAATCAGACATGTAAAGCATATGCTTAAAGCGATTAAGTGCTAAACCATAACTTTCAACGTCAATCATTTCAAGCCCAAGTGGTAAACGATTAGCTGATAGATCTGCTTGAACACTATCTGTAGCCATAAAGTCGTCAAAGGTTAATTCTTCTGGAACAATTGGTATTGCTTTTGGTCTTGGTCCAGTCCATTTGTCGTTCATGGCGTCAGATTCGGTTTGGATGTTACTGATGATGTCAAAGGTTTCAGTGCCTTCTGTTGGGAGGGCCACTTGTAACACTTCAATGTCATCACGTTTGATTAATCCACGTCCTGGAATATCTTCCATGATGTGTTGGTGACGACCGACAAGTGTCCGTGATTCAGAGTCATCTGTTAATTTAAGAGCGATACGTTCTTTAAGGTTGGCCATTAAGGACGACCTCAAAGCTGCCATACGACCAGCTGAGATAACTAAGGAAATACCAAGTGACGACCCATCACGCGAAATATTTTGGAAACAAGCTTCTAAGTTAGTCAGTGTCTGAGCTTCCCGTAGCCCTTCATAACTGTCGATAACAATCAGGATTTGAGGCATGGTTTCCCCAGATACCTGACGGTAAAGTTTTGCTGTCGCGACATTGTAGCGACTGAGGGCTTTTTTACGGTCAGACATTTCAACTTTGATACGGGCAATAAACTTGGCTATTTTTTCGTCATCATCAATGGTAAAGAAATCTGCTACATGTGGCAAACGTCTTAGAGGTAGGAGGCCATTGGTACCAAAATCAAAGAGATAAAGGTTTAAAAATTCTGGACTATTGTGACGTGCTAAATCCATTGTTACAGTTTGAAGGGCTGTGGATTTCCCCATACTTGGTCCTGCAAAAATTGACAAATGCCCATCATCTTCAAAATCGTGGTAAGCTACTTCTTGTGCTTGTTGGCTTGGTATATCCATAAAGCCAAGAACAGCTTTGTAAGATGGGGCCTTGCTCCAGAGGTCTACTGATTCTTCCTTACGGAGATCGGTTACTGAAATCTGATTGCTTAGAGGCGGTAGCCACGGTTGAGGTAAGTCTGAGATGCCCATTTCTTTGGTTAAAGCTTGAATGTTTTCAACGATGGCATCTAATTCCGTAGGTACTTCTTTAATATTTTCGGCTTGGTCTAAGCCTGAAAGATCATCATTTAGGATTTCGTATTGGCCAAGGTCGTTGATGGAATAAATGGTATGGTCTTCAATCCCTTGGTCGTCTTTTTCAGGTTGGTAATCTGCTCCTGACCATGCTGATTGGAAGAGTTCATAGACTTCATTATTACCAACTTGGAGGTAGGCACGTCCTGCTTGTGTAATCTCGGCGGCATCTGGGGTATGGAGCATTTCCATGGAGTCGCCGCGGTCTGCTACTTTAAGAGCTAGTTTGAAGCGTGAGTTTGACCAGATTTGGTCATCTACCACACCAGATGGTTTTTGGGTCGCTAGGATTAAGTGAATCCCTAGGGAACGACCAATTCGCGCTGTTGAGACAAGCTCTTTCATAAACTCAGGTTGGTTGGATTTCAATTCGGCAAACTCATCGGAGATTAAGAAGAGATGAGGCATTGGTTCTGAAACTTCTCCAAGTTTGTATTTCTTCTGATACTGGTTAATATGATTAACATCAGCTTTAGCAAATAAACGTTGACGACGTTTCAATTCAGCATTAATAGAAACCAAAGCACGCATCGATTGGGCACCATCTAAGTTGGTGATGGTGCCAAGTAAGTGTGGCAGGTCCTTAAAGAGATTTGCCATCCCCCCACCTTTGTAGTCTATGAGAAGGAAAGCTACATCGTGTGGATGGAAATTAACAGCTAAAGAAAGAATATAGGACTGGATAATTTCTGACTTCCCTGATCCCGTTGTTCCTGCAACTAATCCATGAGGACCATGAGCTTTTTCATGTAGGTTTAGATAAACAATATCATCCTGACCACGTAAGCCAAGTGGAACAGCTAAGCTTTTATACGGAGCATGGCTTATCCAACGCTCTTGAACATGCAAATCTTCAAATTCTTCTGCTTGATACATTTCCATAAAAGTAACTGCTTCTGGTATTGAAGATTTAAGATTTTGTAGGTGATTTAACGGAGCTAGGCGACGTGAAATATTTTCCTTGTCATAATCCTCTAAGAAATGATCTAATTCAAAATCTGTTTCTTTAAGCTCTCCTTCTTCTATAACTAACTGACCAGTATTACGGTCTTTAATATTAATAATGGTTTTGATATTTTCTGAAAGTGAACTCATAACATCTTGAACAAAGATGAGAGAACATCCCAATTCTGTAGGATCTTCCGTAAAGAATTCCATGATGACGTGATCTAAAATTAACTTTTCATCAGTTACAATAACGACATAATGCGGAGAAAATAAAGTCCCTTCTTTGGCAGATTTATCTTCGCGTTGTGTGCGACGTAATTTTAAAATTTGGTTAAGACTGTTGAGCACTTGATCACGGCTTCTTTGATTATAAACAAAGCCACGAACATTGACATCTTGTAAGGTTGCATGTGGCAACCAACGCATCCAAGACCACTTATCCATCTCTTCCTCTGGAACAATAGTAATAAATTGAACATCATGGTAAGAATGGAAAAAAGCTAATTGATTAACCATCAATTGGAGTTGCTCCAGTACTAAACCTCGTGGTCCTATATAGCCAACTGGTCCATGTGATAAATTCGCAACAATCGGCATATTTTTAATATAACGATTGTTAAAGTAGAGGTTATAGCCTTCGTTCTCTAAAGGATCTTTTTTCCCAGAACGTTCTGGTTGAGAATAATGAATATTATAGCTCGTTGGTACTTCTCCCAAACCTAGGCGATAATACAAGAAGTCAAAATGAAGTGGTGTCTTTTCATAAATACGATGGTGATAAGTATCAGCCATTTCCTGTAAATCTTCAATCGTTGGGTAATGATAGTGTTGCCCACGCTTTTGCTCTTTAGCTAACTTCTGAAGTTCAATTGACTTATCAGATAAATAGTCATGATAGGAATCAATGCGTTCTTGTAAGTCCTGCTTATACTGTTTACGATTTTTAAAGTAACCAGTGATAGAGAAAATCATCGTCACTAGAGCCATTGACATTGTTGCAATGATATAGATACCACGAGGACGAAAAATAGAAATAAGAATGCTGACTCCAATCATCACTAGAGGAGGAACAATTAATTTTAACAGTTCATCTTTAGACTTATTAGGTTCATTACCAGGCGCATTAACTGTAATTTTATCTTCACTGGAACGATAAATAATACGAGGTGAGCGGTGAAAATCAGGATAGCCTTCGTAAAATTGATAAGCTGACATAACTTTCTTAGTTAATGATGTTTCATAATCAGTTCCCCCCCAGATTTGAATTTCATCTGGAAAAAGCTTAATAATTGTGCCTTGGAAGCTAATCTCATCACCTAAACTTAAAGGTAACTGCTGCACTACTTTTTGAAGATGATTATTCAAATAAATATCACCTTCAAATAAATTAAGCTGCCAATTACTTTCTATTTTTTTCAGTAATAAATTAGGGGCTCCTTCTTTAAAACGGATATGATACCCTTCTTTATCACCGATTAATATATCTTCGTAATCTAAGGGAGTATAGATTTCTTTTTGATTATTCGCTAAATAGAAGACAATTCCTGAAATCTCTACACCATTAGTTAACTCTTTTTCTTTTTGGTCAATAATATATACCAATTGACCTTGCATATTTTTTAGCGTGATGTCATTTTCTAAATCTGATACTGGTATTGGCGACTTGCTGTTTGATGATATTAGAAAGGATTTCTCCTCTTCAATATTAAATTCGTAGCGGAGTGATTGATAATAACAAATAACTAACATATCCACCTACCTACTTTTAGTTTTAGAAGATGTACTTGTTGTAGTACTTGATGATTCAGATGACAACTCTTTGTTGGAATTTGTCGAATGATTATTGCTATTTTTCGATTTGGATTCCTCATCTGTTAAGGCTGTCTTACGGTCTTTCCAATATTTATCATAGTCTGTTTGTAGCTCAGAAAGTTTTTGTTCACGATCTTTACCAGATAAACTATTGTCTTTTCTAACCTGATCCATTTTCTGAACAATAGCATAAATAACAAGGTCAGAATCGTCTAAACGTTTGGCAGCATCAATAGCATCATCATCTAAACCACGGCCAATATTAATCCAATAATCAAGATAGAGCTCATCAGTCTTGAGCGTAACATTGTTTAAAATAACTTCACGCTGTTCTTCAGAAAATGACATTCCATTAATATAGGAATAGGCCAACTCGTACTTCTGTGTATAAGGTAACTTACTTACTTTTACATGTTCTAGTCGATTAATCACTTGATTATAATCAACTTTAATAAATGAAGTATCCGCTGCCAACATTTTTTCTTTGAATGGATTGTGAATAAAAACCAGATATACTAGCGGAATTAAGAGTATTGTAGATAAAGCTCCTAGCCAGACACTTATGTATTTATAAAGCTTATATTTTGCCTTTGATACTTTTGCTAACGTATGAGTTTCTACTTCTACTTGCTGCTCATAATCAGTAGTAATGATGTCTCTAACAGCCTGAATAGTTTCTGCATGATAAATGCTTTTTAGGAAATCTGATACTTCAATAACAGAAATAGCACCATTATACAATTCTATATAGTCATGTTGCGTCAATAATGCAAAGACAAAACATTTGAATTGATATAAAAACTCCTCTGGACCAAACTTCTCAGGTGTCATAATCCCAGGAAGGCTACGATAAGCTATTTTAGCAGTTGCATTTTTTGTTAAAAATAGATTAGAGGGATGCAAAATGAAATTTACTGGCAAAGACAAAGCCTTATCTAAATCCAAGACATTCAAGGCTAATCGTAATTTTTCAGATAAAGTTTCTTTTTTAAAGCTTTCAAAAGATAGAGCGTGCGCTTCTGTCTGGAATTGAAATTGAATGGTATCTGCATCAATTGCAGTTGTCATAGGCATCAACAAAGAATGGTGAATTTCTAACAATTGCAGTTGTTGCAGATTTTGAGTTCCTACTTTTGAACGCTTAAGAGATAACTGCCAGAAATCTGGTCCTTTTTCAAATTGAAAGTCTTGTTCTTCAAATACAAACGAATCTGTTTCCATTAATAAAACTCCTCTATCCTTATACGATCACCAGTTGTTACTGGATGGTGCGCTAATATATCGTTCTCTCCCAATAAAATACCTTTATTTATAACTCTTAGTTGATATTTGGTACGCCTTTCAGTACGGCTAAAAATACTATCTAATTCCATTACTAATTGCTTAACGCTAATTTTCAAAGGGATACGTAAATCTTTTGAGGTTTCCCCCATATCTAGAGTAATGTTAATATGTGTATTCATCCTTTTTGTCCTTTATTTTAAAAGTCATTATAGAAGCTAATATTAGTACCAAACTAATGAGAACCAGGTACATAATCATATGACCAATATCAGCCGAAACAGTCGCTTCTTCTGTTCTTGTAACAAATTTAAATTGATTACTTTCTTCAGAAAATAATTGTTTGATACGTTTTTTCCTATCAGATTGTCCTTTATTTGAATATTGAAACAGTTGCTTAGACTGCTTTTTCTGGAGTGAGACTTTAGATTGACGGTTTTTATCCAATTTTTTAAGGTCTTCTTTTTTAAATAAATCTTTAGTTAATTCAGTTTGAAAACCAGAATTTTTTTGTGAATCTGATTCTAAACGTTTTGTATCAAAATGAATATCATTATTCTTTAACCCATCAGAAAATACTGATGTTTGACTCATACAGGATAATATTAGTAGACAGGCTAAAAATCGTTTCAACTTCATCAACAACCTCATTCTTTTACTTTAGTTTCAAAATTTAAGGTGATAAAAATATTCATGATAATAAAAGCAACATCCACAAGAAGTACTAAGATAAGGAAAATAAATCCAGTTGTCACATTATCAAAATAAGATGATAATTGACTTTCAAGGATAGATAGTGGATTAATAGCTTTTAGTAATTTTGGAAGTCCACTAACAGTCGCTACTGTGCCTACGGCATTTGATAGATACACAAAACTAATAATCATAAACAAAGCTAAACCCATACCAACTGCTTTAAAATTTTTAACAAAGAAATACTGACTATGAATTAATAAAAAACTAAACAGAGTCATAACTAGGAACCAAGATGGTACATATTCAGGCATGACATGAAGACTTCTGCTTGAGATAACTCCCAGTGCTAAACCAATCACAAGAGAGAGGCCTGAAATGACAATGACATTTAAAAAGTCTGTTTGAAGCCAGCGATTGACATTATACCTATCTGTCAATTTCTTAATAAGGTTTTGAGTCGCAAAGATATATGCTGTAAATAGGCTAACAACTTCTAATAATAGTATCCAAGTGAATGGTCGATAAGTATTTTCAGTTGCCCTAACTGCAGACGCTGATTCAGCGACAGGTCGTGATAAGAAATTAAGGAGAATATCATTTGGCACTCCATTTTTATAAGCAGTATTAAAAACTTTAGAGAAAGAAGCTACGAAATCACCGTTATTGGCCAATTCTTTTTGGAAGTTAGCCATTAAATCTGTTGCATCCGTCGAAAGTTTGTTGCCCGAATTTTTAGCATCTTGAACATCTTTATTGAATGATGTGAATATTTGATTAACTTGGTCCGCCTCTTGACTATTAGATTTGGACATATCTTTTACGCCAGTTGCAGAGGTCATTAGCCCATCTAGCTGGTTCTTCAAATCAGATAATTGTTGATCAGTTGTTTTCTGTGAGTCGTTTACTTTAGATTGATCCTGTGTGATGTTTTGGACCTTCATGTTAATTGTTTGAAGAGTCTCAAGCTGTTTTTTGAGTGTATCTGTTAGTCGTACATTTGTCTCAGTTACTTTTGCCATTTGATCCACCAATTCATCTTGGCTATTTTCAACTTCCTCCATGACATCTTTAACTTTCTGTTGCGCATCAGCAGTGTTTTCATCCATCAAATACTTAGTTATACCATTTTTGACCAGATCAACCATCGTATCGTTAACACTTTGATTTAAAAATTGATCAAATAAATTTTGCGGTTCTTCGCCATCAGAAATAATGTAGTATTTAGCTACTAAGTCGTGAGTGGTGTTATATGCATCAATTACTTCTTGTAGAGTTCGTTGATACGTTGCTTCTGCCTCCAAGTAAGACCGTTGGATTTCACCGTCATCATTTTGTACAATTTGTTTCTGATTCCCGATAGTGATTGTATAGCTTGGTTTTGTAATACTAGAGTTAGATAATTCCCCTTGATAACTGCTATTGATAATAATATTATTGTTTTGGCTGGGGTCCAAGGTTCTTGTTTGCTTACCATTAACCGTCCAGGTATCTACCCTGTAATCTGGATTATTTGATTCAACAGAAACTATCTGCTCCCCAGTTCGAGTAGAACTAGATGGCAATTTTAATTGATTAACTTTATTTTTGGCTTCATCTCTATTTTTCCTAGCTTCAAAAAGACGATTCAATAAATTAGTATTTAAATACAGAGTTCTTTCATTGCTTACTTTTTTAATGATTTCCGAATCAGAAGATGTAAACTGAATGGCTTTTTCTTCTTCTTGGGTTAAGTGCAACTCCGAAAGGTTTAGTGAGGGAATGCTTGAAATGAGAGAATTTGTGAAATCTGCTACCTTAGCTTTAAAATCTTTCAAAGTCTTCTCATTAGTAGAATGACTCTTCAATAATTCTAATAAAGTAATATTATCTTTATTATTCTTAGCAAAGTAACTTGCTAGTCCCTCTCTAACAATTTTATCTAGTTGTTCACTTTGATCTTTAGCGATGTTATCTTGTGACTTGAGTGCTTCAGATAGTTCTTGGATTTTTTGCCTTGCAACATTTAGATAAGCTGATGAGTTTTCTTTATGATTATGATCATTATCGTTATCATCACCCATAATACTATTGAGTTGTGATGATAATGTTTCTTGGTCTTTTTGTGCTTGTGTGATAATATCAGATAATTGCTTCTCTAATAACTCGTTATTCATTTCTAGTAATGAGGCCGAAAACGCTTCATACGAAATGCTATCTTGATGGCGCTGTTCTATTAAGCTTGATAAATCTTTTCCAGTATTTGTCTGGGTTGTCACCAAATCATTAAACATGTTATCAGAAGCTTCTAAAGATTTTTTCAGTGATTCGTTAGCAGTAATGGAACTACTAGACTGGTTAACGAGGGCTGGAAAGATATTTTGGAAATTAGTTGCAGAATCTAAAAGATTTTTTTGGTAATTTGAGATATTACCTGACTGAACATTTACCATGGCCTGTACATTTTCTTGAGCTGTATATAAGTTACTTAAAATACTTGCCATGTACATATTTACTAAGTGGCTATTTAACTCTGAAACAATATCTTTCCCTTTTTCAGTTGCCTTTTTCTCTAATGCTAAATTCCCCTTGGCATTAACCTTATAAGAGATAGTTGTTTGCTCTGCATTTGCTTTATTGACATCAAGGAGTTTTTGAGAAAAGTTATTAGGGATGATAACCATTAATTGATAATCACCTTTGTTTAATCCATTTTGAGCAGTACCTCGACTAACAACTGACCAATTTTGACTATTATCACGTTCGATAGACTTAATATAACTAGCTCCTAAATTATAACTTTCTTTACCATTAGATACATTTTGATCTTCGTTGACTAATGCTATATTTAGTTTAGTGTTAGTAGCTGACTGTGTTATTTTATTCTCTTTCGCATGATCGCCTTGAAGCTTAAGATTAAGGCCAGCAATAGCTACTAAAAAGAGAGCAACAGCTATAATATACCAAAGTATTCTAAAGTTATTTCTTTTCATAATTCTTCCTAAAATATATTTTATTTTCAACAAAATAGGAAGGCTTTGCCTTCCTATTCACTTATAGACTATGATACGATACTATCCACTAATTTGAGAAGCAATATCTGCATCCGTCTGCTCAATGATATCTGCAACTTTTAATAATTGCTGGTTAATATCTTCGAGTAATTGAGCAAATTCTGTAATTTTTGGAGATAATTCATTGAATTGTGCTTCAAAAGAATCAAAAGCAGATCCATCCCAATTTTCGTCAATAACTGCTTGCTCTTGAGTAAGCAAATTAAGAACTTCTGTTACTTGTTGAGAACCAGCTGTGTACTTTTGTGCTGATGAGCGAAGTTCTTCTGGTGTTAATTTAATTTGTGCCATTGAATACCCCTTCTTAAATATAGCGCTATCACGTATAAATATTATATCATAAAAATGAGAAAATACCTAATATTTACCTTATTTAATACAAAAAAGTATAAAAAAATCTCTGGAATATCATTTAAGTAAAACCAGAGACTTTTTTTATTTACAATCTTTTAAAAAATTATCCACCAATTTGTGAAGCGATATCAGAGTCTGTTTGCTCAACAATATCAGCAACTTTAAGCAATTGTTGATTAATGTCTTCAAGTAATTGAGCAAATTCTGTGATTTTAGGTGACAACTCATTGAATTGTGCTTCGAAAGAATCAAAAGCGCTACCATCCCAGTTTTCATCAATAACAGCTTGTTCTTGAGTAAGTGAGTTAAGGACTTCTGTTACTTGTTGAGAACCAGCAGTATATTTTTGTGCTGATGCGCGAAGTTCTTCTGGTGTTAATTTAATTTGTGCCATAAATTTTCTCCTTTTTCTATAAACACTTTTGCAACAACTGCATAATTATTATAACATATTTTTTAAAATATATTCAAATTTACTGCATTATTTAAAATTATTTTTAATGTTATTGTTTAATCCTGTTTATTTTCATCTATATCAACAATCTGTCCTTGTTGATTTAATCGAAATCGTGTCAATTCGTGAAAGAAAATCTTTTTATAAAAACCATGTTGCTTCTTAGCATTGACTCTTTTAGAAATACCTAATTTATCATCTGAACTATTAATACCAAAATTACCAATGTAATCTTTATTAATACGGTAACTACGATACTTCTCTGGATGTGAAATTACATAGGATGCGGCTGCTTCAGACATATTGTTAATGGGACTAGGGGAATTAAAAACACGCGCTGATAATCTCATTTCTGAAGCCACAATCATGGCCAAATAACCACCTAGAGAATGGCCTGTTAACCAGAGGGTTGCATCAGGATAGTTCATCTTAATTTTTTGTGCAAATAGTTTAGATGTTGTAATTTGACTTGGATTTTTACAAGGCAGAGAAATGCCATCCTCTCTCAGGGTAATACTTGAAGGACAAGTTAGCAATTTATTGTTCTTCCCCAATACAACTGAATCGATATCTGTTAAGATATCTTTCTTATTAAAAGCGTTCGTTCCTGAATATGCTATAACAATATGATTACTTTCATCCAAAGACTGACATGCCATAGCCTGCATACCATTATTGATATCATCATTAACCTCTAATACCATAAAAGAGCGTTTTTGATGGAAATCAATAATTTGACTACCTTCTATAATTTGAAGGTGTCCATTACTTTCTGCTTTGGATTTTTCAATATTATATGCCATATCTGATAGCACTTTAAAACTACTATCTGGAATCATTCTTTTTCCTCTCTATTCAAAGACCAGGTGATATCTAACTCATCAATAGACTGAATAGGTTCCTTTTTTTCTCTAGGTCTGAGATGAAAACTTTTAGGATGACAAATAATACCTGAAATACTATTACTGTCACTAATGTCATCAACAATGTAATTGATAATATTAGCGCCATTTATTGTTATAATAGAAGACCATGAACCAGTTTCTAAAGAATGCCTCCACTTTGAAAAAACAAGTTGTTGAATACCTAGATATCTGTGTACTAAATCAAGGGCGATTTTTGTTTCTAATTCATTAATATGTGTTCGTGTTTTTAACATAATTAACTCCTTAAGTTTGTTCCCTATTTTATCACAATTAGGCTTTTTTATAAAAACAGAACAAGCTATATTTAATCTAGTCCGACTCTGTTTTGTTGGAAGTTAATTTTACCTTGACCGTTTGATTAATCTAGTACTTTTAATGTAAATGCTCTGCTTTCAAGAACTTTGAACATTGCATGTGCAGTATCTAAAGATGTAAATAGAGGAACTCCTTGTTCAATCGCAGAACGTCTGATGATGAGAGCATCATGGTTATCAATGTTATTTTGCCCAACTGTGTTGATAACTGCTTGAATCTTACCATTTTTTATTAAATCAGGAATATGATTTCGATCGTTCTCTCCTAACTTACCTACTAAAACTGTCTCTAAACCATTAGCATCAAAATAAATTGCAGTCCCTTGGGTAGCATAAATACGATAACCAATACTTTGATAGACTTTTGCAAGTTCTAAAGCTTCTTCTTTGTCTGTATCATCTACTGTAAAAACAATGTTACCATAGTCTGGCATATGGAGATATGCTGCTTCAAAGGCTTTATACAAGGCTTTCTGAAGATTAATATCTGATCCCATCACTTCGCCTGTTGATTTCATTTCAGGACCTAATAAACTATCTACTTTAGCAAGTTTGGTAAAACTAAAGACAGGGGCTTTAATGTGGACCATATCTGAAGCTGGATAGAGATCATAACCATATGTAAAATTGCAGAGTTTATCTCCTAAGATAACTTTTGTTGCTACTTGGGCCATAGGAATGTGAGTTACTTTTGATAAGAATGGAAGTGTTCTACTAGCACGAGGATTAACTTCAATAACATATACTTTCTGATCCTTGATTACAAACTGAATATTCATCATACCGATACAGTTTAATCCAATTGCTAAGCGTTTTGTATAATCTACAATAGTTTCGATAATGGTCTCAGACAATGTTTGAGGAGGGTATACAGCCATGGAATCTCCTGAATGAACACCAGCTCGCTCTATATGTTCCATTATTCCAGGAATCAGTATATTCTGACCATCGGATATAGCATCAACCTCACACTCTTTACCTATAAGGTATGCATCTATAAGCACTGGATGATCTGGGCTTGCCTTTACCGCGGTTGTCATATAATGACGTAAATCTTCTTCGTTTTCAACTATCTTCATAGCTCGTCCACCAAGAACATATGATGGTCTAACCAACACGGGATAACCAATCTTTTGCGCTGCATTAACTGCCTCTTCCTCCGTAGTGGCGGTAAAACCTGGTGGTTGAGGGATATTTAGGGCTTGCAAAGTGGCTTCAAATTGTTTTCTATTTTCAGCACGATCCAAATCTTCTAATTGTGTGCCTAGTATTTTAACCCCTGCCTTGTTTAAATCTTTTGCTAGATTAATAGCAGTCTGACCACCGAATTGTAAGATGACCCCTTCAGGTTTTTCTAAGTCAATAACATTCATAACATCTTCAAAAGTCAAAGGTTCAAAGTAAAGCTTATCTGAAATAGAGAAATCTGTTGAGACCGTCTCTGGATTAGAGTTCATGATAATCGCTTCAAAACCAGACTCTCTGATGGCTTTAACAGAATGAACCGTTGCATAATCAAATTCAACTCCCTGTCCAATTCGGATTGGGCCCGATCCTAAAACCAAAACAGAGGCTTTATCTGATATCAATGACTCGTTTTCTACGGCATAAGTCGAATAAAAGTAGGGTGTTGCTGAATCAAACTCAGCCGCACATGTATCAACCATCTTATAAACTGGGAGAATTCCTGCTTCTTTTCGCATGTTACGAACTTGATCTTCGTTTATTTGCCATAAACTCGCTATAGCTTTATCTGAAAAACCTTTATTTTTAACCTTTTTGAGAATATTGATATCCAGTCTGTTTTTAGATAATAGATCTTCTAACCCTACAATCACTCTTAACTTATCAAGGAAGAAAGAATCAATGCTAGTCAAACTTGCTAATTTTTCAATACTATAATGTCTACGTAAAGCTTCTGCTAGATAAAATAAGCGATCATCTTCTGCCTTTCTTATTTTTTCTAATAAAACATCATCTGATACATTATCTAAATCTGCTATTTTAATGTGATCGACACCTGTTTCTAGTGAACGACAAGCTTTCAACAAAGATTCTTCTATATTCCGTCCTATTGCCATGACTTCGCCTGTAGCTTTCATCTGTGTTCCCAATTTTCTATCGCCACTTTCAAATTTATCAAAAGGAAATCTCGGCATTTTTGCGACTACGTAATCTAAAGCAGGTTCAAACATAGCGTAAGTCGTTTTTGTAATAGGATTAATTACCTCATCTAGTGTCAAACCAACAGCTATCTTAGCTGCTAATTTAGCAATTGGATATCCAGTAGCTTTTGAAGCTAAAGCAGAAGATCTTGATACTCTTGGATTAACTTCAATGACATAGTATTTAAAACTATTCGGATCAAGGGCTAGTTGAACATTGCATCCTCCTTCAATTTTCAAAGCTCTTATAATATCTAAACTCGCATCTCGTAATAACTGATTTTCCACATCAGATAACGTTTGTGCGGGTGCAAAAACTATAGAGTCCCCTGTATGGATACCAACAGGATCAAAATTCTCCATATTACAAACAACAAGAGCATTATCTGCTGCATCACGCATAACTTCGTATTCAATCTCTTTAAAGCCAGCAATTGAACGTTCAATAAGGCACTGTGTCACAGGCGATAACTTTAACCCCTTCGTCGTGATGTCAACCAATTGTTCTTGATTATCGCACATGCCTCCACCTGTACCTCCTAAAGTAAAGGCAGGACGAACAATTAATGGATACCCGATTTGCTCTGCAAATTGAATAGCTTCTTCTACCGAATTAACAATCTCGGATTCTGGAATAGGTTGATTGAGTTCTTCCATCAACTGTTTAAATAAATCACGATCTTCAGCTTTATCAATGGCTGGTAATTTGGTCCCTAATAGTTCAACATTCAATTCTTCTAGGATACCATTTTTTGATAGAGCCATAGCCATATTCAATCCAGTTTGACCTCCAAGAGTTGGAAGGAGAGCATCAGGTCTTTCCTTCCTGAGAATTCTTGTGACAAACTCCAAGGTAATAGGTTCAATATAAACTTTATCAGCAATATCTTTATCTGTCATGATAGTAGCCGGATTCGAATTGACCAAAACAACTTGGTATCCCTCCTCTTTTAAAGAGAGACAGGCTTGTGTACCAGAATAGTCAAACTCTGCTGCTTGTCCAATCACAATCGGGCCAGAACCGATAACCATAATTTTACGTATGTCTGTGCGCTTTGGCATATCAAACTCCTCTAATTCTATATTTTAAAGCTAGCTTTTTTGCTGGAAATCATCAATCATATTAATAAATTCATCAAAAAGATAAGATGTATCATGCGGCCCTGGTGCTGCATCTGGGTGAAACTGCACTGAAAAGGCAGGATAGTATTTATGTCGGACACCTTCGACGGTTTTATCATTAATCTCTTCATGTGTAATGAAGAGAGCCTCAGGGAAATCTTCTCTCGAGACAGCATAACCATGATTTTGACTTGTAAAATCAACCTGTCCTGTTTGCAAATGACGAACAGCATGGTTAAAACCTCGATGACCAAAAGTCATTTTATAAGTCTTTGCACCATTGGCTTTAGCAAATAGTTGATGTCCCATACAAATACCAAAAATTGGAATTTTACCTTGAATTTCTTGGATCATTTGTAAAGCATTCGGTAATTGTTCTGGGTTCCCAGGGCCGTTAGATAAGAGTACTCCATCTGGATTGAGATTTAAGATTTCTTGCGCTGTCGTAGTATGAGGGACGACTGTAATATGACATTGACGTTGTGACAGTTCTCTTAGAATAGAATGTTTTAAACCAAAGTCAACTAATACAATATTTTTGCCAACTCCAGGCGAAGCATAAGCTAATTTGGTTGATACTTGTTCAATTTGATTATTTAAAAGAACACTTTTTTGAAGGTTTTCTAGTGCTTCATGAATAGAATTTCCCTCGTTTATTAAACAAGCTTTCATTGTTCCATGTTTTCGAATAATTTTTGTTAATGCTCGAGTATCTATACCTGAAATTCCAGGTATTCCTTTTAATTTTAAAAATTCATCAAGTGTCATCTGTTGACGCCAGTTACTTGGATACTCTGCCCATTCATAAACAACTACTCCCTTACATGTTGGTCTAATAGATTCGTAATCGTCTCGATTTATCCCATAATTTCCAATAAGAGGATAAGTAAAAGTGATGATTTGACCGTTGTAAGATTGATCTGTTATAGATTCTTGATACCCTGTCATTCCTGTACTAAAAACAATTTCACCACTTGTTTCTACATCCGCTCCGAAAGCCTCACCCTCAAACACACTACCATCTTCCAATAATAATAGACGCTTCATTTTATCTCCTTTATTATCTGCTATTGAGCACTGCTTCTAAGATAGCTATCCTTGCATAGACGCCATTACTCATCTGTTTCACTATTCGAGCCTTATCTGCTTCTACTAAATCGCTAGCAATCTCTACATCCCTATTGACGGGTGCTGGGTGCATAATAATTGCTGTATCCCTTAAATGTTTATAGCGTTCTTTTGTAAGACCAAATTGTTGATGATAGCTTTCTTTTGAAAACGCCCCTTTACCATCATGACGTTCGTGTTGAACACGTAAAAGCATAAGGACATCAATTTGATCAACTAACTGATCTATTGGTAAATATTGCCCATATTCATCGAACTGGCTACTATACCATTCTTTGGGTCCAGAAAAGAAAATTTCAGCTCCTAATCGTTTTAGCACTTGCATGTTAGATTTAGCTACCCGTGAGTGAGTTAAATCTCCTACAATCGCAATTTTTAGCCCTTTGAAGTATCCAAATTCTTCGTAAATAGTTACCAAATCCAAAAGTGATTGGCTTGGATGTTGGCCTGAGCCATCACCCCCATTGACAATAGCTGAATGAATGTTCGGACTAGCAATCAATTCTTTATAATAGTCAATATCAGGATGCCTAATGACACAAACGTCCAATCCTAGAGCACTCATTGTTAAGATAGTGTCATAAAGAGTTTCTCCTTTATTAACAGAACTTGTATCAGCATTAAATTCAATTGTTTTTAATCCTAATTTGAGTTCTGCCATTTCAAATGACTTATGTGTTCTTGTTGAATTCTCAAAAAAGAGATTTGACACATAGTAATCTTTATCAAAACCAATGTTGCTAGGATTTTCTTTAACTTCGATACTTCTCTTTATCAAAGACATAACTTCTTGATTTGATAATTCTTCTAAACTGACAAAATGTTCTAATGAAAGTGTTTGTGTTTGATGATTCATGATAATTTCTTTCTATAAATTTTAGCTAGAAAAAAGCCTCCTAAAACAAGGAGGCTCTGCAAAATAGTAAGCTAGATAGAGAACTAACTTACTATTTGTTAACGCAATTCCTTGTTTGCCTCTCTGGACAATACCTTAAAGGATATTAATAAGAAATGTTTTACCTATACCAATGTCGCTGCGTGGCTATCTTTTTGATAGACTATTTCACCATTGCAAATTGTGTAGTGAACAACTCCCTTCAATTTATCACCGATAAAAGGAGAGTTGCTGGATTTGGAGGCAAATTCTGCCTTTATTATTCTCTCTTCAGCTTGATCAAAAATAACGATATCTGCAGGTCCACCTTCTCTGAGATAACCTGCATCAAATCCATATAACTGTGCAGGATTACATGTCATTTTTGCCAAAAAGTCAATCATTGAGAGTTCTTTAGTAGATACTAAATAAGTAATCCCTAAGGCTAATGATGTCTCTAAGCCAGTCATACCAGAGGGCGCTTGACTAATATTATCTGCTGCTTTCTCCATAATATGATGGGGAGCGTGGTCACTTGCAATAATTGAAATAACACCACTTTTAAGACCATCAATGAGGGCTTGTCTATCCTTTTCAAGTCGCAGTGGTGGATTTAATTTTGCATTAGCACCCTTAGTTAAAAGTAAGTCCTCTGTCTTTGAAAAATGTTGGGGGGTTACTTCTGCTGTTAAGTTAGCACCAAGCTTCTGCGCAAAATCAACTACTTCTACTGATTCTGAACTTGACAAATGCTGGATATGGACTTTCGCCTGTGTTTGGTAAGCAATCATAGCATCTCGCGCAATCATTGAATATTCAGCAAGACCACTAGCTCCACAGACATGATAAATTTTCTGAGCAATATGTTCGTTGATACCAAGAACACCATTTAACGATGGATCCTCTTCATGTAACGATAGGACAACATCATGTTTTCTAGCTAAGTTCATAGCTTCTTGCAAAACCTTAGTATCTGTCAAAGGGATACCATCGTCTGAGAATCCAGCAGCTCCAGCTTCTAATAGTTCTTCGAAATTAACTAAATCTTTACCATTCAGGGATTTAGTAATTGTAGCAACTGTTTCAATCTTAATTGCTTCTTTTGCTGCACTCTCCTTAACTTGTTTTACAATTTCTGGGCTAGAAATCGTTGGGTTAGTATTGGCCATCATAAGAACTGTCGTAAAACCACCTGCTGCAGCTGATAAGGCTCCTGTATGGATATTTTCTTTATGTGTCTGTCCAGGCTCACGAAAATGTACATGAATATCGACTAATCCTGGAGCTACAATTTTATTGCTTGCATCAATGATTGGAATGCCTTTAATATCAATTTCTTTCGATATTTGTTTAATTTTTCCTTGATCAATCAGCATGTCTGATACTTGATTAAAACCACTTTGAGGGTCGATAATCAATCCGTTTTTAATGATATACATATCTGTCCTCTCTAACTTTGCCAATTCATTTGATCTTCTTTAAATTTTTTCAGTAATACCAGTTGGTCAGCTGTAATATATCCATTAACTTTAGCAACTTTAATTAATTGATTGTAATCCGTCAAAGTCACCAAAGGAATATCAGCTTCACGAAATGCTTGTTCAGCCTTAGCTAATTGATATGTAAATATCGCTACTACCCCTAAAACCTCAATACCTTGACTCTGCGCAGCCGTAACAGCCTCTAAAACAGATCCTCCTGTTGAAATCAAATCTTCAATGATAACCATTTTTTGGCCTGAGTAAACACGTCCCTCGATTTGATTCCCCACACCATGATCCTTTGCCTTCGAGCGTATATAGGCAAAGGGCAAGTTCATCTTATCAGCTATAATAGCGCCATGTGGTATGCCTGCAGTCGCTGTCCCTGCGATGATATCAACGTTTGGGAAATGTTCCTGTATTTGTTTAACAAAACCATTTTCAATCAGTGTCCTTGTCTCAGGATACGATAAGGTTACACGATTATCAGTGTAAATTGGCGATTTGACCCCCGAAGCCCAAGTAAAGGGTTGTTTGGGTCTTAAGTAAACAGCTTGAATATCTAATAGTTCCATGGCAATCTGTCTTGCTAAATCCATCTCAGTACTCCTTTATTTAATACGATTCCATTCTTCTTTTATGTCTAGATATGCTTGATATGGATTTTCTGCTTTCGTTATAGGTCTTCCCACAACGATATAATCAGCCCCAACTATACGTGCTTGCTCAGGAGTCATCGTTCTTTTTTGATCATCTAACTGATTGGTTTGTGGAGGTCTGATACCAGGCGTTAAGCAAATGAAATGTTCGTTAGTCTGTTTCTTGATTTGCTTTACCTCTTGAGCCGATGCGACTACTCCATCTAAGCCAGCTTCTTGAGCTTTTTGAGCATAATGGCAAACCGAATCAACTACACTTAAGTTAATATGTTGATCCACCTGCATTTGTTCTTGTGAAGTCGAGGTTAATTGTGTCACTGCTAATAGTATTGGACCCTCCCCCAAACCTTCTCTAGCTGCTTTCATCATTTTGACTCCTCCTGCAGCATGGACATTAGTCATATCAATGCCTAATTTGGCTAAGACAGACATAGATGATCGAACTGTATTAGGGATATCATGTAATTTTAAATCCAAAAAAATGCGATGTCCTAAGGATTTAATATATCTAATAATTGAGGGACCTTCGGAATAATAAAGCTCCATTCCTATTTTGACAAAAAGCAATTCTTCTTTTGGAAAATGTTCTAAAAAAGTTGTTACAGAAGCCAAATCAGAAAAATCTAAGGCAATGATAGGGCATTTTTCTAACATATAATTCCTCTCTATAGAAATAATAATTGTTGGAAATGTACCAGTATGACACAAAAAACCTTGCCTGAGGGCAAGGTTTCATAAAAAGTTAGCGAAAAAGCACTCGCTATTTGACTTATGATGGTGACCTTGTTCGCCTCTCTGGACTCACTTAAAGATACATTTGTAGGTATTCTACAAGTTTACAATCATTTTGTCAAATAAATACTAAATTATTTTATCATTTTACGTCTAATAAAGAACGATAGAGGAATCTGCTGTACAATACTAATTGCTATAGCAATTGTAAAAGCTGTTACAAAACAGGATCTAAAATATTCCATTGCTAAAGCATCTGCTCCCGTCAATAAAAAGTAAACAGCTCTATAGAAGCTAAGTCCTGGGATAAGAGGAAACATACTTGTCGCTAAAAAGACAGTGGCAGGACACTTACGTTTAGCAGCTAATAGCCGTGAAAAATAAGTGATGAAAAGCCCTGGAAAAAATACGGCTATAGCATCCATGTGAAACTGTTGCCATAAGATCAGGTAGAGCATCCAAGATATTGCTCCTAGTATACCTAAGTCAAGGAAATAACGTTTTGGAACATGGTAGAGAATAGAGAAGGCTATCGTCCCTAAACCGGCCATTAGTGTTCTGATGGTAATCTCAAGGATGGTGTTAGGAACACCAGAAAAAGAACCTGTCATTTGTTCTGCAAACGGAATAATTTCAATTGTAATAGCCACGCCTGCTGATATAGAAATACAAATGAGTAAAGCAGACATAATCAAAGCTAAACCTGTTGAAAAATTATTCTGTGAAAATTCTCTCACCGAATTAACAAAGGCAGCCCCTGGCACCATCACCATTAGTGCCCCTAATATGATAATGCTACGATGCTCACCTAATCCTGAAAAATATAATAAATTAGCACTTAAAGCCACTACAGAACTACCTAGAATGGTCAAAAGAAATCCTGTATGTATACGACTTTCCATCAAATTCAGAAAATATCCTAAAATTAAGCCTGTTACAGCAGCGGAAAATGAATCTAATAAGGAACTACCCAAGGCTAAAGAAAAACTACCCGCTCCACAAAAATAAGAAATTAAAGTAACAAGTAAACTATAATCTTTTTGATGTTCAATTAAGTCTAACTGCTTTACAATTTCTTCTGGAGATACTAAGTCTTGTTTAGCAATTTGCCTAGAAAGGTTATTAACAGCTTCAAGTCTACCTAAATTTGCTGTTACACCATCTGTATTGCATACTTTAGCTTCTTGTTTACCATAGCGGTTAATCCCGGAAGCGATAATACTGCTACTAACCACATAAGCTTCAAAATTTTCTATCTGAAGAGCCTTTGCAAAATGCTTCATTGTGTCTTCGACACGATAGACTTCTGCTCCGCTTTCAATCAGTAATTTACCTGCTCTAAGAACAACGCTCATATCATTTTGCATCTTATTTGGCCCTGCCTTCTACTTTATTACCCTAGCCACTTAACTAAGTTGGTTAAAGTCCCAAACATCATCCATCCATCCTTCATAAAAGTCCGGTTCATGACATACCATCAAGATTGATCCCTTATAAGCTTTTAAAGCACGTTTTAACTCATCTTTAGCATCTACATCTAAATGATTGGTTGGTTCATCAAGTACAAGGACATTATTTTCGCGATTCATTAATAAGCAAAATCTGACCTTTGATTGCTCCCCACCAGATAACACCTGAATCTGACTTTCAATATGCTTTGAAGTTAAACCACAACGAGCAAGAGCTGCCCTAACCTCTGCTTGGTTCAAAGCAGGAAAAGCATCCCATACTGCTTCAAGTGGAGTTTGGCGATTTCCTCCGGGTACTTCTTGTTCAAAATAACCTAAATCAATAAAATCACCTCGTTCAACATTACCAGAAATAGGGGGGATAATACCTAGTAAACTCTTAAGTAATGTTGTTTTTCCTATCCCATTTGCTCCAACAATGGCTATTTTTTGATTACGTTCAAATGTTAGGTTTAGAGGTTTTGTTAAAGCACGATCATATCCAATTTGAAGATCTTTAGCTTGGAAAATAAAACGTCCTGGTGTGCGTGATTCTTTAAATTCAAAACTTGGCTTTGGTTTCTCTGCTTGTAACTCAATAATATCCATTTTGTCTAGTTTCTTTTGACGAGACATTGCCATATTACGTGTTGCAACGCGTGCTTTATTACGATTAACAAAATCTTGTAAATCAGCTATTTCCTTTTGTTGACGTTCATAGGCTGCTTCTAATTGAGCCTTTTTCATTGCATAGACTGATTCAAAATTAGTATAATCACCGGAATATCTTACTAAATCTTGATTTTCAACATGATAGACAATATTGATAACATCGTTCAAAAATGGAATATCGTGTGAGATTAAAACAAAAGCATTTTCATAATTTTGTAAATAGCGTTTTAACCAATCAATGTGTTCAGCATCAAGGTAGTTTGTAGGCTCATCAAGCAGGAGGATATCTGGCTTTTCTAATAACAGTTTTGCTAAAAGGACCTTTGTCCTTTGACCACCAGATAATCCAGTAACATCAGAATCCATACCAAAATCCATAACTCCTAATGCCCGTGCGACTTCATCAATTTTAGCATCAAGTGTATAAAAATCACGTGATTCTAAACGATCTTGTAGTTCTCCAACTTCTTCCATAAGGCTATCTACATCTGCGCCATCATCTGCCATGGATATATATATATCATTGATACGTGCCTCTGTTTTAAAAAGTTCATCAAATGCTGTTCGCAAAACATCACGAACTGTTTGACCTTCTTCTAACACAGTATGTTGATCAAGGTAACCAGCAGTTACATATTTTGACCATTCAATTTTTCCTTCATCAGGTTGAAGATGACCTGTGACAATTGACATGAATGTTGATTTTCCTTCACCATTAGCACCAATAAGTCCTATATGTTCACCTTTTAAAAGGCGAAAAGAAACATTCTCAAAAATAGCACGATCACCAAAACCGTGACTTAAGTTTTTTACTTCTAAAATACTCATTTAAAATCCTTTGATTGATAATAGAGGTTATTAAAAAACTCATAGAGACACTCTACAAGTTTTTAAATTAGTACATTACATAGTAAGTTCCATATACAAGTATAGAGAGTTTAAACTTAAAAGTCAAACCTTACTTAATTTTTTCAAAGTGTAAATGAACAGTGATTTGATCATCATAACCATTTCGCTCTAAATCACGTTGCAAACGGTATGAAATATAGTGTTCAGCAATATGAATGTATCCTGCATCCAATAAACGATTTTCAACCAAAGACTGAATCATATTGATCGTTGGTCGTTCAACCTGAGCATCCTCTAAATCTAAGATTACTTTTTTAGTCACTTGAGCAAGGTCTTGACGAAGTGACTCATCAAGCACATAAACTGTTTGAGCAGCTTTCAAGATAGCTTGGTAGATTTTTTCAGGATCAAATTCAACAATCTGTCCATCACGTTTGATGATTTGCATAAGAGCCCCTCCTTAATGTGGAAACAATGTTAAAACGATTTGCAATCATTTTCATTTGTTAATTTCATTATGCAAATGTTTTCATAATTTGTCAAGTGTTTTACCTGATATTGATGAAAAATCAATATCACTAGCAGTCAGCATAAGTATTAAGCAATGTCATATTCTTCTATATTAATTCAAATTTTAACTCTTTCGCTGGTTTAACCAGTCCATTCTTATGCAATGTTTCTGCGATTTGAACAGAATTCCAAGCTGCTCCCTTCAGTAGATTATCTGAAACTACCCACATATGAACACCATTTTCTTGATCAAGGTCTTTTCGAATACGACCAACAAAGGTCTCCCTATGGCCTACAGCATTAATCGCTTGAGGGTAAATTTGCTGAGATGGAAGGTCTTGTAGGACGGCACCAGGAAAATCTGCAATAGCCTTTTTAATTTCAGAGATTGAAGCTAATTCTTTCGTCTCAATATAAATGGACTCAGAATGACCCGATAAAACGGGAATACGGACGCAGGTAGCTGAAACCTTAATAGTAGCATCTTCCATAATTTTCTTTGTCTCCAAAGTCATCTTCATTTCTTCGTACGTATAATCATTATCAGTAAAAATATCAATTTGAGGTAATGCATTGAATGCGATAGGATAATGTTTTTGATCGCTAGAACATGGCAAGACTGTTGCAATTAATTGATCAGGTGAAAGATTATCATTTAAAACTTGTCTCAACTGTTCCTTAGTTTCTTCAACAGCACGTGCACCTGAACCCGAAACAGCTTGATAGGTGGAAACTATAACACGCTCTATCCCCCATTTTTGACGAATGGGCTCTAAAGCAATCATCATTTGAATAGTAGAACAATTAGGGCAAGCTATGATACCATTATGACCAGTCATGGCACGAGCATTTACTTCAGGAACAACTAGTGGAACATCAGGATTCTGACGAAAATATGACGTGTTATCTACTACAACTGCTCCAGACTTTACTGCATAAGGAGCGAACTTTGCTGAAATAGATCCACCAGCTGAAAACAAGGCAATATCAACATCGTAAAATGATTCTTTTGTTGTCTCTTCAACACGTATAGCCTCATCTTTAAAATGTAAAATTTTACCTGCTGAGCGACTTGATGATAAAAGTTTCACTTGTTCTATTGGTAAATTCGATTGTTCTAATTGACGAATCATTTGTGTTCCTACGGCACCTGTAGCACCTACGATAGCAACGGTATATCCCATATAATGACCTCTATTTGTTGATGTTGTTCATCAATATTTTCAAAACATTTTAATGTGACTATTATACTACATTTTTATAAACTTTCAAGAATAGCCAAATGAAAAAGTCACCCTAACCAACCTAATTATAAAAAGGAATCTTGTATCCGATTCCTTTTTATTGATTGCATATATCATTATAATAGTTACTAAATGATTGATTATACTTAATTTTCATTGCGTCTCAAACCGCAGCGACTTGTTAACAAAATTAAACCAAAACCTACAAGTTTAAAAATGACATTTTGATCATCACCTGTTTTAGGTAATTTATTTATCACTGAAATTGTTCTAGAATTATTAGTTAACATTGGTCTATTAGCTACATTAGTAACCTGAGATACTTTTTTAGAGAATGACTGTTTGTTAGAGTCACCTTGACTAGAGTGATTATTTTCTCTAGATATAGTTGACTTTGAAAGAAGTGGATTTTTCCCTATAAGTTGACCTACTTGGCTCTTGTTCTCAACATCGCGTTGACGACGCTCTAGAACATTGCCCTGACTTTTGTTTTCCACATCGCGTTGACGACGCTCTAGAACGTTACCCTGACTCTTATTCTCAACGTCACGTTGGCGACGCTCTAGAACGTTACCCTGGCTCTTATTCTCAACGTCACGTTGGCGACGTTCTAAAACATTACCTTGGCTTTGATTTCCAACACTATCCATAGCAGATACAGGACTTGATCCTAAAATAATAGTTGTTCCTAGCACTCCCATATAAAGCCAAAGCTTTCCTGATTTCCAAGTTCTAAAACCTATTTTATTGAACAATTAATTTTCTCCTTACTTTTTTTAAATTTTAAAAGTCATTTTATTATTATTTTTATTTAGATTATATATATTAAAATATTTTATAATTTATGTCAAGGTAATTTGTTATTTAATTGCAATTTATTATTAATTTGTATGTTTAAAATTAAATAGTTGATATCTAAAACATGATATTTTTAAATTTTCCTTCAATATTATAAAACATGATAGATAGTCATACTAACATTAGGATTTACAATGAGATAATAGTATATTTTTAATACTTCATCTAAACCATCAGAAACTAGATTATTTAAAAATTTTACAAAGAATGTGATGGTAGCATATTCAATTAAAGTTAAGTAAAGACATAATTTTTAGAAGGAAATTGTGACTTATTTATGCAAAAAAAAGAAAGAACCAAACTGGTTCTTTCTTTTTTGCATTTCAGCTACTTACCACAGTTTGTAAGGAATTACAAGTAGTAGTAAGCTAAGGGCACCTTTTCAAGTGTGATAAGAAGGTTCACACAACTTATCAAGATCCGCTCCTGCGTTTATAATCTCCCTGCGCAATAGTGGTAAAACCACATATCGACTCATCGCATAACAGTAGTTTAACATAATTTAGTTAAAATGCAACCTTTACTTTTTAAATATAACTAGATTCTTCAGTTTACTTTTAATATTAAATTAAAAATAAATTATTTCTAAAGCAGGGGAGCAATAGTTTTTGTCACTATGCCAATTACTTTTTGGAATTTTGGAATATTATTTATATCTTTCAAGCTAACTAACCTTGATTTATTTAACGTATCCATATAATCTCGATAAATGTCTTGGATTGCATCTACCTTATAAAGATAAACAGCACATTCAAAATGGTGATACAGGCTACGGTAATCAAGATTTATCGTACCTACAACAGCCTTTGTATTATCACTAAGGAATATTTTTGAATGAACAAATCCAGGGGTGTATTCATATATTTTAACACCTGATTTTGTTAATGCTTGATAGTAAGTTTTAGCAAGAGCATAAGGGATTGGCTTATCTGGGATACCCGGCATAATAATACGTACATCTACACCACGTTCCGCAGCAAACTGAATGGCATGTTCCAATTCACTGTCTAATATTAAATAAGGTGTCATGATGTAAACATATTCTCTAGCATGATTAAGAATATCTATATAAACATTTTCCCCTACTTTATCAGTGTCTAAAGGAGAATCTCCATAAGGAATAACATAGCCTTCATTTTCAACTAAATCATCGTGTACACCGAGGTAAGGCGCTACTAACATTTTTTCCTCAGTAATGGACCACATCTGTAAGAAAAGTAGGAGGAAACTATCCACTGCTTTCCCCTTTAACATAATACCTGAATCTTTCCAATGCCCAAATAACTCAATGTGATTAATATACTCATCGGCTAAGTTTACACCACCAGTCATGCCTACTACTCCATCAATAACAACAATTTTTCGATGGTCACGATAGTTATAATAAGTTGAAATAAAAGGAGAAATCGGAGAAAATGCTTTTGCTTTTATTCCTATTTTCTCAAGTCGTTTCGTATAATCAAAGGATAATTTTGTAATTTCTATCATACCATCATATAAGATACGGACTTCAACACCTTCTTCCACCTTTTGTTCTAAAATACTAAGTATTTCTCCCCACATTATTCCTTCGTCAATGATAAAGAATTCTAAAAAGATATACTTCTTAGCTTTTAGTAGTTCTTCTTTCATTTTTTCAAAGAATGCTTCTCCCGTTGGTAGAAATGTCACATCAGTATTTCGATAAACTGGGAAATTTCCATGTGCTTTTTCAAAATATTGAACCAAATGATATGTTGTGGATGTACTCGACTTAAGCTGATTCAAAGTTTCAGGATCATCCTCTAGATAAATCTGACTCTCATCAATCAATGTCTCCAATCTTTGTTTCAAACCACGATAACCCCAGTCAAATTTGGTGTACATTAGGAACATCGCCCCTAGTAAAGGGGCAATCATTACCAATATTAACCAAGTTACTCGGGACAAAGCATCCATTTCACTATTAACTAAATATAAGACCGCTCCAATTGTTAAGACATGCTCAACGGTTGCTAACCAAACACGATACTGCTCTAGCCATGAGTAAGAGGCTAGTAAAAACAATAATTGTAAAATCAATAAAATAGCGATAACGGTTGTTCGACTAAATATACCCCTTAGTAAACTTTTCTTACTCTTATTAAGTAAACGAACAATTTTGACTTTATTACTGATAAGTTTTTCCCCCCTCCAAATCAATCATTTTATTATAGCATACTGTCACTTGAATAGCATTCTATTATTCTAAATTATCTCTAGTTAAAATCTAATCCCCAATAAAAAGAGGCTAGCATCACAAGCCCTACCTCTTTATTATTTAAAATAATCCAACGGCTGTACCGTCTTCCAAAACATCCATATTGAGAGCTGCAGGTTTTTTAGGTAAACCAGGCATTGTCAATACGTCTCCAGTAAGAGCAACTATAAAACCAGCTCCTGTTTTTGGAACAAATTCACGAACAGTTATATCAAAGTCAGTTGGAGCACCAAGTAAATTTGGATTATCAGAAAAGCTATATTGTGTCTTTGCCATACAAATAGGCATCTTGTCCCAGCCATTGTCACTAAACTCTTTTAATTGTATTTGTGCCTTAGGTCCAAAATGGACTTTATTACCACCATATATTTTAGTAACAATTTTTTTAATTTTTTCTTCAATAGTGTCTGCATCATTATATAAGCGTTTGTAATTGGATGATTGTGTTTCAATCACATTAGCAACAGTCTGTGCAAGTTCAAGGCCACCGTCTGCTCCATCTTCCCACACACTTGCTAATTCAACTGCCACATCAATATTACTACATAAGGTTTTAAGAGTTGCAATTTCACTTTCTGTATCTGCAGTAAACTGATTGATAGCTACAACTACCGGAACACCATATTGACGCATATTGTTAACGTGACGCTCGAGATTTGTAAAACCTCTTTTAACTGCTTCGACGTTCTCTTGTGAGAGATCTTCTTTTGAAACACCTCCATGCATTTTCAATGCACGCAATGTAGCAACAATAACAATCGCATCGGGAGAAGTCGGAAGGTTTGGCGTTTTTATATCAAGAAACTTTTCAGCGCCCAAGTCTGCTCCAAAACCAGCTTCAGTAACAACGTAATCTGCTAAGCGTAGAGCTGTTGAAGTCGCTAAGACAGAATTACATCCATGTGCAATATTAGCAAATGGTCCCCCATGGACAAGAGCCGGTGTCCCATAAATGGTTTGAACCAAATTAGGTTTGATAGCATCTTTTAGAATAAGTGTGAGAGCTCCTTCAATCTTCAAATCTTTAACATAGATTGGTTTACGGTCCCTTGAGTAAGCCACAACAATATTTGACAGGCGTTTCTTTAAATCTGATAGGTCAGTAGCTAAACATAGAATAGCCATTATTTCAGAAGCAACAGTAATATCAAAGCCATCTTCACGTGGTATCCCATTGACAGGGCTTCCTAAGCCAACGATCACCTGACGAAGAGCACGATCATTAAGATCAACTACACGCTTCCAAATCACTCGACGTTGGTCAATATCTAATTCATTGCCTTGATGAATATGATTATCAAGTAGAGCTGATAAAGCATTATTAGCAGTTGTGATTGCATGCATATCACCAGTAAAATGCAAATTAATATCTTCCATTGGTAGTACTTGTGCGTATCCACCTCCAGCAGCTCCTCCTTTAATACCCATTACAGGACCTAAAGAAGGTTCGCGAAGCGCAATCATCGTTTTTTTACCAATTTTATTTAAAGCATCAGCTAATCCAATGCTCATAGTGGATTTTCCCTCACCTGCTGGTGTCGGATTAATAGCAGTTACTAAAATTAACTTTCCTACTTTTTGAGATTTTACAGCTTCAATCTTATCAAAAGATAATTTTGCTTTGTATTTACCATACAATTCTATATCATCAAAACCAATTCCTACTTGCTCAACAATCTCAGCAATAGGCTTTAGGGCGACGCTTTGCGCTATTTCAATATCTGTTTTCATGATATTCTCCTTCTAAATAATAAAAATAGTATAGCAATATTCCCTATAAAAACATATTTTTTTGCAAAAAAAATTTAAAATGTTCGTCTTATGAAAATAAAACTGCTTTTATTTCTTCTGGACTAGTCTGACCAAAATAATCTTCTAATGATAAAGTACTTAATTTTTCCAAGACTAATTCTTCTTTCATAGGGCAACTAATGAGAAGGTTTTCAATATCTGAAATATCTTTAGAACTGAAAAAGTCACCATAAATACGGCAATTCGTAATAATACCTTTCTCAATTTCTAAGTGAAAATCGTAAGTTCCTGACGGAAAACGAGCATCTCTGTGATACGAATACTGTGGTGAGTTACCATAATTCCAATCCCAATTCTTATATTTTTCATCAGCTAGAGCGTCAATCGCAGCCCAATCTTTTTCGGTTAGATGATAGCGTTTTGCCTGATCAATATGATCAATATGTAATAATTGACAAACCATTAAATCTTTAAATTGATCGGTTGTGATATGACGATAATCTTCTGACAAGTGGCTACGAATATCTCCTACTCGACTTCGGACAGATTTTATCCCTTTAGATTCAATTTTTTTCCGATTAGGATTTAACACTTTTTCCATAGCATCAAAATCAACATCTAATAAAAGAGAGTAACCACCGTAAATACGACCGTTTACTATCGTCATTGCTGCACCTGATACTTTTTTACCATCAATAACTAAGTCATTTCGTCCCCTCATTTCAACACTAGAAGCACCTAAAGTTTTTAGGGCCTTAATAGCTGGCTCATAAGCTCGTTTGAAATCACCAAATTGTCCATGATCTTTCATTAGATAGCAAATATTTACAGCACCTGAGTCAACGTACACAGCCCCTCCACCAGTATCTCGACGAACAACAGGAATATCATGTTCTTTCAAATATTCTTGATTTGTCTCTATAACTGCATTCTGAAATTTTCCGATTTCAACTTTAGGATCACAATAGTATGGAAATAAAATATCATCATCTAAAAAAACATTTTGTAAAATATAAACTTGCATGGCAAGTGCAATCGCACCGTCTGTGATACGCTTACCATTTCTAATTGGTTCAATAAGATACATTTAGGTCTCCTTTTATAGCAATTTAGTTATCCAATAATTTCTTTTTTCGCTTCAGCAATTAATTCAGCGATATGCTGTGTCAGTTGCACACTCCTTGAGCGAATCTTTTGAGGAATGCGATAATGCTTGTGATTAAGAGTAACAAATAAAGAGTTTTCATTTAAAGAGACGAATCGCCAAAACGGATGCTTAATAAATTGTGGCGTGGTATGTCCAACTCCAATCTCTAGATAAAGAACTTTGTCATTTTGATGTTGTGATAAGAAATTTTCATAACGTTGTCGTTGAGCATGAAAGTCAGCATCTTCCACCATACCTTTTTCTTCGTTACGTTTATTAATTTCAAACGGTTGATCACACTTTGGGCATTTGGGGATTAAGTTACTAGGAATCTTCATATCCTTTTGTTGTGCAATCATTTGACGAATTGCCTGATCATTTCGATAAGTTTGTTGATGACAATGTTGACTACACTGCCATAAGCCATATTCACCTTGAATATGAAAAACTTTTTCTAAATTATAATCAGCCACAGCGAAGGCATTATCAGCATTAGTTGTAATAATATGATATTCTTTTTTCGCTAAAATATCCTTTAAATCAAGATAAGCTTGTCCTACCGGTTGATCTAAATAATTAAGTGCCACAAAACGACTTTGGAAGGCCCAATATTCTTCCCAATCTTCAAAGTCATAAAGACTTGCTTGCAACATATCTAATAGTTGATATTTAGCAATAAAATCCGGAAAAGCTTCTTCAAATCTGGGGCCAATATAGGTGAATCCATCCGCTGCAGACATGCCTGCACCAATACCAACTACAATAGCATCTGATTCTTCTATTAACTGACTTAGTATTTCTGATTGAGAATGATTAGTTTTTTCTAGAGTCTTCCACACTGTCATCTATTTCCTCTTTTAATAATAATTTTTGATAAATCTCTTGGTCTTTAGGTGTGAATGTATTGAAAATAATATAGAGTTTGTGCTGATTTTCGCGTTGCCACTCTAATATCGCTTGAACAGCCAATTCAGCAGCTCTTTGATTAGGAAAACCAAATTCTCCCGTTGATATACAAGGGAAGACAATTGTTTTAAGATTAGCTCGAACTGCCAATTGTAAGCAAGATTTATAAGAAGACTTTAATAAATCCTCTCTTATACGAGATGGCTTTTGATCAACTTTTACATAAGGTCCGACTGTATGAATAACATACTTACAAGGAAGATGATAGGATTCGGTAAGTTTAGCTTGTCCTACAGCTTCCATTCGTCCTTGTTCTGTCATCAATTGATGACATGCTAAACGTAATCGTGAACCTGCAAATGTATGAATCTGATTGTCAATACAATGGTGGTTAGGAATAAAACAACCTAACAACTTACTATTTGCTGCATTAACAATAGCATCCACTTGTAATAAGCAAATATCCCCATAGTAGGTAAATACATTTGAATATACCGTTTGATGACAGACGTCTATCGTTTTTACTTTTTGAGTATTCCACCAATGTGACAAATACCTATCTTCTAAAGACAGGTACTCTTGACTAATGTTTTGAGGATCTTGTTGATTAACTAGACCACGCCAAACCGTTTGTAAATCGGTGGTCCTCAAGTCATCAACGTCTGTTAATTTTTCTGACCGAAGATACTCAATCATGGCTAGCAATAGTTGTTTTTGATTAGGCATTTTCTAAAGCTTCAAAAGCAGCATAATCAACGTCTGTTAACACAACCAACCAATTTTCGTCAGCTTTTTCAGAATTTAACAAAGTTGGTTCTTGACTTGCAGCTGTATTAACTTTAACAACTTTACCTGTAAGAGGAGATAAAATTGCCATAACCGTCTTTGAAGCTTCAATATTTAAAATAACATCATCAACTTCTAAATTTGTATCGTCTGTGAATTCCACATATCCAACAGTTCCCAAGTCATCTTGAAGTTCGGGAGTTAAGCTGATAGTATAAAGTTCTTCATTTTTTTCAATTAATAAGTAGTTCGCAATTTTTTTCATGAGTATTTTCCTTTCTGAGAAAACGTGATTAATATAACTGTGATAATAATTTTAAGGATTTGATTCGTTGATCAAGCCCTGGAACAAGAGGAATCAAAAGTAGTTCTTCTGCTTGACTAGCATTAACTAAAGCGTCAAGGCTTTCTTTAACTTGTTTTGGATCACCTACAATCATACGGTGGCGATTTGATTTAATTTTTGCTTTTTGTTCAGGAGTCAATTGGTAATGATTAGCTTCTTCAATAGTAGGAAATGTTGCAAATTCATTGAAGTCTTTATTTCCTAGCATCCAGATATCTAAAGTCTTTGCTATGTTTTCAGCTTCTTCTGAAGTATCAGCTATAACTACAAATGCAGCTATCATCAAATTAGGAGACTTATTAGGATAATATTCTTCAAACTGATGATAATAAAGAGATGAAAGCTTTTTAGCTTCTGTCAATGGGTCTTTGTCCATAAAAGGAAAAACACCGAAGGTAAAGCCTAAGCCAAGTTTAGCTGCTAGATGAGCTGATTTTTGACCACTCCCCAACACATATAGGTCTGGGAAGCTAGAAAGAGCCGGTTGAACTAATGGTTCCTTACTGGATGATTCATCAATAAGCCATGACTTCAATTCCTCCAGTACCTCTTCGTAGTCATGTGCTTTATGTAAGCTACGAAGTGCATTTGAAACTTTAACTGTCCCTAGTGAATTTCCTAAACCAATACTTACTCGATTCGGATGACATGTCTCTAGTGTTTTGAGAGTCTCCGCGAGTTTAAAACTACTATAGTGCAGAGGCATTATACCTCCAGAGCCAATTTTGATAGATTTAGTCTGGTTAGCCAAATGCATTATCATTAATTCTGGATTGCTAATACTGAATGCCTTAACACCGTGATGTTCAGCCACCCAAAATTGATGATAGCCTAGTCGCTCCGCCTCTTGTGATAAAAGAATCGTTTCTTGTATTGCATCACTTGCAGTTTTTCCATAATCAATAAGCCCATAATCAAGGACACTTAATTTCATCTTTCCTCCCTATAATTGCTTCGAAGTTCTCTAAAAACTTCTCGAGCTTCCTTTGGTAAAGATTCTCCATAATCCATCAAAGGAACAATATCTTTAAAGGAGGCTTTTGGAATCGCCAAACCTTCTAAATCACTCACTTTAATCCTTAAATTAATCTGATCAGAACGCTTAGCTTTTATTTTTTGTAAAAATTCCGGATCAACTACTAAGGGCGTGGAAGCTCCTACCATATGAGCATGTTGTAAGGCTTCAAACACCTTTGAAGCACTATTAATACCTCCAGTTGCCATAATTGGAACTCTATCACCAAAATGTTCAAATATAACTTGATTAACCAGCTGCCCTTTGTAAACTCCCTCAGAACGTATAGTATTTCTAAAGACATCATGCCCCCAGCTTGCAATGGCAAGATAATCTACCTGAGCAATCGCTAAAATTTTTTCAAGAAATTCCATAAACTCTTCAATGCTATATCCAATTTGTGAACCGCGAGTTTCTTCAGGCGTCGCTCTAAAACCAAGGATAAAATCTGACTCTGCTTCTTCTCTAATAACTTTTTGTACCGCTTTAAAAACTTCTAAGCCTAAACGACAGCGATTAGTCAAAGTTTGAGGACCATACTCATCTTTTCTTTGATTTGAGAAGGTTGAGAAAAAAGTTTGAATTAGTAATCGTTGTGCAGAAGATATTTCAACACCATCAAATCCAGCTTGTATAGCTCGTCTTGTAGCCTGGACATATTCATCGATAATTCTTAGTATATCTTTGTGTGTTAGTTCTTTAACCTGATGTGGGTATGGCGATTGCAATTGCATAGGGCTGGGACCATACACATATCCGTGTCTTGCCAAAGTGTGACTTGAGAAACGTCCAGCATGCGTCAGCTGCAAAACAGCTTTCGCTCCCTTAGACTTCATTGCTTTAGCCAATTTAGTCAAACCAGGAATGTCCTCATCCTTTGAAACGCTAAAACCATATTCAAATAACTGACCATATTCTGTGATATATGCTGCTCCAGTAATTTGTAATGGAGCAGATTTAGCACGACGAACAGCATATGCTATGTCGTCATCAGTTACAAAACCTTCTGATGTAGAAGAATTAGTTACCATAGGTGATAGAACAAAACGATTTTCTAAGCTCAATCCATTGGGAAGCGTTAATGGACGAAATAAATTACCTTGGACATTATTCATCTCTGCTCACCGTCCCCTTATTAGCCATAGACTTAGCCTGAAATCTATCAAACTCTGCAACTAAATCGGGCCTAATCATCAGTAAACGATCATTAAAACCTACTTGTTTAAGGCTAATCAACATACGATCAATAACATCTTCTACTGTCATAGGACAATCTAATAGATCAGATAGATTAGCCATAATTTCAGGATCTACATTTGGATAAGCAATTGGACTACCCGTATCACCTAGACCAATCTTATAGAAATCTGAAATCATTCGACTCCGCTCTTTTTGATCGCCACAAACGCTAAGGTAAATCGATACCGCAATACCATTTTTTATACGGCGCTGAGCCAAGCCAGCAAATTTTTTGCCATTTATACTAAGATCAAACTTACCAGGACAATAGGAGGTCTCTACTTCAAAGTGCTCAATAGGTTGATAAAAATCCGAAAATATACTTCTAATAAAATCGACCATTATAAGATACCCATCTGAGATAGACAATTTTCTCTCAAAAACATCTGGAATAACCAATGAAAAATTTAAAATTCCTTCATCAGCTACAACTGCGAGACCACCAAAATTCCGAACAACTGGTTCATAGCCACGACTGATGATTTCTTTTTTAGCTAATTCTAAATGTGGTAATTCTCGATCTAACATCCCCAGAATGACTGTCTTAGTCATCGGCCAAATATGCAAAATAATTTCTTGATTTGAGCGATTAATCTCCCTTAAAAATACTTCTGTCCATATAAAAGGTTTTTCCGCGTCTTGAGCATCTGTAACATAGTCTTTAAAAATAGATACAGGTAACTGCGCTAGATCTTGCCATTCCAATAAATCTGACCTCCTTTCTCTAGAAAACTCTGCAAGATTTATTTTATCGCAATCGCTTGAAATTTTCCAGTAAGTTTCCCTCAAATTCCATTACTATCAAGAAGAAATATATCTTTTATTTACGAAAAGCATTTTTTTATGTACAATATGGCTATGAAAATTTTGATTACATCAGGTGGAACTACCGAGAAAATTGATACCGTTAGGAGTATCACGAATCACGCAACAGGAACTTTAGGAAAAATAATTGCAGAAAAATATTTACGAGAAGGACATCAGGTGACACTCGTGACTACTAAAAATGCAGTCAAACCAGAATCTGCTACCAACTTATCCATATTTGAGATTGAGGACGTTGACTCATTAATAAAAACCTTGAAGCCATTAGTGAAAGAACATGATATTTTAATTCATAGCATGGCAGTGTCTGACTATACCCCCGTCTACATGGCTGATTTCGAAAAGGTTAAATCAAGCGATGATTTAGATACTTTTTTGCGCAAAGATAACCACGAAGGGAAAATATCATCTGAATCAGAATATCAAGTCCTTTTTCTCAAAAAAACACCAAAAGTTATCAGCCTTGTGAAAAAATGGAATCCTCAAATTACTCTAGTAGGTTTTAAACTACTTGTGAACGTTACTAAAGAAAACCTTTTTAAAGTTGCTCGTCATAGCTTAATCAAAAATAAAGCTACGTTTATTTTAGCTAATGACCTCATTGATATTACCTCAAAACATCACATAGCCTACCTACTTGATCATGATAATGTGTATAAAGCTACCACCAAAGAAGACATTGCTCAATTAATTTACGAGAAGGTAAAAAAATATGATTAAACGTATTACACTAGCCGTCACCGGTTCAATTTCGGCCTATAAAGCAGCAGACCTTACAAGTCAATTAACTAAAATTGGCTATGATGTTCATATCATAATGACACAAGCTGCCACAGAATTTATTACACCGTTAACTCTGCAAGTATTATCAAAAAATCCTATTCATTTAGATGTTATGGATGAGCATAACCCAAAAATCATCAACCATATCGAATTAGCAAAACGCACAGATTTATTTATCGTTGCACCTGCCTCTGCTAATACTATTGCTCATCTAGCATATGGCTTCGCTGATAACATCGTAACAAGCGTTGCTCTTGCTATGCCTGATGGAACTCCAAAACTTATCGCACCAGCAATGAATACAAAGATGTATCATAATACAATCACCCAACGTAATATTGATATTTTGAAAAAAATAGGTTATCAGGAAATTGAACCTCGTATTAGTTTGCTTGCCTGTGGTGATACCGGTCAAGGAGCCCTAGCTGATATCTCTACTATACTTAAATGTATACAAGAAGTTGCAAATTAGGCTGTAAATTTGTATACTATTTCTAGTTTAATTTAAGGAGTTATAATGAAAAAGAAAAACAAATCCTCTAACATTGCTATAATTGCAATCTTTTTTGCTATTATGCTTGTCATTCATTTTTTGTCATCATTTATTTTTAGTTTTTGGTTAGTTCCTATTAAACCTACTTTGATGCATATCCCAGTTATTATTGCATCTATAGCCTATGGACCTCGTATTGGTGCAACTCTAGGCGCCTTAATGGGGGGGATCAGCGTAGCTAACAGCAGCATTGTTCTATTACCAACGAGTTACCTCTTCTCACCTTTTGTTGAAAATGGTAATTTTTATTCGCTAATTATTGCACTTGTACCACGTATTCTAATCGGGATTATTCCTTATTTCGTTTACAAATTACTACACAACCGCTTTGGTTTGGCTATCTCAGGTGCTATAGGCTCTCTAACAAACACAGTATTTGTTTTATCTGGAATTTTTATCTTTTTTTCAAGTACTTATAATGGGAATATCAAGCTAATGCTCGCTGGGATTATTTCATCTAATTCATTAGCTGAGATGGTCATTGCAGCTATCATTGTATATCTAACTGTTCCTCGTATTCTCAATATTAAACATTAAAAACTGGCCAGGAAGAAATCTTCCTGGCTTTTCTTACTTATATTTTATAGTCATATTGAAAAAAACATGTTATAATGAAAGCGTTTATAAATATTGAAGGAGTATTTCAATGACTTACACAGAAAATTTTCAAAAATGGTTAGATTTTGAGCAGCTTCCTGACTATCTTCGTCAAGAATTACTATCAATGGATGAAAAAACAAAAGAAGATGCTTTTTACACAAACTTAGAATTTGGTACTGCTGGTATGCGTGGTTATATTGGTGCTGGTACAAATCGTATTAATATTTATGTTGTCCGTCAAGCAACCGAAGGATTGGCAAAATTAATCGAAACTAAGGGAGAGGAAGCTAAAAAACGTGGTGTAGCCATTGCCTATGATTCACGCCACTTCTCTCCAGAATTTGCTTTTGAGTCTGCACAGGTCTTGGCACAGCATGGAATTAAATCTTACGTATTTGAAGCTCTTCGTCCAACACCAGAACTCTCTTTTGCTGTTCGCCATTTAAATGCCTACGCTGGTATTATGGTTACTGCAAGCCACAATCCAGCACCTTTCAATGGTTATAAAGTCTATGGACAAGACGGAGGTCAACTACCACCAGCTGATGCTGATGCACTAACAGACTTTATCCGTGCTATTGAAAATCCATTTGCAGTTGAACTTGCTGATTTAGATGAAAGCAAATCATCGGGTCTTATTCAAGTTATCGGTGAAGATGTTGATATTGAATATCTTAGAGAGGTTAAAGATGTTAATATCAATCAAGATTTAATCAATAACTTTGGAAAAGACATGAAAATTGTCTATACTCCTCTCCACGGAACTGGTGAGATGTTGACACGCCGTGCCCTTGCTCAAGCCGGTTTTGAATCTGTTGTTGTAGTAGAATCACAAGCTAAGGCAGATCCAGACTTTTCTACTGTCAAATCTCCTAACCCTGAAAGCCAAGCTGCCTTTGCTCTTGCTGAAGAACTCGGACGAGAAGTTGATGCAGATGTCTTAGTAGCTACTGATCCTGATGCAGACCGCCTAGGCGTTGAAATTCGCCAACCAGATGGTTCTTATAAAAACCTTTCTGGAAATCAAATTGGAGCGATTATTGCGAAATACATCCTGGAAGCTCATAAAACAGCAGGAACACTTCCAGAAAATGCTGCTCTCGCTAAATCAATCGTATCAACAGAATTAGTAACAAAAATTGCCGAAAGTTATGGCGCTACAATGTTTAACGTTTTAACTGGATTTAAATTCATCGCTGAGAAAATTCAAGAGTTTGAAGAAAAACATAACCACACCTATATGTTTGGTTTTGAAGAAAGCTTCGGATATCTTATTAAACCATTTGTCCGTGATAAAGACGCTATTCAAGCAGTTCTTTTGGTTGCTGAGATTGCAGCTTATTACCGTTCGCGTGGTTTAACACTTGCAGATGGTATTGATGAAATTTACAAAGAATATGGTTATTTTGCTGAAAAAACGATTTCAGTAACACTTTCAGGTGTGGATGGAGCTGCTGAAATTAAGAAGATTATGGACAAATTCCGTGAAAATGGTCCAAAACAATTTAACAATACTGATATTGTATTATTAGAAGATTTCCAAAAACAAACCGCTACTAAAAATGATGGAACAATATCTAACTTAACAACTCCTCCAAGTAATGTTTTGAAGTACACGTTAGCTGATGATTCATGGATTGCAGTTCGCCCTTCAGGAACTGAACCAAAAATCAAGTTCTATATTGCCACGGTCGGTAATGATTTAGCAGATGCAGAAACAAAAATCGCCAATATTGAAAAAGAGATTACAACATTTGTAAATTAATAAAAAAAGCTAGGAACTTACTCCTAGCTTTTTTATATCTATCTAACGATGTTCTATTATTTTCAATTATGAAATATAACTGCAATTAACTTCACGAACAAATAATAGAGCAGACTTAAAATTAACCACGTTATCCCAATAACTGCAACTAAACCTATTAAAACAGATAATACCGTATTCTTAGTTGCTAGTTGGTTACTGATAAACCATGAAACTGCAGAAATAAATATCAGTAATAATAGTTGAAGCCTTTTTTTCATATAATTCCTCTTACTACTTTTGCGCATTTTGCATTTGATAATAAATACCTTTTTGAGCCATTAATTCAGAGTGGTTACCCACTTCTACAATTTCACCAGATACCATAACTAAAATAATATCTGCTGTTTGAATGGTAGATAAGCGATGTGCAATAATAAAGCTTGTTCTCCCCTTCATCAACATTTGGAATGCTTCTTGAACAAGAACTTCAGTACGAGTATCTATAGACGATGTCGCCTCATCTAATATCAATATTCTAGGTAATTTAAGAAAAATACGAGCAATTGTCAATAGCTGACATTGCCCCTGTGATAACGAATCTCCAGCATCTTCTAAATACGTATCATATCCATTCGGTAATTGTTTGATAAAGAAATCTGCATTAGCTGCTTTTGCAGCCTCTATCACTTCGTCACGGCTAGCTTTAGGATTGGCATATGCAATGTTATCGTGAATCGTAGCACTTTTTAACCACGTTTCTTGTAATACCATTCCAATTTCTTGCCTTAATTGTGATGGCTCATAATCAGTAATAGGCTTACCATCTAAAAGGATATTTCCCTCGTCAACTTCATAGAAACGCATTAATAAATTGATTAAAGTAGACTTCCCAGCACCTGTTGGTCCTACAATAGCGACCTTAGCTCCTGCTGGAATGTGTAAATTAATACCATTCAATAGTGGTTTTGATTTATTATAACCAAAAACAACATTTTTAAAATCGATTTGACCCTTGACCGTTGATGAATCAAGTTTTTCTGTCCCTGTTATATTTGGTGACGATTCTTCTAAAATAGAGTAAAGGCGTTCTGCACAAGCCAGAGCACTTTGCATCTCAGACAGGACGGAAGAGATGTCATTAAATGGCTTAGTATATTGATTGACATAATTTAAGAAAGTGATTAATTGACCAACACTAAAAGCCCCTGACATAATACGAAGGGCACCAATCCCAGCTAAGAAGCCATAAATCAAACTATTGATAAATCGGGTTGATGGATTGACAGTCGAAGAATAAAAAATTGCTGATTGAGAAAAGTTAGCATACTCTTGATTAATAGTCCTAAAATGATCACTACTTTCTTCTTGCGCACTGAATGCTTGAATAAGGCTTTCTTGACTCACCATCTCTTCAATGAATTGAGTTTGTCGTCCTCGTGATGCCGTTTGATTTTGATATAAGTGATAACTCTTTTTAGCAATAAAGCGGGCTAGAAAGAGTGATAAAGGCGTCAGAAATAATACCAAAAAAAGCATTAATAAATCAATCTTTGCCATACTAAAAATAGTAACTAGAATAGTTAATAAACCAACAAAGAACTGGTTAAAAACCATTAATAAACCATTTGATAATTGCTCCGTATCGGTAGTCACACGACTAATCAAGTCACCTATGCCACGTTTATCAAGGTAAGCTACAGGTAATTGATTCAACTTTTCCATTACAGCCTTTCTTAAAGAAGCAACATAATGAAAAATTAAGCGGTTATAGAGCAGAGGATTAATCCATTGAATAATAGTATTTGCTAAAATGACTGCAATCATCTTCCACATTATAGGTAACAATAATATCATAGAATGAGGTGATAATACAACGTCTACCGCTTGTCCAATTAGAACAGGCAAATAAACAGTGAGGCAAACTTGTACAACCGTCCCTAATAATGCCATTCCTACTAAGCTTTTTTTAGAAAGAAGATCTTGAACAAGCTTTTTTTGTATCTTTTTAGGATGACTTGCTTTCATTTACTCCTCCTCCTTAAAATTTTGTGAATGGTAAATGGACTTATAAACTTTGTTATGAGCTAATAAAGATTGATGATTATCAAAACCAACTTGTTTCCCCTTATCAAGGAGTAAGATTCTATCTGCATTTTGTATACTATTAATTCTCTGTGATACAATAATAAGATTAGTTTGGTTGAAATGTTTAGTTATAGCTTTAAATAAACAAGCTTCTGTTAAATAATCCAATGCAGATGTTGCATCGTCTAAAATCAAAAATGGTATCTTATCTTGAACTAAAGCTCTTGCAATCGTCAACCTTTGCCTTTGACCACCAGAGAAATTCCTACCAAAACTCTCTACAGGGGCATCAAGTTGACCATCTTTTTCTTTTACAAAATCACTAGCTTGTGCTATTTCTAAAGCAGTCCAAAGTTTTTCCTCACTAACTTTACCAAGTCCCAAAGAAAGGTTAGAACGAATAGTTCCTTTAAACAACTGAGCATTTTGAGGAACAACTCTTACCAGGCTACGCCAATTTGAAATTGTATCTGGACTTTTTCCCTGATGATATATATCAATATCCCCTTCTTGCACTTTATAAATATGAAGCAGTAAATTAACCAAGGTTGATTTCCCAGAGCCAGTTCCACCAATTATCCCTAAAGTTTCTCCTACATTCATAGAAAAAGTAATATCAGATAAAGCTTTTTCAGAGGAATTTGGATAAGAAAATGCCATTTCTTGCACTTCTAAAGCCTTATTCGAATATTTTGGCTCAAGTTTGTCATCAATTATTTCAGACGGTCTTTCAAAAACGGCTATAATTCGCTTAGCACTGATATAACTTTGGTTCAGTGATGTCACCAACATTGTCATTTTTAACAATTCAACAAGAATTTGCAATAAGTAATTAATTAAAGCAACCAACATTCCTTGTGATAAAAGATGATTAGCTATATTTAAATTACCACGCCAAATAATCACAACCAAAGTGATATTAACAACTAGAAATGTTAGAGGCGTTACTAAACTAGAAAGCCTACCTGCTTTTAATTGTAAATTCGTATAATGATAATTGATATCATTAAATGCTTCACTCTCTCTATCTACTTGATTAAAGGCACGGATAACTCGTACACCTTGAAGTTGTTGCCTAGTCAACTTTACCAAATAATCGGTTGAAGTTCTGATTTTAAGGTAAATAGGATTTAATAGTCGAGACATTACAAAAACAATGATAAATAACGTGACAACCATTACCAAGAACCAAATAGTCAATGAGGGGCTAATGGAAAAAGCCATAATTATGGCACCAAAAACAATAATCGGAGCCCTCAAAAATAAACGTAAAAATTGATTTAAACCAGTTTGGATTTGAAATGTATCAGCAGTCAAACGAGTAATCAAACTAGCAGTTCCCAATTCATCTCTGTCTTTTTTACCCAGTGACATGACTTTTTGATAGAGATCCTCTGTCAATTGTCTCGTATAACCAACTGCGGCTTTTGAAGAATAATATTGAGCAGTTATCGCTACTACAACACCCACCGCAGCCAAAAAGAAAATCAATCCAATTTGCAACAGTAAACTACTTCTATCCCCTCGTGGAATGGTCTCGTCAATCATTTTTGCAATAACGATTGGTACCAAAAGTTCAAAAGAGGCTTCTAATAATTTGAAAAGGGGTCCAAAGATAGTTTCTTTGATATACCCCTTAAAATAATAAGTTAGTCTTTTCATACTTACCCTTCTTAAAACAACTCCATTATTTTTATCAAATAAAGGTTGAATTGAACTTCACGTGAGTAGTAAATATTACCACCATTTTTATAGAGCTTCCCTCCTGAAATTAAGGCGAGAGGATGATAGTAAAAGTAAGTGTCCCCGTTATAATTTCCTAGGCTGGGAGCTACAACATTTTTAGAGTAATTTTTGGCCAACTCAATGGAATTTTCACCCCCATGATCCGCTACATAATCAATATAAGAAGAACCAAAATTGTATGCTTGGACAGCAGTCCATACATCAACCTTAGCTTTTTTAGCTTGACTTATATTTTGTGACAACAGAGTGACGCCATGTTTAATACTGGTGTGGCTATCCGTAATACTGTTCGTAGTTCCACTGATACTTTCACTTGATTGCATCACATCTATAGCATCTCCCTTAGTTTCAGTATAAATCATAGATAATACTAAGTGCACATTAGCCTCTGAACCATTCTCTGCAAGAGTATTCTGCACTAAATCATGATATTGAAGCACTTTTTTAACATTTTCATGGATGATAACTAGACGGTACCCAATGAAAATAATAATAATTAATGCTATCAAACGTTTTAAAAATTTAAACATATTATTTATTTTGAATATCCTGTATGTTTTTGATTAGTATTGAGTATGTACCATCAGGGTTTTGGATAAATTCAACTGATTCGGCATCTTGGTAGACATTGTTGGGTACAATCAATTCAATACCATTTGAAAGAGATAGCTTCTGATTCTCTAACTTCTTAATTTGACGGGAATGATCAATATCACTTACTTGAACAGGTCCAGGTATTGCGTCTTTCAATTCATCAACAAAAGTCAGCCTGGCTGTTAAATTATCATCAAATAATTGATCTGCTAATTTTTCTGGAGACAATTCTTGCTCTTCTTCTAAATTCTTGTAAATAGCCGATCTCATTTTTGATTGGAAAGAAAAATCATCTTTGTTGAAATTTTCAGCAATTTTTTGAGCTGTCTGTTCAACCATTTTGATAGATTTTTTAACAGACTGTTCTGGTTGTACTTGTAATAAATTTTCAGAAAAATAATTAGCAAATGAACCATTGTGTTTGATACGCTTTTCAATTAAATAGTATTGCTTTGATGACTTGTTAACAACCAAAGCTTCATCTGGAGTTTGAGCAGCACTTGGAAGGTTATTCTGTGTTATTGTAATTGGTTGCTCTTGATTTTCAGAAACATGAGCAAATTGTTCCTTTAATGAGATTCGAAGAAAAGCAAAATGTTCCATTCCATCCTTGTCAAATTGAATAAAAACTAAGTCATTCGTTTTTTGATCTTCCGATATGACAAACTCTTCTTTCCAAAGTTGCGCAATTTGACAGGAAGAAACATATAAATCATCTTGTAAATGACTCATAAATACATTATCCTCTCCAAAATAGCCACGCTTAGCTTCATCAGAAAAAACTTTACTTAATTTTTTACGAAAGTAGTCATCAATCCTTGGAGTTAGGGTTAACGGAGTATCTGATAGCACTAACTCTGTGTCGTTAGGAGAAAACTGATGTATAATAATCTGTTTGATATAAAAATCCATCATAACATTAATTCTCATACAAAGGGAAAGCGTCCGTTAATGATTTAATTTCTTGACGAACTTCTGTGAGGACATCTTGATTTTCATGATTTTTGAGTGCCTTAATCATTAATTCAGCGATTCTTCGAGATTCTTCAACTCCCATTCCTCGACTAGTGATTGCTGGAGTACCAATTCGAATACCTGATGTTTTAAATGGTGATAGTCGCTCAAACGGTATAGAGTTCTTGTTAAGGGTGATATTGACTTCTTCAAGAACATTTTGTGCCTTTTTGCCATTCTCAATAACTTTTGTGACGTCTACTAAGAACAAATGATTATCAGTACCATCAGAAATCAAATGAAAGTCATCATCTTCTTTAAAAACTTTAGCCATGGCTTGAGCATTTTTAATAATATCCTCACCGTATATTTTAAAGGAAGGATCTAGGGCTTCTTTCAAAGCTACAGCTTTTGCAGCAATTACATGTTCTAATGGTCCACCTTGGAGTCCTGGAAAGACTGCAGAATTAATTTTTTTAGCAATTGCTTCATCATTGGTTAAAATCAAACCACCTCTAGGTCCACGTAGAGTCTTATGTGTTGTCGTTGTCGTTACATGAGCATAAGGAATAGGACTAGGATGATGACCAGAAGCAACTAAACCTGCAATGTGAGCCATGTCAACCATTAAGTAAGCATCTACTGCGTCTGCTATTTGACGAAACTTTTCAAAATCAATAATGCGAGAATAGGCCGACGCCCCTGCAACAATTAATTTAGGTTGCGTTTCCTGTGCTATTTTCAAAATGTTATCATAGTCTAGCATCTCCGTCTTAGGATCAACAGAGTAAGAAACAAAATGATAAGTTTTTCCTGAGAAGCTAACTGAAGCGCCATGTGTTAAGTGCCCACCTGCTGCTAAGTCCATCCCTAAGACAGTATCTCCTGGCTCGATTAAAGCCATGTAAGCTGCTGCATTAGCCTGACTACCAGAATGTGGTTGAACATTAGCAAACTCAGCATTAAATAACATCTTAGCTCGTTCTATAGCTAAACTTTCAACTACATCAACACAATCTGTTCCTCCATAATAACGATGACTAGGATACCCTTCGGCATATTTATTTGTCAAAACAGAACCTTGTGCTGCCATAACAGCTTTTGAAACAACGTTTTCTGATGCAATTAATTCAATATTATTTTGTTGGCGAATTTCCTCATCATGAATAGCCTGCCAAAGTTCTTGGTCAAATTCTTTAAAATTGTCTTTATCAAAAATCATTTTTTACTCCTTAAGCTCGTTATAACTTTTAAATAATGGTTTCAATCATTATATTTATCACATTTTTACTATTAGTTGCAAGATGATTAAATTAATTTTCAAAAATTAATTCAGGTATCGTAGCCGTTAGTACCTCTTGCGTGATTGCACCCTGCCTTAAAATCTTAACTCTATCACCAGACAAATCAATAATAGTAGAATCCACACCTGTCAATGCTTTATCATCTTCAATACCTAAAACTTGATGATTAAACTGTTTTTGAATTTCTGAGAATACACGACCACTATCACATCCAGAAATATTAGCAGAAGGACCAATCAATGGACCATGGTTAGCTATCATATCAAGGGTTACAGGGTGCTTAGGCATCCGAAATCCTACGCTTGATAACCCAGAATTGATCCAATGCGGAACTTCTTGTGAAGCTTCCAAAATAATGGTTAGCGGTCCTGGTAAAAAAGCATCGTACAATTGCTTCAAATAGGTCGGTTGATTTTTAGAATATTTTAAAATAGTCTCAAAATCACATATATTTAAGTTCATAGCCTTATCACGAGGCCTTTTTTTAAGCTCATAGACGTGGTTCACAGCTTCTTCACTCAAAGCTTTGGCAAAGATTCCGTAGACCGTTTCTGTTGGCATAATAACTGCGCCATGATCCTCTAAAATCTGTCCCAAATCATTCATTATCTAATACCACCATTCTATCTTTACCAAATATATCTTTCAAAACTCTGCAACGATTGTTTGGAAAATATCTTTTCAATAAACTTCGTAAATCATCACCTTGTTTGTAACCTATTTCAAAATATAATTTACCTCTAGGTTGCAAATATTCTCTTGAGTTTTCAATGATTTTACGATAAATAGCTAATCCTTCTTCGTCTGCAAAAAGGGCACTATGAGGCTCTGAAGCTAGCACATTCTTCCCCACCTCGTCTTTGTCATTGTAAGAAATATAGGGAGGATTAGACACAATAATATCAAATTTACCTGAAATGTTACTAAAGACATCTGATTCTATAAAAGTCACTTCCGCATCACAATTATTAGCATTTTCCTTTGCCAAGTCTAATGCAGATACAGAAATGTCACTAGCTAGAACATCCCAAGAGGGGCGTTCTTTTTTTAGAGAAATGGCAATTGCTCCACTACCTGTACCAATATCTAAAACAGAACAATCTTCTACTTTATTCTCTGACAAGATTAGATCAACCAACTCTTCTGTCTCAGGCCTCGGAATTAAAACTCGTTCATCAACAAAGAAAATAAGGTCTCTAAAGTAAGCTTTACCTGTAATATACTGCGGTGATCTATGTTTTTTAAGCTGTTGAAAAATATTTTCCATTAATTGCTGATCAGTATCACTCACACTACTATTTTGATTTAAAAGGTAATCAGTTGTTGACCATTGTTTTAAGTCTTTTAATACATAAATAAAATTTTCGACTTCTTCACCACAAGCCTCTAACAACTGTTCATAATGCTTGATTAATTGCGCATAATTCATTATTTATTTAAGGCTTCTAACTTTTGAGTCTGATCATACATAACAAGTGCATCAATAACTTCATCCATTTTTCCAGATAAAATAGTATCTAATTTTTGAAGTGTCAAACCAATACGATGATCTGTTACACGATTTTGTGGGAAATTATAAGTGCGAATACGTTCTGAACGATCACCAGTACCAACTGTTGATTTACGTTCAGCATCTTGTTCATCTTGAGCAATTTGCGCAAAATGGTCAGCAACACGAGCACGAATGATCTTCATCGCTTTATCACGGTTTTTTTGCTGAGTACGTTCTTCTTGCATTTCAACTTTGATTCCTGTAGGAATGTGTACCATACGAACTGCAGTAGCAACTTTATTGACGTTCTGACCACCAGCACCAGACGCGTGGTAAATATCGACGCGAAGGTCTTTTTGATCAATTTCGTATTCTACTTCTTCAACTTCTGGCATTACCAAAACAGTTGCAGTTGAAGTATGAACACGACCCTGACTCTCTGTCACTGGGACACGTTGAACACGATGAGCTCCTGATTCATATTTAAGCTTAGAATAAACTGACTGACCAGAAACCATGGCAACCACTTCTTTAATACCACCAACACCATTAACGGATGATTCCATAACTTCAAAACGCCATCCTTGAGTTTCAGCATATTTTTGATACATTGTTAAAAGATCACCAGCAAAAAGCGCTGCTTCATCGCCACCAGCAGCACCACGAATTTCTAAAATAATGTTTTTATCATCGTTAGGATCTTTAGGTAATAGAAGGATTTTTAATTTTTCTTCATACTCTTCTTTAGCTGCTTTTGATTCTTTAAGTTCTTCTTTAGCCATTTCTTCCAATTCAGCATCACCAGAAGCATCCTTGATCATTTCTTCAGCATCTGAAATATTTTGAATGACTTGCTTATATTCTCTATAAGCTGTGACAGTTTCTCGAGTATTAGCTTCTTCACGCGATAATTCCATAAATCGCTTTGTATCTGAAACAACATCTGGATCACTAAGTAACTCACCTAACTCTTCATAACGATCTTCAACTGCCTGCAATTGATCATAAATATTCATTTTTCTTTGTATCTCCTTTAAAACCGATTATCTTTTAAATATCTGGATTAAAATAATGTTTTCGACAAACTGGGATATATGTTTCATTACCACCAATTTGTATCTGATCACCTTCATAGACAGGTTTTCCGTTTTCTGTCCTTAAAACCATGGTTGCTTTCTTACTACAGTATTGGCAAATTGTCTTGATTTCATCAATCTTATCGGCCAATAATAGCAAATGTTTTGAACCTTCAAAAAGATTGTTTTGGAAATCATTTTTCAAACCAAAAGCCATGACTGGTACATCTAAGTCATCTACTACTCTAGCTAAATCGTAGACGTTTTTCTTACTCAAAAATTGACATTCATCAATTAAAACACAATAAGGCTTTTGTGGTAAATTCTGAATATAGGAGAAAATGTCCATATCATCTGAAATTGGAACTGCTTCACGACGCATTCCAATACGACTTGAAACGACTCCAAATTCATCTCGAGTGTCCAAGGCGCTTGTCATAATAACCACAGGTTTTCCTTGTTCTTCATAGTTATGAGCAACTTTTAAAATTTCAATGGTTTTACCAGAATTCATTGTCCCATATTTATAATAGAGTTGAGCCAAAGCGGAAAATCCTACTTTCTATAGTATTCTACCTATTTTACCACAAAGGCTGAAGTTTTCCCAGCCATTGAAAACAGTGTGTACTTTTTCACAACATTATGTTACAATGATGCCCAATAACATAAAGGAGTAACATTATGCCATTTGTAAAAATTGACTTGTTTGAGGGACGCTCACAAGAACAAAAAAATGAATTAGCTCGCGAGGTTACTGAAGTAGTATCACGCATTGCAAAAGCACCTAAAGAAAATATCCATGTTTTTATCAACGATATGCCTGAAGGAACCTACTATCCTCAAGGTGAACTTAAGAAAAAATAAGAAATAGTAAAAGAGGTTACCCAGGTAACCTCTTTTGATAGTCTTTGTAAGCATATTTCTTGACAAATTGAAAATATTTGAAAATAAGTGTTGATTTTCAAGTTAGAAAACGGTATCATTAGAATATATTGCTTTGGGGGTGGAAAATTTGCAACTTTCTCATAGTTTAAGACTCATGGGAACGACTATCGATATTCAAATTAATTCTAAAAATGCTCAAAAACAAATACAAGAGGTCATAGAACTCTTGGAGCTCTACAAAAATCGCTTTAGTGCAAATGACTTTAATTCAGAGTTAATGGCTATAAATAACAACGCTGGTATCAAGCCTATTCAAGTACATCCAGACCTCTTTGAATTAATCACAATTGGGAAAGAACACAGCTTAGCTAGGCCTAGTAACCTAAATATTGCTATTGGTCCTTTAGTGCAAACTTGGAGAATTGGATTTTCAGATGCTAAACTACCTAGCCCTAGTGAAATATCAGAAGCTATGATTTTATCTAACCCAACTCATATACTTCTAGATTCAAAAAATCAATCTGTTTTTTTAAATCAGATAGGAATGAAAATTGATTTGGGTGCACTTGCAAAAGGATATATCGCTGACAAAATTATGACCTATCTCAAAAATGAGATGATTGATTCTGCTATCATTAACTTAGGCGGAAACGTTTTAGTTCACGGGGATAATCCTAATCGTTCAGAAGGGTATTGGGTTATCGGCATTCAACATCCGAAAAAGAAACGGGGACAAAATATTGGAGCTGTCAAAATTAAAAACCAATCTGTTGTAACCTCAGGTACTTATGAACGCCGTCTGATTATTGACGATAAGGAATACCATCATATTTTTGATCGACAGACTGGTTATCCGATACAAACAGAGATGGCTAGCATTTCTATTGTTTCTAAACAATCCGTCGACTGTGAAATCTGGACCACAAGGTTGTTTGGCTTATCCATTAAAGAGGCTCTTGATATTTTAAACGCTGTTTCCTACATTGAAGGCATTATCATCACTAAAGATGATCGTATCTATTTATCTGATGGCTTAAAACATCATTTTCAACTATTTTATCATTAAGAAAGAGGATTTCTAATATGAAACTTATTGGCATCGTTGGAACTAACTCAAATAAATCAACAAATCGTCAATTATTACAATACATGCAACAACACTTTGCTGACAAAGCAGAAATTGAACTCATCGAAGTTAAAGACCTTCCGTTATTTAATAAACCTGCTGATAAAAATGTTCCCCAAGTAATTTTGGATATTGCTGCTAAAATTGAAGAAGCTGATGGTGTTATTATTGGTACGCCAGAATATGATCATTCTATACCTTCGGCCTTAATGAGTGTTTTAGCTTGGCTATCATATGGTATTTACCCACTTCTCAACAAACCCGTTATGATTACTGGTGCTTCATATGGAACACTTGGATCATCACGTGCACAATTACAATTACGTCAAATACTTAACGCTCCTGAACTAAAAGCAAGTGTTTTACCTGACGAATTCTTGTTATCACACTCTCTCCAAGCCTTTGATAAAGATGGCAACCTACACGATATCGAAACAAGTCAGAAGCTAGATGCTATCTTTGATGATTTTCGTCTTTTTGTTAAGATTACTGGTAAATTATCAAATGCTCGTGATTTACTTCAAAAAGAAGCAGAAAATTTTGACTGGGAAAGTTTATAAGAGTATAGAAGGGAATAACTAAGATGAAATTTGTAGGTATTGTTGGCTCAAATGCAGAGCAATCATATAATCGTATGTTGCTTGAATTTATTCGCAAGAATTTTAAAACCAAATTTGAATTGGAAGTCCTTGAAATTGATGATATTCCAATGTTTAATCAAGACCAAAATTGGGAAGAAAGTTTCCAACTTCGTCTTCTTAATAATAAGATCACACGAGCTGATGGCGTTATTATTGCCACTCCTGAACATAATCATACTATTACGGCCGCTCTTAAAAGTGTGCTTGAGTGGCTCTCATTTGCTGTGCATCCACTCGAAAATAAACCTGTTATGATTGTCGGAGCTTCATATTATGATCAAGGCACATCACGTGCTCAAATACACCTTCGTAAAATCCTTGATGCTCCTGGCGTTAATGCTTACACACTTCCAGGAAATGAATTCTTATTAGGAAAAGCTAAAGAAGCCTTTGACGATAATGGAAACATTATCAATCCTGGGACTGTTCAATTTTTAGAAACTTGTCTTGATAATTTTATCAAATATGTAGGAGTTGTATCATCATTGAGAAAACCTAAAGCTATTGAATCTGAAGACCTCTACTGTCAGGGACAAATTGATACAACCATTACTGGTATCGACCCAGATGATCCTGATTGGTTAGACAAGGCAGCTGAGAAAGTTAACGCCGTTGAAGGGGATGCTTACGTTAAACTAGACAATGGTTTACTTACTGTTAACCAACTTAATATGTTTTTAAATGCTATGCCATTTGAGCTAACATATGCAGATGATAATAATCAATTTCTATATTACAATAATAATCATCCAGATCCAGATACAATGTTAGGAAAACGTGTTCGTGAACAAGTAGGAAACCGTATGGCTACAGTTCATGGTAGTTTACCACCGGCACGAATGAAAAATGTTGAATGGGTTATCGGTACTCTTCGTAATGGAAATCAAGAATATGTACGTACAGTCGTTCCTGGTACACCTCCAGAAGTTATCAATACTCACAACTATCAAGCTATGTACTACCCAGACGGATCTTATGCTGGTATTAATGAAATTATCTTTAACTTTAAACCGTGGTTAGATTGGTACCTCCAAACTACTGGACAACGTTTGGTCGGTGGAACTACTGCTGCTCCTGGAGCTTCAGCAGTTGACGCTACTTCTAGCGCTTCAACTAGCACAGGGGATGCTCCCGTTGATCAAGCCACAGATGCCACTTCTGGTGCCTCTGAACATTAATCTCCTCGCTTTTGAGGATCTGATATCTTAAAAAGATATCAAGATCCTCCTTTTTAATATTTAATCAAGTTAATAAAATCACATAAAAGGAATATACTATGTCACTTTTTCAAGAAAAAATTGCTTACAATTGCGCTAAAAAGGAAGCGCTTTATAAAGAGAGTTTAGGACGCTACGCCTTGAGATCAATGCTAGCAGGGGCTTATTTGACAATGAGTACTGCTGCCGGTATCGTCGCAGCTGATACTATTGGTAAAATTTCTCCTGCTCTATCAGGTTTTGTATTTGCTTTCATCTTTAGTTTTGGACTTATTTATGTTTTAATATTTAATGGTGAATTGGCGACATCTAATATGCTTTATCTCACTGCAGGAGCCTATAATAAAAATATCTCTTGGAAAAAAGCCATGACAATTTTAATTTATTGTACTTTTTTCAACCTCGTTGGTGCTTGCATATTAGCTTGGTTGTTTAATCAATCGTACTCATTCCAGCATTTAACAAATGATAGCTTTTTAGGGCATGTCGTTGCTAAAAAGTTAGGAAAACCTAGTTCAGGAGCTTTCCTAGAAGGTATTATTGCTAATATGTTTGTGAATTTAGCTATCCTTGCTTACATGTTATTAAAAGAAGAATCGGCAAAAATGACGGTTATTTTATCTGCTATTTTTATGTTTGTTTTTCTATCAAACGAACACTTAATTGCTAATTTTGCATCCTTTATGTTAGCTGCTTTTAGCCATATCGAACATATTAAAGGTTTTACTCTTCTAAACGTTATCCGCCAATGGACACTTGTATTCTTTGGTAACTGGATAGGAGGGGGCGTTTTCATCGGCCTAGCCTATACTTGGTTAAATAAAACAAAAACTTCTCACCATGAATAAAAGAAAAACTGAGTAATAAATTACTCAGTTTTTCTTTTCTATTATCATCTTGAAATCAATAACTAAAAATTAACTTTTTTGATAAATAAAGGAAAGTATCATATTAATTTTTTAGGCAATCCATTCAAAATGATATTTAAAACAACAGCTGTCAGGGTTGAGATAACAATACCATTTGTCAAAAACATTTGTAAAGTATTAGGAAGACTAATGAAGAGATTTGTCCCATTAAAACCTACGCCTGCTGCAATTGATACGGCTGCAATGATAAAGTTATGCTCATTATGCTCAAAATCAACCTGATTAAGCATTTTCATCCCTTGAAGTGCTACCATACCAAATAAAACTAACATAGCACCACCAAGAACTGGACTTGGAATCATTTGAGCCATTGCGCCAAATTTAGGTAACAAGCCAAGTATAACTAAGAAGAGAGCTGTAAAATATATCGGCTTACGCGTACGTATCCCAGATATCTGTACCAATCCCACATTTTGAGAAAAACCGGTATATGGAAAGGTATTAAATAAGCCGCCAAGTAATACTGCCAATCCTTCTGAACGGTAACCATTACGAAGTCTCTTACTGTCTAATTTATCGTTTGTAATATCTGAAAGCGCAAGGTAAACACCTGTTGATTCTACCATAGAAACTGTTGCAATAATACACATCATTAAAATAGAAGTAAATTCAAATCTAGGAGCTCCAAAATAAAATGGCTTCGGAATATGTACAAGTGGTGCTTCTGCTACCACAGAAGCATCAACTAAGCCCATAAATGCTGCAAGAATTGTACCTGAAATGAGTCCAATAAGGATTGAAATTGACTTCAAAAAGCCTTTTGCGAAAATATTAATTAATAAAACAACACCAATCGTTACCAGTGATAAAGTTAAAGATTGTAAGCTTGGTTCTTTTGCATTATCACCCATATTTCCCATCGCAACTGGTATTAATGTCAAACCAATTGTAGTAATAACTGATCCTGTTACAATTGGAGGAAAGAAATTTGCAACTTTAGAAAAAATGCCAGCAACTAAAACGACATATATTCCTGAAGCAATTAAAGCTCCAAACATATAGCCAGAACCTTGTTGTGCACCAATAATTGATAAAGGAGCTACAGACTGAAAGGCACACCCTAATACAACTGGAAGACCCACTCCAAAGTGCTTACTTAATCGTAATTGTAATAAGGTGGCAATCCCACACATAAAAATATCTGTCGCAATAAGATAAGTTAGTTGCTTAGCATTATAACCAAGAGCACTAGCAATCATGATAGGTACAAGAATGGATCCTGCATACATAGCTAACAGGTGTTGCAAGCCTAGAAGTGCTGCTTGCGAATTACTTTGCTCATTAAATTTCATTAAGCATCAGCCTCCGCAAAAACAACTCGACCATTTTCAAACGCTTTAATACGGGCAAGAGAAGTAACTGGAACACCTGTTTTTTCTAACAAATCACGCCCATCTTGGAAAGATTTTTCAATAACGATTCCGATACCAGCAACCTTAGCTCCAGCTTGACCAATAATTTCAAGTAATCCTTTAGCCGCTTGACCGTTTGCTAAAAAGTCATCAATGATGAGTACAGTATCATCGTTAGATAAAAAGCGACTCACAATAGAAACTTGACTCGTAACTTGCTTTGTAAAAGAATACACTTCAGCAGTTAAGATACCTTCAGTCATAGTAATGTTCTTAGCTTTTTTAGCAAATATCATTGGTACGCCCAATGCTTGAGCTGCGTACACTGCTGGCGCAATTCCAGATGCTTCAATTGTAACAACCTTCGTAATGCCGGCTTCTTTATATTTATCAGCAAAAACTTTACCTATTTCCTGCATTAACTCAAAATCTACCTGATGAGTCAAAAAAGAATCAACCTTTAAAATGTTCTCACCTAAAACATCACCATCTTTAAGAATACGTTCTTCCAATAACTTCATAATAACCCCTTCACTCTTTAGAAAATAAAAAAATAACTTACCTCAATCAGAGGACACAAATCTCCTCTAATTTATCGCTTCATTAACATGAACCAACAGGCAAGCTATTTATTAGCTTACTTATTGTTAGACATTACGGTGTCTTGTAGAGACGCTAAGCCAATCCTCAGCATAAATAAGTAAATCATATATTTAATTGTTATGTATGATAGATAACTATTGTAACATTTTTAATTAAGATTTCAAGATTTAATTTAAATGGAATCACCATTCCAAATAGAATTTTTAACAATAACGTAATCAACGTGTCTCAAGCTATCTAATTCTTTTCCTCCTGCGTAAGAAATAGAACTTTGCAAATCTTGTTGCATTTCTGTCAAAGTATCCTCTAGTCGCCCTTTAACAGGTAATAGAATTTTCTTACCTTCAACATTTTTATGTTCTCCCTTTTGATATTCAGAAGCTGAGCCATAGTATTCTTTAAATTTCTGTCCTTCTACTTCCACAAGTTTTCCAGGACTTTCAAGGTGACCAGCAAACAGCGAACCAATCATTACCATACTAGCACCAAAGCGGATAGATTTTGCAATATCCCCATGTGTTCGAATACCACCATCAGCAATAATTGGCTTGCGAGCAGCTTTAGAACACCAACGTAAGGCAGCTAATTGCCAACCTCCAGTACCAAAACCTGTCTTGACTTTAGTAATACAAACTTTACCAGGTCCAATACCAACTTTAGTTGCATCTGCACCTGCATTTTCCAATTCTCTAACAGCTTCAGGCGTTCCTACATTTCCAGCAATAACGAAAGTTCCTGGAAGCTCTTGTTTAATGTGTTGGATCATCTCTATAACACTGTTAGAATGGCCATGTGCAATATCAATAGTGATAAACTCAGGAGCATCTTCTTTCAGACTTGTCACAAAATCATATTCATAGTCTTTGACCCCAACCGAAATCGATGCAATTAAACCTTTATCATGCATACGCTTGATAAAAGGTTTTCTTTCTTCTTCATTAAAACGGTGCATAATATAAAAATAACCTTCACACGCTAATGTTTCAGCTACCTCTTCATCAATAATAGTCTGCATATTAGCAGGGATTACTGGAAGTTTAAAGGTATAGTTTCCAAGTTTGACACTTGTGTCAGCTTGTGAGCGGCTAGATATAATACACTTGTTTGGTATTAATTGAATATCTTCATAATCAAAAACAGGAATATCGTTAAACATAATGGTTCTCCTAATGAGTAAAATGACCTTCCTATAACTTTGTATAACAAAGCATCGCTAGGTAAAAACATACCTTTCCTTTTTAAATTATAGACTTTATTTATTTTTAGTCAATTTTTGCTCAGTTTATTTGAATAATGTTCGTTTTTTTCAAAAGAAATTAAAATTCTATAGAGCAGTACTCTATAGGATTTTACATTTATTATATTGCTTTTCTTTTTCGAAGATAAGTTAATCCTACAATAGCTAAGATAACAACAACGATAACGAATAGAACTGCAAATTGACTACCAATTATAGCTCCATTTTTCGGAATAGCTACTTGTCCGATGGTAAAAATTTGTGAGGCTACTGCGGTTGCAAAAGCTCCCGCAAATTGTTGAAGTGTATTCAAGATACTATTACCATCCGCTGACTGTGTTGGCTTTAGTTTTGTTAAAGCTGTCGTAACCATATTACTTGCTCCAATCCCCATACCAATTTTAGTAAGGATATCAAAGGCTAAAAGTACTACAACAGACTTCGCAGGAATGAATATAGCTGTACCAATTAAACCTATCAAAGAAAAGGAGATACCTATCATAATTGGCTTAAATGCACCAATTTTATCCAGGAGATAACCTGCAAAAGGGGATAAAAAAACTACTGCTATTGCACCTGGAAACATAAACAAACCAGCTTTGGTTGAAGTTTGATGTAAAACAAGTTGCAAAAGGTTAGGTAATAAGAACGAAAGTGCTAGAGGAATCATTTGAAAAGCCAGTACGCCATACAATAAGATTGAGAAATCTTTATCTTTAAAAACATTCAAATTCAAAAATTCTAGCTGTTTATTTAAATAGTAAAAAATAACAAAACTAACAATAGCTACTAATAAGTAAAAAATAGACATCTTTTCAATAGCTAAAAGAAGGGTTGCCAAGCCAATACCTAAACTGACAAAGGCAGGAAAATTGAGTTTATCATTAATTCTTACTTGACGTTTGGGAATAGAAGCCAAACCTATAAAGGTAGATATGATAAGTATTGGTGCCAGAAGCATAAAAATCATCTTCCATCCTAACATTCCTGAAATAACACCACCATAAGTAGGTCCAACTGCCGGTGCTAAAAGTGTGACCATAGCAGCTACTCCCATCATTAGTCCTCTACGCTCCATCGGGATTTGTGTAAGAATGATATGAAACAATAAAGGGAGGGCTAATCCTGTCCCAACACCTTGCAAGACTCTCCCTACTAACAATATAGCTAAATTAGGGGCAAAGCTATCAATTAAAACACCAGATAAAAAAAGCACATTTGCCAATGTAAAAATTTGTCTCTCTGATAAATTTTTAATCATAAATGCTGACAAAGGCACAGTCACAGCAACAGCTAACAAATTTCCTGTTGTCACCCATTGAATAACAGCGGGGTTAACCCCAAATTCTTTCATCAAAAGCGGAAAAGTGACATTCATAGATGTTTCAATAAGAATCCCTGAAAAACCTAATATAGCCGTTGTAATTATGGCAGGCATAATACGCCATCCCTTTTTAGTCATTAAAATCTCCTTGCTTTGATTATTATCATAAAATAGAGCACCCCGCTAAATCAAGGTGCTCCATTTAATTCATTCGAATTAAAATTAAATTGTTTATATTAGTTGTCAAAGGACAATCAACAGCTCTTATTATATCAAATAAAGCTAAGAAAAACAAAGAGTTTTTTGAATATTAATGTCTTCACTTTCTTATCTATTCTCTACCCATCAATCACCACTTCAGAGAACATAACAATTGCAATTTACTCTTAATACCGTTATCATGTTCATATGCTAATACCCAAGAAAATAGTGGCTTTTGCCTCAAATGAATCTGAAAATAATTTCTTTATTACGTTAAAGACTTACTTTAATTATTTATTTTCTATACAAATCATTACAGATATTTCAACTCTCAATCATGCAGATTTTGACGGTAGCTTTGCATTCCATGATATAGAAACTAGCATACCTCATCTGGTAATTGACTCCAACTACTTAGCGATTAGTCAGACTAACTCAAAAATAGAGGCTAACGATATTAAAACGTTCTCGGAACTCTCCAAAACAATGACCGAGTTTCACTATATGCTAAATTTTGACTTATTTAACCATCTCCCATATCGTTTTAGATTGCATAATAAGGACGGTCAAACAATTTATTCGAACCATAAACCTGAAGATCCTTTTGATATTTATCCTGAAGAAGAATATCCTATAGACAAATGGGTTCAAAACAGCCTAATAGAGAAAGAAGCGAAAGAGCTACATTTACTCTTACCTAGCGCATCACAAGATTATATTCTAGTACAATCTTATAAACGCTTAGAAAATGATAGTGGGCAACTAGTTGGTTATATTGAACATGTCCATAATATTAAACCACTATTAGAGGGGTATTTAAAAGAATCCGGTCAAGCTATCGTTGGATGGTCTGATGTCACGTCTGGTGCTTCTATCTCTAACGATGATTTTGAACTATAATCCACTCGTCACTCTAAAAAAGAAAACTAATAACTATAAGGCACTGGTTTAATTCCAGCGCCTTTTATTAATCAATCTCCAGTTGTTGTAAGTTCAATTTTTTCTTTAATTGGTAGACCTCGATTAGCTGTAAAAATCAAAGGAACTACTTCTGTTGTAACTTCGGAAAATTGTAGACCAAACCATCGTATTGGTGTTGCTGTCCAATGCTTTATAGATGATTTCATTAGCATAACAAATCGTTCACCAGGTTTTAGGTTTTGACTACTTGAGAAACGTTCATCAAGGACAATAAACCTAAAATCTCCTACTTTACTATCAGGTCTAACGCTGTATGTCTTTCCTTGTTTAGGCAGACGTCCACTTTCAAGTAATTCTTCTACAATCGTACGAAGATAGCGTGACACAGTCTGACGCATCTTAAAGCCAAGGTAAAGTTCTACCTTCACAATGAAGTCGGTTCCCATCATGTCAACTTTATACTCAGCTGTATAAGGTTCATCAGTGACCTTAATATTTACAAACCAATAAACTTGTGCTTTTTTAGGGCGCTTATCAAGGATAGAATACATGATAGACTTATCAATCATGTCTCCTTCCATACGATTTGTCAAATAAACAACGTTAGTATGATAAATCGGATAACGATGATCATGTCTAAGTTTATCTAATTGTCCGATGTAATCTTTTAAATCCAACAACTTAACATAACGCGAAACAATTTTACTACCTTTATACCAGATAGTCATGATGAATATAATTGCTACTGCTATAATAACAACAACATAGCCTCCATGCATAAATTTAACAGCTGAAGCAAGGAAGAAGATTCCCTCTAAAATACCAAAGAAAATCATCATCAATAAGACTAAACCTCTTTTTACTCCTTTTTGAATTAAAAAGAAAGACAGTAAAATAGTTGTCATTAGCATCGTAATTGTTATCGCTAATCCATATGCCGCTTCCATGTGCGCTGAAGTCTTAAAAAGCAAAACAATAGAGGTTGTAATGGCAAATAAGAACCAATTAATAACAGGTATGTAGGTTTGACCAATATTGTCACCAGGATAAGTTGAACGAAATTGTGGGAATATTTTTAGTCGCATAGCTTCAGAAACTAAGGTAAATGATCCAGAAATCAGTGCCTGTGAAGCGATGATAGCTGCCAAAGTAGCTAAAATAACGACATGCATTGTAAATTGCGAAGGGATACTAGCAAAAAAGGGATTCAATTCATTTCCTGCGTTCTTATTAGCTAAAATCCATGCCCCTTGCCCACAATAAGAAAGTATAATGGCAACCTTAACGAACGGCCATGAAACATGTATATTTCCACGCCCAACATGACCTAAGTCAGAGTATAGTGCTTCTGCCCCCGTTGTCGCCAGGAAAATAGATCCTAAAATAAAAATACCTTTATGATTCTCTGGACTAAATAACAATTTCAAACCGTAGTATGGATTAATTGCTTTGAAAACTTCTGGATGGGCAAAACTATTAAGGAGACCGCTAATACCTAAAAAGGCAAACCATATAAACATAATTGGCCCAAATAATTTCCCAATAACACCCGTTCCAAACCTTTGGATGGCAAAAAGTAACAGTAAAATAAACAAGGTCGCAAAAATAACGTTACTCTGATTCTGGAAAATATGCTGCAAACTAGGAACTACTTTTAATCCCTCAACGGCTGAAGTTACGGTTACAGCTGGCGTCAAAGCTCCATCTGACAACAAGGTTGCACCTCCAATAACAGCCGGCACAATTAACCAAGGTGTCATTTTTCGAACAAGGGTATATAAAGAAAAAATACCACCTTCGTGGTGATTATCCGCCTTTAAAGCTACAAGCACATACTTGATAGTTGTAATAAGTGTCAAGGTCCATATGATTAAAGATATAGAACCTAAGATAAACGATTCTGTGACACTAGAAATACCACCTTGGTTTTCAACCAATGATTGCATCGTATAGAGTGGGCTTGTACCAATATCTCCATAAACAATGCCTAAAGCAATAATAAATCCTGCTTTTGATGCTTTATCAAAAGAAGAATGATTGACATGTTGCATTTCTGCCAACCCTCCGATTAAATAATATTAGTCAAAAAAATGGCTGAACTCATTATAGCAGATTAAGTTAAAAAAACAACACTTATCTATAAAAAGACCAGAAATTATTAAAGCGTTTCCTGGTCTTTACTATTTTAATCACGATAAACAGGTTGAGGCCCATAAGTTTGACTGACTGGCATTATTTCTATGCGGTTAATATTAATGTGTTCTGGTTGGCTAGCAACCCATGACACGGTATTAGCAATATCCTCTGCTTGAATTGCATGCGCACCTTCATAAAGTTTTTCAACTCTTTTATGATCTCCTTTGAAACGTACAGTTGAAAATTCTGTCCCTTCACATAAACCGGGTTCTAGGTTAGTAACTCTGATTTTAGTTCCAGCTAAATCGGCACGCAAGTTGAGAGAAAATTGTTTTACAAAAGCTTTTGATGCGCCATAGACATTAGCTCCTGGATAAGGAATTGTTCCTGCAGTTGATCCCAAATTGATAATTAACCCTCTATTAACTTCTACCATTTTAGGTAAAATGCATCGTGTCAAGTAAATTAATCCTACAATGTTAGTATTAATCATAGTCATCCAATCTCCAAAATCAGCTTCATATGATTTATCCAATCCAAGGGCTAAACCTGCATTATTAACCAACAAATCAATTGATTGCAAATTTTTAGGCAGACTTTCTAAAGCTTTGTCAACCGATTCTCTACTTGTAATATCCATTTGAAGTGGATAAAAGTAACCCTCTGAAAACTTTTCTCCAAGGCATTTTAATTTATCCATTCGACGAGCACAACCAATAACGCTATAACCATCTGAAACTAATTTAGTAACAATAGCAGCACCAAAACCAGCAGATGCCCCCGTCACAAGCGCAACTTTACGTGATATCATAAATACTCCTCCTCTAGTATATAGAAAAACGAGCCAGGAAAAATCCTTCTCGTCTTATAACTTATTTTGATTTCTCATCAATAGCTTGAGCAGCTGTAATGATAGCAAGTTTATAAATATCTTCAGCACTTGATCCACGTGATAAATCATTTACTGGAGCATTCAATCCTTGTAAGATCGGTCCGATTGCTTCAAACATACCCAAACGTTGTGCAATTTTATAGCCAATATTTCCTGATTGAAGGTCTGGGAAAATAAAAACATTTGCTTTTCCAGCAACATCACTATTAGGAGCTTTAATTTCTGCAGTTTCCGGAACAAAAGCTGCATCAAATTGTAATTCTCCATCAACAGCTAATTCGGGAGATAAATCTTTGGCAATTTTAGCTGCTTCTTGAACTTTTTCAGCTTGAGGCGCTTTTGCACTTCCTTTTGTTGAAAAACTAAGCATAGCAATCTTGGGATCAATATCAAATATTTTAGCTGTATCCGCAGTATTTACTGCAATTTCTGCTAGCTCTTGTGCATTAGGATCAATGTTAATAGCACAGTCAGCAAAAATATAACGTTCCTGTGTATTTTCACGGTTCATCAAGAATACACCTGAAGTGCGTGAAATTCCTGGTTTTGTTTTAATAATTTGAAGAGCAGGACGTACAGTATCAGCTGTTGAATGAATGGCCCCTGATACCATACCATCTGCCAAACCAAGTTTTACTAACATAACCCCAAAATAGTTAACATCCTTCAAAAGACGATCTGCATCTTCCATAGTAGCTTTGCCTTTACGAATCTCAACAAAAGCTTCCTTCATCTCTTCAAATTTTTCGTATTGTTCAGGGTCAATAACGCTATAATCTTGATCAACAAAACCAAGTCTTGCCAAAGAATCGTGAACTTCGTCAGCCTTACCTAAAATAACAGGATCAACAAGACCTTCAAATTTCAAACGAGCTGCTGCACGTAATACACGTTCATCGCTTCCCTCAGGGAAAACAATCTTAACATAATCACTTGCAACTTTTTCTCTTAAACCACCAAATAAGGAACGCATATATATAAAACCTTCTATTTCTAAATTAATGTAATTCCATGATAACGCTGTCAAAGTCATCTGTCAAGTCTAGCGTCTGTTTATTTATTTTTCCCATAAAAGGGTCGTAAAAAGACAAAGAATGACAATGCAATGCTTGCCTGTTTATTCCTAGATCCATACGTCCTCCGTACAAATCATCTCCCAAAAGAGGAAAGCCGATATGAGCAAAGTGAACTCTAATTTGATGAGTACGCCCTGTATGTAATTTGATATCCACTAATCTAACATCACCATAACGAGCAACTACTTGATAACTAGTATGTGCATATTTGCCTGATTCATGGACGCGCCTCGTAATAATACTATCAACATCTCGTGCAATAGGAGCTATAATATCACCACTATCTACTAAATCACCACTCCCTGATACTAATGCATAATACCTTTTTTCAATTGCTTTAGCATGAAGTTGTTTATCTAGACGAGCATGGGCATAACCATGCTTGGCGAATAACATTAATCCACTTGTATCTCGATCCAACCGGGTCACAATATGGACCTGCTGATTGGCATAGTTATTAGACACATAATAGTGTTTTATAAAATTAGCAATTGTATTTGAATGAATAGAGCTAGGAATACTAGCGAAACCAAAAGGTTTATTTAAAATCAAAAAATGATCATCCTCATAAACAATATCTAAATCGTGAGGCACTGGTTCCAAAGTTTCGTGAGAAGGCTCGTCAGGAATATCTATTGTAACAACATCGCCAATCTCTAATAAGAAAATAGCGTTCTGCTCTTCACCATTAACAAAAATCTTACCACCTCTGTACTTAATCTTTGCTAATAACCCCCTTGAAACATCATGACTTTTCAAAAGTGTTTTAACTTTGCACCTTTCTTCTGCTATGTATTCAAATTTCAATGTTCAGGTTCTCCGATAAAAGCATCGTTAACACGTTCCCAAAAGCTAGTGTGACTTGGAGTTGAAACAAAGTTAATACTTTTTTCGTCAATACTATATTCTATTTTGGTAACATTTTTGTAATGGACTGTTTTGTTATCTATAGAAATTGTATAGACACCAACTCGTTTAGGAACTATCTCTATAGCATCTTTTTTGGGGATGATAACCGATGACCCCAAGGTACGATAGACGCGATTATTAAGACTAGAAATTTCTGTTAGTTGCAAGGCTTCTATCGTTGGGTGGAGTACTGCCCCCCCTAGTGATTTATTGTAAGCAGTACTACCGGTTGGTGTAGAAACTAAAATGCCATCTCCCCTAAACCTTTCAAATACCACTTGATTAATAACAACATCCGCTACCATTGTTTTTTCAATACGCTTAATAGTAGACTCATTTAAAGCACGCGCACGAATAATTCGACCATCTTCAAGGGTAATAGTTACTTTCAAAATGGGATAGGAGATTTGTTCACCTTTATCATTTTTCAAATTATTAATTAATGTGTCAACTTCAAAATCTCGATAGTCTGTATAAAACCCTAAATGTCCTGTATGAACACCGACAAACCTTACTTTATCCAGTTGTTTTTCGTACATATGGAAGGCTGACAAAAGCATACCATCTCCACCAATAGAAATGACAATATCAGGATCCTTTTTTGATAAATAAAAATCAGGATCATGTTTAAAAGCAGCAAAGAGCTTTGAGGCTACACGCTTGCTTTGATATTTTCCGTTAGCAATTATAGCAACACGTGTTGCTCTATCTGTAAAATTCATCTGTGTCATCACTATTTCCTACACCATCGCTCAATTTTCGATTTAAAGGATCAAATAAAAGCTGTGCTTCACGAATATCTTCGCGAATCTTACGCATTTCTTTATCCAATTCTAAAGCGATTTTTGCTGTTTTCTCCAGTCTTTGTTTAATTTCTTCAGGGAAGTCCCCCTGATATTTGTAATTTAATGAATGTTCGATGGTTGCCCAAAAATTCATAGCCAGAGTTCTAATTTGTATTTCTGCTAAAACTTTCTTTTGTCCATCTATTGTGTCTACAGGATACTCTACAACGACATGATATGAACGGTATCCACTAGATTTCATATGGGTAATATAATCTCGCTCCTGAACCACTGTCATGTCATGACGTTTTCTCAATAAAGCAAGGACTTCATCAACGTCATCTACAAATTGTACCATGATACGAAGCCCTGCAATATCTTGCAAGTCCTGAGCAAGATTTTCTTCTGAAATACCACGTAAAACCATCTTTTCTTGAATACTTTCAACCGACTTTACGCGTCCAGTAACAAATTCTATTGGAGAGTGACGATTTTGCTTTCTAAATTGTTTACGAATACCACGAAGCTTTATTTTTAATTCACCAACCGTTTGAATATAAGGGTCTAGAAATGTTTCCCAATCCATTGACATTCTAATCCTCCAAAATATTTAATGTACTCTCTTGTAAAATAAACTTTTTTTCTATAAAATTAACACAACAATTAATATTATACCATATTTAGAAAAAGGAAGTGATAAGATGACACACCTAGAAATTGAATACAAAACTCTATTGAATAAAGACGAATTTAATCGTCTAACTAGCTTATTTTCTCATGTTCAACCTGTTACTCAAACCAATTACTATTTTGACACAGAAACATTTGAAATGAAAGCACACCGAATGTCACTTCGTATTAGAACGTTACCTAACCGTGCCGAACTAACACTAAAAATCCCTAGAGAAGTGGGAAATTTAGAGCACAATCATGACCTTACTTTAGAAGAAGCTAAATATATCGTTAAAAATGGCCAGTTCCCTGAAGATACTGAGATTGCTTCTTTAATCCTTGAAAAGGGAGTTGATCCAACCAAATTAGCTGTCTTTGGACAACTTACAACAACAAGACGAGAGATGGAAACTTCAATCGGCTTAATGGCTCTAGACAGCAATATATATGCTGATATTAAAGATTATGAACTTGAGTTAGAAGTCAAACAACCTAAACAAGGGAAAAGAGATTTCGACCAGTTTTTAAAAGAAAATAATATTAATTTTAAATACGCCAAAAGTAAGGTGGCTAGATTCTCTGCTACTTTAAAAAATAACTAACGTTGAGAGATTGGATTTTCCAATCTCTTTTATAATTCTCATTAAGCAAGAACTTAAAATCTCATACTATCTCTCCTCAACATTGTTATTGCAAGCATTTTCATGTTTCTTATCGTGAATTTTTTCTATTTTTTTGGTAAACTATTAGTATCAATCTAAAGGAGTCATCTATCTCATGGCAGAACAATACGCCGATAAACAAATCAAACTTTTCTCATTAACCGCTAATAGAGAAATTGCTGAAAAAATTTCCCAAGCTTCAGGAATTCCTTTGGGTAAGATGTCATCACGTCAATTCTCTGATGGCGAAATTATGATTAATATTGAGGAAACGGTGCGCGGTGACGATATCTATATCATCCAATCTACAAGCTTCCCAGTCAATGATAATCTCTGGGAATTACTCATTATGATTGACGCTTGCAAACGTGCAAGTGCTAATACTGTTAACATCGTAGTCCCTTATTTTGGATACTCTCGTCAGGACCGCATCGCTGCATCTCGTGAACCTATTACTGCAAAATTGGTCGCTAATATGTTAGTTAAAGCTGGAGTTGATCGAGTTCTTACCCTCGACTTACATGCAGTGCAAGTACAAGGGTTCTTCGATATCCCAGTTGACAATCTTTTTACTGTCCCACTATTTGCTGAACACTATAATCAACTCGGTCTCTCTGGTGAAGATGTCGTCGTTGTTAGTCCTAAAAATTCTGGAATCAAGCGTGCTCGTAGTTTGGCAGAATACCTTGACTCTCCAATTGCTATCATTGATTATGCACAAGATGATTCTGAACGTGAAGAAGGCTATATTATTGGTGAGGTAGAAGGTAAGAAAGCTATTATTATTGATGATATTTTAAATACAGGAAAAACCTTTGCCGAAGCTGCAAAAATTTTAGAACGTGGTGGAGCAACTGAGATTTATGCTGTTGCTAGTCATGGGCTTTTTGCTGGCGGCGCAGCTGATATTTTAGAGTCTGCACCAATTAGAGAAATTATCGTAACAGACTCTGTTTTATCTAAAGAGCGTATCCCTAGCAATATTAAATATCTGACCGCTAGCCATCTCATTGCAGACGCCATTATCCGTATCCATGAAAGAAAACCTTTAAGTCCATTATTTTCATATCGTTCAGATAAGAAGGATTAATTGATGATTTATTTAGACAATGCTGCTACTACCGCTCTAACCCCATCTGTTATTGAGAAAATGACCAATGTCATGACAAGTAACTATGGTAATCCATCTAGTATACATACCTTTGGGCGTCAAGCAAATCAACTTTTACGTGAATGTCGACAAATTATTGCTGAATATCTAAATGTTAATTCACGTGAAATTATTTTCACTTCTGGGGGAACTGAGAGCAACAATACAGCTATCAAAGGGTATGCTCTTGCAAATCAGCTAAAAGGTAAACATATTATTACCTCTGAAATTGAACATCATTCAGTCCTACATACTATGACTTACTTATCAGAGCGATTTGGTTTTGATATTACTTACTTAAAACCACACCATGGACAAATTACTGCAAAAGACGTTCAAGAGGCTTTACGAGATGATACTATTATGGTATCTCTCATGTTTGCTAATAATGAAACCGGGGACTTTTTACCAATTCAAGAGATTGGTCAGCTTCTCAGGAACCACCAAGCTGTTTTTCACGTTGATGCTGTTCAAGTCTTTAGCAAAATGGAACTTGATCCTCATTCTTTAGGAATTGACTTTTTAGCTGCTTCTGCCCATAAATTTCACGGTCCAAAAGGTGTTGGGATACTTTACTGTGCTCCCCATCACTTTGATAGTCTACTTCACGGTGGAGACCAAGAGGAAAAAAGGCGTGCTTCAACTGAAAATATAATTGGTATTGCTGGAATGTCTCAAGCTCTTACTGATGCTACGACTAACACCCTTAAAAATTGGACTCACATTAGTCAGCTGAGAACGACCTTTTTAGATGCTATTTCAGACCTTGACTTCTATCTTAATAACGGTCAAGACTGCTTACCTCATGTACTTAATATAGGTTTTCCTGGACAGAATAATGGCTTGTTATTGACACAATTAGATTTAGCTGGATTCGCAGTTTCAACAGGTTCTGCATGTACTGCAGGAACAGTCGAACCTAGCCATGTCTTAACAAGCTTGTATGGAGCCAACTCACCACGTCTAAATGAATCAATACGTATTAGTTTTTCAGAACTAAATACCCAAGAAGAAATTCTTGAATTAGCTAAAACCTTAAGAAAAATTATAGGAGATTAATATGGCATTTGAAAAAGAAATAAATCTTCGAGACTGCAATTACATTTACACTATCAGCCCGAACATTAAAAAATATACCTTACGCGATACTACATTCACTCAAAATCGCTTAGGTAATTATGAATTAGAGCGTCTCCTAGAAACAGTACCTAATTCTGGCGATGGCTTTCCTCTAAAGATTACAATCAATAAAGAACTTTCTGGTTTTAAGCTCTTAATTACTGATAAATCTGGCCTTAGAATAGTAAATATCTTTAAATCTACCGATCATAAAATTCTTCAAGACAAATTTTATTTCTTAATGGACAGCCTCGTTGAGCGTGATATCTTTACGAAAACTGCAAAATAATTTATCGACCACTATTTTTAACATTTTAGTGGTCTTTTTGCGAACCATTTTGTTGTCACTTTCACAATCTTTTTGTACAATAGAGATGTGAAGAATTAAGTTATATAACTAATTCTAAATCGAATAATAAAATTTTTAACAAGGAGATAATTTTGTGATTATGGATAAGTCTATTCCTAAAGCAACTGCTAAACGTTTATCACTGTACTACCGTATTTTTAAACGTTTTAATACTGATGGCATCGAAAAAGCTAGTTCCAAACAAATTGCAGATGCCCTAGGTATCGATTCTGCTACTGTTCGACGTGATTTTTCTTATTTTGGTGAACTAGGACGCCGTGGTTTTGGTTATGATGTCAAAAAACTTATGAACTTCTTTGCAGAAATATTGAACGATCATTCTACAACAAATGTTATGTTGGTGGGATGTGGAAATATCGGTAGAGCTCTCTTGCATTATCGTTTCCACGATCGCAATAAAATGCAAATTTCAATGGCTTTTGATTTAGATAGCAATGATTTAGTTGGTAAAACAACCGAGGATGGCATTCCTGTCTACGGTATTTCGACTATCAATGACCATTTAATAGATAGTGATATTGAAACTGCTATCCTAACAGTACCTAGTACAGAAGCCCAAGAAGTTGCTGACATCTTAGTCAAAGCAGGTATAAAAGGCATCTTGAGTTTTTCTCCAGTTCATTTAACATTACCAAAAGATATCATTGTTCAGTATGTAGATTTAACAAGCGAATTACAAACTTTACTTTATTTCATGAACCAGCAGCAATAAATAGTTCATTATTTATAAAATATCTGCTTCTTCTCGAAAACTATAATATTTATTTTTTCCAACGATGATGTGATCTAGGCAGACAATTCCCAGATGATCACATGATCGTTTTATTTTTTTAGTGAAACTTAAATCACTTTCACTGGGCTTTGGAGAACCTGAGGGAGGATTATGTATGATAATCAAAGAAGTTGCCATGTTTTTACAAGCATAATGTAGAATTTCTCTTGGCTCTGCTACTGAACGACGTACAGTACCAATAAAAATAGTTCTCTGTTCGATAATACGATTTTGTGTATCCATATAAATAGCTACTAAATGTTCTTGTTTTTTATCCCCTAATTCGAGCATCATTTTCCTCGCTAATTGTTCACTACTTAAAATTTGCTCTTTACGATCATATTCAGCTTTGTGAATCCGTTTTGCTAGTTCTAGCATAGCTTTTATTTCGACGGATTTAACCTGACCGATTCCTTTAATGGATTGCAACTCCTGTAAGGATAATTGACCAAAATCTGCTAAACTGCTTATGTTTTCTAAAATTTGTGTTGAAATTTCCAGAACAGGTTTTTCTTTAATACCTGTACGTAAGAGAATGGCTAATAACTCCTGATTACTCAATCTATCTGCGCCTAAATCAACTAGGCGTTCTCTTGGTAGTAAAGCTTCCTTTTTTAATTCAATATGGTACATAAAACACCTCCAGTCATAATATTCGTAAACCAATCAAAAACTCATGTTTTAAATCAATAAAAAATACTTAGATGAAAAATCTAAGTATTTTTTATTTAACGATAGGTTCGTGCACGATTTCTAAGCGTTTGTCGCTTGATAATATGATCTTTTACAATCTGATAGATAGTAGCTGCAACAGGAACAGCAAGTAACATGCCTAAGATTCCCCATAAAGCACCTCCGATAGTAATAGCCATTAAAACCCACATAGAAGGCAGTCCAATCGATCCACCGACAACTTTTGGATAAATGACATTTCCCTCAAATTGTTGTAAAAGGATCAAGAAAAGAACAAACAAGAATGCTTCAGTAAGCGATTCAGTAGCAATTAAGATGAAACCGATTGTAACACCAATGTAGGCTCCCACAACCGGTATTAGAGCTGTAAAAGCAACTAAAACCCCAACTGTTAAAGCATAAGGAAATTGGAAGATCAACATACCAATAACCGTCAAACTTCCTAAAATCATAGCTTCTAAAGTTTGGCTTACAAAAAAACCATGGAAACGTTGATGAAGGATATGACGAACGTAATGGAATGTTTTGCCTGTTGAACCTAAATAGGTATCAATTAACAAATTAAACTGACGTCCCAACTGCTCCTTGTTTGCCAAAACGTAAATTGAAAAAATAAAACTAACAAAAACATTCAGGAGTGTTGCCGCAATAGAGGAAACTGAGGTTAGTAAATTTGTTAAAACAGATAAAACTTGCTTCAAAATCTGCTGGCTATAACCACTTAAAGTAGAAACTAAGTCTTTATCTGTTCCCATATAATTTAAAGCCTCAGAAATTTGTTTATTTTCATTGAGATTATTAACCAATTTAGCAAGTGCTCCGGTATCAATAACCAATAAAGAACTCAAACTAGAAATCAAATCTGGAATGACAATTGAAAATAGCCAGACAATTAAACCAATAAAAGTTGCATAGGATAAAATCATAGAAACACTACGCTTGATTGCCATTAATAGTCTAGATCCTTTAAAAAGCTTTACATATAACCGCTCATAGACTGACATAACAATATTAATAATATAGGCAATTCCAGCTCCCATCAAAAAAGGAAATATTGCCTTATGAAGCGTAGTTAAAATATTAGAAACAGCTCCCCAATAAGCCTGTATAGCATAGCAAATAGCAAATGTTATGACAACATAATAGACCTGCCGTTTTTCAAATTTCATGAAATCTCCTTATTAATCTTAATTTCTTTCAATTATTATACACTATTTTATGAATGAGAAAAAGAGAGTTAACAGTTATTAGTCTGTTCTTTATTCTATTTGACTGCCATTACTTGCAATAACCTTCTTATACCAATAAAACGATTTTTTCTTGTAACGCTTGAGTGTTCCCTCTCCTTTATTATTGCGATCAACATAAATGAAACCATAGCGTTTTTCCATTTCACCAGTTCCTGCAGATACTAAATCAATACATCCCCATGTAGTATAACCAATTAGATTAACACCATCTACATATATAGCATCTCTCATTGCAGCAATGTGCTGACGGAGGTAATCAATACGATAATCATCTTCTACGTAACCATTCTCATCAGGAATATCTACTGCTCCAAGTCCATTTTCAACAATAAACATCGGTTTTTGATAACGATCCCAGATAGCATTTAAGGTAATACGTAATCCAAGCGGATCAATTTGCCATCCCCATTCAGAAGATTTCAAGTAAGGATTCTTAAGTGATGCGAAAATATTTTCTTGAACCTGTTCACTGACGGTTGGATTACCTGAAGCTACTCGGCTTGAATAGTAAGAAAATGAAATAAAATCAACCGTATAGTCTCTTAACAAAGCAAGATCTTCTGCTGTCATTTGAATTGAAATACCTAAATGCTCAAAATGTTTTTTAGCATAATTAGGGTATTTGCCACGCGCTTGCACATCAATAAAAAAATAATTTTCTCTATTTTTTTGCATCGAAGCCCAATAATCTTGTGGATGACATGTATTTGGATAGTATTGACCTGCAGCTAGCATACATCCGATTTGATTATTTGGATCAACTTCATGAGCAATTTTTACTGCAATAGCCGAAGCCACTAACTCATGGTGAGCTGCTTGATATTTAATTTGCTCTTGATTTTCACCATCTTCAAAATATAAGCCAGCGCCCATAAAAGGAGCGTGTAAAATCATATTGATTTCGTTAAAGGTTAACCAATATTTAACTAACCCCTTAAAACGAGTAAATAAAGCTCGTACAAGGCGCTCATAAAAACCAATCATTTTACGGCTCCGCCACCCACCGTAATGTTTAATAAGGTAGATAGGACAGTCAAAATGTGTGATGGTTACCAAAGGTTCAATACCATACTTACGACACTCTTTAAAAATATTTTCATAAAACTGAAGGCCAGCTTCATTTGGATATAGCTCATCACCCTTTGGAAAAATACGCGTCCATGCTATTGACATACGATAGGTTTTGAAACCCATTTCTGCAAGTAATGCAAGGTCCTCTTTATAATGGTGATAAAAATCTATTGATTCTTTTGCTGGATAAAAGTATCCTTCCTTAAAATCAAACATTTTCTTTTGTCCTGAAATAATTGCAAATCGATCTTCTCCAGTAGGAACAACATCTACATTTGCTAGGCCACGTCCATCAACATTGTAAGCTCCTTCACATTGATTGGCAGCAGTTGCCCCGCCCCATAAAAAACCTTTTGGAAATACTTGTTTTACCATCATTTACCCCTCTTGTTTTTTCTTATCATAATATTAAAAAAGACCAGTTACTGACATTGATTCGCCAAATACTGGTACTATCCATGACATGAACTTTCTACTTAGAAGGTCTTTTCACTAATTCTGTGTATTTAAATACATAAAAATAGTATCAAAACACTTTTAAAGGTAGAGTTTTATCGTTTCAGAAATTTTAGCATAGGCTTGATCTGTTAGGTGCAAACCATCTTTTGTAAAACTGCTAGCAAGCTGACCTTTTTCGTCAACTAATAAATCATACAATTCAATATAATTAATGCCAGAAATTACTGATAAGGTTTTGTTTAAAGCTTTTATTGTTTGATTATTTCTTACCTTGACACGCTCTATATAGTCATCTTCTTCACTAACAGGTAAAACACTCAGTATATTAATCTCTGTCATATAAGATTCCGCACGAATTTCTGCAATTATATCCGTGATATTAGCTATGATTTCTGACTGTGAATGCCCTAAACCAATATCATTTGTTCCAATTAAAATAAATACTTTGGATGGTAATAATTCCCATACTTGGGTTCTCAAGTTTTCTAAAAGCCAATAAGTATCTGATCCTGCTACTCCTCTATTAACTAAAGGATAGTCACGTCCTAAATGTTTTTTTAAAGGAAAAAACTCAACGATAGAATCTCCTGTGAAAACAATGGCACCTTCTTGTACTGTCTGATTGTTAATCTCAAAAAACTGTTCTCGTTTCATTTGATAATCTCTTAAAGCTTTGTCAATAACTTCTAACATCGTTCTCCTTCATTCTTAAATATTTCTCTAGGCTTTCTTGTATTATAACAAAATTTCACCTGAGAATTGAATAGTATGCTTCGTTAAAAGCTACGTGGTTCTATTCATTATCACTCATCTTGTGAAGAAAGTTCTCTATCGTTTCTAACACACCATCTTGATCGTTACTAACTGTTTGATATTTAGCAATAGCTTTAATTTCTTCTGGCGCATTTGACATAGCGTAAGAAATATTTGCTGCTCTCAACATTTCCACATCATTGCCCCCATCACCAAAAACCATCACTTGATCCTGTTTCAATCCCCACTTTTCAAGAAGAATAGCGATACCATCCGCTTTATTGACATCAGCTGGTAAGACATCGATACAACCAAAACCACTAGAGGTCAATCTGATATGATGATTTTTAAAGTGTTCACTAATATCTAACAACATCTCAGAAACAAGATTTTCATTTACCCAAAGTGTCATTTGAAAATAGCGGTCATCATCTAAGGGCAGCAAATGGTCTTTATAGATAAAATTAGGCATATAGTATTCTAATTCAGTCCGCCTATTAATAGGAGTTCTTCGCTCAAGGTATGAACGTTTTTCACCAGATAAGCTGATGAGTGTCTCAGGATAGTTCTGATATAAATAGGATAAAACAGCTGCAACTGTATCATTAGATAAATAAGTTTCTTTTAGTAATGTGCCATCTTGGTCAATGACACGACCACCATTTTCAGCGACGTAGGCGATACGATTAGGGTATTCCAAAAAGTTTAACAACAATTGATCGTATAAATTACCACTAGCAGCTACAAATTTAATATCATACTTCTCCATCAACGTTAATAAAGAAGAAAACCGTGCTTTATCATAAGTTTTATCTGAGCGTAGAAAAGTTCCATCCATATCTGTTGCTATTAGTTTAATCATACAAGTAACCTTTGCCTTTCAAGAGGGTGCCAAATATCTCAATATGTTCTTTCATTATATCACATATAAACCAAAAAGATTTGATACCTGATACGTCAACGGTTCTATTAATTAAGTTAAATTTTGTTTCAGAGATTAAATCGACTTTTACCTATACTTATCTTCAACTATCAGAGCTTGTTTAACATAATGATTTACTGAAGAGTTTTCTTATTGTTGAGTTGAATAATAGATTCGTAACTATTGCAATAGTCATAATAAAATATTTGAGATTCGAAATGGCTATACGTGTTTTTGAGAGACCTAAAATTATTTTTTTCACATAGTTATTCTGTTTTGAAAAAATAAATAATTGAGTATATTAATAAATTTGGTCATATTAATACAACAAAAAATCCTTACATGAGATAAGGAGATTAAACGACCCTGTAAGGATTTTGAAGTTATTAGAAACACTCTAAGCAAAAATTTTAAAGCGTTTTCTCTATGACTTATATTATATGTCATGTTCCTATACAAAACTTACACTATCCTTTCAAAAAATAATACTATCCTACGAAACCCATTTTTTGATAGTTTTCTGTTATAATAATACTATCCTACGATTTTAGAAAGAAAAACGATGAACTCACTTGATAATTTACTATCACATAATTTAGAAGATAACCGGCATTTATTACCCTATGAACACATGCATACTGAGGTTAGAAATGGTTACCCTGACATTTTATTTCACTGGCATCCGGAACTTGAAATTTCATATGTCCACGAGGGGACCGCACGTTATCACATCGATTATGATTTTTTTAATAGCCAATCTGGTGATATTATCTTGATCCGTCCAAATGGTATGCATTCTATTCATCCGATTGAAAATAAAGAGCATATCACAGATAGCATTAAATTTCACTTAGATTTAATAGGATATTCTATTGTAGACCAAGTTAGCCTTCGTTATTTACAACCGTTGCAGACTAGCTCTTTTAAGTTTATTCAATGTATCAAACCTAGTATGACAGGATATAATGATATCAAAAATTGTTTGTTTGATATTTTTAATATTTCAAAAGAAGAAAATCGACATTTTGAGCTACTCCTAAAAGCTAAATTAAACGAACTCTTGTATTTACTCTATTATCATCAATATGTCATTAAAAAACATACTGATGATACCTACAGAAAAAACGAGAGAATTCGTGATCTGATTGATTATATTAATAATAATTACCAGCAAAATCTTACCATTGAATTTTTAGCTGATTATATGGGGTATAGTAAGACACATTTTATGACCGTATTTAAACAGCATACTGGAACATCCTGTACAGAATTTATCATACAAGTTCGTCTTAATAAAGCTAGTGAGCATCTTATTAACTCCACTACGGCCATTATTGATATTGCCAACAGCGTTGGTTTTAATAATCTATCAAATTTTAATCGCCAATTTAAACGCTATTATCATACAACTCCTCGCCAGTACCGCAAACAATTTACCAACAAAAAAGACGGTAGTACGCTTGTCTATAGAAATATAAATACAAAAAAATAGAAACTAGTTAAATCCATGACTAGTTTCTATTTTTTATTATTTAAGCGTTAATTAGCTTACATCAGCTGTTCACGTACTTCTTTAATTTCCGATTCATTCACAACTAAAAAAATGGTGTCGCCAGCATTCAAGATAGTATTTCCTGATACTACAGCCGATGTCTTATGATGAATTTGAGTCGTTATTAACACATTTTCTGGTAATTCTAAATCTCGGACATACTTTCCTGATATTTTATCTGAAACAGTTAATTCAATCAATGTAGGTGTCATTACTTTATCTTTTGGATTGAAGGTCATTTTAGCCAACATCGCTTCATAAATAGGTTCTCCCTTTAATAAATCCATGACAATATAAGATACCATTGTTACAATTCCAATAGCCATTAATTGTTTTAAATCGCCAACCATTTCTGTAACCAAAATCATAGCTGTTAGTGGTGCTTTTGAGATTGCACCAAAATAGCCCGCCATTCCTAGAACAACAAATAAAGATATCTGCTGATGAGATATTATACCAAAGTACTGCATACCTACTGCAAAAAAAGCACCTGCTAAAGATCCTAAAGCTAGAATTGGTAAAAAAATTCCTCCTGGCAAGCCACTACTGTAACTCAACATACTCCATAAAAAACGAATGAGGAAAAATAATCCTAACATCATCAGACTAAGATTACTCCTAGGCAGTGATACAATTAAGCCATTTCCACCCCCCAATAATTGTGGGAAATAGTAACCAATAGGAAGAATAAAAATTACCGCTAATATACCATATAGGTGAGATGGTAGATGAAATAGTTTGCCCAAATAATCATAGATCACATGAAATCTTAAAATTACCCACTCATAGATAAAACCTAAGATACCCAAAAAGAGACCCATGAGTAAAAAAATCCAATAAAAGTTGAGATTTAAAGATGGTAATTCTGATGGTAAAGCTAAAACTGGGGTTAAACCAAAGATATTAAGTGAGACAAAGTTTGCCACTAAACTTGCTACCAAAGCTGTTATCCAAACTAAGCGAGAAAAATGATGGTAAATTTCTTCAACTACAAATAAAAGGCCTGCAATAGGAGCATTGAAGGCTGCTGAAAGACCTGCTGCCGCACCACTAGCAATTAAAACACGTTTTTCCATTCGACTAGCATTGAGATACTGTGCAATTCCCTTACCTGTCATAGCTCCTAACTGAATACTGGGACCTTCGCGACCAAGCATAAGTCCCGAAGAAATAGCTAAAATACCCGCAATGAATTTCTTCCATACAATACTAAACCAGTCTGGCGATAGCATTCCTTTAAGTTCACCTTCAACATGCGGGATACCTGAACCTTTAATATCAGGATCAGATTTGATAAAAAAACCTATTATCACTGCAGCGATAATACTAGTAACCGTAATGCTCAATAAAATAATTGGGTGATAATGGGCACTTTTATAAAGTTCCATAACAACTAAAAAAATTTTTTCAATCGCTAATCGAAATATGCTGACAACAAATCCTGCTATTAAGCCTACTACTATTCCTCTCCAAACAAATCCCAGAATTGATTCAAGTGAAAACTGAAATTCATTTTTATGATTTTCCATATTTTCCTCCTTTTCTTACAATTATTTTAACAAAAATATCACAAACTTTCTAGGAACTCTTGGTAACTAAAAATACCTCTCATCAGAGAAGTACTTTTAGTTAATAGATTACTTACGATACATTTTAAATTGTAAGTACAAATCATTGTAAATACCAAGCCATTTTTGACCCAAGTTATTATAAACTTCTAAATGATCAATTGTTTTATCAGGAGGATAAAATGCTTTATCATTTTTGATATCTGCTGGTAACAGCGCTTTTGCTTTGAGATTAGGGGTCGCATAACCAATATATTCTGCATTTTGTGCCGCATTTTTAGGTTCCATCATGAAATTAATAAAGGCATAGGCTTCTTTGCGATGCTTTACTGTTTTGGGGATTACAATATTATCAAACCAAAGGTTCGATCCTTCACTAGGAACAACGTAATGCAAATGCTTGTTCCCATCAAGCATTTCTCGTGCTTCTCCAGAGAATGTAACACCAATCGCTGCATCTCCCTGAATCATATAGCCTTTCATCTCATCAGCAACAATAGCCTTAACGTTTGGTGTTAGAGCATCTAACTTTTTAGAAGCGGCTTTTAATTCTGATATGTTCTTTGTATTCAATCCATATCCCAAGGAATTTAAACCAACTCCAATAATCTCACGTGCACTATCAACTAGCATGATTTTATTTCGAAACTCTGGACGCCATAAATCATCCCAATGTTTAGGAGGAGTTTTAACTAATTGATCATTATAAACAATCCCAACAGTTCCCCAGAAATAAGGAATCGAATATTTATTTTTAGGATCGAAACTCAAATTTTTAAACCTAGCTCCAATAGCATCCCAATTAGCTATCTTTGAATGATCAAGTTTAACCAGAAGGTTTTCTTTTATCATTTTGTCAATCATATAATCACTAGGTACAGCAATATCATATGTCGTCCCACCCTGCTTAATTTTGGTGTGCATAGCCTCATTAGAGTCAAACGTTTCGTATTGTACTTCAATTCCAGTTTCTTTTGTAAATTTTTTTAATAAGGCTGGATCAATATAGTCTCCCCAGTTATAAATAACTAACTTATCTGAGTTAGGTGTTGAACTACTCTTTTTTTCTAAGTAAGTGGTTAAACCAAAGAGGATCAGGATAACAAGAACAATACCGCCTAAAAAGGAATAAACTCTACGCATTCTTTTCTCCCTTCTCTTTCGAAATATAGTAATAACCAATTACCAATAAAATACTAAATAAAAAGACAATAGTTGACAAGGCATTAATTTCCAATGATATACCGCGACGTGCGCGTGAATAGATTTCTACTGAAAGCGTTGAAAAGCCATTACCTGTAACAAAGAAAGTAACCGCAAAATCATCTAGCGAGTAAGTGAAAGCCATAAAGAAACCTGAAATAATACCCGACGACAAATAGGGTAACATAACTTCTTTAAGCATTTGCCAAGTTGAAGCTCCTAAATCATAGGAAGCATTAATCATATCATCATTCATTTCTTTTAAACGAGGTAAGACCATTAAAACAACAATAGGAATAGAGAATGCAACATGGCTCAATAATACAGAAGTGAAACCTAACTGTAAACCAATAACAGTAAATACTAAGAGAAAACTTGCACCAATCATAACATCTGGTGCTACTAAAAGGATATTATTAAGCGATAAAATAGAGGTTTGATGTCTACGTCTTACCTGATAAATCCAAATAGCTCCAAAGGTACCAATAATTGTAGCTAATAAGGCGCTAAGAAAAGCCAAAAAGAATGTTTGCACTAAAATTAGCATTAAGCGGCTATCCTGAAACAGTTCTCCATAGTGACTAAAGGTGAATCCAGTAAAAGAATTCATATCCCCACCTTTATTGAAAGAATAAAAAATCAAATAAATAATAGGAATATAAAGGATAATAAAAACAAGTGCTAAATAGATATTTGCGAATTTTTTCATGCTTTCCTCTCCTTTGTTAACCACATAATAGCAACCATCACTAAAATTAAAATAACCCCTATGGTTGAGCCCATACCTTTATTTTGTGTGATTAAAAAATGTTGTTCTATGGCTGTCCCTAAAGTGATAACTCGATTACCACCAATAAGACGCGTAAGCATAAAGAGACTCAAACTAGGGATAAAGACAGATTGTACACCTGCTCTTACACCATTCAGAGATAGAGGAAATATAACCTTCTGAAAAGTTTGCCATGCATTTGCACCCAAGTCATCACTTGCATAAATGAGATTTTGATCAATATCATCCAAGGCATTAAAAATGGGTAATAACATAAACGGTAATTCAATGTAAGCTGCTACAAAAAGAAATGAAAAATCTGTAAATAGAATCTGTTTTGGGCCGATACCTATAAAGGTTAAGAAGGCGTTAATTCCCCCTTGTTGACCAAATATCCCCATAAAAGCATAGGCTTTTAACAAAAGATTAATCCATGTTGGCAAAATAACTAGCATTAGCCATAATTGCTTGTGTTTTAATTTTGTAAGCAAATAAGCAGCTGGATAGCTAATCAAAAGCGTTATGAAACTAACGATACCTGCATATAGAACCGAGTTAAAGCTCATTTTAAGATAGGTTCCTGAGCTAAAAAACGTCTGGTAATTAGCTAAAGTAAAGTGCCCATTAATATCAAAGAACGAGTTCCAAGCAATCAAAGCAACAGGTGCTAATACAAATAAGAATAACCAAGCCATATAAGGAATTGAAAATAGACTAGAGGTTTTCTTCATTTCTCTCCTCCTCGATAGCATTGATTAAACCATCTTCATGATCGTCAGTGTCTACATATTCTTCAATGCGCGCATCAAATTCTTCTTCTGTTTCATTAAGACGCATAATATGTATATCTTCTGGAGTGAAATCTAAACCAATAACTTCACCCTCAATAGCTTTACGAGTTGAATGAATCATCCATTCATTACCTAAATCATCATAAGCAATAATTTCATAGTGGACACCTCTAAAAAGTTGTGTGTCCACTTTAACTTGAAGTTTTCCTTCATCAGGTAGGGTAATTTGAAGATCTTCTGGACGAATAACTACTTGGACTGATTCATTAGGGCGCATACCACCATCAACAGCCTCAAAGCGCTTACCATTAAATTCAACCAAATAATCCTCAATCATCTTGCCAGATAAGATATTTGATTCACCTATAAAAGTTGCTACAAAATGATTGATAGGTTCATCGTAGATATCTACTGGTGTTCCTGATTGAACAATTTCACCTTCATTCATGACGAAAATCCAATCACTCATTGCCAACGCTTCTTCTTGATCATGTGTGACAAAAACAAAGGTAATTCCTAAACGTTGTTGCAGTTCGCGCAATTCATATTGCATCTCTGTACGCAATTTCAAATCCAATGCTGATAAGGGTTCATCTAGTAAGACTACTTTAGGTTGATTGATGATAGCACGCGCTATCGCAACACGCTGGCGTTGTCCTCCTGATAATTTTTGAATTGCTCGCTTTTCAAACCCTTCTAAACGAACCATTTTTAGAGTTTCTTGAACACGTTTTTGAATTTCTTTCTTATCCATTTTTTTCAACTTTAATGGAAAAGCAACGTTTTCAAAAACCGTCATATGTGGAAACAAAGCATAGTTTTGGAAAACGGTATGAACATCCCGTTTATTAGTGGGAACATCATTGATGCGTTTCCCATCTAAGTAAATATCGCCTGTACTCGCCTCTAGTAAACCTGCAATAATATTTAAGATAGTTGATTTACCACTTCCTGAGGCCCCTAATAAGGTGTAAAATTTACCTTCTTCAAGTTCAAAATTAATATCTTTTAAGACAACAGTGTTGCTGTCTTCAAATACCTTTGATACATTTTTAAATGCAATGATTGGGTTAGTCAATTCTCATAAATCCTCCATTTTTCTGACTAAAGTAAGTACTAAACTACTTTATAATAGCGACTCACCGATAATACGAACTTCTGGTTCCAAATGAACACCTGAAGTTGATTCAACGGTGTTAATAACATGTTCAATAAGATTTTCATAATCTTGAGCTGAACCTTCTGCAATGTTAACCATAAAACCAGCATGTTTTTGACTAACCTCTACTCCACCAATACGTTGACCTTTAAGATGTGCTTCGCTAATGAGTTGCCCTGCAAAATGTCCTGGAGGACGTTTGAACACAGAACCACAAGAAGGGTATTCTAAAGGTTGTTTCAGCTCACGGAGATAGGTTAAACGATCCATTTCCTGAGTAATCATGAGATGATCTCCTGGTTTTAAGGCAAATTTAGCTGATATAACAATATCTCCACTCTCTTGAATGACAGAATGACGATAACCAAATTGCATATTCCTAGCTTCAATCGTTTTGAGTTCACCCTGTGGTGTCAAAACTTGTGCAGACAATAAAATATGAGCAATTTCACCACCGTAAGCGCCAGCATTCATAAAGACTGCTCCACCTACACTTCCAGGAATTCCACAAGCAAATTCAAAGCCAGTTAAGCTATGATAACGTGCAATACGAGTTGTTTCAATGAGATTAGCTCCTGCTTCTGCTTCAATAACATAACCGTTGACTGTCACAGTTGACAGTTTATCAAACATGATAACAAAACCACGGATACCACCATCTCTAACGATAATATTACTCGCATTTCCTAAAACCATCCAAGGAATATTTTGACTGTTAGCAAACTTAACAATACGCGATAGTTCAAGGCGATTCCTTGGGAATGCAAGATAATCAGCAGGTCCTCCTACTTTAGTATAAGTATATTTCTTTAAAGGCTCATCAAAGCGAATATCGAGACCTTCTAATTCTTTTTGTATTGTTTTAATCATAACCTTTATCTCAATTCTGTTTTATTGTGTTTTATAGACACAAAAAATCGGCATAAAACCGATTTCTATTATACCAAAAATATAGGTTGTTGACGATACATTATCACAATTTCTGTGTATTTTAATTTTAAAATCCTAACTGACTATTCGACTGGTTTTAAATAATGAACTTCTCCTAAATTCAATTTTTCGAGATAGTCTTCTAGCTTAGAACCATTAGGTAAACTTAGTTGAGGTGCTATTTCGAGTAACGGAACTAGAACAAAGGCTCGCTTCGTCATATACGGATGGGGTACTACTAAATCTTCTTGGTTAATCACTTGATTACCAAAAAGTAAGATATCAATATCTATTGTTCTTGGACCCCAGTGCTCATGTCTCACGCGCTTTAAGCGTTTTTCAATTTCTTGACAATAATCCAATAATTCAAAAGGTGCTAAGTCTGTCTCTACCTGACAACATATATTAAAAAAATCTTCTTGGTTAGTATTCCCCCAAGCAGCTGTTTCATAAATAGCGGAAATTTGCGCAACTTTTGTCTTTTGCAAATGATCAATTGAAAAGAGAGCCTGCTTCAGAAAAGTTTCTCTATCACCAATATTACTACCTAAACTCAAGTAAACGGTTGTCATGCTCGCTTGCGCTCCAATTCAATTCCAACTGATTCATAGTGCCCATTAATTGGTGGATTGTCTTTTGTAATCTTTAATGTAATAGCTTGTACTGGATGAAACTGTAAGAAAATATCTTCAACAATAACACCTGCTAATTTCTCTATTAATTGATACTGTTCGTTTTCAACATGATTTTTAATACAGTCAAAAACTTCACCATAATGAACCGTATCAATTAAATCATCAGTTTGTGATGCTTTTGCCAAATCAAGTGATAGAACAGCATCAACTTGAAAAACTTGCCCCAATGTTTGTTCTTCCGAAAAAGCACCATGATAACCATAAAACCGACATTTATTTAAATAAATCTTATCCATATTACACCAACTGACTAATTACTGTCACAATGTCCTTATTTACTTCAACATTGTGAACACGTACAATCTGACACCCCTTTGCTATTGCCCATGCCGATAAAGCAGCAGTCCCCATATCACGTTCAGTTACTTCCCTATTACCACCTAGAAGATAATTAACAGTACGTTTTCGAGAGATCCCAAATAACACAGGATAACCTAAATCACACACTTGTTCCAAACCTTTTAATAGTTCTAAATTTTGCTCCTCTGTTTTAGCAAAACCAAAGCCAGGATCTATCCAAATATTATCCTTTGAAACACCTGCTTCTAAAGCACGCTCTGCTCTTTCAAGTAAGAATTCACAAACTTCTTTTTTGATATCTTGATAAACAGCTTCTTCCTGGTTATGCATCAAAATAATTGGAACATTTCGTTCTGCTGCTAAAGATAGCATTTTACCATCATATAAACCTGACCAAACGTCATTTAAAATATGTACACCTGCATCAAGGGCTGCTTGAGCTACCTCTGTTTTATAAGTATCTATTGATAACAAAAGATCAGGGTAGACCTCTCTAATAGCTTTAATCATTGGAACTACACGTTTAATTTCTTCTTCAGCAGTCACAAATACTGCACCTGGCCGCGTTGATTCTCCCCCAATATCTACAATTGCCACCCCTTGTTCAAGCATCTCACCAACTTGATTTAAAGCTGAATCAATTGTGGTATAAGAACCACCATCTGAGAAGGAATCAGGCGTTACATTTAAAATCCCCATGATACAAGCTTTACCTGTAATATCATATTGTCCTATTTTCATCTTTTATCCTTTTTGTATTAGCGATAGAATTTCTTGTCTTTCATATCGATCGTCCTTGTATAAACCACGAGCTACCGTTGTAATCGTCTTACTTCCTGGTTTTTTAATGCCACGCATTGTCATACACATATGCTCTGCTTCTATCATAACAAAAATACCTTTAGGCGCCAAAGCATCCTCTAAAGCTTGTGCAACTTGTGCTGTTAAACGTTCCTGAAGTTGAGGACGCTTACTCGCCACTTCAACTGCACGTGCAAGCTTACTAAGTCCAGTAACACGTCCATCGTTTGGTAAATAAGCAATATGAGCTTTACCATAAAAAGGAACCAAATGATGTTCACACATGGAATAGAATGGAATATCCTTGACAATCACAACCTCTTCATGATTTTCAGAAAAGACTGCAGTGAATTGCTCCTTTGGATCTTGATTAAGTCCTGAGAACATTTCTATATACATTTTTGCCACACGCTTCGGTGTATCTTTCAATCCTTCTCGATCAGGATTTTCTCCTAAAGCCTCTAAAAATTGATAAATAGCTTTTTCCATTTTTTCTTGATTGGGCATTAATTTATCCTATCCTTTTTAAGTTGTTGTAGTTTTGATTAATAGTAGTTCCTGACGAACTTGAGAAATAAAATAAAGGGAGCCAGTAATCACATAGAAATCTTTATCTGATATCAGATTTATATCATGTAGCCATTTCTTCCAATCACTAACTCTAGTGTACGCTTTAGGATATTTGTCTAGGCTTATTGATTTAGGGTAATCAAAGCTAGTAACCGAAACCGGAGCGATACTAGACAATGATTCTAACATACTCTCTATCGGTTTAGTATTAATTGCAGCAAATAGAATATGCACGTTTTTCTGCTGATATTTTTTTATAACTTGAACGAGAGCATCGACACTTTCATTATTATGAGCGCCATCAATCATTACATTTGGAAAGATTAATTCTGTACGGCCTACCCATTTTGTCATTTCAAGCCCATCTTTAATGGTCTGTAGGGTTAACTTTGGATATTTGTCACTTAATAATAAACTGGTAGTTATAGCTATGCTAGCATTGGAAACTTGGTGATGTCCTGGCATTTGCAACTGAATATGATCAATATTTGCTTGAGGACCTATATAGTTAAAATAATTTCCCTCTTCTTTTATATAAAAGTCATTGTGTAAACGATAAGTCTGGCTGTGTGTTTCCTTGGCTTTTATTTGAAAGACTTCTTCAACATCCTGACGATCATTAGCATATACGAATGGAACTCCTTTTTTTAAAACACCTACTTTTTGCTCAGCTATATCTACATAAGTTCGTCCTAAAACCTCCTGATGATCTAATCCAATTGACGGACAAGTAACTGCTAAAGCCTTGAACATGTTGGTAGAATCATAATAACCGCCCATTCCAGCCTCAATAATGACGATATCAACCGGACAGCTATTGCCAAAGTAATAGAACATCAAAACTGTTATAACTTCAAATTCTGTAGCTGGTTCTAGGTTGGTCTCAAGGTGCAACCGTTCAACAACTGGACGAACAGTTTCAACAAGTTTGATAAAATCAGACTCTGGAATCATTTGACCATCAATGCTAATACGCTCTCTAAAGTCAACAATATACGGTGATGTAAATGTTCCAACTTGATAACCAGAATTGGTAAAAATATGTTGTAAATAACTAGTTGTTGATCCTTTACCATTCGTTCCAACAACATGAATGGCAGATAGGTTGTTTTGAGGGTTTCCCAACTGCTCTAGCATCCATCTCATACGTTCCAAACCTGGTTTAATACCAAAAGCTAATTTGCTATGAATCCATTCTAGCGCTTCTTGATAAGTCATCTTATTTACCTTTCTTTAACATCGTATGTACTTGTCCAATACTAAAAACTAAAATAGCAAGCCAGATAAAAATAAAACCTATTATCTCCCCACTAACGATAGTTTCTTTAAAAATAAACAATGCTAGCAATAATTGGATGGTTGGATTGATGTATTGGATAAAACCGATAATATTTAGAGGAGCCCTCTTAATGGCTTCTGCAAATAATAAAAGAGGAACTGCTGTAATGATTCCTGAAAGTGAGAGTAAAACTAATTGTAATATATTATAATCAGTTAGAAAATCTTTGGCGAAAAACACTATATAAATGAGTGCAAACGGAGCAATAAAACTACTTTCTACCAGCATCGAAAAATCGCTAGATAAAGAAATTGATTTTTTTAATAACCCATAAAAACCAAAAGAAAGCGCTAGAGTTAGTGAAATTAAAGGAAAATGACCAGTTTGATAAACTAAAACTCCAACTCCCATGATTGCAATCAAAATTGCAAGGCTAACTACTCTTGCCAGATGTTCACGTAAAACAAGGACCGACAACAAAATTGAAATAATCGGCATCATATAATAACCAAGACTTGCCTCAGTAGCGTGACCATGCGTGACTGCAAAAATATAGACCAACCAATTAATTGAAATTAAAATACTGGCCACAAACATTGTCCAAAATGACTTTTTATTGTTAACCAAGCCTTTTAAGTCTTTTAAATAGACTGTTTTTCTACCCGAAACGAGCATATAAATAAGCATAGTTAAAACAGTGAATATAATCCTATAAGCAAACGTACTATATGCTTCAATTCCAGATAATAATTTCCAATAAAGAGATAACAGCCCCCATAAAACATAGGCTGACAAGCCAAGGATAATTCCTAAATTATCTTTTCTCAACTCTCACTCCTTTTCGCTCAATATTAAGCACTTGAATCTGTCCATCTAAACATAATTTATTTAACTCTGTGACAATTGGTTGTTCTTTTTCTTTCGAACACAGAACCATTACCGTCGGTCCTGCTCCAGACAAATAAGTAGCATACGCACCATTTTGAGTGCTGATTTGTTTTATAACTTCAAATTCCTTCACCAAAGGTTGACGATATCTTTCATGAAAGAGGTCCCTTTCTATAGCCCATCCAGCAGTTACCAAATCACCTTTCAACAACGACGCAACCATCACATTAGCGACGCTGCTTGAAGCAACTGCATCCTCATAACTCAATTTTTGAGGTAGTACATTTCGACTATCACTTGTTTTTAATTCATAATTTGGAATAAAAGCGATAAAGGAACTATCTGGAAACATCACTTCCAAGCTTTTAATATCATTTTTCACTATTGATGAAATAACTAAATCACCAAAAATGGCCGGTGCTACATTATCAGGATGTCCTTCTAATCGGGTAGCTATCTCTAATTTTTCTTTTTGAGAAAGAGCCAAATTTCCTAATTGATTGGCTAATTCTATTCCTGCAACAATTACAGAGGAAGAAGAGCCTAAACCTCTGGCCAAAGGAATATCTGAAAACATTTTTAAGCGGTGTGGTGCCAAATCCGACTTAACATGCAAAGCTGTTTGAATAAGGAGGTTAGTATGATCTTTTGGAATATTTACTAAATTGTGTTCAACTAACCACTCTGTACTTTCTTCTAATACTTCAATGATTAAATACTTTGATAACGCAACTCCTATTGAATCAAAGCCTGGACCAATATTCGCACTAGTTGCAGGTACAATTATCCTCATTTCACCCTCCTATTACTTTGAAAACATTGATTAACTGAATGACACCACTCTCAGGAAACTCCTCAATAAATTGAGTTATTTTCTCTTGGCTAACTTCATCTGTTAATACATAGATTTCTTGTTGTTTATCACCCAATGCTTTTTCGATAACATTTTTCAAACCTATATTTTCTTGCTCAAAGTACCTTCCAAGTGTATCACTATCTTCAGCATTTCTCAAAGAAATAGCTAGATAGTACTCATTGAAGATATCAGACTGCATTGACAACCTACACGGACAATGATAAGTATTCATAGGCTTAATTTTTATCTGTGATCGAATACTACGACTAATATCGATGATATCGGCTAAAACAGAGGTTGCTGTTGGATTTTGTCCCGCACCTGGTCCATAAAAAAGAGACTGACCAATCCCTATTGATTCAATGAATACTGCATTCATCACATGATTAACTGCAGCTAAGGGATGCTCTTGAGAAATTAGTGTCGGAGAAACGTCTACACTTATACCAGTTGGAGTTTCACGAAGATCAGCTACCAACTTAATGGCAAAGCCCAGCTCCTGAGCTACTTCAACGTCCTCTGAGCGAATACTAGAAATCCCCTTATAATTAACATCATCAAAATCAATAGGCATACCAAATCCAAATTGACTTAGGATAGTGGCTTTGTAGGCAGCATCAATACCTTCAACATCATTTGTGGGATCACTTTCAGCATAACCTAACTCTTGTGCCTTTTTTAGAGCTTGTTCATAAGACCATCCCTCTTCAAACATTTTTGTTAACATGAAGTTGGAGGTACCGTTGAGAATTCCTAATAAACGTGTCATTTTATCTGAGGCAAACGAATGCGATAGAATCCTTAAAATAGGAATGCCTCCAGCAACTGCTCCCTCATAGAATAAAGCTAGACCTCTAGCGTCTGCTAAATCCATCAACTCTTTTCCGTGTAAAGCAATGAGATCTTTATTGGCTGTCACAATATGTTTACCAAATCCTAATGCTTGACTCAAATAAGTTTTAGCTGGCTCAATCCCCCCCATTAATTCCACTACAATATCAATTTGTGGATCTTGAAGAATAGTATTTATCTCTGTCACAAAGTTATAAGTAAATCCCTGATTGATGAAACGCTGGCGGCTTTCATTATCTCTTACTAATACTTTATCAATCAGAATATCTTCGCCTTCTAAAGACAGTAGCTTATGTTGATTTTCTTTTAGCAAATATGGAATACCCTTAGCAACCGTTCCAAAACCTAATAAAGCTATTTTAATAGTCATGAATTTCTCCTTAGAAATTGTCTCTAACTTCAAGACAAACATTGGCTATATTATAACAAATTACCAATATTTTTTATAGGGCAAACGCGTCTTGTCCTATGAAAATTCTTAAAAAGAGAATATTATTTCAGAAAAGATGATACAATAAAAGTACTTTAAAAGTTAAGGAGAAATAAATGGCACACACACCTACTAGTCATCGTAAACCACGAAAACGTTCCCCATGGTTAGCTATTGCTTCTGTCTTTTTTTTGTTAATAGCTTTAATCGGCATATTTCTATTCTTCAACAATCGTTCAAAGCAAGAAATAAAAACAAAAACGAACGCCTCTAGTCATCGAAAAATTGTCACATCTATCAAAAAAAAGAAATGGATTAAGCAAAAGACTCCTGTTAAAATACCCATTTTAATGTACCATGCTGTTCATGTTATGGACCCTTCTGAAGCCGCCAGTGCTAACTTAATTGTGGCACCTGACATTTTTGAAAGTCATATAAAACATCTCAAAAAGGAAGGATATTACTTCTTAGCCCCTAACGAGGCATATCGTGCACTAAACGAAAATGCCTTACCTGAAAAAAAAGTCATTTGGATTACTTTTGATGATGGAAATGCCGATTTCTACACTAAGGCATACCCTATACTCAAAAAGTACAAGGTTAAAGCCACTAATAATATCATCACTGGCTTTGTTCAAGAAGGACGAGAATCTAACCTCAACGTTCAACAAATGCTAGAAATGAAGCAAAACGGCATGTCATTCCAAGGACATACGGTTACTCACCCCAATCTTTCTCTCTTAACTCCAGAACTACAAACCCAAGAAATGACATTATCAAAACAGTTTTTAGATCAAAAACTCTCTCAAGATACTCTTGCGATTGCTTATCCATCAGGGCGCTACAATCCTACAACCTTGGATATTGCTAGTCAATATTATAAACTAGGCCTTACAACAAACGAAGGAGTTGCAACAAAAGATAACGGTTTACTTTCTCTTAATCGAGTTCGTATCTTACCAACTACTAGCGATGATGATTTGATCAAGACGATTAACCAATAAAAAGAAGCCTTCTGGCTTCTTTTTATTCTTCATAAGATTTAAATGGTTCATTTTTACGTGGATAACGATCTGGAGAAATTGATAAGCCCATTTCTTTTTTCTCATGGAAAAGTTCCACTAATAGCGCTAGCATCATCAAAATCATTACGAATGAAAATGGCAGAGCGACAATAATTAAAACGTTCTGCAGCGCTAACAGACCACCAGACAAGAGTAAGACAATAGCAATCACTGCCAACACTAGCCCCCAAATTACTTTAGTTTGATTTTTTGGATTTAAATTACCATCTTCTGTCAACATAGCCAAAACGTACGTTGCAGAATCTGCTGATGTAATAAAAAATGAAAAAATTAAAATGATAGCAATAATGGATAAAAGCCAACCTAAAGTGTAGTGATTAAAAGTAGCAAACAATACTTCCTCTGTTGCAAACTTTGTCAAATTAGTACCCAGTTGTTGTACCTGAGTTGATAATGTGCCAAATGCTGCAAACCATACAAAACTCAATAATGTCGGTATTAAAAGAACTACCGTTAAAAACTCCCGAATGCTACGCCCTTTAGAAATACGAGCGATGAAAACTCCAACAAAAGGAGACCAGGAAATCCACCACGCCCAATAAAAAATCGTCCAATTATCAATCCAAGAACGTTTAGTATTGTCAAAAGCAGCTGCACGAAAGCTCATTCCAAAGAAATTTTGTAAATAAGAGCCTAAAGACTCTGTTAGGGTATCAAAAATACGAACTGTTGGTCCCAATACAATAACTAAAGCTAAGAGGGCTACCGCTAAAATCAAATTTAAGTTCGATAAAATTTTAACACCTTTTCCTAAACCTGATAAAGCTGACATAACAAATAAAGCTGTTGTAATCAGGATAATAACAATTTGAACAAATGCATTATTGGGAACACCCAATAAAAAACTTAACCCTCCGTTGATTTGAGCAGCTCCAAATCCAAGTGTCGTAGCAACTCCAATAACTGTAGCAACAACTGTGGTGATATCAACAATTTTTCCTAGCCAACCATCTGTCTTATCACCGAAAAGAGGCTTTAAAGTGACAGACAAGAGGTATTTCTCTTGCTTTCGAAATCCAAAATAAGCTAGAGCCAAAGCAACCAATGCATATACTGCCCAAGCATGTATCCCCCAGTGAAAAAATGTAAAACGAAATGCATCAGCTAATGCTGTTTGCGATTCCTTAGGTGCACCAGGTGTCGAAATAGCAAAATGCGATAAGGGTTCAGCTGCTCCGTAGAAGACCAAACCAATCCCCATACCTGCTGAAAACATCATTGCTATCCATGATACAGTTGAATATTCAGGACGTGAATGAGGTTGCCCTAAACGTATTTGTCCAAGAGGACTCATAATAAAAAAGACACACAAAGCAAGAATTGAAGTAACTAACAACAAGTACAACCAACCGAAATTGGTAGATACCTGTTCACGCAAGATTTGTGTCCAAGATTGAAAACCACGAGGAACAATAATTCCTAATAAGACTAAAATAAGCGATACAATTAGTGAACCTGTAAACACAGGCGTAATATGTTTTTTACTCAAAACTTCCTCCTACACTAAAATAGTATAGCATACTTTAATAAATACTCCTCTCATTTTAACCACCTGTATCAAGACCTCACCTTGTCTCCTCAACAAAAAAGAACCAAATAACATTATCTGGTTCTTGTGTTTGACTTAGTGATTAATCACTATTTGGTGTAAATACCAAATGTTCGTTGACAAAGGCATCAAATCCAAGGTGGCTCAACTCACGACCATATCCTGAATTTTTAATACCTCCAAACGGTAATTCCGGTAATGATGTCCACCCTGAATTAATAAATGTCATCCCTGTTTCAATCTGAGCCGCCACTTTTTTAGCATGTTCTGGATCAGAAGAGAAAACAGTACTTCCTAAACCATAACTAGAATCATTAGCTAAAGCAATAGCTTCTTCTTCAGTATCCACTTTATAGATAGAGGCTACGGGGCCGAAAATTTCTTGATTATAGATTGGATTTGCTTTAGTGATATTCGTTAAAACAGTTGGCATGACGAAGTTTCCTGGATGATCTATAGTGTCATTTCCAAAAACTACCTCAGCACCGTGGTCTACCGCCAATTTAATTTGTTTTAAAACGTCATCCTTTGCACCTGCAGATGACAGTGGAGCCAAGGTTGTTTCCGAATCCATTGGGTCACCCCATTTAGTAGACTTAAAGGTCTCAACTACCATATTTACAAATTCGTCATACTTATCAGCCATGACAATGAAACGTTTTGAAGATGTACATACTTGACCTGCATTATATAAACGCGCAAAGAATATTGTTTTACTAAGTAAATCAAAATCAGCATCATCTAAAATAAGAAAAGCATCGTTCCCACCTAATTCCATAGACGATTTTTTCAAATTTTTACCAGCTTCAGCTGCTATTGATGCCCCACCACGCTCAGAACCAGTTAAACACACACCTGCAACACGAGGATCTGATATAAGGTTTGAAACTTGATCATACGAAGCAAAAATATTTTTAAACGCTCCTTCTGGAGCTCCTGCTTCTCGGACTAAATCCTCAAACGCTTGAGCTGAGGCAGGACAAATAGAAGCATGTTTTAAAAGCATAGTATTACCCACTATAAAGTTAGGGGCAAATACACGCATAATCTGATAAAATGGGAAATTCCATGGCTCAACAGCAAGCAAAACACCGACAGCTTGCTTCAAATAGTAAGCCTCTCCATTTGGACTTTCTAACGGAACAGGTTTTAAAAACTTTTGCCCATTATCAGCATAATAGTCAGCTATGTCTGCACACAAGTCCACTTCTCCTTGTGCTTCAGTGAAAAGTTTTCCCATATCTTTAGTCATAACTTCAGCGTACTTATCACGATCCTTACGTAATAAATCTGCTACTTTATGCAATTGATTTTGGCGTTCTTCAACATTATCTTCTTTGCGCCATGTCTTGTAGAGGGCATGCGCTATGTCTAATGACTGTTCGAGATCACTGTCACTGATATTATCGAATTCATGCAATACTTCGTTAGTGTACGGATAAATTGTTTTATATGCCATAATGTTCCCTCCTTTTGATATCCTCATTATAACATTTATGAAATCGATTACAAATATTTAGCTTTAGACAAGATCACCAAGTTCCAAGGATAGCTTGCATTGTTAAACTAACTATAATAATGCCTAACCAACACGCTGCACCTAAAAGAATTGATTTTCCTCCAGTTTTAATTAGTTTGCTAACATTAGTATTTATACCAATTGCCCCCATTGCCATAACAATAAAAAATTTAGATAAAACCTTAAGTGGCTCAAAGATACGTAACGAAAAACCTAATGAAGCAACTATCGTTGTTAGCAAAGAAGCTAAGATAAAATAAAGCACAAACTTCGGAAATATCTTAGTAACACTTACAGATTGTTCTTTCTGCGTTTGTTTCATATGATAAATAGATAATACAATCGTAATTGGAATGATGGCTAATGTTCGTGTCAATTTAACAATAGTAGCTCCGCCCAAAGTATTGCTGTGATTGATAGCATCCCATGCAGTAGCAGTTGCTGTAACTGACGAGGTATCATTGACAGCAGTCCCTGCAAATAATGCAAAACCGTGATCAGAGAGACCAATAAAATTCCCCAGCGTTGGAAAAATTAAAGCCGCTAAGATATTGAATAAAAAAATAACCGAAATAGCTTGTGCTACTTCATCATCTTTAGCATTAATAACTGGTGCAGTCGCTGCAATTGCGGATCCACCACAAATAGATGAACCAACACCTATTAAAGTAGCAATCGTTTTATCTAACTTAAATAACTTTTGCAAAACATAAGCAATAATCAATGAAATGGAAATCGTCATAATAATGATGGGTAACGATGATATACCAACTTTCATCACTTGCATGAGGTTTAGTCCAAAACCTAATAAGACAACTGCTGTTTGTAAAATATATTTAGACGTAAAAGCAATACCCTTATTAAACAATTGTCGATTTTGATAAAAGGATCCAACAATTATTCCAATCAAGATAGCAAAGACTGGTGCTCCTATTAAAGGGAGATAAAGCCCAAGCAACCAAGATGGTATAGCAATAATAAAGCATAATATTAATCCAGGAATTTTTTCCTTAAATAACATGATAGTCCTCCTCACATTGACTATTATATCACAAGCTTTAAAACGTGGCAGGAAAACCGAAAGAGGACCAGAATATGCTCTGACCCTCTTTCATTACTAATTCACAATTATTTAGTTACTTTCATAAATGGATATGATTTTTCGTTACCTAAAATCAATTTAGAGCCCTCTTTTTTATAGGCTGTTTTTTCACCATTTTTCACAATATTACCATAGAACGCATTTGCCTTTTTATTGATATGCGATACTTTAATAACACTTGTTAAGCGATGTACTTTACCATCCATAACTGGCAATGTCATTTCACCAGTATTAGTATTATATTTTCCTCCGGCAGCTTGTGCAGCACTTTGAAAACTTCTATCAATTTGTTGGTCAATTTGTTGGTCAGTGATTTTTGTTTCATCAAAAATCTTTTTACCTGCTTCACTTAAATCATTGTAAGTCAAACCTTGATCTTTTAATTGTTTTTCAAGAGCTTTATCAATAAAAGTTTTTATAGCTTGATGGAATTTTACCTCATCAATTTGAGCAGTGACTGTTATCTTTGCCTCATCGTTTTTGACGTTCATATGCATATTAGCGCCCTTAACCAAATCAGCTGCACTAATCCCCATATCCGCTGCCTGACTTCCAAGTTGTTGTTCTATTTCTTTCTCAACTTGCTTCTCTAAAGAAACTGTACGCCATTTTCCCTCTAGTGACTGATGATTATTCCAGAAATAGAGACCGCCTGCACCTACAATTAGAATAAGTACTAGTACAGTTAAAAAAACTTTTAAAAACTTTTTCATGATAAAAACTCCTTATGATAAACTACATTAATCATAACATAATATCACAACTCCTTCAATTAAAATAGTAAAATAATTATATAAAAGTTTGTAATTTTATACATTTTAATAAAACCTATTATTTGTAAAAATGACATAATCTAAAACATTTAATTTTACTACATAATAATTATAAAACAATTAATCTCAGTAAAGGTTTTCATTTGTATATTTAAATATTTTTTCGAATTATTATATTATTTGTCGCTTTTTTATGGTAATATAAAATAAATATAGATTTTAAATTAATATATACATTTCTATATTTATTGATTTTTATCTCAGTATAACTTAGTGTCGTAGAGATTAATTCCTATCATTCACCGCTTTATTTTAGGATAACTAAACAATTTATTGTTTAAAACGAAAGGATTTATGAATGTCTAGGAAAACATTTAAACGTATACTATCGATTGGAGTTTGCACGCTCGTACTATCGATGAGTCTTTATTACACTGAAAAAGCCCACGCTATTGCTGGTCCTAGTGACCGCCAATACGTAGAAAACCCAAATCCTCACATTATTGTAAATGTTACAGGTACTGATCAAAACGGAAATAGCATTTTACCGCATTATATCGAAGTCAATGTAAAGATGGGACAAACTTTAAGTAAAAAAGAAATTCTAGATTATATTGCTCGAAATTTAAACTCTAGTGTTGGAGGAGAAAGTAAAAACGTTCAATACAGCAACATCGAGTTTAAGGAAAGTGCTTATCTGAAGCGTCAATTAGATGATGGCAAGACAGAAGAAATAGCAATTGATAACGACGGTGTTACTGTACCTAAAGATGGTCCAAACAAATTTTGGATTGACGTTCCAGTAACTTGTACTGTTACTCCTATCGTAACAGAAACACATGAAGTTCGATGGGGGACTCCAGTCGATATATCACACCGTATTTACTTTGTTGAAGAATCTTCTGGAAAAGTTTTAGATGAATACACAAATCTACACACTGCTGATTCGGAACTTAACGGTTATCGTGTTGGAGATTATATCACAGACTATGCACTTTCTAAGTCTGCTTACGAAGCTTTTTTAAACTCTCGTTTAGATAAAGAAGGTTACAAACTTCAACATCGTATTAGCACGAATGTACGACAAAACCTTCAAATTGATAAATTGATTTTCAATTATGACTTTAATGAGGAAAATATTCACTACCAAATCGGGAATATCCGTCCACTATTAAGTCGCTCATCAGCTGAAGTAGAATCTGACATCATTACAGAACGCTACTATGTTTCTAAAAATGCTAAAAGTTTAGCACGTACAGAATCAACCATTTCGATTAAAATGGTTGATGCCAAAACTAAACAACCGCTATTTAACCACACATTAACGGGTTATCAATTGGCAACTGTCTCCAATGTCTATAACAGACTCTTTGAAGAAAATCTTATCCCAACTACAAAATCAGGAGAAAAATATTTTATTCAAAATATGAAAAAAACAGCTGAACAAGAATATACTGTTTACCTTTCAGAAACACCTTATTCTAAAGAGAACGCTCCCGTAATTTCTTATGATGCAAGACCTGTTGATTGGGATTATCACTCAGGCGCTTCAGGATCACTTGAAAATCAGCCTAACATCTATACTGAAGAAGATTCAACTGAATTTTTGGGTAATAAACCACAAGCAGCTTGTTATCCAAACAAACAATTTGCTTGCGAAAATACTGACTCTACATACAACTATAGCTATTTAGAAAAATAGTTATAACCGATAGGGTTAATCTCTCATTATCTTATACTGATTAAAATCATTAAACTTGTTTCCATTTTGACTGGAAACAAGTTTTTTATATTTATTTGTCACATATAATTGACACTCTTCTTAGATTCTTTACTAAAGGAGCTAATAATCGTGAATCGTCTTAGAGAATACAGAATTAAAGCTAGCATATCTCAATTAGCTTTAGCAAAATCAGTTGGTGTCGCCAGACAAACAATAAACCTTATTGAAAATAATAAATACAATCCTTCGCTAGATCTTTGTATAAGACTAGCGGAATGCCTACAAACAGACCTCAATACTCTTTTTTGGGATAGTAGACATCTATAACAGATTAGACTCTCTAAATCTATGAAAACTCGGGAGGTTAGGTCGTGTTATTATTTCAATCTCAAACTTTATTAAATAGTTCAAGGATAGGAGAATATTATGAAAGAAAAGAAAAATTTGGGGATAAAATTAATAAAATCCCTATATGGTATTAATGGCCCATTCGATGAATACAGAGAACAAAAAATCAATTATCTTGGAAATCTATTATTTGCAACCACTAGTCTCTATCACATTTTATCCTCTATCATCGCCTGGTTCACGGTAAGTAAATATCCCACAGAGACTGCATATACTCTCCTAGCTTTAACATTCTTTCTATATTTTTGTATTTTTCTAATTGTTATTCCCTCTTATCTCAACAGTCATGATTTAATAACGCCACTAGAAATCTCAAAAAATGACTATCCAGTAGCAATAAAGAAAAACAAACAAAAATTTATCAAAATCGGGATATTTTATACTGTCATCCAGTGGCTTATCTTGGGTTTAACAACTAGCAATAACACTCCGCTGATTGTATCACTATTTTCTTTAAAAGTTATTTTGTCTAGTATTATGTCCGGTGTAGCTTACAATGGGGTTATGTATCTAATATTTAAAAACAATGTTGATATTGAAAAAGATGAATAATGACAACATTTCATCTCTAATTGTTCTCACTGTCTATATAAATAATAAGGCTGGAAAATTTTCCAGCCTTATTATTTATGGTAATATCTTTGCAGCATTAATCGCCGCTTCGTAGTCAACATCTGAATTAACATTGTCAACGTATTCGGTGTAAGTCACCTTATTATGCTCATCCAAAATAAGAACTGCACGTGTTAACAAATGCCACTCATTCATCAAAAGAGCGTACTCTTGACCAAACGAATGATCATAAAAATCTGATAATAAAATCACGTTATCAAGGCCTTCAGCACTGCACCAACGCTTCTGAGCAAATGGAAGGTCCATAGAAACAGTAATAACCACTGTGTTATCTAGCTCTGATAATTCCTCATTAAAAGTACGTGTTTGTTTTGAACAAATACCTGTATCAATAGAAGGAACAACGCTAATAACTTTCTTTTTCCCTTCAAAATCTTTTAAAGATTTTTGAGATAAGTCTGTAGCTATTAGTAAAAAATCTTTTGCAATATCCCCAACTTGTAGCTGTTTTCCTGTAAAAGTAACAGGATTCCCAAGAAATGTTGTCATAAGTTTACCTCCTTATCAATTACCTTTATTTTACTATGAAGCTTCTTCTTTTTCGAATAATTGAACTGATAATTAAAGGTACTTACTTCCTTCGCGTATGCTCAAAGTCGACAACTCATCACAATGATTACTGATAAAGTCCTTTACCCATACTTTATTATACTTTGAATAATCCCTAAGCGCCCAGCCAATCGCCTTATTGATAAAAAATTCTTGACTTCCTGTATTTCTTAAAATAAAAAGTGACAAAATATCAGTATTTGTTTTTTCTTTAAATCCTAGTTGATGCTCAATAGCTAGTCGCCTCATCCAAAAATCTTGTTCAAGTGACCATTCTGACAGTAAATTCATAACCTTGTCATCTTTTAAGGATAAGTTCCCAAAAATCTTAGTCAGAATATCAATACTATCCCACCACTGTTGATGACGAGCGTAAAACTCTAGTCTAGAGCAATCATTATAGGTGAGAAATTGACTCATAGCTAATAGATAATCAAGTACAAAATAATGATATTCACGATAGTCACTTTGCCAACATTTATCAAGCAATTGCCAATCAATTTTTGCTTGTCTTTTAGCGGCCTTTATAAGCTCTTTGTAGAGCATACGTCGCTCAGGTGATTTAATACCATAGCATTTAAAATGATGGCGTAAATAAGCCTCCTGTTGCTTAGAAACTTCTTTGTCACTTGCAGCTTTAAATTTCCTCTCTAAACTTAGGAATAAATCCATTACGTAATCCCCTTGTATTTTTCAAAAAGCGTTGTAATTCCTTCATGTACAGATTCTCTTGATAGTGGCTTTTCCCTTGTCAACTGCAATGGGATTTATGTACAAACATTTTTCAAATTCGTGGAAAAAGTGACTACTAAGTCCAAAACGATTTAATTTCGCTAACATTTGGTCTGCCCTTCCCAGCTGATCACCAAAATACAACACCATTTTTATCGGTTTCTCAATTTTAGAAACTTCTAGAAGCTCTCCCCTTTTTTGAGGATCAACATAAGCAATAAAGGGAATTTTAGAAGCCTGATAAGTAGCGTAATTAAAGACCTCATCAACAAAATATGGAATCTGATGGCGATGACAATATGAAATAATAGTACTAAAAAAGTCACTTTGTAAATAGTAACTATCCACTAAGTGACCATTTTCATGTAAAGTCGCACCATTTAAACCAATAATTTTTGATAAAGATAGCTTGTCGCCAAGGATACCTATAGTGTCTCTATAAGATCGTGCTGTAGCAAAAGTGACTCTATGACCATAATCAATCTGGGCTCTCTCTAGTATTCCTTGTATTTCTTTAGATAGACTCATACCATCAAAACAAAGAGTTCCATCTATATCAAAGACAAAATCCATTCTCTCAAAGTCCCATCCTTAAGTTAAAATAGGTTTTCATACGTGCATAAACATCTTCATCACCAACAAAAAAGATATGATCTCCTTGCTCTATAACTGAGAAAGGCCCCGGAGAAACAATAAATTTCCCTTCGTGTTCAATAGCCACAATAGTCGCACCAGTTTGATGCCATACATTTAATTCTCCTATTGACTTACCAAGGTGTTCAGAATCTTCACTGACAATAATTTCATATGGTGCTAGTGGGTATTGTTTACTAACCGCACGTGTTTGAAGCAAAAAATCATCAACTAAAGTAGCTAACTCTTCCATTTCTTGTTGCTGAGCCTTGATATTATCACGGATTTTACCTTTCAAAATAGCAACTGAATGAGAGGTTTCATATTGGTTTAAGAATTCAATTGCTTTTTCTTTAGAAAGAATAATGGCTCCACTGCCATGCTTTAAAGTTAAAATCTGTAAATCTGCTAAAATATTAAGACCCTTACGTGCTGTTTCTGGTGATACGTTGAATGTTGAAGCAATAGTTGTTCTAGATTTCAACTTCTCTCCAACTTCATAATCTCCATTTGCGATTCTTTGTGCAACCGCTACTGCTATTTTTTGATATTTAGATGTTACAATTTCAGATTGTTCAGAAACCATCCAACCCTCCTTATCCTAATAAAAACATACATATTAAACCACAATTAGCAAAATATTGCAAATATATCTTTTTTGTTAATATCTAATGTCTTTAGTAAATATCATATAAAAGGAGCTGGTCTCCCAGCTCCGAGTGTCTTATCATAAAAAGTAGTTTACTGAATTAAGATTCACTAGTACGAGCTTCTGAGATTTTTCCTTTTGCAGCCTCAGTACCATTTGATACTGCTTCTTTTGTTTTCTCTGCTCCAGAGGAAATTGCTGCTTTAGCTTTGCCAGCTTGTTCAGAAGCAAAGTTTCCTGTTGCTTGTGCTGCATCAGATACACGATCTTGTACTGTCACTGAGTCAGCTTCATGTTCAGCTTTAGTCTTAATATCTACGACATTTGCGTTCAATTCAACAACTTTAAGGTGGGTCATCACTTCAACGTTTTGACTGACAATCGCTTTAATGCTTTCAACGATAGCTGGGATATCCTTGCCGTATTCAACAACGATGTCTAAATCAACTGCAACTTCTTTAGTACCAACTTCAACATTTACACCATCAGTTACTGAGTCAGAATTTACAACGCTATTTTTTAGATTAGAGAAGAAACCTCCACTCACAGCTAAGAGTCCGTCTACTGATTCTAAAGCATGTCCAACAATTTTAGCAATTACCTTTTCTTCATAAGTTACTGAAGTTTTAATATCTTGTTTTTGATTTTCCATAAATAAATGACCTCAAACCTTCTAGTCCTTTTTCTTAAAGCTCTCTGAAGCACCCTTAATGGTATCTTTAATGTCAGCAAGTTTTTCTTTTGCATGACCTTTCAATTTATCAACTTTACCTTCAGATTCAACTTCTTTATCGCCAGTAAGTTTCCCAACAGATTCTTTTACTGAACCAGAAACCTTATCAACTTTTGCATCAAATTTTTCTTCAGACATAATAGCCTCCTACTAATAACAATACTTTAAACTATACTTAAATCAATTATTGTACACGTGGTTCAGACTTCATGTCTTCCACTTTATCAACACCGTTACCTACGGCACTTTTAACGTTTGAAACTTGATTCGAAGCAAATTCACCTGTTGCTTGTGCTGCATTTGTTACACGATCTTGAAGAGTTACTGAATCTTCTTCATGTTGAGCACGAGTTTTAATATCAACAACATTAACATTAACTTCAACCACTTCAAGGTCTGTCATACGTTTCACTTCAGCTTCAACAACTTTTTTGATATCGGCAAAGATAGTTGGAACATGTTTTTGGTATTCAGCAACAATATCCAAATCAACTGCAACTTGCTTTTTACCCACTTCAACATTTACGCCATCTGTAACTGAATCAGAATTTACAACGCTATTTTTTAAATTTGAGAAAAAACCACCATTTACAGCCAAAAGACCATCTACATGCTCAATCGCAATTCCAACAATTTTTTCAATCACTTTATCTTCGAAAGTTAATTCTCCACGAACAGCTGTCGTGCCAGAATTGTTAGTTGTGTTTTTGATGTAAGTTTCAGTCATAATAGTTCCTCTTTCTTTTATTTAAATAATGTAGAATAAATATAAACGAAAAATTTTATTTTCTCTTATTAAAGAATTGGTCAAGCATACCTGTTCTTTGCACATAAAGTCCAGCATAAGCACCTAGCACAATGATAACAAGAGCAAGAATTGTTTTAAAGAATCCAATGGTTACAATCATTGCAGCTAAAACGAGCCCAATAACTGCACCTCCTAGTGGATATCTGTATTTCCTCACGAATTCTGACATATTAGACTCCTATTCTACACGACTTTTATTCGTCTTAGCATTTCCAACATTTTCTTCTTCAACTTGCTTAACAAATACTCTAGTGTTCATTTTCTTTTCCAACCCAAAGAATTCTTTTAAGCCAAGTTCAACATCACTTTGAATATGTTCAAGTTGTTCCGGTACATTTGTACGAGAAGTTAAAAGACCTTTAACATCAACTTTCACTTTTTTCTTATATAAATGAGCTGTCACACTAGGAGATTTCATCAAACCAGTTTTTAATACTTCTGTTTTAACAAATCCCTCTATTGCAGATTTTTTTAACATCAATTTACCAGTTTTATCAGCTAGTTTATACTCTGTGTATCGTCTTGGATAAAACAGAACTACCAATATAGCCAGTAAAACGATTACAAACAGCACTAATGCTCCCCAAAAGAAATAATGATACATACCAACGTCAATCGGTGATGGCAAATTAAAATCCCAATCTAACCAATTAAAAGATGGTAGATAAATGTGTTGTTTACTGATAACAGCTACAAATCCTAGTAGGGTAAGGGAGATTAGACCTAGTAAAGTATATAAACTTTTTAGTCCTTTTGACATAGGTAACTCCTTTTCTAGTTATTCATTTTACCTAGTACAAATGAAGTAACAATGACAACAATAATCGCACCTACGATTGAAGGAATCAAAGCCATACCTGCTAATTTAGGCCCCCATGTTCCTAGTAAACTTTGACCAACAAATGAACCAACTAAACCAGCTAAGATGTTAGCTATCCAACCCATTGAACCACCTTTGTTAGTAACAGCCCCTGCAATAGCACCGATAATCGCACCTACGATTAATGACCAAATTAAACTCATGATAAATACCTTCTCTTTCTTAACTAATCATTCCACTAGTTATGTAGTTATGATTTTTTGCCTAATACAAATGAAGTAACAATGATAACGATAATCGCACCTACGATTGAAGGAATCAAAGCCATATCTGCTAACTTAGGCCCCCATGTTCCTAGTAAACTTTGACCAACAAATGAACCAACTAAACCAGCTAAGATGTTAGCTATCCAACCCATTGAACCACCCTTGTTAGTGATTGCTCCTGCAATAGCACCAATAATAGCACCAACGATTAATGACCAAATTAAACCCATGATAAATACCTTTCTTCCTAAGTACATCTCAGTGTACAAACTTATTTTGTTCTTAACTAAATAACAAGAGTTTCTTAAGTGACCACTCGGCAATTAATTAAGTTGTTAACTATACTAATATTATACAACTTTATAAAGTGACTGCCAAGTAAAAAGCTTGGTAAATGCTTTTATTTTTAAGTGACCACTTGATATTTAATTGATATTGTTATTATACTCTTTTTAGAAAAGAATGCAAGAGAAACGCTTCTTTTTTTAAAATAGTATGGTCACTTTTAGAAAACGCTTTAATATCAACCTTTTTAGTAAGTAAAAACCAAATGATAACTTATTTTTCTATTCAAATGATGCAAAAAGACTAAGAATACAATTCTTAGTCTCTGATTATTTAAGTATATAATAGAAGAAAGTTAGTTTTCCTTTTTGCTAATAGGAGCGACACTCGCTAATAATTTCTTTAACCCAATACCTGGAAAATTTATTTTTAACTCTTGAGTCTTTCCGCTACCTGAAACTTCAAGCACCGTACCGTCCCCCCATTTTTTATGAGTTGCAACATCACCAATCTCCCATGATGTCTCATGGCTATTGTTCGTGTTAAGAGCCTGGAGTTGGGCAGTTACTTGAGGTTGTGAATTACTTTTACGTGCCTGAAGCGCTTGTTGAAGACTCATTCCTTGACCAAATTGTGTAGGCTGTTCTTTTGAATATTTCACACCAAATGAAGAATTAACTGGTCGAGCTAACCCTTGATGTTGTATCAGCTCATCATCAATCTCACGTATAAAACGGGTTGGTCTATTATAACTAGTTTTACCAAATAAAGTACGGGTATTAGCATTGGTAAGGAAAAGTATTTGTTCTGCTCTCGTAATCCCGACATAAGCTAAACGACGCTCTTCTTCTAATTCATCAGCATCCTCTATTGCACGCGATAAAGGAAATACTCCTTCTTCCATACCGATTAAGAAAACAACTGGAAATTCTAGACCCTTGGCAGCATGTAATGTCATTAAAGTGACCTCAGCCGTTTCAGTGGCGCTATCATCAGTATCTGCTATTAAAGCTAAATCATTTAAAAAACGCGATAGACGATCTAAACCAGTTTCACCCTCTACTGTAATCTCTGGATTATCGTCAAAATTTTTAGTCACTGACAAGAATTCTTCAATATTTTCAATACGCGCTTGACTTTCTAATGTATTTTGAACTTGAAGTGCTTCTAGATATCCTGTCTTATCCAGTAGGTTTTCTGTAATCTCCGTTACAGTTAAACTATCTAGCTTACTACGTAGAGTCAAAATCAGATTAGCTAAATCCCAAACAGCTTGAGCAGCCTTCCCTTTTAAGGGCGACATCATGACATTTGAAGAGGCATCAAGAAGAGACATGCTCTGTTCATAGGCAAATGACCGTATTTTTTCTAAAGTTCCTGGCCCCACCCCTCTTTTAGGTTCATTTACAATCCGCTCAAAAGAAATATTATCAGAAGTATTTGCAAGGATATTGAGATAAGCAATAACATCTCGAATTTCTTTGCGACTATAGAATTTTGTTCCACCAACCATTGTATATGGAATATTGGATTTTAAAAGTGCTTCCTCAATAGTACGAGATTGAGCATTCGTACGATAAAGAACGGCAAAATCTTTGAAATTTTTTCCTTGTTCTCGAACGATGTTATCAATAGTTGATGCTACAAAAACGGCTTCTTCTTGCTCATTGTTAGCTCTATGATATACAATTTGCTCACCTTCATCATTTTGAGTCCATAATTTTTTAGGACGGCGATTTTTATTATGATTGATCACATTATTAGCAGCTTGAAGTATTTTCTTAGTTGAGCGATAATTTTCTTCTAATAATACAACTTTGGCTTGCGGATAGTCCTTTTCAAAATCAAGAATATTTTGCATATCAGCTCCACGCCATCCATAAATGGATTGATCGGCATCACCAACAACACAAATATTTTTGAAACGCGAAGCTAATAACTTAACTAATTGGTATTGAGCGTGGTTAGTATCTTGATACTCGTCTACATGGATATATTGATACCTCTGTTGGTAATAGGCCAAAACATCTTTATTCTGATCAAATAATCGAAGTGTCATCATAATCAAGTCATCGAAATCCATGGCCTCACTTCTACGTAATTCCTCTTGATAAGCTTTATAGCATTTAGCAATTACCTGTGTATACATATCTCCGGCTTGCTTCTCATATGCAATTTCATCAAGAAGGTCATTTTTAGCATTAGAGATTGTACCTAAAATTGAACGTTCATTCCACTTTTTTGTGTCCAAATTTAATTGCTTAATGATTCGCTTCATTAAAGTACGCTGCTCACCTGGATCAACGATTGTAAAGTTACGATTATATCCAATATAATCAGCTTCACGACGTAAAATACGAACACACATACTATGAAAAGTTGCAATCAAAGTATCTTGGGTAGCTGGATTCAAGGCGATAGCACGTTCACGCATTTCACGCGCTGCTTTATTAGTAAAAGTAATCGCTAAAATATTCCAAGGATTAACATATTTTTCATCTATTAAATAAGCAATACGATGAGTCAGGACACGTGTTTTTCCAGAGCCAGCTCCTGCCATAATCAAAAGCGGTCCGTCTGTCGTTTGTACCGCTTCTGCTTGTTTATCATTCATTCCAATTATTAAAGGATTCATTTCTACTCCTAATTTTGTCAAAATTGCTTCTCTAGTATATCATTTTTTCATATTTTTCCCAATAGAAAAAGGAGTTAAACAGACGCTGTCTAACTCCTACCTTTTTTACTTCTCTTTTCTCTCTCCAGTTACAAACATTGTAAAAATAGCAGTTGTAACCATCTCGCCTTTCTGATTTTTAATGTGAACATCAATGACTTTTGTAGTACGACCATTATGAACACAAGTACCGATGACAGTAAGCAGATCATCTAATCGGCCTGCCCTCAAATAGTTGATATTTGATTGTAGAGTTACCGCTTCATATCCTGTTGAAATAGCAACTAAACCACTGACTTGATCACACAGTGTAAACAAATAACCACCATGAGCATTACCATAATAGTTGAGCGAAGAGTCAACGACCTTCGTTGTTAAGGTAACTTGACCTTCTTCCCAGTTCTCAATTTCGTAATTCTCAAATACTTTTACTTGTTCTAAATTGAATTTCATTCTACTATAACCTCACTTTTTCTATGACCATTATAGCAGAAAATAAGGAAACCATAACTGTAAACGTTTTTATTTTAAACTTTTTAACTGATCTATCATAACAAAAGAGCTCAGATACTCTGAGCTCTTTTGTTATAATTTCATGCTTTCTTTTGGCAATATTAAATTTAATATAATACCCACTATAGCACTTAATGCTGTTCCTGATAAAGTTAGAGCACCTAGATCAAGGACTGCTCCACCGAGGCCTAAAACTAACATGGAACTGGCAATAATCAGATTACGAACCTCAGCAAAATTGACACGATTTTCAATCAACACTTTTAATCCATTACTTGCAATAACACCATAAAGTAATATAGCCATTCCACCAAGTACTGCACTAGGAATTGTAGAGATCAAAGCTGTAAATTTACCAAAGAATGAAAAAGCGATTGCAATAAAAGCTGCATTACGAATAACCGTTACAGAAGCTATACGCGTCATGCCAATAACACCTGTATTTTCACCATAAGTAGTTTCAGCTGGGCCTCCTATAAGAGCAGAAAATGCGGTTGCTAAACCATCTCCAATTAAAAGACGATTTAAACCTGGTTTTTTTAGAAAGTTACGCCCACAAATCTGACCTAAAACTGTATGATCACCGATATTTTCAGCAATCGTTACAATTGAGATTGGAAGAATTGCAAGCATTTCTGGTCCAAAGTAAAGTTTATAACTGTGAAATAAACCTGTCTTAAACGGTAAATAGAATTTTGGCAATTCAAACCAGGCAGCTTTTTCAACTGGAGATAAATCTACCAAGCCAAGAATGATTGATAAAATATAGCCTCCAATAATTGCAAATAAAAATGGAATAATCTTGATAAAACCTTTCCCTTTAGTATTGATAAAAGCTGCAATCAAGAATGTAACAACAGCAACTAGCATTTTACGCCAATCACCTTTAGCGACAAAACCTGCATTAGTTACAGCAGAGTTTGCCAAACCTAAACCAATAACAATAATCATAGGTCCAATGATTATTGGTGGCAAAATCTTATCAACCCATGAATTTCCTACGAACTTAATAACCGTCGCCACAACGACATAGATTAGACCTACAAAAAGAATACCTGTTTGAGCAGCCGAAATATCGCCATGCATTTGTTTCATGGCTAATGCCATAGCTGTAATATAAGCAAATGATGAGCCTAGGTAAACAGGGACTTTAAATTTTGTCGCAACTTGATAAATGAGCGTTCCGCAACCAGAAGCAAATAAAGCCACTGATACAGGCATCCCTAAAATAAGCGGAACTAATATCGTAGCTCCAAACATAGCAAAAACATGTTGAAAACTTAACAGCAAACCTTGAAATAATTCTGGTTTTTCATCGATATCTAGTAATAAGTTAGTAGAATGTACTTCCTTATCTACTAGAATTTGATTACTTTCACCTTTAGCATTTAAAGTCATATCTAGACTGGTCCTCTTGGGCATACAAAAAAGCCCACTTTCTATAGCAATATAGTCATAGGCTTTATTTTTTTCCTGATGTTTTTCTCACCTCACGGGATGAGTTTAAAAACCTACGCTGAAAGAATTATAGCATAAGACATTTTAGAAAACAAGACTTTTTTGAAACTATATTGACAAAACTATGCTTTTCCATTATGATAGTTAACATAATAAAATATACCGAATGACGTCATTCAGGAGAAGAAAGTTAGACTTTCGCCGAAGGAATTACACTCTCAGGTGTCTTAAGACAGGACTGATTGACAGACGGACTTCTGGAGAGACCTATAAGTAGCAACATCTTTGTATTGACACCAAGATGTGCTCTAGGCGCCGAAGGGGCAAGAAGAGTAAAACAACTCCTCCAATCTCTCAGGCAAAAGGACAGAAGCTAAAAGCCAATATTAATAATGAGTAGTAAGCTTATTAAGTTTACTACTACCTTTATTTGTGCGCTTTTTAGCTAGCATCTTTCAGAAGTTATCTCTTTTAGAGATAACTTTTTTCGTTTCATTACAGAATCCATAGGTATGTCATGTATCAAAGGAGAACATATGCTAACACTTTTTACTCATATCAATAGCTTCGTTTGGGGTCCACCTTTACTTGGTTTATTAGTCGGAACAGGTATTTACCTATCATTTCGCTTAGGTTTTATTCAATTGAGACAACTTTCTAGAGCTTTCAAATTGATTTTCCGAGAGGATAACGGGCAAGGAGATATTTCAAGTTATGCTGCCCTTGCAACTGCTCTTGCTGCAACGGTAGGGACAGGTAATATCGTTGGTGTGGCTACGGCTATTAAATCTGGAGGACCAGGAGCTTTGTTTTGGATGTGGGTAGCTGCCTTTTTTGGAATGGCAACAAAATACGCAGAAGGATTATTAGCTATCAAATATCGCACAAAAGATACTAATGGAGAAATTTCTGGAGGACCAATGTACTACATTGTCAATGGAATGGGACAAAAATGGAAACCATTAGCAGTCTTTTTTTCTGCAGCAGGTATCTTAGTAGCTCTTTTAGGAATAGGGACATTCACTCAAGTCAATGCAATTGCTTCTTCTCTTGAGCATACTTTCAAAATATCAACTAGATTTACCAGCCTCATTCTTGCTGTTATAGTATTATTTATTATATTTGGAGGTATAAAATCTATTTCAAAAGTTTCAGAAAAAATAGTACCTTTTATGGCTATAAGCTATATTTTAGCAACTCTGATTATTATTGCAGTTAATTACAATAAGATTCCACATACTTTCCAACTCATCTTTAGCGGTGCTTTTTCTGGGACAGCAGCCATTGGTGGTTTTTCTGGAGCTATCGTTAAAGAAGCAATTCAAAAGGGAATTGCTAGAGGAGTTTTCTCAAATGAATCTGGATTGGGTTCTGCTCCAATAGCCGCAGCAGCAGCTAAAACAAAAGAACCTGTTGAACAAGGCCTTATTTCAATGACAGGAACCTTCATTGACACTATTGTTATTTGTACTTTGACAGGGATTGCAATTTTAGTTACAGGAAAATGGCTAGAATTTGATTTACAGGGTGCTCCGTTAACACAAGCATCTTTTAATACCGTATTTGGCTCACTAGGTAGTTTTGCCCTAACCTTCTGCCTTGTCTTATTTGCTTTTACTACTATTTTAGGATGGAGCTACTACGGAGAGCGTTGCTTTGAATATCTATTTGGGACTAAATTTATTAACGCTTATCGCATTATTTTTGTCATTATGGTCGGCTTAGGTGGTTTCTTACAGCTCGATCTCATTTGGGTTATCGCTGATATCGTTAATGGTTTAATGGCTTTACCAAATCTAATAGCTCTCCTAGCTTTGTCACCAATTATTGTTAAAGAAACACAGAAATATTTTTCAGAGACTAAAAATATCACTAAGCCTTGAACTTACTAGTTTTATAGTCTGCTCCTAAGTGATATAATGTGTAGATGAAAGGAAATTAGGAAAATGGCAACTTCTACTGAAAACTTACAACTTGCAAAAAGAGGGCCTATTATTAGTATCATTGCCTATATAACACTGGCAGTCGCTAAATTAGCTGCAGGTTATTGGTTTGATGCTACTTCACTTGTAGCAGATGGATTTAATAACTTATCTGATATCTTAGGAAATGTAGCACTCTTAATTGGTTTACACTTGGCTAGTCAACCAGCCGACTCAAACCATCGTTTTGGTCACTGGAAAATTGAAGATTTAGCAAGCCTGATTACCTCTTTTATCATGTTTGTCGTAGGTATTCAAGTTTTTATTCAAACTGTCACTAAGATTATTAATAATACTGATACTAACATTGATCCTCTAGGTGCTATAGTAGGTGCTATATCTGCTCTTGTTATGCTTGGCGTTTATTTCTATAATAAACAATTATCTCAAAGAGTAAAGTCTAGCGCTCTGGTTGCAGCTTCTAAAGATAACCTTTCTGATGCTGTGACATCTATCGGCACATCTATTGCTATCATTGCGGCTTCTCTAAATTTTCCTATTATTGATCGTTTAGCTGCTATCATTATTACTTATTTTATTCTTAAAACAGCTTATGATATTTTTATAGAATCTGCTTTCAGCTTATCGGATGGTTTCGATGATTATCAATTAAAACAATACGAAAAAGCTATATTAACAATTCCTAAAATATCCGCTGTAAAATCTCAACGTGGACGTACTTACGGTAGTAATATTTACCTTGATATTGTTCTCGAAATGAACCCTGATCTCTCAGTCTTTGAAAGTCATGCCATTACCGAAAGAGTGGAAAAACTACTCAGTGATAAATTTTCTGTATATGACATAGATATTCATGTAGAACCCGCTTCTATCCCAGAAGACGAAATTTTCGATAATGTTTACCAAAAATTATACAAAAACGAAAAAATCATCCTAGCAAAAATTCCCGGTTATGAGACCTTTATTAGTCCTGACTTTTATATGATTAATGAAAAGGGAAATATTATCACTTCTGACATGCTCACTAATGCTACAAATCATTCATTGGCAAGCAACTTTAAATATTTCAATGTAAAATCAATTAGTCAAAAAACAAAACTTGTGTCTTATGAATTGGAAGGTAAACGACATACTAGTATTTGGCGCCGTAATGAAAAATGGTTCTTAATCTACCATCAAATAACTGCCAAGTCAAGCCCGTATAAAACGAGACGATATCAAATCACTTCCCTTGATTAATATACTATTTAATCAGTTACTCTTGATAAAATAGCTTACAAAAATAAATTAAAAAGATTGAGAAGAATCTCGGTCTTTTTAATTTGTTTTTATGTAAACGTTTCATAGCCTTGAAAATTACTTTCAGAGTAGTAGACTATAATGGAAGGAGTTTTTCATGAAATTATACGTTCAATTAATGGTTATTTTAACCTTTTCATTCGCTGGTGAGGTTCTATCTACTTTATTCAACTTACCTGTACCAGGTAGTATTATTGGATTAATATTACTATTCCTAGCGTTAAAATACAAAATCATCAGGCTCAGGCATATTGATGCCGTGGGGAATTTTCTATTAGCAAATATGACCATTTTATTTTTACCACCAGCAGTTGGACTGATGGAGCACTTTCAAGACATAAAGCCCTATCTTTTTGGGATAGCTATCATTATCTTAGGAGCGCTATTTCTCAATATTCTAACTATTGGACTGGTATCCCAATGGATCAAAAAGAGATATGAAGGAGATTATCCAGAAATTGGAGGTAAAAATGGCAACTTTAACGAATAACCCTATCTTTGGTATTATGTTAACCGTATGGGCGTATTACATTGGCATAAGGATTTTTAGAAAATATCCTTCCCCTGCAACAACTCCACTTCTTTTGGCGACTATTTTATTAATTGCTTTTTTAAAATTAACACATATCTCCTATAAAGATTACTACAATGGTGGTTCATTTCTAACGATGTTAATTACGCCTTCAACGGTTGTATTGGCTATTCCTCTCTATAGAACCTTTCATTTAATGAAGCATCACATTAAAAGTATTAGCATTAGCATCATCTTAGCTTCTGTTATCAACACAGTTTTTACCGCAATAATTGCTAAGTTTTTTGGTATGAAATATTTCTTAGCAATCTCACTTTTCCCAAAGTCCGTAACTACAGCTATGGCCGTTGGAATTACAAGTAAAGCAGGTGGATTAGCTACTATCACTCTGGTCGTAGTTGTTATTACAGGCATCTTAACAAGCGTTTTGGGTCCTATTTTTCTAAAATTATTAAGGATAGAAGATCCTGTTGCTATAGGGCTCGCGCTAGGAGGAACTGGGCATGCTATAGGAACTGGACAAGCCTTAAAATATGGCCAAGTTCAAGGCGCCATGGCTGGACTAGCAATTGGTATCACAGGAATTTGCTATGTTATTGTCAGTCCTTTAGTTGCAGGCTTAATATTGAAATGAGGATAAGGAAAGTAAACCCAAAATAATTATGTTATAATATTTAAAAATAGAATTTAGGATAAATAATTATGATACCGTTAAAAAAAATAACTGTTGGAACGATTGTCTGTCTCTCATTTTTGGGTTTAACAGCATGCTCTTCTTCAAATACTCAGCAAACCTCTACTTCAAAATCAAATGTATCACAACATAAAAATATCAAAGCTGACCACGAAGAATTACGTTTGAAATTTAATAAAGTAAAGTTAGGGGTTAAAGCAAATAACTTTAAAGGAGGCACTAGTCTCGCTGAATTAAAACAATTATTTGATGGCGAACCAAACGAAAAATTTGATACACCAGCGGGAAATGTCACTCTTAAAGGCTATCGTTGGAATGTCGATGATATCTCCATCACTATACAATTATTAAACGATAGTAGCATTGTTCGTTCAATTAGTAATTTTAAGTTTATTCGTGATGCCAACATCACAACAAAAGATTATAATAGTTTAAAAAATGGCATGTCATACAATAAAGTAAAAGAACTTCTAGGAGAACCTGATGATATTTCTCAAGCAGTTTCTTCAGATAAAGAGGAACTACAGGCTGCATGGATTAGTGGCATTCAGTCGTCAGATAGTGATCCAGGAATTAACCTTACATTTGAAAATGATAAACTCACTAACAAACAACAGCATGGTTTAAAATAAAAAGGCATTAACGCCTTTTTATTAATACCTTAATTACTTATTAGAAATATTTTATTACACAATAGTTTAATCTTAGTATCTTAACTTAGCCCCTTAATAGTCATATTAACTAATTATGATACTAACTTACACAGATTTCAAACTGATTCTCCCTTATTTGTCAACCTTAGTTTTACTTATCAGAAATGAGGAGAATCACTTTGTGAGGCAAGGTTGGAGATAAACTAATATAAAACCTATAACATAAAGCTTTATGGAGCATCTATTATCCATCTTAAGGGAATCGAACCCCTATCCCAAGAACCGGAATCTTGTGTGATATCCATTACACTAAAGATGGTAGTACATGTTACATTATAGCATACTTTATCAACAAAAACAAAAAGACTTGCTAAAGCAAGTCTTTTAATTATTATAATTCAATATCACCGAATAAGTCAGCCATAGAGAATCCAGTTTGTGTTTCTGGAAGCTCGTAGTCGCGTTTTTCTTGACGACGTGGACGACGTGGACGTGATTGACGTTTTTCTTCTTTTTCACCTTCTGCTTGCGCTGGACGCTCTTCAAGAGCTTTCATTGAAAGTGAGACACGTTCTGCATCTGAATTAACTTCAAGAACTTTAACAGTAACTTCTTGTCCTGCAGATAATACGTCTTTAGGATTTTCAACACGTTTGTGTGAAATTTGTGAAATGTGTACAAGTCCATCAATGCCAGGTAACACTTCAACAAAAGCACCAAAGTCAGTCAAGCGTTTTACTTTACCTTCAATAACATCACCAGCAGCAAGTTTTTGTTCAACGCCATCCCATGGGCCAGGTGTAGTTGCTTTAAGTGAAAGTGATACACGACCAGCTTCTTCATCAATTGAAAGTACTTTAACTTCAACTTCTTCACCAACAGTTACAACTGATTTAGGTGAAACATTGCGCTCATGTGATAATTCAGTTACGTGTACAAGTCCATCAACACCACCAAGGTCAATGAAAGCACCAAAGCTTGTTAAACGAGCAACTTTACCAGTTACAACTGAACCTACTTCAATGTTTGAGAAAACTTCTTTACGTGCAGCAGCTGCTGATTCTTCAACAACTTCACGACGTGAAAGGATGAAGCGATTTTCTGCTGCATCAACTTCTTTGATTTTAGCATCAAATTCTTGTCCAACAAATTTTTCAGTGTTACGTACAAAACGAGTATCAATCATTGAAGCTGGGATGAAACCACGAAGTCCTTCAAATTCAACTGAAAGTCCGCCTTTAACAGCACGTGTACCTTTAACAGTAACAACTTCACCTTCACGACCAACAAGTTTGTCCCATGCTTTACGAGCTTCCAAGCGTTTTTTAGATACAAGGAAAGTTACTGTATCAGTATCTTTACCTACAACTTGACGAAGAACAAGTACTTCAACTGTGTCGCCAGCTTTAACAAAATCATTGATATCAGCATCACGATCGTTAGTCAATTCACGAAGTGTCAAGACACCTTCAACACCAGTACCATCGATAACAACGTTTGCTTGACCGTTATCAACTGTTAAAACTTCCGCAGTGACAACGTCACCAGGGTTCACTTCGCTAACACTGTTTAGCAAATCTTCAAATTCATTCATTCTAAAAAATCCTCCAACAAAAGCTAGCCGAGCTAGCTTTTGATAACAATATATTTTCTCAAGGTAACCCGCAAGGACAACAAATATCTCTTTGACGGTGTCAAACAAAAGTTTGATACCTTTGACTGGGGTAGCTGGATTCGAACCAACGCATGAGGGAGTCAAAGTCCCTTGCCTTACCGCTTGGCTATACCCCAAATAATGGAAAGAGAGGGATTCGAACCCCCGAACCCGAAGGAGCGGATTTACAGTCCGCCGCGTTTAGCCTCTTCGCTATCTTTCCGTAACAACACTGACTATTCTACCACAGATGTTGTTAGCACGCAAGCTTTTTAAATAAATATTAGCGATTAAGATTATATTCTTCAATAATATTTCCCATAGCTTGATCTAAATTTTTATAGAATCCACTCACTTGCTCACCTTTAATCACAGCAAATTTAGAATCTAGCTCTGCAATTTGACCTACAATTTTTTTTCCAATAACGAGTTGGTATCCATCAACCTTAGTTCCATTAACTGTTACTTGAGCGTCTGAAATTTGAATTTCAATTTTCTTATCTTTTTTACTCACTATTAACTCCAATATCTCTTTTTATTGTTTTTTATTGTACACAAAATACTAAAAGCTTGCAAGAGCAAGCTTTTAGTATAGACTTAATCTACTTTATAAATCCACCCTTCTGGTGCTTCAACATCACCAAACTGGATCCCTACTAACTCATCATATAGTTTGCGTGTCGCTGGACCAACTTCTGTCTCACTGTAGAAGACATGGAAGTCATCTCCGTTTTGAATTCCTCCAATTGGTGAAATAACTGCGGCTGTACCACATGCGCCAGCTTCTGTGAATTTATCTAATTCGTCGACAAAGACATCTCCTTCAATCGCTTCCATACCAAACCTTTCTTTAGCAAGGTAAAGCAATGAATATTTAGTAATTGAAGGTAAAATTGAAGGACTCAAAGGGGTGATAAACTGATTATCTTTAGTAATTCCAAAGAAATTAGCTGCTCCAACCTCTTCAATTTTAGTATGTGTCGCTGGATCAAGATAGATAACATCTGAAAATTGTTTCTCATGAGCATATTTCCCAGGAAGAAGACTAGCAGCATAGTTACCACCAACTTTTGCAGCTCCTGTACCATTCGGTGCTGCTCTATCATATTCTTTGGAAACAATAAAGTTAGTTGGTGTTAAACCACCTTTAAAATAACTACCTACTGGCATTGCAAATACCGTAAAAATATATTCTTCAGCAGGTTTAACTCCAATAATATCTCCCACACCAATTAATAAGGGACGAATGTATAATGTTGCTCCTGTACCATACGGTGGAACAAACTCCTCATTAGCGCGTACAACAGATTTAACCGCTGCAATAAATTTGTCTGTCGGAACATGTGGCATTAAAAGACGATCTGCTGTTCTTTGAAGTCGTTCTGCATTTTGATCTGGACGAAATAACTGAATAGAGCCATCTTTAGTTCTATAAGCTTTCAATCCTTCAAAAGCTTGTTGCCCATAATGGAGAGCAGGTGAACTTTCTGAAATATGTAGTGTTGCATCATCTGTCAACTTGCCATCATCCCATTTCCCATCTTTAAAATGCGAAATGTATCGGAATGGTAATTTTCTGTAAGCAAAACCTAAATTATCCCAATCTAAATTTACTGTCATAAGGTACCTCTTTCTTTGGGTTTCTAACTATTGTACGCTATTATCATTATTTTTTCAATATTATTTGTAAAATTCAGATAAATTACCAAACTAGTAAAAACACAAATATGTTTTTACTTAATTTTAACTGAGAATACTTCTTCGTCAGAAATCTTATCAGATACAAAAGAGCCATTACTTGTACGTTCAGAAAAACTCCATTGACTTAAATCAACATCGTAAACTTTTCCTGTTTTAGACATAATCTCAAGTACGAAAGTATCTCCTTCATGATTCGATACTGAATTAAATAAATCAAATTCAAAAGATGAATCCTCTAAATATACAGGTCCTGCTTTAAAAACGCGATGCGGTTTGGATTTCAATTCACGAAGAACTTGAAGTCCTCGATTAGCACGACTAGTTGTGGGGATAACATCAATGGCCATTCGTTTAAGACTTCCTCTATGAGTTAATAAATATAAACTTGTGGTGTTAGCTATAAATGCAGATACGATGTGATCACGATCTTTTAAATTCATCGCTTTTACACCTGCGGCTTTACTACCGACGACTGGTACATCATTTATACTAAATCTCAACGCATAACCATTATAAGTGACAAGTATAACATCCTCTAATTGGATAGGGGCAACAGTCACAACATAATCCTCTACACTTTTTAACTTAGCATATTTAGCTGTTTTTGACTTATATGTCCGCCATGGACTGATTTCTTGACGTTCAAAACGCTTTATTTGCCCTAAGCTAGTGACAGCAAAATAAGTTTCTTTAGTAAAATCATCTACTAATTCAGCATAAATAATTTCTTCATTTGAAGCAAAGTTAACAAGATTTTGTGATAAATGTTCACCAACGTCTTTCCATCGAATATCAGCTAATTCATGAACTGGACGATAAGCAAGATTACCAAGGTTAGTAAACATCAATAAATGTTGGGTAGTCTTTGCATTGCTCACAAATATCAATTCGTCATCTTCTCGCTTACCAAGTTCATCAACAGTTGATGCATTGAAAGAGCGAGGGCTGGTGCGTTTTACATATCCGCCTCTAGTAACACTGACGTATGTGTCCTCTTCGATAATTAAACTTGCAGTATCGATTTCAATAGTTTCAGCTAATTCTTGAAGTTCAGAACGTCTAGTATTGGCAAATTTCTTTTTGACCTCACGTAACTCACGTTTCATTACGTTATACATCGTACGTTCATCACTAATAATTGCCTTGAGCATTGTGATTTGTTGACGAAGTTCTTCTTCTTCTTCTCTCAACGTCACAATATCAGTATTTGTGAGACGATATAATTGCAATGTGACGATAGCCTCTGCTTGAGCTTCTGAAAACTCATAGCTGACCTTCAAATTCTCTTTCGCATCAGCTTTATTCTCAGAAGCACGAATTAATGCAATCACTTCATCCAAAATAGAAAGAACCCTAATCAGTCCCTCAACAATATGGAGACGTTTTTCGGCTTTTTCTTTATCAAATTTTGAACGAGCAATAATAATTTCTCTTCGGTGAGCGATATAGCTAGTTAATATTCTTGATAGACCCACCTGCTTAGGGGTGTAGTCATCAATAGCAACCATATTGAAATTATAATTCACTTGTAGGTCTGTATATTTAAAAAGATAATTTAAGACAATTGTTTCATCGGCTTCTTTTTTGAGCTCAATAGCGATACGAAGGCCATCTCTATCAGACTCATCACGCACCTCTGCTATTCCTGGAACTTTATTATTAACACGAACATCATCGATTCGTTTTACTAAAACTGACTTATTAACTTCATAAGGAATTTCAGTAACAATAATTTGTTTCTTACCACCTTTTAAGGTTTCAATAGCAGTTCGCGAGCGAACCGCTACTCTCCCCTTACCAGTCTCATATGCCTTACGAATTTCATCTTTTCCTTGAATGATAGCGCCAGTTGGAAAATCTGGACCAGGTAGAAATTCCATTAATTTATCTAATTTAGCTTTAGGGTGATCAATCATGTACACGACAGCATCAATGACTTCTGCTAAATTATGTGGTGGAATATCTGTTGCATAGCCTGCAGATATTCCTGTTGCTCCGTTGACTAAAAGATTGGGAAAGGCAGCTGGTAAAACAGTTGGTTCTTTCTCTGTATCATCAAAATTCCACGCAAAGGGTACGGTATTCTTATCAATATCTTGAAGAAGATAACCAGCAATTTCTGATAGACGGGCTTCCGTATAACGCATAGCCGCCGCAGGATCTCCATCCATAGAACCATTATTTCCGTGCATTTCAATCAATGTCTCACGATTTTTCCAATCTTGAGACATACGAACCATCGCGTCATAAATAGAGGAATCCCCATGAGGATGGAAATTCCCCATAACATTACCGACTGACTTTGCAGATTTGCGAAATCCCTTTTCAAAAGTATTACCATCTTTATTCATTGAATAAAGGATTCGACGTTGAACAGGTTTTAAGCCATCACGAATATCCGGCAACGCCCGTTCTTGAATGATATACTTAGAATAGCGCCCAAAACGCTCTCCCATAATGTCCTCAAGGGACATATTTTGAATATTAGACATATTTATAATTTTCTCCTAGTTGGAGTGGCTTAGTATTATTTTTCCACTTATTTGAAATGAATGATTGGCTCTCTTGTCTAACGCATACAATATTACTTGTACACTATAAAACATGAATAACCAAGGCTCTTTATTAAAATACTGTATTCTCTTCTAAAGTAAACTTGACATTATCTTCAATCCATTGGCGTCTTGGAGGAACTTTATCACCCATCAAGACATTAACTCGACGTTCTGCTCTTGCTAAATCTTCAATTGTTACACGAATTAATGTCCTTGTCTCAGGGTTCATAGTAGTTTCCCACAATTGATCGGCATTCATTTCCCCAAGCCCTTTATATCGTTGTAATAGTGAGCCTTTACCAAATTTTTGTCGTAATTCTTCTAACTCTATATCTGTCCAAGCGTACTCAACAATTTCTTTCTTACCTTTTCCTTTTGACATTTTATACAAAGGTGGCAAAGCAATATAGACATGTCCCTCTTCAACAAGAGGTCTCATATAGCGATAAAAGAAAGTTAATAATAGTGTTTGAATATGAGCTCCGTCAGTATCAGCATCGGTCATAATGATAACTTTATCATAATTAATATCGTCAAGATTAAAATCAGGACCAACACCTGCACCAATGGTATGGATCATTGTATTAATTTCTTCGTTTTTTATAATATCAGCCATCTTTGCCTTAGCTGTATTCAATACTTTTCCTCGCAACGGTAAAATAGCTTGAAATTTTCTATCACGACCTTGCTTAGCAGAGCCACCTGCAGAGTCTCCTTCGACTAAATAGAGTTCATTTTTCTTAGCATTTTTCGATTGTGCAGGGGTTAATTTTCCAGAAAGTAGACCTTTATCTTTTTTCGACTTTTTCCCATTTCTACTTTCATCACGAGCTTTACGTGCAGCTTCACGCGCATCACGTGCTTTTATTGCCTTACGGATTAAATTAGATGCTAAATCTCCATTTTCCATAAGAAAGTAAGTTAACTTTTCAGAAACAATACCATCAACAATTGGTCGTGCTAAGGGACTTCCTAGTTTATCTTTAGTTTGACCTTCAAATTGCAAGTGCTCCTCAGGTACAAGAATAGATAAAATGGCTGATAGCCCCTCACGATAATCAGAACCTTCAAGGTTTTTATCTTTTTCTTTAAGAAGTCCTGTTTTACGTGCATAGTCATTCATAGACTTTGTAATAGCTGATTTCAAGCCAGTTTCATGTGTTCCACCATCTTTAGTGCGAACATTATTGACAAAAGAAAGGATATTATCTGAAAAACCATCATTATACTGCAAAGCAACTTCGATATGAAATTCTTGTTCTTCACCTTCGAAAAACATGATTGGTGTCAACGTTTCTTTATCTTCATTTAAATACTCTACAAAATCTTGAACACCGTTTTCATAATGAAATTCTAGATGCTCTGCTTCTTCTGAACGATTATCTGTTAAGGTTAAAGTAACATTTTTTAAGAGAAAGGCAGATTCCTTTAAGCGCTCTGCAATTATATTAAACTTAAAATCTATCGTTGAAAATACTGATTGATCTGGCATAAAGCTGACAGATGTTCCAGATTTTGATTTTGGTGCTGTGCCGATTTTTTTCAGGGTTGTAACGGGCTTACCACCATTTTCAAAACGTTGTCTGTAAACAGCTCCGTCGCGAATGATTTCAACTTCTAACCAAGAAGACAAAGCATTAACTACAGATGATCCAACACCATGGAGACCACCTGATGTTTTATAACCACCTTGTCCAAATTTTCCACCTGCATGAAGCACCGTGAAGATGACTTCAACAGTAGGTTTTCCCATAGCATGCATTCCAGTTGGCATACCACGTCCATGGTCTGTAACAGTTATACTCCCATCTTTGTTAATAATCACATCAATGCGATTTCCAAAACCTGATAGAGCTTCATCAACTGCATTATCTACAATTTCCCACACTAAATGATGTAAACCAGTTCCATCTGTGGAACCGATATACATCCCTGGACGCTTACGAACAGCATCTAATCCTTCTAAGACTTGAATAGCATTGTCGCCATAATTCGTCACTGTTATATCTTGTTTAGCCAAAGTGACCTCCAAATTTTTTCATCTTTTTTATATTACAAGTTTTTTGCTGTTTTTGCAAAATTATTTTTTTAAAAATAGCAAAAAGACTTTTATGCTTATGTTATAATAAGGGTATGAATATTATAATTATGATTATCATTGCCTATCTGTTAGGCTCTATCCAAACTGGACTTTGGATTGGTAAATATTTTTACCAAGTCAATCTTCGTCAACACGGTAGTGGTAATACTGGCACCACGAATACCTTCCGTATTTTAGGTGTAAAAGCTGGCATTGTCACTTTGACTATTGACATTTTAAAAGGGACTCTAGCAACACTTATTCCTATCATATTAGGTATAACGACAGTATCTCCATTTTTTATCGGTTTTTTTGCTATTATAGGTCACACTTTCCCTATTTTTGCACAATTCAAAGGTGGGAAAGCCGTTGCTACAAGCGCTGGGGTTTTGCTAGGATTTACACCTTCTTTTTTCCTTTACTTATTAGTTATCTTTTTATTAACGCTTTATCTTTTTAGCATGATTTCCCTATCCAGTATTACAGTAGCTGTCGTAGGTATCCTTAGTGTCTTAATTTTTCCATTAGTAGGTTTTATATTAACGGACTACGACTGGATATTTACCACTGTGGTTATCTTAATGGCCCTCACGATTATTATCCGACATCAGGATAATATCAAACGTATTCGAAAAAGGCAAGAAAATTTGGTTCCGTTTGGCTTAAACCTAAGTAAACAAAAAAATAAATAATAAAAAACCGCTAGTAGCGGTTTTTTATTATAAGACTAACAATGTTTCGAGAGTAGATCTCCCTTCTAATTTAACCAATCAATCTCATTTATTCCTTTTTCTTCTAAGAAATGATTTGTTCTAGAAAAAGGTCTGCTACCAAAGAAACCACGATAAGCAGATAGGGGACTCGGATGAGGACTCTCAATAATATGATGAATAGGATTATCAATTAGCGACTTTTTCTTTCGAGCATAGCCACCCCACAGAATAAAGACTACTGGTGTTTCCTTTTGGTTAACCACTTTGATGACAGCATCAGTAAAAGGTTCCCATATAAGCCCAGCATGACCATTAGCTTGGTGTTCTGGAACTGTTAAACAAGCATTCAATAGCAGCACTCCTTGTTGCGCCCATGATGTTAAGTCATGATGTGAACGTGACCCAATATCTTCTGCTAATTCTTTTAGAATATTTTGAAGTGAAGGAGGAGCTGGTAAATTGTCTGGAACAGAAAATGAGAGTCCTTGAGCTTGTTGAGGTCCATGATAAGGATCTTGGCCAATAATCACTACTTTTACGTTTTCTAGTGGTGTTATCTGTATGGCATTGAACACCTTATCTCTTGGAGGATAAACGATTCCGCTTTCGTAAACTGCATCCATAAATGTATTAATTTTATTGTAGTAATGATTGGGTAGTTCTCTTTTTATTAAATCATGCCAACTAGAATGTTTCATTTATAACTCCTTACTTTTAGATATCTGTATTACTAGTATAGCAATATTTTATAAAAAACGTTACTGCTTTATTCATTCAAAGCAGTAACGTTTTTTTATTAATCTTCGTCCTTAAGACCTAGAGCCAAATCAGATAAGGACACTGGTCTAGAATTTTCTTCTTTCAAAGAAGTATTTATAATGTTTAAAGAAGTATAAACATCAATAAGGATTCCAAATACATGTGCACGTTCATCACCTAAAATTGCTTGAAAAACCGTCTGTGATTGACAGAATTCTAAAAGATTATCTAAGCCCTTAATCCATTCTTCTACAATAGCCAGAGCCTTATTCATGACTTTAAATGACGATTCATCATACCAATAAATAGAACGAATCAGTTTTTTTTGCTTACTCAAAGCTTCTATTTTAGAAAGTATCTCACCTAGTTCATTCTGCACAATAGCAATAGAAAAATGTTTCCCCAGTAAAGATGGGGTTTTTTCTACTAATATAATTTCATCACGAAACAAGGTTAAATAATGAATACTGACTAACAATTTTTGAATTAGCGCTTGGTGATCGTGTGTTTCAGTTTCTCTCATACTCAACCATCCTTACTATTTCTGACTGGTAAAACTATACGTAGCTTACTTTAAATATACCATATCACTATTGAAATCGCAAAAATAAGATGAATAACTTTATAAAATAAATATTATAAGGTTTTAACTTCGTCTACAAATAATTGATATTGACTTTGTAACAAATCATTAGCCTCTTGAGTAAAATGCAATCCATCACTAGTTAAATGATAATTTAGATTACCATCCTTTGATAAAAATCTATTAATATCTAACAGTGGAATCTGATTTTGATAACAAAATTCTGTTAGCCATTGATTGATTTTCTCAATATCTGCATTATTGACAGTTTCTCTAAAAAGGGTGTAAGCAATAGTTGTCAATCTCATCTTTATTTTATTCTCAGCTAATAATGAGTAGAGTTTTTGGAAATTGCTGAATATTTCTTCCACACTATAACCTGTAATGAGATCATTTACCCCTATAGAAACAAAAGCCTCTGTTACATTAGCTGTCAAAAAGTTAGGTAAGTTTTCCAACATCGTTGCTAATGTTACACCACCTTGGGAATAATTATGGTAACTTTCTAGTGAGATAGATATCGTTTTTGAATCACCTAAAATTATCTTTGAAGCTTCTCTATTGAACAAACGACTATAGCCTTCTTTATAAAAAACTTTATTCTCTTTTTCCCTAATGGCATAATCGAAAAAGAGGTGACCGATGACGTGGATAAAATCATCTCTCGTATCAACATCTAATGAAAATTCCTTTGCCATTTGATAAGCATATGTCTTAGAGGTGAAAAAACTTTTTTCCCTTAAGTAAGTTTCTTTATTAGAAATAAAAATAGCGCCGTTCGGATAGTATAAAGGTTGTAAATCTTGGCGACGATAACCTTTATCTGCTCCCACCATATCTATAGCATAGCCTTCATCAGATAATGTTGTAAACAGACTAGGGTGTTTCTCAACTTCAGAAAAACTTACAACATTGTCAACATCATGTGAAGAATAATACTCCATTGCTTCCTTTATATGCCATGATTTTCTTAGTGGAGAAGTTACTTGAAGTAACACAAACTCCTGATTATCTTCATAGTCAGATAAAAAATCTTTTAACATATCATACGAAGTTGCCTGATCAGTTGAAAGTTCCGGTTTTCTCATCACCACTGAAATACCGCGTTCTAAACAAATCTCTCTGTACAATTCTGAATCTGTACTAACAAAAATATCTTTCTTATCAAACATTCCAGATTCAATTGCAGCATCTATAGTATGGAAAATCATGGGTTTACCTGCTAGGAATAACATATTCTTATCTGGTAATCCTTTTGACCCTGATCGCGCAGGAATAATACAAATTGGCTTCATAACATATCCTTTATTTTATTTTTTTGGCTGGAACCCCTACATAGGTTCCAGGTTCTATAATATCTTTTACAACAACAGCTCCTGCTCCAATTGTCGTACATGATGAAATATCCAAGGTTTGAATAATAACACTGGCACTACCTACATAAACTTCTTCTCTAATATAACAAAGACCATTTATGGTAGCATTAGGTGCTATATTACAGTGTGATTCTACAACAGTATGATGTTCAATGAGCGCTCCTGTATTAACAACGTTGTTATCAAACAGCTTCACTTTAGAACCTATAAAAGCCCCAAAACCAATAAAGATACCACGCCCACAAATACTATCTGGTGTCAATACTAAAGCATTGGGACTAATGATGTTAATAATAAAGTCATAATAATCCTTTGCTACATATTCAAATAGTTCTTTCCTTTTAGCATTATCACCTATTGTAATAAATACTGCATCTATTGAGCCATCTTCAAGGTAAGGTAGCACATCATAAAGTTTTCCAAGAACAGGATAACCATCATGCTCCGTAATATCTTTATCATCAAAAAAACCTACGAAATCATACACAAGAGGATCAATAACCGGAGCAATCGCATCAGCATGACTTCCTGCGCCTAAAAATGCCAACTTTTTTTTCATTTTAGATTATTCTCCTTTAAATCATAAAATGGTTGGGAAATTGAAGGTTCATCTTTCAAATAAAGCTTTATTGCTTCATATGCAATAGATGAAGCATTCTCTTTGTAGTAGGGATTGTCAAAGTTGGTCACTTCATTCAATTTTGATAATCCCTCCAATACAGAGGAGGTTTCGACTGGTACACTTACTACACTTTCTCCATGTAGCCTACCTTTTTGGCGATCACCAATATTAAGAGTAGGTTTCATCAAAGAAGGAACTTCTATTAAACCAGAAGACGAATTACCAATCAGTCCTAGTGAATGACGAATTAAGGAATGATAAAGTTGGGTTGATAAAGAAGCAAAGCAATAACTATTTTCATGATTTATCAAATAAGTATTGATAGCCTTTGCAATATCATCAGAACCAGTATCTGAATTGGATCCTATAAATAGACACTGTACACCAAATTTAGAAAGGGCTGATAGTACCGCTTTCATCTGTTCTCCAGCACTTTTTCCTTGTTCAAAAGTAACAGGATGATAGAGAACAACAAAATAGGATTCCTCTAGTGCAATACCTAATTGCTTTTCTATTGCTCCTTTGGTTAGAGGAGGAATTGATAGAGCATTTTCCACTCCGAGAGCTCCTGTGTTAATTACAAATTGAGGTTGTTCTCCCATCTGAATCACACGTTGACGAAAGTCCTCTGTAGAGACTAAGTGTAGGTGACTCATCTTAGTAATTGCATGGCGAATATACTCATCAAAATTGCCTAATGAGGTCTCCCCTCCATGAAGGTGGCATACTGGGACATTATAAATCAACGCTACATTCACAACTGGTAACATTTCATAACGATCCCCTAAAATGATGACTAGATCATAGTCTTCCTTGTCAAAAATTTTGGTCAATCCTAGTTGTAAATGTGCCATTGCAGTAGATACAGTTCTTCTGTCAGTATCATAAAGATGTAAGGGAACTTTATAAGCAATATCAAAACCGTCTTCTTCAATTTGACGATAAGTATAGCCGTACTTTTCTTCCAGATGCATTGCTGTTGCAATAATTTGTAAGTTGACTTCTTTATCTTTTGATAATCTTTGAATCAATGGCTTCATTATTCCGTATTCAGCACGCGATCCAGTTACTAAACAAATTTTTTTCATCGTATCCCTTCTATATATAGTAATTACATAATCTTAGCCGTGTAATACATCTGTTGCCGATTATAATTAGGTGTTATTATAACTCGGGCAATTGATTTTCAAAGCGTGAATCACGAATAACTTCATCCTCTTCGAAATCATCTTGCGCTTCTTGTCCCAAGATGTCATACCAGTTCATAGGAGAAATACCATTACCTGGGCGCTTCACCGTAATATTTTCTATTGAATAAATATCGCCTTTTTTAATTGGTTTTAAAGCAACGACTGATTTACGAGCAACAATCTTATTTTTTTCTTCTACTGGATCTGGGATTTTTTCAAATCTACCTAAGGCTTGTTCAACAATGCGAACCCCTTTAACTAAAGCAGCTAAAATATCAGGTGTTGCACTGGCTTTATGATCCGGACCTTCCATATTAGTATCTAAAGTAAAGTGTTTTTCAATAACTTCTGCACCCATTGCTGCTGCTGCGATAGGTACTTCTGATCCAATTGAATGATCCGAATAACCTATCGTTAAATCTTTAAATTCATCTTTCAAAGTATGAATAACGTTTAAATTTAGAGAGGGGTAAGGTGTTGGGTACTCTGTTGTACAATGTAAAATAGAAATATCGGTTGTACCATTCTGACGTAAAATATTCACCGCTTGATGGATCTCTTACATTACCGCCATACCCGTCGAAAGAATAACTTTCTTTTGTTGCTTGCCAATCTTTTCTAAGTAAGGTAAATTAGTGATTTCTCCTGATGGAATTTTGTAAATTGGCATGTCTGTAGAAATTAAGAACTCTAATGACTCTTCATCAAAAGGTGTTGAAAAGGTCTCCACACCTTTTGAAATTGCATAATCACGCATTTCTAAGTATTCTTCAAAGCTTAACTCTAAACGTTTCGTCATCTCAAGTTGACTGTCTGCTGTTCCTGTAGTTGCTTTTTGATATTCAGCTTTGGGAGCAAATTTAGAAATAAGTTTCTCAGCTTTAAAAGTCTGAAATTTAACAGCATCAACACCACAAGACACGGCAACATCTACCATTTTTCTCGCAAGATTAATATCTCCATTATGATTGCAACCAATCTCTGCAATAATATAAACCATTATCTTCTCCTTCTTTTTTTACTCAATAAGTCTAAAATGACTTTTTGAAAAACAATGCTATATACTATAAGAATAATTATTCCTAAACTCCATCTAATAACGATATTATCTAGGAACATGTTCATTAACATAGCATAACTAAATACTATACCACTTAAAATGATGTACTGCCTAACTGAGACATCTGAATAGTGGTATTTAACTTTCGAAACAATATGATGAAAAATCAACAAGGCTAAATAAGATATTATTGTAGCCATAGCAGCGCCATAGGCTGCATAATGAGGAATTAATACAAGGTTTAGTAACCAATTTACACCAGCAGCTAATAATGTCCCAATAGGAATCCATGTCGTATTAGCATAGAAGAATTGGATATTTACAGGAAATGTATAGAGAAAAACTAAAAAGTAGCTGACAATAATTAAAGAAATAAATTGAACACTACTACTATACTTGTCTCCTCCCATTATTTGAGCTAACTCAGGAAAAACAGTCAAATAACCTAATGTTAAGAAAACTCCTAAATAGAGATAACGGCTAATATAAGTTGAAAGTTGCAGTAATTTTTCTTTTCTAGCATCAAAAAACCATGGAATCCAAGCCATATTAATACTATTCAAAACAATCTGAATAATCATTCCAAGCGAATAACCGAAACTATACATTGCAACTTCTTTAGTATTGTATAAACGAGCTAGCATAATTCTATCTAATTGCCCCAACAACTGGTGTCCTAACAAATGGAAAATCAAAGGAACAGACACAGTGACAATGAACCGAAAATACTTAGGATTGTAAAAAGATTTGCTATGATAATAAATATAAGCAAAGGCAACTATTCCAGTTATTATAGTAGGAACAAAAGCTCCAAAAACCCTAGATAAAAAGTCATCGGACCAATGAAAAATTAAAAATAGAGATAGTGCAACAGATGAAACTGCATTGGCTAAGGATAATATTAAATTAGCCAAACTCCTCTGTTGTTGTATAAAATACTGACCAAAGAAAGTCACCACATAGCTAGCGTAACTTTGACACACCATTAATAAAAAAATAGATTCAGAAAAACCAACTAATGGTGCAAGAAAACTTCTAAATAGAAAAGCCATCAAAAGTATAATAAGAAACCATATATTACCTACAGAAAAGGCACTCCCAGAATAGCTTTTAAATTCTTCTCCGTATTTGACCCGAGCTGAACTTAAAGAACCGCTCGTCTGAAGGCCAATAAAAAGCATAATAATATTCATCCAAGCAACATATAAACTATATTGGCCATAAACTTCTGTTGAGATGACCCGAGTGTAGATGGGAAGTGTGATAAAGGCTAATCCTTGCACCAATAAATTCCCGATTGTATAAATAAAACCAGATTGAAGTAATTTCTTAGTATTCATTTAATATCCTTCAGATCTACTAAAGTTATTTTTTTATCAACACAAGTTAAAAAATCCAGCGCGGTGGACGAATGTGTTATCCCAAATTCGAACCGACCTGTTAACATCAACTCTATAATTTCCATAGGGATATTTGATGGTAATAGCTCTACCGGCAATTTGGAATAATCTACTACATCTCTAGGATGAACTTTTAAATAAACATTGTACCCTAACGTTCTATATTCCTGGACAATATCGTCAAAATAATCGTATTGCTCTTGAATACTTTGAAACCTCTCTGTAGGTGTTTTATAACATTTATCTTGTGCAAGTGGCTGTGTCAACAATAATACTGACTTTGGAGTTATAGTTAATGGTTTTGTTTTAAATATTTTGAAAATCAGTGATTTTTGTTCTTTGTTAAGACTATCAAATAATTTTTTTCTCGGTAGTTCTTTATATTTCTTACTCCTTATGTCATGAGGTAACCCCACTAAAGAATTAACCTCAATTGAGAGACAATATTTTGAAAAACCATACGGAACATACTTTTTAAATAAGTAAGTTTTAATTACTCGTTTTACGACAGAACCACCCAAGAATAACTTGGCTTGAAAACAGTTATAACCATCTTCAATTAGATGATAATTTTTACCTAAATACACCATATAGCGACCTATTAAAGTATCATCATTAAATAGATAGACTTGTGTATCTACTCTCTCAAAGTAGTGATTTAAGTCTGAATCTACAAGCTCCATCACTTCTTCAATATTTTTATTTTGTAACTGCTCCCGATAAGCAAACTCTTTAAATGATTCAGTTCTTATTCCCTGATCATTTAATATCTTTACCCAAGTTTCATAATCCGTGATAGTGTCACAAATAAATATTCTAGTATTTTCTTTATCTTTTAACTTTATTATAGTAATCAGTAGATGGTATAAAGTATGACACACAAAATTAGTCATTTTATTTTTCCCCTAAATTAGTCTTTTTGATAGTTATCCAACAATTCGTGGTCACTCACATTACAACTATTAAACAGCCATTTCTAGAAAAACCTATTTTTTATAAGTTTTAATTTATCAACTAACTTCACTTTTCTAAGTAACCGTCCATACATTCTATAAGCATCGATATAGTTATCTTCTTTAAACATTACAGATTGTTGTTTTAAAAATTTTTTAGTCCTAAAATATTGATTGACATAAAATATTTCTGTTTTTTGTAAAAAAACGGAATACTTACGTAAACTTGTTATAAGTTTTATTCGCTCGTCTAATGCTGATAAAACATCAAGTTTCTTTCTAGCAATTATAACATTATCACTATTATTCATGATACTACCTACTCGTATACGATAATGATAGAGAGGCTTGTCTATGTATGTTATAGAATTAGCTTTTAAGTATGCTTTATAGTTAAAGAACTCATCCTCATGATACTTATTTAATGCAAATTCTAAATCATTGAATATAGATTTATGGAATAATTTTCCCCATGCAGTAATAAAAATTGAACCATAAGTTTTAATGTCATACATGTTTAGTAGTGCTTCTTCAACTGATATCACTTTGTCTAAATATTCATAATTTCTTATGCTATTATGTCTTTCATAAAATTCTAAATAGCCACCGATAGCTATAGACGAATCATGTTTTTGAATAGCATTATACAAATTCGCTATGTAATCAGAGGAAACTTTATCATCTGAATCAACAAAAGTTAAGTATTTTCCCTTTGAATGATAAATTCCATAGTTTCTAGCTTCTGACAACCCACCATTCGACTTTTCTATATAGATAACTCTACAATCTCTTTCAGAAAATTCTTTGGCAATTGTCGCACAATTATCCGTCGAACCATCATTAATCAATAATATTTCAATATTTCGATATGTTTGAACAATAAGGCTTTCTATACATTCAACTAAATAATCTTCAACATTATAAATAGGTACAATTACACTTATTAAATCCTTTTCAATTTTCTTTATCATGAAGTTATAAATTCTCTTTCCCAATTTCTCCAGCTACTGTTTTTGAAATCTTCTATATGCCATAACATATAGTTTAGGTGAACATTTCATTAAATAAAAGCTTAATAATCCCTTTAATGATAAGTATTTTACCGCTTTGTAGAACGGGTATGATTTAATGTCTTTGAAAAAAATCTCTCGTTGTACTTTGATTTTATTGTCAATATTACTACCTAATTCAAACATTTTTCGGAGACACTTTATCTTTTCTCTTAAAAATTTCGCTTCAACATAATTAGCCAATTTGGCAGGAACCAAACTACTTACTTCATTAAAAATTGTTATAAAATCTAATGAGTTTTCGTTGAATTTCTGATTCATTGCGGAAGTTTTTACAATTCGATAAGTATATAAGGAAGAAGTCGTATCTACGACTATACGGTGCTCTTGACATAAGAGTTTACAATTAAAAAGTAAATCCTCACCAATTTTTAAGTTCTCATCAAACCTCAAGTTGCCAATTATACTTTTTTTATATAATTTTGTACAAACAATATTTTCCACTCTATTGCCTGATAAAAATTCTTTTAAAGAGTTATTGTTTTTAAAGACTTTATAAAAGTTTCGTCTTTTCTTCTTTCTATAATCTCTCTCATTCGAAATATCAAAATCTACTTCTGCTATATCAGCATTCTCAGTGATTAAATTTTTTAACATTATTTCAATCATATTCGGTGCTACAAAATCATCACTATCCACAAATGTTATGAATTCTCCTGTGGATTTATCTAGACCTAGGTTCCTTGCCGAAGAGACCCCTCCATTTTTTTTATGAAATACAAGTATGCGATTATCTTCTTGAGATAAATTATCACAAATTTCTCCACTATTATCAGTGGATCCATCATCAATTAGTATAACTTCTATCAATGGATGAGTCTGTTGTAGTACGGATTGCACACATTCTTTAAGGTATGCTTCTGAGTTGTATATAGGTATAATGATAGAAACAAGTATTCGTTTTTCCATTAACTTTTCCACCTTTTAAGTTGACTATAAAAATCCTTATTTTCTAAAATTCCTAACACTGTAAAAATAAAAACAATAAGCCAATTAGCTCCGTCAAGATCTTCAAGTGCAAAAAATGAGAATAAAGTTATAAGTGTTCCTACTATCTCATAATAAAAAGCTGATTGTTTAGCTTTCCTACCAATATTAGTAAAAATTAAAAGCAAACCTGGAACTATATTCATTAATCCCAGCAGGCCACTTTTGTAGAAATAGCCTATATACGTTGAATGCGACCCCAAAGGTAGATCACTATTTAACCATAACTCTTTAACTCCTTCTCCAAATAATAAAGAATTATTTATAACGATGTTTACTGTATCTTTATATAAAGAAAATCTGGATTCACTACTCCCGGATCGCAAATTAATTATACGATAATATATAGATAGTAAGTTATCAAAATATAACATCATTACTATTACTAGTAGAAACGGAAGTATGTACAATAAAAATTTTATAGTTTTCTTCTTTACGACAACTGTATTTAGAAGAAGAATAAACATCTGCGCCAATATAGCTACTATTCCAGCCCTGGAGCCCGATCCAATAGGTAAAATAAAGGTAAATAATAATACAACACCTATGGTCATAATTGAATAGTTTCTTAACTTCATATATATATATATATATAAGTTAGTTACCACTGTAATAGGAATTATAAGGTTTGAATATTCAAAAAATCCCATTGCTCTTTGAGTATGCATACCATTAATCCAGTCTGACCCAATCAAATCTCTACCAAAAATACTGATATTTTGAATATTATTATGCAAACAATAATAATATGTTCCCCCTAAAAAAAATAGGATTAACCCATTAAATAAAAATGCTTTTAATATTTTATCTAACTCCAAAGTTGTATTCTTATAATAATGATAAAAAGCCAATGATACTATACCGATAATCAACGAGTTAAAAGCTGCTAAAATTCTATCAAAATCAGGATTTTTAAACAAAGAATGTAGCAATATTGAAGTTAAATAAATAATATAAAATACAATGAAAAAAATTTCAGCCATATTTAAAAATTTCATTTTTTCATTATAACTACTACAAATAAGTAAAACTATTAATGCTAAAAGTAACAAAAGTTGCATTGGCTTTGAAAATAGGGTTAAAGCGAAAATTCCTCCTATTAACAAATACTTTGGATTGATAGTTAATTTCAATTTTTTTCTCCAACAAAATATATTTATTCAAATAGTTTAGAAAGTTCATTTTTGAAAGAGGAACAAAAATCATTGTTTTGTGATATTACTTTACTAGTAGATATATTTTTTTCCTTAATAATATTCTCTAATTCACTGATATTCAAAATATAATCTAATTCATATTTCAAGAATAACTCTTTCAAAAAATCCACCTGATGATTATTCACATGCTCTCCAAACTGTTCTTGTCTAGGAACCACAATAGTTTTTTTCCCTTTAGAAACTGCATTCATAAACGTCGCTGGACCGCCATGTGTGATAACAATCTCAGCTTCTTTCATGTAAGAGTTCATATCATCATATGAGAGAAATTTTGACCACTGACAATTCTGAGGTTCAAAGTCTGAGTAACCCGTTTGAATGAACACTTCTTGATCAATAGCACCTGTCCCTTTTAATCTATCAACTTCTTTAATAAGACGGTTGAACTGCTGTTCATGTGTCCCCACTGTGACAAAAATCATTAAAAAATTCCTCCTAAATTAATTGCCTTAGGATAAACTTTTTTCATTTCTTCCCACTGAACAATAAATTTATCTGTTACAGGATACACTAATTTTCCTGTCAAAGTTGGTTTATCTATCCTGTCGAAAACCTCTATATAAACGGTCTTACAACCAAATAACTTACCAATATAAAAGAATGGTACTGCTACAGCGGCACCAGATGATATGATAACATCTGGTCTTTCTTTTCTAAGGACCTTAAAAGCTAGAATAGTATTTTTTACCAAGTTTTTGACATTACGGTTTGTTGGAAAGAAGCAATGATATACAATCTCTTCTCTTAGAATACTCCTAGCATCTTCTTTATCAAAGGTTACCCAAAACCTATCTTCTTTTTCCCAAATGGGTTTCAAAAGGTTCAAGTGTGCTAGATGACCACCACTTGAACCAACCAGACAAATTTTCATTATATTCCTTTCAAACCTTACCTTTACTTAGCACCTGTCCCAAGTAAGACTACCTTTAGTGTTAGGAGAATAATCTTAATATCTGACCAAATAGACCATTCATTGATATATTGAACATCTAACTTTACGATTTCATCAAAATCAGTGATATTATTTCTACCAGATATTTGCCACAAACCAGTGATTCCTGGCTTAAAACTAAGGCGTCGCTTCTGCGTTGAATTATACTTTTCATATTCATCAACTGTGGGAGGGCGTGTTCCTACTAAACTCATGTCACCTTTTAAAACATTATAGAATTGAGGCAACTCATCTATGCTTGTTTTTCGAATAAATTTTCCTATTTTAGTAATTCTAGGATCATCGTCTAACTTAAACATTAGCCCTGTCATTTGATTGTGAACTAATAAATCTTTCTTAATTTGTTCTGCATCTACTCGCATTGATCTGAATTTATAGAATCTAAAAATCCTACCATTACGACCTACTCTATTTTGAGAAAAGATAGCCGGTCCACCATCTTTTCTGATTTGCGGAACTAGAAAAATTGCCACAATGCCACATATGAGCAAACCTATAATAGCACCCATGATATCCAAAAATCGTTTTGCTATAAGGTGACTATATTTATAGAATTTCATAGAATATGTAATAACACTATATCCTTCAAAAGTTTGGATTCGCTTTTCTCCTATATTATCAAAGCTAAGTGCCTCTACATTAACATTGACAATCACTCCCATTGCTTCAATGTCATTAATAATATCTTGTATTTGGTATTTACCAAATAATTCAATGGGTATGTTAATAAAAGCTTGATCAACAGTTAAGCAGGTTAACTCTGAAGTAAGAGCATCTTTGTTTATTATCCTTAACGAGTTATGTTTCAAATCATAACAATCCTTTTCAGAGGAGTCCAAGATACAGACAGCGATATAATTATGGTCGTATTTATTCTTAAAGGTCATTTTTGATAAAGAATCCTTATTCGTTATCAAAACAACTTTGGTATCTCGTGAAAACTTAGCGTAAGAATATTTTCGATAATATTTTAAAAATGAATTCAATAGATATAATAAAATCGAATTCATAGCAATAAAAGTAAAAAAGGAAAGCCGTGTCGTTGTAAAAGAGTTTTTAAAAATAAAAAATAATGAACTTGATATGAAAATATAGTAAAAGCTGTATTTCAATACCATTTTAAACTCTTCAAGATAGCCACGACTCCAAAAGTCTCTATAAAAATCAGAAAGATAAAAGACAATATAATGTATCAATAGAACAAACAATAAATCTTTATTGCTTTTAAAATTGGGAGTAATTAATGTTAATGTCAAACTTGCAGAAAAATAAACCACAACTGTTTGAATCATCGCTATAATAATCTTTTGTATATTTTCTTTTTCTTTCAATACAAGAGCCCCTTACTTCCTTTTTCTATCCCTTTTTCCGTAATTTCCATAATCGCCGTAATCGCCGTAAGTAGCAACAGATTCATTAACTTTATTAAGAATAATACCTAAGAACTTTGAACCACTTTGTTCCATCTGTTCTTTTGCTTTTTCAACATAATTACGTTTTATTCTGCCTGCTTGGGTTACTAAAATAAAACCATCACAAGCATTAGCGATTATTGCGGCATCAACAACTAAACCAATAGGTGGAGTATCGATGATAATATAATCAAATATATTTTTAATAGCTTCAATCATCTTATTAAAATAAGCGTTCTGAAGTAATGCTGTTGGATTTGGTGGTACTTTCCCTGAAGGAACGACCATCAGTCTAGGAACATTGGTTTCACAGATAATATCTCCAAGATCTGCATTACCTGATAAATAATTCGTCAAGCCTTTAATAGTTCCAGTTGCTTTAAAGGTTCCAGACATAACAGAGTTCCTAGTATCCGCATCAATTAATAATGTTTTAAATCCTGCTTGAGCTAAAGATAAAGCTAAACTTGTTGAAGTAGTGGATTTTCCTTCCCCTTCCCTAACAGAGGTAATTGCAAGAATTTTATTTTCCTTTCCACTAAACTGTATGTTTGTACGGATCGCATTGAAGTATTCTTCTGTTTTTTTTGCTTGTCTTAACTTGCTATCAACTATTTCTAAACGAGTCATTATATTCTCCTTAAAGTTTATTCAAATCTGGTACTATACCTAAAGAAGTAAGTCCTAGGACCTTTTCAATATCTTCTTCAGTATTAACACGATCATCCAAAATACCCATAATAACTAAAACAATAGTTGATAATCCTGCACCAACAATAAACCCGATTAGTACATTCTTTTTAATATTAGGAGAAGATGGTGCTTTAGGTAAATTTCCCTTCTCAAGAGTAGTGATATCCTCTACTTGAGTAACTGCCTTGATTTTTGAAACTGCTGCTTCTCTAACTGAATTTGCTAATTTTTGAGACATTTTTGGATTAGCATCTTCGACCGATATTGAAATAACACGTGTATCTTTTAAAATAGAAACTGTTATTTTTTGTAGCAACTGAGACGAAGGATAATTCAACTTTTCAGAAGAAATAACTTTTTCTAGAACGTCAGTAGACGTAATAATCTCCTTATAGTCATTTGCAAGAAAACTCCCCGCTTGTAGATCTTGTGCAGTAATACTATTATTAGGGGTATTAGGGTTAATGACATATATCCTTGTTGAAGAAGTATATTGTGGCGTAACAATAAAAAGACTATAGAAAAGTCCAGCTGTTGCAAATGCAATGGCAACAAATGTGATTAAAAATTTCTTTTTCCACAATTTTTTTAAAAGGTTGAATATATTTATTTCAACTTCTGTATTAGCTATTTTATTCATGAAATCTCCTAAATGTAATGGTTTTTTAATATAGATTGAGCATTTTCAATAAAAAGTTGGTTAGCACGTTCTTTACCGAAATCTCTACAGATAATCTTATAAGCTTCTGCTAAAAATGGCGGTCTAACATCAAGGTTATGCATATCACTCGCTACAAAATGCACTAAATTTTCCTCTAAAAAATAACGGGCTCTTTTCTTAAAGCGTTTATGCTTATCATTAAAAAGTTTTTGTTTCAAAATATGGGAACTATTTATTTGTGTGTAACACCCCATATTAATAATTTCCTTCACCCGTTCTTTTTGATTCTCTAAAGCGTTATACCTCTCTATATGCGCAACGACTGGTGTAATACCAAGCATTAAAACATTTGACAAAGCTGTATGAATATCTTTCCAAGAAGTTTGCATAGAAAATTCAATTAAAGCAAATTTCGTATTGTTTAAAGTTGGAATTTGCTTTAACTTCAGTTTTTCTAACATATCACTTGTATAGTACAATTCTCCACCATATAAGATTTGAAGATGTTCAAATCTTTTTTCCGCTTCGTGTTTAACTATAGAAAAGTTTTTGAATATAATATCTTCAGGTGTTTCAAACATACCTTTTCTTCTATGTGATGTCGAAACAATTATTCTAACACCTTGTCGATAACTTTCTTCTATTAAAGATAAACTCTCTTCAAGCGTTTTGGGCCCATCATCTACATCAAAAACGATATGAGAATGAATATCAATCATTCTTGTTATTCCTCCATTGTGTTCTTAATTTTTGATTTTGCATTAGATAAGCTAGATTGATCAATTGACATCATATAAAGTTGAGCTCCTGGCATTGCATATGAAGGAAGTTCGCCCGTTGAACCATGACCGGTTAATGCTTGTGACTCGACAGTGAAGCGTTGTCCAGTTGACAATTGATTGTTAATCAAATCATTAATATTATCAATAGTCATATTAGTTTGAACGGACGTTTGGAGCTGTGAGGTAATGCTATTTAATTTTGTTACTGACTGACTAGAAGCTAACTTATTTATAATAGCTGCAATCACTTTTTCTTGATTTCTACCTCTATCGTTATCGCCTCCTTGTAGAGAATAACGTTCTCTAACAAAGCCCAAAGCCTGCTCAGAATTCAATGTTACTTGACCAACAGGGAAGTCAAAATTACCATGTTTACTTGTAAAAGCTTGATCGTTATAAACTGTCACTCCTCCCAAGAGGTCTATTAATTTTAAAAATGATGAAAAATTAATTCTAGCATAATAATCAAGGTTGATGTCGTAAAGGTTTTCAAGTGTTTTCATTGATGTCTCAACGCCATACAAACCTGCATGGGTTAATTTATCATATTGATTGCCCCCACCATCTGGAATTTTTACATAGGCATCTCGTGGTGTTGTCGTTAACAATACTTTGTGGGTATTGGTATTAACCGTCATAATAATATTTACATCAGATCTTGATACTGTTGATATAGAGCCAAAAGTATCAATACCGCTAATATAGATATTAAATACCCCTTCTTTATGATTAGTATTTTTACGATTAATTTTTTTCTTAATTTTGTAAGTATAAATCGTTTTTATCTGCGATTTAAAATCAGGGGTGCTAAGTTCAATTAAGCTAACATAAGCATTATTTAAAACCATAGCCTGACTATCACCATTTTTAATTCTATTGTATGCATCCTGGTAAGAATCTGTTTTTTGTGGTGTAATAGAGATTCCTTTTTCTGATTTTATATGTTCTATCAAATCAGTAATATTTGAAGTATCGTTTTTAACTGGTGCGGCTAATTTGCTGACAGCTTCTATATTGGTTATCTTAGAATCTTTTGGTACAACTACACTCATCTCAATTTCAGAGTATGAAGCAGTTTTATTTAGATTATTTGTCAAATCAATGGTTGACTTAAATCCATATAAAGTAGTAGCAACGAAAATAGAAGCTAATACTAAAATTATAGTTGTAAAAATTCTAGCTTTATTCTTAATACAAAGAAATAAACTTGCTAAAATGATTAAAACAATTACAACTCCATAAATGACGTTCAGGTGTCTAAATGCCAAAAAATGGTGACGATACATAAGAAATAATGAGACTACACTTAACAAAATAAAAATCACCAAAAGAAATAAATTAATCACCCGTAGAGGTGTATGTGAGTGTTTCTTTTGTTGACGGCGCGAATGATTAGACATTGTAATTCTCCAATACTTAAAAAAACCTTAATTTTACTTGGATATTATATCATTTTTCAATACAATATTCAACGAAAGTAATATTGGAATAATCTGATTATATTAGCTAAATAACATTTTCAATTGATCTATATTGATAATTTAGCTGATCTAATTGAATTTATTTACATTCTAGTTTAAACTAGAGTTATGAGAATTCAACAATTACAATATGTTATTAAGATTGTAGAAACTGGTAGCATGAATGAAGCCGCTAAACAACTCTACATTACCCAACCTTCACTTTCAAACGCTGTTAGGAACCTTGAGACTGAGATGGGGATCCAAATTTTTATTCGAAATCCAAAAGGAATAACGTTAACAAAAGATGGTATGGAATTTCTGTCATATGCGCGACAAATTCTAGAACAAACAGCACTTCTTGAAGAGCGTTATAAGGGTGATAATACAAGTCGTGAGCTGTTCAGCGTTTCTTCACAACACTATGCATTTGTGGTTAACGCTTTTGTAGCTCTCTTTAATGGCACAGACATGACCCAATACGAACTTTTTTTACGTGAAACTAGGACTTGGGAAATTATTGATGATGTTAAAAATTTCCGTTCAGAGATTGGTGTTCTGTTTCTTAATAGCTATAATAGAGATGTATTAACCAAATTATTCGACGATAATTCCTTAATTGCCACAACTCTTTTTACTACTACACCTCATATTTTCGTGAGCAAATCCAATCCCTTAGCTAATAGAAAAAAATTAAGTATGAAGGATTTAGAAGATTATCCTTATCTGAGTTATGATCAAGGCCTGCATAATTCTTTCTACTTTTCTGAGGAAATGATGTCTCAAATTCCTCACCCAAAATCCATTGTTGTCAGTGATAGAGCAACTCTGTTTAATTTAATGATTGGATTAGATGGTTATACAGTGGCAACTGGTATCCTCAACTCAAAATTGAACGGTGACGAAATTGTCGCAATCCCTCTTGACGTGGATGATGTTATTGATATTGTCTATATCCGACACGACAAAGCAAACCTTTCAAAAATGGGACAAAAATTTATTGACTATTTATTAGAGGAAGTTTCGTTTAATCATAAAAATAAACAGTCCTGAGATTGTCTCAGAACTGTTTTTAAATTACTCAAGTATCTTTATAATAAGCTTGTTAACCGTATCGTAGTGAAAATTAACAGTATCATACTCAACACCAATTACCTTTGCCAAGAAGATAATCTGGTCTAAAAATGCTTGAGAAGAAAATTGAGTTGTACGATATAGTTCTTGCTCATCAAAAGGTTTAATCAGGTGAGCCAAAGGATTTCTGACTGATTTTTCGAACTGTCTTAATTGAATGATGGTCGATTTCACTTCTTCATCAAGGTCGGTTAATTGTAAACATTCTGCCAGGCTTTTAGAAGTCAAGCGACTATCGTGCCACCTTTCAGAGAATGCCAAAAGGACTGGGTGGTTTGACTCCTTTAATTCTTTAAACTTCCAAGTATCGTAGTGATCATCTCTTGCATTATGGATGTAATCATGCAAGTGAGGTACTTCTTGTGCAAGTAAAATCATAAATAGACGATATAAAATAGGACTAACACTACGGACAAAATCTATGATTAATCCGTTTTTTACTTTTGCTTCTAAATCCATGATGTAATTTGCCAGCAACTCTAAATCATACGGGTTATGCAAAAGCTTTATATTGTATTTTTCTTGTAATATAACAACTTGTTCTTGATGAGCAAAAAGAAAATCAATGTTTAACTCTCGACGCTCTTTCATCATTTCCAATAAAAATAATAAATCTGAGTTTAAAGGACCATGTTTTTGTAATAATAAGAAAGCATTATGATAAGAATACTGATCCACTAATACTTTAAGAGCAGTTGAAAAATCTGTCATTTCTATCCTCATTCAGAAATAAGTGTTTCGAGCCCAACTTTCATCATATCAGTAAATGTTGTTTGACGCTCTTCTGCACTTGTATCTTCTTCTGGATTATTCAAGTTATCTGAAATCGTCATCATAGCAAGAGCATTAACATTGTGTTGAGCTGCAAGATAGTAGAGAGCTGCTGCTTCCATCTCAATAGCATGAACACCTAGTTTACCCAAGGCCATATTACGATCTGGTTGGTTTGAATAAAACACGTCTGAAGATAATACACTGCCTACATGAGTTGTAATATCCATTTCCTTTGCGATGTGATAAGCTTTATCCAAAAGTTTAAAATCAGCAATTTGCGGAAAATCAAATTCAGGCCAATCATTACGGATAATATTAGAATTTGTTGCTGCTGCTTGTGCTAAAACAAGTTCACGAACATGGATATCAGGATTAATAGCACCTGCTGTTCCTACGCGAATCAATGTTTTAACCCCATAATCAACAATTAGTTCGCGAGCATAAATTGAAATTGAAGGCATACCCATACCAGTTCCCATAACAGAAACACGATGTCCTTTATAGGTACCTGTATAACCAAACATATTGCGAACTGTATTAAAACACACCGCATCTTCTAAAAAATTCTCGGCAATAAATTTCGCACGGAGTGGATCTCCTGGAAGTAAAATTTTATCTGCAATTTCACCTTGTTTTGCTTCAATATGGATTGACATATAAACTCCTCATTTTTCTTATAAAATAATCATAGGCAGTAGCAAAAAGTACTGCTATAGTTAAGGGAACAATAGTTATAACGGATTGACCAGTAAAAGATATGACTAAACCGACAGCTGTCAGTGGCGCTCTCATTGTAATAGCTAAAAAAATAGCTGCACCAACCAACATACTGGTTACTATCGATATGTGGGGAAGTAAAGGAATAGAAATACTAGCTAACAAAAAACCTAAACAAGCACCAATGGAAAAAGATGGTGTCAGTATACCGCCATAAGCACCAGCGTAAAGAGTGGATAATGTTGCTATCATCTTGAGAACAACTAAAATAGCGATTAAGCTAACTGTGGTCCCTTTAAAGACTTCTTGAACTAGGGCATTACCATTTCCTAAAATCTGGGGATAGACTATTGATAAAACAGATACTATCAATGACACTACTGGCAAACTTAACAATATTTTTATATTTTTAATACATCTCTCTGTCACTTTTTGATTTAAATATCTAAAGCTAATCGCAATCGGAGTTACACATAAAACGATCAAGAACATAAAAGCTAATGACTGTGAATTCAGACTCATCTTTGAAATATGATAAAGAGGGGCTGTCGAAATAACTAATTGAGCAATACTAGCTGCACCAAAAGTAGAGGCTAGCAATGTCACAATATTTTTCAGTGAGATTCCTAAAGCTAAAGTTTCAAAAGCAAAGAATACACTAGCTAGGGGTACTTGATAAACTGCTGACAAACCTGCAGCTGCACCACTAATGATTAATAAACGTTTATCCAGCACTTTAAGTGCTAATAAATCCGATATTTTCCCAGCATTTATGGCTCCAAACTCTCGTGGCGCTCCTTCTTTTCCAATAGGACCACCAGCTCCTACATAAATCAATTGCAAAAATGCGTGACCTATATGTAACCAGTAAGGTGATTTTTTTACAGAAGAATCCTTAAAAACAACCTGTTGTTTAATACTAGTTATTTGCTTTGGTTTGATTTGTAAGTAATACCAACTAAGGGATGCTAAAAAGGAGACTAAAGTAAGTGATAACACTCTTTTAATTGGTGTGACACTATTTAACAAAGACAGAGTATTTTCTCTACTATCACCAAATGCTAACCACTCTGTAAACATTAATACATAGTGCATTAAGATAGCTCCAACTCCTGCCATAACTGTCATAAATAGAACGGCTATCATAAACTTGACAGCATAGTATAATCGAGAAACCATTTTAAAGTTCAGCAACTAATGATTTAACTAATCCCTTGAAATCTTCTTTAATACGCTGAGTAACTTCAACGACCTCCTCATGATTGAGCTCAGATTGGAAACCAGCGGCAAAGTTAGTAATTGCTGAAATTCCTAACACTTTAAGCCCTGAGTGAGCTGCAACAATCACCTCTGGAACCGTGGACATACCTACCGCTTGTGCGCCCATTGTTTGGAATGCACGAATTTCTGCAGGTGTTTCATAAGTGGGTCCTGATACACCCAAGTACACACCTTCTTCGAGTTTGATATTCTGTTTTTCAGCAATTTGGTGAGCTTTTTGTCGATATGCTGCTGTATAAGCATCCGACATGTCTGGGAAACGTGGTCCAAATTCTTCAAGGTTCTCACCTATGAGAGGGTTAGTCCCAATCATATTGATGTGGTCTTTGATCAGCATTAAAGTTCCTGGTCCGTATCCAATCCCACCTGCTGCATTAGTCACAAGCACACTGTGGCAAGCCAATGCTCTCATGATACGTACTGGGAAAGTAACGACTTCCATTGTATTTCCTTCATAAAAGTGAAAACGACCTTGAAGCGCTAATACCTTACGGCCTGATAAATCCCCATACACTAATTTTCCAGCATGACCAACTACTGTTGACTGTCCCCAATTTGGGATGTCTGCATAATCCACAACAATGGGATTTTCGATTTCTTCAGCTAATTCTCCTAAACCAGAGCCTAAAATAAGGCCAAATTCTGGTGCTGTGACGCCTTTTGCTTGCAAAAAGTCTCTAGTCTCATTAATTTTTTCTAATAATGTCATTTACTTACCTCCTAAACCATTATTCACTATACAATATGCTATAAACTTTGGATAATCTGTCCATCTTCTTTAACAAAATCTTTTTCCATCTTTACAGGTGAAATGGTTAAAATTTCTTCACAGGGTCGGCAGAGTTTTGCACCTTTACTCGTAACAACTATGGGACGATTGATAAGAATAGGATCTTGTATCATCGCATCAATCATTTCTTCATCTGTAACGCTAGAAGATTCCAAATTGAATTTCTCATAAGCAGGAACATCTGTTCTTAGAAGTTCCCTCGCAGAAAGTTTCATTTCTAACAACAGTTCAACCAGTTCCATCCTGCTAGGTGGTGTTTTCAGATAATAAATAATTTCTGGTTCAATACCACAATGACGAATAATGGCAAGTACGTTCCTTGATGTCCCACAATTTGGGTTATGGTAAATCCTAATTTTTTCCATCATCTTCCTCTCAATTTTTAATGCTACAAGTGTCTTAAGGAAATAAAAATTTATACCAAGTCCTGCAAGAAGCTCTCTCCAATCATCGCAGTATCAACACCAAAGTTATCCGCAACTGTTGCTGAAATATCTGCGAAATGCCCTACTGGGATAAGGCCGTTTCCTGTGAAAGATGGGCTATAGGCTAAGAGAGGAATGTATTCTCTTGTATGGTCTGTGCCTGCATAAGTTGGGTCATTACCATGATCAGCAGTGATCAAAAGTAAGTCTTTGTCACGCATTGCTGAAATGATCTCTGGAAGACGCTCATCAAACTCATGAAGACAATCACGATAACCATGAGGATCACGACGGTGACCATAGAGAGCATCAAAGTCAACCAAATTAGTAAAGGAGAAGCCTTTTTCAAACTCTGATAACCCCATTGTTTTTATCAAAGTATCAATACCATGACTATTTGATTTGTTATGTCCCATATCATGATTAATGCCTGAACCATTGAAAATATCATTGATTTTACCAACAGCATAAGTATCGATGCCAGCTTGATCTAGTTTATTTAATACGGTATCTTCAAATGGTGATACTGCATAGTCGTGACGGTTGGCTGTACGCGTAAAGTTGCCTGGTTCACCTACATATGGACGAGCGATAATACGACCAAGGAGAGCTGGACGCTCCATTGTGATACTACGAGCATATTCACAAATACGGTAGAGTTCTTCTAGAGGAATGATATCCTCATGAGCTGCAATTTGTAGGACTGGGTCAGCTGAGGTATAGATGATGAGCTCACCAGTTTCCATTTGGCGTGGTCCGAAGTCATCAATAACAGCTGTCCCTGAATAAGGTTTATTCGCTTCACGAATAACTTTACGTCCTGAAAAATCCTCAATCTTTGTGATAATATCTTCTGGAAAACCATTCCAGAAAGTATCAAATGGCTCTGTAATATTTAAGCCCATGATCTCCCAATGCCCTGTCATTGTATCCTTACCAAGTGATACTTCTTGTAACTTCGTCGCGTAGCCACTTGGATTTTCTTCTGCAGGGACGGTCTTAAGCGCTTGGGGACGAGGAATATTACCAAGTCCGATTTTAGCCATGTTTGGCACCGCAAGTCCAACTGTTTTTGAAATGTGGCCAAGCGTGTCTGAAGCACCATCAGGAACTCCTGCATTGACAAAATCATTGGCATCTGGTGCCGCTCCAATACCCACTGAATCTAAGACAACTAAGTGAATGCGATCAAATTGTGACATTATATCTTCTTTCTAAGGAGGTTACGGTTAGCTCCTAAAACCGATTATTTAAATAACTATTTTTCAAGTATGTCAAGACCGTTTTTGCCTGCTACTATAACTTTATTAACCATACCATTAAATAAACCATGTTCAACAACACCAACTGTATGGTCAAGTTCATTCGCTAACTGCTTTGGATCCTCTATTTTTTTCAAATCTAGGTCGATAATGTAGTTCCCCATATCAGTGATAAAGCGGTCACCTTCTGTTTCACGGAAAGAAGGACAATAACCTTTTGATTTAAAAACCCGAAAAAGACGCTCAGAACCATATCTAACAACCTCAACAGGCAATTTAAATGCACCTAACGTTTCAACAAGTTTGCTCTCATCGACAACCCAGATATATTCTTTAGTTGGAGTAGCTACTATTTTTTCCATGAGCAGCGCACCACCGCCACCCTTGATACCATTAAAATCAGGGTCTACTTCATCTGCTCCATCCACAGTGACATCAATGACATCAATATCATCTGCTGATTTCAACGGAATACCTAATCCTCTTGCCTGCTCAGTCGTACGGTTTGACGTTGTAACGCCTACGACTTGCAATCCCTCTTCTTTGACACGGCGTCCAATTTCTTCAACAAAAAAATATGCTGTAGAACCTGTCCCTAAACCTACAATCATACCGTTTTTAACGTATTTTGCAGCGGTCACTCCAGCAAGTTTTTTTAGTTCGTCCATATTTTCCCCTTTTAAGTTAATGTTATCTAATATTTTTGATAAGTCTATTCAAAACACTATCTCAAGACACATTATACCATTTTTTAAGTGATTTTTGAAAACATTTTCTTTGTTCTTTATGCATTTTAGTTAGTAGCGATAGTCAAATTCTTTATTTTTAATAATCTATTGCTAACGCACTTATATCACCTAAAATAAGTGTTCAAACAAAAAAGATGAGTTTCTTAGCTCATCTTTTTATGCATATAAGTTTTTTAGCGTTTGAATATCAACTTCTTGAATGCCGTAATGCGAACCTTTTGACTGCATAACGGAATGTTGTTGATCATTATGTCCTAGACCTAAAGCATGTCCTAATTCATGTTCGGCCGTATTAACAATCCTAGTATGGTCATAACCAAACTGTTTATTCTTAAGGTAAAATGTGTTTAATTTAACTGTTACCTTTGAAATACGATTAGTTAAAGCATTTTTCTCGGTTTCAGCTACACCCGCAGCTTGTGTTTTAGCATCTGAGTAATCCTTAGCAATAATATCAGCATTAGGATTGTCTGTTGTTTGTAACACAAAAGCACCTGTTGCATTCCAATTGGAGATTGCTTGCTTATAAGCAGAGACCAACTCAGAATCTCTAGTTGCTATATAGATAGTTGCCTGATTTTTATCCCATCTGGTATTTTCTGAATGGTGAACGTTATCCGTAGCTAGATTAGTAAAGGAATTTTTGAGCTGATTAGTGTCAGCAAAATTTAAAAATGTTTTTCCTGTCTGAATAATGTCACTAAGTTGATTAGCAAATTCTGATTGACTGTGATTCGCATAGTAATACAAACCAAATAAAATAATCGCAATAACAAGAACTGTCTTGAATATTCCCAAAATGATATTCCAAATCAATCTAAAGATAAACTTTGGAATAGCAAATATTATTCTAAATAGTGTTCTCATTTTTTATCTCACCTTCTGTGTCTAATTTCCCAAAACTTAATGATTTAGTATAACAAGACTTTACTTGGATTTCAACGATTTAGCTAATACTACGAAAGGCGCTCTTCTTTGACATAATCAATAGGGAGCCATTCTAAGACTTTTTCTAATTGTTGATTCCAGTAATACCATTCATGTTTACCATGATCATTGGAATAGTCAATAGTTAAACCTAATTGACGAAGTTCATCAATTGCGACTTCATTAGCTTCAAAAAGAAAATCTTCATAACCACACCATGCATAAAATTTAGTCTTCATATCAAAAGACTCAACGTAACGCCTTAGTGAATGACGCTCTATGTTATCAGTGTTATTCAAATCACCAAAAATTCCCGACCAATAGTTAATGTTATCGTTGCCATTATTGAATAATAGATCAAAGTCAAAAGAAAGTGCACCTGACAAAGAGGCGGCATGAGAAAAACGATTAGTCAGTAGAGCTATTTTATATGCTCCATATCCCCCCATAGATAATCCGGCAATGAAATTTTTCTCTCTCTTATCAGACATATTAGGAAAGAAACGTTTCAAAACTTTTGGTAACTCGATAGCTATTGCATCAAAATAATCCAACCCATACTTTGTGTTGGTATACCATGCTAAGTCTGTTGATGGCATCACGACGATAAGATTAGTATGACGTAAAAGACGCTCTATATTTGTGCGTTTTTGCCAAGAATTCTCATTTCCCCCCATTCCATGGAGAAGATACAAAACAGGAATGTCACAATCATCAATTTTATCATCAGACATCTCAAAAGCATCTGGGTAAATAACATTGACTTGACGTTCCGTTCCTAGTACCTTAGAGTGATATTCAATATTAAAAAATGCCATAAAAACCTCCATTCTAGCAAGAAAGGCTACCAAAATTTGGTAACCTCTTAACACTATCAACGAACTTCCATAACCACAGGAAGGATTGCTGGGCGACGTTTCGTTTGGTCAAATAAGAACTTGCTGACCTCATCACGCACTTTCCCTTTAAGTTCACCCCAGTCAAATGTATCTTTACTTAAGTAATCTTCTACCGTTGTATTAACTAATTCTGCGCTCTCACGCAAAATATCTCTGCTTTTTTTCACATACACAAAACCACGCGTATTAACACGAGCTTTAGAAATAATTTTCTTTTCTTTTTTGCTGACAGTTATAACAACAATAAAAATTCCATCTTCAGATAATACCTTACGGTCACGAAGTACAATATTACCAACGTCACCAATAGCATTTCCATCAATCATAACATCTCCAGCAGGAACAGATCCACTATGGAAGAAGCCATCTTTTTCAAGAACCATGATGTCACCACGCTTCACAATATAAATATCATCTGCTGACATTCCTACCTCTTGAGCTAAGCCCGCATGTGCTGACAAATCCCTATACTCTCCTTGAATTGGGAAAAGGTATTTAGGTTTCAATAGATTCATTAATAATTGTAATTCGCGACCATTTGCATGACCTGATACGCGCAAATTCTGTGTTATCAATTTAACTGAGCCACCAGCTTTATAAATCAGATTTTCAACACGCGCTACAACTGCCTCTTTTGCAATACTTGGTGTTGTTACGATAAATACTAAATCACCATCTTTAATTTGAACATAACGATGACGTCCGATCGCCATTTTTTGGAGACCATTTATCGGCTCTCCCATACGTCCAGTTTCAAGGATTAATAATTCGTTATCTTCATAACGTGTCATATCTTTAGGTTTGATAATCATATTTTCATCAGCAATATGAATGCGTTTCATACGAATGGCCGTACGAACAATATTTTCAATATCAAAACCCGTTAAAACTACTCGACGACCGTTTTCTGCCGCTGCATCAAAGACTTGTTGAATACGAATGAGATTACTTGCAACTGCCGCTACGATGACTCTACCTTCTGCGTCTTCAATAACGCTCTTAATTTCATCACCGACCTCATATTCGCTAGCAACTTGCTCATTGCTTGTAGCATTTGCAGAATCTGATAAAAGTGCTAAAACACCATCACGACCAATTTCAGCTAAACGCGCCAGATCTGTTTGGTAATATTTCCTTGCAGCTTGATCAAATTTAAAGTCACCTGTGTAAACGATATTTCCCTCTTTTGTCCCAATAACAATTCCCATTGACTCTGGAATTGAATGAGTCGTTTTAAAGAACGAAATCACCGCATCTTGAAATTCAATTTCCGTTTCACTATCAATCACATGGAAATTATTGAATTTCTTGACTGCTGTACTATTTTTAACGAATAACTTAGCTAATTCAATTGTGAGAGGTGAACCAAACACAGGTGCTTTGACTTCGGCGATAATATAAGGCAATGCACCAATAGCATCCGCATGTCCATGGGTTAAGAAAATCCCCTGAACACGTTTTTTATTTTCAATTAAGTAATCAAGATTTGGAATAACAACATCAACACCCAGTTGTTCATTTTCAGGATATTTGAGTCCAGCATCCAAAACAAAGATAGAATCATTGACTTCTACTACATATAGGTTTTTTCCGTTTTCACGAACACCTCCAAGAGCCATGATTTTTATGTCGCTCATAATGAGTTTTCTCCTTAAATTTTGTTAATTCTTTTTTATAAAGCAGACAAGAAATTGTCCAATTATTATCATTAGTAATTGATTTATCGGTAACTTTTCTTGGGTTTGAAGAAAAACCTTATTAATCAATAATAGGAATATGAATTAAAGAGTGTGTCCTTATTTTCATTCCATTTGTACTTACGGTCCTTGTCTCTACAAGTCGATTTACAGCATTATTAGTATATCATATTTTGAAAATAATTTCTTGCAAAATGTATAGAAAAAGAAGTGAAACACTTCCATTTCACTTCTTTTTAATCAAATAATTGATAATAGTCAGCTATAGCCATCTTGTTTTTTTGTGCCTGATTTAAATCTCTGACAATCTTGCCATCTTTCATTACTAATACACGATTTCCATATTTGAGAGCATCTTCCATATGATGTGTAATCATTAAGGCAGTCAACGAATCTTGTTTGATAAACTCATCAGTCAAGCCCATAAGCGAAACACTTGTTCTAGGATCAAGCGCTGCTGTGTGTTCGTCCAATAATAACAGATTTGGTTTTTTCAAAGTTGCCATTAATAAACTAAGTGCTTGTCTTTGTCCACCTGATAATAAACCTGTAGGTGTCTCTAAATGGCGATCAAGTCCATTACCAGTTCTAGCAATCAATTTTTGAAATTCTTCGGTATAGTTAGTAATCTTTCTAGGAACTAACGGTCTCTTTTCACCTCGAAATTTAGCAACTAATAAATTTTCAGCAACTGTCATCCTAGGTGCTGTTCCCATTTTCGGATCTTGAAATACCCGTGATAAATATTTAGCTCGTTTTTCTGCTGATAAATTAGTAACATCTTGTCCCATGATGTAAATATTTCCACTGCTTAACATCAAGGTACCTGCAATTACATTAAAAAGCGTTGATTTTCCAGCTCCATTTCCACCCAATATTGTAATGAAGTCATGTTCATAAATACTCAAATTAACATGATCTAATATCGTTTTCATTTCTGCTAAACCATTACTGACTTGTACGGTTGCTTCTTTTAACTCTATGATTTTCATCACCATTATAAGCGTACTCCTTTCAAAATCTTCGTTTTTAGGACAGGAACCATTAAACAAATTCCAAGCACCATTGCACTAAATAATTTTAGGTAATTCGTATTAAATCCTAAAGCGATTACTGCCGTTATTAAAAATTGATAAAGAATAGAACCCACCACTATAGCAATTAAACGTTCAAAGAGAGTTAAACCAGTAGAGTAAAGTACCTCTCCAATAATAATACTAGCTAACCCAATAACAATAACACCTATACCTTTTGATACATCAGCATATCCATCTTGTTGACTTACTAAAGCTCCTGATAAAGCAATTAAGCCATTTGATACAATTAAGCCAAGCATTTCCATTTTGTCGGTATCAATGCCGAAGCTCTTTGCCATATCAGGGTTGTCTCCTGTTGCAATATAAGCTTGCCCCAAGCGTGTGTAGAGAAAATAAATTAAGGCAGAAATCACCAAGAGAATAGCTATCAAACCTAATACAAGAAGATTTAAATCATTTGAAAACGGAAGAAAATCTTTCAATGTTTGAATCTCATTTAAACCTAGATTTGCTCTTTTCATAACCATTAGCATAATAGAGTGGCATGAGGTCATTACTAAAATCCCTGCTAAAATCGTCGGTATCTTTCCTTTAGTATAAAGTAAACCAGTAACAAATCCCGCTAACATCCCTGATAGCATGCCTAGAATCGTCGCCAAAATAGGATTAACCCCTTGATTCATTAAGGTAACACAAACCGCTCCCCCTAGAGGGAAGGAGCCCTCTGTTGTCATGTCTGGAAATTTTAAGATTCTAAAGGTTAAGTATATCCCTAATCCTAATATCCCCCATAATAAACCTTGTGAAACTGATGAAATAATCATAAAACCCTCTTTCTAATCGTCAACCTTAACGGTAATTTCTGCCTGTTTCATAATCTTCTTAGGAATTTTAATTCCTAAGTGTTTGGCTGCTTTCAAATTGATGCTTGGCTTCCCTGTATCAATAACTTTGACTGGTACATCTTTAACTGGCTTCCCTCTTAGGACTTTAATGGCCTGTTTTGCAGTTTCTAACCCTAAGCCATATTGACTCTGCGCTACTGATGCTATACTTCCTTGTTCAACCATAGTATCAACACTGGAATACACAGGTATATTAGCTTGGTTTGCTGCTACGATAACTGTTCTAAAAGCACTCGCAATAGTATTATCTTGTGGAACAAAGACAGCATCTACTTTTTTGGTCATAACTGACATACTTGTCTTAATTTCATTTGTAGATGGTACAGAATATTTAAGAACTTCTAGCCCTGCTTTTTGAGCATATTTTGTAAACTCAGTTACTTGTGACACAGAATTATCTTCGCTACTAGCATAAAGAATTCCTATACGTTTAACATTGGGAGTTATATCCTTGATTAATTGCACAGTTTGCTTGGTCGGAACAACATTTGATAATCCTGTAACATTAGTTGTTGGTTTCTTCATATTCGTTACTAACTTGGCCCCTAAAGGATCAGAAACAGCTCCCATGATTATAGGAGTATCCTTAGTCGAAGCTGCTAAACCTTGTGCTGATGGTGTCGCAATTCCAATCAAAATGTCATTGTGATGATTAACTAATTGTTTACTCATCGCTTGAATTTTACTTTGATCAGCCTCGGCGTTTAAAACGGTTAATTTAACTTTTTTCCCTTTATATCCTTCTTGAGCTAGACCATCTTCAACTCCCTTTTCAATAGCATCCAAAGCATCATGGGTTACATACTGTAAAATACCAATTTTAACAACTTGCTTTTCTGATAAATTAAGACGTTTTTCTGATTTGTTATAAAATAATTCTCCAACCACTAATATAGTCAATAGAATTAGCGTAGCTATCAGTCCTTTATTTTTCATATTTTCTCCTCACTTTAATAATACCCTGACTTTCTGGAGTTTAGCGCAAAAGAAAAAGCGCCTGATAAATAACTTACCTTGCGCTCTCTATTGTTAGACTAGACCAGCGCATAGATACTTTTTTGAAGTACTCCAAAAAGTCGTATCTATGCACCCATAAACACAACTTTATCTACGCCAGTTTTGCCAATTGGTAAATAATGTTTTAGTCATTTACTAGTCATCCTTTCTCATGAATTTTTCTATAATTATATACTATATTCTGAAAATTGCAAGCCTTTTGCGTTATAAAAAAATATTTTTAGCTCAGCCTATGGTATAATAAATAAGCTATAATTTTTAGAATAAGGGGGACGCCATGTCTTTTGATGGATTTTTTTTACATCACCTCACAAATGAATTACAAGAACAGATTGAAAAAGGACGTATCCAAAAAGTTAACCAACCTTTTGACCATGAATTGGTATTAACAATACGCAATAATCGTCGCAACTATAAACTACTCCTATCTGCTCATCCTGTATTTGGACGTATCCAAACTACCGAAGCAAATTTCCAAAATCCTCAAAATCCAAATACTTTTACAATGATTATGAGAAAGTATTTGCAAGGTGCAGTGATTGAAACCATTCAACAAATTGAAAATGACCGTATATTAGAAATCGTCGTGTCTAATAAAAACGAAATCGGTGATCATATTAAAGCGACACTTGTTGTTGAAATCATGGGAAAACACAGTAACATTATCTTGATTGATAAAAATGAACATAAAATTATTGAATCAATTAAGCATGTTGGTTTCTCGCAAAACTCCTACCGTACTATCCTTCCTGGTTCGACTTACATTGCCCCACCCAAAACAAAAGCAATCAATCCTTTTGATATTTCTGATCAAACTCTATTTGAGCTGCTTCAAACTAATGATCTAAGCCCTAAAAACCTCCAACAGCTCTTCCAAGGTTTAGGACGCGATACTGCCCTAGAATTATCTCACTGTTTGAAAGACAATAAACTTAACGATTTTCGTCAATTCTTTTCGAGAGAATATTATCCTAGCCTAACAGAAAAATCCTTTTCCGCTGTCCAATTCTCAAGCACTCACGAAACATTTCAGTCTCTTGGACAATTGTTAGATTATTACTACCAAGAGAAGGCTGAAAAAGATCGCATAGCACAGCAAGCTAGTGACCTCATTCACCGTGTTCAAAGTGAGTTAGAGAAAAATATCAAAAAACTAGCTAAGCAACAAGACGAACTTCTAGCTACTGAAAATGCAGAGGAATTTCGCCAAAAAGGAGAGCTTCTAACTACCTATCTCTCTATGGTACCAAATAATCAAGATGTCGTTGTGCTTGATAATTATTACACCAACCAAACGATTGAGATTTCACTTGATCGAGCTTTAACACCCAACCAAAATGCCCAACGCTACTTTAAAAAATATCAAAAATTAAAAGAAGCTGTAAAACATTTAAAAGGAATTATTTCAGATACGGAAAATACAATCACCTACCTTGAATCTGTTGAAACATCGCTAAATCATGCTTCTATGGAAGATATCAATGATATTCGTGAAGAACTTGTTGAAACTGGATTTATTAAGCGACGCGCACATGATAAACAACATAAGCGCAAAAAACCTGAACAATATTTAGCATCCGATGGCAAGACTATTATTATGGTGGGACGTAATAATCTCCAAAATGACGAGTTAACATTTAAAATGGCTCGTAAAGGGGAGTTGTGGTTTCATGCCAAGGATATCCCCGGAAGTCATGTGTTAATTCGGGATAACCTCAATCCAAGTGACGAGGTTAAGACAGATGCCGCCGAGTTAGCTGCTTATTACTCTAAAGCTCGTCTCTCCAATCTTGTTCAAGTAGACATGATTGAAGCAAAAAAACTCAATAAACCAAGTGGTACTAAGCCAGGTTTTGTAACTTACACTGGTCAAAAAACCTTACGAGTCACTCCCACACAAGAAAAAATAGATAGCCTTAAACTAAAAAAATAGACTGGGACATATCCCTGTCTATTTTTAGTGTTATTAATTATTTATAGGTATTCTTATTCACTTAAATCAATATCTTCTCTAAGCTTTTGTAGGTCAAAGTTAGCTTCCAAAAATTCTTGATCTTGAGTTGGGAAACATTGGTCAAGTTGGTCAACCTTCCCAATTTCAACTTTTCCTTGTGTGAGCGAGTAATCCATAACATGCCCACCGAAAGTTAAATCGTCTGAAATAAAGTGGACATGGAACCCCTTTACCCCCACACCATGAAATAATTCCGGCGTCCAAATCCCAACCAACGTACCAGATACATTCTCTCTGGTAAATTCTGGCTGATTAGATGCAATATCTGCAAAACGTTTATGTTGTGGAGATTTTGGAATCATACGAACGTGCATTCTTGAAAACGTTCCTTTGATTTTTAAAGACTTAAAGAGATTTTGACCTTCAAAGTTTTTTAGAATCATCTCTTCCAAATCCTTATTATCTGTCTCAGCATTGATATCAAATTGTTTTTGGATATGGTGTGGTAAAACCGCTGCATAGGGTACTGTCACATCATCTGATAATTGGATAATCTCTGCTTTACCATCTGTACCAATAGCTTGATAAGCTTTCCCATCCAATACAATCAATTCACCATCAATCATATGAACAGTACCGATTCCTAAGTCACCGTGAGTTAATAATTCTCCGATAGTTAGACTGCCTTTGTACAATCCTGCCATCAGTGAACTCAAGGTACTGTATTGAAATAATTTAACTGTTTCTGACATATTAGACCTCATCTTAGTAGAACTCGTCAGGTAAGATTGTTTCACCTAGTGTCACGTTATCTTTATAGTCAATAGGCACATCAATCAACACTGGTCCATTTTCAGCATCAATTAGAGCTTGTTTGAGTGTTTCTTCAAAACTGTCTTTGCTGTCTACACGGTAACCTTTAGCACCGAAACTTTCAGCGTATTTTACAAAATCAACTGGTCCAAAGTCAACACCTGAAGAACGGCCATACTTCATTTCTTCTTGGAATTCAACCATGTTATATTTTCCATCGTTCCAAATAATGTGAACAATTGGTAGATGAAGACGAACTGCAGTTTCTAACTCTTGAGCTGAGAATAAGAAGCCACCATCACCAGAAACTGAAATAACTTTTGTGTTGGGACGCAAAAGAGCCGCAGAAATTGCCCAAGGTAGAGCAACTCCTAATGTTTGCATTCCGTTTGAGAAGAGCAAGTGACGCGCTTCATATGATTTAAAGTAGCGAGCCATCCAAATATAATGGCTTCCCACATCAACTGTAACAGTCATGTCATCGGTGGTATTTTCTTGGAGTACATCAATGAGATCAAGAGGATGAACAAGTCCATGAGCTGAGTCACGATCAAATTTAACATCGCTAACGTTTTCAATGTTATTACGAAGACCTTTCAAATACTCTTTTGAACCTTCAGGCAATTCATATCCTTTAATAGCTGGTAAAAGTAAATCAAGTGTATGTGCCATGTCTCCAATCAGTTCTCGCTCGGGTTGGAAATACGTATCAATTTCTGCTTGTTCAACGTCAATAACAATAATACGAGCAGAAATTTCAGCATTCCAGTTACGCGCCTCATATTCAATAGGGTCATACCCGATAGCAATAACTAGGTCTGCACGCTTCAAAAGCATATCTCCAGGTTGATTACGGAAGAGGCCTACACGACCAAAGAATGTTTCATCCTCGAGCTCACGTGACACAATACCCGCACCTTGGAAAGTTTCTACTACTGGTAGTTTAACAGCATCAAGAAGTCGACGTACGGCAGCAGTTACTCCCTCTGAAGATGCGCCATTTCCTAATAACAGTACCGGTAAAACAGCATTGTTAATAGCTTGCGCTAAATAATTAATATCTAAAACAGATGCCGAACCCAATTTAGGTGCACTAAGAGGTTTGATTGCTTTTACTGAGACTGGACTGTCTGTAACGTCTTGAGGAATAGAGATAAAACTTGCTCCTGGTTTACCAGATTTAGCAAGACGATAGGCGTTTGCAACAGTTTCTGACAAAGTATTAGGGTCATGAACCTCAGCAGAATATTTTGTAATAGGTTCCAGCATAGCAACGTTATTCATTGATTGATGAGCACGTTTCAATAAATCTCCTCGCTTAACCTGTCCACCAATTGCTAGAACAGCATCACCTTCATCTGTCGCAGTAACTAACCCTGTTGCCAAGTTCGAGATCCCAGGTCCACTAGTTGCAATAACAACTCCTGGTTCTCCCGTAATACGCCCGACAGCCTGAGCCATAAAAGTCGCGTTCTGCTCATGACGAGCAACAATTAACTCTGGACCTTTATCTTCTAGAGTGTCAAATACGCGGTCAATCTTAGCTCCTGGGATACCAAAAACATATTTGACATCATGATTAATGAGGCTATCGACAATTAAGTCAGCCCCATATTGATTATGTGATTCTGTCATTTTATCTCCCTCTTTTCACAAGAATGGTTCAATTATATCACAGTTTTTACATCAGATTGTGAAAATTTACTTGTGAATTTTTTATTTTTTTCTGTAAGTGTTTTCCTATTTAAATGTTATTCACCCATTCTGACATCTCTATATCATCTGGAACTAATTTTAAATAAGCCTTTCCTACTTCTTGTGCCTTATCAAGGTAACCAAATTCTCTCAAAATGTAAGCATAATCTTGTAAAAATTCTGGATTATCTTTTAAATCATTATACAAAGATTGATAATAGTCTACACTATCATCCATTTCTAAAGCCTTGTGTGCTTTAGCGATATTCCATTTTGCAAGGATATTTTCTAAATTATCATTGTCTAATTCCAAAACTTCCTCAAACCGCTCTTCTTCAAGATACAAATTTGACAATCTCATAACAATTTCATCTTGATTTTCAGAAACTTTTTCAGCTTGTTTCAAATAAGACTCCGACGAATGAACATCATGTAATTCATACGATAATTGTGAGGCTAGTAAGAGAAGTTGACCATCAAAACTATTTTTACGAATACCTTGCTGAACTAGACGTAAAGCTTCTTCAGATTTATGCTCCTCACGAAGAGATAAACCATAGATATATTCATAGCCAGCAAAGTCTGGATTAATAGTATCCAACTGTTTAAAATAAAGGTTAGCTTTTTGATATTCTTCTTGATCATAAAGGATTGTTGCTAACTCAAAAACTGTTAAATCATCATACTCAATGTCAACGGCTTTTTCTAAAAATTCGATAGCTGCATCAAATTTCCCCATAATAGCGTAGGATTTACCAATACGCTGATAAGTTGAAACTCCAGTCGTTTCTAAGATTTCTCGATTGTCAAGTGAGGCATATCCTTCTATCGCTTCTTGATAATGTTCCAAACTAAGGTTCATTTCAGCTAAACCAAATGTAACCAATGGGTCATCGCTAAGTTTGCTGGCTAGCAAAAGCTTTTCACGCGCAACATCAGTCAAGCCTTCCATATCATATAAGTCAGCCATAACAAGGAGGGCTGAAACATACTCTTGACTATCTTCTGAGATATAATCTAAGTATAAGAATGCTTGTTCAATATCTCCATCTTCGGCAACAATTTGAGCTAAATTGATAGCAACTTCTGGATAATTTGGTCGGATTTGATCATAGAGACGTTTTGCTTGGGGTAAAAAACCAATACTCTCCAAATAAGCTCCTAGTTCCAACAAGACTTCCTCAGGATCATTTTTCAACGCTTTTTCGAAATACTTGTTAGCATGTTCTAAATCCTGATTTTGGATAGAAACAATCATTTTTTCACTATTCAACATTTTTAACTTCTTCACTTCTTTCTTCAGTAACAACATCTACTGTATATAGCCCACTGACAGCTTTGTACCAATCAAACAATTCTTTAACAACAACTTTGATAGATGCATAAATCGGAATACTGAGGAATACTCCCCAAACACCAAACATCGCTCCAGAGGTTAATAAAATAAACATAATTGTAATTGGATGAATGCTAAGTTTATTACCTAAAACCAAGGGTGAGACAAAGCGTCCTTCTAGAGTTTGCTCAATAACAAAAACAATCGCAACTTTAACAACCATAACAGGTCCTGCGACAAGCGCTAAGATAAACACTGGAATTTGGGCGACAAAACTTCCCAAATAGGGAACCATATTTAACACACCGGCAATAATCCCTAATGTCACGCCATATCTGAGGCCTATAATACTATACATTATTGAAAAAATAACACCAACAGTAATAGCAACAATGATTTGTCCTTGCACATACCCTGACATTTGACTATTCATTTCTCGCAAAATACGATCAGTTGGTTGGCGTAGTTTGGTTGGTAAAACCATTAAGAAACCATTCTTCATGTTGCGACTATCTCTTAAAAGATAAAACAAAATAAAGGGAGCCATGATTGTTGCTACTGTCACACGTGCAACTGTACTAGCTAAATTTCCTGCCCAATCTAAAACATTCTTTGAAAATTTTTCAGCATAAGAGACCGCTTGGCTACTGATATTAGATAACATGCTCGATATTTCCCCTTTATAAGATTTTAACCAAGGGTTGTGATCTATAAACGAACTTGTTTCCATTTGCACTTTATTCACATATGAAGGGAGATCTTCCATAAAATGGCGTAATTGATTACTCATCATGGGAATAAAACTAGACATTGCCCAAATTAACAGAAGGATTATAATAGTAAAAACTGCTAATATCGCTGTTACACGCTTAATTCCCCGCTTCTCTAAAAATGTAACCATAGGTTTTAATAGGTAATAAAGCAATCCAGAAATTACAAGCGGCAATATCAGCACAGCAAGAAAATCAAACACAGGTTTAAACATAAAAGAGATTTTGGTAAAAATAAAAATCGTTAAAAATACCAAAAAGGTAATCATGAGAGCAATAACTGCTTGATTATTTAAGATCCATTTAAAAAACAAACTATTTTTAAATTCTTTTTCTGATGGTCGATTCATTCACATATCCTTTCAAGATGAATTCTAATTTTAATTCTCATTTATTATAACACGTTAAATTAAATTAAACTCAAAACAAGAGAGTAAAAAGTTAATTTTGAACAATTTTATGCACAACATGACCTGGCCATTCTATCAAATCCTGTGCTAAAAAATTAGGATTACAATCAATTTTTGTTAATTCTTTTATTGGAAGCCATACAAAATGTCGCTTATGCGTTCCTTCTTTGATAGATTCTGGCGCCTGACCCAAGAGATTAACAAAATATAAAAATTCAACTGAGTGATAATGATGTCTCTTAATATTAAACTGATTCTCAATAATATAGGCTAAATCACCAACTTGGCTGTGAAGACCTATTTCCTCAAGTACTTCTCTCGCAACAGCCTTATTGCTATCTTCTCCAACTTGAAGCGCCCCACCTGGCAAATAGTATTTATCGAGATGAGGAGCATATATTAATAGCAGTTTTTGATTTTCTATGATTAAAGCAGAAACTCTGACTCCGAATGTTTCGAGCTGTTCTCTAAGCCTAAAATCTCTATTTTTCATAAAAATTAACCGTCTTTTCAATTAAATTTTGGTGTTCATCATAAACAAACTTAGCAGAAAAGAAAGGAACATCTTCTAAAATCCATTTAAAAATTTCGTAATCTCCTTGCCACGTTGGCTTAGAGAGAACTTGATCATATGGTACCCATTCTAAAGTTCCTTCTCGTGATTCATCATCTGAAATTAACTCTCCTTCATAATCTGTTACTTTAAAGACATAGGTATACCAATCATGACCTGGCGTAAATTCAGGAAAAGTGATGACTCCTTTAAAATCCATTTTTTTTACTGTTAAATGGGTTTCTTCTAGAATTTCACGCTTAGCACATTCATCAGGAGTTTCACCTGCCTCCAGTTTACCGCCTACCGAGATCCACTTTCCCTCATGAACATCATTCTCTTTTTTGTTGCGGTGCAATAGAAGTAATTCCTTGCCATTGTCAATGTAACAAATTGTTGCTAATTTAGTCATTTCAAACTCCTCTCATTCTCATATTATAACAAAAAATAGCCTTTATTTAGGCAATTTACTATCAAAGTAGCACACAGATGATTAAACAAATTATTTTGTTTACCAGTTATTTACTTTTCACTTTGATGACATTTTAAAGGTTCTTTATCATAAACCTTTAAAGCATGCTATAATTAGGAAAAACCGGTTTACAATTTTAAAACCTAAGGAGTAAAAAATGGAAATCAAAAAGAAACATCGTATTATGCTTTATTCAGCCCTTATTTTAGGAACAATATTGGTTAACAATAGTTACCAAGCTAAAGCTGAAGAGTTTACCAAAACTACCTCAACGTCCCAAATAAGAGATACTCAAACTAATAATGTTGAAGCTCCCCAGACTGAAAGTACCACTGTCAAAGAGACTAGCACCACAACCACACAACAAGATCTGTCTAACCCCACAGCTTCAACCGCAACTGCAACAGCCACTCATAGCACAATGAAACAAGTAGTAGATAATCAAACTCAAAATAAGGAGCTGGTGAAAAACGGAGATTTTAAAGAAACAATCATTGATAAGAAAAGTCAATGGACAAATCTTTACGGAGCCAAGGATTGGAATACTTATATCGACCAAACTAAATCTGTAAATAAATCACCTATTATCCAACGTACCGAACAAGGCCAAGTAAGCCTATCCAGCGACAAAGAATTTCGAGGTGCTGTAACACAAAAAGTGAACATTGATCCCACTAAAAAATATGAGGTTAAGTTTGATATTGAAACAAGTAACAAGGCTGGACAAGCTTTCCTTCGTATTATGGAGAAAAAAGACAACAATACGCGACTTTGGCTTTCTGAGATGACCAGCGGTACTACTAACAAACATACCTTAACAAAGATATATAACCCAAAGTTAAATGTCTCCGAGGTGACACTTGAACTTTATTATGAAAAAGGAACTGGTTCTGTTACTTTTGATAATATATCAATGAAAGCAAAAGGCCCTAAAGACTCAGAGCATCCACAACCCGTCACAACACAAATTGAAGAAAGCGTTAATACGGCTTTAAACAAAAATTACGTTTTTAATAAAGCTGACTACCAATACACTCTAACCAATCCGTCTCTTGGGAAAATTGTTGGTGGAATATTGTATCCAAGCGCTACTGGTTCAACAACTGTTAAAATATCTGATAAATCTGGCAAAATAATTAAAGAAGTACCGTTATCAGTTACAGCTTCAACAGAAGATAACTTTACAAAACTCCTCGACAAATGGAACGACGTGACTATTGGTAATCATGTTTACGATACTAATGATTCGAACATGCAAAAGCTTAATCAGAAATTAGATGAAACTAACGCCAAAAACATCAAAGCTATCAAACTGGATTCTAATCGCACTTTCCTTTGGGAAGACTTGAAAGATCTCAATAATTCAGCACAGTTAACCGCTACTTATCGTCGTTTGGAAGATTTAGCTAAACAAATCACCAACCCACACTCTACTATTTACAAAAATGAAAAAGCTATTCGTACTGTAAAAGAGAGCCTGGCTTGGCTTCATCAAAACTTCTACAATGTTAATAAAGATATAGAAGGCTCTGCCAATTGGTGGGATTTTGAAATCGGTGTTCCTCGCTCAATTACAGCTACCCTAGCTCTCATGAATAACTACTTCACTGACGCTGAAATAAAAACTTATACCGACCCAATTGAACACTTTGTTCCTGATGCAGGATATTTCCGTAAAACGCTTGTCAATCCATTTAAAGCCCTTGGCGGTAATCTAGTAGATATGGGGCGCGTTAAAATCATTGAAGGTTTACTTCGTAAAGACAATACTATTATCGAAAAAACTTCTCATTCTCTAAAAAATCTTTTTACTACTGCTACTAAAGCTGAAGGCTTCTATGCTGACGGTTCTTACATCGACCATACAAATGTTGCTTATACTGGCGCCTATGGTAATGTTCTGATAGATGGTTTGACACAATTACTGCCTATCATTCAAGAAACTGACTATAAAATCTCTAATCAAGAACTCGATATGATTTATAAATGGATTAATCAATCATTTTTACCTTTAATTGTAAAAGGTGAGTTAATGGATATGAGTCGTGGACGCTCAATTAGTAGAGAGGCTTCTTCTTCGCATGCGGCTGCAGTTGAAGTTCTCAGAGGTTTCCTCAGATTGGCTAACATGTCTAATGAAGAGCGAAACTTAGACCTCAAATCAACTATTAAAACGATTATCACTTCAAATAAATTCTACAACGTCTTCAATAACCTCAAATCGTATTCCGATATTGCCAACATGAATAAGCTGCTTAATGACAGTACAGTCGCTACTAAACCTTTAAAAAGTAATTTATCAACCTTTAATAGCATGGACCGCTTAGCTTATTATAATGCCGAGAAAGACTTTGGTTTCGCACTTTCATTACATTCTAAACGTACCCTCAACTATGAAGGAATGAATGATGAAAATACACGTGGTTGGTATACCGGAGATGGTATGTTCTATCTTTATAATAGTGATCAATCTCATTATAGTAATCATTTTTGGCCAACCGTCAATCCTTATAAAATGGCTGGAACAACTGAAAAAGATACTGGTCGTGAAGACACTATAAAGAAATTAATGAATAGATATGACAAAACCAATAAAAATTCTAAAGTTATGACTGGCCAAGTTACAGGAACATCTGACTTTGTTGGTTCCGTCAAACTTAATGATCACTTTGCTCTTGCCGCTATGGACTTTACTAACTGGGATCGCACCTTAACAGCACAAAAAGGTTGGGTTATCTTAAATGATAAGATTGTCTTTTTAGGTAGCAACATCAAGAATACTAACGGCGTTGGAAATGTTTCTACAACAATTGATCAACGAAAAGACGATTCTAAAACACCTTATACTACATACGTCAATGGAAAAACTATTGATTTAAAACAAGCAAGTTCTCAACAATTTACAGATACAAAAAGTGTCTTTTTAGAATCAAAAGAACCTGGTCGCAATATTGGTTATATCTTCTTTAAAAATAGCACTATTGATATTGAACGCAAAGAGCAAACAGGTACTTGGAACAGCATTAATCGTACTTCTAAAAATACCTCAATCGTTAGCAATCCTTTTATCACTATAAGCCAAAAACATGACAACAAAGGTGATAGCTATGGTTACATGATGGTTCCAAACATTGATCGCACAAGTTTTGATAAATTAGCCAATAGCAAAGAAGTAGAATTACTAGAAAATAGTTCAAAACAACAAGTTATCTATGATAAAAACAGTCAAACTTGGGCTGTTATCAAACACGATAATCAAGAGAGTCTCATTAACAATCAATTCAAAATGAATAAAGCGGGACTTTACCTAGTACAAAAAGTTGGTAATGACTATCAAAATGTCTATTACCAACCTCAAACAATGACAAAAACAGACCAATTAGCTATCTAACTAGCCGTACATAAAAAACCTATCATCAAAATGATAGGTTTTTTGGTTCAATTACTTAATGACTTCTTGAGTTTTAGCATACTTGGCTTCTACAGCATCTTTTTCTGCTTTCCACCAATCTTGGTTTTCAGTGTACCAGTTGATTGTTTCTTCCAAACCTTCTGAGAAGTTTGTGAATTGTGGTTCCCAACCAAGTTCTTCACGCAATTTTGTAGAATCGATAGCGTAACGAAGATCATGACCAGCACGGTCAGTCACGTGATCGTAAGCGTCTTTTGGTTGACCCATTTTCTCAAGGATAAGTTCAAGAACCTCCTTGTTGTTTTTCTCACCGTCGGCACCAATAAGGTATGTTTCACCAATACGACCCTTAGTCAAAATAGCCCAGACACCTGTTGAATGGTCATTTGTGTGGATCCAGTCACGGACGTTTTTACCTTCACCATAAAGTTTTGGTTTGATTCCTGCCAAGATATTTGTAATTTGACGTGGAATGAATTTTTCGATGTGTTGGTATGGTCCATAGTTATTTGAACAGTTCGAAATGGTCGCTTTTACGCCGAAGGAACGTACCCATGCCTTAACGATAAGGTCAGAAGCTGCCTTAGTTGATGAGTAAGGTGATGATGGATTGTATTTTGTTTCAGCAGTGAATTTTTCACCTGGTCCTTCACCATTTCCTGGAAGGTCTTCACGAAGTGGAAGATCTCCATAAACTTCATCAGTTGACACGTGGTGGAAACGGATATCGTATTTACGAGCTGCTTCAAGCAAAGTGTAAGTTCCGATAAAGTTTGTATGGATAAATGGACTTGGATCTTCCAATGAGTTATCGTTGTGACTCTCAGCCGCATAGTGAACAATAGCATCCACTTTGGCAGCCAATTTGTCTACCAATTCAGCGTCAGCGATGTCACCAACAACTAACTCAACACGATCACCAAGAATGGCTTCAATGTTAGCACGGTTACCTGCATATGTCAATTTATCAAGGACAGTTACATGAACATCTGGGTGGTTATTGTAAACATAGTGTACAAAGTTTGATCCGATGAAACCAGCTCCACCAGTTACGATAATGTTTTTAAATTCAGTCATTTTTTCTCCGAAAAATTTTTTCTTTTTGCTGTTTGAAGGATACTGTTCTGTTAGAAGTAGTTCTATGGAATGTCATGCCTAAGAAATCAATATTTCAAATCCCTGAGAGAACAAGCCTTTTGCATGTTTCCTTTCACCCTTGCGTCAAACAACATTGCCAATTCGTTTTTACTTGCTAAGATTAATGCCTTTTAAGAAGTTGAAAATTACAAATCTTCCTTCTTCAAAGGTTTTACATCTTTGAGAAGCGGGTGATTCTTATCTGCTTCTGAGACTTCTGCTTCTTCAAGGTTTTCCCACTGAATGCCTAGATTTGGATCTGCATAGTTAACGAAAGCATATTTTGGTTTGAGTTCAAGTGCCCAATAATCGTTAACGAGATAAGTATAAGCTGCTTTATCTGAAAGAACTTGGAAACCATTAGCAACGCCGCGTGGAACAAAGATAGCTTTTGAGGCATCGATAATCGTTTGGTAAACGTTACCAAAACTGTCACCTTCACGGAGGTCAACCCAAGTACCGATCACACGTCCTTCATCAGCGATCGAAACATATTTATCCCAAGGCTCTGCATGGAGACCTCGCAAAGTATTTTTCTTGTTAAACGAAATATTATTTTGTAGTTTGTCTGCCTCAAAGAAGCTTTCTGGGAAACCAAGCGGTATCATTTTTTCTTTTTGAAAGTTCTCTTTGAACCATCCACGGTTGTCTCCACGAACGGGAATATCGAATTCCAACAATCCAGGAATGGCTTCAATTGGGCGACAAGTTAATTCTTTATCAAAAAATTGTTCAGTCATTAGGCTTCTCCAATCAAACGAAGTAGGTATTGACCATACTCATTTTTCTTAAGTGGTTGTGCCAACTCAAGGACTTGTTCACGAGTGATGTAGCCCATGCGGTAAGCAATTTCCTCAAGGTTAGCAACTTGAACATTTTGCATGCGTTGTACTGTTTCAATATATTGTGCTGCTTCAAGAAGACTTTCGTGAGTTCCAGTGTCTAACCACGCAAATCCACGTCCCATTAACTCAACTGATAAGTCACCTCTATCAAGGTAGGCTTTGTTAACATCAGTAATTTCAAGTTCTCCACGAGGGCTTGGCTTAATATTTTTAGCGATTTCAACCACATCGTTATCATAGAAATAAAGACCTGTGACAGCATAATTAGACTTAGGTTGCGCTGGTTTTTCTTCAATAGAAATGGCATTCATATCAGTATCAAACTCGACAACACCAAAACGTTCTGGATCTTTTACTTGATAGCCAAAGACGGTTGCTCCACTTTCTTTACTAGCTGCACGTTGTAGCATTGCAGATAAACCTGGTCCATGGTAAATATTATCACCTAATACTAAAGCAACGTGATCATCGCCAATAAAATCTTCACCGATAATGAAGGCCTGTGCTAACCCATCTGGGCTTGGTTGTTCAGCATAAGAAAGAGAGATTCCTAGTTCTGAACCATCTCCAAGCATATCTTCAAAGCGAGGCAAATCTTGTGGAGTAGAAATAATCAGTATTTCTTTTATTCCTGCCAACATCAAAACTGACAATGGATAATAAATCATTGGTTTATCATAAATTGGCATCAATTGTTTTGATGCAGCACGAGTTAATGGGTACAAGCGAGTACCTGAACCTCCCGCTAAAATAATACCTTTCATAGTAAGGTCTCCTTATTTATATTAATCCTACATATTATAACACTTTTTTTAAACGCTATCATCTACTAATCTTTTTCACGTATTTCGTAATATCGTAATCCTCTAAATTTAGCTGATTTTCTTTATTTAAGATTAATTGACATAATTCATAACCAATTAATGGGCCCACTGTTAAGCCAGTTGATCCTAATCCACTTGCAGCATATGCACCCTCCATACAAGGGACAGGGCCAAAAAATGGAGAAAAATCACTTGTATAGGCACGAATTCCAACACGTTCAGAAGTCGTATCTGCTTTTTTTAATTGCGGAAAATAGCCAATAGCTTGCTCTTCAAACTTGTCTAAGACTTTTAAATCAATGTTTAAATCAAAAGCCATATCATTTTCGTGACTTGCACCTACAGAGACTTTACCATTATCAAATGGGATAATATCTAGCTCACCTTCTGGCATTACAACAGGATATTTTCCTGTATTAATATTGCTAAAATAATAGTCTCGCAATTGCCCTTTTTGAGGGCGAACATCTACCTGATAGTTGTGCTCATCTAATATCTTAGCTAGCCAGGCTCCACTCGCTAAAACAAGTTTATCAAAATCAATTCCTTGAACACGAAAGCCATTATCAGTTATCGTAAAGTGAACTTCATCCTTGATGACATTAACACCACTTGCTTCTAACAATATTCGTGTTAAGTCCGCCCCTTCTACTCGTGCTCCTCCACTCGCATAAAGTAACTGTTCATAGCCATCTAACTCAGGAAAGTGAGTATTTGCTTCACTTTTATTTAGTATTTGTAAATCACCTATTAGAGGAGATTCTAGTCGACGTTTATCTGCTAGTGCAAACAATGACTCTAACTGACTCTCGTCCTTTTTTAATAAGAAAACACCAGTTTGCTGATAAAATTTTGTTTCAAAACCATCTTTTTGTAAATCCGTGACTAGCTTTGAATAAAAATCAGCCCCCAACCTCGCCATGCGATACCAGGCTTTATTACGACGTTTTGAAAACCATGGGCTAATAATCCCCGCAGCAGCCTTAGTTGCTTGTCCAACTCCATAATCAAAAACAGTAACCTGAATATCCTTTTCTTTTGATAAGTAATAGGCTAGTGTCGCTCCGACTGCTCCTGCACCAATAATTGCTATCTTTTTCATAATAGCTCCTACATATGGTAAAAGGGATTTGTTGGAGCTTTACTCTCTAAAACTGAAATATCCCAGCCTTTTTCAAGTTTCCACTGCTCAATCATAGTAGCTATTTTAGAAACAAATAAAACCTCAATATGATGGCCTGGGTCAATCGCAAGCAAACCATTTGTGATCATTTCTTGTGCAGTATGATAATAAATATCTCCCGTTACAAAAACATCTGCTCCTTTTGCAATAGCTTCTTTGTAGAAACTTTGCCCACTACCCCCACAAATAGCAACTCGTTGAATTTCAGGATTAGATTTATCATATGAAACTAAACGAACGCTATCTAAACCAAACACATCTTTAATTTTCCATGCAAAAAATTCAAAACTCTGGGGTCTAACATCACCAATGCGACCAATACCATAACCATTACTTGTCTCAGATAATATATCGGGATATTGAATATCTAATAATTCACAAAACCAGTCGTTAAGTCCATTAGGAACGATATCTATATTAGTATGGCTCACATAAACAGCAATGTCTGATTTAAGAAGGTCTATATAAATCTTATTTTGCGGTGTTGCTACCAAATCCTTTAATGGACGAAAAATAGGAGCATGCTTTACAATAAGAAGATCTACTTGACGTTCAATTGCTTCAGCTACTGTAGTCTCTCGAACATCTAAAGCTACCATGACTGTCTTTATTTCTTTATCTAAAGATCCAATTTGAAGACCTGAAATATCTCCTTCCATAGATAATTCCTGTGGACAATAAGTTTCATATACATCAATAAGTTCTCTAGCTTTCATCAAGAACCTCCTTTATATCCTGTATTTTATCTTCCAAAATAGCGCGTTCTTCAATTTTACTATTAGGAATAGAGTTTAAAGCAAAAGTTAATTTATTAAGCTCGTTTTGCCATTTTTCTTTAAAAACCGTTGTGTTATTGGATAATAAAAATGGACCAAATCGCAATTCTTTAGCAGTTAAATTCATATGACCATGCTTAACAACTAAAATTTCATAGCATTTGTCATTTTCAGTCAAGATATCTTCTGCTACTATTTCAAAATCATTTGCAGCTAACCATTTTCTTAAATCATCTTCCCGATTATTAGGTTGTAAGACTAGTGTTTTAACGTGCTGAAGTTTGTCTATATCGTTATTCAAAATATCAGCAATCAAACGACCACCCATTCCACAGATAGTTATCGTATCAATATTATCTGCTTCTTCAAAAGCTGACAAACCATTTGCTAAGCGAACATCTATCTTTGAAGTGAGACCATGTTCTGAAACGTTTTTCAACGCAGACTGATACGGTCCATTCACCACTTCACCAGCGATGGCAAAATCACAGTATCCCATCTGCAACAAAAAAATAGGTAAGTAAGCATGATCACTCCCTACATCTAATAACCGAGCTCCTTTTGGAACATAGTTTGCAACTTTTTGTAATCGTTTTGATAATTGTAAATCCATTGTATTTCCTTCAGTTTTTCTCTGTTAAAAGTATAACATCATTAACATCAAAAGAAAAGGAGCAGACCTAATGTATCAACCATTCTGTCTCCTCCTAGTAAACTTATTCCCATAAATTCATTGCATTTTTAAAATCATCCGAAATAGCTAAATCTTTCATTTGGTTATCTTCACGTGCTTGTTTTCTCTCTTCAATTTGTCGAAGTGTCGTCAATCCTTCACGCCGCCAGTTGCGAAGGATAGCATTGATATAATTCCAACTTGTTTTCCCATTGAAAACCGCTTCTCTAAGAGCTGCCCTAACAATATCAGGATCTGTCTGATCTTCTTGCAGTGTCTTTTGTAAATCTTCTAATTCAAAAGGACTTAATAAACGACCTAATTCACGTTCGAAGTCTCCTACTAAATCTTTCAGACGATTCGAATCAGAGGTTTTATTGTCTATTATTACTTGATTATCCTCTTCGAAAAGTTTATCTAATTTAGCAAACACAGGGCTTGTATCAAAGATAATCTCGATTTCATGATTCAACTCAATTGTTTTGACATCTAGTAAACCTTGACTTGTTAAATTCGATATAGAACGATTGATATCTGCCACTGTTTTATCAAGTGATGTCGCAATACGGCTCGGTGTTAGATCGGATAAATTAGTTGTATTTTGTAAATAGAAAAATTGCCAAACTAAAAAATCGTCTGCTGTCTTAAAAATAGATTTAAAGTGAAAAAATAAAGCACTTGGTAGAGTCAATTGCCCTGACTGATATTGTTCCAAATAAGTCATAACCTTTCAAATCCTCTCTATCGTCCTAAAATTATGAAATGTGTAACAAAAAGCACCTCTCAACTATTATCATAGCACTTAGAGGCGCCCTTATCATTCATCTATCTTGAATAGGCCTTATCCTGGAAAGTTCATCAATACCTTAGTATCATAACCTTCAATAGCTTTACGACCATTTAATCCATCAAGTTCAACTAGGAAAGCACAGCCTGCGACAACGCCACCAAGTTTTTCAATCATTTCAATTGTCGCTTTTACTGTTCCACCAGTAGCTAAAAGGTCATCAACAATTAAAACACGTTGACCTGGTTTAATAGCATCTGCGTGCATTGTCAATGTATCAAGACCATATTCTTTTTCATAGTCAGCTGAAATAACTTCGCGTGGTAATTTACCTGGTTTACGGACTGGAGCAAAACCAATACCAAGAGCATAAGCAACTGGGCAACCAACAATAAAGCCACGAGCTTCTGGTCCAACAATCATATCAATATCTTTATCAGCAGCATATTGTACAATTTCACGAACAGCATAGCTGTATGCTTTACCATCAGCCATTAATGGGGAGATATCACGGAAAGTAATTCCTTCTTGAGGATAGTTTTCAATTGAAGCGATGTAATTATTTAAATCCATTTCACTTGTCTTTCTAAGGGGAAACCCCTAAAATGTTTTACTCTTCATTATATCATAAAATTAAATAAAATAGTACTGGAAACTTTTAAACCATATGCCAGTTTTGCATATGGTTTAAAAAATTAGGCATCTGTTACCTTGACAAAAGGTGCTCCAATATCAATTCTATCCTCACTATAATAGCTCTGTTCTTTCCAAAGTTGTGAAATTGGATACCAACCAGACAAGGACGGTGTGTAAGGGTCAGAGACATGTGTCAGTCCGTTATTATATCCTTTGAGAACGATTTCATGACTTCCATGAAGAACAAAAACATTATTTTGTACTGCCGCTAGGACATGATAACCATCCTTCAACGCTTGTACAAGGTTAGCTTGAGTTCCTAATGCAGTTGCAGTTACACCCCATTCTTTGGCTGCTTTTAAAATTCCTCTAGAAGTTGTTCCTTGAACACCACGATTAAATTCAACTGTCTTATGGTAAAGGTAATCTGCAATTTGCGTTGGTAAAACAGTTTCTCCTTTCAAAGAAGACAAAATCATAGCTAGAGAAGTTGGTACACAACCAGTTTCTCCTAAAGTTGCCATACCATATCTTCGACTTGCCCACCTTCCATCACGTTGGCTAAAGTAAGGAGTATTATAATTTGAATGTGCGACTTGTAGAGAAGTTTTTACCAATAATTGTTTTTGATTAGAAGCATTTTCCTGATAAACATGGATAAAGTATTTACCATTGTCTCTATGATTTGTAACATTAAATGTCAATGTAGCGTCATGATTTTTGGGTGTGACGGTATACCACTTAAGGTCATCCTGATTGTTTTTATCTGACCAAATAGCAATTTTTAAATTCCCAGGACTAATAACATTTGTCACTCGTACATTATAGTTTCCAGTTCCCTTATAGGTCGTTTGGACAGTTACAGGTATTTTAGCAGTCTCAACTAATTTAATTTCGATTGCTTCAATTCGTTTTCCTTGGTTAGTACTACCAGCGATGTTATTGTTATAAGTCCAATCCTGCCAACCATAATCTTGCATGTGAACTCGATACATCACACTATAGGTTTTCGATAGCAGACCTGTCAATCGCATCTGAATAGCTTCTACTTGTTGAGATTCATTTGGTACATTACTTTCTCTCCCTGCATTAACAACAGTTTGCCAACCTGAACCATTAAGAAAAGTTCTATATTCTATATTTCCTAGAGCTGTACTACCTAAGTTAAGTTTGATGGCTTTTATAGATTTTGAAAGTCCAATACTACCTCCTAATTGGCCTTCCAAAACCGTTGGTTTCCAACCATCTTTTTGAAGATAAGTTTGATAACTTAATCCAGGATGCTTCATTTCTAAGAATGAATGATCTGTTTGGGAACTAAAATCTGAAGCTTTAGCTACTAGTTTTACTTCCAAAGCCTCTAAACGTTTCGATTCTCCGACTGTACCTGCTACATTATTATTTTTTTGCCAAGCCATCCAACCTTTATCTTGGACGTGAGCGCGATAATAAATATCATAATTTTGTTTTAAATTCCCACTTAAGTCCAATTGAATAGCTTCTAGTCTTTTTCCTTGATAATCCTTACTTGTTTGACTACCTAAAATTTCTCCCCAACCTTTATCTTGTACATGAGTACGATAGAGAATGTCCCCATACTTCAAGGTGCTAAGAGTGAATTTTACTCCATCTAGGGCTTTGGATTCTCCTAAAGTTCCCGCCATTTGTCCTTCAAGTTTATTAGATTGCCAACCATTTTGGCCTACCTTAACCTGATAATTTAAGACAGGTCTCTCTCCCTTAGGTATAGTTGGTGTTAAAACAGATTGTCCTTTAAGGGTAAACTTTACCTCGTAAGCTTCAAGGCGCTTTGACATTCCCAAAGTTCCAGCGTAAGCTCCATTTTTAGCCCAAGCCATCCACCCGATATCTTGAATATGAACACGATAATAGACATCATATAATTTTTGTAAATTATCAGTAAGGTTAATGCTTAGTGCTTCAATAGGTCTACTCTGACCAACAGTACCACTAACTTGACCACTCTCTACTGAAGGTTGCCAACCTTGTCCTTTAACATAAGTTTTATAGCTAAGTTTTCCTGTTATTCCTTCAGGGGCTTTAATAGACAATTTTATTGCCTCAACCTGCTTTTCCTGTCCTACTGTACCTGAAACTGTTGCATTATCAACCGACTTTTGCCATCCAATATCTTGAACATGAGCAGAGTAAGTCACTGTTGGTAATTGCTTTGTTGAATTTTGTTGAGTAATAACTTCACTATCATTAGCTATTTGATTAACATTAGAATTTGTTTGATTTGCTGAGTGCTCAGCAGTACTAGCTTTTACAACAACTTTTGAGCTAGCATCAAAGGTTTTGACTGGGGTAGCTGCTATCTCTCTAGGATTAGATGAAACAGATGTCGCAAAGGCTGTTTTTATTAAAGGCTCTGTACTATTTTTCATAGCCTCCGAGGAATTAACAGGTGACGTTAACTTGGAAGTATCCGAAATAGTCTGACTGCTATCAGTTTTCTCTGAGATCGTTGAAGTTACTGCTTCTGCCTGTTCTGCCTTGACATCTTGACCAAGAATTGCACTACCACCTAAAATAGTAACGATACCTGCAACGACCCAAAATTTGCCTTTTTTGTACATCTTTTTTCTAACGATAGGTCTCATAGATTTTATCCTCACCTTTAATATTCTTTATCAAAAATTCCATTATTTTCTTAATTTTATTATATTTTAATAATATTTGCAATATTATTATTGAAATAACTTATTTATATACCAAAAAAACCACTTAAAAAGTGGCTTCTTTAGTATATTATCAACTCATCATAAAATCATATATTTCTTTAGGTGTCCCTAAAGCCATTAATTCTTGAAACTTAACTGTCTCTTTTAATTCTTGATAAATTTGACTCTCAGAGATATCTCGCTTTTCTGCTTCTTTATTGACTGTCATAATCCCCTCTGTAATCGTAACAAAATGTAGTTCTTCAAAAATTTGAATCATTTTAATTAATAAAATATCAGGGATATGAAGGTAGGAACTGAGCTCTTTTAACTTATAACGAACGTCAAATTCTGGGAATTGATATATTGTTTTATATAAACTAGCAAACTGATCACGTGTACCATAACCAGATATAAAATAATTTTTTGGTATCTCATTTTTAAAATAGATGGCATCAAACTGTTTACCTTGAGTCATTTGTTTTAATTCTTGTGGATGATCGGGAACAGTCAAAAGGATAACTTCTTTGCTCTGCTCTTCTTGAGACAGGATTGGCACTCCATGAGGTAGGCTACTTGCTTTGCTTCTAATATCAAATAATTGAATACCATCTACACGCGCATCCTCCAACATTAATTGTAGGGTTGTGGCACCATTCCATTGATTAACAGATAAAGTGACAGTTAACTCCAAATGTTGTGCTTGTTGAAACTCTTGTAGTTGACTCCCCATATTAAATGCTACCAAATCAAGTGCTTGTCCATCTTGTTCTAGTTTTAATTTCAGATGAGCACCGTTTTGCCCCATGACTCTGGCTTGACTCACTTTAAAATCTTTTAACAAAAAGACTGGCTTTTTATTATCCATTCCAAATGGCGCTAACTTTTCAAAATCTCTAACAGTGTCTAAACTAAGTTCGTCAAAACGTAGCTCACTATCAATTGTCAGAGTTTTTTTCTGACTCATGTCCAATTGTTTTTTAGAGATATAGTCACACAAAACTTGAGAAAGATCACCCACCTTACTTTCCTCTAAAGTCATGCCTGCTGCTCCGCTGTGACCTCCAAAAGCAATGAATAATTCTCGATGCTGGTCAAAAGCTTGAAAAATATCAAGTGCTTCTACACTTCTGGCACTTCCTTTAGCAATACCATCTTCAATATTCAAAACAATAACAGGTTGCCCAGTTCTCTCTAAAATACGACCCGCCACAATACCTAAAACCCCTGGATGCCAATTTTCTTTTGCTAAAACTTGTACAGGCTTTGTTTGATCAAGCATTTGCATAGCTTGGTCAAAGATAGTTTGAACGATTTCTTTGCGCTCTTCATTTTTTTGATCAATCATTTGGGCTATTGCTTGAGATTCTTCATCATCAAACCCTGTCAGTAATTCAATAGCTGGATTAGGGTCATCAAGTCTTCCTAAAGCGTTTAATTGTGGAGCAATTTTAAATCCAATAGTTTCTTCATTTAGTGTTTTTAAATCAATATTTGATAAAGATATTAGCTCCTGTAAGCCTATTCTTTCACTATCTTTCATAACTTCAAGTCCAGCTTTTACCATGATACGATTTTCATCAGTTAGGCTAACCATATCTGCAATCGTCCCAATAGCAACCAAATCCAACATTTCTGTCGGGATTGTTTCTAAGAGAGCACAAGCTACTTTGAAAGCAACACCACACCCTGCTAAATAAGGAAATGGATAATTAGCATCAGGATGTTCTGGGTGAATAATAGCATAAGCACAAGGTAAATCTGCTGGCATACTGTGATGATCAGTAACTACCACGTCCACACCTTGATTTTGAGCATATGCGATTGCTTCATGCCCTGCCACACCATTATCAACCGTAATGATTAATGAAACATCTTGTTGTTCAATAAAATATTTATAAACACTTTCATTGGGACCGTAACCATCTGTAAAACGATTTGGGAGATAAACCTGGACTTCAGCTCCCATCATATCTAAAGCTTCTTTCATGATTGATGCTGATGTCATTCCATCAGCATCATAGTCTCCATAAACTAAAATAGTTTCATTATTTTCAATAGCTCGTCTAATACGATTAACAGCTTTATCCATATCATTTAACAAATAAGGATCATGGAGATTTTCCAAATTAGTTTGTAAAAAATGATGTAATTCCGCTGATGTCTTAATACCTCGCGAATAAATTAAGGAAGCCACCGCTTCACTTATCTTTTCTTTTTTTGAAGCCTCAAAAAAGCCAGCGTCTGGCTTTTGGTTATTGAGGACCCAACTATACTTAGCAGATATCATTTATAATTGAATACCTTTCTGGCAAAATAATCAGCTGTTTTTGGAAATAAACTATAACATTTATGCGCAAAAGCTAATATAAAAGGAAGATTTAATTCTCTCTTATTTTTTCCAAGAATAGAAACTACTTTTTTAGCTACTTTTTCTGGTGTTAGAGCAAAACGACCTATACTTGCTAAATAATCGCCACTTGGATCAGCCTGAGCAAAAAATCCTGTTTTGATTGGTCCAGGGTTTACACTTGTCACATAAACATTTTTTTCTGCTAATTCTAAACGAAGAGCATTCGAAAATCCAACGACAGCAAACTTACTAGCCCCATAAACACTTGCTTTACTTGTTGCTATGAGGCCGGCCATGCTTGCAATGTTAACGATATGACCAGATTTTACAAGAGACATCTTATGTCCTATCTGACGAGCTATAGACATCGTTGCAAATGTATTCACAGCAAACATGTCTTTGACTTCTTCATCACTATAATCCCAAAATTCTTTAAAAGAACCAAATCCAGCATTATTAATTAAAATATCAATTTGACCAAATTCACCATAAATTTTTTCAATCGTATTCGTTACAGCAGTGTCATTAATTATGTCTAGTGATAAACATAAGGTATTTGGTCTCTTTCCATAAAGCTTTTCAAGTTTTTCTCTTGATCTCCCTGTGACAATTAAATGGTCGTCTTGAGGTAATTGGTTAATAATTGCCTGTGCTAAACCACCAGAAGCACCTGTAATCAGTATCGTTCTTGCCATTTTATATACCTACTTCTTCCAAATCTCTAACAAGATGGGTATTTGAAAAAATCGTCTTTGCATCTTCTTCCATTTGCCAACAATCTCGCCCCATAAAACGAGCACTAACATGATTTAATAATAATCGTTTAGCATTTGCTTGTTTAGCGATATCAGCTGCTTGCATATTGGTTGAATGCCCATGCGATTTAGCAATTCGCTCATCACCCTTACCATAAGTGGATTCGTGAACTAAAACATCAGCGCCCAAAGCTAACCTAATACTTGCATCTGTTTTTCTAGTATCTCCCAAAATAGTGATTACTTTACCCTTTTTCGGTTCAGAAATATAATCTTTAGCAATAATTTCTCTACCATCTTCTAAGGTAACATTCTCACCATTTTTGACTTTCCCAAAAAGAGGACCAAATGGAACACCTGCTAGTTTCAATGCTTCAGCATCTAAAGTGCCCTCAAGGTCTTTTTGTACAACACGATATCCCATACAAAAGATAGTATGATCTAGCTTTTCTGCATAAACGGTAAATTTATCTGTTTCCATAATTTTTCCGAGTGATGATTCATCAAACTCGTGAAAATGGATTCGATAAGGTAAACGTGAACCTGATGTCCTTAAGCCAGTCATAACAAAACTTTTTATACCAACCGGTCCATAAATATCTAAATCTGTCTGTTCTTCATTGGCTTGAAAAGCCCGACTGGATAAAAAACCTGGAAGACCAAAAACATGGTCTCCGTGCATGTGCGTGATAAAAATTTTTTTGACTTTACGAGGTTTAATCGTGGTTTCTAAAATTTGACGTTGTGTACCCTCTCCACAATCAAACATCCAAACCTCGTTAATTTCATCTAATAATTTCAAGACTAAACTTGAAACATTACGAGCTTTCGCTGGTTGACCAGCTCCAGTTCCTAAAAATTGAATTTCCATACTTGTTGACTTTTTTATAATCCTTCCATAACTTAATAAATTTAATGAGTAGATTTAGTATCAATATAAATAACTGACTCACGTCCTTGACTAGAATAATAGTATTTACCTGACTTTGTTTTAACCAACTCTAATAGCTCTTCTTGATTGAAACTAGTTATTTTAATAATATCTTTTTTAAGTTGTAAGACATTCCCTAGTAAACTTGTTTCTGGTGTAATATTTTGAGATTCTGTTTCGTCAAAATCTATTTTTGCCATTCTGATACCAGACCGATCTTGATAGACTTTATATTGAGGAAAAATCTGTGCAATTTCTAAGAGTAACTGCGGTGTAATGACTTCTTTAACTTCAGAAAAAACACTCGCTTCTTCTTGATCATTTAGGTAAGCAAAACCAAATGATTTTCCTGATAAATTCAAACGAATAAAAGGTTTTTCTTCATCAAACGATAAATGTTTTGGAAACAAGCCCAAGGCTTTGGAAAGTTCAAAATAGTAATCAGTTGCCGCTTCTGGCCCTTGCTTTTGATATATTTCAGCAAAATAAGCATTAATCACACTAGGAGGTGGGGTGATAAAATCAAGTCGTTGTTGCTTAGAGAGGTCATCTAGTTTTTTCTCTAGATAAACTTTATCTAAGCTCGTAAAACCACCATAAGTCAAAGCCAAATCAATATAATCAATCATAAAATTCTTCCAGCTTCCATTTTTGTTTAGGAGAAATATAGCCTGTAATATTCTCGTATTCTTCTTCAAAGGTGTAGGTGTCAAGCAATGCTATTTTATTGAGATCATAGAGCTTATATGCTTGATTTTGATGCACTCTAATCGAAAATTCGTCAAAGATATGTCGTATTTCATCCACAATAAGACGGCGTAATAAATCCCTACTCCCTTGTTTTTTGGCTGCAATTCTCACATTAGGAAAAGTTGTTGCATTCAGCTGCTCAGTGACATCCATCTTGTTGTATATCGCTAAACGAGGAATATCTATCATATCTAAGTCTTTAAGAATCTCCATAACAACTTTTTCGTGTTCTTCATGATTAGGGTCACTAGCATCAATAACATGAAGTAATAAATCGACATGTCGACTTTCTTCTAAGGTAGACTTGAAAGCCGCAACTAACTCTGTAGGTAAATCTTGAATAAAACCAACAGTATCTGTTAAAGTGACTTGAAATTGATTTTGTAAATAGATCTGCTTGGTTGTAGCGTCTAACGTTGCAAATAATTCATTGGCTTCATATTGCTTATCATCGGTCAAAACATTCATAATAGTTGACTTGCCAGCATTTGTATATCCAATTAATCCAATTTTGAAGGTTGTCGAATCAACACGTCTTTCTCGAACCGTCTCGCGATTTTTTTCTACAATCTTCAATTGTCTTTCGATATCAGAAATTTGATGACGAATGGAACGACGATTCAACTCTAACTGAGATTCTCCTGGACCTCGGCTTCCGATTCCCCCTGCTTGACGACTAAGCATAATACCTTGTCCAACTAAGCGTGGTAACATATATTTCAATTGCGCTAGATGAACCTGTAATTTCCCTTCATGACTTCTAGCACGCATAGCAAAGATATCTAAAATAAGTTGCATACGGTCAATAACTTTAACACCAAGTTCAGCTTCCAAATTAGAGTTTTGTCTCGGAGTCAAACGATTATTAACCACAACGGTATCAATCTCATCTGCTTCTACAATAGCTTTTATCTCCTCTAATTTACCAGATCCGATAAATGATTTACTATCATATTTATCTCTTTTTTGATAATAATGATTAACAACATTTGCTCCTGCTGTCTTAGCTAAGCTAGCAAGTTCTTCCATGGACATTTCAAAATTCTCAGTATCTTGAAGTTCTACCCCAACTAAAATAACACGTTCTTGCTCTTCTTTAGTTTCTATCACCTATAATCTCCTTTCAATATTTTTTTCTTGTTCTAAATACGTAATCTTTATTATAACATAATGCCCTTTAAATGCGAGAAACGGCTTTATTTACTTTGATGATAAAAAATCACTGACTTTTCGCTTGATTTTTTGTTGATAATTTTCCTCACCAACCATAATAAATTCGACATTCATACGGTTTCTAAACCATGTTAATTGGCGTTTTGCAAAACGTCTGGTATTTTGTTTTAGTTTATCAACAGCTTCTTCTAATGGTATTTGCTTTGAAAAATAAGGAAATAATTCTTTATAGCCAATTCCTCTACTTGCTTGAACACTCGGGTAGTTATCGTATAGCCATTTAGCTTCATCTAAGAGACCATTGTCTATCATCAAATCAACTCGTCTATTGATACGATCATAAAGCACCTGACGATCATCATTCAATCCAATTAATAAAACATCATACGGACTTTCACTATTTTGCAAATCATTCCCAAACTTCGCCAATTCTAATGCACGAATGGCACGTCGACGATTAACTTGCGGTATAACAATGGATTGTTCTGTCAACTTTTCAAATAAATCTTCATCACTTAGAGACTCTAATTTTTCACGATAGGCCATAAGAGTTTCTTGATTGACTTCGCCTCCTAAATGATAGCCCTCAAACAAACTCTGTAAATATAGGCCAGTACCTCCAACAATAATAGGAATTTTCCCCTTAGAAATAATCGTATCAATAGCTACTTTTGCCTCTTTGACAAAATCATAAACCGAATAGTTCTCATTTACTTCACGAACATCAATCAAGTGATGATAAGCTTGTTCTTGCTCTTCTTTACTAGCTTTAGCCGTTCCGATATCTAACTTCTGATAAACTTGCTGACTATCACCACTAATGATTTCGCCATTGAAAGTTTTAGCTAATTCAATTCCTAATGCTGTCTTCCCAACCGCAGTAGGACCAACAACTGCTATAAGCTTGATTTTTCTCATGATACTTCTCAATTCTATAAAGGTTTTTACTTGAAATTTAACTAGTATTTCGTTACCATAATTATATCATAGATAGAAGCAGAGTCTTCATCATAGATTGGAGAATTATTATGGTTAAAAAATTCGCATTTGCTAAAGGAATAGCAACAGGAGTCGTTGCAACAGCTGCTACTCTTGCAGGTGCTGCATTTGCTATCAAAAAAACAATTATTGAACCTGAGGAAGAAAAAATAGCTTTTATCGAAGAAAATCGTAAAAAAGCTGCACGTAAACGTGTCTCTCATTAAACAATAACTCCCTTACTAGCTAGTAAGGGAGTTATTTTATATTAAATTGTTCGCCTTAAAAAGAAAATATAACGTACCATTACTATCATAACAATAAGAGTTGTTGTCCCAATTTCAAAGTGGACTAGCCCCTGTATATCAACTGGTAATGATAGATGCTGAATACTTAATTTAAGTGAGGTAGCTGAGATAACAAGGGGGAAAGTAAAGGCTGAGAAACCTGGTGTAAAATCACCAATCAGTAATTTAGGCACCTGAAAAAGAATGAAAAAATAAAGAAATTGTGCCATTACGATTAATAGCAGTAATAAACCTCTATTTGGTGACACAAAACTATTGACATATCCCGCTGTGATTAGCGACATTGGAGCGCAAATAGTAGTTATATTAGGCTTAACTGCCGAAGGTAGCCCGATTTTATATGCTTTAATGAATAGAAATGGTAATAATACTAAAGTTGCAATAAAACCATACCAAAAGACTATTTTCCCAATAGTGAATTGTCCACTAATTGGTGCTGTCAGGCTAGCTACCCCTATACCAACATAGAGGACAGACCAAGAAGGAAAAAGATTAGCCATCGAAAAGTGTCTCAAATATTTCCATGAAAAAATAGCCATATGAATGATTAACGCAATAAATGACAACCACCATACACCTTTTGACAGAACTGCTACCCATATTCCTAAACTTCTAAATAATAAGATATAGGTCGATAAAATCATACCTGCCATAAAAAAAGTAGTAAAGACAGAAGCAATCAAAGGATTGCTTAACTCCCTCCTGCTTTCTTTTTTATTTTTTAATATTCCTTTGATTAAAAAAATCCAAAAAACAAGTGCTACTAGCCCTAAACAATAGCGAAAATAGGTGCCATATTCCTCTAGAAGGTTCCCCAAAGCTAATAACCCCAATACTAATCCCGCCATCACTAATGGTGGTTTTTCCCAATTTTTCATCATATACCTCATAAAAAAACGTTTACATCTATTATAACACAATTAGATTTTGCTGATAAGTGATTTTATTAACTTAATGAAAAGAAGCTAGTCCATTGACTAACTTCTTTTTTAAGCTCTTCTAAAGTTTGCTTTTATTTTAAGTGACGATTCCTCTTTAAAGAGAGACCTACTAGAGCAAGTAGACTTGCTAGAATGCTTATTCCTACTACACTTAGTATTTTTGATGACTTATCTCCAGTTTTTGGCAAATTAGCTTCATTTGTCAGATATGAATCGGCTTTCTTAGAAACTACAGGAGTTATTGAGGTCTTATTAGCTATTCTATTTACTTTTTCTACTGTTTTAGATTCCTTGAAAGATTGTGTTTTGGGATAATCTGCTTGCAATTCCTCCTTAGGACTAGGGGCAACTTTGCCAACTTTAATCACAATTGCTGTTAATGGATCAATCAGCAAACTATCTTTTTCAAAATGAACACCTCTAGGAGTTGAGATTGGTTTAATCCCCGCCTGATCAGCATCAACAATTACTTGCCCTTTTAAAAGGTGTTTATATTTTTCACCTAGTAAAACGTTTCTAGCTTTACTATCAGCATTAACAAATACTGCGTAAATATCACCTTTAGAATCTATTGTTTGGTAAGCAATAACCAAATCTTTTTCTTTAATATCACCTTGACCTACCTCTGTAATCAAGCTAACCTCACGATCAATTTCTGCTTTGCTCAATTTCCGGAAAGCATCTGTTGAACGCCTTAATGTGATTAAACCTGCTGTATAGGCCTGTGTTTTCGTTGAAATTGGGTGTTTGTTATTATCTGTGGCTGCCGCCCAATCAAAATGATTAATGGCATCTGAAGAATCATATGAATCATGAATAAAATATGGGTATTCTTTAACAGCTTCAATAAGTGTTGCTTTATTAGGCAATTTGTCATCTGAAACTTTTGTCATGTAATCAGGGTTAAGTAAACGCTTCGTACGACCATACTCTTGACCAGAATGAATGAATGCTGTCCCTTGAGATGTTAAAATCATTACATTTCCTAAACGCAGACGTCTATGAATCTCTTCTTCAGCTACCTTAGGGTCTTTATTAATTGATTTTGCAATCACATCATGCAAGGTAAGGTTATCATGTGCAGCAATATACTGCACCACATCTCCTGGCGAATCTGCTTCAAAATTCCCAGGTTGTGCTTTGATATTTTTAAAAATACCTTGTAAAGATTGTGGGCCACCTGTGATGAAAGCTGGAGTACCTTCATTTGGAAAACCAGATTTCAAGCTATTACGAATGTCATCTGAAAAGACGCCAACTGTATCGGTTGACTTCATCCAATCTTGGTCAGCTGGTTTAACCGGCTTACCTTGATCACCTTGGAATGTTCTCCAGCCCTCACCAATCATAATCATATTAGGATTAATAGCTTTAGCTTCTTTATAAGCTAATTCAATCGCAGCCGCATCATGATCTCCCATCATATCAAAACGGAAACCATCAACTTTAAATTCACTTGTAAGATATTTAATGGAATCAACCAAAACACGACGACTCATTGCATGGGTGGTTCCTAAACGTCCCCCTCCAAAACTTTCTCTTGGTGAACCATCTTCATTCATAAAGTGGTAATAATTAGGTTCTATATCCTCAAAGAGATAAGTTTTTGCAGTGTGATTATAGACGACATCAAGTATAACCCCCATGCCACGTTTATGAATATCATGTATTAATTGTTTTAATTCGGCAATACGTGCTGATGGATCTTTTGGTTTCTCTGAATACATTCCAGAAAGAGCAAAATAGCTCTGTGGGTCATAGCCCCAATTGTAATTATTGTCTGAGGAAGTGTAAGCTGTTGAGCGTGACTTATCCATTTCATTAACATAAAAATAACTCAATACCGGTAAAAGCTGAATGTGTGTAACTCCTAATTTCTGTAAATAATCTAGTTTCTCTGAAAAGGCTGCAAAGGTACCAAATTGATTTTTTAATTTTCCGTCCAAAGATCGATCAGAAGTGAAGTCTCTTACATGTGCTTCGTATATAACAGCATCTTGTCTTCCTTTAAAATTAGCAATTTTAGCAAAACTTAAATTTTGAGGTCCAAGTTGACTTGGATTTACAAAAGCTGCTTTAGCTGTTTTAATATCGTCATTAACAGTATTACTATCCCACTCTGCTAATGACTTTGCATAAGGATCTAAAATCTTAACCTTATCCTTACCTCTTTTTATTTCGTAAAGATAATAGTAACCAGTATAGTTTTTAATACCTAATTTAGTATCAAGTATCGTCTGCCAAACACCTTTATTATTTTTCACAAGGGGGGTAGTCGCTACAACCCTGTTTTGATTATCTTTGTCATAAATAATCATAGTGACACTATCAGCACTCGGTGACCAGAGGCTGGCTTCAACTTTTGAACCATCTTGATTGAGAACTGCACCTAAATTTCCACTATAAGCATAAAGTTGGTCTTTAAATTCCCAAGATTGCCTTGTCGTGACATTGTTACCATTATAAGATATATTGAAATGACCTTGTTTAGGATTAAAGTCGCCTTTGATTATTAAAAGAGATTTACTAGTATCGAGAGTGATATCAGAAATTTGTATAGCATTTTGATTTTTATCTGTCACTTTCAATTCTTTTAAAATTTCAGTTTTATCTACCCCATCTAGAGTTGTAAAACTTGCTTGAATACTTGTTAAATCAATTTGTTGGGCATCCTTTAGCTGCACTTGATCAATGTAATAAGGATTATTATAAACCTTTGGATCCTTATCTTTTACAAAAATTTGGTTATGGTTAGCTAAATCTCTAAAAACATAGTCGTTGGGTTGAACTTTCACTGCATCTCCTGTCTTACTTTCATCTAAGATTAGAAAACCAATCTCTTTGGCGTTAGTTTTTAGTGGTACATCAATATACCTTCCATATAGTCCTTGATTCACAAAATTACTACCATCTGGCCAAGTTGTTGAGGGGTTTGCAACATCTTTAAAGAGCCATGCTGATAAGTGGTCATAGTTACCAGAGGAACTCAAATAGTTAATACGGACATACCCTTCTTTGAGGGGTTGATAAGTATGTATACCGTACTTTTCATCAATCCAAACTTGGTTCATCTCAGGTCGTAATAATGGAATATGATGATCGCCGCTTAAATTTGTTCCTGCTTTGTTATTAATTAAAAAAGATATTTGTTTTCGTTGTTTTTCAGATAATTTAAAATCAACATAATAACCGTAATCATCTTTCTTAGCATTAGTCATAGGGATAGCACCATTTGGCCAATTACTAGACGGTTGATCAACATCTCCCCATATCCAAAGTCCAGTGCTTTCTACAGGATGACCTTGAGGCAATTCTTTAAGATGTAGTCTAAAGTAACCATTTTCAATCTGTGGAGCTTGATTAGCAACTTTCAAGGTCGGACTTGGAGCACCTATAGCTTGAGAAGTTTTGTCGGGAGTATTTTGCAATGTAGATGGTGCTACTTTTAAATCTAAGGTATTTTTATCTGAAACAGGACCTTTATTTTCTTCAAGCAGGCTTGTCGCCTTATCCGGCTCTGTCACTCCCTTTTGAGTGTCAGTTTCATCTGATACTAATTGCTTGGTATCCGGCATATCTGAGGGTGTCACAACCGTCTCAGAGTTTGAGTTTATGTCATCTTTTAAATTAGTAGATTGTTGGTTGTCAACCTGATTAATATTCGACTCTGCAATCGCTGTAGTTGCAGGAGAAACACTTACTTCTTCAGCAAATACCTGTGGACTATGAAGAAAAATACATACCCCTGTTGCAACTGAAGCTACTCCAACACTTAACTTTCTAATCGTGTATTGAGTTTGTTTATCACCAAATAAGTCTTTTCTTTTCATATCATTCTCCTTTTTTAATGAATTGTTACCAATAAAATCATAACAATTTACGCAAGCGCTTGCAACAAGTAAATGATTTCTTTATTTTTTTGAAATTTTCACTAAAACTATCAATAACATTACAAAAAAGCTAAGCAATATTGCCTAGCTTTTTTATCAAAAATTTCCTCATATCAAATGATTTTCATCAATTTGATAGTCCTTTAACAGGCCTTGAAGCCTATCAAATTCATAACAAAAATGTTCAGGAATATGACCGTCAGAGCCTATAGAGTATTGTTTACAACCAAGCTGTTTTAGTATCTCTAAAGCATAACGATAAAGATTTTCATTCCCATATAGATAAAGGGATTTGGTATTTAGTTCAAAAGCTAACCCCTTAGATAACATCTTTCTGAAAATGCGCTTCAATTGTGTTTCAAACGGTTTTAAATCTTCTACATCTAAGTTTAACTTACGAAAACCATAATCAAAGTGAGCTAAAACGTGCGCTTCCACACGGCCTATGGCAAATTCCATACGATTAAAGTAATCTGCTAAAAGCTCCTTTGTTGGTACTTTCAGAGCTTCTTCTTGCAGATAATCATACCTACCATTATGATGGATTGACAATAGTTTTAAATCAAATTCTTTATTTTTTAAATAATCTAAAATATCTGATTCCCTATCTTTAAAATAACCGATTTCAATTCCTTTTTTAAATCGATTTCCATATTTCTGATTAAGATAATCTATTTTTTGACAATAAGCACTATAATCAGGAACATCGTCTTGACCGGTGTAAGGATTTGATAAATCAAAATGTTCTGTTGTGATAAATTCACCTGTAAAACCATTAATATAGTCCTCAAATGCCGTTTGACAATCATAGGAAAAATGCGTGTGTAGATGATTATCTCTCATACCAACTCCTATCCTTAATCTTTTAAAATATCTGCTACTATCTTTTGTAAATCAACGATTAGATCTTTTTCAAACCATGGATTCTTCTTTAGCCAAATTTGATTTCGCGGTGATGGGTGAACCAGGGGTAAATAATCGGGTAGATAGTCTTTGTAAGCTTTCACTGTTTCTGTTAGATTTTTATGTGCGGAGCTTCCAAGATAATATTTCTGAGCATACTGACCAACTAGCAAGGTCAATTGAACATTAGGCATTTCTTTTAAAATAAGAGGGTGCCATTTCTCCGCAAAACCTTTTCTAGGGGGTAAATCTCCTGATTTTCCTTTGCCTGGGTAATAAAAATCTAAAGGTAAAACAGCAAATTTTCCAGAATGGTAAAATGTCTCTTCATCAACTCCAAGCCACTGGCGTAGACGATCTCCAGATTTATCTTTCCAATAGAGTCTTGCTTCTTGAGTTTTTAAACCAGGTGCTTGGCCAACAATATTGATCCTAGCTGTTTTAGGAGCAGCAAACAAAGGATCAATACCATTTTCTGTATAATTTTGATTCTGTGAATCACTTTTTATTGCTTTAATAATTTTTTCCAAGTCAGTCATAAAGTCTCCAAATCTAACCTTATGAAAAGAGGCAAAGACACTTTCATGTCTTCACCACCCTTTATCATTGATCACATATTTAGTTTAAGGATTATTTTATTTGATTAATTCATAGATAGCTTCTGCATAGATAGCAGCCGAACGGAAAATATTTTCTAAAGGCATGTACTCATTAGCTTGATGCATAGTGTTTTCATCTCCTGGGAACATGGCACCGTATGCAACACCCCGTTCAAGTAAGCGACCAAATGTCCCACCACCAATAACCTGTTCATGTCCTTTAAGACCAGTTTGCTTTTCATAGACAGCTAGCAAGGTTGATACTAATTCATCGTCCATAGGTACATAGTGTGGTGTGTGTTCATGGTCAGAAAGAGTCACTTTTTCAACTCCGTTAAGTTTCTCAAGCTTAGTTTGGATAGTTTTAGCATCTGTCCCTTGTGGGTAACGGAAATTAAGAGCGATAGTATTATCATCATTAGTTTCATCAAACTGGAAGACACCTGCATTCATGCTCAATGGTCCCATACAGTCATCTTCATAAGCTACTCCAAGTTTTTCACCTGAGAAGTCTTCGTGAATAATGTTGGCTGTAACATCTAAGAAAGCACGAGCAGGACCTTCAAAATCAAATTGACTTAGATAAAGAGCTAAATAAGTCGCCCCATTAACACCTTCTTGCGGTGTTGAACCATGAGCAGATTTACCATAAACTGTAGCTATATATTGCCCATCTTCTACAGATAATTCTGCTTTCAAATTATGTTTACTTGCAAAATCAGCTAGACTAGCTCCAAGTGTTGTCTGATCTAAATGACTTGTGAAACGTGCTGTGGCTGATTCTGGAACCATGTTTTCGCGAAGTCCGCCAGAAAAGCTATGCAGTCTAACAGCTCCCTTATTTTCTCCTGAAAAATGTAAATATTCAGTGATATTACCTTTTTCACCATTTATAATTGGAAATTCTGCATCTGGAGAGAAACCAAAATCAGGTTTTGGAAGACCAACATGTTCGAAGTAGTAATCCATATCTCCCCATCCAGATTCTTCATCAGTTCCTACAACAAAACGAACTTTCTTAGATGTTGGTAGCCCAAGCTCTTTAATAATTTTTAGAGCATAATAACATGCCATTGTTGGTCCCTTATCGTCTGATGAGCCTCGAGCATATAAACGGTTATCCTTGATAACTGGTTCATAAGGGTCTGTATCCCAACCGCTGCCTGCAGGAACAACATCTAAATGCCCAAAAATACCTAGTTCTTCTTCGCCTTGACCAAATGTAAAGTGTCCCGCATAATTATCTACGTTTTTTGTTTCGTAGCCATCTCGCTCAGCCATATCAAGGAAAAATTCCAAGGCTTTTACAGGTCCAGGACCAAATGGATGCTCTGCATCAGCTTGTGAATCATCACGCTCCGAATTAATGCGAAGAAGATTTATTAAATCGTCCATCAAAGCGTCTTTGCGTTTGTCTACTTCTGCTCTAAAATCAATTGTCATTACGGCAACTCCTTCTATAAAATATTATGTAGTTTGTGCTTAAAAATTAACGTTTTTCAATAATATGATCAACTGGCAAACGATAACTAGGTTCAACCTTTTCATCACTATAACCAACAGTAATTAATATTTCTGGTCTAAAACGTTTATCTATCTCTAAGACATCATTGGTAATCGCTTTATCGAACCCTAAAATCATATTAGAACTAATACCTTGATCTGTCAAGGCAAGTACTAAATTCATAGCAACGATACCTGCATTTAAAGAGAGATACTCTCCAGTTTGTTTTTCACTATATAAAGCATAGCGTGGTGGTAGAGTTTCCATGTAATAACCAATTAAATCATCAGGAAGAGATCTACGACCAATACGAGCTATTTTCCGTGATCTCTGTCCTAAATCTGTATCTGTAAATAAAGCAATAACATACTGCGCTTGATTAATTTGGTTACAATTACTTTCCGGTAAACCTTCTGCTAGAGCAGATTTTTTTTCTTGGACAACGACAAATTTCCAAGGCTGAATATTATTAGCAGATGGCGCTAATGTCGCAATTTCAATAGCAGTTCTAACATCTTTAAAGTCGACTGGTTTATCATTAAAATGTTTCACAGCATGACGCTTCTTATTTAATTCTAGAAATTTCATAAAAACCTCCTATTCTATTTGATTTTCCCTACTATTCTATCACTTTTTAAAATGCGTTTCAGCTTTTGAAGGCAAAATTGATAAAAAAGTGAAACCGGTTTGAAAACTACCATAAAAAACAAACAAACTTGTGGTACAATATCTAATGACTATAAAAAAGGAGCTATTCATGCTACGAGCATTAAAAGAAGATTTTTTTCTAACCTTAACCTCTTTAAAAAATCAATTTTGGGTTTACATTGGAACTGGTATCTTAATCCAAACTTTAGTTGCTTATTTAGTAAAAGGAATTCTGAGTTTTATCTTTCGTCGGATATTGATATTGTCAAATACTCCCGCGGTGACTAAAGACAATTGGACTTTGCTTTTTAATCATCCCTTAGCTTTATTACTCTTTATACTTTATATCGTAATCCTAATTGGGTTCATCTATACTGAGTTCGCTATCTATACTATTGCCATACTGAAAACTGAATTTTCTCTCAGTATCAAAAAATGGCTAACAATCTTTCCTAAAAAAATAAAATCACTTTTAGGACCACAGCTAATTTGGGTATCAATCTACTTACTTTTGACAATTCCTCTAGCTAACCTTGGTCTAAGGTCAAGTATACTAGAGCATCTTAAAATTCCTGACTTTATTTCTGGCGAGTTAACAAAGACAGTCTTTGGAAAGATAGGTTACTCTACCCTTTTACTGCTTATTTGTTACTTAAACCTTCGATTAATCTATTTTCTCCCGCTGACCATTTTAACTGACTACAATGCTAAAGAAGCACTTTTAGAGAGTTGGAAACTTAGCCACGGAAAGCGTCAGTGGCGTCTTCTAAGTAAAATTATTTTAACCAGTTTATTTATATCTGTAATTGGAACAGTTGCACTAGCTGTTGTTGCTGGTACATTTTCATTCATTGATCATTCTGGAAACAATTTTCCTCTTCAAGCCACTTTCTATAACCTTTTAAAATCAATACTTTTTGCCGTAACACTTCTTATTAAATGTTTAATCATAAGTCACCTATTAGCAGATATTAAACAAAATAAAAGTATTGTTCAACAATGGAGAGCTTGGAAAGGCGTCCAACATAAGCAAAAATTTAAACACATTGCTTGTGTTATCCTAGCTCTAGCTATTGGTACCACTGCCTTAAAAAATGCTATAGCTCTGGCTCTCTTACAAGATAACATTTCAATTAAAAAAGAATTAATAGCCCATCGTGGTGATACATCACATGGCGTTGAAAATTCTATTGAAGCATTAAAAGCAGCCCATAAAGCAAAAGCAGATTACTCAGAGATGGATGTTATCATGACAAAAGATCATAAATTAGTAGTCATTCATGATGATAATCTCAAACGACTCTCTGGTATGAACAAAGATGTTTCTAAACTAACTTTAGATCAAGTTACAAAAATCCCAATTCACCAAGAGCGTTTTGCTAGTTACATTCCATCATTTGCAGAATTTATGAAGACCGCTCAGTCACTAGATCAAAAAATCATGATTGAATTGAAACCGTATAATCAAAACCTCGATATCTATGCGGATGAATTTATCAAAGAATTTAAAGAGCTTCGTCTATCAACCAAGCATAAAGTAATGTCTCTCAACTTGACACTCATTGAAAAGGTTGAGAAAAAATTGCCACAACTTGATACAGGTTACCTAATCCCACTACATTGGGGAACGCTTCAAAATCATAACGTTGACTTTTATGGGATTGAGGAATTTTCATACAATGATTGGATTGCATATCTCGCCCAAGAATATAATAAACAGCTCTATGTTTGGACTATTAACCGTGATAACCTTATGATACGTTATTTACAAAGCCCAGTTAATGGAATCATCACAGATGAACTCAATCTTTTCAAGGTCATTAATAAAGATATCAAAAATAGCCCTAATTATTATCAAAGAGCTCTCCAACTTATTGATAGCGAGGGTTAAATTAAATAAAAAGCTTAGTAGAACAGTATCTACTAAGTTTTTTATTTAGGAGGATCATTAAGAGAATCTCGGAGACTTTCTGCTACATTCCTAGGAATACCACACATAATAATGTCCTCAATATCAGCTTTTTGGATACTAGGTAAGCTTTTAAAATGTTTCATTAGCAATTGTTTACGTTTTGGTCCCAACCCAGTGATACCATCTAATTTTGAAGAAAAGGAATTTTTGGAGCGTAATTGACGATGAAAAGTAATAGCAAAACGATGTACCTCATCTTGAATACGGTGAAGTAAGAAAAATTCTTCTGAATTACGCGGTAGTTCTACTACTTCTAAAGGATCTCCAAAAAGTAATTCATGTGTTTGGTGTTTATCATTCTTTTGCAAACCTGCAATAGGTATGGCTAAACCTAATTGGTTCTCAATAACATCACGCGCTATATTTACTTGCCCCTGACCACCATCAATTACAATCAAGTCCGGAGGTGTCAAGCCATCTTTTAAAACCCTACTATAACGCCGATGAATGACTTCTCTCATACTAGCATAATCATCTGGTCCGATAACAGTCTTAATTTTAAACTTTCGATAGTCTTTTTTACTTGGCTTTCCATTCACAAATACCACCATAGCAGCTACTGGACTTGTCCCTTGAATATTGGAATTATCAAATGCTTCTATGCGTACTGGTTTAGGGATATTAAGAAGATTACCTAAATTTTCAATTGCCCCATGAGTTTTACGAATATCTTTTTCCAGTAAGTCAAACTTCTGTTGTAAACTGACACGAGCATTTTTTATTGCCAGATTTACTAACTGTTTCTTTTCACCACGTTGTGGTTTAACAATCTTACAGCCTACAATTGTTTCAACCGACTTAGCATCAATATCCTGTGGAATAAAGACTTCTTTGGGTAGAAAATGTTTTGTATCTTGATAAAATTGCCCTATGTAAGTTAGAAAATCTTCCTCTGGTTCATTATAATAAGGAAACATATTCACGTCACGCTGAATCAATTTTCCATTTCGAACAAAAAAGACCTGTACACACATCCAACCCTTATCAACGAAATAACCAAAAACATCTCTATCCTTCATATCTTGATGAATAACACGCTGCTTAGTACGCAACAAACTAATTGCTTCGATCAAATCTCGATATTCAGCCGCACGCTCAAATTCCATAGTCATAGCAGCGCTCTTCATTTTTTCAGTTAATCCGTTAACAATTTTATTATCTTTACCATTAAGAAACTGTTTTACATCTTCTCTCAGACTATCCCAATAAGCTTTATTAGTTTGACAAACTGTATGTGCATTGCATTGCCCTAAATGATAATAAAAGCATACTTTATTTGCTGGATTAGTACATTTCTTAAAAGGAAAGAGCCTATCTAGTAACCGCTTAATCTCAGTTGCTGCCCCAGAATCCGGATAAGGTCCAAAATAAGTGCCATCTGATTTTTTTACTTGACGTGTAATCATAAGACGAGGATAACGTTCATTTGTTATTTTGATATATGGGTAAGACTTATCATCTTTCAATCGAATATTATACTTCGGCATATTTTCTTGGATTAAATTAATTTCCAATAATAGAGCTTCGGTATTAGATGTTGTCACAATGTATTCAAAGTCTTCAATCTCAGAGACCAAAAGTTCTGTCTTAGTATTATGACTCCCATGAAAATAACTTCTCACACGATTCTTAAGATTTTTAGCCTTACCTACATAAATAATTGTCCCATTCTTATCTTTATGAAGGTAACAACCAGGACTGTCTGGTAACAATTCTAGCTTATGTTTAATCAGTTCATTCATAGAACTATTATAACAAAATGTACTGTAATCTTTACGAAATAAATACTATTCCCCCAACATCTATTGTATCTTCCAATACTTGAATAAAACCTCAATACTCCTAGTCTAAGCAATTATTTTATGTTACACTTTAAACAAGTGAATTATTGAGGAGTTTTTATGATAGACGTTGAGAATATTCTTGAAAAAATGAAACCTAACCAAAAAATCAATTACGATTGGGTCATGCAACAAATGGTTAAGCAGTGGCAAGCTAGTGATATCCGTCCTAAAATTCTGATGCATGTCTGCTGTGCTCCTTGTAGTACATATACCCTTGAATACTTATCACAATGGGCAGATGTTACCATCTATTTTGCTAATTCAAATATCCATCCTAAAGATGAATATTATCGCCGCGAATATGTTACTCAAAAATTTGTTCATGATTTCAACAAAAATACTGGATATTCTGTACAATTCTTATCAGCACCATATGAACCAAATGAATTTTTCAAAATTGTTCATGGGTTAGAAGAAGAACCTGAAGGTAGGGATCGTTGTAAAGTTTGCTATGATTTCCGTCTTGATAAGACAGCGGAAAAAGCCGTTGAACTAGGTTTTGATTACTTTGGCAGTGCCCTAACTATTAGTCCTCACAAAAACTCTCAAACAATCAATACTATTGGTATTGATGTCCAAAAAATTTATGATACTCAGTATCTTCCTAGCGACCTTAAAAAAAATAAAGGTTACCAACGTTCCGTTGAGATGTGTAAAGATTATGATATCTACCGCCAATGTTACTGTGGATGTATCTTCGGTGCTAAAGATCAAGGGATAAATCTTCTCCAAATCAAAAAAGATGCGAAAGCTTTCATGAGTGATAAAGACGGCAAAGAAGAATTTCCTAATATACGCTTCACATTTAATGGCAAGTCAATGTAAATGATAAAAAAGACTTAGTAAAGAACTAAGCCTTTTTTGGTATAAATCTTGTCAAACTTTAATAATACAACTTCTTAATCTTTTGCAGACGTTGGTTTAGAAATAGACCACAAACAAAAATACCTGTGATTAAACCAATCCAATAGGCAAACGGACCTAACTGGCTATTTTTTTCTAAGATAACCGCTAATGGCAAAGCACATAACCAATAAGAGCCCGCACCGATCATAAACGGTTTTGTTGTATCCTTATAGCCTCGTAAAATCCCCTGTACAGGAGCTGCATAAGCATCTGCAAACTGGAAAAAGAGACTATAAGTTAGGAATTGAGCTGTAATAGCGACAAAGTGAGGGTCACTATTATACATTGCTGCTACATTCTCACGAAATAGAAATAAAAATAGTAAGGTTCCTGATGTAATCCCTACCGCTGTTAAGCGTCCTATCCTACTATAAGTGTTTGCATCCTGAAAGCGCTCTGCCCCTACTTCAAACGATATTGTAATAGCTAGAGCAGTGGAAATACTTAAAGGAAAGGCATACATTAATGATGAAAAATTCATAGCAGCCTGATGTGCTGCAATAATGATGGAAGAAAATTTTGCCATGAATAAGCCTACTACTGCAAAAATTGCAACTTCTGCAAAAATTTGTAAACCAATCGGTAATCCCAATCGAATATCTTCAATAATCAAAGGAGCTTTTATTCTTTCCAGAGTCCACATATGATATATTTTAATTTGAGGATGAAGTGCCATCACAATAATAATAACAATAAAAATAGCCCAATAAGTTAAAGAAGTTCCAAGACCTGCCCCCGCACCTCCTAGTCTAGGCATACCAAATTTACCGTAGATAAGCATATAATTAAAAAATGAATTAAAGGGTAGAATTAAAAGCATCAGATACATAGATAACCTTGTTAACCCCAATGCATCAAAGAATGAACGGCAAATGCTAAACAACACCAGCGGCATGATTCCAATCAACATATAATTTAAATAACCACGACCAACTGCTAGAACTTCATCTTCTAACCCCAAACTCCCCAAGACAGGTTGAGCAATAAATTGCATGATTAAAAATAATATTAAGGACAGTATCAAACCTAAATATAGAAATTGATGAAATTCTGTGCGAATTTGTTCTTTATTTCCTCTACCCAAATGTTGACCAACTACTGGTACTAATGCTGAAATCATACCAACTAATAAAGCGAAAAACGGAGTCCATAAATTACTAGCAGTTGACACACCTGCCAAATGTAGCTGACTATACTGTCCAGTCATAACCGAATCAATAAAAGTAGCTGAAAAATTAGCAAATTGATAAATCAATACTGGGATAAATAATTTCAAAAATAAAACAAATTTTTCCTTATTTGTCTGAGTTTGATACATCTTTTTTCTCCTTTTCACCTTAATCAATTTATTTTAGCTTAGCTAGAATACTCTGTCAATGCTATTTAAAAAGGCTGAGAAATAATCCTCAACCCCATTTTAGCTAAGCTCAGTATTGATTTGCCATGTCATACCATATTTGTCAGTCACATTTCCATAAGCTGGACTCCACGGAACTGCTTGTAGAGGCATTTTAATGTTCATTGCATCTCGAGAAAGCTTATTGAATAACTCTTGTGCTTCTTCTACAGATTCCACAATTAAAGCTGCTGTCATATTTTGTCCAATTTGAAAATCAAAAATAGGATTATTGTCAGAAAGTTGCATTCGAATACCATCAATATTAAATTGAGCGTTCATAATTAAATGTTCAAGTTCTGGCGGACAATCTGGCCAGCCCTGTGCAAAAGTTGTGACGTGTTCTGCTTTTGTATTAAAAATCTCTTCATAAAATGTAATAGCTTCGGCCCCACGACCATTAATATTCATATAAATTTCAATTGCTTTCATTACCATACCTCACTTCATATTATCCAACCAACGCTGCATCAGAGTTTCATTTTCTCCTTTTAGGGTAAAATAAGAACCACGTATTATACCTGCGAGTTTTGACTTTTGACGAGCGAACTTAAACTTGTCCGCTAATTCAATAGGAATATCCATTCCATCTGATAATTTTAAACCTACAGCTCTCTTTTTAGGATTATCTAATTCATATAAAATATTAATGGCTAAACCATCCTCATAGAAAACATGTGTCCATAAAATACGATTCTCTAAAAAAAGCTGTGAAATCTCTAAAGGCTTTGCAGCAAAAACAAGGTTACGTTCATTTTTTAGAAGGTCATTAATATCTGCCATCAATTCTGGATAGTCTGATACTGGAAATGTTTCGTAGGCTACTTTGAATTTATTCCAGAAATAGCGAGCTTCATTTGCACGCAAACCAGCCAAGGCTTCTGCCACTGGAGAAGTCTCCAAACCTTTAGTTGAAACGGTTTTAAAGTCGATAATCATGTTCTTTCCTTTTTGATTAAAATTTTCGATAATTTAGTATACTCTTTTTTGAAGAAAAAGTACATTCTAATCACTTATAAAAAGTAGTAAAGTAGTACATTTAGAACACTACCACATCAGTAATTTCTTGACCTTTCTCTACTTAATACTTATAATTAATCTAGACTTGATGTCAAAGCATCAATCAAGGTGTAAACCTGATTCACCTAAAAAGCTGATGGAGCTAAACATGACCAAAAAGATATTCTTATTTATCTGCGCTACTCTTTTAATAGGAATAGCCTTATATACACCAACAACTTCTATTTTTAATCATAACAACGTTTATGCTGCCACCAAGAAAGCAAAAGTTAAATTTAATAAAACTCAAAAAACAATTGTCAAAAAAGCAAGAGAATATGCTAAGTCTGGCCATATGTCTAAAGATAGTATCATTGAAAAATTAAAAAAGGATTCTAAGAAATATCGTCAAGAAGACATCAACTTTGTGATTAATAACCTCAAGGTTAATTACAAAAAAAATGCCTTGATTTCTGCCAAAATTTATTCAAAGACCATGAATTTATCTAAACAATCTATCTTTGAACAGCTCTATTCGGAGTCTCCAGATAAGGCAACCCACTCTGATAAATTTACAAAAGAAGAAGCCCAATACGCTATAGACCATCTCAAAGTAGATTTCAAAGAAAATGCTCTTGAGACTGCTAAAAGTTATCAAAGTAGTTCTTCTTTATCCAAAGAAGAAATCTATAAACAATTGACATCTACGCTGGGCGATAAATTCACAAATGATGAAGCCCAATATGCTGTAAATCATTTGAAATGATGACATACCAATAGTCTATCCTTATGTAATAGAATTGATAGCTTATGCTAATATTCCAGCTATAAAATAGCAAGAACCCTCCTAAGTTCATTAAGACTTAGGAGGGTTTTTATCAATAAATAATCTTTGGGTTAATTCCAATAAACAAGCACTATAGATAAATCTATAGCTGTATTAGCCAACACACTTATACTAAGCATCACAAACTAGAGACTTCCATAATAATCTCTGTCCTTTTGTGAATCATAAGTCCATCAGTCTGTCGGTCCCCAAATTAATAGAATACAAAATAGAATAACTATTAAAACAAAGACACTTATATAGATTATACGACCTATTGGGTGTCTGGGATTCACGGCGACACCGAAGCATCTTACTTCTGAAAAATTTTTAGAACTTTGAAATCTATTACTTTCAAATTGGTATCCAGCAAGCAACATACAAAATATTGAGGCACATAGTAAACAAGCTAATACTTTTTGGTTTTTAAGTGATATCGTATTGTTTAAATATAGCATGAGCTCCATTATAGCTAACTCACAAATAAGAAAAGTAAAAAATAAATATAGTGAAATATTAACTTTTCTTTTTTCTGTGTGGTGGGATATGCTATTAAGACTCTTTGGATGGGAACATCTGTGATAATAATTTCCAAACAAGAGTATGATTGTCAAAATTCCTAATCCTAAAATACCTATTAAATAATCAAAATTAAGGAAAATAGAAACAATAGCTAATAGGATAAAAAACAATGTCATCACTAGGTTAAATAATATCCTTTTATTCAATGTAAGCTCCTTAAAATAACTAATAGCTACTTGTTTTTTTGAACTAAAATAATTGTAAATTAGACTAGTTAGTGAATAACAAACATTGTGATAGCAATCGCCACCCCTTAAACTATTTTAACATACTTTTATTTCTACTTCTTGTTGAGACCTTATATCTGTCTAAGATTGATTTATTCGCATTATTTAGTCGCTTTATTATTTACACAGTATCTATTTCAGACAATCTTAAACCTTGTATCAATCTTTTTCCATCGTTAAATACTGGTAGACAGTTATTATGAGTAACAATAAACTCAGTACAAAGATTATTTGTACTAACAATTTAGTCGGTTGCCTAATACTCCTTATTTGTGTCAACATAATAAAAGTGGCATTTATAAAAACAATACCATTCAATAAAATACTTAATAATTGAAATTTCATGTATTACCTATTACCTTTTTCTGATTCTTATGATATGATCTACTTTATTGTAAACATCTGGAGAGTGCGTTGCTATAATAATAATCTTTTTCTCCGTTTTCAGCCCTAAGGTTAGCTCAATAATTTCATCACTATTTTTTATCAACAGATGCCATAGGCTTATCTGCTAAAATAATAGGAGAATCTTTGAGTATGGTTTTAGCAATCGCTACACGTTGAGTTTCTCCTCCTGATAATGAAAAGATTTTTCTATTTAAATCGATATTCAAATTGACACTTTTAAGCGCCATGCGCATCTGGGAGAGTTTTTCATTTTTAGTTATTTTTTTACCTAAAAATGCCAATTCCAAATTCTCCTGAATTGTTCTATTGTCAATCAAACCAAAATTTTGAAATAAATAGCTAAGGTGGTTCTTAAAATAATCTTTTTCTTTTATTTTATTTAAATTGATTCCATTCACAAGAATAGTTCCGGAATCAATCGCTTCTAGCTTTCCAATGATATTTAACATAGAGATAAATTATCAAATACGATTAAATCAGTTAAAAAGAAAGACTCTTCAATGAGTACTCCAACTTTTATCAGTAAATTTTTTTATAAAAATAAAACACCCCCACAATAATTTGTGGGGGTGTTTTTTAGGGAATATTCAAATGAATTATCCCTTTTTTAATCGCCTTAACTTTAACGAAAAGGCTTTAAAAATAGGCTTTCACCTTTAAATAATCAGGAACTGATTATTTAAGAGTAACAATAACACAAGTTACTCTGTTGGCGATATAATAGGCTTTTTAGCCTTTACTCAGAGTTTGGCAGGAATTTTGGCATAAAATGGAATCTAGTCCTGCACTAATCACATTTTGAGTGATTTCTTCTGATACTGTTTTATCTAATGCATTAAACCAGTGGCTATATGTATTCAAAGTTGTAGATTTATCAGCATGTCCCATTCGTCTTGCTACATATAAAATGTCCTTCTGCAAAACATTTATAAGATAGGAAGCATGGCTATGTCTCAAACCTTTTCCTGTTATCACCGGTACTCCAACTTCTTGAGCTTTTCTCTTGATAACTCGACAGATTGTTGATTTACAAAACGGTTCACCAAATCGTGAAATGATGTAATCTGTATCTTGATTGGAAACTTGATTTTTTCGCCAGTTTTCCAATACTGATATTGTCACATCATCTAATTCAACTAGGCGCTCTCCTGCTGGTGTTTTGGTTTGGTCTTTGCGATACCAATTTCCATTTTCATCCTTTTCCAAGGTTGTATGAACCTTCAAGAATTTGTGTTCGAAATCGACATCTTCCCACCATAACGATAAACCTTCACTCACACGAACACCTGTCATATAATATAACCAAATAGTTGTAAACCTCTGTAATTCTTCATAATCTTGCAAATCAAATGATTTAATAAAGTTCTGAAACTCAATATAAGTCCAAAATGGTGTATCAGGGTGTTTGCCTCTAGGATTATCTAACGCCTTACATGGCATAGTTGAAATATATCCTAATCTCTCAGCATAACCCATGCATGCCTTAAATCGTGACCATAAATTCTTCGCGTAGTTTTCAGAGTAATGTTCAATGATATGTAATCTAAAAGATTCACAATCTCTAGCTGTTATCTCTTTTAAAGTTTTGGAGCCAAAATACTGAATAAATAACTTGTGATGTGGCAAAGCAGTTTTATAAGTTACAGCTTGAACCTTTTGCTTATAGGCTCTTAGATAAATGCTATTCATGTAACTTTCAAATGTTATATTGTAATTTTCAATACTAAGATTATTATTAAACTCATACCTAATTCGGACCAGTTCATCATACGCTTCTTTCATTGTACTAAATGGCTTACCATACTGATTCTTTCTAGCTTTCTTTTGAACTCGTTTACCTGTTACAGGGTCAACACCAAGATCAGCTTGATAAAATATTTTACCATTCTTATCACAATAAACACCTTTGTATTTTTTTTGATTTTTTGTAGTCATCTTTAATTCTCACTTTCTAAACTTGCTTCAGAGAGTGAAATTCCGATTAACTCTTCTACAATATCTTTAGGAGCAATACCGAGTCTTCTATTGTCAAAGGGCGATTTACTTAATTGTACCGCATTATGGCCAACTTTGCGAGCTTCTTCAAACTTTTTTACTGCTATTCTTTTTGCTTCTTTAATGATATTTCTTGCCGTATGTTCCGGAAAACCAATATTCATCAAGTTTTTATATGTTACTGTTTTCATATCTCCACTCCTGTCAAAAAATTACTTCCTCCGTGGGTATGATTGGTTAAATCGTGCATGGGCATCTCACCCGCTGTCCTTTTACGATGGCAGCCTGAACGTTCAGAAGTATCATTGTCCTTATTTGTGGTCATGGCAGATAGAGAACCACTCTATTTTATAGCTAATAATTTTCGCTCCTATCACGGCGTATCTCACTAAATTGCTCGACAAATAAGAAAGTCCCACCTCGGTTTATTCAATTGTCAATGAACAAATCAAGGAGAGACTATTTTATTTTTTGTTTAATTCTTTGAGGACAGTCTGATAGTCCAAGAATATAATCCGTACTAACGTTATAGAGTGCAGAGAGTTTTATAAGTATTTCAGCTGTAAGAACTACCTCACCTCTCTCAATCTTTGCATAATTTGTGGAAGAGAACGATAGTTTTTCAGCTACAAATTTCTGAGTGAAGTCATTGTCTTCTCTCAAGTCCCTTATACGTTGGTACATATAGCTTTCTCCTATAAAAAGTATAGAATACTTTTAGAAGAAAACTTGGAAATTGTCATAATATGACAGCTGATATATTACCTCAATATTACTGAAGTTTATTGATAAATTTTAAATCAATAAATCATAATTTCATGATATAAGTAAAAATATTAAAGTAAATATTATTAAGCTAATTGCCAAATTCATTAACAAATTTCAATTGTAAATGCTTTGCGAGATACTTCGCCTTTTTCAACATAAGTGACATGGGTTTTATCAATAAAGTTGTCCGTTTCTGTCAAAGAGGTAGATAAGCCACTCCACGGTTCCAGAGCAATAAATGGCCCTTTGTTGGTTGTTGTCCAAACAACTAAGAAAGGAAAATCTTCGAATGATACTTTTAATCCTTTTTGATGGTTTTTGGATTTCAAAGCAACCTTCCGAGATTTAAGGTTATCAAACGTCAACGCATCATGTTGAAACAGTTCATAATTCAATTCTAAAATTCTTGTTTTAGATAGCATTGGTTGACGTTTGGAAAAATCAAGAAGTCCCGTATCTGGGAAACTTTTTGGAATCGTGCAATCTTCTTCCAATTCGAATTCTAGGTAATAGTCATCAAATGCTTCATCCTCTAATAATGGACAATTAAATCCTGGGTGGCCTCCAATAAAAAATGGCATCGCATCTAACTCACCTAAATATCGAACTGCATATTCTGTTTCCAACTTATTACCGTCCAAGCGATAGGTTAATTGGAGTTCAAATGGAAAAGGGTATTGCTTTAACATCTCATCGTCAGACAAAATACGAAACTGTATCTCATTTTCGGTATGTTTTACTAAATCAAAAGTGCGTTTTCTGACAATCCCATGGCGAGGCATTGAGCCAGAAATTGTTTTTTCACCAACCTTAAAAGTGGCTTCATCATTTCTTAGACTACCACAGATAGGAAAGAGAACTGGTGCCTGACCACTCCAGTACTCTGGATTGCCTTGCCAAAGATATTCCACACCATCTCGATCTTTAATCGAACTGATGGTCGCCCCCTCTGGTTTAAATTCAACCGTTAATTCGTCATTTTTTAATTTCATTAGTTGATTCCCCAATTATACTCTATGATTGCTGAAAAGGCATATAGTCCATTTCATATCTAACATTCCCTTTTAAAGAATCTTCTAAGAGATTGTTAAAAAATATTTTGAATTCATCTAATTCTAAATCTGAATGACAAATCCATTCTCCTCCAGTAGAGACATACCATTTCCCTAAAGATTTTAAAACATCTTGATCGATGTATGGAATATATGGACATTTTTCAAAATTAACAATATAAACTTTTTCATAGGCAGAAGTTAAAACACCGTCTGTCACTCTTTTTAATGTTTTAAACATAGGTACACACTTTCATAGTAAGGATTAATCAATGACTTGAGTTTCAGCAACTTTCTTGTACCAATGCGCTGATTTTTTAGGATAACGTTCTTGTGTCTCAAAATCAACATAGAAGAGACCATAACGTTTTTCATATCCATTTGACCATGAGAAGACATCCATCAAGGACCAAATGAAGTAACCTTTAACATTTGCACCCTCTGAAATCGCATCAGAAATCACTTCCAAATGTTTTTTCACGTAATCAATACGACCATCATCATAAACTGTTCCGTCTACAAATTCATCCTTATAACCAAGACCATTTTCAGTAATGTAAATCTTTTTATAATTAGGATAGTCTGCTTTTACCCGCATAATTTGATCATATAGACCTTGAGGATAAATAATCCAATCCCAATCTGTTTTCGGAACATTTACTGGTGCTTCTCTTCTACCAACACCTTTAATTTGGTATTTGGAACTTCCTTTTTCACCTTTACCGTTATGAATGATTTCAGTCTCGCCATCAAAAGCTTGCATCCAATCACTCATATAGTAGTTAATACCAAGGAAATCATTTAAATCTTTTGCAGCACCCAGTGCTACAAAATCTTCTTCACGAAAATCAAGTTCACCACCATTCACCTCAAGGATATGGTTAACACCTTCCATTGTTTTATCTGAATACTTACCAAGATAAGTTGCATCAAGAATAAATTTATTATGGATAATATCTTCAAGTTCAGCCGCTCTAACATCGTCAGGATTGTTAGCATCAAATGGATACTTAGTTGGAAGAGCATGTACAACACCGATTTCACCTGAATAGCCACCGTCTTTAAAGAGTTTCACGGCACGAGCATGAGAAACCATCATGTTATGGTGTGATTGGAAAACTTTAGCAAGATCATATTGAATACCTGGAGGGAATTTACCAACCAAGTATTGACCATCACCAATAGGCCCAATTTCGTTAAATGTTGTCCAATAGTTAACTTCTGAGAATTCTTTAAAACAGAATTCTGCATAATTTACAAAATGTTCAATGTTCTCACGATTGAGGAAATCACCATCCGAGTGGAGAGCTTCTGGTGTATCAAAATGGTGAAGTGTAACAAAAGGCTCAACATGACGCTTATGACACTCTGCAAAGAGATTATGGTAGTATTCTACTCCTTTAGGGTTAACTTCTCCTTTTCCTGTTGGAAAAATACGAGACCAGGCAATAGAGATACGGATGCCGTTGACACCAAATTCTTCACTAAGTTTCAAATCAACAGGGTAACGATTATAAAAATCACTTGCTGGTTCAGCAGTGTACCAATAGTTGTCTTCTAAGTATTTATCCCAAGCTACTGGTCCTTTGCCATCTGTGTGGGTAGCTCCTTCAGCTTGGTAAGCAGCTGTAGCACCACCAAAAATAAAATCTTTAGGTAATGTTTTAGTCATGATATACCTCTTCTAAATTTTCATTTCACTATAAAGGAAGATTGAGTTCCCCCAACCTTCCCTTGCGAAATATTATTTTTCCATTTGTTCTTTAACGAAGTCCAATGCACCTTGACCATCGCGAGTCAATTTGATGTATTGAGCCCCTTCTGTTTTAGCTAATTTAATATCAAGTTTATCAGTTTCCACTTTCATATCTTCATAGTTAGAAGCTACTTGAGGTGCAAGGATAACAAGTTGATATTGTGGTAAGATTTCACGGTGAGCACCATAGCTTCCTGCTGCTGCAGTGACAGGTGCACCATATTCTTTAGCTGCTTTATTTAAAGCATTTGCTAGTAGTCCACTTGTACCACCACCCGCACAAAGAACTAGAACATTAGTTTGATCAGTGATTACTTTAGTTTCTTTAGCTGCTGATTTTTCAAGAATAGCATCAGCTTTCTTAGTGTCAAAGTTTGCTGCTACTTTTTCTTTTAGCGCATCAGATGAATTCGTACCTGCTGCTTCTTCAGCAAGAATTTGCTCATCGTATACTTTCAAGAATGGGTAGTAGATAATGACATCAACAACGATTAACAAAACTGCCAAAATGAATGCTAGCACTTGGAAGTTTGTCCCAAGAATAAGACCTAATGGAGCTGGTGTTGTCCAAGGCAAGTTTGCAGTAAAACTGTTCATTCCAAGTGTATCAATAAAGAATTTGAAAATCCATACATTGACAATTGGTGCCAAAATAAATGGAATAAAGAAAATTGGGTTCAAAACAAGTGGAGCACCGAACAAGATTGGTTCGTTAACTCCGAAGAATGTTGGAACAACAGATGCACGTCCAATGGCTTTGTTACGTTTTGATTTTGTTAACCACATGAACATGAATGGAACGACGAGAGTTGCACCAGTACCACCCATGGTAACGATGAACATTTGAGTCCCTGAAGTCAAAATCTTGTCCGCATGTTCACCAGCTTGAAGTAATTGAAGGTTGGTTTCAGCATTTGCGTAAGTAATCGCTGCAATGGCTGGTTCGACAATAGAAGGACCGTGGATACCAACAAACCAGAAGAAAGCAAATGCACCGAAGATAATAGTGATTCCAACATAGCCATCTGCTGCTTGGAACAATGGTGCAAGAAGTTTACCAATTGATTCTGCAACGTTAACGCCTAAAGTAGTATGAACAATCAATTCAATCACATAAAGAAGTACAACTGATAACGTGAATGGAATCAAATCCTTAAATACTTGAGAGATATTTGGTGGAACCTCTTCAGGCATGCGAATAGTGACATTGTTTTTCACACAGACTTTATAGACATTTACGGTAATAAATGCTGCGATGAAGGCTGTCAACAAACCTTTTGTTCCCATAAATCCAGTTAAGAAACCACCGTCTTTTGCTGGATTAGCCGCCATTAGTAGAAAACCTACAATAGCAGCAAGCATGGTTGAAATAAAGTTGATTTGGTTAGTGCTAGGCAATGAGCGGTTCATTGAATCGGTTAATGCTTTCGCAGTCGTACCAGCCACAAACAAACCTAAAATACCCATTGAGTAGTTGTATGGTGTCATCAAAAGATTCTCAATATCTTTACTCCAATGGAAGCCCCATGCATTTGGAACATAGGCAATCAAGATAAAGATACTTGAGAACAAGATGACTGGCATACCAGCGATAAAACCATCACGAATAGCACGAAGATAGATATTTCGAGAAATTTTCTCGAAGAAAGGTTTCCCTTTCTCAATCTGAGCAATTAATCCATTCATTATTTTGCTCCTCTCTTATAAAGTTCAATCATGTGTTTCATTAAATCTTGCAATAAAATGGTAGTCATTAAATGATCTTGACCATGCATAAGAGTAACACTATATGCCAAATCTTCTCCCGCAGCTTCTTTTTGTAGTAGACTTGTTTGAGCATGGTGTGCTTCAACAATGCTTGAATTAGCAGATTCCACCAACTCTTCAGCTTTTTCAAAGTCGCCATTTTGTGCCGCTTTTAAAGCATCTATTAATTTGGAACGTGCTTCACCAGCATAAGATACAATTTCAAATCCCAAGAGGGTAATTTCTTCTCTATTCATTTTATAAGCTCCTTTATTAATTTTTGATTTCAGTGATTAGAGTAAGCGTTGTACATGTAATACAATATAAAACTTTTCACTTTCATGAATCGCTACACCTGTTTCTGAGGCTATGATTTGATAAATTTTATCACCAACATCATAAGCTTCAGGATAGGCTATCTGAATATGTTTCCCCATATCCATGAGAGGCCCATTATCATTTGGACTTCTATCCAAATATTGAAGGAAGTATGTTAGGTGGATCATTAAGCGATCGTAAAAATTACTATTTTCTTTTGTTCGCTTAATTCCTAATCTTTCTAACTCTTCTTGCACTTTTGATAACACCGATCGTGTTAAGTCTACTTTAGGTGACTTTTCAACAGCCGTTACCCCTTTTGCATTGATGAAATGTAAGGCTATCCTCCCAATCTCATCATCAGGTAAATCATTCAAGAGTTTCTGACGAAACATCGCCAAAGCTTCTTTTGCAATGACATACTCTATGCTATATTCTTGTGAAATATTCGACAACTTACTTTCTTGATAATTATCTTCAAGAACCGCCTTATATGCACAATGAATATGGTCCGTTAAGGTAACATAGAGATATTCTTGAACGGGATAGGAATATTTGCTTGACAAGGTTTCAATCACATCATAGGTGACTGTGATAAAGTCTAATGGCACATCTTTTAGCAAGGTCATGAAATTTTCTTGCGATTCTGTGCTTTTTAAGGAAAAGACTTTTTCAATCTTATCAGCAATAACGAGATCTCCTTTTCGTTTCTGAAAAGTAATCCCAAGTCCCATCACCACAAACTGTTGATCATGCTCATCTTTTACTAAAGCGACATTATTATTAAGGGCTTGTAAAACACGATACATTTATTACCTCCCCCTCTTGATTTATAATTGGATAGAAAAAGAGACCACAAATAAACTAAAGATAGCAAAGGCTTACCTTCCATTCATTTGTAGTCTCGCCTATTCGTAATAGTTACGATCTACCCGTATTCGATTTATGAACTTATTATAACACAGGACAAGAGGTTTGTAAACCCTTTCTGTTTAAAAAAATGACATTTTTTAAAATTTTGTTTGTTTTATGTTGTTATAATGTTTAAATACGTTTTGTCCAAGGTGTTGCTGTTTCTTTCAAGACCTTGTTCAATTCATCAATATTTTGGAATCCAGTAGTACGTAACCACTCACGAGCAGCTCCTTCACCTTGTTCAATATAGTCTTTGACACTGCCAGCCCAAGTTGCACGCCCACAAAGGACACCGTTAAAGTTTGCACCAGATTCTTTGGCAAAAACCAAAGTGTCTTGGAAAAGCTTAGCTGATACGCCTGCGCTCAGGTAGATATATGGAAGCTGAGTCGCTTCATCCTGTTGTTTGAAATAAGAAGCAGCTTCTTCTTTAGTATATACCACTTCGGATTGACCGAAGCCTTCTACGAAATTCATATTGACTGGAACTTCTACCTTCAAGACATCAATACCAAAACGGTCATCAGAAAAGACTTTCATTGCTTCAATAACCTTGCGTGGTTTAACTTTGGCATATTCTGCACTTGAAGCATCAGCGATTTTCTCATCATAAGCTAGGATTTCGAGATAAAACGGAATATCTTCAGCTGTGCATTCTGAACCGATACGTTCAATATAAGCTTGTTTCTGACGATTTGTCGCTTCATCACTATCGACATCATAGTAGAGCAAGAATTTAATGGCATCTGCCCCTTCTTCTTTCAAACGCTTTACAGACCAATCAACCAAGCAATCTGGTAAGCGTTTCGTGCTAGTGGTGTCATAGCCTGTTTTTTCATAAGCGAGAAGCAACCCTGCGTCTTTATGAAGTACCTTAGTGGCAGGCAAACCGTATTCAGGATCCAAAAGCATAGATGAAGCAAATGGCGTCAATTCTTCAGAAACCAATACTTTAAGCTCTTCCATTTGAGCAACTGTTGGCTCATCAGTTTGATATTGTGCCATCAAACGTTTTAGAGCACCACGTTGGTCAAATGCTAATGCTGAAATAATACCATTTTCATCACTTAATTTTTCCATGTAACGACGTTTTTGTTCTGTTAATACCATGATTATACCTCTTCTACTTTAATACGTTCAAATAATGCTGAATAGTTTGCCATATTAACATGGCCGGTTTGTTTTTCTTGGGCATTTAACATCCCCAAACAATTGGCTTTTTTCAATAACTCTTCATCTGATTCTGCATGGTAAAGAGCTGATGTAATTCCTGCTACCGTTGAATCACCCGAACCTACTGGGTTGACTACTTCTATTTTGGGAATCGTCACCTGATAATACGAATCAATATGTTTTGCAAAAGCACCCTTCGAACCTAGTGATACAATCACCCATTCCACTCCGTCAAATAAATCTTGATCAAGAGTTGCTTTTAAGACATTAGTATCACCCGTAACTTCCATATTTAAAAGCTGAGACAATTCTTCTGTATTAGGCTTAATTACTGTAGGTTTTGCATGTCCTTTCAATACTTCTAATAAGGCTTGGCCAGAACAATCTAACACCACAGGCTTCTGATAACGCTCACAAATCTCAATCATTTTAGAGTAAAAATCCACTGGCAATCCCTTCGGTAGGCTACCTGAAATAGAAATAATACTTACTTGCTTAACCAGGCTTTCAAAGTGCTCTAAAAATGCTTTACCTTCCTCATCAGAAATAGTTGGTCCTGACTCTAAAATCTCTGTTTGCTGACCTTCATGTAAAACCGCAATACAGTTGCGTGTTTCTCCTGATATTGGTGAAAAATCATGCTCAATACCAACTTGATCTAATTCCTTTTGGATAAATTCACCGATTTTGCCACCCAATATACCAGTAGCAAGAACATCATCTCCGACTTGAGAAAGAACTCGTGTAACATTTAAGCCCTTACCTCCAGGGGTTTTGTGTGTTTCAGCAACACGGTTAACCGTATCTAGATTAAAGACATCCAGTTGATAAGCAATATCAACCGACGGATTCATAGTGACTGTTAAAATCATGATTCACCTCTTAGTCGTGGTATTCTCCGCGATCCCATTTTTCTAAAAACTCATCGAAGAAATGCGGATCAGCTTGTCCTTGATTCAAACTTTCAACTTTTGCAATTTTTTGAATCAACGCTTTGTTTTCTTCAGTTGGTTTATATTCTGCATGGATAAATGCTTCAATAATATCCGTCATTAATAAGCCACCAGTGATTTTACCACCAAAACCAATTACATTAGCATTCAACTCTTCTTTAGCGTAGATTGCAGAAGTCATATCTCGTACCAAAGCTGAACGAATTCCTGGCACCTTGTTTACAGCATTATTGATTCCGACGCCAGTTCCACAGATACAAACACCTAAATCTGCTTCACCACTCGCAACAGCTTCACCCACTTTTTTTCCAAAAATTGGATAGTGAGTCCGAACATTGTCATAAGTTCCACAATCAATGACTTCATAACCTTGAGTCTTCAAGTAGTCAACAACAGCAATTTTATCGTTTGTTACAATATGATCACAGCCAACAGCAATTTTCATCTTATTTTACCTCTTGATTATATTATTTTTTATTAGCACATTTTGTTAAGCATGTCGACACGGATTTGGTGACGACCACCGTCATACTCACCTTCGACAAATCCTTTAGCAATGTTTTTTGCAACGCCAGGACCAACAATTTCAGACCCCATTGTAATAATGCGAGAATTATTGTGCCCGCGGGTCATATAAGCTGAACGTTCATCTGAAACTTCAGCAGCAATCATGCCTTTAATTTTAGTAGCCGTCATAAATGAGCCAACACCGTATGCATCAATTATGATTCCTAGGTTAACATCGTTAGCAGTTACTTCTTTAGCTACTGCTAGTGTTGTATCAACAAAATCACAACCTTCAGCAGAAACATCTTGGACATCATGACCAAGTTCTACCAAATAAGATTTAACGATTTCTTTCAATTCTAAGCCTGCTTTATCAGCACCAATAATAACTGTCATCTGTTTTCTCCTGTTCAAAAATGTTGTTTTGTTTGATTTACAATTATATTATAAACATTAAAAAACATCTTGTCAACCCTTTTTTGTTTATTTTTTGTTTGTTTTTGTTTATTTGTTTCTAAAAAAGAACATCTATCATAGAATGTTCTTTTAAATCATGACCAAACTAGCTGTGAAGACGATAATGTTAACATTATTTTTGCCTGGCAAGAATTTAAGCCTTGTTAATTAATTATTTCCGTCCATTTCGCGAGTTGACTGACCTTTTCCTCGTCTTTTTTATCGGTTATAACAGCTGTTAACTGTGAAAGTTGGCAAAAGACTGAAAAATCCTCTTTTCCTATTTTTGAACTATCCAGCAGAAGATATTGTTCAACCGATCGGCTAATCGCTAAACGTTGGGTATAAGCCTCTTCAACTGTTGAAGTCATAACATCATCTTCACGATTACCATTTGCACTAAAAAACATTTTACTAAAGTGCATTTTTTCTAAACTTGTATTTGTCACTTCTCCTACAAATGATTCCGTGACCTGCCGCATCTCACCTCCTAAGAGAAAAACTTTAAATGTCTCTGATTTTTTCTTAAGTAAGATATTAAATACAGGCAAACAGTTTGTTACGACACTCAATCGTTGATTATTGATTTCTTCTGCAAAACTCTCAACCGTAGTACCAGGACCTAAAAAGATAGTATCCCCTTCTTCAATGATATTTGCGGCTAATTTAGCAATATGGCGTTTTTCTTCTATATTCAATGTATGTTTTTCTTTATGTGAAATCTCTCGGTATTGGAAAGCTGAATTACTTCTTGCTCCACCATGAATTTTTTTTAGCAACCCTTGTTCTTCCAGTTCGATTAAGTCTCTACGAACGGTCATATCTGTTACACCAAAAGATTCCATAATTTCAGAAACACGAACAGTCCCTTTTTTGTTAACTAATTTCGTAATCTCTTCTAAACGTTGAAATTTATTCATTTTACAGCCTCCTTTATTTTATTATATCTCTTCCTTAAACATTATTCAACATTTTTTGTTTGTTTTTTAAACAAAACTCATAGATAAATTATTATTACTATTTTCTTATTAAGGTGTGAACAATTAAGTCAAAATCTGAATATTAAGCGCTTGCTTCTAATAAATCTTGAATATCTTTATACTATAACGAAATCTCCTCATCAAAATGTTTGTCAACTCCGTTATCAAAATTCAAGATTTTTAGAAATTTTTCCAGTCTTTTTGTACTCTTCTCATAGTCATTCACATAAAGTTTGAAATCCTGTTGAACCATGACAATCTCTTTATTCACTTGTTCTATTGAAATTGATTCTGTCATATTCAGTTTTGAAAAATCATACCTTGCTAGTTTTCGACTATTCGGATCATCACTCTTTAGATTGATAAGCACTTCCGCCATCTTGTTTAAGGTGGCGTTTTTTTCATTTGTTTGAGTCAGTTTGATATCTAGCTCTGCTATTTCTGCGACCAGTTCGTCTTTGATGTCCTGGTATTTTTTGTCTGTCTCAGTTAGCTCAATCAAGAGGTTAATCTCAGAAATCTTTTCTTGAAGTCGTTCAACAGTTGGTCTTCTGTATGGTATCACTCGACTATCGTTGGTTAGCTGTCTAATCAAGGTTCGCCCTTTTATATACTGATTCTTATCCGAATGTTCTTTGTTATAGATAAAGTATGAGGTTGTCTCACGGATATAGACTCTAAATTTTTTCCGATTCTCTTCTTCAAGAATATCTAATTGATAGTTGGGAATGAAAATAAGACCGCTCTGTTTGACACCGAAAGACACCTTGATAAAAACGCCCTTATCAGCTAGCTTCTCTATTTGGTGCTCTGCAAGTTCCACTTCAAATTCATGAACGGCATCTCGTTTTTCCTTAAATGTCTCAAAGGCTTCTTCAATCTCTTCAGTGGATACCTTATCCTTATCTCGTTCTTCTTGAAAAGCATGATATTGTTCTCGAAGACTTTCAACTACTTCTGAGGAAAGCAACTCCTTATCTTCAAAATAATTCTGAAAAAAGGCAGTATCATACAACTTTGTCTCACTTATTTTTTTATGACTCAGACTTATCTGCTTGGCATTTTCTTCAAGAGTAAAGACAACATTTTTTTGTTTCAAGTCAATGGTTAGATTCAATTCTTTTGCTTTTGTTAGTAACTCTTCTAAAGAATTGACACGGTTCAACAAAAATTCTAAACGACTTTCAATCTCTTGCTTAGCAAAATGCGTTCTAAAAAATTCTTTATCATATAAATCTCGTTTGCTGAGTTGGCGTCCTCGAATTGGTTTTGTCATTGCTCTATCCGTCATCATGAATCGACTATGCTTCTGACTAAAATCAATATAAACATGTAACTGCACTGCTTTTTCTAAAAAATCATCAAAAGACTTTGACTGTTGCATCAAAAAATACAGACGTTGTTTCAATTCAAATTTATGACTAGACTGCCTATATTTTTGATAGTCACGGTAGGAGTACCGCTTCTCGATAATTTTTGCTCCCGCCATTTTAGAAATACGGTCTGAAATCATACGAAGGTTTCGTTCCAAGGCATAGTTCCATATCAACTTTTTATCTGAATTACGGTCAATGGCGTTGATTAGGATGTGATTATGAACATGATTTTTGTCTGTATGAGTTGCCACGATGAAACGAAAATAGCCCCCTGTTAATTCCATCATGGTCTCATAACCAATGCGGTTAATTTCTTCAGGTGTCAGATTATCCTCAGGAGAAAATGATTGAATGAGGTGATGGGCATGAATATTTTGCTGGTGTTTTTCTTGTCGGTCATTTCTAGATTCGTACAACTTGTCGTTATTGGTAAAGTTGACATTGTACATTTCTACCATTTCTTCATAGCTGGGAAAGTCTAAGTAATTGCTCACGCCAAAATCAGATACCAATTTCAAATTGTCCGTTTTATCGGGATTGAGGATATACTTAATCAGACGCCTACGGTATTTTTTTCCGTGCGTTACAAAGTGTTTAGTGACTACCATGAAACTCCCTCAGTCTTTTCGCTTCCACTTGAAATTCTTTCTCCACTCCAGTAATCAACTCACTAACTCCCTTACTTAATTCTTGTAACTGTTCTTGAGAAATCAGATGACTTTGATTGATCGCACGCGCAATTTGATTGATGTTATTTCCAATCCGTCTCAATTCAAACACTAACTGCTCATAGGTATCAGTGTTAATCGTGACAAATGACATATTGGGATTCAGCAACACTTTTCTGGCATAGACTGAAAAATTTTGACAATGACTCTTAGCAATTCGTTCATTCAATTGATGTAACTCTGAATCTGTTAAAAATACTTTTTTGAGATTAGTGCGATATCGATAAACCATAGTAGCCTCCTATCTCATGTATTTTTCACGAAACTCATGACTGAGTGGTTGTACTTGATTGACTTCCGCTATCAATTCTTGAACGCAGCTCAATAAGATTGAAACGTGTTCTTGAGTCACTTGGTGATTTTCTCTTGCAATAATCAAAACTTCATACACATCTCGACTAATCTGCTCAAACTTTTGAGATTGCCAAAGGGAGAACCAACTTTCAAAAATTCTATCCTGATAATTCTTTTTCAACAAATTTTGACGAAGAAATTCTGAGAAACTATCCAGTTTTTGTTCCCTCATCATTTCTTTTATCTGTTTTTCTTCTTGTCTCGTGATTCTAAATTGCTTACGAATCAACTTAATTTCTTGTCCCATCCTACTATCCTTTCAACATTATACTTGTCTGACAATGTCAGGCTGCCTCACATTGTCAGTACGCTTCCTAAAGACCTCACTCTCTTCTTTTTCGGTCTTTGCGAGCTCAGATATTGTGGCCACAATATCCCAAAAATCATATCGCCAGCTGACCAGAACTTTCCAGTTTTGACAGCTAACGATAAGATAACTTGGTGGCTACGCCCCCAAACCCCAAGTGAAAAATCATGGATTGATTTTTTTAGGAATGATATTAGGATAATAGAGGTGATTTGGAAAAGGTATCACAAAATGAAAAATGAGGGTAAGAGAAAAGAGAGCCATAGCTCTCAAAAAATTATCTTAAATATTTAGCAAAATATTCTTTAAAGACATACGGTTCTAAACTCTTTTGTGAAAAAACTTTAGAAAGTTCAATACATTCTTTTGCAGTTCCTTTTCCTGGTCGCAGATAAAATGCTCTTATCCCATGAAGTAATTGTCCGACACGGGAATGATACTCTTGATTTGTCATCTCATCTAAACGAATATCTACTGCGAGTGCGAATTTATTCCCATAAAGAATATCCTCTTCATATCTATGCCTAGTCATATAATCTTTAATATCATAAAGCATAGAATTCATATTTCTATAATTTGGTGTTCCTACTAACGCTCTACTCGCTCTATTTATACCGTCAACATAACTATATGCATCGTTTAGAGAATTAAAATCCCAAAACCTCTTAGAATCGAAATACTTATATTCCCTATCTAATTGTGATTTTAATGCTCGTAAAATAGATAATGCAGTACTCTTATCATTATTTTTTATTGCCATATAGGCTTCATTAACCCCATCATTATAAAAATCAATGTGTTGATTAATTTCAGAACCAAAAATACCAGTAATATCAAATTCCAACAATTCAGTGTCTAATATAATCATACTTCCTCCTTACTAAAATCTATTCATCAACGAAAGACAAAACATCAACAATATCATCTAATTCGAAGTAATCTTGTGCCTTTTCAATAATCTGTTTATCATTACTCGGCATATAAATAATTAAATTTTTCATCGCCCTAGTAATAGTGACATAAAATAATTTTCTCGTTCTATTTTGAACATTCTCATTAGGAGAACCTTTTCCAAACAAGGTATCAAAATTATATTGATTCCATTTTCCATTATCTAATAAAACTAAAACATTCTCATATTCACTACCTTTAACCTTATGCTGCGTTATAACAGATACATATTCTCTGAGATAAGCAATACTATTTACATATTCTTGAAATGGCATTATCTTAAGTCGTGACCATAAATAATGTCCCCTACTTTCAATAAAATTAGTAAATAAGTCATCCTTTGAAATTAATCCACTTTCCTCTGCAAGTTCTATGACTTTTCCAATTGTAATATCATCAACAGAGATTTTTGACATAACTTTAGATAGACTAATTTTATCTTCTGACGAAGATATATTAAATTTAGTAATACGTAAGAATTCATTATGCTTACCTGTTTTATACAGCTCTAATAGCTCATACATTAAATCTAACCTTTTAAGAATCCTATCCCTATCTGTGCCCGCTTCATATCTATTACTTAATCCATTAAATTTATAAGCTAACAGCGATTCTTTATTAACTTTACTCTTATTACTAACTTCTTCAAACGAGCACGTCTTAATTTCATCGTAAAAAGCCAAAAGTTCTGGGATGGAATTAACCACATCAATTATTAATGGACCTCCCCTTCTAACAGCTATTTTAGCCTCTTCTACTAGTTCTTCAAACGTTTTTCCTTTATCAGATATCTTATTTTCGTTGATTTTTTTCTTTATACCTGTAATTAATTTCACAAATAGATCAGTATTATATAATTCAAATAACTTAGAGAAACCCGCCATTTCTGCATTAAGTTTATGTGTCAGACGTAATTCTTTTGTTTTTTTAGCTATATCAAATTCTAAAGATTTATATAGTTTACTCTTTCTAAGAACATCAAGTTGATTAATATCGTTCCCGTAGACAAATTTCACTGTTCCAGCAATGACACTCCCATCTTCCATATTGGGAGCTGTATCATCGTTGGAGGGAGTTTGAACTAAACCATCATTTCTAACTTTATTGGCTAAATCAATAACTTTTTTAGGATTACGACGATTTTGAACTTTTTGTATCTTTGCCAAATTATAAGAATTTAAGTCTCCTACCCCTGAATCATAAATAGCTTGCATAGAATCTCCAAAAAAGCCTACAACATTTTTCTTAGTACTCTTTTGAAGATGTTCTAATAATATTTTCACAATTAGTGGACTTGTATCTTGATATTCGTCAACAAAAATATAGTTTGCAGTATCCGCTAAAATATCACACAGTTTCTTATATTTCGAAAACATTTTTTCAGCAACTATAAGAATATGGTCATGACTTATTTGAACTTTATTTTGGTCTGTTTTACTCATAGAATACCATTCAGCATATTCAACACGAACATAATCAAAATAATCAAGTGAAATAATTTCTTCTTCAAATACTTCCTTTGGTATAACGAATAACTTTTGTGAATCATCATTTATCAACTCAACAAGACATTCTTTAATCTCTTTTTGGAAACTTCCAATGACATACCAGATAAACTCGTGAATTGTTGAAACCCATAAATTATCATTAATGATTCGTGACCTAATCTCTGCAACAGCGTTGTTAGTATAAGTAATACATATAATCGATTGTTTCGGTTCCTCAATAGATATTTTTTCAATAATGGAAATTAACGAATAAGTTTTCCCGCTTCCAGCACCACCCTCAAGAATAAAATTTTGATCTTGTTTTATTATTTCAAATATTTTTTCTACCTCTGATTCTATTGTTCTCTCAACCATAATAATCCCTCCGAAATATAGTTAGGTACTTTCCAAGTATTTTCTTCATCTTCAAAATATAATAAACTTGATGCAAATGCAGATTTTTTGTTCACTTTATTCCTAGCAAATTTATAGAAATCTTCTATCTCACCATCATCAAAATTTTTTAAAGCTTCATATTCAATAAGACCATCTTTTCGTTTAATAATGAATTCTTTATTTAAACCGATAAAGGCATCCTCAAAACTAGCAGGCTGATAACCGTTGTCATCTTCGGGAATTTGATATGCAATTCGAAAATTCCCAATGCATTTTTCATCTTTTTGTTTTTCAGCCACTAATTCAAATTGAGTCTTTGTATCAGATTTCAAATTATCTTTTCCAAAAAAATCTATGATAGAGTTATTACTAATATGAGTACCGTTTATAGGAGCACAAGATTTATTAACAGTACGCACTCTTCCATTTTTATCCGTTACTTCTTCTTCCTTCGTACTGTCAATATCCGTAATAATTAGTACTTTAATTCCTAAGAACTCAAATAGTTTTCTAAATACTTGTGAATGAGCACCTGTTTCAATGATTGAAATGTTTTGAGAAAGTAATGGCATTATATTTGAATTTTGTTTTATCGGATTGGCTATATCCACCTTTTGCATCATCGTTGGCAGTATAATTCTTTCCGTGTCACCCTCAATACAGATCACTTTATCAGCGAAAAATAATTCACTACTATTAAGAGTAAGATACTGCTTTACAAATCTATATCCTAATTGTTCATCACCATATTCTTCTTTCAATGAGTTAAAAGCTTTTGATACTGCTGTGCCATTATCACGCTTAAAATAAATTAGATCATCAAAGTTACAATCAGAAACTATGTGAGATGAATGAGTTGTAATTAAAGTTTGAATACCACTAGTAGCTCCACGTGTTTTCAGTTCATCATCGTGTACTTTTAACAAATCTTTAATATTCTTGATAAAAATATACTGTAATTGTGGATGTGTATGCGATTCTGGCTCTTCAATATAAACTAGGTTAATCTCTGCAGGATCTTTTTTTATATCTGCCATTACAGTCTCAATTTCAAAAATTATTCCATATAGGTTTAAATACCCCAAACCATTATATGTTTCAGGCAAGAGACTATCATCATGCTTATAATATAGCGTCGTATTATTACTTAAAATATCTTTCTCAGACAATGATGAATGAATTGCCAACTCTGCCTCACTATCATTTCCACCAAATCTTTTTACTCGTTCAAAGACTGGAGTAAATATACCTTCGCTACTATCATCACCACTATAAGCTTTCGTTAAAGTCTCATCGGCCTTTAAAATTGCAGATTGAAATAAATTATTTGCAGCGCTGTCAATATCTTCACCATTATTTAATTTATAAAATCGATTTGACGTCTTAGACAATGAATGGTTATTTTCTTTATTAGATACTTCTCGACTAGCACTGATCCCTCTTACTTTAATAATTTTATGAACATCTTTCATTTCAAGTAAATCAGATTTTTCTTCTGTTAATTTTTGAGTAGAAGGATCGTATCCCAGTGAGTAAATCTGCATTTCGAAAAGTTTACTCAGATTTTTCTTCATGAACGACTCAAACTTTGAAAAATCATCTATAAAATCACTAACTTGAAGATTTAAATCACGAAGTTTTTGAATAGGGATTATATACGTAAATTCAAGAATAACAAAATCATTATCGGGATTTAAATCCATCATGAACGTTTTGATATTCTGATACGAATCTGTTTCCGAATATTGAATCCAAATTTGAAGACTAATACCCAAAATGGGTTCCCAGTCTTTCTCAGGAATGCCAGAAACTAACTTTATTTTTTCATAAATTTCTTTTCTATGACTTAAGCTAATATCTTCCCATGTTAGGGTATTACTAGAACTCTTATTGAATATCTTTTCTAACACAGATAAAACCGAAGTCTTACCACAATTATTTTTACCAACAATTAAAGATAAATCATTTTTCAACTCTAGAGAAAAATCCTTCAATAAACGATAATTTTGTACATAAATTTTTTTAATTTTCATAATTATAATTTATTCCTTTCGTTTCACTCAAGGCACAACACTGAATGAAAAGGTGTTATGCTCTTTATTTTTGTCTATAATAACAGTGAGAAGCCCTATCACTACTATAAATCACGGGGAGGAGAGTAAGTGAGTAGTTCAGCTACTACCTCGAATAATTATAGGTGTGGTTCTTCCTATCAAGCACAACTAACTGTGACTAAGAGCACGTAAACTTATACTTGGATAAGCGACTCGTTTGTGAAAGGGAAGAGCAGTCAAGGGATAGGAGCTTCTCTACTTTTGAGAAAGGAGTTTCCTCCTATGTTAAAAATCGTTTATCCTAAATTGTTGTGGAATTGATGTGCATAAAACTTTTGTCGTAGCAGTTATTGCTATCACCAATAATCAAGGAATTACTGAGTACCATCGTAAACGCTTCTCCACCTTTACCAATGGACTCACTCAGCTACGTGATTGGTTGGAATATTATTCCTGCTTCGATGTCTGTATGGAATCTACTGGTAAATACTGGATTCCTGGTTTCAATATCCTAGAAGAACAGACCAATGTCTGCTTAGCTCATCCCAAATATGTCAAAGCTATTCGAGGAAAGAAAACCGACAAGAAAGATGCGCAATGGATAGCCGACCTTTTCAAGCATGATTTAGTTGCTTCTAGCTTTATTCCCCAGCTCAAAATCAGACAACTCCGTGACCTTTTCAGATATCGCATGAAGCTAACACAACTTCAGGTTGGCGAGAAAAATCGGTATCAGAACTGTCTCACTTGGTCTAATCTTCAAATTGCAAGTGTCGTTTCCGATTTTTTCGGAAAAAGTGCTCAAGCTATTATTAAGAGCATCCTTGACAATCCACAAGATAAACCCAGTATTGAGCAACTGGTTCACAAGAGAATGAAGAATAAAGTCCAAGACTTGGAAATCGCTATGGAAGGTGCTTTACCACCTGAACAAGCTGAGAAAATCAGAGTTATCAAAGCTCATTATGATGCCTTAGCTATCTGTAAAGAAGATTTGGAACAGATGATTCGGGAACTGGGACAAGACTATCAACATCAAGTAAAACTAATTCAAACCGTACCTCGTTTCAAAGAAGACTTATCTGCTTTCAGAATCATCTCAGAAATTGGTTGCGATATGACAGTCTTTGATTCAGCTGCCAAACTGTGTTCCTGGGCTGGACTTGTCCCTGCCAACAATGAAAGTGCTGGGAAAAAGTTTTCTACGCGCATTTCTAAAGGGGGAAAATACCTGAAACCTTTCCTTGTTCAAGTCGCAAACGCTGTTGTCAAATCTGATAAGCATCCAGAATTGAGAAACAAGTATCTTAAACTCAAGAAACGCCGTGGACATCGAAAAGCTATTATCGCTATCTGTCGCAGATTACTGGTTTCTGTGTACCAAGTGCTACGGAAACAAGAAGACTACAATCCTGTTTTACTAGGACTGACCGAAATACGAAATCCTGATAAAACGATGTTTGTTCAAGACGCTGTTCGTTTTGCACAACAGCACGGATTCAATGTCGCTTAATCTCAAAAATCAGGTTTCAACACCTCTTTTTAGTGCGCCCAAAATCAGGATAAACAATAAATCAATTAGCTTTTATTTTTTTCAAACTTTTCCTCTCTATCTCTATTACACAACTCCCTCAACCGTTCCTGTCCTGCCTTCATCATCTCTTCCTCGACTTTACTCCATTTTCCAAAGAGACACTCTTGTAGCACTTCTGCTGCGGAACCTTCATCTGTTTCAGAATTATAGATACAAGTCCTATCCCTTTGATAAATCTGAATACAATCAAAGAGTTGCTCTCTTTCTAACTCCCTTAGGTTATCAACCAAGTTCTCTACAATCCCATCATGGTGTTCTTTTGGTGTTGCTCTAGCCTGATTGGGATCTATGGCATAAAGCTCTTCATAACGAATCAGAGTGCTGAGATAGGACAATTCTGGTTTGGTACCAATCACAGCTAAGGAAATCTGATATCCTTTAGAAGCTAATAATTGAGCAATTTGACGAGGAACTTGAGTAGTTCGCAAGGTTCCCTCAATCAGCAAATGATAACCTTGTGTGCTAAGTTCATCAACCAGATGCTCTACCATTTTTCCTGCAAATCCCTTGGTATAGTCCACGCTGTCCTTTCCATACTTTTCTTGCAGGGCTAAGTAATTGGGATGCTGAGAACGGTAGCTATCACCATCGATGATAATGATATTACCTTGAAATTCTTTTTGCTTGATACGATGAATAGTCGTCTTACCTGCCCCGCTTTGTCCTCCAAGCAAGATAGCTTTCGGTCGATCTGGAATCGTCTTTCCTCTGGTTAAAGCCCGAATGGTTCGCTGCAAGGCCTTCTGAAAGTCAGCCTTACTAAATTCTTCCAATCTCATTATGCCACCACCCGATGATACACCATGTCTAATATCCGCTCAATACCATCTAAATAGCCATTGTAACGCTCTATTTCATCGAAAGTATCAACAAGGTAAATTTTCGTATTGATCAATTCGGCCAAGTCATCACTCATCAAAATCCAAGGATTAGATTCATCATCAAAAGCAATATTATGACTATCCTGGTATCTATAAAGCTGTGATAAAATGGCTGCTCCACGTTCTTTGATCACTTCTACTTTTAAAGTCAGTTGGTAATCTTCAACAGGTGTTAACATCTTGTCCTCTCCTACAATATCGACATAAGAAACGTTAAATTTCTGACAAATACGGTCGATGAGTTCAGTTGTAACAGTGCTGGTTCCATTTTCGTAGCGACTCAGACTATTGCGTGAAATCCCGACCATTTTCGCAAATTCTGGCTGTGTTAAATCGTGTGTTCGGCGTAGTGATTTTATATTGTCTCCAATCATAGATAAAGACCTCCTCATATTTGCTTTCATTATACCATAAAAAACGGATAACGCACCATATTTGGTGCGTTATCTGTTTTTAGGTTTCTTCGATTGCTTAAACTGCTCTATTCGCTTCTCCAACTGCCCAGTATTCAGTTTATTTTTCGCTTCCTGGATTGATCTATCAAGACTTTGTTCCTCAGTAGTTATATCGTTTCGGGATAATTCTGCTCTCTCACTAGACTTGAAACTTGTATCGAAAACCACATCTACGAGTTTCTCTACTTTGGTTAATTCAATATCTGACATCTCTGAAAGTCGATGGATCAGTCGTTTAAATCGGTCTTGATTCTGTGTTTTCTTTTGAAAAAATTTCATTATCTTCTCCTTACATTGTAAAAAGGTAGCCCGCATAAGACTACCTAATTTATAAATCATCAATGGCTACTGAGATAGCCTGTAACTTTTTATTTTGGATTTTCTTTTCATCAATCAATTGATGAAGTTCTTCAATTTGCGTCTGACAGGCGGAAATATCCTTGTTATTTTGTGCAATGGTATCTGCCAAGTGCTGTTTGTAGTCACTTGTAATATTTACCTTCTTCGGCTGATTTTGTTTAACTTTTGATTCAGGCATCTGTACATCTTTAGATTCTGACTCCTTTTGTTGCTGTTCAAAAGCAGCCTCATAATCTACTTCTTCAATTGGTTTTTCAACCTGTTTATGAAAAAGTGCTGCGATTTTAGCTCGTTCTTCATGGGACGATGTTGGTTTCACATCGTCTAGTGGCTGATCAAAATTCCATGTTTTACTCATTCTGTATCCTCATTTCTGTAATCTGGGGGTAGTGTAGATTCTTTACCAAAGGCTTGCTCTAGTGCTTCATGAAATGACAACTGACTAGATTGTTGCCGTTTGATAAATGTACTGTACATAGCTGTTTGTAGTTGATCACGATAGTTTCCCAATTTCTCCGTCTCACGTGAGACCTTTTCTTCTTGCCTAGCTACTTTTTCAGCCAGACGTTCAATCACACTCATAAGGTATCCTCCTTGTCACTTTCTAGATTATGATAGCGGACTTGATTTTGTTATCACAATTCCAAAACACACTCTCGTTTTGGTGGAGGATGATTCTTATTGACTTGTGCTTGGGCTGTTTGGATAAAATCACTTAAGGGTAGTTCACTCTGCTGTTTCACAATATCATTCCAATCTGACTTTGTTTCAAGGCCCTGCAATGGTGGTAAATCTTGAGAAATCGGAAATCCTTTATCTGACAGTTTCTGACAAAATTCTCTTCCTGCTTCATCGTTATCAACAGCCGTTGTTATGACGTTTGAATGAGTTTGAAAAAAGGTTGTCGTCTCTTGTATTGCCTGAAGATAATGGCTAAATCTGCTTGGTTTTACTGTATCTAGAAATGCCAATTTTCCCTGTTCCTCTGTTGCTAGACGCAAAGTCTGATAAGCCATCACTGAAAGTTTTAAGCCTTCCATTGAAATCAGGCGAACATCTGATAGCTGCTTGTGATGAAGCTGATAATAACTCATCATATCGATAACTGATTCACAAAAAATGAGTCGCTTGGGATTCCCAATATCGAAACTAATACCGACATGGCCATGAGATCCTTTCATGATTCTTTTGAGATAACCTCGATCGTGCTTTTCTTCATTTTTGATGAGACCTTGAAGGCTAGCGGCCTGTAAAATCCCATTATGGTCATAGCTTTTAAACACTAAAACCGACTCCGCTTGATAAGTAGCTTGAGCAAGCAATCCTTGTCTACCAAAGGTATTGATAATCTGATCACTTAGACCACGAACTTCATTCAAGTAAGTACGTGCTTGCTGAAAGGGTTCTTCACGCAAATAATAGTGAAACGGTTGATAAACCTCTTCTATTACTTTGGTCTGTTCAAAATCCCCGGTTTCAAGATAAGATACAGCCTCTTTGAAAGAAACACCTGCCACTAATTGAACAAAGTCAATTACATCCCCTTGTATATCTCTTGAAAACCATTTGAAAGTATTGGTATCCGCAAAAATCCGAAAGGAATCATGATCTGGGTGTTCATAAATTTGTTCTGATAAACGTCTGAAGGAATAACCCAGACTTTCCGCAACTTCTAAAATAGCCTTTTGTTTTACTGCTTTAATTCGTGTCATCTTGTCTCCCTATCAAAAAAAGCAGAAGACTGTCTCCTGCTAGTTGTTCTCACTTGTTGTAGTTCCTTGGATCATTGGTATGCTGGAATTGGTACCATTTGTGGCTTCTTTCATGTCCTCTAGTTTCCCATTCCAAATAGTCAACTGATTAACCAGGAGCTTGTCGGAAACTTTGGAGTAGGACACCATAACTGTCTTGGTTTCTGTCTGAGTGGTTCGCTGTTGTTGCTCACTCAAATCAGATACATAGGTCACTTGATAGGTAACTTCCGCAAGTGCAACATTGCTTTCTATATTGACATAGATACTGGCTAATTCGAATCGGTAGTCAAGCATATAATCTTTATAAACTTGATTAATCGCTTTATTCTGATTTGCTTCCTCTTCTGAATATGCCGAATCCGTCATGTAAGGCTTGATACGAGTGTTATTTTCTCCTAGGTGGACCTTTGTATAATATTGAGTGAGAAATTCTTTGACAAGCTCACCTGATAAGACCGTTGCTTTTTCTTCCTGCTTTTCCTTTGTCACAAGTTTATTGGCTTCTGCTCGTATTTGCTTCTCTGTTTGCTTTGAAATGGATTGTGAGCCAATCGTATAGCCAATCATAACCATAAAACTGACTGCGATTAAACTACCTACTCCAATTAGAAATTGAGCCTTCGCTTTGTTTAACATGGCTTACTCCTTTATTAGTGATAGCTACATCATATCAAGATTAACTTGGAGATTTTATCACAAGAAAAAGGACTACGCATTGGTAATCCAGTTACTTTTATTATGAAGTCTATATTTTATAATCGCAATTATTCAAGCGAAAAATAATTTGAAAAAATAATTTTTTCTACCTCTCTTTTAATTAATTCTCTTTCATAAATACCGATCATTATACAATCATATTTTTTAAGTTCATCAGTAATCCCATCTAAATACATATCTAGTGTCAATTGATTTCTCTTAAGATGATTAAGTAAAGAAAACTTAAATTCTTTTTTAAAATCTTTTTCATTAACAACTCTTAAATACTGATTCCCTTGACCCTCTGTCAATTTTAAAGTGAAAAATTTCAATAAAGACCTCTCGAGGCTGTAACGATAACCGCTCAATCGATATTCAACTTTTTCTTTAATAAGATTAACCATAAATTCTTGTTCATCATGCTTGTTATCTCCCCACCATTTCCGATGTAAGAGTTTTTCAAACAATAAAAGTGAACTTAAAGGTAACTGTCCAAAATCATAAGAGGTTAGTAACTCCATATTCTTCAATAAAAACTCACTCATAGATGAATTCAAAGTCTTATTATCATCAGTATAGCTAGGAAATAAATTAGGGGTTATAGAAAGCCCTCTTATATATTGTTCAACTAAATCTTGTTTTTCCCATCTGTCTTGCAACTCTATACTTCTAAAACCATATGTATGGGTAGACAATATACTTTGAACTACAATGAGTTTTAAGTTAGGAATCCCTTTGAAATCTTTCAAAAACTCATCATCAATAAGTTCAATATCTTTTGTCTCAAATACCTTTCCAAGAACTTTCTCATCAAGACCCTTACCGTATTCAATCTCAGTGATTATTGAAACTATATCATTATAAATTTTTCCTCTTTCTTCTCTTCTTGATGACAAAACTTCTGATAGAATCTCTAAGTAATTTTCAACACTCGAATCCCAATTCCGATTTTCTGGATACAGCAATTGATATAATGCAAATGCCCCACGGTAGTTAACAGACATCGTTTTTACGATTTCTAATAAATTGGTAAAATTTGAAGTACTACTGTCAACATAGTCATAATTATCAGTTAGGTACTTAAAACATATTCTAGAATAGCCAAGCTTATTATCATAGTCTCGAATAACAATCTCATCACGATCTCCAAAAGAATCTAATATTATCTCAGGCTCTCTTAAATTAGGGAGAAATACATCTGACAAATCATCCGAGTCACTATATTTATCAAACAGAATATTCCAAACCTTCTCTTCATATTCATTATAATAGTCTCTAATCTCATTACGTTTAACATAATACTGTCCGCCGTTTTTAAAATGGAAATCAATTTTTATTATATTTGAATGCAATAAGAAATATATGTTGCTAGTATCAGAATTAGATTCAATTTCAGGGTAGGTCGAAGAGTAAAATACATCTATCTTCTCGATTCTTTTAAAGTCTTCTTTGGAAATCAGAAGACTAGAATCAGAAATTGACTTTTCAAAAACAAATAATTTATCTGTGTTATTTGTTTCCCAGTAACTGCCCCTACTAAAATTTTGAGAAAATCTTTCCTGAATTAGATTTACCAGTTGTGATATTGCTAGTTTATTTTTGGCCATCTCCGCTAATATTTCAAAAATACAAAAATGTATGTTATTTATTTTACTATATTCATACCAATTAATTCCAAGTCTGCGAACTTTCGAATTATACTCTACACCTAAAACTTCTTTTTTTCTCGTAATACCTAAAGACTCAAAACTATTATCAATCTCTATCCAACGTATATCCTTTTTAATTAATTTATCAAATATCTGAACATCTAGCTTGAATAAAGAAATTGCAAAAGAAATTAATTTATCATCTTCACAATTATTATGAGAAATTAAATCGTATTTTTCTTTTATAAAGGACTTATAATTGACAATATCCCATTCCTTATATCCCTCAACTTTATCAATTATTTTAGAACTTGAGTTGGTAAAATAAACAACATTTAAAAATATGATTTTATCTGTATTATTGTCAATATTGGATAAATCCATTTTGACTTGTCTAAAGTAACTCTCCCTAGCACCATAAGAAAATTTTTGCTTGATTAATTTATTAAAGTATTTATTATATCTATTTTCAATATCCGATTTAATAACTGCTTTCAGACCTCCATCTGTATTTTTGTTGATAAATATGGTTATTTTAACCACTTTTAAGCTAAATTTCAAAAGAAAAATAAACAAAATCAATAGGAAACCAACTATAGCCTGCCAAAGATATTGATAACGAATATCAATTGATGTATTAAATTTAACTATAATAGGAATAACAATTGAAAGTAATAAAGAGCCGAAGAATTCCCAACAATTTGTTAAATGGTACCAAACATTGCTTTTGGTCAAAAAATCCATTTTATGATAACCTAAGTACGTTCCTTTTTCTTTATTATCATAACCAGCCATAAATTGTAAAAAACCGATATAAACACCATAACTTGCCCAAATTGTCAAGACTAGAGAAACTAGTGATACTAAATCTAAATTATTATCACTAGTTTGAAATATTAAAATCTCGTATTGATGGCATACCCAATATATATAACTTATAATTGACCAAAATAAAATATGAGAAAAATATTTTATTTTGTCACCTGAAATTAATTCATCTACAAAGATTGAAAATCTAAGCCAAAAAAACTTCAGAATATAGGACAATATAAGAATAATTATTGGGGAATATAGGATTAATTTTTCAAACAAGCAAAACACCTCTTCTTTTTTCAAATTAATAATGATTATACCTGATATATAGAAAGCATACAAATACCAATATGAGTTTGTCTCTAAATTATGGAATATAAATAGGGCTACCCAAACTTAGGTAGCCCTATTTATATTCCATAATTCTCCTTTTCACGATGTTGGTCATCAGTCCAAGCACTAGCAGAATATTAAAAATAATAAAAAATCCTGTAAAACTCCAAATACCATTGGTGGCTAAATCTTCTGTATAGAGATTTCGTTCTGTGAGGAAGAGGTAAACCCCATAGATTTCAATAAAGACTAATCCATTGATAAGTCCGGTAAGTAACAAAGCACCTGAAACTTTCACAATCCGATAAAGGACAAGCAACATCAGTCCTATTGCTATGATAATCAGAAGGCTTTGTAGAATTTGTTCCAATATCTTACACCTCTTTCTAGGCTAATTGCTTGCGATAATAGTCAGCCTGTCCCTTGTCTAAATCATCAAGTTGGGCAACCAAATCAAGGTATTCTGCCTTCGTCACCTCATCTAAGCTTGGAAAATCATTCTCACGAGTTGTGATGATGAGTTCCAACTGTCTAGTGATTTCACGCTTTGAAAAGCTATAATCAAGAGTTTCATCTTCATACTGTTCCTTTAAGTTTTGGTAGTTTGCCCTATCTTCTGGGCTTGTAAAACCTTGTGCCAACCATTCTTCAAGTTGATAACGCATTTCTTCTAGTGTTTGGGCCATGATCTATTCTCCTTATGTTATTTCTTGACTTCATTTTACCGCGTTCAAAAATATTTGTCAGCCTTTTTTCTTATATCTCGAGTGCTATTTGTTGCTTCTTTTGGGGTGTTGTATCTTCACTAAACTTGGCCAAAGCGGCATCTATTTCCTCAATTTCTGCTTCTTTTTCAACCAAGGGAGCCAAAACATCATACTTAGCCTTTACAAGCTGATAGTCCTCTTCCTTGGGAAAAATTTTCTCAACTTCAACTTTGGCTACTTGTAGCTTATCTTTTAAATCCTTTACCAGCCCTTCTGTCTTTTCTTGGTCATCCAAAATATGGTCAATGGCATTACTAATTCGTTGAATGGTTCCCACGTCTGATTTCAAATCTAAGGTAACAGTATAGTGGTTGTCACCAACAATCATTAAAGAAATGGTTTCTGGTAAGGGCTCACTAGGACCTCGTGTAGTCATTTTTAAATCAAATCCTCTAAGGTTGGCAAGTGTTCTGACTTCCTTGGTCTCTGAGCGGTTATAGGTAATGAGTTTTCGCAGATAGTCCCCAGCTTCGGCACGATTATCCATCACTTGATTGTCAAATCGCATGACAAAATCTTGCGACTTTGTTGCCAAAGATCGAGCAATATCTTTATCATATTGACTTAACCGTTTTTCCATGATAGGGAGGTGCTTCTCGCAATAGGAAATGGTATGGCGATACTCGTCTTTGGAGCGATTGAAGGCTCGTTTTTGATTCTCTAACACTGTCAGTTCATTTTCCAATTCCATTTTGAGTTTGAGATAGGGGTTTCCAGTTGCCAATGCCTTAAAGTCTGAGGCGGTCATGGTTTGTTCATCAATGTCTTCTGCTGATCTCACAGGATCTTTTGAGGTCATAATCTGCGTAATGTATTTGAGCTTATTCTCCTGTGTCTGCCAGAGGTAATTGTCGAAGCTCCCTTTAGTAATATAGTGATAAATATCTACTTCCTGGTGCATGTTTCCTTGTCGAATCAGTCGTCCATTTCGCTGGATAATATCAGAGGGTCGCCAGGGAACATCTAAGTGGTGGACAGCTTTCATGCGTGATTGCACGTTTAGACCCGTTCCACCTTTTTCCGTAGAAGCCATGAGAATCCGTACTTCTCCGCTATTGACCTTTCTAGACAGTGAGTTTTTCTTCTCATCAGTATTGGCATCATGGACAAAGGCAATTTCTTCTTTTAGAATCCCTCGATCGACCAACAAAGCTTTCAGTTCATTGTAAACATCAAAGCCTTCTTCCTTACTTTTAGGAGTTCCAATATCAGAAAAAATCATCTGAGTGGATTTGTCTTCAGCTCCATCACGGTAGATTCGTTCGACATTATCCACTACTTGAAGGATTTTCTGATTATCCGATAAGGAGTAAGCAGGGTCAATCAACCGCATATCAATAGCTAGTTTTCTGGCTTCACCTGTTATCTTAAGCATGTTATCTCTACTTGGATCAACACTACCTGACTTGATAGCGTCTGAACGCTTTACCAGCTCTTCCAAATAGTATTTCTGAGCTTGCGTTAACTCGCTTTCCACCGCAATAATCTTAGCTTCTGGTACTGGTAAATCAAGCATGTCTGAGGTCTGAATATCGCCAGTTTCCTTGTAGATTCGCATGAGTTCAGGAAGGTTGACAAATTTCTTAAACCGTTTCTTAGGTTGGTACTTATCACCTGTCGGGGCTAGTTCCATGGAGTTTTCGATATTCCCAAAAGCCCCAACCCACGAATCAAAATTGGATACCAGGTATCGTTCCAAGACATCGGGTTGAATGTAATTCATCATGGTGAAAAGTTCACTAATAGAGTTAGAAACTGGTGTTCCTGTCGCAAAAACGACATTTCTATCTCCATGCTCTGCCTGAACCTGTCTCACCTTCATCTCCATATCCACGTTCTTTTTAGAAGTTGTATTGGTGATTCCAGAGACATTTCCAAGTCCAGTGATTGGACGGATATTCTTGAAGTGATGAGCCTCATCCACAAAAAGAAAATCAATGCCAAGGTTTTCAAATTCGATAAAGGTATCTCGCTCTAGTTTTTGGAGTTCTTCCAACTGGTGCTCCAATCCCTTAATCGAACGTTCCGCTTCTTTCACCGTATAATCACTGTCACTTCCTAGCTTGATTTCTCTGAGTTGCTCGAGTTTGTCATTGATATAGGCGACCTGTTTTTCACGACTCATCGGTATCTTCTCAAATTGTGAATCCCCAATGACAATGGCATCATAGTCCCCTGTAATAATCCGAGACACAAACTGCTTACGTTTGGCTTTGGCAAAGTCTTTCTTAGTGGTCACATAGACTTTCTTGGTTGGGAAAAATTTCATGATTTCTTGACCAAACTGAGCAGTCAAACTAGAAGGAACCACATAGAGAGGTTTATGCACCATCCCTAATTCTTTCAACTTGAAACCAGCTCCAAGCATGGTCAAAGTTTTTCCAGACCCTACCTCGTGGGCTAGTAGAGCACGTTTTTCCTCGACAATTCGTTGAATGGCATTCTTTTGGTGAGGACGTAACGAGATATTCTGGGCAAGTCCATCAATGGTTAAATGACTACCATCATAGGACTTTGATACTGTACGATTGTAGAGCCTATTATAGGTGTCTTCAATCATTTGTTGGACTTCTGGATACTTTGCTACAAAACCTTGAAAGAGTTCTTGTAGGTGTGTTTCCTTGGCACGTAGGACCGTTGTTTTCTCCACATCTGTCACATTCTTTTTCTTATCCCCTTCGACAACTTGTTTTGTGATGGTTGGTTGATTGGAATTCAGGAGATTTTCAAAGATTTTTCGACCACTATCATAGCGTGAAGCAGGGACACCTAAACTCCTATCCGTTGCGTTGGAATAGGTGTAGGCAAACTTAGATTGGTAAGTGATAACCCCGTCAATGGGACTGACTTCTAGGACTGTCGCTACTTCTTGGTCTGACAGTTCATATGCTTTCCCCATAAAGGTTTCTTGGGCAAATTTTCCGTAAATAGACAAAGGAATCCAGCGTGAACCGATTCGATAATCAATGTCTGCTAAAGTAATGCGTTCTGGTTTGACTGTTTCTAGAAGTCCTGCATAATGCGGCCAGTTAAAGTCCTGATTGTCTTGTTTGACGAATAGATCTACCACTTCTAACTTGCTAACGACATCCCCTGACAGAAAGTCTTGGCGAGAAACATAGGTCAATTCTCCATTCAAATACTTCTCAGGATCAGGCATAATGAGGTCACCTAACTCCTCAATCAAGGTCATCTGCGATTCAACCTGATAGATAGACATCATATAATAGAAATCAACACCTCGTCCGTCAGCCAAGCTCGAATTTAAGGCATCAAGGGCAGTATGCACCTTTTTAACCTCTTTTTCAGGACGCACTAGAGCCTTCTCAAAGGCAAGGGATTTAGTATAGATAACAGACTTTCCACTTGGATCCAGACTTTCATCTTCCAAACTAGCAATAAGCGAATACTTATCATCACTATCAAAAAGATTGCGGTTCACAGCACTATTCAAATACCCATAGCGTTTGACAAAGCTATCATAGGTACGATTGAGTTTGCCTAACAAATGGTTAAAGGTCCCCTTATCGTAGTCATAATGGCGTTGAATGGCAATGACCTCTTGGTAAGCATTGCGAATATCGACCATTCCTTTGATTCGTGCCACTTCTTTATCAGACAAAGGAGCTTCATAGAAAACTGTCTTTTTATAATAACCCTTAAACTGACCACGTTTGGCTGTATCATCGGTCACATAGACATCTAGAGCAGTGTTATCAGTCACTTCTAAGGCATTAAAGCGATCAATCTGCTTTTGAGAATGTTTGGTGTCCCATACTTTGAAGTTGCCCTCTTCATCGACATAGTAACTGATTTCTTCCGTCTTGGTTCCGACTCGAATGCCTTTATTATCTCGATAGTAGACCGTAGCACCCTGGTAACCAAAACTGTACTGACCCAGATTCTCCCTCATTTCAACTGGAATGGAGGTATCAATGACTTGTTTAATCAACACATCTGGGTTAATGATGACTTCATTTCTATGAATCTCTCTTGGGGCTTTTACTTGATGTAGAGCTGCTTCAACACTTTCAATCAAGTCATCACTAGTCCCCTTAACAGAAAGTGTTCCGCCGTTAAAATTTCTGACCTCGTAGGTTCCTAGCACTTGGCTATTGTATTCTCCATCAAAGTAAGGATTGAGCCAAATGCGACTATCCTTCTCATAGCGAATAGAACCTGAAAAGGCTAAGTCGTCTGCCACATATCCCTTGTCTAAGTGTTTCTGGAAGAATAACATATCCGTTGTGACACTCGTTCCTGCAATGGCCTTAAAGGCAGAATCAGGCAGTCGAACCCCACCAAGAAATTCAGTTGTCTCACGAATATCTTGGAGGATATTTTCTGTTCGCTTATCCATAGTTCCTGTGGAAGAGATAATCGCTACTTGTCCACCATCATGTACCAAATCAAGAGATTTTTTGACAAAGTAATCATGAATCATATAAGGCTTATCGTACCTATTATCCGCAATTCGTATATTGGCAAAGGGCACATTTGAAATCACCAAATCAAAACTATTGTCGTTAAAAGCCACCGTCTCAAAACCCTTAATTTCAATATGACTATTGGGATGAAGGTGTTTGGCAATAGCTCCTGTAATAGTATCTAATTCCACACCATATAACTCACTCTTTTCTCTTAAGTGTTTGGGCATAGCCGCAAAAAAATTCCCTGTTCCCATGGAAGGATCTAGGATTTTGCCACCTGTAAAACCATCTCTTTCCAACTTATCCCACATCTGACGGATCAGGGCTGGGTCTGTGTAATAGGCTGTCAGAGAGGACTGTTTCATATCCGAATACTCTTTATCTGTGACTAGGCTTTTCAGTTCTTCTCGTTCATTAGAAAATTTTGGATTATAGTCATCAAAAAATTCATTGGCTAGTCCACCCCAGCCTACATACTTGGCAAGGAGTTCTTGTTCACTTGGTAAAGCATTGCGGTACTCCACTTCCAAATTTTTTACCAAACGAATGGCCGCGATGTTTGTCTCAACCTTATCTCTAGCAGTCTTAGGATAAAAGTCCGTCAAATCTTCTGGAAAATAAAAGTCCGTTACTGGAATCTCTGGAATTGTTTCCCCTAACTTCTCAATAGGACCTTGGTTGTTTGGTTGGTCAACAACATCATTGTTAGGTTCCTCTACACTACTTGGTTCCAATAGTCCAATACTCTGAACTGGCTCCTCTTCCAGAAATGAAAAAAGATTTAGTTCTTGGTCCGCTTCTTCTAACTCTGTTTGTGGTTCTGCCTTTGGCTGATGAAGTGCCTGACTGACTTCTTCCCAGGTCCTCACATAAAGAACTGGATTTTGTTCAATGATATCCGAAAAATCATTGACTAACTCAATCCGAATCAAACCGTTCAATCGAGCATCGCTGACCGACATGACCTCAAAGTCCTGTCCCTTATAGGAAACCAATGACCCCAGAGGATAAGTGTCCAATACTCTCTGGACTAGTGGATTTTCCGCAAATTCTTCATCAACTACTTCTTTTCCCTCAACTTTCTCTAGCTTGCTCTTCCAATCTCTGAGGGTTAAATCTGGCTGGTTGCCCTTATCTTTTTCAAATTGTTCCGCATCTTCTCTGCTGAGTTCTTGGTGTAAAAAGGCGTAGGCAACTTGTCGCAACTCTTCAATGGAAAGCTGACTACCAAAGAAAAATTCAACCATTTCATGACTTAGTCCCATTTGGAGTAGTTCTGTCGCAAGGGCTAGTTGAGTTACCGAGGCTTTGGGATAACCACCTAATAAAGCAAGGTCCGCATTTTTTAAACGAAAACGACCTGCCGCATCCAATAAAATACCGACTCGGTCTGGGTCAAACTGAGATAAATCAATCCCTAGCTGAGTCAATTTTTTTTGATTTTCTATCCTAATAGCTTGTCCAATTTTTTCTAATTCCTTTTCTTCGACTGTAGTCAGCGTTCGTTTCAGCTCATAGGGACTGCCATCAGCTTCTAGATAGGTAAGTAACTCCTCACCCTCAAAGATTGGTGTCATTTCCATTTCAGTGTCAAAATCACCTCGTTTAAAACTTGGGACTTTGGAACCTTCATTACGAATTTGGTCAAAATATGTTAGAATCTCAAATTTACGTCGTAAAGATAACTCTTCATAAGCTGGCAGATGACTGGTTTTTCCTGTTTGAACATTCAGTTGAGACAAATCTACATCCAAACTAGCAATAATCAAAGAGCCCTCTTCTCTAAAAGATATTGCTTGATTACTACTCACTTTGTGCTCATCAACAGTTTCTTCATTTTCTAGAACTGTTTCATCAACTCTTGTTTCAAGCTCAGGTTCGTAGGTCAAGAGAAACTGTTCAATATCTCGGCTGATCCGATCCGCTAAATTATTAGCCACACGATACACATTGACCAAATTAGCTCCCCTACTCTTTTGTAATAGAGAATCTGGTGAAATAGTTTGGTAGTGTCCATTTGAGTCTAAAAGTTGAAAACGAGTGGCCAGATTGAACAAGGCCACTTCTATCACCAAGTTTTTTTCAGACGGCGATAGTTTGTCTAGTTTTTGGAGACCAGTTTGGCCGAATACTTGTGTATAGGTCAATAGATCATGAGCGGTATCATAAGGACTAGCCTGAACAAAAGCTGAAACATCTGTCTCAAAGTGAAGTACCTGAACATGTCTTTTGAATTCCTGCCTATTGGTCATAAACTGATAAACGAGACTATCCCACTCCTCATCAAAATGCTCTGCTTGGTAATATAAAAATGCCTCAAGCAGGGCTCTATCACGAGGAATGGTGGCTCTCATCATTTGTAGTAAGACTTCTTGATTCATTTTTCCCTCCCATTTTAAAAGGGCTGAGAGTTTTTCTCAGCCCTTTGCGTTAATCTAGGACCAAGGCTCGTTGGTCTCTTTCTTGTGGAATACCTTCAATTACAGTTGCCACATAGTGTTGTAAGAAATGACTTTTCTGGTCTAGTAAATCTTTTTGCAAGGCAAGGTGAACCAAATCTCCAAAATAATCCTGGCTGGAAATAGCCAAGTCCTGTTGAATCATGTCCTGTAAGGTTTCAAGGCTAAGTGGTGAATAATCGTCACTATCCAAAACCTCATACTGTTCCAAGGTGTCTGAAAGACTATTTGAAGACATCAGATCCATAATAAAACTAGAGCCTTCCCCTGTTCGGTACAACTTTTCTAGAATGTCAGTCATATCTGCCTGTACTTCATCCTGATAACTATCAACTTTAACTCGTAGCTCATCACTAATCAAGGATAGGTCATCTTCATCCATATAATCTTGATAAACCTGATTGAGGATTGTTCTATCAGAAATACTTAATTCCAAAGAGAGAAAGGCCTTGATAAACTCTTGGTAATCGACCTTCTCCATTTCAGACAAAGCCTCTTTCATGGTGTCAAAGTTCCAAGCCATCACACAACTCCTTTTGTGGGACTAGTGGTGAATGTCCAGATTGTAGCTCCTCTAAATCAGCTTGACCATCACCATCTGTGTCAACAGACTGCGGATTGGTTCCCAAAGCCAGTTCCTGAGCATCTGTCAAACCATCTTGGTCTGAATCCTTTTCATAAATAGTTTTTGGATTCATCTACTTCTCCTCCTTTTTCTTCAGTCCATAAGCCGTACCAAGTAGAATACCAGCTCCAATCAAGCCCAAAAGGGATTCCTGTTCCCCTGTATTTGGCAAAATGCTTGCTGGAACAGGTGGTTCAAGAGACTCAATCGGTGGTTGAGGTGGTGTGGGATGATTTGGACTTGGTTCTTCAGGTTTAGGTGTATGTGTTACAACTATATTTGAACTGATGACATAGCCATTCACTGTATGGAGATAGGTATTCTCCACCTGACCTGTCGCAATCCGTTTCATCTGCAGGTAAACATCTGCCTGAAAGGCTGAATCATCAGAGATAGTCTCTAAGAAGGATTTATCAAATGAAATTGACACTAGGCCATTTTCTGTATCCACTTGTTGCAAGGTATATTTCGTGACTTCTGTTCCCTCTTTTAAGACAGAACCGTCTTTGAGGGTGACATCCGTCATCAGATAGCTGCGGTAAACACCATTGTACTCATCATGCTTTTCATCATAGTTATCTTCAAAACCATATTCAAATAAATCAGTCGCACGATTGCTTGGAATCAATGCTCCAACCAAGCGATAGTTAAAGGTTTGATGCAAGGCCACTTCTTTCCCGTCAAGGCTCTCATCTTTATAAGACAAGTCAATCACCACATCTTTTTGTGGGTCTAGTTTGGGAACATTATTAACCACTGTTTCCGTGACATAGGCCAAGCCAAAATCAATCTGATAGGCTGTATTTTCATACTGACCACCTGTTTTGGTCAACTCATTTTTTACCGTCATCGGAAGCGTGACAACTAAGGTTTGACCAGTCTTCACATAGGTCTCATAAAAGGCTTTTGGATCATCGCTACTAAGAACTTGAATGGCTCCTTTAGGTGCAAACTGACGTTTAGCCATGGCATCTTGGACGACTTTCGGAGCTTCTGACAAACTAGCGTAGGTGCTGACAGAGATACCAGATACACGATTGCCATCCTTATCCAAAACTTGAATGCCATCAGGATCTAGGGTAAGAGCTTCTTCTGGGTAATCATCTACCATGTAGAATCCCTTGGCAAGAACATCATCCGTCACGACCACATCCTTGTATTGACTGTAATCCAATACAATTTTGTAATAATTGACCGTATTCGGAAGAACAGTCTTTCCATCAATTGAAATGCCTTCTTGATTGGTATTAGACTTGTGTGGAGTTACTTTAGGGACAAAATTGGTCACCGTGTTGGTTTCATAGGCTTGCCCAAAGTCCACCTGATAAGCCACGTTTTCATAAGACTTCCCTGAATTAAGCATGGTTTCCAAAACCGTCATCGGAGTGACAATGGTAATATTCTCCCCCTTGGTCACATAAGATTCAAAAAAGGCTTGTGGGTCCTCAGGCATAAAAACTTGAAAAGCTCCTTTAGGCTGAATTTTTTGTTTCGAAAGGGCTGCTTGTAGCGTTTTAGGAGCTTCTGATAATTGAGAATAAGACTTCACCGTGATTCCTGAAACTGTTTTGCCACCAGATGTGACAAACTGAATAGCTGCTTCATCCGGCAATAAAGCTTCTTCTGGATAATCATCCACAAAGTAAAAACCTTGTGCAATCTGAGAGTTGTCTGCTTTAATCCCTCGGTATTGGTCCAAGTCCCATGAAAGAGTATAGTGATTTTGACTTCCCACTAGCATGGGCTTCCCATTGATATCCACTTTATCCTTGTTTAGATTTTGTTTCTTGGGTTCTGGAGAAACAAGCGTGTTAGTCACTTCCTTGGTTTCATAGCCATTGCCGAAATCCACTTGGTAGGCCTTGTTTGTATAGGTCTTTGTCTGACCGTTGAGACTATCTTTCACCGTCATTTTGGTCAAAAGAGTTAAAGAAGTTCCTGTTTGAACATACTGGTCATAAAAGGCTTGGTTGTCATCCGGCAAAAAGACTTGAAAGGCACCTGTCGGTGAAATCTTAGCACGAGCTAATTTATCTTGAAGGTCTTTAGGAGCTTCATTTAGGGAAGCATAGTTTTTAACCGTTATTCCTGATACCTTCTGACCGTCAAGGGTAGTAACAGCCGTGCCATTTTCCACCACATCTAGCACTTCCTCTGGGTAATCGTCCACAAAGAAGAAGCCTCGTGCAATTGTCTCTTTAGCAGAACGATCTCCCTTATACTGGTCCAAATCCCAAATCAATCGGTAGTGGTTGGTTGTGCCAAGGGCTACGACCGTGTCATTAATGAGGACACCATCCGCATTTTCATTGTTTTTATCTGGTGTAATGAGTGTAGTTGTCTCCCCATCACCTGGTGTACGAACCGTTACAACATTTGAAGTGACTGTGTAAGTATTGGTTGTGCCCTTGTTCAAAAGGAGTTTGTAACTATTGGAATAGGTGGCCCCATCATTTTGAACAGAACCATAGAGTTTTGGAGCGTTCAGTTGATAAACCTTGGTTAAATCTTTATTTACCTCCTGCAACAAGTTTTCCTTTGCGGTTAAGGTCACAAAATTCTTAGTCTCATCAAAGCTAAGGACATAGTTTCCATTCTCTTTTTGTGTTGTTTCCTTATCAAATAGGTAACCAGCAGGCAAGTAGTCCTCAAAAATGAGACTAGTCGTTTGGGCACGATTGGGCGATAAGGCATCAACTGTTAAGGGATAAATCACCGTTGAATCTTTTGCGACAGTTTTCTCATGAAGATTAGCTTGGTCACTATTGACCACTTCTTTCATAATCTCTGGAGTTGTGGTCAAACGGTATGCATGATAATGGACTGTCGGTACTTGTGGTGGCGTTGGAAGTTCTTTTGGGATAGGTTTGACAGGTAAGGTTACCTTGGTCAAGGACAGACTAGGCTGCACTACTTCATCCAAAGGCTTTGGCGTGAAGGTCACAGGCTTTTCTGGTGTAAATGTTTTAGGAGTAAAGACATCTGGTGTTACCGTAATAGGTTCTGGAATGGGTTCAAGCTCCACCGTTACATGAGGTTTGGGACTATACGGTGTTACTGTACGTGCAACTGGTAGGGTATTTAAGGCGAACCAGTATGACAAGCCAACATTCTGTGGCATATCGCCTTGGCCAAAGGTGACTGTATAGGTATTGCCTGATGTAACCGTTGAGACAATAGCTCCTTTATAAGCATAACGACTTGATGTGGTATCCCATTCCTCAGGTAAATTCAAATCACTTGCACGGTTTGAACCCAACGAACGGGCCAGACCTTCATTAGTCACTTGAACGGTAGAACCATTAATCGGCACAAATTTCCCAGAAGTATCTTTGACATATTCTAGACCAATGTCATTATGATTGAGGGAAGAATGCGTGAAGACACCTGGCTTTTCTTTGGAGAAGGTAACTTGTGAACCGTCTTCCAAGAAATACTTGGCAACTACACGAAACTCCATCTTGTCTGTTCGCCAATCACCGTTTCCGTCATTTCGATAGGCAATAAAGCCCTCGGTTGGATCATTTGGCACAACTAATTTCACGACATCGGTTCCAGCTGGTGATACAAGGTTGGTAATATCGTAAGTCACTCGACTAATCTTTTTACCATCAAATCGTGCATTTTGAAGATTTTGATAGTTAAAACTAAGGGTCTCACCTGTTTTGAAGCTGTCATAGACAAAGAATCCTGTTGAATCCAAAATTCTTGAGTAGCCACCCAGCATAGCATCGCCAGTTGAAATAATCTGATCAGGATTTCGGGTAATGGCACCATGTTGTGCTTGGGGTTCACCGTTATTGAGATTGAGGGCTTGAGCAAGGGCTTCAGAAATATAACCTTCTTCACCTTTTGAAATCTCGGCTAAGTCACGTTGATAGCGTTCCAATTCTTTGGTATTATAGGCATCAATCGCTTCATTCTCTTTTCTGGCTGCGGCTTCTTTTTCTTTATTACGTTTTGTAATAGCTTCAATCTCGGCTGCCCGATCTGAAACGAATTGTTGTTTCTCCTGATTAGCTTGATCTACTGCGGCTTGACCTGCACGGTTTTCAGCATCAACAGCTGCTTGACCAGCCTGATTACGCCTTTCAATGGCTTCATTATCTGCCTTTGCCTTAGCAAGTCCAGCTTCGTTTTCTTTTTGAATGGCCTGATTTTTCGCAACAATATCATCTGCCTTTGTTTTCTTTGTTAGATAATCTGCTACAGCTTGTTCGTTAGTTGATTGAATGGTTTCAACAGCCTTGCCATAGTTTGTATAGTCAAGTACAGATGTCCCATTTCCTGATGAAACTACTTGTTCAATTACTGTCACATCAACATCTGCATACTGGGATTTTAGGTCATTGACTTTGGTATCAACCCAAGCAATTGTCTCTTTCCCAGTTTGGTTGGCCCCCTCGTAGGCCTGTGACAGCTCCTTGTTTTCTTGTTCAATGCGGGCTTTATTCGATTCGTATGTCGCTTTGTCAGCTTTGTAGGTTTCAGTAACTTCATTGATAGCCACAACTTGGTTTTGGGCATCTGCTTCAGCTTTTGAAATTTGTTGGTTGGTTTCTGCCGCAGAAGTTGTATTTCCTAAGTCCATTGGACTATCTTCAACCGTAGAAACACCTTCAGCCTTTGCTTCTTCAACTGCTTGTGTTACCGTATCATGTGGTACGGTAACAGCAATCGCTCCGTTAGATTGTCCAGTTGACCCTAAACTTTCAGTTTGTTCAGAAACATGGTTTGGTTGTGCTTCTGGTAAATCCGTAGCTGGATTCTCCGTTCGTTGAATGGTGGTGTCAACTGATGATGTGACTTCATCAGCATGTGCAACCGTTCCTCCCCAAGCAACAACAGCCGTCACCATGGTTCCAAGGGCAACGGAACATAGAGTGCGATATTTTTTACTCTTGCGAAAGACGTGTTTCTCGCCTTTTTCTTGATTGACAAGAAAGTGATGATTACATGTTTTGGTCATAAAGTGTCCTTCTTTTCTTTTTTCTTTAGCAACAAACTGTCACTCTTTATTAGATACGAGGGCGTTAAGCGAGCACGATAAAAATAGGAGTTTTGACGAAGAACTTTCTGTTCTAGGAGAAAATCTCTTTTTTGTACAGCTCGTAGCCCAAGTTCAATACCATCATAAAAAAGAAGGCTTGATTTTGTTATCACAATCAGATCATGGAAAAGAAAATGTTGCTTTTACACCACAAATGTTATAAAATTGTAGTGTAAAAGCAACATAGGAAGGAGTAAGCATGTCAAAAAAAGAGATTCTACTTGAATTTATAGAAAACCACAATGGCATTATCACCTATAAAGATTGTAAAGCTCTAAATATTCCAACAATATATTTGACAAGACTAGAAAAAGAAGGAATTCTATACCGCGTCGAAAAAGGAATTTTCCTAACCCAGAATGGAGACTACGACGAATACTACTTCTTTCAGTACCGATATCCCAAGGCTGTTTTCTCATATATCTCAGCGCTTTACCTCCAACAATTTACAGATGAAATTCCTCAATATTTTGACGTAACCATTCCTAGAGGCTACCGTTTTAATACTCCTCCAGCGAATCTGAACATTCATTCCGTTTCTAAGGAATATAGCGAACTAGGAATTACACTTGTAAAAACCCCTATGGGAAACGAGGTAAGAGTGTATGATTTTGAACGTATTATCTGTGATTTTGTGATTCATCGAGAAAAAATAGATACTGAGCTTTTTGTCAAAACACTTCAACATTACGGAAACTATCCTAAAAAAAATCTTACAAAACTCTATGAATATGCGACAAAAATGAACACCTTGGACAAGGTCAAACAAACTCTGGAGGTCCTAGTATGAATAAAGCTAAGCTAACAGCACTCTGTCATAAAATATCAAAGAATACTGGATTAACCTTTAATTCCGTGATGACCTATTACTTTTTAGAAGTGATTTTGAAAAAATTAAGTCAGAGTACCTACTCAAATCACTATATCTTCAAAGGAGGATTCCTACTGTCAAATGTTATTGGAGTTGAATCTCGTAGCACAGTTGATATTGATTTTTTGTTCCATCAAATGACACTTTCAGAAGATACTGTGAAGCAGCAACTCAAGGAAATTTTAGCAGATTCCGAAGAAGGTATATCTTTTGTGATTCAATCAGTCACAGCTATTAAAGAAAGTGATGACTATGGTGGCTATCGAGCAACAATTTCGTGCCAACTTGAGAATATTAAACAAGTTATCCATTTGGATATTGCGACAGGTGATGTTGTAACTCCTCAGCCGATTACATACGACTATAAAGCTATTTTTGATGAAGACAATTTTCCAATCATTGCTTATACAATTGAAACAATTCTAGCTGAAAAACTTCAAACCATCTATTCACGTAACTTCTTGAACAGTAGAAGCAAAGATTTTTACGATGTTTATATTCTTTCAAAACTGAAGAAAGAAGACATTGACTTCATTCAGTTGAGAAATGCCTGTCAGAGAACATTTTCATATCGCGAAACAGAACTCGATTTTGTAAAGATTATTGAACTACTCGAGAGGTTCAAATCTGACCCTATTCAGAATAAACAATGGCAAAATTATTCAAAAAAATATAGCTATACAAAAGGCATTTCACTTGCAGATGTTCTTGATGAGATGATTCGTCTCATAACAGTTCTCATTTCTATAAATTCTGATTAATCGTGACAAAAAAACACAAAAGATATGCTAACATTTATTCATTTTGTTAGCATATCCTTTTTTTATTTCGTCGTATAAGCAAAACTCAAACTACTATCCACTCCAGATAATTTACGGAAGGTGTAGTTGGGATTGCCATTGTAGTTGGTTTCGGAGATAAGGAATGAGCCATCTGGGTAAACTTTTTCGACGAAAGCCACATGTCCGTATTCTGTTGGTGTACCATGTCCTCCTCCCGCAAAGGAAAGAATAGCTCCTGCTTGCGGACTTGTCCCTGTCTCTCCACCTAGACTTGCGGCTGTTCGTACCCAATCTTGGCCATTGCCCATGGTACTGATAATTGGAATCTTCTCACCGTTTTTACCTTTGAGTTTTAGACCCAGTTGGTTGATACGGGCTGCAACTCCCCAAGTACATTGGCCGTAGGCATACCCCATACCGTCACCACCTCCTGGAACAGAGTTTTCAAAAAGGTCTCCTCGTACAGCTTCAAGTGCTTTTCGATCACTTTGTGCTGTCCCACCGTTAGGTTGACTAAAGCCTTTTTCAATTTGGTAATACCACTCACTTGCTCGTGTTTGACGTTCAAGTAGCTTATCTCCACTATTTCCTTCCCAGTAAATGAGAAAGAGTTGGGCAAGACTAGCTGGACTTCCTGAATTTTTGAAAAAGTCCTTTAACCAGTTGGTGTAATAAGGACTATCCCCATGCAACATGAAATCCAGTTGTAACCCCAAGTCATACCACTTTTGATGTTTTCCTTTGGCATATTCCAACAATAAAGTATGTCTGCGTGACCCATCCGCGGTATCTGTCCATTGGCCTAAGCCTAAACCACGTTTAAGTATATTTGGGTAACGTCCATTGTATATAGTTGGACCATTGATTGAGAGCCAGCCCTCATCATCCCACGAACTATCAGTCGCACCAACTGGCGGAGATAAATAGTCGCCTTCAGCTCTTTTTGGATTAATGGAAGATTCTACCGACCAATTTCCTAAAATAGCTGCGATAGCTTGATTGGTCGCACCTTTGCTTTTAAGATAGTCATAAATTGCCTTGGCTCTCTCAAACTCATCACCGCCAAACTGACCGATAGTTGGAAGAATGGTGGTCTGAACCTGAATCACTTTTGGAAAGTAGAAAGCTGGATTGACATAGACCAACTTATCCGTGTCATCATCAACTTTTTGATAGGTGACTTTTAGACCCGTTCCGTCTTTGGTCTGACCAATAATATCTCCTGCCAAGACATGTTGATTTTCACTCACTCGGCCTGAATGAATGCCAAACAAGGTTAGTTTAGTCTTATTCACTCCCTTACCAGATGTCAAAACAACGTTCTCTCCATCAAGAGATACCTTGCCATCCATCGGAGCTACAATGACTTGACCTTCTTTCGCTTCTAAGATGATATGGTGATGAAGCGTTGGTTTCTCATCAATGACCTCATACCCATATCGGTAGGTCATGCTTAAGCTATCCTCATCGGTCTGTCCCTGAAAGGGATTGTCCAATTCTTGAAGGGCTAGATAGTTGCCTCCTTCTGTCAACTCCTTTAACTCTTCCTGGTCCTCATCAGACAGCTTGTAAGTAGGTTCTTTATATAAGTCAGACATGGATTTAATAGAATCTCCACCATTTAAGTCTGTCCACACTTGACTGAGAAACGCTTTGTAGGTCACACCACCTGTTTCCATGAAATCGTCAAGCTTGTAGTCTTGGTATTGATGATTCATGTAAACCATAATCTCATCAATCTTGGTGTAGTAGGCAATCCCTTTTTCGTTGGTTCTCGTATGTTCCGCATCTTCCCACGTCATGTGGGTATAGGCCTTGGTCAACTCCATCTCATCTTGTTGAATGACACTACTACCTGAAACACTCATGAAAAAGCTCATCATCAAAAGGAGTATCAAGAGAATGCCTGAGACAATCCAAGTCAAAGGATTTCCCGCAAGGACAGAAAAGAAAGTCACACTTCCCTTAATGGCTTGGACGATTCCTTTGATACCTGCGACACTTTGTTTTCTCACATGCTTTAAAAAGGTTTGGTAGCGTCTTCTTGGTTTAAGAGGTTTCTGGCGTGTGAATCCTTTTCCCTTTTTGAAGTTCTGGAATCGTTCCTTTCCATGAGAAAATTTTGTTTTGGTAATCCGCACACCAGTCTGACCACTTTTCACAGCCACTTTACCTGCTTGATAAGTAAACCTGCCATAGCGTCTGGCTTTCAGGCTAGTATCTTTCATGGTTCTTAGACCATCTAAATCATCCTCCTGTGATACCAAGTCAAACGATTCGGATGCAGCTAAGCCTAATCCAACTTTGAATTTGGTAGAGTTTTTCTTAGTCTTTTGGACTTTCTTGAGTTGCTTAACCTCACGCTTGGCAGAACTTACGTCTTTTTCTGCACTTAGCCGATCAAATGATTTTTCTTGGTGAAACTGAAAGCGAGACTTCAGGGAAGGATTTTCTTTTTGGAAAGGAAACTTGGACTCAACTGCCTGTTGTTTCTCACTTAGTTTCACTTCTGACAGATGTTTTCTTGCCGTCCGCAAACGCTCTTGAGCTTGAGGAAGTCGATAGTTCTTGATTTCCTTTACCTTCAACAGTCTAGGAGACACATAGGTAATTTCTTTTAGGAACTTCTCTTCTGCTTCCTTTTGGTTACTGAGTAGATTTCCTTTTAACTCTGTTTTCTTTTCCTGAAACAGAGAATTTTGGGCTTGTTTTCGAAATCGTCCTTTTTTAGGAACAGTCTGCTTTAAGGACCTAACTTCTTTCCGATAATGCATACGGGCTGATTTTAAGTTACTTCGAAAGTTTTGCCTAGCCTGTTTGACTAGCTTTTTATCCTCTTTCATCTCATGTCCTCATTTTTTCAGGGTCCGTACTCATGATGTCAAAGAGCTTGGTGTGTTGTGGAATCTTATTCTTGAATGGGACAACGGTGGAACCGGCCTTAATTAAGCCTGCCCCTTTTTCAGGATTAACTAAGTACTTCTCCAGCTCTTTAGAAAGCCCAAGCATATGCACCAATTCTTCTCGATCGCTCTTAGCCTGTTTCAAAAGAATCATGAACTCGCTATTGGCAATAATGCGTCTGCCATTGGCATCCAAAAGAAGCGTTTCTACATTCTGAGTAATGCCTGTCGGTATCGCACCATACTTACGGACACGACTCCAAAGTTTGAAGAAGAAATCAGAGGCATACTTGTCTAATAAGAGAAGCTGCATTTCATCAAAGTAAATCCAGGTCTTCTTCCCTAGTTTTTGGTTTTTGACCACCCGATTCCATATCTGGTCAAAGATAACCATGAGGGCAATCTGTTTTAATTCATCGCCTAACTTTTTGACATTGTAAATCAGGAAATGACTGTCTGTTTTAATATTGGTTCGATGTGAAAATATGTCCAGCGACCCTTCCACATAGAGTTCCATATCCAGTGCCAAGTCCTTAGCTTCCTGTTCAGGTTGTCGAGCTAAGACAAAGACCCATTCGACCAAGGATGGTGTGACAAAATGCTTATAGGTGAGTCGTGTCACACGGTCAATCAAGGACTTCTCACGACCATCCATTTTGCGGTCCAAGAGCTTTCCAATCCAAGACAAGAGAAATTCGGACTTGACCTTAACTGGATCCTCATCCATATTCTCATCTGATAGATCTAAGACATTTAAGAAGGTAGTGGAATCTGGGGCAATATCAATACTCTCCCCGCCAAAGGCTTGACCGATAATACTATACTCATTTTCTGGGTCAACAATAATAATTTCAGTATCACTATCTGCTTCCTTGAGCTTAGTTGAGATGATTTCGTGTTTTGTCGCCATCCCTTTGCCAGCTCCAGAAGTCCCTAAAATCAAACCTGACGGAGTATTTAACTTGCCACGGTCAATACTGATGATATTACTTGAGATTTGATTGATGCCATAAAATTTCCCACCCTTGTCCTGAATATCTACGGAAGTCCAAGGGGCATTCACGGCAATGTTTGAAGTCAATAGAGACCGAGAAACACCTTCGAGATAGTTCTTCCCAAATGGCAAGAGACTATTAAAAGCAGCTTCTTGCATATAGGTCAAATTATCAATAATCATATCATTAGACCCTGCCACTTGCTTGATAATATCAAGAGATTGTTTGAGTTGATCTTCAGTATCCGCCAGCACGCCAATTAGAAATACGGTGTCAAACAGTTTATCTCCTGTCTGGGTCATGGTTTGAAGAAGAGCTTCTGCTTCATTGATGTTGTTCTCAAGAACATGGCCGACCTTCTCCAAATAGATTCCAGTCCGAGCCATCTTTTGTTGTTCCCCAATCTTTTGCGATTCCATCAAGGTCTTCTTGGTTCGTAGCTTGGTCATGGTTTCAGACTTGGTAGAGCCTTTAGCATGTAGGCTCATCATCACTTCCAAATCTGACTGCATGAGGTCACGAATAAATTTATCCCCTAGTTCCATACCGTAATCACGAACATAGACAATCTGTAATAATCGATCGTCCAATTCAATATGATTCTTATGTTTAAAGGAAAGGTAGGTTGGGGCAATAAAGTGTTTGGTGGATTGACCTGAGAGGGTCAAATCCTTGTAAGAGAACGGTGAATGATTTTCACCACGCAACATATCCGCAAGGACATTCACTCGCTCCTCTCCACCGAGTAAACCAAGAGATACATCAATCTCTGAAAAGCCACTCTTGAAATATTCCCCAATCTGTGACAGAGAACGAAAAGCTACTTTTGGTGTTTGGTCGCTCTTGCCAAATGAAAGAAACTTGACGGCTGAAAAGTTGTTCTCACCCGCCTCTAAGTTGGCATCCATCATGCGATTCAATTCATCACGATAAGCATCAAACCCATCTTCCTGCAAGGGATAGAGAATACTCTTACGGAATTTTTCCAAATTAACTTTTTGATTGAAAATAGTCAGTTGGAAATTGGTCTGATCATCCAGTGAATTGATTAAATCGGAATATTTCTCCACGATAGCTCCCTTATCATCTAAGCCAACTGTTTGATAATTAACATCTCCTAAAAGATAGGTTTGTGAGAAATAACTTGGACTGACCTGCATAAGGCCATTCTGAAAAAGCCCTTGATAGGCTAACGTATTTACGGTAGAAGGTCTGATCTCCTGTTTCTGTGTTTTCGTCTTTTGCTTTTTGTCATTAGAAGAGGTCTTTGGTTTCATTGAGTGTTTTAATTTTTTCACGTTGGTCTCCTTTTCTTCCAGTAAATGTGCGGTCTGGCACCGTTAGTTCATAATGAAAACGGTACTTGAGGTAGATTTCAAATGGTAAATCATTAGGGCGATAGACCCCAAATAACATGAGTGGAATGGTAAAGCTAAAAATAAAACCATAAACAAACCAATCCCCAAATTGCCAGTAAAATAGGTTCAAGCCCAATACCAAAATGGTTAGGGCTACGGCTGGAAATACAAAAATAACCTGTCTAGTTGTAAATCCCAGCCATGCCCTGTGTTGAACCTTTGAGATGTCCTTAAAGACACGTGTGTTCATAAATGTTCTCCAATCTAAGTAAGCTATAAAAAGAGGAGGCGAGATAGTGACTCCCTTCCTCCTACATCCCCAAAATACTTCGGGCGGTTCGTTGACTACCTACTAAGGCAATGATTAACAATATGGCCTGTACCAAGCCACCAAACATAATGGCGAGTGATTCCATAACTCCAGCTCCATTTGATACGGCAATCTTTCCAGCCGATTCAAACAAGGGAACAAGAGATACAATTAGAAAAATCAAAATACCTTGAACGGCATATACCATGATGTTTTTAAGGTAACCAATCCCAACACTTCTCCAGTCATCACTAAGGAAGGTCGGAATGGTAACAGGGGCAAAAGGAATCATCAGATAGAGTTGGATAAAGCGAATGGTAATCAAGATATTGACAACCATGATGCTGGCCATTCGTACCAACCAAATGAGAATCGCAAAAAAGCCAATAATCATTTTTCCTACAATTCCAGATCCCTTAATGTCTGAGATGGTATCATAATTAGCACCACCATTCGTGACAAGACTTGCCACTTGTTCAATAACATAAGAGGCAATGGCAATAATGGCTTCCACAATAACCGTCGTATTGGTAATCACGACCGCGACCATGATGTAGCTGACAATCATAGGTGCTATGGCTTCAAAGGTCATTGCACCGCCTGAGTTTGCGATTTTCTTGGCCATTTTTGAAAATTCGAGTACAAGAACTACCGCAAGAATAGCTACTCCCAAGGGCTGCATAATCCCCTTGGTAATGGCTGTCATGTAAGACCAAACCGTCGGATTAAAGTCCGCTAGTGACTTAACCAAGTTGGCGGTTGATTCTAAATCCACTTGAAACCCTTCAAAAAGGCTATCGCTAGATACTTTTTCAGAGGCTAGAAATACAAAAGGTGACGTAACATTCATTATCATGTCATGTGCTGTCCTCCCCTAAATGGTAATCTGAGTCACAAAAGCACCAGCGGCTCCCACCATGACCCCACCAACAATTTCTAGAATGGCATTTCGGACACCTGGCCCACCATCTTTAATGTTGGTTGAAAGGTTGATTATGCCCATGACAACAAGAAAGGCTCCTACTGCAATTAAGCCTTTTTGTAATAGAGACATGGCTTGAGAGAACATGGAGCTGGCGTCCACTCCGTAAACAAAGCCTGATAGTTTTTGATTCATATAATTCCTCATTTCTATTAATGTAGTGTCGTTTCTGTGCTTAAATCCCTTATTTTATGGCCTGACAAATCTACCTCTTCCTCAGCGGTTAGGGGATTGATATGATAGTGCCACCAGCGTTCATCGGTTTCCTTATCCGCAAGCCATTTCCAATTCTTATGTTTGAGAGGAAAATATTTCTTGGCTCGAAAAACAGGAATCCCTGCAATGCGTACGAGGCACTCATCTCGTTTCATATTCCCGACTTCATCAGCCGTCATCAAGTCACGGGCAATTTTCTGGTGAGAGGTAGAACTTGAGCCAGTCTGCCCAAAAGAACGACTGGTGCTTCTGACATCAACGGTTTGTTTGCCTAAAAGACCACTCATAAATTTGAAAGTTTCCTCGTCATTTCCACCCAAATAGAGGAGGCTGTCACAGTTCCCCAGTATAGTTTTCCAAGCCTCTTTTTCCTTATAAAGTCCTTGGAGTTGAGCAATATTTTGCAAGATTGGAACTAGACTCATGTTCCTAGAGCGAACTGTTGAGGTTTGTTCGGCAAAGTCTGGAATTTCTCCGACATTCGCAAACTCATCCAGATAGCTTCTAACATGAATAGGCAGTTGCCCTTTAAAGTCAACATCAGCCTGTCTGGTCAAAGTGGAGAAAACCGTAGAGAAAAATAAAGCAGATAGGAAACGAAAGGTCGTATCATTGTCTGGAATAACAAGATAGACCATAGTCTTTTGAGTGCCCCACGTTTTCAAATCCATAGTGTCTCTTTGCGTCAAATCAATCACCGATTGGATATTAAAAAGGGCAAATTTAGCTGTTGTGACCGCAATCACCGAATCCAAGGTCTTGTCCTTGTAGTTCTGAAAATCCGCCCAGTTTCGCATGGTAAAGTTTTCGAGACCATATTTTTTAGCATAATCTTCAAACAGAACTTCAAGAACACTTTTGTCCTGATTGTCTCCCTTTGATAAGAGTTTGATGAGTTTCCCAATCTCAGAAAAGGCTGGATAACGGCCACGCTTACGTCTTGCTTCCTGCTCTTGCTTGGAACTTCCTGGAGGATTGTAAAAATCCACCAAATAAGAGGCAATAGCTCTCACCAATGTCATGGAAGCCTCGTCCCAAAATGGATCACTGCGAGAACCATTTCCTTTGGTATTATTAAAATAGACCGTTAACATGCGGTTCAAATCATTCTCTGTTTCTACATAAAGAAAGGGATTAAAACCGTCTGAATTGGTCATATTAACCAAGTCTAAAACCTTGACCTGATAACCGTTTTCTGAAAAGAGTTTACCTGTCTTCTCAGCCAAATGGTCTTTAGGATCAACGACAATATTGGAACAATTAAGTTGGATAAGGTTGGGTTTCACAAAGCGAAAGGTCTTACCTGCACCAGAACCCCCAATGACAATCAAATTTTTATTTCGGTCAAACTGTGGTTTCTTCTTTTCCAACAAGGTTAGACGAACATCACGAGCCAAAATCGTGTCATTAAAAGGATTCTTACTGTAAAAGTTCCGCTTTTCCTTACTGTTTCCAAATCGTGCAGAACCGTATTCTTCCCCTTCTCGATAGACCTTCTGTCCTGTCGATACATAAAGATAGACTAGTGTCATCGTTAGAACCCCAAGGATAAAGGCAAGAAGAGATTTTTGAGTAAAGGAAAATAGCCATAAAGGATTGAAAACCTGATTTAACCCCTCTCCTAAGAGGTAGGCAAATCGTTCCATAGGTGGGGCATTGGTTAAACTATCATAGAGTAGAGTTAGACGATGGCAGAAATAGCCAAAGGCGAGACCCAAGAGACCAAAGACAAATGCTTTTTGCCTGGAATACATTACAAGGTCACCTCCTTGGTTTTGACTGCCGAAGGTTCTGTCACTCTAATTTTCTCTTTGGCCAGTTCTATCTCTTGGTCCAAGGTTTTATCAAAAGTTAGACCATCTAACTTTTCTGGGTTAGACATCAGTTTCTTCAACAATTCATCCAAGTGATGATCGAGCAAGGTCTTATCCTTGGCATAAAAGTAGAGATAGCCTTTTTGCCAACTAATTGCAATTGGCAGTTTTTCTGACTCCATCAACTCCTTAAATTTCTCCACATCGATTGGCTTATCCAGTATGTCTTTACTAACATCAATCGCTTCAATTGCGTAAGGGCTTTGAAGGAGTTCTTCCAGTTTTTGAACTCCAATCTTATAAGCTGAATCTTGAGCTAAGGCTTGTCTAGCCGACCATTCTAAGAGCTTTAAGAGGGTTCTAACTGTCAATAAACTACTTCTTTCCACGTATTGCATCGCTTGACGTTCTTGTTGTTCAGATGACATGGTGACCTCCTCTTTTTTCGATTCCCTATCAAACATAAGGTGTTTCCATAATACGGAAACACTCTTGATTTTGGTATCACAAGAAAGTTACGACATAAGCCAAACTATTCCAAAGTAAATGTAAGGCGATTGCCGTCATACAATCAGTTTTCAATCGAACAGCAGCCAAGGTCAAGCCAAGACAGCTATACATGAGCCAACTCCCTAACTGATTGGGGCCATGGGATAGAACAAAGAGAAAACTGGTCACGACTACTTGTACAAAAGGGAATGTCAATTTTTCCCACAGCAGTTGCCTATAAACAATCTCTTCAAGGACACTTGCATTTATTAGAAATAATAAAAAGATAATAGGAGGAACCTGTTTTCCTACTTGTACCAATACCGCTTGATTCCTAGTCTGACCTGGAAATAGGAAGCTGATGAAGATTGCAAAAGCAACCATAGCCACAAAGCCAAGAAGAAACCATCTTAGGCGATTTCTCAAGGTTATATTTTTTGCTTGAACAGTTTTATGACGGGCAATCTCTAAGCAAGTCACACTTAATAGGACCAATTGTAGCAAGACTATACCCTCTATTGTCAGATACTCTTTCAGGTATAAACTCACCAGAAGACCGTTAAGCTGTATAGCTAAATAAAACACCACTATCCTTATCATTGTCACCTCTTAAATAAATCTTCATAATCAATGTCTAAGACTAGAACAATACGCTCAACCCATCTTGTTTGTGGCATCAGACGATTGGATTTGTAATGTCGCAGTTTTTGATAGAGACGATTAAACTCACTTGGATAAACATATTGACCGTTGAATACTTTACGTGCTAGTTCTGCCCAAGTGAGTTCTTTTTCGGCCAGAATGATCTCTAAATTGTCCCAAAATCGTTCATTCATCTTCACACCTACCCTGTCACCTGTTTCATCAGGCTGGCCTGAAACAGCTCTTCTTTTACTTGTCTGGGAAGAAAGGTACGCACTTCGTCTAGCCCAATAGCTGGATAGACATGATTCTGACAAACAATGAGTGGCAACCGAAGATTCTGGTCTGGCTTTTGGAGAATAAGCTGAATCATCTCATTCAAACTTATCGAATATTGACGCTTAAAGCGAAGAAATCGTGGCGACAATAACTCAAAACAATCCATTGTTTTGGCAAAGAGTGACAGTAAGATTTCACGGTTTACATCACACGCTTTTATACAACGATAAGTCACACCATAGGTCGTCAAAATGGTTAGTAAATCTTGATTTGTATTGGCATTATTTCCTAGATATACCTCAAGCATAGGCACCTCCTTATAGGGTTAGGCTATTTTCAACTGTTGGTTCAGGAGTTGAGAAATAGCGACTCATATCAATGGGCATCCGTCCTTCACCAAAGCACTTGACCGTCACTAAAGTCGTTAATATGCCATCCTTTCCTCTAGCAGAATAATTTTCACCAAAGGCACGAAAGGCCAGGTGATTGTCTTTCGTCAATAGTGTATCTACACCATTTTTAATATCCCTAGCTTCCAAAAAATCCGAAATCCGATGAAGATTGGATTCGTAGAATAGGGGATCATTCATCTCTTTGTGGTAATCATCTTCAAAAGTCACCTCAAAGTCACAATCAAAATTGGGGAGCGACAGTATCTTTTGTAATAGCTGATTGGTTTCAGCTTGGTGAATACGTTCTTCTAATTCAGTACACTCTAGGATACTTTTCTTATGTAGTAGGTTCATGTTTTTCTTCCTCTTCCATTCTTCTAAATTCTCTGGCAATGGCTTCAATAACTGTGACAGTCACGCTATTGCCGGCCTGTTTGTATAGTTGGCTCTTACTAGAAACACTCTCTGCTCTTTCATAAGCCCAGTCAGGAAAGCCTTGAAGTCTGAAACACTCTCTTGGTGTCAGTCGTCTTATTCTCAGGCGATAAAGTTTCCCCTCTAAGACAATGCCTGTGACTTCATACCACTTATCCTGTCGATATTCCAGAGCAGCAACCACCACTCCCATATTGTCTGAAGTCGTTAGAGTATTAGATATTCCCTTTCCCACACGTCCCCTACGTTTGGTTGAGTCTGGATAAGCCAGATTGACAGAGTCTCCAAGAGTTGCCTTTGCGTAGCCTGTTTTTGTGGCTTCCTTGATTTTCAGAAATGGCAGCTCCTCCCTCAGCAAAATCTTTGGCACCTTGTCTCCACCTTGCATGGTGGTCAAAGTCGGTGACAAGCCAGAAATGTCAAATACTCTACCGGTCTGGTCAAAGCTAGTCGGCAGATTTCCTGCGACAACAACCCCGTGTTTGTCTTGACTGGTCAAAGTAAACATAGGGTCTTGATTGTCCTTAAATCGACGACCATGTTGCCGTTTTTCTAGTCTATCTGGTGTTAAGACTGGAATGGCGATTTTAGCTCCCTCTCCTTTACCTCTTGTTAGTGTAGGAGCAAGTCCACTCGTCAGATAGACTTCACCATTCAAACCACGTTTAGAGGGATTGATATTTCCTAGCCTTTCAAGATGAGCTGGGCTGTTTTCTCTTCTGAGAGGAAATATGAATCTGGGACGGTATCTTCTAGAATGTCCGATAATATAGACCCGCTCTCTGTTTTGCGGGACTTGGAAGTCCTTACTGTTAAGCACCTGCCATTCGACATCATACCCCAATTCATCCATCGTGGAGAGGATAGTGGCGAACGTCCGTCCCTCGTCGTGATTGAGTAGGCCTTTGACGTTTTCCAAAAATAGAAAACGTGGTTGGATTTGTTTGGCCGCTCGAGCAATCTCAAAAAAGAGAGTCCCTCGAGTATCTTCAAATCCCAATCGTCTGCCTGCGAGTGAAAATGCTTGGCAAGGAAATCCCCCGCAGATGATGTCCACTTGCCCTCTAAATTGTCTAAAGTCATGGTCTGTGACCTCTTTAATGTCATGGTATTCTATTTCTCCTTCTGTGTTAAACATGGCTTTATAAGATGTTCTGGCGAATTTATCAATTTCACAAAAGCCCAAACACTCATGGCCCTGTGATTCCATTCCTAGCCTAAAACCGCCTATTCCAGCAAATAAATCTAAAAATTTCATTTTTCCTCTCTTTCCAACTAAAAAAGAGCCTTACACTTGTAAAACTCTTGCTTATATATGATCATCCATTTCTGGTGCACGGATGATTTCAACAATCAAAATGATGATAGAAATCAGATAGATTCCACCTAGTATCCACCAAATCACCTTATTCACCTCCTTTTACTTCTTGTCGTCTCAGTTGCTTGGTCCACTCTGACAGCACACCATTAAATACGTATTCAGCTATTACTTCCGCTGACCGAGCAAATCGCATATGTTCCAATGCATACTGATAACGGTCACTAAAATAAATCATGGCATAGTCACTAGCCGACTGAGATAGACCTGTCTGTCTTAACTGGTCATGAACCAAACCCCAAATATAGTCTCGATCGTACTTGGTCACGCCATCGACTTTTGAAGTAAAGTTTTCTTCTTGTTTCTCATCTACTAGCTGCCTCTCCTCCTCGTCCTCAATAAGGAAATCACTCCCTTTAGTTTCACTATATTTAGTCTCACTTCCTTCAGTCTCACTAGGGGCTGAATATAAGACCGGCCCCGTCTTTCTTTGAGCCCCCCCTAGTGTTTTTTTAACACTAGCCCCGTCTGTATGTAAGACTGGGGTAGTTTCATGTTCTAATTCCCCCAAGTAAATTTTATTTGCCATTCGACCTCTTTCACTAGAGGACTGTTGGACTTCATCAATTAAGCCATATTCGCGTAATATTTTCTTGATAGAGAGTAGTTTTGACTTTGAACAGCCTAATAGTGCCATCAGATTTGAATTGGAATAAATCAAATAAATAGCCCCATCCTCATCAATCCAGCCTTTACTCAAAGACAACTCCAACCGATCTTTTAAAACCGCGTAGGCTACCTTAACCTCCAGCTTCATATCCTTATAACGTTCACTCTCAAACAAGACTTTTGGGAGTTTATAATAACGCTCTGATGTCTGATATTGATTAGCGGTAATTCGTTTCATGATTATCCCTCCAAGACTAAAAGTCCAACATTTCCGAATTCATCAAATTAAATTAAACCTACTTGTTCCATTTCATTAATTAGCTGAGTCGCTTTCTCAATATCAAATACCAAGATTGTCACAAGCTGACACATCACAATTTGACGTGATGATTGTTTTTTCTTTTGCATGATTTTCTCCTGAAAATAAAAAAGACGAGAACACTTATAAAATGTTCTCGCCCAAAGTTTAGGTAATAAATCAATATAAAACAAAAATCCTGCCAAAAATTTTTTGGCAGGATTTTTGGCAGGAAACTAAATCAATTTATCAGTTTCTTCAAATCGCTATAGGCTCTAAAAGACTGGTAAATCGGGATTCCGCTCTCAAATTGCTATAAGCTTCTTATTTAAGAGTAACTGAAGCACCTGCAGCTTCAAGTTTTTCTTTGATTTCGTTAGCTTCTGCTTCTGAAGCACCTTCTTTAATAACTGATGGTGCGTTGTCAACGATAGCTTTAGCTTCTTTAAGACCTTCGCCTGTGATTTCACGAACAACTTTGATAACGCCAACTTTTTTGTCTCCAGCAGCTGTTAATTCAACGTCAAATGAGTCTTTAGCAGCAGCAGCTTCACCACCAGCAGCGGCAGCAGCTACAGGAGCAGCAGCAGTTACACCAAATTCTTCTTCGATAGCTTTTACAAGATCGTTAAGTTCAAGAATTGTAGCTTCTTTAATTTCAGCAATAATATTTTCAATGTTTAATGCCATTGTTATTTCCTCCAAAAATATGTTTTAATATAAAATTATGTAGCTAGGCTACTTGAAGAGTGCTTATGCCACTTCTTCGTCTTTTTCTGCAACTGCTTTGACAGCATATGCAACGTTGCGTACTGGCGCTTGAAGTACTGAAAGGAGCATTGAAAGCATACCTTCTTTGTTTGGTAATTTAGCAAGAGCGTTAATTTCTTCAACTGAAGTGAATTTACCGTCTACTGAACCACCTTTGATTTCAAGAGCTTCTGCATCTTTAGCGAAATCGCTAATAACTTTAGCTGGTGCAATAACATCTTCGTTAGAAAACGCAACTGCTGATGGACCAACAAAAAGTTCTTTAAGGTATTCAAGACCTGCTTTTTCAGCTGCACGAGTTAAAATTGAGTTTTTGATAACTTTAAACTCAACATCGCTTTCACGAAGTGAACGACGTAAGTTAGTATCTTGCTCAACAGTAAGACCACGTGAATCAACAACAACGATACTTGCTGCTGCTTTCATTTTCTCAGCAATAAGTTCAACTTGTTCAGCTTTTTTTGCAATAATTGCTTCACTCATTAGTTTTACCTCCGTTTTTATTTTTTGGGATAGGCACAAAAAAATCGCACCTAAACCTAGACACGAAAGTACAATACGTTATTTTATAATGACGTTTTGTGCCTCGGTAGGAATATTATGAGCACTGCTCCCCTACTGTCTTAGGTCAGTTTCATCAGAAACTTTAAATAGTATAACTTATAATTCTAGCATTGTCAATAATTTTTATTATTTTTCTGAAATAATTTTATAGTACCAAAAAATACTAAAATAGTTATCTTTATATCAAAAAAATAATATTTTAGTATTTATTTATTGACCTTTACTGACTAAAGGTGTATTATAGTACCAGAAAGATAATTAAATATTTAAATTAGACCTCTCTATATGTATTAAAGTATAGGAATAAATAATTAACTTTCAAAAATTAAAATCAATTGAGGTATTTGATATATGGCAAATAATAATTTTTATAATCGTGACCCTTTTGGAAATATGGATGATATTTTTAATTCTCTAATGGGAAATATGGGGGGCTATAACAGTGAGAATAAGCGATACTTAATCAATGGACGGGAAGTTACTCCTGAAGAATTCAGTCAATATCGTCAAACTGGAAAGCTCCCCGGTCAAGAGCTAAATAACCAAAACACTCCTACAAACCAAGTCTCTGAAGATAGTGTTTTGACTAAATTAGGAACTAATTTAACCGATCAAGCACGTCAGCATTTGCTAGATCCAGTTATTGGACGAAACAAAGAAATTCAGGAAACTGCAGAAATTCTAGCTCGTCGTACTAAAAATAATCCTGTTCTGGTTGGTGATGCAGGTGTTGGTAAAACAGCTGTTATTGAAGGTTTGGCACAAGCAATTATAAATGGTGATGTCCCTGCTGCTATCAAAAATAAAGAAATTATTTCGATAGATATTTCTAGCCTTGAAGCTGGCACCCAATATAGGGGTAGTTTTGAAGAAAATATTCAAAATATCATAAAAGAAGTTAAGGAAACAGGAAATATTATTCTCTTCTTTGATGAAATACACCAAATATTAGGAGCCGGTTCAACTGGTGGTGATAGTGGCTCTAAGGGGCTCGCAGATATACTTAAGCCTGCACTTTCACGTGGTGAGTTAACGGTTATAGGTGCAACTACTCAAGATGAATATCGTAACACCATTCTCAAGAATGCTGCCTTAGCACGTCGCTTTAACGAAGTTAAAGTCAATGCACCTTCCGCACAAGATACTTTCAATATCCTTATGGGGATAAGAAATCTCTATGAGCAACATCATAATGTTGTTTTACCTGACTCTGTTTTGAAAGCAGCTGTAGATTTATCTATTCAATACATCCCACAAAGAAGTCTCCCTGATAAAGCAATTGACCTTATTGATATGACTGCTGCACACCTAGCTGCGCAACATCCCGTAACTGACCTTAAATCCTTAGAAAAAGAAATCGCTGAGCAAAGAGACAAGCAAGAAAAAGCTGTCAATACTGAAGATTTTGAAGAAGCTCTTAAGGTCAAGACACGCATTGAAGAGTTACAAAACCAGATTGATAATCATACCGAAGGACAAAAAGTCACTGCAACTATCAACGATATCGCTATGTCAATTGAGCGTCTAACTGGAGTTCCTGTATCAAATATGGGTGCTAGTGATATTGAACGCTTAAAAGAACTTGGCAATCGTCTAAAAGGTAAAGTCATTGGTCAAAATGATGCTGTTGAGGCAGTTGCGAGAGCTATTCGCCGAAATCGTGCTGGTTTCGATGATGGTAATCGTCCGATTGGTAGCTTTCTATTTGTTGGACCAACTGGAGTTGGTAAAACTGAGCTAGCAAAGCAATTAGCTTTTGATATGTTCGGATCAAAGGATGCTATCGTTAGACTTGATATGTCTGAATATAATGATCGTACAGCAGTTTCTAAGCTAATTGGAGCGACTGCTGGTTACGTTGGTTATGACGACAATAGTAATACACTAACAGAACGTATCCGTCGAAACCCTTATTCTATTGTTCTTCTTGATGAAATCGAAAAAGCTGACCCGCAAGTTATCACGCTTCTCCTTCAAGTTCTAGATGATGGCCGTTTAACTGATGGTCAAGGAAACACTATTAACTTTAAAAATACTGTTATCATTGCAACCTCAAATGCAGGTTTTGGAAACGAAGCATTTACAGGTGACAGCGATAAAGACTTGAAAATTATGGAACGAATTTCTCCATATTTCCGTCCAGAATTTCTAAATCGTTTCAATGGTGTTATTGAATTCTCTCACCTAAGCAAAGATGACTTAAGCGAAATTGTAGATTTGATGCTTGATGAAGTTAACCAAACAATTGGCAAAAAAGGAATTGACCTTGTGGTAGATGAAAATGTTAAATCACACTTAATTGAACTGGGTTATGACGAAGCAATGGGAGTACGTCCATTGCGCCGTGTCATCGAGCAAGAGATTCGAGATCGCATCACAGACTACTATCTCGATCATACAGATGTTAAACACCTAAAAGCTAATTTGCAAGATGGCCAAATCGACATTTCTGAAAGATAAAAACAAAACCCGTTTGGAAGAATCCAAGCGGGTTTTCTAGTGGATTGAAAAAGGGAATCAGAACTTATCAAAATCTTTTTTAATTCACTTTACTTATGTCAAATGTGCTGAGAGGTCAGCAATATCAGCTGGTCTAGTTCGGCAACAACCTCCGACAACTTGGGCGCCAAGTTTTTGCCAGTCACTTGTATTTTCAAGTAGGGTGTGTGAATGATCTGGGTTAGATTGCCAAGATTGGCTTGCCCCATCATAAACCTCTCCAGAGTTTGGATAGGTCACAAGAGGCTTGTTAGTCTGCTCTGCTATTGCTTGCAAGAAATCAGCAACTAACGATGGACTTGAACAGTTAATGCCCAGCGCCACGACCTGTGGGCTAACATCAATAGCTTTCGCCAAGTCTGCAACAGCACTACCATCTGAGATAGTCTTACCATCTTGAGAGGTGAATGACATATAAGCCTCAACCTGAGGGAAATCCTCGGCAAGTAGCTCAATAAGAGCCTCAGCCTCCTGAGCACTTGGAATGGTTTCAAGTGCCAGAAGATCAACGCCCTCATCTAAAAGAAGCTCAATACGATGGCGATGGAAATTTTTGAGACCTTCCTTATCAATATCGTAGAGCCCTGTGTACTCAGAACCGTCCGCCAAAAAGGCAGCGTAGGGACCAACATCCCCAGAAATCAAAGGATAGATTCTTTCTGATTTTTCTTCTTTTGTCAAACTTTTCCAAACTTGCTCACGCGCAACTTTTGCCAACTGAACAGTTAAGCGAATCAAGTCTTCTGCCTGACTTTCAGAGACACCAACTTGAGCTAGCCCTTGTAAAGTCGCCTGATAAGTTGATGTCGTCACAATATCAGCGCCAGCACGAATATAATCTTCATGAATGGTCTGAATAGCTGCTGGATCCTCAATCAGATATTTGGCTGACCAAAGTTTCCCAGAAACATCACAACCTCTACTCTCAAGCTCGGTCCCCAAGGCACCATGTAGGATGAGAGTTTTTTTACTCTCTAAAAATTCTTTAAATCTTCCCATAAGATCACCATTTCTTGTAACGTAGTTTGTGATAAATATAGCAGAAAATAATAAATGGAACACCGAAGTAAAGCCCAGCACGTTGTGAGCTATCCCAAGCAATCCCCACAATCGAAATCAAAAGCAAAATGATTGTGATATAAGGGAGAACTGGTGTAAAAGGTGTTTTGTAAGACAAATCTTCTAGTCGATTCTCTTTCAAGAATTCCTTGCGGAAATTGATTTGTGCGACCGGAATGGCTAGCCATACGACAACAACAGCAAAGCCCGCGATTGAAACCAAGGCTAGATAAACTGTGTCTGCAGCGTAAATACTTGAAAAGAGCGACAGCACTGCTCCTGCCATTGACAAGAGAAGAGCACGCATTGGGACACCGTGTTTATTGATTTTCACGACAGATTTTGACAACATACCTTCATTAGCAAGGGACCAGAGCATACGGCTTGATGCGTAGAGACCTGAGTTACCAGCAGACAGAATGGCTGTCAAGATAACGAAGTTCATGATATCCGCCGCAAAAGGGATTCCCATCTTGTCAAAGACATCAACGAATGGTGCTGTGGATACGCCTGCCTCTTTCATTGGCAATAGCGAAGCTAGGACAACAATTGTCAGTACAAAGAAAACAACCAAGCGACCGATTGTCGTTTTAATAGCCCTTGGCACAGCTTCTTTGGGATTATCCGTTTCACCAGCCGCAATACCAATTAACTCAGTACCAGAGAAAGCATAGTTAACAGCCAACATGACTGAGACAACTGCAACGATACCATTTGGAAAGGCACCATTGGCAGTCAGATGAGTGAAGAGAATAGCCTTGTGCTGACCTTCAAAGGAAACTAGACCAAACATAGCACCTAAGCCCAAGATAATAAAGATAATGATAGCAATAACCTTAATACTTGAGAAGAAAGACTCTGCTTCTGCAAAAAAGCGTACGCTAAGAGCATTTAAACCAAAAATCACAAGGGCAAAAAAGGAAGCAAATGCCCAAGCCGGCACATTTGGGAACCAGCGCTGCATCAGCATGGCAGCACCTAAAAATTCAGTCCCCAAGGCGACCGTCCAACAAATCCAATATAGCCAGGCAACAGTAAAACCTGTTCCAGGACTGATAAACTTAGTGGCATAAGTGTGGAATGACCCCGTCACCGGCATGGCAACCGCCAATTCCCCAAGTGATAGCATGACCAAATAAACCACAACGGCACCAATCAAATAAGATAGCACCGCTCCAAGTGGACCAGCCTGTGCAATGGTGTAACCTGAACTCAAGAAAAGCCCAGTCCCGATAACACCACCTAGCGATAACATAAAGAGATGACGACTGGTCATCTTACGTTGGAATTTACCTTCATCTTCATAACGATGATTTTCCATAACAACCTCCAAGAAACTAATACTTTTATCCTACCACAATCTAGTCGTATTGGGGAATAGGTATTAGCTATCATATATGATAAAGAAAAACTATTACAAAAAATCAGCGAATCATAAATAGCGGTAACCTTATTTTTTTAGCCTTACAAAATTAACGACCTTATGAAAACGGTCCATTTGCCAAGGACTAATAATATAATTGGTCTCCTTATCCTTCAATAGCTGTACAGGTGCAATAATGCTAGTTAGTACACAGACAATCAACATGATAAAACCACCTAGTCAATCTCCCCAAGTGAGTATTCCTTCTGCACTAGCTTGATAGATGTATGCGCAAGCTATTGGTACTAGGAGAAATACTGTCGTTGCTAGACCAGGATTATACCAAGTTTTAAGTTTAATATTCATCTGAAAACCATGACCCAAGAGCTGCGTTAGACTAAAGAACATGACTCCCAATCCAAGCCAATAAGCTTGAGGAAAAGCAATACTAGCAATGTAAAGCAACCAAGCAATAGTATTAACCAACATAATAGACTGAGTATTACCTGGAAAACGATCCATCAGCTCTTCTTCATCATAAACAACATAGTTAATGATAGGTGATGCCCCACCAGGAAACTGATATTCTTCAAATTGATGGGCAAGAAGCGCCATAAAGTTAAAATACAATAGATAGTGAAGCATCGACCAGTCAGGTCTAAAAACAAGCAATATTACTGCTAAAATAATAAATAAAATTGCTCCAAAACGATACCAGTAATTTCTAAAATATGACATGATAATACCTCCTATTTAAACTGTGTTTCACGAAAATGTGTTAAAAATGGTTTTGAGCGTGAAAGATCAACATCATTAAATGCGTAATTTGAATATCGACCTAAACGCTTATAGATTGAGGAACGAAAGGCTATAAAGTAGTTAAGAACAATCCATATCAGCGCTAAAAACCAATCAAGTCCAGAATACAAGTTCCAATAATGAGCTAAATAATAGACAGAAACAGGGACAAGACCGACTAAGGTCGTAAGAAGTCCTGGATTATACCACTTCTTCAAGGAAAGGTTAAAAAAGAAAAGATGCATAGCAAGTTCTGCAAAGGCAAAAATCATGACTGCAAGTGTTAAAAATGGTATATTGGGACAAAAAATCGGCAAAAGATAAACAATCACTGCAAACCACTGATTCCCGAAAAAGGCTGATAGATGGTTTAAGTCCCACTTACTAGTATCAGTTTCAACCGATTTAAGTTCAACTAGCATAGCGATAAGCGGAAAACCTCCAGGGAAACCAAATTCCTCGAAAAAGTGTAATTGAATAAAAAGTCCCGAAATAAGTAGTGACTGCACTCGTAAATCCCAATTTCCAAAAAATAATGCTAAGGCAAAAAGAGAGGCAAGATAGGGACAAAAAAGGTACCATTTTGTTATCAATGCTTTCATAAGATGACCTCCAATATTTGTGACATTTGATACCATATAGTATAATCAAGTGAACCTATAATATCAATATCTTTGGAGGTTTTATGCACAAATGACTGAAAGTGTGACAGTTAATAAAAAGAGAATAAAACAAATCACTCAAACACAAGAGGATATCTTAACAGCTTTTGGCCAACTTTTGGAAGAATATCCCTATGAAAAAATTCAGATTAGCCAAATTGCCAAGAAATCTGGCTATGCTAGAAGAACCTTTTACCGACACTTTGACAGTCGAGATGACCTACTTACCCTTTTCATCGAAAGACTAACATTAAATCTCTTTAAGCAACTTGGTCAATTGGAGCAACCTACTTTTAGCCAAGTTTTCCAGAATTTTTTTAGTTATTGGTCTGATTATAAATCCCTTCTTCTCATTCTTAGAAAGAATGACCTACTTCCTCAATTTCAACAATCCTGGTTCCGACATATTGATTTGATAGAGTTAGGTCGTGGTGATTTATCTACCAATACCTATGCTCAGCGATTTGCGATTGGTGGTATTTTCAGTGTTCTAATTGAGTGGATTCATCAGGACTGCCAAACAAGTATCGAAGTATTAACTCAAGTTTCCTTCGATATTATCAATCATTTAAAAAATTAAAAAGAGCTTTGCAGTAGTCTCAACAGCTACTGCAAAGCTCTTTTTGTCATAAACTCTCAAATTATAACTCAGATAAAATAGTATCCCATGATTCATCAAGACCTGTGCGGTCAACAGATGAAAAGACGATGAAATGGTCCTTTTTATCAAAGTTTAATTTCTTCTTAATAGACGATTCATGTTTATTCCACTTGCCACGAGGTATTTTATCTGCCTTTGTCGCTACAATAATGACTGGAATCTCATAGTACTTAAGAAATTCATACATTTGAATATCGTCCGCACTTGGATCATGACGAAAATCAACTAAACTAACAACAACACGAAGGTTATCACGTGTTACAAGGTACTCTTCAATCATCTTGCCCCACTTAGCACGCTCAGTTTTAGACACCTTAGCGTAGCCATATCCAGGGACATCGACAAAACGCAGTTTGTCATCAATGTTATAAAAGTTGAGCAGTTGTGTCTTACCTGGCTTACTCGACGTACGCGCTAGGTTTTTACGACCAAGAAGCGTGTTGATAAAACTTGATTTACCAACATTTGAACGACCAGCGAGAGCAACTTCTGGGAGATCATCCTGAGGATAATGTGACTTGTTAGCTGCACTCAATAAAATAGACGCATTATGAGTATTTAAAAATTCTTCTGCCATCTCTATCTCCCTAAGCCGTCTCTAAAACAGGCTTGTCAGTACCCTCAACAGCAGCCTTTGTGATACGAACTTTTGTTACATCTTCTTGGCTTGGAATTTCAAACATGATATCAAGCATCGTTTCTTCAATAATAGAACGTAAACCACGTGCACCAGTCTTGCGCTCGATAGCCTTATCAGCGATAGCTAATAGAGCATCCTGATCAAATTCCAATTCTACACCATCATAAGATAATAAGGTTTGGTATTGTTTAACCAAAGCATTGCGTGGTTCTGTCAGAATACGAACCAGATCTTCTGCAGTAAGAAGTTCTAACGCTGCAACTACTGGTAAACGGCCAATAAACTCTGGAATCAGTCCAAACTTTTGAATATCCTCAGAAATTATCTCTTGCATATAAGAAGCGTTGTCATCAATTTTGCGGCTTGTCTGTCCAAAACCAATAACTTTTTCGCCTAAACGTTGCTTCACAAGGTCTTCAATACCATCAAAAGCACCACCGACAATAAAAAGGATGTTCTTGGTATTAATTTGAATCATTTCTTGGTTAGGATGTTTACGCCCACCCTGTGGGGGAACACTTGCTACCGTACCCTCAATAATTTTAAGAAGGGCTTGCTGTACACCTTCACCAGATACATCACGTGTGATAGAAACATTTTCGCCTTTCTTAGCAATTTTATCTATTTCATCAACGTAGATAATACCACGCTCAGCACGTTCGACATTATAATCAGCAGCTTGAATCAATTTAAGAAGAATATTCTCAACATCTTCTCCAACGTATCCTGCTTCGGTCAATGAAGTCGCATCTGCAATAGCAAACGGTACATTAAGGCTTTTAGCTAGTGTTTGTGCTAAGAAGGTTTTTCCTGAGCCAGTTGGACCAATCATCAAAATGTTGGATTTTTGCAAATCTACATCATCATCACTACTCTCGGTATAACTAACACGCTTGTAATGATTGTAGACAGCAACTGCTAAAGCACGTTTAGCACGATCTTGCCCTACAACATATTGATTTAATATTTCTAATAGTTCCTTAGGTTTTGGTACTTCTGCTAAATCAGCAAGTACTTCCTCAGCTAATTCTTCCTTAATAATTTCTTGTGATAAGGCCACACATTCATTACAAATGAAAACACCATTACCTGCAATAATTTTTTTTACTTCATCTTGGCTTTTGCCACAAAATGAACAATAGACATTCATATCGTTATTACGATTCCCAGCCATTTTTTCCTCAACTTTTCTATTCATTTAATTTAAAATAATGTTCCATAAAAGGCATGGATTGTGTTGACAAGGTTAGTGAAAGCATTCATCAAAAAAACCGTTCCTAATCCATATCTTTTTTTCTTTATAGCAGGAATTGCACATAAAACACAAATCACAGCTAAAAATGCGGTAAAGACCCCAAAAAGGCTACGTTGCATTGAATAGTATTCCTTCCTTATTTTTCAAAATATGTCACAGTAAAAGCATGAGCATTCTGCTCATCCTTTTCAAAATAATCTCTAGAGATAACTTTAAACTCAGATAGATTAACATCAGGAAAATAGGTATCACCTTTAAATTTTCCATGAACTTTAGTTTTTATGATTGCTTCACAATAAGGCAGAAATGCTTTATAAATACTTGCACCACCTACAATAAATAAGGTCTTATTATGTTCCTGAAACCATTTTATAACTTGTTCAACACTATTTAGGACTGTCACTCCATCTGCTTGGAATTGTTCATCTTTTGTTAAGATGATTGTCTCTCTACCAGGTAAAACACGACGGTTCATTCCATCAAAGGTCTTTCGTCCCATAAGCAAAGCCTGCCCCATGGTCGTTTCTTTGAAGTGATGTAACTCTTTAGGAAGCCTCCATGGTAAACCGCCATTAACTCCAATCAAATGGTCTTCATCTTCAGCCCAAATGGCAATTATTTGCTTTGTCATGACTTTTTTCCTCACTAACTTATCTCTAGATATTCTAACAAATTTTACCTCAAATTGCTTGTTAAAAAACATGAGATAGTTAGATTGCTAAATCAAAACGTAATTGAGGTTTAATTGGGTCATAATCAACTAACGCAAAATCATCTGGTTTAATATCAAAAAAGTCTGTTCCATCTGGAACATTCAATACTAGTTTGGGGTTACACTCAGACGGTTGGCGTTTTAAGAGTTCCTGAGCTTGTTCAAACTGGTTATCATAAATATGAAGATTATTGATAAAATAGAAAAACTTCCCAACTCTCCAACCAAAATGCTTTGCAATCATCATCTGAAGTGCTACATACTGCATAGCATTAATATGATGTGCAACTAACATGTCATTAGAACGTTGTGTTAATGTGGCATCCAAATAAAGTTCACCATTAACGCGTCTCACATCAAACATCGTTTGAAAAGCACAAGGTAGTAGGCCTTCTGTTTCTTCAAATGCTTCATAGTCCCATAATGAAATAACATTACGACGATTCCAAGGGTTATCTTCAAGCTGTTTTAAGAGTTTTGATATAATATTATGTTTTTTAACAACTGCACCGTAGCGCTGACCTATCGTGCCAGTATGGCCAACTTCCCAATCATTCCAGTATGTCACACCATATTTATCATTCAAAACTGCTAAATCATTTGTCTGATCTTGATAAATCCAGAAAATTTCTTTAATAGCAGATTTTATTGGAATTGGACGTAGAGTTGTAATAGGAAATTCACCCTTTGATAAATCATACTCTGCAAAGGCACCTGTAATATACTTAGAATTAGCCATTTCCCCATTTTTATATCTAGGTCTGGCTTGCTCGCTAAATACACCTTCAGACATAATTTTCGTGATATTGTCTTTAAATAATAAATCGGCTTTTGTCATGAGATACCTCCAAAGTCTTATTTTATCAGATTTTAAAAAGATATTCTAGTGAGAAACAAGACTTTGAAGGTTAAAGCTTTTTTTCATATTTTTAGCTTCTTTATGGTAAAATGGAATTTAGCAAAAATGACTTTTATTCAGAAAGGTTTACCAATGAAAATAGGAATTGATAAGATTGGTTTTGCAACCAGTCAATATGTCCTTGAAATGACTGATTTGGCTATTGCTCGCCAAGTTGACCCTGAAAAATTCAGCAAGGGATTATTGTTAGATTCACTTAGTATTACACCAGTTACAGAAGATATCGTTACACTTGCAGCTTCTGCAGCTAATGATATTTTATCTGATGAGGACAAAGAAACTATTGATATGGTGATTGTCGCTACAGAATCAAGTATCGATCAGAGTAAGGCGGCTTCTGTCTATGTACATCAACTTTTAGAGATTCAACCTTTCGCAAGGTCATTCGAGATGAAAGAAGCATGCTATAGCGCAACTGCTGCTCTTGATTACGCTAAATTACATGTAGAAAAACATCCAGATTCTAAAGTATTAGTGATAGCTTCAGATATTGCTAAATATGGCATAAAATCTACTGGAGAATCCACTCAAGGTGCAGGCAGTATCGCTATGCTTATTAGTCAAAACCCATCCATTCTAGAGCTTAAAGAGGACCGTCTAGCGCAAACCCGTGATATTATGGACTTTTGGCGACCAAATTATTCTGATGTTCCCTATGTTAATGGCATGTTTTCAACAAAACAATATCTAGATATGCTAAAAACTACTTGGAAAGAATATCAAAAACGTTTTAATACTAGTCTAAGTGACTACGCTGCTTTTTGTTTCCATATTCCTTTTCCAAAATTAGCTTTAAAGGGCTTTAATAAAATTCTAGATAATAACCTAGATGAACAAAAGAAAGCTGAACTACAAGAAAATTTTGAGCACTCTATTACTTATAGTAAGAAAATTGGAAATTGCTATACTGGCTCATTGTATCTAGGACTTCTATCGTTACTAGAAAATAGTCAAAATTTAAAAGCAGGTGATCAAATTGCCTTCTTTTCATACGGTAGCGGAGCTGTTGCTGAAATTTTTACCGGTCAGTTAGTAGACGGCTACCAAAATAAACTTCAGAGCGATCGTATGGTTCAACTCAATAAACGTCAAAAAATTACAGTAACTGAGTATGAGAAACTCTTCTTTGAAAAAGCAATACTAGACGAAAATGGAAATGCCAACTTCAACACCTACCGTACTGGCACTTTTTCTCTAGACTCTATTTGCGAACATCAACGTATCTACAAGAAAATTAATAATTAATATGACAAAAATTTCCTGGACAGGATTTTCAAAAAAATCCCCTGAAGAACGCATTCATTACCTTGAAGAACAAGATTTTTTAGCTGATTCTTCCCTAGAAATAGTGACGAATCAGGACTTACTCTCTTTATCACTAGCCAATCAAATGGCTGAAAATGTCATCGGTAGAATAGCCTTACCGTTTTCACTTGTCCCAGATGTTTTGGTTAACGGTAAAGTCTATCAAGTCCCATATGTCACTGAAGAACCGTCAGTTGTTGCTGCTGCAAGTTTTGCTGCTAAAATTATAAAACGATCTGGTGGTTTTCTGACAACCGTCCATAATCGTAAAATGATTGGACAAGTAGCCCTTTATGATGTACAAGATAGTCAACACGCTAAAGAATCTATATTAAATCAAAAACAACAATTATTAGAAATAGCCAACGCTGCTCATCCATCAATAGTCAAGCGTGGAGGCGGTGCTTGCGACCTAACTCTTGAGATTAAAGAAGACTTTTTGATTGTTTACCTTATGGTCGATACAAAAGAAGCCATGGGTGCTAATATGGTTAACACCATGATGGAAGCATTATCTTCGCCATTAGAAGACATTTCAAAAGGCAAAAGCTTAATGTCAATTTTATCTAACTATGCTACTGAATCTTTAGTGACTGCTACATGCCGAGTTGATTTAAGATTTCTAAGTCGCCAAAAAGAGGAGGCCATCAAGTTAGCTCAAAAAATGACGATGGCAAGTCAATTAGCTCAAATAGACCCTTATCGTGCTAGCACACATAATAAAGGTATTTTTAATGGCATTGATGCTATTGTCTTAGCTACTGGAAATGATTGGCGAGCTATTGAAGCTGGAGCGCATACCTATGCTGTCAAAGATGGGCAATATCGAGGATTATCTAGATGGTCTTATAAGGTTGATGATAATTGCCTAGAAGGTACTCTGACGCTACCGATGCCTGTTGCAACAAAAGGTGGATCCATTGGTATTAACCCTAGTGTCCAACTAGCTCACAATCTACTAGGTCGTCCTAATGCTAAAGAGTTGGCAAGTATTATTCTTTCGATTGGACTAGCTCAAAATTTTGCGGCTCTTAAGGCATTGGTTAGCACAGGAATTCAAGCTGGTCACATGAAACTTCAAGCAAAGTCGTTGGCACTACTTGCTGGAGCTAAGGAAGAGCAAATTTCAGAAGTCGTTAAACAGCTTCTAGGCTCTAAACACATGAATCTAGAGACAGCACAGAAAATTGTCAATAAACTTACTAAAAGTAAAAAAAGAATTTGAGAAAAATCATCTCAAATTCTTTTTTTACTTGACTTGAATTTCCATAAGTGTATAATCTAGTTATAAAGACTAGATTATATGGAGTTTTAAAATGAATAAAAATCAATACCCAAAATGGGAAGAATTACCTGAACTAGATCTGTATCTTGACCAAGTACTTCTCTATGTGAATCAATTAATTAATCCTAAAACAATAACTAACGATAAACTACTCACCGCTTCTATGATCAACAATTATGTCAAACATAATTATATATCCAAACCTATTAAAAAAAAATACAATCGCCGTCAAGTAGCACGATTGATTGTTATTACAGCTTTTAAACAAGTTTTTGCTATTCAAGAAATCAGTCAAACGTTAGAACTTCTGACAGCTGACAATCATTCTGAAGAAGCATATAACGGATTTGCTGCTTGTATGAACAAAGAAGAGGTTCACGATTTACCACCAGTTGTCATTAGTGCCTGTCAGACGTTGAACCTTTATCAAGAAACACAAAAATTAGTTTTAGAACTAGGAGGAAAAAATAAAAATGCTTAAAGAAATGTCTATCAAATTAAGTCCTCAACTTTCCTTTGGCGAAGAGCTTGCAAATAGTATCACTCACGCTGTAGGAGCTTTGCTTATGCTAATCCTATTACCAATCACCGCTGTCTATAGTCACAACCACTTCGGATTACAAGCAGCACTTGGTACCTCAATATTTGTCACTTCTTTATTTTTGATGTTTTTATCATCAAGTATTTACCACTCCATGACTTATAACAGTCTTCAAAAATATGTTCTACGCATGATTGATCACTCTATGATTTATATTGCTATTGCAGGTAGTTATACTCCTGTCGCATTGTCACTTATTGGCGGCTGGTTAGGATATCTCATCATTTTTTTACAATGGGGGATTACATTATTTGGTATCCTTTATAAAATCTTCGCTCCCAAAATCAATGATAAATTTAGCCTTGTACTTTACCTCATTATGGGATGGCTGGTTATCTTTATTTTCCCTGCTATTATCACAAAAACTGGACCAGCTTTTTGGGGATTACTCTTGGCTGGTGGTATTTGCTATACTATCGGTGCACTCTTTTATGCTCGCAAACGTCCTTATGATCACATGATTTGGCACCTTTTTATTCTATTAGCTTCTATTTTACAATACATTGGAATTGTCTACTTCATGCTATAAAATTTAACTACATTTTATTGATTATTTTTTTGCTAAACCATGATATAATAATAATAATCTAAATCTTAGAGAGAAGGCGTGGACATATGAAAAGTGCTTATATCTTTTTTAATCCAAAATCTGGTAAAGATGAACAAGCATTGGCACAAGAAGTAAAATCTTATTTAATAGAACATGATTTTCAAGACGATTATGTTCGTATCATTACACCTTCATCTGTTGAGGAAGCTGTCGCCTTAGCAAAAAAAGCATCAGAAGACCATATCGACTTGGTTATTCCTTTAGGGGGAGATGGCACTATTAATAAAATCTGTGGTGGTGTCTACGCTGGTGGTGCTTATCCTACTATCGGACTAGTACCTGCCGGGACCGTCAATAACTTTTCAAAAGCTTTGAACATCCCACAAGAGAGGAATCTCGCTCTTGAAAACCTTCTAAACGGTCATGTAAAGTCCGTAGATATCTGTAAAGTTAACGACGATTACATGATTAGCAGTTTAACACTTGGTCTCCTTGCTGATATTGCTGCTAATGTCACTTCTGAAATGAAGCGTAAATTAGGACCTTTTGCTTTCTTAGGTGATGCCTACCGTATATTGAAGCGTAATCGATCATATTCCATTACTCTTGCTTACTATAATAATGTACGGTCTTTACGCACGCGGTTACTCCTTATTACCATGACCAATTCGATTGCCGGTATGCCAGCCTTCTCTCCAGAAGCAACAATTGATGATGGACTTTTTAGAGTCTACACTATGGAACATATTCACTTCTTCAAATTATTGTTGCATCTAAGACAATTTCGTAAGGGAGATTTTAGTCAAGCAAAGGAGATAAAACATTTTCATACCAATAATCTGACTATTTCAACTTTTAAACGTAAAAAATCAGCTATCCCTAAAGTTCGTATTGATGGCGATCCAGGTGACCAATTACCTGTAAAAGTTGAAGTCATCCCTAAAGCCTTAAAGTTTATCATTCCTAACTCATTACCATAATATAAAAGGACCTAAACATAAGTATTAGAGTAAATACTATCTGTCTAGGTTCTTTTTTGTTATACTTAAAGCAATAAATATCATTGAAAGGAAGTATACGATGACAACATTTACTGCTAAATTTATTGACCAAGAGTGGAAAGTCCCAGTAGAATCAGGTCGCTACCATATGATTGTTGGGGAATTTTGTCCTTATGCACAACGTCCGCAGATTGCGCGCCAACTGCTTGGTTTGGATAAACATATTTCTATCAGTTTTGTGGATGATGTTCCAAGTGATATAGGACTTATTTTTAGCCAACCAGAACAGGTTACTGGTGCTAAGTCGCTTCGTGATATTTATCATTTGACTGACCCGACCTACAAAGGTCCTTATACTATCCCAATTTTAATTGACAAGACTGATAATCGTATTGTCTGTAAGGAATCTGCAGATATGCTTCGACTTTTTACTACAGATTTCTCTGATTTGCATCAAGAGGATGCTCCTGTCCTTTTCAGCCAAGAAACTGCTTCACTTATTGATAATGATATTAAAGACATTAATAATAACTTCCAAAGTTTAATGTATAAGTTAGCTTTTCTTGATAAACAAGCAGATTATGATACTTATAGTAAGGAATTCTTCACTTTTCTAGATCAAAAAGAACACTTACTAGGACAACGTCCTTTCTTGCTCGGAGATAATCTAAGTGAGGTTGATATTCATTTCTTTACACCATTAGTCCGATGGGATATTGCTGGGCGTGATCTTCTACTACTTAATCAGAAAGCGCTAGAAGACTACCCAAATATTTTTTCTTGGGCTAAAACTTTATACAATGACTTTAATTTAAAAACATTAACCAATCCACAATCCATAAAAAATAACTATTACTTAGGCAAATTTGGAAGAGCTGTTCGTTATCATACCATCGTACCAACAGGTCCAAATATGGCAAAATGGGAAAAATAAAGCTAAAAAGCTAAGGCGATTCACAGCCTTAGCTTTTTAGCTTTACTAGTCCAAAGTGGACCAATCAAATTCAATAAAAGTCTTGAAGAGATCTCCATAAGTACCACTATAAGCAATATCTTTATCTTTATAAGTCATTTTCGTAATAGGATAATTATCAGGAACAGTAACACATCCCATTAAAACTCGAATAAAATCATTTGGATTTTCAAAAACTTGGCATCGTTCAGTGTCGTAAGCATCTTTATAATACAGTTTAATCATCTTATTACCTCTGACGTTTTACAAGGAAACTTTGACAGGAAGCTATATCTACTTCACAAAAATAATATCATTTAGCATTGCCTTCCTTCAATTGACCATACAATATATAATTGACTTGTCGTAAATCAGTTATTTTTTTACAATTCAGTGCACACATTATCATTCTTAAATCTTCTTTCCAAGAATTGAGAATTGCAATAACATCATCTACAGGATAACGCTCAACTAATTCTAAAACTGTTCTAGAAAGTCCAACAGCTTTAGCACCCAACACTAAACATTTTATCATATCTAAAGGGTGACGAATGCCACCAGATGCTAGGATATCCATTTTGTCCATCATAGATTGAGCGTTTATTAAGGATTGAGCTGTTGTTTGCCCCCAGGTATTGAGATACGAACGGTCGCGTCCACGTTGATTTTCGATGTAAGCAAAACTAGTCCCCCCACGCCCCGAAATATCTACAGTTGTGATACCTATATCGTAAGCATCCTTTATTGATTGTAAATCCATCCCAAAACCAACCTCTTTTAAAATAAGTGGGCATTGGATATTGTCGACGTATTCTTTTAAGTGAGAACGCCACATGTGAAATTCACGCTCTCCTTCAGGCATCAAAAGTTCTTGCATCACATTAACATGAACTTGTAAAAAAATGGGGTTCATAGCCTTAACGGTTGACTCTGCTGCTGGTAAAGGCTTGTCTAACCCTATATTTGTCGCCAGTTTTAAATCAGGATACAAGTCTGTTGTTGGGTAGGAATCATCTTCATCGTTTTTGAGAGCTGCCGAATATGAACCTGTCACCATAACAATCCCTGTAGCTTGAGCAACCTGTGCCAATTTATGATTGACTGCTTTCCCTTTTTCACTACCGCCTGTCATAGCATTGATATAAAAAGGAAATTCAAAGCTTTGACCAGCAAAATGTGTTGATAAATCGATATCATTGACATTATATTTTGGTAAGGATGAATGTATTAACTCAATATCGTCAAAACTATTATAAGGCGACTGATATTTAAGAGCATATTTTATGTGATCATCTTTTCGATTTGTCATGACAATGTCTCCTTACTAAGTAGTTCAATACCAGCACTCTCCCAGCGCTTGATTAGAGTTTGATTATCATTTTTATTGAAGGATATGGCTATACCACAATCGCCTCCTCCAGATCCTGAAGATTTTGTGACTATATCTAGGCCTTTGCTTGCCTCTTTAAGCTTTTGAAGTTTATCGGTGTAAATAGATGGATGAAGATTAAATAATAGCAAGCTAATTTCTTCTAAACATCTCTTAATCGCTTCTTTATCTCCTTCTTTAAAGGCTGAAAGTAACTGGACAACTTGATAATTTGTATCATCTAAAAAACGCTGCGTAATAGTTGATTTAACTATATTTATCATTTCTTTTGAAATGGACGGTTGCATTGTCCATCCCACTAAAAAATCCATCTCCAATGAAGCTTGTATTTTGGTAATACGATAACCCCATTCAGCTTCCAATACTTGTTCCAAAGGTTTTGTTTCAATCATTTTTGAAACAGCCCTACGATCAAAAGCTGAATAAGAAATTAAATGCTCATAAGCAATACAAGCAATATCTCCCATTGAGCCATTATCACCTCTTTTTAAGAGAACATAGGCAGATAATTTAAAAAGCAAGTCGCTTGGCATCTCTATCTCATAAAGCGCAGCCATAGCTTTAATAGTCAAAACGACAACACTTCCGCTAGAGCCTATACCAAATTTAAGTCCATAGCGCTCTAATTTTCCCGTAATTTCGAGGTGAATCGGTTTTATGTTTTTGCCAAAATTAATCAACCATTCTTCCATAAGCAATATCGTTTCCTGAATGAGACTATATTGCTTATCAGGCTGTAAGCTTGCCGTATAGTTAAACATATCAGAATAAAGGCTGTAGTTATCTGCAAAAGTAGCTAATGCAGTCATATAAATAGGAACGTTCTTTAAAATAGCTACTTGCCCAGGATACAGTATCGCGTATTCACCTGCAATATATAATTTGCCGCCTGTTTGCACCTTAACCATCTGCTAATTCCTTTGTCGTTGAAACAATAATACGATAATCTTTCTCCAAGATAGTAGCTAATGCCTCAAGGTCTTGACGTAAGCAAAGTACTTTAACATTTGGACCCGCATCCATCGTATAATAACATTCATGGCCTTTTTCGCGAAGTTTCTTCACAACATCCATAGCTTTATATGTCTCTTCTGTCAAATAGGAAAAGGCTGGAGTTGCTGTCTTAGTTGTTGAGTGCATTGCAAGTGCATTACGCTCTGTCAGTTGACCTACCTTTTGAAAATCATTATTTTTTAGGTATACTAACATATCTTGATAATCTTGTTCAGATTGCCTTACCCATTCATTAAAAGTAGTTGAGGTTTCAGTGCAGATTTTCATACCTTCACGGCTTGAAATCGGCTTTTTTTTGTCATTTAAGACCAGCATAATCATAGCTAAATCTAAATCAGTGTGAACTTTATAGATATCACCACTATCTTTATCCCAAGCAGCAACAGGTCCAAAAAAAGAGCGTGAAGAGGAGCCTGAAGCAAACTTGGCTTCTTGAGCTAACTGTGATTGGCTAAGGTTAGTACCAAAAAAATCATTGCAAGCCTTTACTAAGGCTGATAAACCACTTGATGACGATGATAAGCCTGCAGCTGTTGGCATATTATTAGTTGTTTCAATCTTTACAAAGCCGGACTTATTTTGTCGAAAGCGATCCAGGATAGCTGACATTTTGTCATGTTCATGATCATTTTGAAGAACACCAGAGATGTAAAATTCATCTTTCTTAGCATCCTTACCAAGGGCAGTCAAACGTGTTTCAGTGTACATGTTTTCAAGTGTTAGAGAAATACTACTGGTAGCTGGAATCATTTTTTCAGCATCTGCTTTTCCCCAATATTTGATAATAGCAATGTTAGCATAAGACTTAACACTTATACTTTTTCCGTCCATGTGTTGACAGCTCCTTCTCTTTCTAATTGCTGACTTAAGCGCTCAGCTTCTCTTTTTTCTTTTACAAGTGCGATAATACAACCACCTAATCCGCCGCCACTCATTTTAGCGCCTAGAGCACCACAACTAATAGCTACCTCTACCAGATGATCAGCTTCTAAACTTGAGACACCCAATTGTTTTAAACTTTGATGCGCTTTAGTCATCAAGCTACCAAGTTGTTTGGAATCACTTTTATGAATAGCATCCTCTGATGCCTCTGCTAAATAACCTAATTCTTTTAAAAAGGGTAGCACTGCCTCGCCAGCTGATTTCACCTTATCTACTGCTTCTTTAGTATGCCCATGAATTCCTGTATCAGCAATAACTAAGTAAGCATTCAAATGCATGGGTACTGTTGAAAAACCAATATTGCGGATAAATTTAATAGTATTTTCACTAAGACAAGTTTTTGCATCTAATCCACTCGGATTTGAATGTGCTATCATTTCTGCTCGATTAACAAGGCATTCTAACAAATCTGCCTCCAAATCTTCATCAAAATAATCAAAAACTGCACGAATAGCTGCAATAGCAACTGCAGCTGATGATCCCATACCACGTCTTTCTGGGACTTGTGACTCAATATGATATGCAATTTTAGAAGAAGTTTTACCTAAATAGTCCAAGGCAGCAAAAATGGCTGTCGACAAAGGATCAGTCATATCTAATGCTATTAATTGAGGAGCCTCTTCAATAAGGCAAGTTACTTCAATATTTTTTAAAGGAATAGCAATGGCTGGATAACCATATACTACTGAGTGCTCACCCATCAAGATAATCTTGCTATGAGCCTTTCCTATACCAAACTTTTCTTTCATCTTTTTCTCTTTACAATTCTATTACCTTACTATTTTAATATAAATCCTTAAAAAAAGCGACTTTAACGTGATAATAACATAAATTAAAGGAACTACAATTGCAGCCCCTTTAATCTTAAATGTAAATGACAAAGGTAATGGTACCATGTTTATAATTCACATCGATACTTCCTTTAAATAGATGCACCAAACTAGTTACGATAGAAAGACCAATACCATATCCCGATTTTTTGTTATTATGTGACTCATCCTCTCGATAAAATCGTTCAAAAAACTTGCTATAGTCTATATCTTTACCATTCTTATAAGTATTTGAAACTTCAAGCTTAGCTCGTCTCAAACGACTTGAACGTGATAACTTAACTGTCACAGTCCCCATCGGATCACAATACTTATTAGCATTATCAACCAATAATGTAACCAATTCAAATAATGATTTTTCTTCAGCTTTGACATGAATACCTGGTTGGATACTCATTATAAAATCTTTACCATCTTTAATGATTGGACCTTTAAAATCTTCTGCAGCATCTTTTGTAATATGTGAAAAGTCTAAGTCAACCATACTTATATCAGGCTGTTCTTCAAAGCGGGCAAGACTGACCATGCCATTAATTAGACCCGTTAAACGTTGGATTTGATCATTTGTAGATTTAGTCCACTCTGATTCACCACTCATCATTTCCACCAATTCATTATTAGCGGAGATGATAGCAAGTGGAGTTTTTAGTTCATGTCCTGCATTGGTAATAAAACGCCTTTGCTTTTCATAGTTAGCAACAAATGGTAAGATAACTCTCCCTGATAAAACTGAAACAATTACCATGAAGACGATAAAACTTGCCAAGGACATCCATATTGAAAGTTGCAATAATCTTTGATTATCAAGATATTGGTTGGTTGTATCTAAAAATACCACTAAATAATCATTTTTACCAACCTTTTTTAGTAGATAAGAATAAGTACTAAAATTATAGGTAATATGACCTGAATGACTATTTTGTGATACGATACGCTTGGCATAATTTTTTATTTGCCTATCGCTTACTTCAAAGATATTTCTAGAATCAAAACTAGTCACGTTACCTTTTGCATCTGTTCGCGCACTGAAATAACGGAATTGGAAAATAGCGTCCGTTGATAGGTCATCACCTAATTCTTTACTAAATTCAAGTTTATTCGGTATACGTCCATTGTTGTCTGCAAGGATAGTTAACACACGATAAATTTCATTCTTCGTTTGATAGTGATTAGCAGAGTTGAGGACACCGACTACTGAAAATAAGACAACAAGAATAGCTAGCGCAGCTATTCCGATAAAACGAAGTCGTAAATTTCTAAACATTAGCCACCATTTATTTCACTTAATTTATAGCTACTACTTTCTTGACCAATAATCTCCAAGTTAGCACCAATTGCCTGCAATTTTTGTCTCAAATAAGAAACATAGATAAAGACATATCCCTCATCTACATCTTCTTGGTCCTTATCTGCTCCCCAGACATGTTCGAAAAGTTGTTGTGTAGATAATTCTTTATCATGGTTCAACATGAAAAATGCTAACATTTTAGCTTCTTTACCCGCTAGACGAATAGTGTTTTCACATTGCAACTCTTGTTCACCGACTGATAAGGTTACTCTTCCCAATGACAATACATTAGGTGTGAAATCTTCCAATCTTCGGGACATAGAGCGAAGCCTTGCTAATAATTCTTTTAGAGAGAAGGGTTTTGTTAAATAATCATCTGCACCAGCATCTAGACCTGTTACTCTATCATCAATTTCTGCCATGGCTGTTAGCATAATAATGTGAGATTTATTTCCTGATTGTCTAATTTCTTTGACAGCCTCAACACCTGTTTTAACAGGCATCATGACATCCATAACCATGACATCATATGCATTTTGATTAGCTAAATCAATAGCAGTCTGACCATCGTAGGCGACATCAACAACATAACCTTGATGACTAATTGCCGTACTAAGGACACGTGACATCTGTTCTTCATCTTCTGCAATTAATACTCTCATTTTATTCCTTCTTTGTTCCACTCTCTATCAATTGACGAATCGTTTGCATCGTTAAATCAACAGATGCCATTTCATCAGCACAACGTTTTAATTCTCTTACAATTCGTTCGGGATTTTCAATATCATGCTTGTATTTCATCTGATGTTCTAAACTAGCCCAAGAATCTTGCGCAATTGTACGCAACTGAATCTCAATGTAATATTTACCTTTTGAATTACCCAAACAGTCCGGATAGGGAGTATCAATTTCTAAAATCACATGGTAAGAGCGATACCCATTTGGCTTAACATGCTGGATATAGTCTTTTTCAACTACAATACGACAATCATCAAATGACTTAATACGTTCTACAATTTGATAAATGTCGTTAACAAAACCACAAATAATACGAACTCCAATACTATCTCTAATAGCTTTTAGTGCAGAATCTACTGTTACAGGTAACTGTTTACGACGACATTTCTCTATCATACTATCTGATGTCTTAATACGACCAATGATATGTTCGTACAATTTATAGCCTGTTTCAACCTTAGCTTTATCATTTTCTAATTGTATACGCTGGCTGAAATCTTCTAAAATTAATGGTAGATATCGACCATAATCTCCATAAATATTTGTTTCCATAAGAAACCTTCCTATTCTCTCTTAAGCTCCATTATATCATAGAAACTTAAGGCAAACTAAAAAGGAATGAGAATTTTTTCTTCCCATTTCCTTCTAAAATGTTCATGTTAAGCTGATTCGAATTGAGAATTATACAGATCAGCATAAAAACCACTTTGAGACATCAAAACATCATGATTGCCTTGCTCAATGATATTCCCATCTTTCATGACCAAAATCAAATCTGCGTTTTTAATCGTTGATAAACGATGTGCGATAACAAATGATGTTCTTCCTTCCATAAGTTTGTCCATAGCTTTTTGAATTAACTCTTCTGTACGTGTATCAACAGATGAAGTTGCTTCATCTAAGATAAGTAAGGGAGAATTTTTCAAAAGAGCTCGAGCAATGGTTAATAATTGCTTTTGTCCAACTGACAATGTCACAGCGTCATCAAGGACAGTATCATACCCTTTAGGTAGTGTCATTATAAAATGATGTACACCGACTGCCTTAGCAGCTTCTTGAACCTCGTCATCACTGATTGTCGTCTGATTAAAAATCAAATTTTCTTTAATAGTTCCCTCAAACAACCATGTATCTTGAAGAACCATCGAGAAAGCATCATGGACTTGACTACGTTTCATGTCTTGGATATTGATGTCATCTATGGAAATACTACCTGAATTAACATCATAAAAACGCATCAATAAATTAACAATTGTCGTTTTACCTGCGCCAGTTGGTCCTACAATAGCAACTTTCTGACCAGGCTGTGCCTCCGAAGTAAAGTCATGAATAATAGTCTTGTTATCACTATAACCAAACTTGACATGTTCAAAGGACACATGCCCCTTAAACTTAGGAAGATTTAACACTTTGTGCTTATCCTCTTGCATATTTGTTTCATTTAAAAATTCAAAAACACGTCCCATGGCTGCACTAGCAGACTGTAATTGTGTAATTCCTTGAGCAATCTGACCAATAGGCTGTGTAAAAATACGAACATAGGTCATAAAAGCAACAATTGTACCCATAGTAATTGTTCCTTTGATAGCTAACATGGCACCAACCACACACACCATCACATAACCAAAATTACCAATAAACTGCATCAGAGGCATCATAATTCCAGAGAAAAATTGTGATTTCCACATGGAACTGTGAAGTTTATCATTTAATAGTTGAAAATCTGACTTAGCCTGCTGTCTTGCATTATGACTAGTAACAATGTTGTGTCCTGAGTAAATTTCTTCTACATATCCAGATATATTAGCCAAATTCACCTGTTGCTTTTTAAATAAAGGCTGACTCTTCACCATAATGATTGAAGAAAGAGCGAATCCTGAAAATACCGATATAATCGCCGTTGTTGCTAAATGCCAATCTGTTTTGAACATCATAATTAATGAACCAATCAATAACACTGTAGATGCAACCATAGTAACTAAACTTTGGTTAAAAGACTGTGTCATCAAATCCACATCATTTGTAACACGAGATAAAGTATCACCTTGAGTATGGCTATCAAAATAACTCAAAGGTATTTTATTGATTTTATCAGCAATAGCATTGCGCATGCCTTGAGCAAATTTTTGAATAATAGTCGTCACAATAAAACTTGCTAGATAGGATACTAATGCACCTAAAACATATAATACTGCCAATTGCCCTGCAATATGACCGATTTTGGCTAAGTCAATATTACCAGCCAAGCCTTTTACCATAAGATCCGTCATCTCTTTAAGACGGTCTGGTCCTATAACTGTTGTCAAGCTTGATAAAGTTGCTAACACAATTGCTAACGCAAAAAGAAGTTTGTAACCTTTGAGGTACGGAGACAAATTAGAGAAAAAAGACGTTTTTTGGGATTTAGTTTTCATTTTCCAATTCCTCCTTAGACAATTGAGAATAGGCTATCTCTTGATACACTTCATTATTTGATAACAATTCCTTATGTGTTCCTTGCCCAACAACTTTACCTTGATCTAGCACTAAAATGAGATCAGCATCCATGATAGTTGAAATGCGTTGAGCGACAATTAATTTCGTCATAGCAGCTGTTTTTTCTTTCAGCTCATGGCGTAAAATATGATCTGTTTTATAATCTAACGCTGAAAATGAGTCATCAAAAATGAGAATTTCAGGGTGACGTGCTAAAGCACGTGCGATTGCCAAGCGTTGTTTTTGTCCTCCTGAAAAGTTACTACCACCTTGAGCGACTTCTATATCTAATCCTTTTTCTTTAGCTTCGATAAATTCTTTAGCTTGCGCTAATTCGAGTGCTTGCCAAATTTGTTCATCACTAAGTTCCTTCCTGCCGCTCTCTCCAAAAACCATATTAGAACGTACTGTCCCACTAAAGAGAACAGCTTTCTGTGGAATATAGCCAATTTTATTATTCAAATCATTGTGAGAGTATTTCTTTATATCAATGCCATCAAGTTTAATTGACCCCTCTGTGGCGTCATAAAAACGTGGAACTAAATTGACTAAAGTGGATTTTCCAGAACCTGTAGACCCAATAAATGCCACTGTCTGACCAGTATCTGCTTTGAAAGATACATGTTCAATAACCGCTTCAGAATCTTTACTATAATGAAATGACACATCTTGAAACTCAATTTGACCTTTTTGTGCACTTTGGATATGACTATTTTCTTTAAAAGTTACTGTTGGGGCTAAAGTTAGTACCTCATTAATACGTCTAGCCGATACTAAAGCACGAGGCATGATGATAAAAATAGCTACCATCATCATAAATCCCATAACAACTTGCATAGCATAAGATGAAAAAACAACCATGTTTGAAAAAAGATCCACTCGATCAGTGATAGCTGATTTAGCAGCCAAAACAGATACACTTGTTCCTGTAACTTTAGGTACAGAAATATCATTAATCAGATAAGAGCCAATCCAATAAATAGCTAAAGTCAATCCAGATGAAACCACTGTCATCACAGGATTCATAAGCGACATCAATCTATAAACAAAAAGGTTCAATTTTGTTAAATCGTCATTTTCACGTTTGAACTTATCTGTTTGATACTTTTCAGCATTGTAGGCACGAATAACTCTAACACCAGAGAGTGCCTCTCTAGTAGTTGCATTAAGCGCATCTGTAAAACCTTGGATTTGCCGTTGTCTCGGAAAAGCGAGTAAGAGTAGAACGCTAAGTAATATCATAACGATAATAACCGCTACTCCAACTGCCCCAGTCCATTGATCGCTTTTACCCCAAATTTTAGTCAAAGCCCATATTGCCATAATTGGTCCACGGGTAACAACCTGCATTCCCATTACAATAAGGATCTGTAGCTGAGTCAAGTCGTTAGTTGTGCGCGTTAATAGAGAGGGGATAGAAAATCGCTTAATTTCTGCATCAGAATAATCCATCACATGGTTAAAAATATCTGAACGTAATCGACTAGTAAAACTAGCTGCTGTCCTAGCACCTAAAAAACCTACCATTACTGCTACTAAAAAACTACCAAATGAAAAGGCAAGCATTTTTAGTCCAGGATCCCAAATAGCCTCTACCTTTGTACCTTTAGTTTGCAACATACGTGTAATATCAGACATATATTCTGGAGTCTTTAAGTCCATCCAAACCGCTAGACACACTAATATAGTACTCGCCACAATCATCAACCATTCTTTACCATTGAGTCGCTTGAAAATATTAAACATCGCAAACTCCTTTTACTTTCATATTTATCCTATTATCCTAAAATAGTTAATCAAAATCTTCCATCGCCATATTTTTAGCTAATGTTCTAATAACCTTTTTGGTAGTACGTATCTCTTCTTTAGTAATACCTGCTAACATGGTACTGTGCAATTTTTCTAAGAAAATTTCAAATTGTGTAGCCTTTTGTTTACCTAGATGAGTCAAATAAAGGTATTTCACACGCTTATCTGTCTTAGATGGAACAATCGCAATAAATCCATTTTTTTCCATCCGTTTTACCAAATTAGAAGCTACAGACTTAGAAATGTGTAAAATTTCTTCAGCATCTTTTATAGACATATCCTTGTCAGGATGTTTATAGAGATGCATCACTAAGTGTCCTTGTGGACCCGCTAAATGTTCAACATCATACTCTTTTGCATAACGATCTAAATACTTTTCAAGTTGATTAACAAGTATTCGTGCTTTTTGAAGAGGATTCTCCATAATAATACTCCTTTAATAGTTATCGTGAGAACTATTTTAAAACAACCTTTATTAATTGTCAATTAAAAGTTACCGTGAGAACTATTTTTACATTAATATTTCTAAAAAAACCTATCATTCGTCAAATAAAAAATGATTTCGCTTACTTTTTAATATTAAAAATATATGTTCGCTTTTTATATTTTTAATTATAAATTTATATTGATTTTTAATGTAAATGATAGTAAAATACAAATGTAATATTTATTTAATTTACAGGAGATTTAAATGAAAAAGAAAATTATTTTGAAAAGTAGTGTCCTTGGTTTAGTCGCTGGGACTTCTATTATGTTCTCAAGCGTATTCGCTGACCAAGTAGGCGTCCAAGTTATAGGCGTCAATGACTTTCATGGTGCACTTGATAATACTGGAACAGCAAATATGCCTGACGGAAAAGTTACTAATGCTGGCACTGCTGCTCAATTAGATGCTTATATGGATGATGCTCAAAAAGATTTCAAACAAACTAACCCTAATGGTGAAAGCATTAGAGTTCAAGCTGGTGATATGGTTGGAGCAAGTCCAGCTAACTCAGGGCTTCTTCAAGATGAACCAACCGTTAAAACATTTAATGCAATGAATGTTGAGTATGGCACATTAGGTAACCATGAATTTGATGAAGGTTTGGCAGAATACAATCGTATCGTTACTGGAAAGGCCCCTGCTCCAGATTCTAATATAAATAATATTACGAAATCATACCCACACGAAGCTGCAAAACAAGAAATTGTAGTGGCAAACGTTATTGATAAAGTTAACAAACAAATCCCTTACAATTGGAAACCTTACGCTATTAAAAATATTCCTGTAAATAACAAAAGTGTGAACGTTGGCTTTATCGGAATCGTTACCAAAGACATCCCAAACCTTGTCTTACGTAAAAATTATGAACAATATGAATTTTTAGATGAAGCTGAAACAATCGTTAAATACGCCAAAGAATTACAAGCTAAAAATGTCAAGGCTATTGTAGTCCTTGCTCATGTACCTGCAACAAGCAAGGATGATATTGCTGAAGGTGAAGCAGCAGAAATGATGAAAAAAGTCAATCAACTCTTCCCTGAAAATAGCGTAGATATTGTCTTTGCTGGACACAATCATCAATATACAAATGGTCTTGTTGGTAAAACTCGCATTGTACAAGCGCTCTCTCAAGGAAAAGCCTATGCTGACGTACGTGGTGTCCTAGATACTGATACACAAGATTTCATTGAAACCCCTTCAGCTAAAGTAGTTGCAGTTGCTCCTGGTAAAAAAACAGGTAGTGCCGATATTCAAGCCATTGTTGACCAAGCTAATACTATCGTTAAACAAGTAACAGAAGCTAAAATTGGTACTGCCGAGGTAAGTGGCATGATTACGCGTTCTGTTGATCAAGATAATGTTAGTCCGGTAGGCAGCCTCATCACAGAGGCTCAACTAGCAATTGCTCGAAAAAGCTGGCCAGATATCGATTTTGCCATGACAAATAATGGTGGCATTCGTGCTGACTTACTCATCAAACCAGATGGAACAATCACCTGGGGAGCTGCACAAGCAGTTCAACCTTTTGGTAATATCTTACAAGTCGTCGAAATTACTGGTAGAGATCTTTATAAAGCACTCAACGAACAATACGACCAAAAACAAAATTTCTTCCTTCAAATAGCTGGTCTGCGATACACTTACACAGATAATAAAGAGGGCGGAGAAGAAACACCATTTAAAGTTGTAAAAGCTTATAAATCAAATGGTGAAGAAATCAATCCTGATGCAAAATACAAATTAGTTATCAATGACTTTTTATTCGGTGGTGGTGATGGCTTTGCAAGCTTCAGAAATGCCAAACTTCTAGGAGCCATTAATCCCGATACAGAGGTATTTATGGCCTATATCACTGATTTAGAAAAAGCTGGTAAAAAAGTGAGCGTTCCAAATAATAAACCTAAAATCTATGTCACTATGAAGATGGTTAATGAAACTATTACACAAAATGATGGTACACATAGCATTATTAAGAAACTTTATTTAGATCGACAAGGAAATATTGTAGCACAAGAGATTGTATTAGACACTTTAAACCAAACAAAATCAAAATCTACAAAAATCAACCCTGTAACTAAAATTCACAAAAAACAATTACACCAATTTACAGCTATTAACCCTGTGAGAAATTATGGCAAACCATCAAACTCTACTACCGTAAAATCAAAACAATTACCAAAAACAAACTCTGAATATGGACAATCATTCCTTATGTCTGTCTTTGGTGTTGGACTTATAGGAATTGCTTTAAATACAAAGAAAAAACATATGAAATAATAAAAATAGGTTTGGATATTTTATCCAAACCTATTTTTATATCAATATGCCTTCCAAATGATCTAACTCGTGTTGACAAATTTGAGCTGGAAAATCTGTCAACTTGATTTGCTGTTCTTTCCAATTGATATCACGATAAGAAATCGTAATGTGACGATATCGTTGTGTACTTCTGCAACCTACGAGAGAAAGGCAAGATTCTTCTGTCTCATATGGATCCGATTTTGCAACTACTACAGGGTTAAACATTACTAAATTTGTAATACCCACATTGATGATAATGACACGCTTCAGACTACCAATCATATTTGCTGCCATACCTACACAATAATTTTGATTAGCATGCAAAGTATCCTGTAAATCTTTTGCTAAGCTCACATCTGCTCTACTAGCCATTTGTGATTTTTGTTGTAAAAAGAAAGTATCTCTAACAATTGGTTTTATCATTTATTTTAACCTAACTCTATTATGATAATACTAGTATACCATAGGTTAGCTAAGGACTATGATAAGAGATTAAACAATACCTTGTGCAGACATAGCTTGAGCAACTTTTAAAAAGCCTGCAATGTTAGCACCTAGAACCAGGTTACCACTATCGCCAAATTCATCAGCCGCTTCGGAAGCATTCACAAAAATAGTTTTCATAATACGTTGCAATTCTTGATCAACTTCTTCAAAAGTCCATGGCCTACGACTAGAATTTTGTGCCATTTCAAGCGCTGAAACAGCTACTCCTCCTGCATTGGCAGCTTTAGCAGGACCAAAAGCAACCCCTGCCTTTTGGAAAACTTTAATAGCACCCAAGGTAGATGGCATATTTGCTCCTTCTGTTACTGCCAAGACACCATTTTCAACTAATAACTTAGCGTCTTCTTCGTCTAATTCGTTTTGAGTAGCACACGGGAAAGCTAAATCTGCTTTAATAGACCAGATACTACCTTGATCTGCTGGTGTGAAATTAGCTTTTGGATGTTTCTCCGTATATTTAACAATACGTGCTCTTTCAACCTCTTTTATCTGTTTCAAAGTTTCAAGGTCAATACCGTCTGGATCATAAACATAACCTGAAGAATCTGACACAGCTACAACGGTTGCACCCAACTCTTGTAATTTTTCAGTAGCATAAATAGCCACGTTACCAGATCCCGAAACCAGTGCAACTTTGCCAGTTAAATCTTGACCACGCGCTGCTAGCATTTCTTTAGCAAAATAGACTGCCCCATAACCAGTTGCTTCTGTACGAGCCAAAGAGCCACCATAAGTCAGTCCTTTTCCGGTTAAAACCCCATTTTGATAACCATTTAAACGCTTATATTGACCATAAAGGTAACCAATTTCACGTCCACCTACTCCAATATCGCCAGCTGGCACATCTAAATCTGGTCCAATGTATTTTTGAAGTTCGGTCATAAAACTTTGTGTGAAACGCATCACTTCATTATCTGATTTCCCTTTTGGATCAAAGTTCGACCCTCCTTTGCCACCACCAATTGGTAGACCTGTCAGTGAATTCTTAAAAATTTGTTCAAATCCTAAAAATTTGACAATAGATTGTGTTACTGTAGGGTGAAAACGTAAACCACCTTTATAAGGACCAATAGCTGATGAAAATTGTACACGATATCCTCGGTTAACTTGAACCTGGCCTTTATCATCTACCCATGGAACTCTAAAAGAAATCACACGCTCAGGCTCAACCAAACGTTCTAAAAGATTTTCTTCAATGTACTGAGGATATTTATCAAAAACTGGTACTAGTGACTCAAAAACCTCTTCAACCGCTTGTAGAAATTCTTCCTCATGCTCATTTTGCTTCTTCACTTTCTCTAAAACACTTGCTACATATGTCTTTCCGCTTGTCATTTATTTTCCTCCGTATTGTTTTAATATAGTTAGCATTATAAATTGTCAGAATTTTCTTGTCAACTATTTGCTATAGTATCATTCTTAGGAGCAACTTTAAAGGTAATTCTTTGACTTTTACTGACTTTCGTTCTATAATGAGACAAATATTTGATTGGAGTATCTATATGAAATGGTTCCCACTTGTTGGAGGTATAATTGCCTTATTAGCTGGCTGCTATCTCTTTATAAATCCTGTAACGGTTGTAGCAACTCTGGGTTGGTTCATTGCTTTATTTATCTTTATTTATGGCATTTCAAATTTAGTACGCTACTTGCAAGCTGATTCTTATCACCGTAGCCCTTGGTATCTGGTTCAGAGTATCCTTGCTATTATTTTTGGTATCATTTTACTATCCAGCTCAGCAATGTCACTTTCAAATACTGTCATGACTATTTTAGCATACTGGCTACTGGTATCTGGTATTTTACGACTTTTGGGTGGTTTCCAAATGCAAAAAATTAATTTCCCAGGTGCCAAATCCTATAAACGTTCGGCTTATATTGCACTCATTTTAGGTATTATTTTACTGATTCAACCTACCTTATCAGCAGCCATCATTGGAAGATTTGTAGCCTTTATATTAATAGCAATTGGAGCTTCGGCTATTTACACTTTTACTCGTATTAATTATTAAAAGGACATGTTTCGTGTCCTTTTTTTATCTATTGATGACGTCATTTACTATTTGAAAATTGGCTATTATATAATTCGTAATAAAATCCTTTATCTGCTAGGAGTTTCTGGTGATTACCTTGTTCGATGATTTGACCATCCTTTAGAACTAAAATGTTGTCCGCCTCTTGAATCGTTGATAGACGGTGTGCAATGACAAAACTAGTTCTTCCTTCCATCAATTTTTTCATAGCTTTTTGGATAAGCAATTCCAACCTTGTATCAACAGATGAAGTCGCTTCATCTAAAATTAAAATTTTAGGATCTGCTAATAAAGCACGTGCAATAGTCAACAGTTGCTTTTGTCCTAAGGAGATATTGCTTGATTCTTGATTCATCACCATATTGTAGCCACCAGGTAACGTTCGAATAAAGTGGTCAACATTCGCAGCTTTGGCAGCAGCAACTATATCCTCATCACTGGCTTCAAGATTACCGAATCTAAGATTTTCTTTTATTGTACCTTCATATAACCAAGCATCTTGCAACACCATGCCAAATTGTTGGCGGAAATCTTGGCGTGACAGGTGTCTAATATCGTGACCATCTACGGTGATAGCACCTTCACTAACATCGTAGAATCTCATGAGTAAGTTTATAAGTGTTGTCTTACCTGCACCTGTTGGCCCTACAATTGCAATCATTTGCCCTGGTTCTACATCTAAGTTAAAGTCGCGGATAAGTGGCTTATCCGGAGAATAGTGAAAATCGACACCATGAAAGCTGACTTGACCGGTTAAGTCATGGCTCAATTTTTCAGTGACTTGATTGGCTTCCTCTTCTTCATCTAAGACTTCAAAAATACGTTCTAAGGAAGATTTTGCACTTTGCAAAACACCTGCTAATTGTGTAATGGTTTGAACGGGTTGACTAATTTGCCAAACATACTGCACAAATGCCTGCATGTTACCAATTGTTAAGGTACCAGCAATAACTTGTAAACCGCCAACAAATGCAATGATAAGGTAAATAAAATCAGAGATACCATTCAATACTGGCATCATAATTCCTGAAATGAAGCTAGCTTTGAAACCTACATGACGTAGATTATCCGTTATATCACGAAATTCTTGACTAGATGCCTCTTCTCTACCATATAATTTTATGATATTGAAACCAGTTAATTTCTCTTGTACAAAACCATTCAGTTCTCCCAGAATCTTTGCCTGTTCTTTAAAGTAAGGTTGGGATCTTTTTAGTATCGTTTGTGCACTAAAATAAGTTACAGGAATACAAGCAATGATAATCATGGCTAATGGTACATTTAGATAAAGTACCATAACGACTACTAGAATAATACTTAAAAAAGCATTGATAATCTGTAAAAAGCTCTGTTGTAAAGCATTTGAGACCGTTTCAACATCACTTGTAAAACGTCCCAACATATCTCCAAATTGGTGCTTATCAAAATACGATACAGGAACTTTATTGATTTTACGATTCAAATCATGACGGATATCACGGATACTTTTTTGAACGACAGTAGTCATAAAATAATTTGAGCCATAAGAACCTAATTCATAGAAAACACCTCTGAAAAAATAAATAATCAAAATACCAGCAATATAAGGAACGTTCAATTCTGCTCCAGAAACTCCCTTAGCCATATCAACAAGGTTAGCAGTCAACTCTGTTATCGCTAACCCTAAAATAAAAGGCTCCAGAACACTCATAAAACTAGATAAAACTTTCAAAAAAATCGCTAAGAAAAGAGTAGCTTTGTAGCGAGTTAGGTAAGACCATAATCTCAAAAAAACAGATTTTTTTCTCATACAATCACTCTCCTTCTGATAAGTTTTGGTTCTTCAGTTGTGACTCAGCGATTTCACGATAAATAGCATTATTTTCTATTAATTGAGCGTGGGTACCACGACCGACAATTTCGCCTTCATCAAGGACAATAATCTGATCAGCATCCATAATCGTACCCACCCTTTGAGCAACTATCAAAACTGTAGAATCACCGGTTACTTCTTTTAGACGCGCTCTTAAAGTAGCGTCTGTCTTATAATCGAGAGCAGAAAATGAATCATCAAAAATATATAAATCTGGATCTTTAACAACAGCCCTAGCAATAGATAACCGTTGTTTTTGACCCCCAGAAAGATTGCTCCCACCTTCAGCTAAATGCGTTTCAAAGGCTTCTTGGTGACTCTCAATAAACTCTTTAGCTTGAGAAATATCAACCGCTTGTCTAAGATCATCAATAGTAGCATCAGCTTTTCCATATTTTAAATTCTCTCCTATTGTCCCTGTAAATAAAAGAGCTTTTTGGGGGATAAATCCAATCTTTTGGCGAAGTGATTTAAGGTTATAATCTCTTACATCAACTCCATCTACTAAGATTTTTCCAAGTGTCACATCATAAAAACGTGGAATCAAATTAACAAGAGAAGATTTTCCTGAACCTGTTGAACCAATAAAAGCAATTGTTTCTCCAGGCTTAGCTTTAAAAGAAATATCATGCAAAACGGGACTCTCTGTTTCTCCTGGATAAGCGAATGTTACATTATCAAATTCTAAATGCCCTTTGAGTTTCGTATCCGTAACACCTTCGGTATTAGGATTAATAGAGATTGGCATATCCATCACCTCTCTAATACGATGGCTAGATACCACCATACGAGGATACATAGTAAAAAGATTGGCAAATAGCAAAAATGAAAAGAGAGCATGGAAGCTATATTCGATAAAAGCAACTAAATCCCCTATTTTAATAGCACCTCTTTGTAAGGGATCCAAAGCAAACCAAACGATAGCCACAATCATTGCAATAATAATTTGAACGAAAAGTGGTTCTGTTAGCCCTGTTAATTTAAAAAGACCAGTTGAAGTATCTGTGTAACGTTGGTTAGCGACTTGAAATTTTTGTGATTGAAAATTCTCTCTTGCAAAGGCCCTAACAACGCGTAACCCTGTTAAATTTTCACGAACATATTGATTGATTTTATCAAGCATAGTCTGTTGTCTTTCAGATAAAGGTTTTGTTTTTATAGCTACATATAAAATAACTCCTACCAAAAGAGGCATCGCAACCGCTACAAGCCAAGCCAAAGATGGACTCGTAATTAGTATCATAACCACGCTAAAAATCATTACCATAGGAGTTACTAGGCCTAAACGTAAAGACATTTCAGCAAATTGCATCAAAACAAAAGTATCGCTTGTCATACGTGTCACTAGCGAAGATACACCTATCTGTTCATATTCATGATGGGAGTATTCTTGAAGCTTAGCATACATATCATTACGCATATCTCTAATCATTGTTGTCGTTAAGCGACTAGATGCGTAAGCCATCGTAATACGCCCAATAATACCTAGTACAACAAATATAAACATGATGAACGTCCACAGATAAACTCCAGTCCGATCACCTTTTGTAACGCCATTATCAATCATACCCGCTAAGGCTGTGGGCATTCCTAGGATAACCGTCACAAAAAGCATAGCTCCTAGTAAATCAAGCCATAACCAATTTGGGTACCTTTTCAAATAAGACCAAATATATGCCATATATGTCTCCTTTTCTTTCCTCTTATCTCAAAATAATTAATCCATGTTCACTAATCCACTTTCAACTTATAAATCTTTAATCATCCAAATATCCATAGCTGTATGACCTTGATCATTTGCTATTGGTTGCGATAAGGCACAATATCCCATATGCTTATAAACCGCAGTTGCCCTACTCAAAATACTGGCTGTCTCTAAATAAAGTTGTCTATACCCAATTTTTCGAGCTTCTACTTCAATCATTTTCACTAAATCAGTAGCAAGCCCCTTACCACGGAAACGTTCTGCAATGTACACCTTCTGCATCTCTGCAATTAGATTTTTCAGCGGACCAAAGCCGCCACAGCCAATAATTTCATCTCTTTCCTCAATGACAAAGAATCCTGACTTCTCTATTTTTTCGTAGTATGAGGTCAAGTGATCTAAGTGAGGGTCTGAATATGCTGTACCAGGTTTATCTAAATCATAGGCGCGTAAACTTTGTCGAATTAATTGTGCAACTGCTTGGTCATCATTTTTAATAATCGGACGGATAATCATGTGTCTAACTCACTAAGGTACTCATAACGGTCATACTTTTCTAGAAGTGCTTCATTTTTTGCATCTAATTCCTTTTGTAAATCAGATAACCTTGTAAAATCACTACCACATGTTTGCATATCATTTTCTATACGAGTGATAGTATTTTCCAATATCATAATATCGTCTTCAATTGTCGCCCATTCTTGTTTTTCAAAGTAAGACATTCTTTTACGACTTTGCTTTTCACGACTTGTCTTGGTACTCTCTTTTTTACTGATAACTTCATTGTTTTGCTCATTAAATGCTTTTTCATCTAAATAATCAGTATAATTACCAAAAAATTCACGGATATCGTTATCTTCAAATGCAATAATTTTATTAGCCACTTTATCTAAAAAGTAACGATCGTGACTAACTGTAATCACAGGACCACCAAAGCCTTGTAAAAAATTTTCAAGAACAGTTAATGTAGCAATATCTAAGTCATTTGTCGGCTCATCAAGTAGTAACACGTTAGGCTTTTCAATCAGGATTTTTAAAAGGTAAAGTCGTTTTTTCTCACCACCTGATAATTTTGCAATTTGTGTTCCATGTGTCGAACGTGGAAAGAGAAATTGTTCCAATAGTTCTGTCACACTTGTTGTACCGACACTAGTTTTAACCTCATCTGCAACCTCTTGCAAATAATTAATAACACGTTTTGAGCCATCCATATTATTAAGTTGTTGTGAAAAGTAACCTACACGTATCGTTTCACCAATAGAGACATTACCCGAATCCGGCTGTAAATCTTGAACAATTAAATTAAGTAAGGTTGACTTTCCAACACCATTATCTCCAACGATTCCAATACGATCTTTATTTTGAATTAACAAATTAAAGTCTTTCAAGATAGATTTATCTGGGTAAGAAAAAGAGACATTTTCAAAATTAATAACCTTTTTCCCAATTCGACTTGTTTCAAATGTCATTTCCAAATCGCTTGTATCGCTTGTTTGGTGTAAATCGTTTTTTAGATTTTGAAAACGATTAATACGAGCCTGTTGTTTCGTTGCACGAGCTTGTGGCTGAGTACGCATCCAAGCTAGTTCTTGTTTATAAAGCTGTTTCTTTTTATGTAAACTAGCAGCATCACGCTCGTCTTGTTCTGCACGAAGTCGGACATAATCCTGATAATTGCCTTGATATTCTGTAATCTGTGCCTTATCTAATTCAAAAATACGTGTTGCAACATTGTCTAGAAAATAACGATCATGAGTTATAAAAAGCACTGTCTTTTTACTATTTTTCAAAAAATTCGTTAACCATGCAATAGTGTCAATATCTAAGTGGTTAGTAGGCTCGTCTAAGAGCAATAAATCTGCATCATTTAATAATACTTGCGCTAATTGAACACGTCTTCGTAATCCTCCTGATAATTCACCAACCGACAACTGCAAATCAGTAATACCTAATTTGGATAATACTGTTTTGACTTCGCTCTCAATAGACCAAGCATCTAAAGAATCCATTTCTGCCATTACTTTCTCTAGACGTGATTGCTTACTTTCTTCGTAGTGATTAAGCAATAATTCATATTCTTTAATTAAAGCCATCTCTCTTAAGTCAGAAGAAAGTACGGTGTCCAAAATTGTCTGAGAATCATCAAAGTCTGGTTCTTGTTTTAAATAAGCAATCTTATAATCATTAGCTGATGAAAAAGGGGAACGATCACCATCAAAACCTAATTCACCCGAAATAACATCTAATAGTGTTGTCTTTCCTGTTCCATTGACACCAATAATCCCAATACGGTCTAAACTATGGATGATAAATGAAACATTACTAAAGACCGTCTTATCACCAACCGACTTAGTCAATCCATCTACTAAAAAATCGCTCATATAATCCTCTCTAATCCATCAAGTACTGCTTAACAAAATGTAAAATAGCCTCTTCTTCATTAATCAGTTGTCCTAAAACAATGGCTAATTCAATTTGAGAGATAATATCTCCCATCTGTGGACCAGGTTTTATTCCTAATTTCTTGATTAAGGTGCCACCATTGACAACTATCTCATGCCTATCATGGATAGCTAACTCACTATCTAGTTGTTCTATTTTTTCGAAATCAACCATCAAGCCTCTTGCTTTACGAATACCTTCCGCTTGTTTTATTATAGTTTTTCCATAACGATAAAGATGTTCTTTAGTCAATCCCATTTGTTCACGAATACGATAAACATCCACTATATGCTCAACATCTTTTTGAAAGTGAGTTGATGTCTTCCATTTTTTTAAAAAAGTCTTTGTGTGTTCAACTTCCATACTCAAGATGAGTGATGCCCAAGCTTGTTCTGATGTCTCAAATAAAAAATCTTTATCTAACTGGGACAAAAAGGCGCTTAATTGTAACTCCCTATTTTTTAAGCATGGTAGATAATTAAAAGCATGACTATCTATTAGTGCTAGCATTCCTTTACGCCAATAAGGTGCTAATAGAAGTTTATCAAATTCAATAAAAGAACGCTCAACAGATATTTTCTCCAATAATGGCGCGTGCTTTTTCATTGCCTCAAAAGTTGTTGTTTCGATATCAAAATTTAGACTAGCAGAAAAACGCAAACCTCGCATAATTCGAAGAGCATCTTCATTAAAACGCTCACTGGCGAGTCCGACTGCTCTAAGGAGGTGATTATCTAAATCATCCAATCCATGAAAGAGATCAATAACTTCTCCATCTTCATTTAAAGCAAAGGCGTTAACTGTGAAATCTCGACGTTTTAGATCTTCTTCTAGCGACCTAACAAAATTGACCTGACTCGGACGCCTATAATCAACATAAACCTCCTCAGTCCTAAAAGTGGTAATCTCATATTCACCACCTTTTTCCAATACTAAGACTGTTCCATGTTCAATACCAACATCAACTGTCCTTTTAAAAATCTGCTTTGTTTCTTCTGGATAAGATGACGTTGCTATATCAACATCATGAATTGGACGGTCAAGTAAAACATCCCGAACACTACCACCTACAAAGTATGCTTCATAACCGGCTTTTTTTATCTTTTTTAATATTGGTAAAGCCTTCTGAAACTCAGAAGGCAAATAATTTAATCTCATCATACTATTCCAAATCTAAACGAACTAAAGTCGCATTATTATTTCTTATAAATGGATTCAGAAACAAAAAGAACTGCCTAAGGGACACTCCCTACCTACTCAAATTATCAAAGAAGAATCTCCTAACTTCTTCTTTGATATCTGCAATAAGGATCAACCTCCAAGCAACTCTTTTTATCACACATCAATTTTTTGGGGTAATACCAAAGGCAACCGCACCTTCACCAAGATGAGTTGCAATAACGCCACCAAATGATACAATTTCTAAATCGTCTTTAAGACCAGCTTTAGCTAACAAATTATATAATTGCTCCGCCTTATCTTGTGCTCTAGAGTGAATAATAGCAATATCATATTCACCATCTGCTGTCATTTCTTTGACAATCTCAGCTAAGCGTTTTAAGGCTTTTTTCTCTGTACGCACTTTCTCATAGACAACGATTTTACCTTCTTCATTAAAATGTAAGACCGGCTTGATACTTAAAAGGTTACCAATGATAGCTGAACCGTTTGACAATCTACCACCTTTTACTAGATGATTCAAATCATTAACAACAATAAATCCTTCAATTTTTTCAATTTGTGATTGTATCTTGTTAACTATGACATCAAAATCCATCCCTTCACGTGAACACATCAAAGCATTTCTAACTAAATTGCCCTGTGGTGCTGAAGTTATTTTAGTATCCGGAAAAGCAATTGTCAAATTTGGATGTTCTTCAATAAGAAACTGAATATTCTGCCAGAAACCTGATATTCCCGCTGCAATGAATAAACCAAGGACGTGTGTATACCCTTCTTTCTCCAATTGACATAAGAGATCATCTAGTTCAGCTAAGCTAGGCTGACTTGTTTTAGGTAATTCTTTTGATGCCGCTAGCTTATCATAATATTGGTCTAATGTCAGATTTTGTCCCTCAATATAAGTTTTACCATCAATGATAATTGGAATATCTAAAACATAGACATCTTCATGATTTTCGATAGCCTCGGGCAAGTAAGCTGAGGTATCAGTAATAAGTGCTAATTTCATTAACTATTAAACTCCAATGTTACTCCTGGTCTATCCAAAGCAATTTCTGTAACTTCATAAGTCAGACGTTTAACGATTTCTAAAAGAGGAGCTGCTAGATTCTCAACTTCATCTTGACTAAACTCACTAGGCTCATTGATGAGGCGCCCTTGGATATGAGCCATTTGTGAAATGACACCAGAAATAACAAACTCATCACGTACAATAACAAATTGTAACACTGCTACAATGCTCGTTACTTTTGCTGCTTCATCTCTATTAGCTAATTGGAAAGTAACTTCAAAATTTGTTTTTGGGGTACCATTTTCCTCTTCCCATTCTAAATTGCGCGCATCATAGTGGTATTGATTGACAAATTCTTGTTCACGAATGACTTCCATGTATTTTCTCCTTGATAGACAATATGTATTATTATAGCATAAATTTGTAGATTCTTAAAGCAGGTGGGAATCTAGAACTTCTTCTTAGGATGTCTATCAATCACTTCTTGATTGTTACTCAAGGCTGCTAAACCTTTTTCTGTAAGTGCCAACCCTCTGACAACAAACAACTTCCCTAATTCCTCTTCTGTAAAAGCAATAGCTATTGCCTGATCTAAATCAGAGCGTTTCATCTTTGACAAGCCTTTTACGTTTTTTTCTTTTAAGAATAGTTTTAAAAGTGGCGCAGATAAGTGATCTAAAGAATCAAGCGGTGACTCCATTCTTACAAATCCATTTTTTATTAAAAATTCTAGGTGTTCTTTTCCATTTATACCATAAATGTATTCAAAATATTTTGAAAAACTTGTTTCAGTTGTGAAAGTTCCAAACTGTATACGCCATAATAAGATAATGTCTCCAGGCAAGAGTCCTTCACTAGTTTCTTCCATATTTTTCCTAGGAACAACTTTACTAAAATTAATTCCAGCCAAGTCTCTTTCAGGTGAGATATAGGGGATATTAGGATAATTTTTGTAAATTTCTTCAATAGTTTTCATAATCATATTGTAGCAAAAAAGCGCTTATAAAAACAAGCGCCAAGACATGGGGGAAGTCACCTTTTTAAAAAATTCAATTTCATTTTCTGATATTCTAACCATGTTAAAATTATCATGATAACATCAAATACACATAGAAAAATCATTAAAATGCTATGACTAGAAAAATATTCCCTTAGTTGGAAAATGATAAACCCAACAAAAACTAAAATTGATAAAGGGTAAGCAAATAATTTCTCTTTATGTAATAAAATAAGTGCTACTAATTTGATACCGCCATGAATTAATAGATAGATAGCGGCTAAATGACTAGCCGAATCATTAATATAACTGCTTATTTTCAAGAAATGAGCAGAAATAAAACCATGAATCCCACCGTGAACTTCACCTTCAGTTAAAAGAAATAGGAGATGTTTTATTTGTGTAGGTTTAAAATAATATAATAAAACGCCAGCTACTACTTGTCCGACTGCAAATAGCGTTTTTAGATACAACATAATTGAAAAACTTGTATCAACTAGTTTTGTTTCTTTTTCATTCCATTTAATCATTGCTTACCTCCTTTCCTCAATCATATTATCCATTTTTTTGCTTAAATAAATCATATCCTATTGAAAAAAGATTAGCAATTATCAATGATTAATCTACCATTCTTTTACAACATAAAAAGGCGAATAGACCCAATAACGATAGTTTATTCACCTTTTATTCAATGTAAATTTGGATAAGTTGACATTAACTATTTTGTTTTACGGAACAAGCCAAAGAGTACACCTGAGACTACCGCTCCAATTAGAATAAATAGAATATAAAGTAAAGGATTACTTGTTAATGCGATGACAAAAATCCCTCCATGAGGAGCCATCAACTTGATACCAGCTAAACCAACAAGTGCTCCAGTTAAGGCTGAACCTACAATAAAGCTAGGGATTGCACGCGCTGGGTCAGCAGCACCAAACGGAATAGCACCTTCAGTGATAAAAGATAACCCCATAACGATATTTGTTAGACCAGATTGACGTTCTTCATTATTAAATTTATCTTTAAATAATAAAGTTGCCACAAATACTGCTAACGGTGGAACCATTCCTCCAGCCATTACAGCTGCCATAACAACAGAGCCGCCATTTGCAACAGTTGCTGCAAGAGTACCTGTACCAAAAACATAAGCTGCTTTATTAACAGGCCCACCCATATCTACAGCCATCATACCACCAACTAGTAAGCCCATCAAGACTGCTGAACTACCAGATAAACCTTGTAAGAAAGTGTTAAGAGCTGTGTTGATAGCTGCCATTGGAATGTTTACGAGCAACATCAAGAAACCTGTAATCAAAACACCTAACAATGGGTATAGAAGAATTGATTTAATACCTTCAAGCGATTTTGGGAGACCTGAAAGTAATTTTCTAAGTAGTAGGATAACTCCACCAGCTAAGAAACCACCTACTAAAGCCCCTAAGAAACCTGATGGCACACCTGCTAATGCTAAGGTTGCTTTCCCACCTTCTGCAAAAGGTACTTTACCGAATGCCAGTCCACTTGATGCAATTGAACCAGCTACGAAGCCAGCTACTAGTCCTGGTTTTTCAGCTATTGAATAAGCGATATAACCTGCCAATACTGGTAACATAAATGCAAATGCTGCGCCACCGATATTTTTGAATAAGGCTGCAATTTCATGGTATGAACCTAAATTACTTAATTGGTCTTTTGGTACACCAAGCATGTTATCAAAAAGGAAAGCAATCGCAATCATAATACCACCACCAATAACGAATGGTAACATTTGTGATACACCACCCATAAGGTGTTTATAAAAAGCAGAGCCTAAGCCTGATTTTCCATCAGATTCACCTGATTGTTTATCATTTTGATTTTGTGCATGATAGGTTTGTGCCTTATTATCGAGAATAATGTTAATTAAGTCTTCACTTTTTTTAATACCATCAGCTACCGGACGTGATACCAAAGGTTTGCCATCAAAACGATCCATCTCTACAGCTTTATCTGCTGCAATAATAACACCCTTAGCCCTTGCAATATCACTTGAAGTCAACTTATTTCCTACACCAGAAGCGCCATTTGTTTCAACTTTAATAGCTACACCCATTTCAGCTGCTTTTTTCTTTAAAGCTTCTTCTGCCATATACGTATGGGCAATTCCCGTAGTGCAAGCTGTTACTGCAACAATATAATCTGAACCTTTACTTGTTGATTGTACTGTTTGTGGAGCTACTGTTTCTTGAGAAATGCTATTACTATCAAAAGTAGCAATAATGTCATCTGGCGTTTTTGCTTGACGTAATTGATCAGCGAACCCTTCTTTTAAAAGATATTTAGATAGTTCTGCCAAGGCAGCTAAATGCGTATCATTAGCACCATCTGGCGCAGCAATCATAAAGAATAAATCAGTTGGCTGTCCATCAAGTGCTTCGTAATCAACACCTGATGCAGATTTTGCAAAAAGGACAGTAGCTTCTTTAACGGCAGCATTTTTACTATGTGGCATAGCGATACCATCACCTAATCCAGTTGATGTTTGTGCCTCACGCTTCATGATACCATCTTTAAAAATAGCAAAGTTTGTCACAACACCTGTGTCAACTAATTTTGTAATCATTTCATCAATTGCAGCCTCTTTACTGGTTGCTTTTAAATCCATAATCATAACTTCTTTTTTTAGTAGGTCTTGGATTTTCATAATTTTTCTACCTCAACTTTATTATAAATATCTTGGATAAACTCAGCTGTTGCTAAATCATCTGAGAAAGTGGTTGCCGTACCACAAGCTACGCCCCATTTTAGTGCTTCTACTGGATTTTTTGACTTAACAAATTCTCCTGTAAAGCCAGCTACCATTGAATCACCGGCCCCAACGGAATTTTTCACTTCACCCTTAATCGGTTTTGCAAAATATGAAGCTTCTGGAGTTACTAACAATGCACCATCCCCAGCCATAGAAACGATAACATTCTTAGCTCCCTTATCTAGAATCTTATGTGCATATTTTTCGATATCAGGCAAACCTTCTAGCTCTACGCCAAAAATGTCTGCTAATTCATGGTTATTCGGTTTTACTAAAAGAGGCTGATAAGCAAGAGCGTCTAAAAGTGTCTGACCTTCAAAATCGCAAACAACTTCCGCTCCTGTCTTTTTAGCAATTGGAATCAATGTATTATAGACCTTATTCCCCAGACTAGCTGGTGCTGAACCTGCGAAGACTACTGTGTCCTCAGGTGTTAGTCTCGAAAGAAGTTTCTCTAGACGATGAAGTTGTTCATTTGTTATCCTAGGGCCCCCGCCATTGATTTCAGTTTCAATTTTTGCTTTTACTTTAACGTTGATACGTGTATCTTCATTAACAGAAACAAAGTCAGTTTTGATACCTTCTGATACAAGTCCATCTTCAACAAAACGTCCTGTAAATCCACCGATAAAACCTGTAGCAGTATTGTCAATTTTTAAGCGTTTTAATATGCGACTAACATTAATTCCTTTACCACCTACATATTTATCATCGCTAGTCATACGGTTAACACTACCCAACAATAGTGTATCTAGACGAACAATAAAATCAATCGATGGATTTAATGTTACTGTATAAATCATACTTGAATCACCTTCATTTTCTCTTTTATTATTGTCATAAGTTCTGAATCAGTCTTATTAGTCACTAAATTAATGTCATTTATCTCTTTCACTTTAGCAAATGTAACTTGTCCAATTTTAGATGAATCCATTAGAATAAAGGTTTGTTGACTATTATTAATAATAGCTTCTTTAATAGCAGCTTCTTCTAAATCTGGTGTAGTTAAATAAACTTCATCTATACCATTCATCCCCAGAAAAGCTTTATCAACCGTTATCTGCCTAATCTGATTAATGGCTACCTGGCCAATACTAGCATCTGTTGAATGTTTAACCGCTCCTCCGATAATGATTGTTTTTATCCCTCTATCAACTAACTTTGCAGCATGATGAATAGAATTCGTCACCACCGTTAATTGCTCGTGAGGGAGAAAATCAATTAATAATTCTGTCGTAGTTCCGGCATCAATAAATATAACATCTTGCTTTGCTATCAGCTTTGCAGTTTGTCTAGCAATATCCAATTTTTTTTGAACGTTTTTGATAGCTTTTTCTTGATTACTTAATTCCTGGCCGAGTGAGTATGGTAATTCAGCACCACCATGCACCCTTTTTAAAAAACCTTCAGATTCAAGTTCATCTAAATCCCTGCGAACTGTAGATTCAGAAGTCTCTAAGATAGACGTTAATTCATCTAAAGTAACACTCTTATTTTGCTCAAGTCGTGATAAGATAATTTCTTTTCTCTTTGACTTTAGCATAGTCCCTCCTTGAATTGAAATCGTTTGCGATTTAATTATATCTCTTTTTCTTTCAATGTCAAGCATTTTCTTCCAAAAACTATCAATAAACTAAAAAAGCCTAATCTAAAGATTAGCTTTTACAAATACTTTAATTTCTCTTCAAAACCTTTTTAAGAAGCTGAATTCCTTTGTATTTAAAAGGACTTGGATAATAATTAAAAGTTCCCATTTTACGAATGATATAACCATTAAAATTCTGTTTAAAGCGAAGAATACTATCTGAACCATCAAAAGTTCCCTGAATACCTAGGAGGTTATAGAAAGTAGAACCTCTTTTGAGAGCCTCTTGCATAACATATTCCTGAAGAACTGCTGGTGCATAAAATTTATTAAATTCTGTGTAGGATCCTGAAAAGAAATAAACTGTCTCCTTAAGACTATAAACAAATAGACTACCAGCTAAAACAACGTCTTGGTTATCATACTTTTGAATAAATGACTGAACTTCTTGTCGTCGTGTTTCAAAACTAGCCAGTTGATTAATTATTTCAGAGCGTTGCCTATGATACTTAGGAGAGTCTGCATTTTCCCTAAAACGTTCATCAAGCAATTTAAGCTTATTTTCCAATGCTTCAGCTTTTATTTGCAAGTTATGGTCGTATTCTCTAAAATTTAAAGTGGCAATCACAAATTCAGCCTTGCCTTCAAAGCTATCGTAAAAATCTTGATAATAATCTAAGGACTTATCCATATAATCATGTCTATTTGACGTAGAAGTTGTTATCTCTTTAAATAAATGCAGCTCATCACGTTTAAGAACGCGAACCTTGATTCCAAAAGACATTGCTTTCTTAACCAAAGCTCGTCCTGTCTTAGAGAATGAAGATAGTAACGTTTCAGAAGTGACACCTTCTAAATTTTTAACATAGTGCCAAGATAAATATTTACCAGTAAAACCAGTTGTTAAACCATCATGGTGATAACCTGAACTGGTAAAATCTTCAATCAGATTATCATTTCCCTGATTACTAGGAACTCCCGAACTAGTGAATAATTGGTAATCATCATAAGGCTCAACTATTAATTCTAGAACACCGTTGGATTTGGCATAGCCTTGTAATGCTTTATAAAATTGTTTTAGATACTTAGAATTTGAATGAACTGGTCCTGAATCAATTTTCATTTGAAAACCACCAGTGACTAGCATAATATAAGATAAACTGATTATCTCTAGTTTATTTTCTACTTGATATCCCAAATACCTAACATCATAGCCACGTTTTTCTAAAAGTTTAGCCATCTCAGGTGTTTGTAAAAATGATTGTGAATCATAATTTCCTGAATGTTCTTTAAATTCTTCTATTGTTAATTCTCGAAGCGTCATAAATACCTTTCTTAACTATTTCCTACTTTTCTCCACATTCTATCTATTCGATACTATCCAAATAATATAATTTTGACGTAAATCTCCACTGTTTTTTCCAACACACATAATATTAGTAAAGCTAAATCTAAAAAGATTTAGCTTTAAATTTCAATGTAGCGACGAATACCGGAATAACTCTTGTATGAAATCCACTGATGACCATCTACTACTAACACTTGATCATAATGTATTTTTTCACCCTTTTGAAAATTAAATTCCACTGGACTTGATACTTTAGGTTGACTTTTCACATCTACAGTTTTAGTAAATGTATAGGTACCTGTTTTAGGTAAATTGGGATAACTAGTCGGTTTAGTCGCCTCATCTTTCGCTTTTTCACTACTTGTAGTTAGCTTTTTCACAGGAATATAGCGACGAACACCACTATAAGATTTGTAAGAAATCCACTGGTAACCATCTGCTGTCAATACTTGATCATAATTTATTTTGTCACCTTTTTCTAAAGTAAATTGGGTCTGACTTGATATTTTAGCTTCATTTTTTACTTCAGTACTTCCGATAATATTATAAACACCGGTCTTTGCTAAACCATTTTCAATAGGTTCTTGAGAAGAATTAGTTCCAGCTACTGTCACTTTAGTTCCTGTTACACCTACAAGTGTCCCACTAGCTTCTTGGTAGTATAAATGAATATTATAAAGACCCTTCTCATTCTTATGGTCAGCAAATGATACAGCTACTTTGTAGTTGCCATCCCCAGTAGTTACAGCTGTATACCATTTAATATCATCTTGCCCTCCTTGTTCAGTCCAAACCGGTACCTTAACAGCAGCGATACCGTTATCATCTTTAATATTCGTAATTAAAATATCAAAACCTGTAGTTGTTTCGTTAGAAATAGTCAGTCTACCAGTTTTAGTAATACGGGCTTGTGGTTGAGGAGACACTTTTTCTTTATCTTCAGTTTTTTCTACTGAAGATGCTTTACCTAGCAAAACAAAACGACGAACACCATTGAATGATTTATAAGATAACCACTGATTTCCTTCAGTAGTTAGTATTTGGTCGTAAAAAATTCTGTCTCCTTTGTCCAATGTAAATTGAGTTGGACTCGCTACCTTGGCTTCATTTTTTACTTCTACTTTATGTGAAAATGTATAATTTCCTTGCGTTACTATTTTCTCTTGATTATTGCTTCCTGAATTTGTTACAGGAGTAGGTGTTTTAGTCTCTGAACCTCCTGATGGATCTAGTGACTCAATAGCTGCGTATCGACGTACGCCACCAAAAGACTTATATGAAATCCATTTCACATTATCTTTATTAAATACTTGGTCATAGAAAACTTTATCACCTTGCTTTGCATAGAAAGCTACTGGGGCTGATTTTGAAGGTGTATTTTTCACCTCGGTTTCTTTGCTATAAACATAATTCCCTTGTTCAGGTAATGTTTTTTCCACCATTGGCTTTGTCTCTACTAAAGGAGTAGTAATGTCCTTTGTTGCCGTATTTTGACCCTTTACAACTTTATCAGACGCTTGAACACTATCATTATTGGAAGTAATCACACTTGACGCACTTGTCTCATCGGAAGAATTATTAGCATCCACACTAGTGCCTGTCTGATTATTAACTTGAACCGATGTAGTTTGATCCGCAAAAACAGGACTTGTGACCATTATGAATGACCCTAAAATTACTGAGGCTAAACCAAATTTATATTTACGTAGAGAGTAAGATAGCTTAGTATCATTTACTTGTCCTTTTTTCATCATAAACACCTACTTCCTTATTTATTTACACCACTATTATAATATCCTTTTTGTAACATGTCAACATCTTTTAGAAATATTTGTAACATAAACGTAATATTTTATATTGTAAATACTTCTCGAAAAAAATAGCCAACTCTTATTATTCTTAGTATAACAAAATCATTCTCATTAAGCATATCAAAAAACCGGGCACTATTCTCCCGGTTGATTATTATTTTATGCTAAGTACATTTTCTTTAGTGTGAATTAATTGTGTGATTAATCGACAGTAGGGTGTATCAATGCCTAGGTTTTCACCTTTTTTATTCACTGCGCCATTTAAGAAATCAATTTCAGTTAAGCGCTGATTTTGAACTAAGTCTTGATGCATTGAAGGGTAATGATGGGCTGCTTTAACAGATGTATCCATAACATACTTTGTTATTTCTTCTTCATCAAGCTCTACACCTTCTGCTTTTCCAACAGTAACAAATTCATGGATAATTTCATGTACCATATTTACGCCGTCTTCACTAGCAAATAATTGACCAATTGTACAATCTAGCAAGGCACAAGTTGAATTCATTGTTCCGTTAACACAAGCTTTTCTCCAAATATTTGGCAAAACATTTTCGTCATAAGTAGCCTGTAATTTTGCTTCATTAAGCAATTCAGTAACGCGATGACCTGCTTCTTGATTGTTAGGGTCGATACTTTGAAGATTTACAGAACCAACTCCTTCCAGATGAGCATGTCCTGGTCCTTTCAACCCTGCAGTCCAAACTGTTACTCCCATCAAAATATTGTGTTCAGGGATATATTGACGAATGACATCTTCATGTCCTAATCCATTTAAAAGACATAAAACCTTTGTTTTCTTACCAATAATTTTTTTAATATCTTGAAGCATCTTTGGCAACTGCATTGCTTTAGTAAACAAAATAATTAAATCTGCTTCTTCTGTCGCATCAGTTGGCTTCATGATAGGAAGTTTAACAAGGTCCTCTGTATCACCTGTTACCTTCAAGCCATTTTCTTTAATAGCCATAATATGGTCTGCCCAATTATCAAGTAAAATAACATCATGATTTGTTTTAGAAATTTGATATCCAAAACGACATCCCATAGCGCCTGAACCAGCAATATAAACTAACATACAACCTCCAAATTAATTTTGACCTTCAAAAACGAAAATATCGTCTTTATAAAGTTTCAGAATATCTTTACAAATTTTGTGTGATACAAAACCTACTGCAAAAGGAATAACGAGCCAAGATAAGATAACAATCAACATACTTGCTCCTGCTTCAAATGAAGCAATCGGACCTACTGCACCAACAAGCCCAAAACCAGACGAAGCTGGTGTCCCCACCAATTTAAACAATGGGACTGTTAGAGAACTTATTGTAGCAGTCATAAGCATTGGAATCGCCATTACTGGATGCTTTAGGAAATTTGGCATCATCATCTTCATTGCACCTAAAGCAATAGCAATTGGAACTCCAGACTTATTAGCCTTCATCGTTGCCCAAACTAGTACTGCTGTTGTTGAAGCAACTCCCATTGAAGCTGCACTCGCTGACATACCATTAAGACCAATCGCTAGACCAATCGCTACTGTTGAAATAGGACTTACAATAAGCATTGAAAAAGCCATCGCAATTAGAATTGACATCGCAATTGGTTGTAAAGTAGTAAAAGAATTAATTCCTTGACCAATAAGTGTTGTCACATATGAAACGTAAGGGAGTAATTTCCATCCTAAATAGCCTACGCCTGTACCTATGATAATAGGTAACAAGATAATGGTTAGGGAACCAAATTTATTACCAAACCACTTAACTGCTAAAACTGCTAAAGCTGCTGTTAGCATCATATTGATGAGATCACCAATCCCACGCAATTGGAAACTACCAGTAGCAACTCCTTTTTGAATAACTTCTGTGTAAGCCCACGCACCAGAACCAATATATGCAGCACCTCCAACAGCAAGCTGTTGCATTGGGGTGAATTTAAACTGTTGACCAATCAAAAATCCTGCCATAATTGGTGTAAAAAATTGGAATACCTGCACGATGTGTAAGAACTCTGCAGCAAGTCCGTAAGATAAAAATGGTTTCAAAAAAGTGGCTAGGATAGCATTTGGGATGAGTGCTACAACGATTGCAGTTGCTGTCCCACCTAACACTTTATTGATAAAAGAGCCAGCCGTCTCTTTTGGTGTTACCGTATTTGTCATAAAATACCTCGCTTTATTTATTTAATATCATTCATAACGACAAAGTTAATTATATCACAAAATAAATAGAAGCTTTGTTATTTTTTTAACAATATATATAATCCTTTTTTATAAACTTATCAGTTTTATTTATAGTTATTTTATCAATGATGTTGAATGGACTACACGGTTATCTCGATCAGGATAAATATAATTGATAGCTTGGTTTATAGCGACCGGTGCTTCCCCATATCCTGTTGCAATCAATTCTACCTTTCCTGGATAATTAGCAGCATCTCCAATAGCATACACACCTTCTTGAGTCGTCTCAAAAAGTGAAGAAACATTGATACTAGACCGTTTATAATCCAAATTCCAATAACGTAAATTTTTATTAGAAGTAGAAAAGCCAAAACTAACAATCAAGTTGTCTAAAGGTAATTCAATTACTTCATCACCTTTAACTTTTTGAACGACCAAGCTGCTAACTCTCTGACTATCTCCATTTAAACCAATTGGGACATAAGGGGTTAAAATTCTAACACCTGATGCCTTTAGTATATCCACACTATGCTCATGCGCTCTAAAAGCATCTCTACGATGAACAATCGCTACACTAGCTGCAATCTTATCTAATTCATTGGCCCAATCAACAGCTGAGTCGCCTCCACCACAAATAACAACATGTTTACCTGCAAACTGTTCTAACTTTGTAACGTTATAGAATAAATTATTATCTGCATAATTTTCTTCATTTTCCAAACCTAATAAACGCGGAGCAAAAGCACCGTTACCACAGGCAAAAACAATAGCACGTGACAAATGTTGATTTTTATCTGTTTGAATTGTGAAAACATCATCTACTTTCTCAAATGATAAAACTTCTTCTTTTAAACAGATTTCAATAGAATCTTTAAATCTCTCTAATTGTTCAATATGTTTATCAATTAACTCACGTCCAGTAATCACCGGATAACCAGGAATATCATAGATTTTTTTCTCAGGATAAAGGATAGCTGGCTGGCCTCCTAATTCCGAAAGGCTTTCAATAATTTTAACGGATACTCCGCGTAGTCCAGCATAAAAAGCAGCAAAGAGACCTACCGGTCCGCCTCCTACAATAGTGATATCATAAATTGTTTTGTTCATTTACTGTATCTGTTCTTTCTATTTCTGTTTTAATTTTCTCTAAGATAAGTCTCTCTTCATCCGTCATTGCATAATTTTCTAACAAGTCTGGTCGACGTTCTAGTGTTTTTCGCAAACTTTGTTCTAAACGCCATTTTCGGATATTTTCATGATGACCACTCATGAGAACATCAGGAACTGTCATGCCTAAATAATCATATGGGCGCGTATACTGAGGATATTCTAATAGGCCCGATGAAAATGAATCATCCTGATGACTTGTTTCTTTACCTATAACTTCTGGAATCAGACGAACGGTAGCATCGACCATTGTCATAGCCGCCAATTCTCCTCCCGTAAGAACAAAATCTCCCAAAGATACTTCGTCTGTTACTAATGATTTTATACGTTCATCATAACCTTCATAGTGACCACAAATAAAAATTAATTCATCTTCTTTGGATAGTTCTTCTGCAAAATCCTGATCAAATGTTCTGCCCGCTGGGTCTAGCAAAATAACACGTGCTTTTTGAGCATCTATTTTATCAATTGTATCAAAAATAGGTTGAGCACGTAAAAGCATCCCTTGCCCCCCACCGTAAGGCTCATCATCAACATGTCGAGACTTCTCAGCATTTTCTCTGAAATTGTGATAATTAATTTCAAGAAGTCCTCTTTCTTTTGCCTTACCAACTATAGAATGTTCCAGAGGGGCAAACATTTCAGGAAATAAAGTTAAAATATCAATCTTCATCATCTAAACCTTCCATCAATTCAACTTGAACACGCTGATTAGAAAGGTCCACTTCTAATACTACTGGCGGGATATAGGGTAATAAAAGATCACGTTTTCCATGACGTTCCACAACCCAAACGTCATTTGCTCCTGGTTGTAAAATTTCTTTGATTTTTCCAATCAGCTCTTCCCCTTCATAGACATCTAAGCCAATAATTTCATGATAATAAAATTCACCATCTTTAAGGTCGCTCAGTTGATTCTCTGCCACCTTCAGTGTGAAACCTTTATATTTTTCAATATCATTAATATGATACATTCCTTTGAATTTTATAATGTCAAAATTCTTCTGCTTACGATGACTAGCAATTTCAATATCCATAACAAACTGATTCTTTTCATCGAATAAAGCTAACACTTGACCTTTTTTAAAGCGTTCTTCTACAAAGTCAGTCACGCTTAATACACGCATTTCGCCTTGTAATCCTTGTGTATTGACAATTTTTCCAACGTTAAAGTATTCCATAGTAACTCCGATATTTTTGAAAATAAAAGAAAAACCAGCCGCTAAAATGCAACTGGCCACGATAGTCCGTACGGGATTCGAACCCGTGTTACCGCCGTGAAAAGGCGGTGTCTTAACCCCTTGACCAACGGACCATGTGAAACTGGGGTAGCTGGATTCGAACCAACGCATGAGGGAGTCAAAGTCCCTTGCCTTACCGCTTGGCTATACCCCAAAAGACAAAATCTAGTATATCGAAATTCTAGATTACTGTCAATATCTTTTCGAATTAAATTTTAAATTTCGATTTTATCCCTTTTAATAAAGCTCATATAGAGTCTATCAAAGTATTTTATGTTTCATTTTTGAAATATATTCAAAAACTTTTTGGTCCCTTTTTTCGATAATAGCTTGTAAAAGTAGTTCATGGTACTGCTTATTATTCATCCCAATTTCTAATATATCTTGTATAGCCACACCTGAGTCATTTTTTAAAGAAGATATATAGCGTCTCTCAGCAATAATGATATCTGCTTTTTTTAGTAATTTTTCATCTATCTCAGTCGTTTGATAGTTTACAAAAAAGAATTCCGCTATCTTAGATGTAAAATATTGGTTTAACATTACTTGATAGGTTTGTAATCTAATATTACTAGATGAAATTACATATACAGAAAGAGGAGCTAAGAAAGTCTCTATTAAGTTAGATAATTGCATTGTTAGTAGCACTGTCTCATGTTTTGAAAAAGTTAAATTCCCTCCCTTCAGGTTAAAAATATCAGCCAGACCTCTATCTAATAGGTGATATAAATCCTTAGAATAGCTCAGCCTTGATGTATTTAAAAAATAAAAATCAGGAATAAAATAATAACAATAACAAATAAAATGTCTCAAAAAATAGGCATTAATATCTTTAAAATGCTGCGAGTCAATAAATTCTCTACCCAATAATCGACCACAAAAATTCTTAAAGGCTTTAGACTTTGATATCTTATAAGAAGCAAAAATAAATTCTTCGTTGATATTGATATCATCTCGATTGCTAAATAGAGGACCATCACTGATACAAAACACTAAATATAGATAATCAAGTAAACCTTCATTCAACTCTATACCAAGATGTATAGCAATACTTTTTTGAGCTGCTTTGGATAACTCCATGTAGAGAATCGATTTTTTTAATTGATTAAAGGATTCTGTTTGAGGAATTTCTACTTTATATTCTTTTCTTTTCCAAGCTAAATTCACCAAAATATAAAAATAGTAATATTCTTCAGATAAGTCTTTAAGGTCGTAGTCACACCCTTTAAAATTCGAGTATTCAATAAAATCCCTTATCATTACCTCACTTGTAGCATCAAAAGGATAAATAATAAAACCAAAATGATATTGTAACAAAGCAATCAGCAGCCTAATCTGATATTCTGGACCTGTCACTTTATTTTTTTGTATTGATAACTTAACACTCTCCAAATAAAGTTTACAGTTTTTCTTTATTCGGTAGGCACTTGCAACGGATATGAATTTCTTAGCCGTGAATTCAGAAAAACTGACATTTTGAGGAGCAATAAAATATGCCAAAAACTGTAACATATTAGACTCTCGATAAATGGTATGTAAAGTCTCTAGCTTAGAAAGTGTTTCGTAATGGAACAATACCATCGTTCTACTTTTGACAACAAGGTAGAAATCAGAATAAAGTATTTGTAGTTCCGAAATAAGACCTTGTAAAATCTTTTCACTCAAAGCATATTCTGTTTTAAAATGATCAAGGTTAATTTCTCCATCATCGAGTAAGGCGGTCATCAGGTATGCTTTCAGTTTTATTTTTTCTTCGAGAAAATCAAATAGCAATATCTTATCCTCCTTAATAAAAAATCAAAAAATTCCCTTTCACATCCATTATATTCTAAAAGACTAAAAAACTCACAATTTTTGTGTAGATATAACAAAAAAGACAGGAAGTTCCTATCTTTTAGAATAAATTATTCTTTCTCATCAATGATGAGTCTTACTTTTTTCCCTTGTGTTGGTACCGAATAGACAATCGACCTTATCGCTGTAATTGTACGACCCTTTTTGCCGATAACACGACCGATGTCTTGGGTATCTAAATCAAGATGGTACTCTAAAAATTCTGGGCCATCCTGAATTTTTATGGTTAACTGATCTGGTTGTGAAATCAAAGGTTTCACAATAGCAATAATGAGATTTTCAATGGTATCCATAGGCTTTTATTATTTTGAGAATTTTTGATCGTGGAATTTAGTCATAACTCCAGCTTTTGAAAGAAGGTTACGAACTGTATCTGAAGGTTGTGCACCTTTTGATAACCATTCAAGAACACGTTCTTCTTTGATTGTAACTTGGTTTTCTGCAACTAATGGGTTGTATGTTCCAACAGTTTCAATAAAACGTCCGTCACGTGGTGCACGTGAATCTGCAACATTGATACGGTAGAAAGGTTTCTTCTTAGAACCCATACGAGTTAAACGGATTTTTACTGCCATTTTTAAATAGTCTCTTTTCTTTATATTTGGTCGTTGATAGCTTAACTAACAACTTTACCTTACTAAGTATAACATAAATACAAACTCTGTCAAGAAAAAATCTTGACAGAGCACATGTTTTTTTATTCATATCGTAAAGCATCAATTGGGTTTAATTTGCTAGCTTTATTAGCAGGTAATAAACCAAATATAATTCCAATAAATGCTGAGAAAATTAAACTGCCTATAGCCACGTTAAGTGACACAGAAGGAGTAATCTTATCTTGCGCATTAGCAATTAACATCGTACCTCCATAGGCTAGTAATAACCCAATTAATCCACCCAAAATTGTTAAGACCATTGATTCAATTAAAAATTGAGCTAAAATTTTACGTCGAGTTGCCCCAAGGGCTTTACGAAGGCCAATTTCTCTCGTGCGCTCAGTTACAGAGACTAACATAATATTCATCACTCCGATACCACCAACTAGGAGAGAAATTGCTGCAATCGCTCCAATAACACCTGTCATAATACCAACTTGGGTATTGATAGATTTAACTATAGATGTCATGTCAAAATTATCATAGTACCCATCCTTAGCATGACTAATGTCTGTTAAACGTTTGCCTATTTCTTTACCAATGCGATTGGATTGCGATACATCATTAAGATGAAAATATATGTTTTCTGCTTCTTTAGCACCAAACTCCGAAGCTAACTGTGTATTGGTTAAAATAGCATTCCCATCAGAATTACTTCCATATAAGCCTGAACCAGATTCTGGATCCGAATAAACCCCCACTACTAAGTAAGATTTATTTTTTACAGTTACCACTTTATTTAACGCTGCTTCATTTGTCTGAAATAATCTCTGAGCTAATTTTTCTTCTAGTAAAATAACTCTCGAGAATTGGTTATAATCCTCCTCTTGGAATTGACGACCACTTTTAATTTTGAACTTTTTGATACCAAGGTAAGTGCGGTTAATTCCTGTTATATTAACCGTCTTTGCCTTTTTTTCAAGGTAAGCTACTGGAGCATTTGTTTGATTGGTTACATAGTAGCCACTAACACCATCTACTTCCTTAGCAATCTTTTTTAACCATGATTCTTGAATAATTGGTTCCTTACGGTTGGTATCACTACCTTGCATGAAAGCCCCTTGAGCTCCAAAGTTATCCTCATTTTTTTGGTCTTCTTTTGTTTTATAATAAATCTGAAGATTCTTCTGAGACTTTGTAATCTCATTTGTAACCGAATCTTTCATGCCCTTACCTAAGGCCATAATTAACACAACTGATGCAACCCCAATGATAATCCCTAACATGGTCAGAAAAGCACGCATCTTGTGCCCTAGAATCGATGATAGGGCAAATTTCCAATTTTCCATAATCGAATCTCCCCTTAATCAATTCTAATACTATCAGTAGTATCTGCTGTAATTTCGCCATCACGAATAACAATTTTACGAGTCGCATAATCGGCGATTTCTGGTTCATGAGTTACCATGATGATGGTTTTACCTTCTTGATTTAATTCCGTTAGGAACTGCATAATTTGCTCACCCGTCTTTGTATCCAAGGCACCAGTCGGCTCATCTGCTAGAATAATAGATGGGCTATTCACCAAAGCACGCGCGATTGCTACACGTTGCTTCTGTCCCCCAGATAATTCTGTTGGCAGATGGTTCATACGCTCTCTCAATTCAACTTTATCTAAAAATTGTTTTGCTAAATTTTTACGCTTTTTAGGAGCTACACCCGCATAAATTAAGGGTAATTCAACATTTTGCAAAGCCGTTAGTTTAGATAACAAGAAAAATTGTTGAAAGACAAAACCGATTTCCTTATTTCGAACTTGAGCTAATTTCGTTTGACTTAGTTCTTCGACATGTTTACCATTTAAACTATAATCTCCTGAAGTTGGGGAATCCAACAAGCCAATAATATTCATTAGTGTGGATTTCCCTGAGCCAGATGGCCCCATGATTGCAAGAAATTCACCTTCATAAACCGTCAAATCAATGTTCTTTAAGACTTGAAGTTTTTGATCCCCATTTTGATAACTTTTAACAATCTGATGCAATCTAATCAGTTCTTTTCGATTAGTTGTCACGATTATTTCACCTCTGATTTCTTATTAGACTTAAGATCGATTGATTCAATATTATCAATTTTTTGCCCATCCTTGAAAGTTTTACTTGGATTAGTAACTACGATTTGTCCTGCTTTCAAACCTGATAAAATTTCTTGTGTCTTAGCATCAGCTTTACCAATTTTGACTTCAACTTTGGAAATTTTACGATTAGAATCATTGTATACCCAAACAAAGTGTTTATTATCTTTGTTTGTCACAGAACTTGTAGGAACAATAAGGTGCTTATCTCCATTAACTACTTCAACTGATACAGTAAAACCTTGTTTTAATGCATCGAGAGGGCTAGTAATATCTACTTTATATTTATAATTTACAGCACTAGAGCCGTTATTAGAGTCATTGTTGTTTGCTTCTGCTTCTGGATAATTTGAGATATATGAAATTTTACCTTCCCATTCCTTGTCAGGATAGACCTTAGATTTTATTTTAACAGCCTGGTCTTTTTTTACATTAGCCAAATCATACTCACTCATCGTTCCTTGTACTTGGAGTTTACCTTCAGTTGCTACATGGACAAGTACTTGACTAGTTTTTGAAGCTGGATCAATATCACTATTAACTTCAACAACTGTCCCTGATACGTCACTTGTAATAACAGTATCATTCAATGCTTTTTGTGCTTTATTTACTTCTGCCTGTGCATCTGCATAAGCATCATTCAAATCTTGAAGTTGTTGGTTGTATGAAGCATTAGCTTGACTTTGATAATTTTGCTGTAGACGATTCGTCGCACCACTAGTCGATTGAGTCCCTTGTCCTTGTGATGATGATGAAGATTGATCACTTGATTCCATAGCTGGAAGACTTCCTGTTGTCTTTAGATTATTAATCTGACGCGCTACTTTATTTAATTGACGATTAGCAGTGTCGTAGGCTGCTTGTGCAGTTGTTGTATCATATTGAACTAACTGCTGACCAGCTGTGATTTTATCACCCACTTTAACTATAACAGTTGCTCGATTACCTTTATTAGCATCAAAATACACATACTGTTCTTGATTAGCCTTAGCTTTTCCTGTCAAAAGAGTTGAGGAGGAAACACTTCCTTCTCTAACATTAAAAACTTTGTAATTAATTTTTACTGCACTCTTATTAGGTTGAGATTGTACCCATAAAAAGCCACCTACTGCTACAATTAGTGCCACTGAGAGCCCTGATATAATTGCTCCTTTTTTACTAATTCCTAAATTTTGTCGTTTACTCATGTCCATCTCCTGTTTGTATTATTAATATAGAACAAGTGTATTATTTTTAAATAATATTGTCAAGAAAATTCTTTAAAAATAATATTTTTACTCATTAAGTATACTATTTTGCTCATAGAAAGAACTTACAAAATTGAAAGTACTTTACTTTTTACCACAAATAAAAGCTGAGATCTATATCTCAGCTTTTATTTTTTATTAAGAATTGCTAAATAGACTGACAAGAGATAGAAAAATTTTTCATTTTTGAAAACATGTCTGCTTGACTTTCTCCCAATAAATACACTTCTTCCACCTCTTCTATACCCATAATTGTTAATATGGTCTCAATACCTATAGTGTCAAAAATTATAGATGTATCATTTAATTGTTCTATGAGGAGAGGTTGATTGGTAACAATTAATAATTCTAAATGAGTTTGTTTGATTTGCTTAATTAACTCATTTAATTTTACTAGGGAATAACCTTTGTCTACCATTATCAAAGCCTTTTGACAACCGCTAGAAATGTAGTCTGAATGCCAATCATAGCTTCGAAAATACTGAATTTGATGGCCAGTTAGAACACCAGAACTTTGTTCGACTTGCTTTAGAACAGGTGCAACACTATGTTTTTTTCGATATTCTAACATGTCTATCAAAGAGATTTGCCAACTACTAGCAATATAGTCATCCGAAAAACCATACCTTTTAGCTTCCTTGTAAATATCTACATTATATTGGCTTTTATTCAGGTTTTCATACAACTCTACAATATGTAAACATTTATCTAAGTAAAAAGGGTTGATTTTAGTAACTGAGGATAAATCATACAAATCAAAGCCACGTCTAAAAGCCTCTAAAAGATAAGCTAGACGATTTTCTTTTTTCTGAATCAAAGCAAACATCAAATCTTCCTCGCTAATATCACTCAGAAATAAAAAATGATCATGACTGCTAGCCTCGAGTAAATTTAAAAATAATTGCTCTATATTACGAGCAAAAAAGATATAATCAACTTTTTCAAAACTAAAAGATACGGCAGCTACATAATCTAATTGTGGCTCTAAAAAGGCAGAGGTATTTGGGTAATAAGAATGCTTCAGTTGACTAAAAGTATATCCCACTGTCAATTTAGTTGCTATCTCTAAAACAGGATAGGTCGTAATAGTCTCAAATAAAATGCTTTGATGAGACAAACCAGATGATAAGCTAATTATATGATAATCCAAACTGTTCAAATCTATTAAGAAACTAAAATAACACACTCCAATAATGTTTGCCTTTCGACACACATCAAATGCAACATCTCGAATTGTTTGCCTAGCAGCATCGGATAAAGTTTGACTTGGTACAATCGCTATAGACTTACCAGTTGTTTTATTAAATTCAATATATTCTAAATCAGAGACATATAAACAATTATTCAAAGAGTCTCTCATTATTAAACAATCTACTTGCACGAAGTCTTGATTATTGTCTATTGCCTGAACACTTTTCTCTGATAAATTATCGCTGATATACTGCCTTGAATAATGACTCTGCCACACTAAAAACTCTTGAAATAGCTCATGATTTTTATCTAAGCAAAGGGGGTAAATCAAACTATCTTCATGTGTATTTATATACCCCACAAGCGTCTCAAGATTTTCAAATTGTGCATCATAATGGTGAATCACATGGTTTAGCTCCTTCGAGATAAGAATACTAACAGGTCTATCCCTTTTAGATAACCTCTCAACAGTTGATCTAATTAAATCGTCATATTCTTTCATTTTCTGTCCGAAAATAATAAGCAAAATAGGCTGTTTATCCTTTGTATTTAGCATATACGCACCTCCTTATTAATCAGCTCACCGACTGACTTTAAATAATACCTTATGTTTAAGCGCGTGATCCAATCATTTCTAAAAATTCATCAAAAAAATAGGTCACATCATGAGGGCCTGGAGCAGCCTCTGGGTAAAATTGCACAGACATCACTGGAAATGAGCGGTGCCTTAGAGCAACAATCTCTTGATCATTCAAACCTTCGTGTGTTACCAGTAAATCATGCGGAAGATTTAGCCGGTTAACGGTAAAATGATTAAACTGACTAACTGTTTCTAAACGACCCGTAGCAATATCTCTCATGGGATAATTTGGCCCCTTCTTAGCAACTGGGAGTCTCATAATTTCTGCACCATTTGCCATGGCAATTAATTGGTGCCCCAAACCAATACCTAACATAGGAACAGATTTTTGTAATTCTTTAATAGTGTTTAAGATTTCCTGAAGCTTTTCTGGATTCCCCGGACCATTAGATAATATGATACCTTCTGGGTATAGATTTTTAATACCTTCTAAAGACGTATTGTAGGGAATGACAGTCACGTCACACTGACGTTTAGACAATTCTCTCAAAATAGAATGTTTAAGGCCAAAATCAAGTACAACAATATTTCGACCGCTAGCAGGCGACGGATAAGCTGTTTTTGTCGAAACTTGTTCCACATTATTTGTCGGTAATACTGTCGCTATTAATTGATCTTGTAAATGTGATAAAACATCACCTGCTTCTGCTAAAGTAGCTTTTACAAATCCTTTTTCTTTAATAACTTGCATCAAATACCTTGTATCGACCCCCGACATTGCAGGAACCTTTTTCATTTTCAAAAATTCATCTAGATTCATCTTGCTAGTATCGCTACTTACACATCTGGAATACTCTGCAACAACAACTCCTAAACAAGTGGGAATAATGGCTTCAGAGTAACTGCGATGAATACCATAATTTCCTATTAGCGGTGAGGTAAAAACTAAAATTTTTCCATTATGTGAAGGATTCGTTATTATTTCCTGATAGCCGGTATTCCCCGTACAAAAAACTAATTCGCCAGTTACATCAAGAGATGAACCAAAGGATAGCCCTTCAAAAACCGTACCATCCTCTAGAATTAACAATTTTTTTGCCATTATGGTTCTTCCCCTTCTATAAAATCATCGTAAATAATAGTCGTCTACTTAACTCGGATCAATAATACTCACACGATCGTAACCATCATGTTCCATCACTTCAACTAGAATTTCTTCAAATTGACTTGTTGGAATATTTTTCCCCACATAATCTGCACGAATGGGTAGTTCACGATGCCCACGGTCAATTAATACAGCTAAACTAACACGACTCGGACGCCCCAAACTAACAAGATTATCAATAGCAGCTCGAATAGTGCGACCTGTATAGAGAACATCATCAATTAATATAATATCTTTATCAGTGATGTCAACTGGCATAGTTGTGGTGTCAACTTCAACTTTCATATCATCACGGAAAGGTTTAGTATCCAATTCTCCAACGGGAATATCTAAATTTTCTAATTGCTTCAAACGTTCTTGAATGCGTTTGGCTAAAAAAACACCTCTTGTTTTAATGCCTGCTAAGACAATATTATCTAAATTTTTGTTACGTTCTATAATTTCGTAGGTAATACGTGTAATAGCACGTTTCATGGTCACATCATCAATAATTTCTTTTCTTTTCATTGCAGTATCCTCTCTAAGATAAAAGAGCCCCTTCAAAAGGAGACTCTCTAGAATGACAAAGCCGCTCAGGCATTGATTTAGTCTGAAGTTTCTCCTTAACTATCTCACTGGATAAGGTTAAAGGAATGATTTGCTTATATTATAGCAAATGGTAAAAGTATTTTTCAAGAAAAACTTAATTTTTTCTCAACTTGTCTAAGGTTGTCTGAAAAATTTCCGGAACCTCTACTGAAAAAATCAAATTCTCTCCGTTACTAGGGTGCGTAAAACCTAGTGTTTGTGCATGCAAAAACTGTCCTTTACCCCCTAAAGTCTTGCGGGGACCGTAGACAGGATCACCGGCTAGAGGATGGCCAATATAAGCCATATGAACCCTAATTTGGTGCGTTCGACCTGTCTCCAATGACAATTCAACTAAGGTATAATCACCAAAACGTTCTAAAACATGAAAACGAGTTATTGCTGGCTTACCTTTAGCAGTCACGGCTTGCTTCTTACGATCTTTATCGCTTCTACCAATCGGAGCCTCAATCACACCTCGATCATTTGGTAAATTACCATGCACAATTGCTAAATATTTACGAAGCGATTTTTTATCTTTTAACTCTTCAGCCAACACTTGGTGAGCTCTATCATTTTTTGCAACCATCAATAAACCAGAAGTATCTTTATCAATACGATGAACGATTCCTGGGCGAACAACGCCATTAATTGATGATAAATCCTTAATATGATACATCAAGGCGTTAACTAAGGTGCCCGAACTGTGACCTGCAGAAGGGTGAACAACCATTCCTTGCGGCTTATTAACCACAGCAACGTCATCATCTTGATAGATAATATCTAAAGGGATATTTTCAGCTTGATAATCTAGTACTTCCTCTTTAGGAATATCAAAAGTAATCCGATCTCCTTCTTGAACAGTATATTTCGCTTTTTTTACTTGTCCATTTACTAACACAATCCCTTTTTTAATTTCTTCATTAGCTTGACTACGCGACAGTTCAGAATTATCAGCTAAAGCTTTATCTAGCCTAACTCCTGCTATTTTAATTGTGATTTCCATTACTTTCCTCTTTCCAAAGTGCAATCATTAAGCAAATAATACCAATTGTCAGATATGAGTCTGCTACATTAAAGATAGCAAAATTAATAAAATCTAAATGCACCATATCAACGACATAACCTAATCTTAAGCGATCTATAAAGTTTCCTAATCCACCAGAGATGATTAAGGTTAGAGAAATTAATAACCAATAACTTCCATTAATATGTTTCATCAAATAAATAATAGCAACACCAACAACAAAGATTGTAATTAAGGTAAAAAGCCATTGTTGATTTTGCAAAATAGAAAATGCAGCACCATAATTTCTCAGATAAGTTAGACTAACGATATTTGGAATGAATTCCTTAATTTGGTTTAGTTCAATATGTTTAACAATCCATAACTTAGATAGTTGATCTAAAGCAATCAACAAAATAGTTATTATTGGTATAATAATCTTTCTCATTACTTCTCCTATGAATTAAATCCCTTAAAATACTCTTCCATAACAGCAACAAATTTTAAAGCCATCTGAGATAAATTACGATCTTTTCGTTTGATATAAATCATTTGGTTATCTAGATGATCTTCTAATGGAATAACAGTGATACCATTCACACTGCGGCTATCCAAGAATCCTGAGCCCGTCGCATAAGCTTGGGTTCTTTCTAAAATACCATTTAATGTTGCTCTATCAGTAACATTATAGGTAACAGAACTATCAAGTACTTCCACAAAATTCTCCGAGTAATACCTATAATCATCTCTATCCTGTGTAAAACGTACGGTTGGTAATCCTTCTAAATCTGTCATTATCAGAGATGTTTTACTAGCCAAGGGATGGTCTTTCCCAAGATAAATATGAGTTTTAAAAGGAATAAGCTCTACAAACTCTAACCCCAATTTGTCCAACCGCTGAAGTAGACCTTTTTTATTTTGACTATTGATATAAATGATACCTATTTCGCTATTCCCTTGAGCAACTTCATCTAAGATACGTATTGTTGTTGATTCGAAAATACGGAAATAGCTAAAATTATCATTACATTTTGAAAACGCTGTGATTAAAGGAGGTAGAAAATCATAATGCTGACTTGCTATTGAGAATTCTTGCTCTGTAGCTTCAGATTGTGAAAACTGTTTTTCGAATGAATCAAAGCTTTTCACAACTTCTAAAGCATTCTCATAAAAAGTCATGCCTTGATTGGTCAACACTGCACCAGTAGTTGTACGCGTAAAAATCTGAAACCCTAATTCTGTTTCCAAATCACGAACGGCAACAGATAAACTTGGCTGACTAACAAATAGTTTTGCAGCTGCTTCACGAAAAGTACCACTATTTGCGATAGCAACAACATAACGCAGTTGTTGAATATTCATTTTATCACTTCCTCATTTTAGTACCCTTCATTATACCAAAAAATAACTATCCTTGCGGAAAATTCTTCATGAATTAGGACTATTTCACTATAAAAGAACAACAAAGTTTATGAGTATTAATGATAAATCTCTTAACATATTGTCTTTTGTTACAAAATGAAAGCTCTGACAATAATAAAAGACCTTATGAATAGTCATAAAGTCTTAACTAGGCATTATTTTGCGATTGGGTAAACAGACACTTGTTTTTTATCGCGTCCTTTACGTTCGAAACGAACAACACCTTCAACTTTAGCAAAAAGTGTATCGTCCCCACCACGTCCAACGTTAGCACCTGGATAGATGTGTGTACCGCGTTGACGGTAAAGAATTGATCCACCTGATACTGTTTGTCCGTCAGCTGCTTTAGCTCCAAGACGTTTTGCTTGTGAATCACGTCCGTTTGATGTAGAACCTCCACCTTTTTTGTGGGCGAAAAGTTGCAAGTTAGCAAGATTCATTTTTAACATAATGTTGTGTCCTCTCTTAAATTAGTGTGTCATGACTACTGTACTAACAAATTCAGAAGAATCTTTAGACAGATTAGTCATTCCAAGAAGGTAAGACTCAAATAATAATTGAACCTTATCCTCTTTATGTTGTGGTATAGAAGATAAATCTATCTTCATATAACCACCTTCAACGTCATTGATAATCAATTGCGCTTGGCAGGTCGTTAAAGCCTCTAATGAATTAATAAAATTAATTGATAAAGTACTAACAGCTGCACAAATCACATCAAAGCCGTACTCGCCACTACCAGCATGACCGCTGATTTCAGCACTATAAAGATAGCCTGATTGATTACGAGTAAAAGTTGCTTTAATCATGAAAAATTAAGCGTTGATTGCGTTGATAACAACTTTTGTATAAGGTTGACGGTGACCTTGTTTACGGTGGCTACCTTTTTTAGGTTTGTATTTGTAAGAAACAACTTTCTTTTGTTTGCCTTGTTTTTCAACAGTACCAACAACAGTAGCTCCTTCAACAACTGGAGTACCAACTCTAGTTGTTTCACCACCAACAAGAACAACTTCGTTAAATGTAACTTCTGCTCCTGCTTCAACGTCAAGTTTTTCAACGTAGATAGCTTGTCCTACTTCAACTTTAACTTGTTTACCACCAGTTTTGATGATTGCGTATGTGCTCATGATGCACCTCCTATAAAAATTTCTTGTGAGGTTTCCCTCTGTGAAGACTCGCCTATAAATCGTGAGAGACTTGCCCTACTTAATCTAACGATTTTCGCGCGGTTGCACCGGATGTGCATTTAGTCAACATTCAAATTTTATCATAAACTCTTTTTTTATGCAAGATAAAACAAAATAAAATTATCAACTTTACCACTTCAAATTAACTAACTCATTCATTTCCTTATATGCTTTATCAACTTTATCTTTCATAGTCTGATCAATCGTAGAACGTTTCTTACCACCTTCAATATAATCCTCTAAAACTAGCGTCCTATAATCATAAGCTGGAAAGCCTTCTTCAACATAACGGCCATTTGCTTTTGCTTCTACTAGTGTTGGATGCGCCTTAACTTTTTTAATTACTGTTTTTTGACCTTTTTTCTCTATGGTTACATCCATTAATAATCCTCTTTCTGTCCAGATATCATCAACTGTTTCTAAACGCTGATTTGAAATAAAATTTCCCATAGAGTAAATAATAAATTTTTTCTGGCCATCTTTTTTTATCACTTCAGACGGTTCAACAACGTGAGGGTGTCCTCCGAATATAATATCTGCCCCCCATTTAATCATACTGTGATAAAGCATTACTTGTTCTGTAGTAGGTTTTTTTTGATATTCTATCCCCATCTGTGGCATGACAATGGTGATATCTGCTTCTTTTTCAGCCTTTTTAATATCTTGCTTAATCTTTTTAGTATCTAAATCAGACATATGTTTTTCATAGTCACTCTTTGAAACATTAGCTTCCATGCCATTGTAGCCATACGAATAACCTAAAATAGCAATTTTAATACCATTTACACGCTTAATTAAGATATCTTCTTTATTTCTATCCTTTAAATAAACCCCAATAGTATCCAATCCCAGACGATTAAAGGTCTTGACAGTATTGATAGCACCTGCCAGTTGTGAATCCAGAATATGATTATGTGCTAAGTCAACGACATCATACCCAGTTTCTTTCATAGTAGTTGCAATCTCATTAGGAGCATTAAATAAAGGATAGCCCGCTAAAGGATACTCTGAACTAATCGTCCCTTCATAATCACCAATCGCTAAATCAGCGCTCTCAATCCAAGATTTTACCTCTTTAAAATAAGGAGTAAAATTATAAGTGCCGTCGGGTTGGCGCGCACTGGCATATAGTACATCGTGCAGCAAAATATCTCCGTTTGCAACCACACGTGCTGTTTTTACAGTATTATTATTTGCAACCTTTTGCCCTTTAGATTGTGCTAAATCCTTAGATAATCCCAAAATAAAAATAGCAATAATAACGGCTACACAAAAAATAAGTGTTTTCTGATAAGGGATTCTTGCCATACTTGCCTCCTTTATTCGTATTATAGCATTTTTTATAACCTTATGACAGCGCAATCATTTTAATAAAAAACTACAGAGTAAATCTGTAGTTTAAAAATTCATTATAATAAATCGTCAATCAAGTCATCAACATCATCACTATCTGCTTGAGGTTGAATAGTAGTTACCATAATCCCTGCAACTGCCCTCTCTACCAGACCTTCTACATCCATACGTTTCTCATACTGTTCTGTATTCTTAATTTTAGGGTTAGTTTTTGGGCGATCTGGTGCAAAAATCGTACAGCAATCCTCAAATGGTTGAATTGAAATATCAAAAGTATCTATTTTTTGAGCAATATCAATAATTTCTAGCTTATCCATCGTGACCACAGGACGAATAATCGGTGTTGCAGTGACAGCATTAATAGCCTGCATACTTTCTAGCGTTTGGCTTGCCACCTGCCCTAAACTTTCACCGTTAATAATAACAAGACCATTTCGGTTCTCACGAATACGATCTGTAATACGCATCATAAACCTACGTGTTAACGTCATCAAGTAGGCTTCGGGAGCTTTTTCCTTAATTTCCTCTTGAATTTCTGTGAATGGAACTTCAATAAATTGAATATTACCACCAAATTTTGTCAATTTACGTGTTAAATCATGTGCTTTTTTCAATGCACCTGGGCTAGTATAAGGAGGACTTGCAAAATGGACTGCTTCTATATCTACACCACGTTTTAACGCTAGGTAACCTGCTACCGGAGAATCAATCCCACCAGACAACATCAGCATCCCTTTTCCAGATGTTCCTACCGGTAATCCTCCTGCACCCCTAATATCCTCATATGAAATATAAGCAGCCTCATCTCGTATCTCGACTTTAAGATTGATATCTGGTTGCTTCATCTGAGCCTTAATATTTGGCAAGACTGAAAAAACGGCATCTCCTAAAGTATGATTTAGAGCACGGCTATCCAATTCAAATGAGTGGTCACTACGTTTTGCGGTAATTTTAAAAGTCATCCCATCTTTATAAATGGAAGTCATAATTTCCTGGACAGCTTTTACCAATGTATCAACATTTTTTTCTACTTTAAAAGATGGAGAAAAAGCTTGGATACCAAAAATCTCTTTTAAGGACTCTGCAACTTCATGATAATCTGTACCATTGAGATATACATGTCCTCTATCACGATCTGTTTTTACTGAAACATCTGGATAAATGGAGAGTACATGCTCCATATTATTTTTTAACTTATTGATGAAGCGCATACGGTTTTTCTTCTTAGTAGAGAGTTCTCCATAACGAATCATAATTTCTGAATACTGCATCTTATCCTCTAACTTTCTTAGTTTTTTCATAAACTTGTTTAAAAATAGTTAAAAATTGCTCTACTTGTCCCATATCATTGTCATCATCTAAGCTGATACGTACAGCAGTTTGGGCTAACTTAGTTGAAATTCCCATTGCTATAAGAGTTCCTGCTGGTTTACCTGCTTTAGAAGAGCAAGCGCTAGTTGTCGAGATAAAAATATCATGTCCCTCAAAGGCATGGACAAGAACTTCTCCTCGGACACCCTTGATACCAAACGTGATAATGTTAGGTGAAAAACCTTCCTTACCCGAAAATAACGTAATATCCTCATATTTGGCTAATTCATCATGAATAATGGTTTTCATTTTACTTATTTTAGGAATAGCTACTACTTCCTTGTCCATAACCATTCGTAAAGCTTTAGCAGTAGCTGCAATCCCTGCGACATTCTCAGTAGTTGAACGTAAATCAGATTCTTGTCCACCACCTGTTAGTAATGGTGAAATACGTTTTCCTTCTTTAATATATAGAAAGCCAACCCCACGAACGCCGTGAAATTTATGACTAGAAAAAGATGCAAAATCAACTCGCTCAGTCAAATAATCTTTAGTCGGTATCTTACCTATTGCTTGAACAGCATCAACATGAAACGATATAGTAGGTTTATCTGACAACAAGTCTGAAATAGCTTTTATTGGCTGAATAGAACCAATTTCATTGTTTATTGCCATAATTGAAATAAGAATCGTTTCTGGTTTAATTAATTTGACCAGTGCTTCTACGTCTACAAATCCTTTATCATCTACTGGCGCATAATCAATCTCAAACCCATACTCTCCAAGCCATTTAGCAGACTCTTTAACAGCTGGGTGTTCGATATCAGAAACAATAATATGATTTCCAAAATGTTGTTTCTCAAACGCAAGACCCTTAATAACCCAATTATCAGCCTCTGTACCACCAGAGGTAAAGAAAATTTCATTTGCTTTAAGCTCAAGTAAACTAGCAATTTGTTTACGGCTAGCCTCTAAAATCCGAGAAGATGTTGTTCCTAGCTCATGTAAACTTGAGGGGTTTCCATAGATTTTACTAGCTACTTCTTGATAAGTCCTTAAAACTTCTGGATAGGGAATAGTAGTTGCCGAATTATCAAAATAAATCATAAATCTGTCCTTCTAAAGTCAATCAGTATTATTATAGCATAATTTCCCTACTATTTATATTAGTTTGTGAACATCCCAAAACAATATTTATGATAATTCTCATAATTTATCACAAAACTCACTACCTATTACACTAACATAGCTTAGCTTAATAACCTAGGTTGCTTATTTAAATGTTTTAAATTATTTTTTCTTTAGCTTTTTTTAGGATAAAATCATATAATAGTTGATGTACATTTAAGGAGGGCGTCATGGCAAAAGGATATTCAAGACAACAGAAAAAGTCTACTAAGACTAATACTGATTCAACTCAATCACCCGCTAAGCATATAAAAACAGGTTTTTCTGCACTTCAAAAAACAATTGCATTAGTCGGTAGTGTTTTAAGTATTATTGTTGCCTCTATTACTATTACTAATGCGATTAATAATCACAAAGACTCTAGTAAGACTGATTCTTCTACTTCAAAAACCGTCATTATAAGAGAAAGTGGACAAAATTCTAGTAACCAAGTTTCTACTGAAAAAGATGAGACAAGGGCATCATCCAGCCAAACACTAGAAAATTCCTCTGCTAGTAGTACTCCGAGTAGCAGTTCAAATTCTGCTGCCAATAATGATCAAACATCATCTAGTACTAACAATGATCAAACAAATAATACTACTACCGATACCTCAACTATTGGAAATACAACAACACCTTAAAAAAAGCTAGGTTCCCTAGCTTTTTTTGTATTCTTTGATAGCATTAGCGCATTGTAACAAATTCCTCAGATCCAGTTGGGTGAATAGCAACGGTATCATCAAAGTCTGCTTTAGTAGCCCCCATTTTGATAGCAACTGAAAAACCTTGAATCATTTCATCAATACCATAACCAACACCATGAAGCCCAATAACTTTTTCCTCTTTTCCTAGGGTTACGAGCTTCATCTTAACTGCTTGGCGATTAGTGGTAACAGCCGTATACATAGAGGTAAAAGTTGATGTATAGACTTTGATATTATCTTCTCCAAATTGCTCGATAGCTGCTGCTTCTGAAAGTCCTACCGTCCCAATTACAGGGTGAGTAAAAATAACTGAAGGTACATTATGGTAATCTAATTTTTCGTTATCTTTATGATTAAAAAGTCTTTCTGATAAGCGACGACCCGCCGCAATTGCTACCGGTGTCAAGGCAATTTTCCCATTAACATCTCCAATAGCATACACGCCATCTACAGAAGTATTCTCAAATTCATCTGTTTTGATATAACCTTTATCATTTAAAACAATATCGGTATTTTCAAGTCCCATGTCTACATTTGGTCCACGGCCGATAGCCCATATTACACGATCAACGACAAGCGTTTTCCCATTTTCAGCTTCAAAAATCAACTTGCCATCTTCATCGCGTTTAAGAGATTTAGGTACATGGTTAGCATGTAAAGAGATACCTGATTTCTCCATTTCAGCCATAACCTCACTTGTTACCATGTCATCAAATCCGCGTAGAATATGGTCTTTTCTAAATGCAAGATGGGTTTCAACGCCTAATTCATTAACCACTCCAGCAAGTTCCGCCGCGATATAGCCCGCCCCAACAATCAATATAGAATTTGGTAAGGTCTCCCATCCAAAAAAATCATCAGAAGTCTCACCAAGTTCACTTCCAATAATATCAGGGTAAAGAGGGTATCCACCTGTTGCAATAGTAATGTGAGGAGCTTTATATTGCTGACCATTCACTTCAATAGTATGGTTATCAATAAAACGAGCAAATCCATCAATCTTTTCGACCCCATTACGCTCAAAATTAGTGGCATACGACTGTCTAGACCGCTGCACGTAAGCATCGCGATTAGCTTTTAGAGTAGTAAAATCAAAATTAAGATTATTGACTTCAAAACCATAACCTGAACTATACTTATGGAGTGTCTCAGAAACTTGTGCACCATACCACATGATTTTCTTCGGTACACAACCTAAGTTAACACAAGTTCCACCTACTTGTCCACCTTCAATTAACAGAACTTTTGCTCCATACATGGCTGCCCTATTAGCGGTACCACTGCCTGCACTACCTCCACCAATAACGATATAATCATATTGCTTTGACATTACTCTCTCCTTGAATCATTGATACCTATACTCTATCACAAAGTGTTTACAGTCACAATTTTCTGCTACGTAGAATGCAAAACCAATATAATGTGGGCAATACTAGTTCAGTAGGCTATCATAAATTGAAATATTACAAAAGAGAAAACTCGAGGAGCTCTCTCTTTTATACTATTACATTAAGTCCTGCATGGGTGCAAAGACAATTTTTTCGATATCAGACATATAGACAGACAACCGTTGTTGTTGGTCAAAATAAACTTTTAAAAGGTCATTGGATTCAATTTTTTCCCCAAGTTTAGACATTTCATCTTGTTCTTCTTGACTTGGCATTTGGCCAGATTGCATCATTTCTTGAACTTTTGATTGGGTAGCCAAAAAGTCTTGCCAAAGCACTTGTGCATCCGCATCATTTTCAATAGCTGCTTTTGCAGTTAAAACTGCTTGGTATTCTGGTAAAGCACGAACAGCACGTTCTAATTCATTTGCTAAATCATATACATTAGCCATAAGTTACTCCTTTTTCTACTTGAACTTACTACTATTGTAGACTTTTATACCTTTTTTTGCAATTGAATGCTACTAGTTTTCACTTAAAAATGATTAACATAATTGCGATATAGTTTTACAGCTTCTTTTAGTTCATACATGTTATCTGAAGAAAATTTTTCTAGCACTTCTGTCACCAGGACGGTGGCTACTACAGCTTCCATAACGACACCTGCAGCCGGAAGTGCCGTGGGGTCAGAACGTTCCACTGTAGCTCTATAAGGCTCGTGAGTATCAATATCAACTGACATTAGTGGCTTGTAAAGCGTAGGAATTGGCTTCATTACTCCCCTAACGACAATAGGCTCTCCATTAGTCATACCGCCTTCAAAACCGCCTAAATTATTTGACTGACGTATATAACCTTGGTCCTTTGTCCATGATATGGAGTCCATTACTTGACTTCCTTTTAAAAAACCTGACTTAAAACCTAGACCAAATTCAACACCTTTAAAAGCATTGATAGATACAACTGCTTGCGCTATCTTAGCATCTAACTTTCTATCCCAGTGTACATAAGAGCCTAAACCAACAGGAACTCCTCCAACGATAGTTTCAATCACTCCTCCGATAGTATCTCCAGCCTTTTTCACACTGTCAATATAATCCTTAATTTCTTGTTCAAATGATGGATTGACGATAGCTACTTGCGATTGACTAGATAACACTTTGATTTGTTGAACTGTTAGCTTATCAGGGACAGTAATCTCTTTGCCACCGAAAACTACAATATGGTTAGCAATTTCGATACCAATTTCTTTCAAGATACGTTTAGCAATCGCACCAATAGCTACTCGCATTGTGGTCTCACGAGCCGAAGAACGCTCTAAAGCATTTCTCAAATCATCAAAACGGTATTTGATTCCACCTACTAAATCTGCGTGCCCAGGTCTAGGATGCTTAATACGACGTTTTTGCTTTAGACGTTCTTCAATGTCTTCGACTGACATGATGTCCAGCCATTTGCTATGATCCTTATTAGTTACTGTCAGTGTAATAGGTGAACCCAAGGTTTTTCCATGGCGCACACCAGAACTAATGATCACTTGATCACTTTCAATTTTCATTCGATTCCCACGACCATAACCACCTTGGCGGCGTTTTAAATCTTCATTAATATCTTTAGCAGATAATTTCAGTCCCGCAGGAATCCCTTCGATAATAGCTGTTAAACTCGGTCCATGTGACTCACCAGCAGTTAAATATCTCATCTATTTCTCCAAATAATCTCTCATTTCTTCTAAAGGTATTTGGTGGACTGTTGCACTACCTAATTGAGGCAGTATAACAATTTTAATAAATTGTCCACTTGCTTTTTTATCATGACTCAATATGTCAAATAAGACGTCCTTATCCCATTCCGCATAGTGGACCGGAAGGCCAAATTTTAAACACATATTATAAATATCTTGACTGATACCTCTTGGCATAAGATTTTTACGCTCAGCCACACGAGAAAGCTGGATCATTCCAATTGCAACAGCTTCTCCATGCATTATTTCTCCATAGCCAGCATGTACTTCGATAGCATGACCGATAGTGTGGCCAAAATTTAAATGCATCCTTAACCCTTTATCATATTGATCAGCTAAAACATGCTTTCGTTTAACTTGACAAGAGTGATAAATAATAGCTAATGCATTATCAAGGATACTATCAATAGACCCATCCATCTCTTCTAGAATATGCCAGAGTTTTATATCATCAATCAAGCCATATTTGATGACTTCTCCCATACCTTCAACTAATTCACGATTGCCCAATGTTTTTAGAGTAACAGGATCTATCAGTACACCATCAGGTTGTGCAAAAGTACCTACCATATTTTTAGCGAATGAAGTGTTGACTCCTGTTTTTCCGCCAATGGAAGAATCAACCTGTGCTGTTAAACTAGTTGGAATTTGAAGAAAATGGATTCCCCGCATATAAGTAGAAGCAACAAACGCTGCTAAATCTCCGACAACGCCTCCACCAAGTGCAATGATCCCATCGCTTCTGGTCATATGATGCTTTGCTAAAAAACCATAAATACGATTAGCAACTTCCAAAGTTTTACTAGCTTCACCCGCAGCAAAACTAAAAACATGTACTGTAAAACCTTGTTTTTTTAACTGGTTGACAAGCGACTCCCCGTATAATATTTCTACGTTACTATCTGTGATAATAGTTATCATTTGTTTCTGCCATAAATGTGATACCCAGTCACCAGCCTTAGAAAAACATCCTTCTTCAATTTTGATATGATAAGGGTGATTCGGTAAGTCAACTTCAACCTGCATTCTAATGTCCTCTCATGTTTGTTTTAATAAGACAAAAACCCTAAGCAATTGCTAGGGATCTCATCAGTATATTTACATTTTGTTATCTCGTATCAGTCAGCGTCAAGCAATGCTTTGACACGCTTCATCTCTGAAATAGTAATTTGTCCGGGTGCGATAGATGAATCTAAATATGCAAATGTCCAACTAGATCCAGTTACATCACCAGCAAAACGAGAAATACGTCCAATTTTACTCATAGATACCGTCGCATAAACTTGATCAGGATTAATAGTCTTGAAACCGCGAGTGTAATTCATAACGTCTAAGACATCTTGTTCATTCTTTGGCATTACTGCGATTTTTACAACTCGTGGTGCTAGGGCTGTCAATTCTGAAAATATCTCCATAATATTCTCCGGTGTCTCTTGAAAATTGTGATAAGACAGGACTAAATTTGGAAATTCTAGCATTTCTTGAAAAACTTCTTTATGTGAAAAATACTCAAAATCAATATAATCTGGATTGTAGATAGAATTAATTTTCTGGATTAACTCAACATACTCAGCATCAGATAAGACAATATTACCACCTTCACGCGTTGTACGAAGAGTAAAAATAATTTCATGACCTGCGAATTTCTCAAAAATAGCTGGAGCTACATTAATAATGTCATCCTTTGGTAAGGCATCAGCTCGCCATTCAATAATATCAACACTATCAAATTTTGATAAATCTATTTCTTGAGCCTCTTCAAGACTGCGAGGCATTACTGGTACTACTATTTTCATTATTTTACCTTTATTGTAAATACTTTTAAATAATTACTTTGTTGGTCCTTATCATTTACAGTGAAATCTTCAGGCAACTGCTGTAAGCTAATGTAATTATGTGAAGCTTTACCAAACCCCTTTTCCAATTGTTTCTTAAATTGTGATACGGTTAGATTAGCTGCGTTAGTTGATGCAATGATAGTTCCACCAGGGGTTAAAATATCTAAAGCTTGTTCAATTAATTTATAGTAATCTTTAGTAACCGAAAAAGTTTGTTTTTTATTTCGAGCAAAACTTGGTGGATCAATAACAATCACATCATATGATAGATGTTTTCTTTTGGCATACTTATAATATTCAAAAACATCCATAACAATAAATCGATGGTTATCTGTGACAATCTGATTAGCATCAAAGTGTGCTTTTGAAAGTTCACGCGAGCGTTTTGCTAAATCAACAGAAGTTGTCTCTAATGCTCCTCCAACAGCTGCAGCTACAGAAAAAGCCGCGGTGTATGAAAACATATTTAGAACTTTTTTACCTTCTGATAGATTAGTTGCTAAGGCTTTTCTGACATCATGTTGGTCAAGGAAAATACCTGTCATTAATCCATCATTCAAAAAGACACTATATTTGATATTATTTTCTAAAATCAAAAATGATTCAGGAGCCTCTTGACCGTACAAATGAGCACTTTCAAAGTCTAAACCTTTGAAACGAATTTTTTCATATGCCCCTTTAATATTAGGATAGACCTGCTTAAAGGCTGCAACAATCATTTGTCGATTAGTATAAACAAATTCATTGTACCACGAAAAAAGAGCATAGTCACTATAAAAATCTATAGTTAGGCCACCAAAGTTATCTCCATCCTGATTAAACAAGCGGTAGGCTGTTGTTTGACTGGATTTTTCAAATTTTTGACGCTTCTCTCTAGATTTTTTGAATAGCGATACAAAGTAATCATGGTTAAAATCAAAAATTTGTCTTGATAGTAACCAACCAATCCCTTTATTTTGTGGTGAAAGATAGGCCATCCCTAAGAATTGATTTGACTGTGAAAAAAGTTGAACCAACTGGTTAACTAAACTGGTATCAAAATCTTTTTTTTCCAGTAACTGAGCACCTGATTTGATTTTTCTTTCAACGACAGAATTCACTTTAAGTTTATTCATAAACAGTATTATAACAAATTTTTATCTTTTTTCATACTGAATTCGACCTTTCTTTACCGTATGTTACAAAATTTTATGTTATAATTTAATCTGAGATTTTATCTTTAGGAAAAAAATTAAAGGAAGTTCCTACTGTGAAAAAAATTAAAGATTTTGCTAGCCGTGCGATCAATACACGACTCGGCTTTATTTTATTGTTAGTAGTTATATATTGGTTAAAGACAATTTGGGCTTACCATACTGATTTTAATTTAGGTTTAGAAAATTCCTATCAGTTGTTTTTGACCATTATAAACCCCATCCCCTTAGGACTCTTAATCATAGGTTTGGCCTTATATGTTAAGCGAACCAAAGCTTTTTATATTACCGCTTTTATTACCTATGCTATCGTAAATATTCTTCTAATTGCAAACGCAATCTACTATAGAGAGTTTTCCGATTTCATTACAGTTAGCGCCGTCTTGGCTAGTAGTAAAACTTCGGCTGGCCTTGGAGACTCTGCTCTTAATCTATTGAGAATTTGGGATCTTGTCTACGTTTTCGATTTCATTATCCTTATTTTCTTATTTGCAACCAAGAAAATCCACTTAGATGATCGTCCATTTAATAAACGTGCTAGTTTTTCTATCACAGCTTTGTCTGGTTTACTCTTTTCAATTAACTTATTCTTAGCTGAAATTGATCGTCCAGAACTACTAAGTCGTGGTTTTTCAAACACCTATATTGTTAAAGCTCTTGGCTTGCCATCATTTTCGATTTATAGTGGTAATCAAACTTATCAAGCACAGAAAGAAAGAAATGGTGCCACTGCACAAGAATTAGCGACTGCCAAAAAATATGTAGCAGAGCATTATGCCAAACCCAATCCAGAATATTATGGTATCGGAAAAGGGCGAAACGTTATCATGATTCACTTGGAGAGTTTTCAACAATTCTTGATTGACTATAAATTAAATGTTGATGGTAAAGAACATGTGGTTACTCCATTTATTAACAGCCTTTATCATTCGAAAGAGACTATCTCCTTCTCTAACTTCTTCCATCAAGTCAAAGCTGGTAAGACATCCGATGCTGAGACACTCATGGAAAACTCACTTTTTGGTCTAAGTAGTGGTTCATTCATGGTTAATTATGGTGGTGAAAATACACAATTTGCTGCTCCACATATCTTAGCTCAAAATGGAGGTTACAGTAGTGCGGTCTTCCACGGAAACGTCGGAACATTTTGGAATAGAAATAATGCTTACAAACAGTGGGGTTATGACTACTTCTTTGACTCTAGCTACTTCTCAAAACAAACCAAAGATAATTCATTCCAATACGGTTTGAATGATAAATATATGTTTGCTGACTCTATCAAATATCTAGAGCACATGCAACAACCGTTTTATACTAAATTTATTACAGTAAGTAACCATTACCCTTACACAAGTTTGAAGGGAGAGTCTGACGAAGAGGGATTCCCACTTGCAAAGACTAACGATGAAACGATTAACGGTTATTTCGCCACAGCAAACTACCTTGATACAGCTCTTAAATCATTTTTTGAATATCTAAAAGCTGCTGGTGTGTATGATAATTCTATTATTGTAATGTATGGGGATCACTACGGTATTTCTAATACACGTAATCCTAGCTTAGCTGAATTATTAGGTAAAGACCCTGAAACATGGTCTGAATACGACAACGCTATGTTACAACGTGTTCCATATATGATCCACATTCCTGGCTATTCAAAAGGTTTTATCAGTAATACATACGGTGGTGAGGTAGATAATTTACCAACTTTACTTCATATTCTAGGGATAGACACGTCTAAATATACTCAGTTAGGACAAGACTTATTATCTAAAGATAATAAACAAATGGTCGCTATGAGAACAACTGGTCAGTATATTACTCCTAAATACACTAACTATAGTGGACATCTCTATTACACTGATTCAGGACAAGAAATCACAAATCCTGATGAAACAACTAAAGCTGAAATAAAAGCTATTCGAGATGCTACTAATAAACAATTATCTACAAGTGATTCGATTCAAACTGGAGATTTACTACGATTTGATGAAAACAATGGTTTGAAAACTGTAGAAGTTGAAAAATTCAATTACACACATTCTCTTAAAGCACTCAAAGCTAAAGAACGTAAATTGAAAGATCGTTCAACAAGCATATATAGCAAACATAACAACAAATCGACAGTTGATCTCTTCCACGCTCCAAGTTACTTGGAATTGCAAGATCCTAATAAGACACATAAAACATCTAAAAAATAATCTTTGCCATTTAAAGTTTAATCCACACCTCAATCCAACGATTGAGGTGCTTTTTATATGGAATAATACTACAAAACAATAAAAATCAAAAAGGAAAATTATAACAATAATAAAGGTATCGGAATAAAAGAAAAAAAGTTTCATTCTACATATATAGAACGAAACTTTTCACTTAAATTATAATATAGGTACTTTCTTTCTAGAAATAAAAAAGTTAGGCAGACCCAACTTTTTTTATTTCTTATTTACCAAGTTTAGCTTTAGCTGCATCTGCAAGAGCTGTGAAAGCTGCTGCATCGTTAACTGCTAAATCAGCAAGCATTTTACGGTTAACTTCGATTTCAGCTAATTTCAAACCGTGCATCAATTGTGAATATGATAAACCATTCATACGAGCAGCCGCATTGATACGAGTGATCCATAATTTACGGAAGTCACGTTTTTTCTGACGACGGTCACGGTATGCATAGTAGTAAGAATTCATTACTTGTTCTTTTGCAGTACGGAACAAGATATGTTTTGCACCATAGTAACCTTTAGCTAATTTAAGTACGCGTTTACGACGTTTACGTGAAACAACTCCACCTTTAACACGAGCCATTTATATTTCCTCCAAATAATCCTTTATAATATGTAGTAAATGTTTACAGAGACCTTATTATTTAAGGCGAGTAAGCATTGCTTTAATACGTTTGAAATCTCCTGATGAAACCATAGTAGCTTTACGAAGATGACGACGTTGTTTTTTAGTTTTACCGTGGAAACGGTGTGAAGTAAACGCGCGGAAGCGTTTCAATCCACCTGAACCTGTGCGTTTAAAGCGTTTAGCTGATGCGCGGTGTGTTTTTTGTTTTGGCATTTTAAATTCTCCTCTTAAATAATACTATAAAGTCGACAATTATTTCTTGTCTGGAATTGGTGCAAGCTGCATAAACATTTGGCGACCATCCATCTTAGCTCTTTGCTCAATAATAGCGATATCTTGTGTCGCTTCAGCAAATTCCGCCAATACCTTTGCTCCAATTTCTTTATGAGTAATCATACGTCCTTTGAATCGGATAGAAACTTTAACTTTGTTACCTTTTTCAAGGAACTTACGACCGTTACGAAGTTTTGTTTCAAAATCCCCTTTATCAATAACTGGGCTAAGACGAACTTCCTTAACAGTAACAACGCTTTGTTTTTTACGTTGTTCTTTTTGTTTCTTTTGATACTCAAATTTGAACTTACCATAGTCCATAATTTTCGCAACAGGTGGTGTAGCTTGTGGCTGAATTAAAACCAAATCAACATTAGCATCATCTGCAATTGCTTGAGCTTCAGACAATGGTTTAATACCTAATTGTTCACCCTCGAGACCAACCAGACGAACTTCACGAACGCGAATTTCATCGTTAATGAATAGATCTTTTTTAGCTATGATCTTCACCTCTTTATTTTTTTAGAGAAAAACGAAAGCGGACTTGATAAATCAAGCCCGCACATATAATCTTCCTAGATGGAATCTTGACATGTTGGGCCAGACAACCTAAGTCGCAAGGCGAGAAGTTCTCACTTCTACTTTTCTCATTGCAACTAGTATATCATGACTAATTCTTCATGTCAATTATTTTTTCTGCTTTTTCTTGGATAAAAGTTACAACACCTTCAATTGATACTCCTGTAGTATCAAATTCAATAGCATCTTCTGCTGCCTTTAATGGTGAAACTTCTCGATGGCTATCTTTATAATCACGAGCAGCAATTTCTGATTTCAGTGTTTCAAAATCACTCTCAATGCCTTTTTCTTGATTTTCTTTAAAGCGACGCTCAGCTCTTTCATCAACAGAAGCCACTAAAAAAATCTTTAATTCTGCATCTGGCAAAACAACTGTTCCTATGTCACGACCATCCATTATAATAGCACCATCTTTGGCTATACGACGCTGCTGGTTTACTAACTCTTCTCGAATCTCTGGGATAGCAGAAACCCACGAGACATTGTTAGTAACATCGTTTTGACGGATAGCTAAAGTAACTTCTTCTGTGCCAAGAAAGACTGTCTGGCTGCCATCTTCTGCTTTACCAAAAGAAATTGGTCTTTCAGCTAGGAGTCCTAGAATTTTCGAAACATCTTGTGCTTCATATCCATGCTGTAAAGCCAGATAAGTAGCACAACGATACATAGCACCTGTATCAAGGTAAGTGTAATTCAAATTTTTAGCAATAATCTTAGCGACAGTACTTTTTCCACTTGATGCTGGTCCATCAATAGCAATATTAATTGAGTTCATAATCCTCCCCTTAATTTACAACCACAGGATCGCCTGGATTAGCATACCAATACCCTGAGGTCATATGACCGGGATTAAGTTCTTGTAAACGAGCAACTGAGATACCTGCACGAGCAGCTATGGAGGCTGCTCCCTCACCTGGTTGAACTACGATTGTTCCACCGTTTACTGAAGATGATGTCGATGTCTCACTCGAACTTGCTACTGTACTAGAAGATGTTGTTGATTTATCACTAGTTTTAGTTTTTGATGATGACGTTGTTTTCTTACTTGTAGATGCTTTTTTCGTTTTAGAACTATTAACTTTTTGACTTGAAGCACCATAAAAACCAGAAGTTTCTTTTGCTCTGTCTTCTCCTCTATTTGAAGTATAAAATACTATAAATAAAATAGCAACGACAATAACAAAGAATGCACTCAAGAAAGCGGTAATCCAAGGAGTACTTGACACCACACCTCTACTCGTTCTTGTAATTTTGTCTTTTCTATGACTATTGTTTTCCACAACTTTTTTTTCCCATGGTTTTTTCGCCATGACTTCCCCCTTGTTAATCGTATCAATAAGTATTACAATAATACTATGAAAGTTGCACTAATTCCAGAAAAATGTATTGCCTGTGGGCTTTGCCAAACATATTCAAATATTTTTGATTATCAAGATGATGGTATCGTTAAATTTTCCGATACAGATAACCTAGAAAAAGAGGTTCCAAATTCTGATCAAGATACTGTTTTAGCAGTTAAATCATGTCCCACCAAAGCTCTTACGATTTTGTAAGAGCTTTTTTATCGTAGCGATAACATTCAAAATAATCCATTTTAATCAAATTATCGAGAAGCTCCACTTCTCCCTTAAATTTAGGTTCAATAGCTAGTGCATCTAAAAAATATTTTTTAGGCCATTTTCGCATGTAAAAAATCCGCTCATGGTTATTATTAAATTTGATAGTGACACTTGATTTAGTGACCTCAATTTTAGCAATATCTTCAATTGGAAACTTAGATCGTCTTAAAAAGTTAAAAGATACAATCCTAAGATATCCATCTTCTTCAATAACAAAATAGCGATGAAATCCAATGCCCACTAAAACAATAAAGATGGCAAATAGAACAAATACCTGACTCGGAATCTCAGTTCTTTCATATAGCAGAGATAAACCAATAAAAATTGGTGCAATGGCTATTGACCAATAAATAATAGCCCAAGAAAGTTCAGGTTGCCAGTGATAACGTATCTTCCCAAATAATTTTATCATTTAACCACTCCAATCTGATATTTCTTTACTAATCCTTAGCAACGATGCCTAAAATAACATCAACTGCTTTTTCCATTGTTTGTAGACTAACGAATTCAAAGCGTCCATGCATGTTTTCACCACCTGCAAAAAGATTAGGAGTAGGGATTCCCATAAAGGAAATTTTAGAGCCATCTGTACCACCACGAATCGGTTCTATGATTGGCTTGATGTCTAACTCTTCCATTACTTCTTTAGCAATGTTGATAGGTGTCATGTCTTTTTCAATAACTTTCTTCATGTTGTAATATTGATCGTATAGTTTAACCTTTACACGTTCAGATTGTAATGCTTCATTCATATTATCAGCGATATCTTGAGCCAATTGCTTACGTTTTAAGAAATTAACTTCCTCAAAATCTCGAATGATATATGAACTTTTAGCTTGATCAACTGTTCCACTTAAATCATATAAGTGATAAAATCCTTGATAGCCATCTGTTTGTTCAGGACGTTCATTTTCTGGTAATTGACTATGAAAATCCATAGCAAGCTGTAAAGCATTAATCATTTGATTTTTTGCAGTTCCAGGGTGAACGTTTCGTCCTTCAAATGTAAGCTCCAAACCAGCTGCACTAAAGGTTTCATACTGTAATTCTCCTAGTGGTCCACCATCCACTGTATAGGCAAAATCAACATCAAAATCTTTAACATCAAATTTATCTGCACCTATACCAATTTCTTCATCTGGTCCAAAGCCAACTCTAATTTCACAATGCTCAATTTCTGGATGCGAAGCCAAATATTCCATAGCTGTCATGATTTCTGCTATACCAGACTTATCGTCTGCTCCCAGTAAGGTTTTACCATCTGTTGTAATCAATGTTTGCCCATGGTAATTATTTAAATTTGGAAAATCTTTTGGACTTAAAATGTAACCTGAGTCTCCAAGTTCAATATCTCCACCTTTATAGTCAACAATTTGTGGAGTAATATTTTCAGCATTGAAATCAGCTGTATCCATATGGGATATAAAACCTATTTTATGGCGTAAGCGGTCGCTTGTAGCAGGTAAGGTTCCAACCAAATACCCATTAGAAGGTAAATAATGAACATCTTTTAAACCAATTGCTTCCATTTCTGGTTTTAAAACTGTTAAAGCAAAGTCAACTTGACTTTGAGTTGTTGGCGTTTGTGTACTATTAGGATTACTTCTTGTATTTATTTTGACGTATGTTAAAAATCGTTCTAAAAGCTTTTCGTAAGACATCTTTCACCTCATATTTCTCCATTTAATTATAACATAAAAATAAGCTCACTATATTGTGACTACCTTAAAATTTCACAAATAATTTTGGTCGTCAAAAAACTAGGTTAAACAATTCTGTCTAACCTAGTTTTTCATTAGTTAAGGTGCAACTTTCGGCGTAAGTCTTGAGCACGGCTACCAATCATCTTATCAAGTAGATGGGTGGCCAGTGCCATAAAGACATATACCCCTAAACCTATTGCACCGATAACGATAATGTAAACTAGACTTACCAGTCTACTATCGGGTACAATAACCAGGTTCATTAACCATATTATCATAGAAATAATAAAGCTCATTAATAGCGTTAGAATAAGGACTAAAGCACTTGTACGACGAATAGCTTGGCGTTTAAATCCTGTAATTTCATGTATTTTCAAATACATAAGAATTACTGGGATACAAAGAGCTACTGTCGTTGAGAAAAGTGGTCCATAGGCATGGAAAAGGAAAATGGAGGGAACTTGTAAAATAACTTTTGCCACCAGACCATATAGGAAGTAAATAATAGCTTTACGATTTTCAAACAATGCTTGTAGCATTGGTGCTAAAACAGTATAAATAGATAAAATAATTGTTTGAATAAGAGATATGACAAAAAGCCCTAAAGCCTGTCCCTGCGGTAACCCATAAAAGACTGTATACAAAGGTTTTGCTAAAATAACGGATCCTGCAACAGCTGGCAGTAAAAACATTAGTAACATTTGTAAATTATTAACAACCAAACGAGCGGCGGCTTTTTTATCATTCTTAACAAAATTCTCTGTTAACAATGGAATACCAACTCCAGCAATTGCGGTAGCAACAGCAATTAGAATCATCGTAACTTTACCAGGGTTGCTTGAAAAGTAAGCAAACATAACCCGTAATTCTTCACTTGAATAATTCGTAAAGAGCGCCATCGTATTCCCAAATGAAAACTGATCAATCAATTTGAAAATTTGAATTGCTGCACCAGTAATAATAAAAGGGATTGCTTCCTTAACAGTCTCAATTAGTATTTCTTTAGTATCTAATTTAATGTGCTCTGGAGTTTTACCAATCAAGGCAGATAGCATATTATAACGCCATAAGAAATAAAGCAGCACAGCTATACTAGCAAACATACCGACAAAGGCGGCGAATGTTGACTGTGTCACAGCGGCAATATAATCTCCTGATCCTAGACGCATAATATAGAAAGCAGTTAATAACATCCATATGACACGTATAATCTGCTCAGCGACTTGACTAATGGCATACGGTTTTAAATTATTAAAACCTTGAAAAAAACCACGTAAAACACTCATTGAAGGAAAAACTAAAACAGCTAGAGTTAGACTACGCAATATTGGAACGAGTTCTTGCCCTCCTTTACTAAGTGAAGCAAATAGAGGTGAACCAATATACATAATTAATGCAAAAACTCCACCTAAAATCAGCATAAACTGCAAGATTTTCCGAACCAGATAAATGCTCATCTCTTCTTTACCTAAAGTGTTATACTTAGATACCTGTTTTGCAACTGCTACTGGAATTCCAACAGTTGATATCAAAAGAAATAAAGCATAGATTTCATATCCCATCCCAAATAAAGCATTTGCTTCGGCAGCATGCTTTCCCATCCAAGCATACCAAGGGATAATATAGATGGCTCCCAGCAAGCGACTAATGAAATTCCCTGCTGTTAACCAAGCCGTCCCTTTGACCATTTGTTCTTGCTGACTAACTTTTATTGTTTTTTGTGACATGGTAAACTTTCTATTTTCAATATTATTTAGCATTTAAAAGACAAAAATCTCAGAAATATCACTTTATTATAAACTTTTACCTTAGACTTGTAAAACGAGAACATAAAGTCTAAAATAAGGAGTATGATTACAATAGATAAAATTTTAGAAATTTTAAAAAATGACCATAATTTCAGAGAGATTTTGTTTCATGAGCATTATTATTATAACTGGACACAAAATGTAACTTTTAATGCCTTATCATATGATAGTCGTCAAATTTCATCTGATACTTTATTTTTTGCTAAGGGTGCCACTTTTAAAAAAGAATATCTAGATTCTGCAATCACAGCAGGCCTTTCTTTTTACGTTTCTGAGATAGATTACGGCGCCGATATTCCAGTGATATTAGTCAATGATATCAAAAAAGCCATGAGTTTGATATCTATGTCTTTCTATAATAACCCACAAAACAAACTTAAACTTCTAGCTTTTACCGGAACAAAAGGAAAAACAACTGCGGCTTACTTTGCTTATCATATGTTAAAAGTAAACCATCGTCCTGCTATGCTCTCAACTATGAACACAACATTAGATGGTAAATCTTTCTTTAAATCACATCTCACAACCCCCGAGAGTCTTGATTTATTTCGGATGATGGCTACAGCCGTTGAGAATCAAATGACACACTTAGTTATGGAAGTATCAAGCCAAGCATACCTAACCAAACGTGTTTATGGTTTAACCTTTGACGTTGGCGTTTTCTTAAATATTAGTCCCGATCATATTGGTCCTATCGAGCACCCTACATTCGAAGATTATTTTTTCCACAAACGGCTCTTGATGGAGAATAGCAATGCTGTTGTTGTAAATAGTCAGATGGATCATTTTAATATTGTCAAAGAACAGGTAGAATATATTCCTCATGATTTCTATGGAGATTATTCTGAAAATGTTATCACAGAATCACAGGCCTTTTCTTTCCATGTCAAAGGAAAGTTGGAGAACACCTACGATATCAAGCTGATTGGAAAATTCAATCAAGAAAATGCTATCGCAGCTGGACTTGCTTGTCTTCGACTTGGTGTTTCAATTGAAGATATAAAAAACGGAATTGCACAAACTACCGTCCCTGGCCGCATGGAAGTCCTAACACAAACCAACGGCGCAAAGATTTTCGTTGACTATGCCCACAACGGAGACAGTTTGAAGAAATTATTATCTGTTGTTGAGGAACACCAAAAAGGGGATATTATATTAGTGCTCGGAGCTCCTGGTAATAAAGGTCAAAGCCGTCGTAAAGACTTCGGAGATGTCATTAATCAACATCCTAATCTACAAGTGATACTCACTGCAGATGATCCTAATTTTGAAGATCCCTTAGTTATCTCACAAGAAATAGCAAGCCATATTAATCGTCCGGTTACTATCATCATTGATCGAGAAGAAGCAATTGCTAACGCCAGTACTCTTACTAATTGCAAACTAGATGCAATTATTATCGCTGGTAAAGGAGCAGATGCTTATCAAATTATCAAAGGAAATCGTGACAATTACTCTGGAGATTTAGAAGTTGCGAAAAAATACCTTAAACGATAAAAAAAGCTAAACAATAATGATTATTGATACTATTTTGAATCATTCTAAATAATTATCATTTTGTTCACATTTTTCTTAATTAATGCTAAAAAAGGCTTTTGTAAGCCTTTTTTCTATGTTATAATGAACTTAATTTTTTGCTAGAAAGGTTCTCTATGTCTCACATAAAAGCAGAAAACATTATTGTATCTTACGATCAGAAAGAAATCATCAATAATCTTTCCCTCAGTATACTTAACCAAAAAATAACAACGATTATTGGTGCCAATGGATGTGGAAAGTCTACTCTTTTGAAGGCTCTCACACGCATCCATAAAATAAAAGATGGTACTATCACTATTGATGGTCATGATATTGCACATTTACCCACAAAGGAAATTGCTAAGAAGATTGCACTTCTCCCACAGGTGTTAGAAGCAACTGAAGGGATCACAGTTTATGAACTAATATCTTATGGACGGTTCCCACACCAAAAATACCTTGGCAATTTGACAAATGACGATCGTAGTAAAGTCCATTGGGCGATGGAAATGACTAACGTAGCGCAATTTGCTAATAGAGATGTTGATGACCTTTCAGGAGGTCAGAGGCAAAAAGTATGGATTGCTATGGCTTTAGCACAAGATACAGATACTATCTTTTTAGACGAACCTACAACTTATCTTGACATGAATCATCAATTAGAAGTCTTAGAATTGCTCAAAAAACTTAATAACGAAACGCAAAAAACAATTATTATGGTCCTACACGACCTAAACCTGTCTGCGCGCTATTCTGATTATCTAGTTGCAATGAAAACCGGTAAAATTATCTATGAAGGTAGTCCTAGTCAGATCATGACTAAAGATATTATCAAAGATATTTTTAAGATTGATGCTCATATCATTCAGGACCCTATTAGTAAACAACCTGTTTTGTTATCTTATCAATTATCAACTGATCAAAATTAATATTATTTAGGAGATGTTATCTTATGAAAAAAATTGGAATTATTGTCCTCACACTACTGACCTTCTTTTTGGTATCTTGCGGACAACAAACTAAACAAGAAAGCACTAAAACAACTATTTCTAAAATGCCTAAAATTGAAGGCTTCACCTATTATGGAAAAATTCCTGAAAATCCGAAAAAAGTAATTAATTTTACATATTCTTACACTGGGTATTTATTAAAACTAGGTGTTAATGTTTCAAGTTACAGTTTAGACTTAGAAAAAGATAGCCCCGTTTTTGGTAAGCAACTGAAAGAAGCTAAAAAATTAACTGCTGATGATACAGAAGCTATTGCCGCACAAAAACCTGATTTAATCATGGTTTTTGATCAAGATCCAAACATCAATACTCTGAAAAAAATTGCACCAACTTTAGTTATTAAATATGGTGCACAAAATTATTTAGATATGATGCCAGCTTTGGGGAAAGTATTCGGTAAAGAAAAAGAAGCTAATCAGTGGGTTAGCCAATGGAAAACTAAAACTCTCGCTGCCAAAAAAGATTTACACCATATCTTAAAGCCTAACACTACTTTTACCATTATGGATTTTTATGATAAAAATATCTATTTATATGGTAATAATTTTGGACGCGGTGGAGAACTAATCTATGATTCACTAGGTTATGCTGCCCCAGAAAAAGTCAAAAAAGATGTCTTTAAAAAAGGGTGGTTTACCGTTTCGCAAGAAGCAATCGGTGATTACATTGGAGATTATGCCCTTGTTAATATAAACAAAACGACTAAAAAAGCAGCTTCATCACTTAAAGAAAGTGATGTCTGGAAGAATTTACCAGCTGTCAAAAAAGGGCACATCATAGAAAGTAACTACGACGTGTTTTATTTCTCTGACCCTCTATCTTTAGAAGCTCAATTAAAATCATTTACAAAGGCTATCAAAGAAAATACAAATTAAAAGAAAGCTCCTCTTATGTTTAAAGCTTCAAAAAAACTCGTTCAAAAAAATAAGTCAAATCATTTTTGGCTTGTTTTTTTCATAACACTTATACTATTTCTTATTGGTTGTTACGCCAGCTTACGATTTGGTGCTATCAATTTCAAGACTAGTGATTTAATAACTGTTTTAAAAAATCCCTTAAAAAACTCTAATGCTCAGGATGTTATTTTTGACATTAGACTACCACGCATAGTTGCAGCTATCTTAGTAGGTGCAGCTATGTCACAAGCAGGTGCTATTATGCAGGGGGTCACTCGAAACGCCATTGCTGATCCTGGACTACTAGGTATTAACGCCGGAGCTGGGTTAGCCCTTGTTGTTGCATATGCTTTTTTAGGGAGCATGCACTATAGTACGATTCTCATAGTCTGCTTACTAGGGTCTGTCATTTCTTGTCTTTTAGTCTTCACACTCTCTTATACAAAGCAAAAGGGTTACCACCAACTACGACTCATTTTAGCCGGAGCGATGATCTCCACACTTTTTACGTCTGTTGGACAAGTGGTTACATTATACTTTAAACTCAATCGAACTGTTATCGGTTGGCAAGCAGGTGGTTTATCCCAAATTAACTGGAAAATGCTAATCATAATAGCACCTATCATTATTTTAGGTTTACTTATTTCACAACTCCTAGCACATCAATTAACTATCTTGAGCCTTAATGAATCTGTGGCCAAAGCATTGGGACAAAAAACTCAATTAATGACTGCGTTTCTATTACTTATTGTTTTGTTTTTATCAGCTTCATCAGTCGCTTTGATAGGAACCGTTTCTTTCATTGGATTGATTATTCCACATTTTATTAAGCTTTTTATTCCCAAAGATTATCGTCTGTTATTACCTTTAATAGGATTTTCAGGGGCTACTTTCATGATCTGGGTAGACTTATCATCTCGTATTATAAATCCCCCTTCAGAGACACCAATTAGTTCTATAATCAGTATCGTAGGGCTTCCATGTTTCCTATGGTTAATTAGAAAAGGGAAAAATCTATGATTCAAAAAAATAAAGCTCCTTTTGTTTTAATATCATCTGTCATTATCCTACTATTATTAATACTAGTATCAATTTCACTTGGCTATGCTAATACTTCCGTTATTGACGTTTTAAAACTAATAAGTGGAAAATCTGATGATGCCTTCCTTTTTATCATTACTAACATTCGTTTACCTCGTATTATTGTCTGTATCTTTGGGGGAGCTTCTTTAGGAATTGCTGGGTTGCTATTACAGACGTTAACCAAAAATCCACTAGCTGATTCCGGTATTCTTGGTATCAATGCTGGAGCTGGATTAGTAATCGCTCTAACCATAGGAACATTTAATGTTAGCAATCCAACTATATTATACTTTTTACCCCTATTTGCTATGTTTGGAGGGTTGGTAACTATTTTTCTTGTCTATCTTATGTCATACAGAAGAAATCACAATATTAGCCCTACACGATTAATCGTCACTGGTATCGGAATATCTACAATGATTTCAGGCGTTATGATTTCTATTATTAGTCAGTCTAATAATCAAAAAATGGATATGATCGTTGAATGGCTTAGTGGAAAAATTACAATTAGTTCCTGGACTACCATTATCACTTTTATCCCGATTCTCATTTTGTTATGGGGATTAGCATATAGTCGCAGTCGCCACCTTAATATTATGAACCTAAACGAGCAGACTGCTCTCGCTCTAGGACTTCATTTAAAAAAGGAAAGAATATATACTTTGATGCTGGCAAGTAGCCTCGCTGCTATTAGCGTCGTCTTAATTGGTAATATTACTTTTATAGGCTTACTCGCTGGGCACTTAAGTAGACGACTATTAGGAAATAACCATAAAATTATACTACCTAGCTGTCTTCTTATTGGTGCTATTATCCTATTGGTATCAGATACTATAGGTCGTATCCTCTTAGTTGGTACAGGTATTCCCACTGGATTGGTTGTATCAATAATTGGTGCCCCCTATTTTCTCTGGTTGATGACAAAAGTTGACTAAAAAAGACTGGACAAACTTCCAGTCTTTTTTATGTTAAGTAAATCTTTAAAGCTTCAACATCAAGTTTAGCATTTAAACGATAGGTAGTATCTTGGTTTAAGCTAATATATCCAAGTAATTCTAAAGCTTGGATAAAAATATCTGTACGTTTTTGCTTAACACTATCCTTGCGAAGAAATTTCAATATAAAGCTTGACATATATTTTAAAGCATATTCCGAATTAACATCTCCTAAAAGTTGATAAAGCTTTTTTTGTTCTCTTGAAAGTGGATAACCGTTAGTTAGTTTATAGAAATAATTAGAAAGAGTCAAAGTGTTTCTTTCAAAATCTGTCTCTTCTACAAATACCAAGTGATTGGTTGGGTTATCTAAATTTGTCACAAATTTTCGCTTCTGTAATAACTGATAGATTTGACTATCAGAATCTATGAAAACCAAATCATCTAATACTAATCCATCTAGCGAACTCAGAAAAGGAAGATTAAGGCTGTAGCGTTTATTTTGGCGAAGGATATATCCATGATTAATATATTCTTCTAACAAACGGTCAATTTTAGAATAGTCTGTAAAGTGGGACTTTATTTGTCTTAGTGTTACATCATCATGTATCCAAAGATAGTTAATAAGCTCCTTAAAAAACTCTTGTCTTTCTAACTTTCCTGGATTAAACGTTAATATCATAAAAGCGCTCCTAAATGTATGACTAAAAAAACGGGACGTAGCCCGTTTTACATGATTAATTAAGCATTGTAGCTTTCTGTCAATTGAGGAACAACTTGTTTTTTGCGTGATACTGCCCCAGCAAGAAAAGCGTGGTTATTTTCAAGTGTAAATTCAAAAGCTGCTTCAACTTTAGCCATATTTGAACCGAGAGCTAAAATCTCTGAATTTGAATTAACAATGTCAGTAATCATCAATACAAAATCAGAATAACCTTCTGTGACAATTGCTTCTTGAATAGCAACTTCAATCTCTTCTTGACGTGCTAAAATATCGTTAATGTCCACAGTATTAACTTGTGCAACACGAACAGCTTCTCCATTTAATTCAAATGTTTTAGCATCAATATCAATCAACTCCGCTGCAGTCTTACTTGAGAGGTTAGTACCTGCTTTAAGCATTTCTAAACCATATTCTTCTAAGTTTACACCTGCAAGCTCTGCTAGTTCTTTTGCAACTGGAATATCTGAAGCATGAGTTGTTGGTGATTTCAAAAGAAGAGTATCTGAAATCAAACCTGATAATAATAAACCAGCCAACTCTTTGGGTACTGATACTCCATTTTCCTTAAACATACGGTAAACAATCGATGATGCTGAGCCAACTGGTTCCAAACGCATATATAACGGATTGGCAGTCTCAAAGTTAGCAACACGATGATGATCAACAACGCCATAAACTGTCACATCTTTAATATCAGAAATAGATTGTTGGAATTCGTTATGGTCAGTTAAAATGACTGTCTCTACACCCTCTGCTTTTGCAGATTCTACTACTCGAGGTGCTTGAACACCAAAATAATCTAAAACATATGCTGTTTCTTCATTTGGAGTTCCTAAAGCAACGGCCTCTGTGTCAAGCCCCCAAGCTTCTTTAGCTAGATATGCAAAAGCAACTGATGATCCAATAGCATCTGAATCTGGATTTTGGTGACCAAAGACTAAAATTTTAGACATGTTTTTACCTCTTCTTTTATATTCACCTTATTGTAGCAAAAATTGAATAACTTAGCAAAAAATCTTACTAGGAAGCCCTTTGCAACTAAAAAAGTTGAATAAAATTCAACTTAAAACTAATTTTGAATCCTTTTTAGATATTCTGTATAGGATTCTGTTTTCATGATATCTTTAGCGTTTTTAACACGTTCTGGAGTTGGTGGTTTCACACCAGCTAATGGATACGGAATTCCTAATTCACGCCATTTGAACTCTCCCATAGTATGATAAGGCAATACTTCAAATTTATCGACATTATCAAGTGTTTGGACAAATTCACCCAAACGTTTTAAATGGTCATCAATATCAGTCAATCCAGGAACTAAAACATGACGAATCCATACCGGAGTACCTCTATCAGATAAGTATCTAGCAAACTGTAAAATATTTTTGTTAGACTGACGAGTTACAATTTTATGTTGTTCTGGATCAATTTCTTTTAAGTCAAGGAGTACCAAATCAGTAACATCTAACAATTTTTCAAGGATAGCATGGTATTCTGGTGTTGCTCGATAAGCAAAACCACAAGTATCTAGCGTTGTATGAATACCTAGTTTCTTAGCCTCAATAAAGAGGGCTGTAATAAAGTCAATTTGCAGCATTGCTTCACCACCTGAAACTGTGATACCTCCATCTTTTCCCCAAAAATGTTTATAACGAAGAGCTTCTTTTAGAACATCCTCAACGGTACGTTCCTTTGAATTGTTAGTTTCCATTTCCCAAGTATCAGGATTATGACAGTATTGACAACGCATTTTACATCCTTGCATAAAAATGATAAAACGAATACCTGGCCCATCCACAGAGCCGAAACTTTCTGTAGAATGGATCATTCCTGTTACTTTTTTATAGTCTATTTCTGCCATTTCATCACCTTGTAACCGTTTTTATGACTTTATTATATCATTTTCATGAAAAAAAGACTAAGTAATCTTAGTCTTTTTCAATATTCTGTTCTATATCAGACAATAGCACTTTCAATTTTGTTATACGACCATCTTTAACTTTATCATTAATCAAAGTGATGTGTTTATCTTTGCTGTCTACTTCGTAAGCTACTTTTTCCTCTTGGTTTGGAATACTACCCACACCTGTTAAATAATAACCCGCAATTGTATCAACATCATCACTTTCTAACTCTGTCTCAAAATAATCATTAAATTCATTAAGCGTCATAGTTCCTAGAACAATATAGATATTCTCATCGATTTCCCTGACAAATTGTTCAGCTGTATCTGTTTCATCATCAATTTCGCCGACAATTTCTTCCAATAAATCCTCTAGAGTTACTAAACCAGCAACGCCACCATATTCGTCTAGTAAAATGGCCATTTGATTTTGAGTGTTGCGTAATGCTTTTAAAAGGTCATCTACAAAAATCGTTTCTGGAACAAAAAGAGGTTCCTGAAGTATTTTTCGCAAGTCGATAGTATCAAAACCAGTTTTAAAGCCCACTTCCAATAAGCGCTTGGTATGTAAAACACCAACAACTCTATCTTTATCGTCATCATAAACAGGGACACGAGAAAAGTTTTGTGATAAAATTCCTTCAATATTTGATTGTGCATCATTGTTGATGTCAATCATGAAAGCATCAGTGCGCGGAACCATAACTTCACGCGCCATCATTTCATCTAGCGAGAAAATCCCTTGCAGCATCTCAATTTCTTCAGCATCCAAAGTTTCTTCACTATTCGTCAACATATATTCAATTTCATCACGTGTCATCTTCTCGTCAGCATCATCAAAAGTCATCGGAGTGATTCTACTCAATAAGTTAGTTGAAGCTGAAAGCAACCATACAAAGGGGCTTACGATTTTCCCTAGAAAGATAATAATGGGAGCTGAAACAATTGCTAGACGATCTTTCAAATTCATAGCAATACGCTTAGGATATAATTCTCCTAGAACAATAGAGACATATGTTAAAAAGATTAGCGCAATAATACTCCCTGCTGTACGGGCTGTTGCTGAATTTCCTAGCCACCCTGAAATCACATGTCCTAGTGAGGCAGATAAACTAGCCCCTTGCAAAAGGCTAATAAAAGTAATACCAACTTGAATTGTTGATAAAAAATTATTGGGATTTTCAAGAACGTCCAAAAGACGTCGATACCTTTTGTCCCCTTCTTCAGCTTTCTGTTCTACTTTAGAGCGGTTTAGCGATACTAAAGCCATTTCAGATGCTGAAAAGAAGGCGTTAAATAGGGTTAATATTAATAAAATAACAAATTGTAGTAACAAACTCTGACTGCCAGGGTCTTCCATGGAAAATTACTCCTAAATAAAAATTATTTGAATTTAGCTGATAGCGATTAACTCTACCAACTGTTCTTCTATTAGATAATGCTATCATTATATCATATAATAGCACTGAGCGCATAGTCGATAATATTGTTTATGGCATTTTATAGCAATTATCATTTTTGCTAATTGCCTAAAGATAGTTACACCTCATTTTCATATGATTGTAACTTTTCTACCATAATTAAAAAAGGGGGCGTATTAACTTGATTGAGTGGTTGATAAAGCATTGTAGCGAAATTATTCTGTGGTAATTGTTCCACGAATGCTATCACCGCATCTTTCTCACTTTTTCCACCATCATGACCATAATAAACCATAAGCGATAGACGTCCACCTACTTCTAAAATATCTAAAACGTTTTTGATTGCCTTGATAGTTGTGTGAGGTTTTGTAATAACTGTTTTATCCGCTGAGGGTAAGTATCCTAGATTAAATATAGCCGCTCTTAAATGTGTATGAACATACTGTTCCAAATTTTCATGCCCATCCAAGATAAGTTCAGCGTTAGAGATCCCTTGCTCCGTGAGCTTTGCTTTCGTTTTTGCTATTGCTTCTTCTTGAATATCAAATGCATAAACTTTTTTAGAACTTTTCGCTAAAAAAACAGTATCATTCCCATTTCCCATAGTTGCATCAAGCGTTATTGCTTCTTTATCAATAACTTCTGCTAAAAAATCATGAGAAAGATGAATTGGTCTTTTAATCATGTTTTACCTCAACTTTACATCCTTGATATGACTGTCTTTTCTCCATTTCTTTGTCAATAGCATTAAGCACTTCCCATTTATTAAGGCTCCACATCGGTCCAATTAACATATGACGTGGCGCATCACCAGTAATTCGGTGAATAACAATATGTTTTGGAATAATCTCCAGTTGGTCACAAATAATCGAAATATAGTCTTCTTGACTTAACAAACGTAAACGACCTTCATGGTAATCTCTCTGCATTCTTGTATTAGTCATAAGATGCAGAAGGTGTAATTTTATACCCTGAATATCATTATCCGTAACACATCGACGAACATTTTCCACCATCATATCATGTGTCTCCCCTGGGAGACCATTTATTAGGTGAGAAACGATTTCTACTTTAGGAGCTAATTCTCGTATTCTCTTAACAGTTTTTTTGTAAAGGTCATATGAATGTGCTCTATTTATTAATGCAGAAGTTGCTTCATAAGTTGTCTGAAGGCCTAATTCTAAAGTCACATGCATTCTTTCAGAAAGTTCAGCGAGATAGTATATAGTTTCATCAGGTAAGCAATCCGGCCTTGTTCCGATGTTGATCCCGATAACTCCTGGCTCATTAATAGCCTGTTCGTAACGCTCTTTAATTATCTCTAACTTAGCATGGGTATTGGTAAAATTTTGAAAATAGACTAAGTATTTATTAACCTCAGGCCACTTTCTATGCATGAAATCAATTTCTTTATAGAATTGTTCACGAATAGGAGCTTCTGGAGCAACTATAGCATCCCCTGAACCAGAAACTGTGCAAAAAGTGCATCCTCCTCTAGCAACTGTTCCGTCTCTGTTAGGACAGTCAAAACCAGCATCTATAGGTAATTTAAATATTTTTTCTCCAAAGAGTTCTCGATAATAATCATTAATCGCACGATAACGTTTTTTCATAGGATAATTGTATCACAATTTTAACTAAAATAACCTCACTACTACAATAAAACTAAAAAAGATTGGAACGTCAGTTAGTCCCAATCTTTTATTTACTTCACTTTCTTTAACCAATCCTTGGCTAAAAAGATATACGCAGTTAGATTCAAAATACCATAAGCAAGTATAAAACCAGCTAAAACATCTGTCGGAAAATGAACCCCTAGGTAAATACGAGATAACCCAATTAAAAAAATGAGCAAACCCAAAATACCTTGGCACAACAGTTTCCATATACTCTTAGGCATATAGTACTGCAATAAAATAATAATACTCCCAAATATCATAAATGTTCCCATCGAGTGCCCACTGGGAAACGAATAGCCACCTGCAAATACTAAATGGGTTAAAGTTGGTCTCACTCTTTGAAAAATAAGTTTTAAAGAAAGTATACATATACCAGAGATAATAGCATTTACTGCGATAAATCTAGCTTGAGGATACCACTTCTTAAGGTAACAGAAAGTGACGCTCATAATCGCAATAGCTATCTGGCTTACAGTATTACCAACCACAGTGATTAACTTGAAAAATCTTGTAGAAAGATTTGGCAACTGTCCTCTAACACTTTCTTGAATAGTTTGGTCAAATGCGATTACAGTGTCGGGCCAATATTTGATGACCAATCCTAAACTGAAAAATAAGATAATAGCAATAAATGCTTGAATAAGTTTACTATTTTGACGAGATAACATTAGTCTTTTTATATCTTTCTAATATTGGCAAACAAGCCACGTAAGTTAGATAGAAAACAATCGAAATTAAAATTCCCTCAACGATATTAAATGGAATAACCATTGTTAAAAGGTAATTGCCTACACCAATAAATGTTCTGATATCAAAGTTAGCAAATATAGCATACAAAGGAATCGCAAAGACATAGTTGAGAGCTACCATAGATACAGTCAAGCTAACTGTACCAAATAAACTAGCTTTAATAAAATCTTTTGCACTCTCTCTATTTTTCCAGAAAATAGCGAAACTTGCTAAAAATAGAGCTAGAGCAACCATATTCATCGGTAAACCGATAAAGGTTTCTGGACCACGATTAGCAAGTATAACTTTTAAAAGTGATCTTAATAAGAGTACACCATAACTTGATTTCAAATCAAATAAAATAAAAGCAACTAACATCGGAAGGATTGAAAAATCAACCTTTAAAAATTCTGCTCCTGGTATTAATGGAAATGAAACCATCATCAATACAAAAGATAAGGCAGAAAGAATGGCGATTGTCACCATTTTACGTGTATTTGTCATAAAAAAATTCCTCCAATTTAAATAAATTGAAAGAAGCTCCAAAGGTAAGCGTAGGTACGCGAAAAAAACCTTTGTCTTCTCCCATCCAGACTTTACTGTCGGTTGTGGAATCTCACCACATCAGCTTTCGCTCGCGGACTGATGCTTCACAACTGACAAATAAGTTGGAAGCGATTACCGCCGGTCGGGAATTACACCCTGCCCTGAAGACACCTATAGCATAACAAAAAAAACTTGCAATTGCAAGTTTTTTAATCACTAATTAGTAGTAGATTGTATAATATTAATTTTTAACATCAATTAATTGACAGCGCACTAATACTCTAGCTACTCCTGCCTTTGTACAAGTAAACAGGCTTAAGTCCCAATCATTGTCTGATGTGGCAGTTTTATAAACTTTTTCAATCGCTGTTGGTTCAATAATTTCTCTATTACTGATTTTGTAGTGATAGATTTGCCCTGTTGTAGTTGTAAAATAAACATCCGTTCCCATATCTACATTTTTTAAAGCATCAAAATGATAAGGAAAATTATGCGCACAAATCACCATGTTATTAGTTAAATAAGAACCATAATACCTTGTAGGCGTTTTAGACAGTTGTTCAAAACTATAATTAGCAGCTACCGGTAAATGCAGTTTTAAGTTCGGAATATCCAGAGTTCCCAAGTAATCTGTTTTATCCAACTTTTTTACAGGTAATTCTCCATTTTCTGAACCCTTTACTTGATGCGTAATAGATTTATCAAGCGCCTTGACAATATGCTTAGAAGTTAAATCAGCTTGATGCGCCTGATTAATATTATACCAACCCCAATAGATTCCAGAACTTACCAGAATGATTCCAAGTATAGCTAAAAAATTTGCTGAATATCTTCTAATCACGTCTTCTTCTCCATTTTAGGGCTATTATTAAACACAGAAGTCCTGACATAATTAGTATAGGTATTGGCCACCATACTTGTCCAGTAAACGGGAGCTTTCCCTTTGTCTGATGTGCTACTGTAGGAGTAATCGTCTCTTCTTTTTTAGGTTTAGCATTTAAAGGGCTCATTTTCTCAAATGCTGTAATATCGTACTTCCCATCCTTAGGTATTGATAGTATAAAGGGAAACATTAGTTCATAACCTTGAGCTGTTTTAGTCTGAATAAATAGATAAATCCCTTGAGGAAGATTGTTCGCAACAATACCTTCAGCCGGTAAATTATCAAACGTTTGTAAAGGTTGAATTTTATGAACAGCTTTTGTTAGTAGATTGACATATTTGGCTTGGTTACTATCAAGGTTTACTTGTGTTAGATCATCGTCTTTTATCCCAATACCTTGAAATGGGGTAGTCAGAGTAAAAACTTGATTACCATCAACATCTTTAGCTTGTGCTACTTGGTAAACAAGTAAATTACCGCCAGCGATACCTTGATTATTATACTTATTTTGTATAGTAATAGAACCCGTTTTCATCTGATCATTGGTATCAGCAGACACAAGTTGAGTACTTAGACTAAATAATAAGAGAAGAGTTATCTTTAGGATCTTTTTATAAATCATTGTTCTCTTCCTTTCTCATTGCTTGTTTTAAAATTTTCTTACGTTGACGTGCTCTCCTAGTTACTTCTAAAAAGATTAAAAGTAAAATCAAAGTAAGGAAAATAGCGATAAATGGTGCGATATAAATAGGCTCTATTTGTATTGCCTCTGCTACCACCAAAGCGTTACCATTATCGTTTGGTACACGATGTCCTCTCACTAGTAACCGATGGGTATTAACGCCATATGGTGTACACGTCACCAAAGTTTGGTAGTCTTTACCTTTAACAATTTGTAAATCCCTCAAATCATCCGGTTTAACTGTTCTGATTTGATCCACTTGATAAGTATATGTTTCATTTAAGATACTGACTGTCCAGTGGTCTCCAGCTTTTAACTTATTCAAATCAGAAAAAAGCCTTGAAGAGGGTAAACCTCTATGTCCTGATAAAATAGAATGAGTTGAGTCTCCTCCAATTGGAAGACTACTTCCTTCTAAATGACCAATAGAAGTTTGAAGCACTTTTTCACTTGTACCATGATAAAGTGGTAATTTTATGTTTATCTTTGGAATTGAAATATAACCCATATTACCCGTTTTATCTATAGCCAGTTGTGAATTATAATCCAAACGCTCTTGGTCAGTCATGTGCCACTTCATTCCTGAAGTTTTAAATTGCTTATTATATTCTTTGGCTCGGTTAATAATTTTTTTATAATCGTTTTCATCCATATGCGTTACGCGGTCTTGGTAATCCATAATCGCTCGAGATTGGTGAAATGAATTCCAATAATTAGCAAGTGAAGGATAAGCCATTAAGCCTACCCCCACTGCAATTATAGTGACAAGCAAAATGGATACTAAATGTTGTCTTATTTTTTTCATATATTTTAAATCTGTACCACTTTGCTAGCCCATCTTATTAAGAACGTAAACGACGACGAGCAACAAGCACGATACCTGCTCCTATTACTAAAATTGCACCTATAATGTAGAAAATTGTTGTACCAATACCACCTGTTGAAGGCAACTCAGTACCTTTGTTATTTTTTACAGTTGATGTTACTAAAAGAGTATCTTGATTTCCTTCAGCTCCTAGCTTTAATTCAACAGGTGTTTCATCAGTCATTAAATTATAACCTGCAGGAGCCTTCGTTTCAACTAATTTATATGTTCCTGAAGCAAGTCCTAAAATGCTCACTGTACCACTTGAATCAGTTCTGTATGGCGTAGCCTTAGACTGATCAGTTGTCCATTTTACATTCTCACTGTCACTGTAGTCAAGAAATTCTCCCTGAGAGTTTTTCACAATAAAGGTTGCTCCTTCCAAGACCTTATTGCTATCAGCTCCATCTATTTTTTTTATTGTAATTTTACCATCATTTACACTGACTTTTTGACCCGAATCTGAATTTTCTTCATTTGGATTTATTTTAGCAGTATTAGTATTTTCCTCTATAGTGCCAGACCCTGGCGTAGCCTTACTTTTTAATACTCCCGTATAAGTAACTATAATTTTGTTAACTCCTGAATAATAAAAATCATCTTTTCCACCTGTATTACTATCTGAGGATTGAAGTTTTGTAGCCGCCCAAGGAATTGTTAATTTAAAGTTATTATTTAATTCTGAAACAGTATATGTCCCATTTTTATCACTTATTGTACCGTTATCCTTACTAAGAGTTTTTGATACTCCATCTGCACTAGTAACAGTAACAGTATAACTTCCTTCATCTAAATCTACAACATTTTGGGCAGGCATTGTGTCATCTAATACATATTGATAAACCTTACTGCTACCATTATAATTTACTGCATTTTCATAGGTTATTGTATAAGTAACTTTATCACCAACTGAGTAAGAGGTACGATCAACAGTCTTTCCTCCGTTCTGTCCCCAACCTGCAGTCGAATTTTTCTCATGGATAGTGGCATTAGGAGAAACAGATGTTACCATTACCGTAGAACCATTATTTATAGAGCTTTTTATATAATAATAGCCATAATCTAGACCTGAAATTATCTCAGTACCATCAACGCCTGATTCCGTAACTGAATTTCCCGCGGTGATGCTGCTAGAAATTGTTTTGGCCCACGTTGCAATTGCTACATCACTCACTCCTTCTTTTTTACTAACGTATGTACGCCCTCCTGTAGTTGAGGTCGTAAATAAGTCAGTGAAACCTGTGGATGACTGATACATTGTCTCCTTACCTTGTGGAATCATATAAGATACGCCATCTTTGCCAATATCAGTCATTGAGGAATCTGCTACTTCTGCATCAAAAATTTTATATGGGGTATAGGTTGCGCCTTTTTGAGTATCTTGAACTGTAATTGTCCCTGTCTCAGCGGCAAAAGCTATCGGCGTAACTGGTGATACAGCCATACCAAATGCTAAACTCGCCACTAACAGCGATTGAATCATTTTCTTTTTCATTGAAATCTTTCTCCTAAAATCATATTGATGAATGATTAATTCATATTTTTTTTCGATAGTATAATATTAATCCTGATGGTAGAGCTAAAGCTAAACCAACTAGGATATAAATGTGTGTTCCAATACCTCCAGTACTAGGCAATTCTGTTCCTTTACTGTTAGTAATTTTAAAAGTATATACTGTACTTCCATCTACTAAATTCTCTTTTATTGGTGTCGCATTATTACCATTTTGTTCAAAGGTAACTCCCGTAGAAATCACTAATACTGACATATCATTTTTAGGTAGTAGGTACCCTGGAGGGGCCTTTGTCTCTGTTAGGTAGTATTTTCCTACTGGCAAACTGAGGTAGTTATTAGCATCCACTAATAACAAGCCTTTATCGTTTGTCACCAGCCCTGAATACATAGGATGTGAAGCTTTATTCCCATTAGCATCTGATTCATAAATATCAAAAACTGCACCTGCTAAAAAATTATTATCATTTTCGACATTAACTTTCTGTAGTCGTACTTTTTGCTTGATACGTGTATTGGTAAAGCTAATATCTACGTCTCCTGAAACTGTAAGGGATTGTAAGCCGGTAGCATCATAAGTTTTATCAGCTTCACCAGTTGCTAGATTTTTTTCTGTAATTGACTCAGATACTTTAAATTCATCGTAGGCTTGTTCATCTATTGATATAGAAGTTCCATAAGGTACTTTAAATTCCTTAGTCTGACCATCTCTCAGCGGAAAACTCTCTTGTTGCAACGTTTCACTTGGATTAAACAAAAAGTCTTTCGTCTTATCTTCATCTAGTCCAACGACAGTTTTACTTACTCTGACGGTGTATTCTTTAGGTTGCCAAACAGCATATAAGGTATTTGTTGCATCAGGGTTGTTATCAATACCTATTGATTGACCTGCTGTAAACTCCACACGTCCTGTATCAGCTAAATCCTTATCATGATGCCAACCAATAAGGTTGTAACCTGTCCTTGTAAAGTATTGATTTTCAGGAATTGTAGTTGTGCTATTCAACTCCATACGCGGTGTCTCCACTTGTGTTACCACATTACCATTTTCTACTCTAGTACCACCGTTACCATTATATTTGATTGAGGTATCTTCTAATTTGATATCTCCTACTGGAATAATGACAGGTTTTATGGTGATATTTTTATTAGCATCTGCTAAATGGGCGTCAATATCAATGGAATCATATGGGTTATAAATTTTACCATTGTACCACCAGCCACGGAAACGATAGCCATCTGGCATTGTCGGACGTCTCAGTAAGGCTGAATGGGAGCCATCGTCATAGGAATCAGGGTCAGTAGGCTCATTACTTGTTTGTAATTGCTGACCAGAAGCATCCAATGCTGGCTTTCCATCTGTACCAACAGCATCATTGCTGTATATAATATGATAATCTCCAGCCTTTCGCCAAATAGCTCTTAAATTGATATCTTGAGTTACAGCACCTGAAAAGTTATAAGGTCTAATACTACCATCTGGATTAACATAGTACCAAGCGACTAATTTGTAAGCGTCTTTTACGTACTTGTACTTAGTTGTTGTATCGACATTTGAGAGACTATTATCTGTCGTATAATAGGCAGCTTTAGTTGAGTCGGAATCTTTATCTCGTGAATCATACTTATAATAATATGTACCTGAAGGATCTTGGATATAATCCCTTGTAATATCTGTATATTCCGGAATACGATCACCATAATGCAAGTCTAAATAAGTATCAGCTGTTTTTGATAATTGACCTCCATTTGGATCAATATTGACACGATATGTTACCTTTTGCCAACCTGCATAGACTTTAACATCATGAGGAGGCATAGTCATGTTAAAATCAAATACTTGTGTTTGTGCTTGGTCTTTATACCATTTACCATCCCAAACATACCCTGGTCGACTAGGTTTAGGTTGAACCGTTGTCGTATCGGGGGCATAAGAGGATAAATTTTGCTCATATAAAACATCCTTTACTGGAAAATTAGGAAGCTCTGTATTATCAAGCGGATCTAAATAATTAATCTTGTATGAATTACGTTCATACCATACTCTAAGGTTTAGATAATCTTTGTGATAATATCCATACTGATCGTAATATTGATCAGCGACTGACACAGTTGTATTAGCGCTAGTTTGTAGTGGTTTAGCATCAAATAAGTAATTATCTTGATACAACCTTTGATAGTATTTAACATTAAATCCTAAGTATTTTTCTGTAAAGGTAAACTCGTCTGCTCCAGCACCTCCCCCTACATCTGATAAAAAGTATTTGCCATCTAGTCCTTGTTTATAGAAAGCATAATTTTGAATTCGCTGACCAACAGGATACAATTTTATTTCATAAGGATTTGTTCCACGTACTCCACTGGGAAGTATAAACTCACCCAAATAACTCATTCCTGATACTCCAGTTGAAGTTAGGTAACGCCACGCACCTGTCTTCCACTGATAGCCATTCGCAGCTAAAGTCGTACCATATAGTCCAGTATAGGTTTCGGCATATGATGCACTAGTCCAAGGAAACGAAGAACTTTGATAATAAACCTCAGAGTAGCCCGTCTTCGCAAATCTCATAGTCACAAGTTCTCTATCATAATAAACATTAACAACACTTGAACCATCGTCTTTTATCATGACAGAAGTTTCTGTCCTCGTATTATTAACTTTAAAGCCAGTCGGCAATTTTGCATTAATATCTTGTTGTGTTAGCGTCTGATTAGATAAAGATAGGCCTGATCGTGTTACTTGCCCTGCGTACTCATATGTCTTTTGCGCATCAGTAGCATTTTTATTATCCGTTGCTGATTGTTGCCAGTAGTTTATCGTGTAGGTTGTTTGTGCGGGCGACCAATGTGCATATAGCGTCGTATCCTTGGTCAAGACTTGATTAAAATCAAAGGCTGTCCCACCACTAGCAGCTGTGTACCACCCTGCAAAAGTATAACCTGGCCTTGTTGGATCATTAGGCTTAATTGTCGAAACAGGTTGGTCTGTTAACACACGACGAGGTGCAATATAGGTAACTCCTGTTGATAAGTCGCCTGTGTTGAATTCAACACCGTACGATTCTTTAAAGACAGGATAAAGACTTATGTCTGAAGATACAGGTAATGCTTGAATTTCTGATTCAGAAAGTGGAGCTCCATTTTGAGTTTTAGACCAACCTACAAATAACAATGTTGAAGTGGGTGGTGAAACTTTAAATGAACTTAGATCCGCGGTTCCGTTTCCTGAACTATCCAATGGTACTTGATAACGCTCCAAAATACTTTTACCAGCAGAATCATCATATAAAGTTACTGTCGCCACTTTACTCATAAATGGACGAACATAAATTTCTTTTGTCTCAGTTACAGTTATTGGCTCACCAAATTTAACAGGGTCACCATACTTTCCAGTAGTAGGATCATAGGTATACCAACCATTAAAATGCTCTCCTGCTTTAATCGTCGGAATCCCAACTTCTCCTAGAGATTCTCCATCTTTTATAATTTGATGATGAACTTGCATACCTGAAGCTGTCAGGAAATTATAATCAGTTCCGTCATTATTTTGAAAATGGTAAGTTAACCTAGGAACTTCTGTATTATCCTCTTGAACAATTGCATAAATGGAGAATGAATCTGTTTTAAAAGCAACATCACTGCTAGTGTTCTTAGTTTCTGCAGTATCTTTAGATTTTAATACTTCTGTTTGACCATCATCTTTAAAGTGAACAACTTTAAGGTTTTCATCTGAAGCTTCTAATGGCTTATCATAGTTGACCTCTACTTTTACTGGGGCTTGGGGTTCTGCTTCTTTACCATTTGACTCAATAGTAATGTCATAGAGTTTGAAATTTTTGATTTCACTATCTTGTTTAGCAACTTCTGTCAATGCTTTTTTCTTATAGTCTTTAAAAGTAGCTGAATTGTCTTTTAATTCCGTCACCTTTAAATCAGCATTTTTAGGAATCTTAGCTTCTTTGGTCAAAGTCACTGTTACAGTATAGTCTGCACCTCTAAACATCAATGGTTCTTCACGATAAGCAGCTTCCTCAGAAGATGATGTTTCTGTTACACTGGAAGCAGGAGTCTGTGGCTTGCTCTGCTCAACACTTGATTGAGAACTAGATGTTGATGAAGTTACCTGGCTAGAATTTTTATTTTCTAAAGTAATCCCCACATCATCTGTCTTAGTTTCTTCAACTGTTATTGCTGGTAGAATTAAAAAATAAGTCGTTAAAAAAGTTGTTAGGATCATCAATGACCACATGATAATTTTCCACTCTTTAGGGTGTTTTTTCTTTTTTAATGATTCGATTATAAAAGTTTGACACTTCTTTAGCATTTTTCATCCTCCCTAACCTTAATTGATACTACTAATCTTACCTAGAGGCCATATTCTGAAAGAAATTTTACCTACAATTTGTTCTTCTGAAACATCTCCTACAGAAGTATTTCGAGAATCAATTGAAGTTTTTCGGTTGTCTCCTAATACAAAAATTTTTTTATCAGGTACTTGATATGGGTATTTTATATTACTATTACCGAGTGCTTTATGAATAACATATGGTTCTTTCAACTTATGTTGATTCACGTAAACATCCCCTTGAGAATCAATATTAACCCAGTCTCCTGACTCTGCAATAACCCGCTTGACTAGGACCTTATTATTGTAGTAAAACGCGACAACGTCTCCAGTTTTAAAATTTGAACCTTTTACTGTAAAGACTACATCACCTGCACTTAAAGTCTTATTCATTGAATGTCCGTAGATTCTTAATACAGGCAACCATAAAACCGCAATTAAAATAGCTGTTGAGGCAACCGCCATCAAGATGTATATGGTATTTTTAATGACACTCCAAAAGCGTTTCTGATAAGTTACGCGATCCAGTTCTTGAGATAATTTATCTGAACTAATCTGTCTTTTCATTGTCTACGCCTCTCTTATCTACTAAATTCTTTACGTTTTCTAAATAGGTATCTGCAGCTAACTGAGCAGTCTCAAAAATACCACTAAGCATTAAGGAAGCTTCGGCAATAGAACCAGCTTTGCTAATTTTGATTTTTTTATCATCTAGCGCTTCTTTAAGTTGCTGAATCTCTTTCTCTTGTTTTTCAATAAGAAGTTGCTGTTCTAACATAATTTCTAGCAAGTCTTTTCTTTTTAATTTTTTTAAATCTTCCATCGCGATTACTTCCTTAACTGAACCTTAAATTATCGTTTAGATATTATATCAAAGTTCTAACCTTTAAACTCATTTTTTGTCCTGTGTTTTTTCTCAAAAAAGTCTATGCTAAATTAACATTTTTGATAATTTTTTGAAAAATCTCATCGGAATTATTTTCTTTTTGAAAGCTCGAATTCTAGGCATTAAAAACAAAAGAATCAATAGGACAATAGCATCAATTTAGTGACACAATCTATTACAGATTAAGTTCTTTTTGAATAATATAATCCAACTTTTCAACTGTTTTTTCCCAGGTGAAATGTTCTTTAATTCTTTTAGCAATATTCTGTTGTAATTTCTCTCTTAATGCCTTATCTTTTACTAATAAATCAAGAGATTCATGGAGTGACTGAGTATTTTCTTCCATGATGATTCCTAACTCAGGGCTATCAATAACTTCAACTGTTCCACCGCGATCTGTTGCAATAATAGCACTCGAAAGTAGACCAGCTTCTAAAATAGAGGTTGGTAATCCCTCTGGATACATTGATGGGTAAACAAAGATATCTGTCTGTGCCATTAAAGACATAGTCTGTTCAAAGTTTAATTTCCCCAAAAAGTTAATCTGTTTGGACTGATATTTCTCTTTCAAATGTGCTAATTCAGGTCCGTCTCCTGCAATCTGTAAATAAACATTTTCAGAGTACTGTGACATCGAAAATGCTTCTAAGAGCAATTCAATGCCTTTTTCTTTAATAATTCTACCAGCATAAGTGATGAAAATATCATCAGCAGATTTTTCAAGGTAAGCCGTGTCAGCAAAATCAGAGCCTAGACTTTCAGATACCGAATTATAAATAACTCCTTTAGCTTCTATATTAAAATGTTTTAACCACTCAACGCTTCTCTTGGATACCGCATAAAAATCTGGACGATAATGCTTAACACGCGCTGTGAGAAGATGTTCATAGATAGCTCCAAAGAAATCTAAAAAACGATTATTGACAGAAAAATGACTTGACCCATGGTCTAAAACAATACTAGGTAAACGGTGTTTCTTTGCAAAAGATAGCCCTTCTAGCGTTGTTAACTGAAAACGTGTATTACAAATCACAAAATCAATATTTTCATCTGAAACATATTTCATCAGCGTGTTGTATTCTCGATTTTTGTTAATAATAGGATAGCGCTGCTTGACAATATTTTTGGTCGGTAAACGGTAAATTTTTCTACCCTTGTCTTCATCTATAATCGGTAAATCACCATGATTAGTTGTTACAATAACAACACGGTAGCCACGCTTAACCAAATCTGCTGTCATTTTATCTGTATAACGTTCAATACCTCCGAGGAAGGGTAGATAATATCCTGAGAAAACAGCAACTGTTTTTACCTTATTTTCCATATTTATCCACTTTCATCAATAAGCCATCTTTTAAGCCTTTAATCATAGCAACTAATTTTTTGCTCTTTTGCTCTTCTGCTACCAACACTCGAACAAATTCATTTCGCATAAATACTAAATATTTGTGTCGCTTCTTCTTACCATATTTTTTTATAATATAGATCGCATTGCGTATCATGTAATATTTTCGAAATGATGAATGATTCAATACATGAAAAACATGGCCAAATTTTTTAACTCGTGAAGAGTGTCCAATTTCGTGTAAAAGACCAATAAAATTAACCTGATAAGTCTTATATCCCATCTCTGACAGACGATAATTCATTTCAGAGTCAACAAAATCAATAAACATCTCTTCTGCAAAGCCAGATGTTTCTTCAAAAACGCTCGTTTTCATTAAAGCAGCCGAAGTAATACACTCTTCAATTTCTTTATAGTCAAATTCTTGCATAACCAAATCTTCACGGTTCATATCTTGATACAAACAAGATAACATACCGATCTTAGGTAAATGAAGGTAATTTTCATAATTATCTATCAAATCACCTAGGACAACCGAATCTTGATCTAAAGTCAAGAACCAATCAAATTCTTGTGCTACTGCAAATTGACCGATACAGTTCAAAGCATATGCAATCCCTTTATTTTCTGTTAAATAATCAACAGTTAGGTGCCCCTCTTCATTATAATCGGCCACTAATTGAGAAATTTCTTCCTTATTTTTCGAGCCATTATCTACGATATAGATGTGGCTTACTTGAGGATAAATTGCTCGAATGTTCTGATCTAAGCGTTCAATATTGGGGTTAAAGGTGACAATACCCGCTAAATATTTCATGTTCTATGCTCTTTTCTAAAATCTCTAAATAACTGAATAACTGGTGCTTTGGTTATAAAAACGATACCGACATAGATAATTACTGCTACTAAACTTTGAATGACATAATTTACCAATGATACTGACATTTGAGTATTGATATAATAGAGTACAGCTCCACTAAGAGTAGCAGCAATTAAATAGCGCAGCATTCCTCTTGTTAATTCTTTAAAAGTAAATACATCTCTTAAAGAGATAGCTTGATAGAGGGAGACAATAAATTCAGTAATAACTGTAGAGATAATAGCTCCCATAGCACCTAAAATTGGTATTAAAAGTATATTAAGCACAACATTTGCCACAAGTCCAATAACTGCAGACATTGTGTAAGCTTTTGTACGTCTTGAAGCCAGTAGATACTGTGTCCCTAAAGCGTTACCATAAGAAATGCAAATGATCATCAAAGACTCAACAGCCATTAGCGGACCGACAGCTTCATACCCTTTCCCAAAAAAGAAGACGGCAAATGTCGACGAAACTCCTACCACTCCCGCAATCATTAACATTGAGATAGCATTGCTTAAATCAACAAGTTTCAAAAGTAAAGCCTTAGCTTGCTTTTCTTTTCCTGAAGAAAATAGACTGGAGAGCCTTGGTAAGAAAACTCCTCCGATTGCTGAAACAATGGTAAATAAAATACGAATAATTTTATCAGATTGATCAAAATATCCAGCACTGACCACACTATCCATTGCTCCCAGCATACTCTTGTTAAGAGAGAGATAAATCTGCATGGTGATTTGGGGTAAAAATAACATTAAAGTTGGTCTTAGATGTACTAAGACATCTAATCTACTAAATGGTATCTTGATGATTTCATGCTTTAAATGATGCCAGACTGTTAAATTTCCGAGTAATGATGCAAATGCAATTAAAAACATATAAAGTGCTAGGTCATCTGGCGTCTTCACAACTAAGAAGGTCAAAACAACTGTAATAAGCTTAACAATGGTATTACGAATGACAATTATCTTAAAGTCTTCAACTCCAATAAAATACCACGAAATATCAGTTGCAGTCGCTAATAAATTAATACCTTGAATTAAATAGAATAATTGCCATTCGTTTGTAAGTAAGACAAATCCAAAGAATAATAACGTTGCTATAGATACAGAGGCAAGTTTTAATACAACTAATTCCCAAAATATCTTACTTCTCTTATACTTATTTGACTGCACAAAAGCTATCTCACGATTACCGTACAAAGATATCCCTAAAGCACCAAATAAAGTAAAGTACATGACAATGGAGCTCGTATAGGCATTAATACCGATGCCTTGAGGAGATAGTACACGGGAAACATAAGGAACTGTTACTAAAGGTAACAACAAAGTCAATAACTGGTATGAGGTATTATAAAACATATTTTTCAAAAGTTTCATTAGTTTCTCCTCATAATTAAACTAATAACAGTATCAAATAACAATAAGGCATTTGATACAATTACCAAGCCAGTTAACGCATACGGCACCACTTTTCTTCCTGCCTCATTTAGACGCGCTGGAATACTTGATGCAAAAACTTGTACCAAAAGCAATGTAACAGTAAAGTAACGTCCTTGAACTCCTTCAATGTAGCTTGTTGGCGCTCCACGATATTCTAACATGATAAAAAAGACACCAAGAATTCCCACAAAGAAACTAGCTAAGAAAAGAAATCCCATATTTTTTGACTTAACAAATTTTTCTTCAGAAAACCATACTAGAAAGACCATGAGATACCATATTGATGACACCCAAGTGGGAATAAAGTTCTGACTTGGATATGGAGAGGCAAGCCAGGAAGTAATGTCATTACTTAAAATATTGATACCAGCGTAATTATAGCCAAATGTCATTACATAACGTCTTAAAACAGCAAGGACACCACCATGTCTTGCGGTCAAAACATAAACTATAGCAAGTGACAAAAAGGTTAGACATAGCCAAAATAGCTTTTTAGATTTAAGACCTTGAAATAAATGTGATAGCTTCTGATTATAGCCCATTAATTTAGGATTGTTAACCTGCAATAATACCGGTATTACTAGCAATAAAAACAGCCAGTAATTCTGCTTACATGCAACAATGACTAAAAGAATCAATCCTATAAGAGCAACGCTACGATTTTTAGTCAACGATTTATCAACTAAAAGATTTATCAAAAGCGATAAAAATGCTCCAAATACAATGTATCCAGTCGAGTCATAAGATAGACTAGCAAATGAATTTAGAACTACGGGACTGAGGAAAATAGCAAAGTAGATTAACTTTCCTTTTTTCACATACCGGATAATGAGGGCAACCAAGGTGATTGAGACAAAGGAACTAAATAACCTTGCTACTGTAATCATTACCCCCATAGAAGGATACACAAATTTGCCTAAAAATAAGCCAACTGCTGGCACAAGATGACCCCAAAAAACAAAGTTATGTTTAGAATAGTTTATCTCACGAGGCAAATGATTACCATCAACAAAATTGGCTTTATTTAAATAGTATTTTTCAAATCTAGTACCATCTCTATAGGAGGTCGATTGTCGTCTCATACCTGAATCAATATTATATTCTCCATAGTAAGAAGTATCAATAATGTTATTTGAAATACGACCAGACACAGCTAAATGGTATTGTCCATCAGGTTCATTGAAAAATGGCATTAATAGGCTCAATACAATAGTAATCGTTAAGCCTAATATAAAATATGTTTTATGCAAGTTCTTGTCTAGAAAAAACTTTTCAAATAGACGAACTTTTTTGAGGTTCATATTAACTCCTTTTTATATCTTTTAATAAAAACACCAAGTCACGAATGCGATTTGAAAAGCTATCATAGAACCGTTTTTTAGTCATCATTTGTTTAAGTATTGCTACAAAATCTTTATTTTGAGCATTTTTATAACGTTGCTGATTAAAATCCAGATAAGCTTTAGCTTCCCTTAATTGACTAGAGCTACTTTTTTCTAAAAATGGTACAAGGATGATATAGTAACTCAAAACAAAATACAGTTCTTGTAAATGCCTTTCGTAACTTGAGCTTATATTCAAGATATTCCCACTTGCATTCTCAGCATGTCGCTTATGTTCACCAACACTTCTGTTTAAATTGTAACCTGAACCAATGACACCAGATATCCCTGCAAAAAGATTATCATGTGACAAAATTAAATTATCACTGTAAAAAGTCATTACTTGATCAACAAACGACTTGCGTAAACAAAAAGTCCAACCTTGACGATAGTTATGATATGAAAAGTCTAATGGATACTTAGAAATTGTTTCCTCACCATTGAACTTAAAATTATTGGGAATAGTAGCCTCTTCTGATAACTTTTTGATATCAATATCGGCGCTAAGAAGGTTTATATCTTGGCGTTCTTCCATAATATCAACTTGCATCTTATTTTTATGATGATACCATGTGTCATCTTGATCACTAAAAAATAAATAATCTACAGAAAGACGCTTAGCGTCTAAAAGCAACTGACGAAAATTCAAACGCCAACCTAAATTTTTATCATTACTAGTTATTGACCAACCATCTAAACGGTGCTCTTTTATATAGTCTTCAACCACCTTTACAGTATCATCAGTAGAGCCATCGTCCCTCATTAAGACATAGTCTGGTCTCAACGTTTGATTTCTAATTGAATCTAGCTGATCGTGGATGAAACCTTGACCATTATATGTTGCCATCAAAACTGCTGTTTTTACCATATTATTCCTTACTTTTTAAACGCAAATAATAAATCTCTCATACGTCCACTATTAGAGTTATAGAGTCGCCAATTTTTAATCACAAAAGCACTATTATGAATTAATGACAATTTAGAAGCTGCCAATCTTTCTTTTTCAAAGGCTAAGCGTTGATTTAAAGCGACATCATTTTGATATTTGTTGACAACCTTCTGCATGGTTTCGTAAAAATCAACAAATGTTTTTAATCCTGTGATATGTTGTGTTTTAGGCGACTTCCAATTCAAAACAAATTTGCTATTACCACTTGCGTTTCCTCCATATCGAATATGAACTCCTACGCTTTCGTTAAGGTTATAACCATTTCCAATAATACTGGCAGTTGTCTCGATAAGGTTATCGTGCGAAATATTAGCTCCAAAAGTCCAATTATCAGCGATAGCTTGCGCAAAATCTCTCTTCATAGCAATGGTCCATCCGGGACGGAAAGTTTGATAATCATATACTTTAGGATACTGACTGATTCTATCACTAGAAGAAAAAGTTAGAAAATGTGGAACACTGGCTTCTGTAGACATCGTTTTGATATCAACGTCTGCACTCAAAACCTCAATTTGAGGGTTATCTGACATAATGGCAAACTGTCGTTCGTTTTTATCAAGATACCAAATATCATCTTGATCACTAAAAAAGACATAGTCAACCTCATAGGCTAACACATCAATAAGTAATTGACGAAAATTTAAACGCCAGCCTAAGTTTTTGTCGTTTTTAACAATTTTCCAGCCTTCTAACCCATGTTTTGCGATATAGTTATTGACGACATTGACTGTTTCATCCGTTGAACAATCATCCCTCAATAATACATAATCTGGTTTTAATGTCTGTTGGCGAATTGAATCAAGTTGTTCAGATATAAATTTTTCGCCATTGTATGTCGCCATTAAAACTGCTGTCTTTACCATATTACTCCTCAAATGCTTGTACTGTTTTTAATATTCCAGATTCAAGAGAAACTTCCCGTTTCCATCCCAACGCTTCTAATTTGGCCATAGTGAGACGTGTTCTCCCCATTTTGCTATAACCTGCACTCATAGTTTTAGGAATATCGAATACTACTGAAATATTTTTATCAGAAAAGAGATCAACTAACTTTTGTGCCAAATCCTTAATCATAATGGGTTGATCTTCATTTGCTACATTGTAAGCTTGACCAACTTCACCATTTAATAAAATGGTAAATAACCCTGATACAGCATCTGCTAAATAACAGAAAGCACGCTCTGCTGTACCACTACTTTTTAAAACAATATCTTTGCCATCAATGACATTCGATAAAAGATCATTCATAATGCGACCATCGTTACCAAGCTCCATACCAGGACCAAATGAATGTGCAATACGGGCAATAGTAAAGGGTACCTTATATTGATCATAGTAACTTTGCAGTAGAGTTTCAGCCATACGTTTGCTTTCTGGGTAACAAGCTCTAGTAGCTAAAATATCAAATCCACCATAAGCTTCTTCATCAATCACTTCTTTAATAGATGTTCCATATACTTCACGCGTTGATAAGAACAAGAAGTTTTCAATTGTTTTTTCCTTTGCAAAGTCTAATAAATTCAATGTACCAATTGTATTAGCTTTTATGATGCTAACAGGATTACTCAAAATAGCAGTTGGACTAGCATTGCTTGCTGCATGGATAATGTAATCCACTTTTCCATCATACTCTAGGCGTTCTTCTACATCATAAGGAATTAAGGTGAAATAATCTTTCCCAACTAAATCTGAAAATTTATCACGGGCTTTTTCAATGTTTCTTGCTGTCGCAATAATTTGCGTTTGGTAATTTCTTGTCTCATTGAGATAGGCTAGTAAAAATACCATATAACTCGCTAACATACTATTAGAACCACTTATTAAAACGGCTTTATTAGCAAGTCTTTCCCAATTAATATAATTTTGGTCACTAATAAGTGCTAAATCTTCTTGTACAATTTTATTACTAAATTTAATCATCATTACATCCCATAAATTTGTTCATTTTCTCTAGCATCATACAAAGCTTTAAACATATAAAAATCATCTGGTGTTGTTATCTTGATGTTTTCATATGGTCCCTCAACAATAGTGAGTTCACGATTGTACATACCCATCAAAGTACTAGAATCAATTGCATCAGTAATCCCTTTGCTAATGGCATCACGTTCAACAGAAAGGATATCTGATAGATAAAAACTTTGTGGCGCTTTAGCAATGAAGGAACGAGTACGATCAACAACTTCAGATATTTTAGAAGAATCATTGACTAGAACAACTGTCTCTTTAGCACGAACTGAAGTTACCGCACTTCCTGTTTCTTTTACTGACTGTATATTAGCATTAATGACTTCTTCATTAATCAATGGACGTACTCCGTCATGAATTAAAACAACGGCATCATCTGTAGCCAGCTGTTCAGCGGCTTCAAGCCCCTTAAAAATTGACATTTGGCCAGTTTCTCCACCTGCAACAACTGCTTTTACTTTCGTAAGGTTGAAACGCTCTACCAGATTATTCATATAATCTAGCCAGTCTGATACACAGACAACTACTACAGCATCAATAGCTTCTGTATTTTGGAAAATATCAATTGTATGCACAATAATGGGTTTACCATGCACTTCTAGGAATTGCTTTGGTTTACCTTTGGTATTCATGCGACGACCAACACCACCTGCAAAAATAACTCCAATATTCATCATTAACCTTCTTTCCAGTACCAAGTGTAATAACTATGACTTTCTCTCTTACTTTCTGGAGGTAATTCCATATAACTACCCCCATATAATTGATTCAGATAAGCATGCTCATTTTTAATTTTTCGGGTTTTAATGTTTTCAAACACAACATCTTCATACTCAGAAAAAATTTCTCTTGGAAAATATTCTTTCAAGCGATATCTTGAATCGGTATAACCCATGTAAGGAACCTCTTGATTATTATATGTTTCCATCACTTGATCAACAATTTCAGCACGTTTTTTAGCTTGGCCGTGATAAGCGATGAATCGGGGTAGCCCCAAAATTAGCCTTGCATTTGCATAAAGCTTTCGGGAACCGCTAGCAAAATTGGGGTAAGTCGTACACATCAAATTTGCAGCAGCAGAGTGAACTTTTTTAAAGAATCTTTGACGTTCTTCTGCACTCTCTGGTAATCGGTCAAGTGGGAAGATATCAATAAAAATCCCTGTCCAAGGATGAATTCTATCTGTTTTACTTAAGTACATTGACTTTGTGTGGTATAGCTTGGCAAATGGCCATAGATTTTTTTCAACAGAATGATGTAGCAATTTAAAATCGCTATTATTAGCATCAGCTAATGCTTTCATCAAACGCTCATACTGGCTTCTTTCTAGCATCAAATCAATATCGTCATCCCATGGAATGAATCCTTTATGTCTCATTGCTCCCAGTAGGCTGCCTCCGCCTAAAGAATATTCAATTTTATTATCACGCGCAACTTTATCAATATAAGCTAACATTTCAAGTTGAACTTCTCTTATTTCTGAGACCGTCATTTCTTTCATAATTACCTCTGTCTAACAGTTAACTCACATTCTTTTAAATACAAATCTTATAGCTGTAATATAGAAAATAAATAAAGCTACCGCAAAAAGAATCACTAGGGTCATGGGTTTGAAAGTTTTCTTTGTTTTTTGACCTTTTGGAGTGTTTGCAAGTGCATTGTATTCTTGTTTGTTGTACTGCATGTCCATTATATAACCATTTATATTATAGTTACCAAATTGTGCTTTAGAAACACTATCTTTATTTACTGTAAAATAAAATGGTTTATTGCTTTGTAAGTAGCCTTTGGGAGATTTTGTCTGTATTAAGAAATACTTATACTTATTAGACAAACCTCGTAATTTAAATAATGATTGGTTACTTTTCACTTGTTTTTTATAGTTATAAGCCCATAACCTAGGATTCAAGTCTATGTCATTTGAATAGCCATCAATACCTATAATGTTATTTCCTCTAATATGGTAAGCATTTTGGTTAAGATATTCTTTATTTAAACTCTTAATCGTTTTTTGAGTATTTATCCAAGAGCCATTAGGTTGGTATAGAGATACTTTTTTATCTGCATTCAATCTTCCTAAAATATACTCTGAACCTTGCAATAATCTATTTTGATTGTCGTCATACATGGTAAAATTTATACCATAACTGCTCAAACTAGGTGTCTTTATATAGCCTTTAGAATCCTCGACAAAAATCCCTTGATCTTGTTTTTGATTATCAACAGAAATTAGACTCCGTTTAGTCTCTATGACGCCTTTCTTTTCCTGAGCAACAGACAAATTATAATCTCTTTTTGAAGCAACATGTCCTGTAATCTCTAGCTCTTTAATATCAGCATTTGTCAAATCAAAGTCTAACTTATCAATAGAGTGAAGCTTATGCAGGCTATTTTGTAATAATTCTTTTTGCTCTGTTTCATCACCACTACTATTTAAAACAATTTTATCACCATCGACACTAATACTGCTATCTATTGGATACAAACGTCCCTCTTTACCTTCTTCCGCAATAATAGGCGCTTGAGAAAGTCGGTAATTATAATTAGTACTATCTACTACAAAATTAGGGCTAACTCTGACAGTCAGCTGCTTTGAATAAATTGGAATCCTATAAGTAACACGTTTACCGTATTCAACTCCTATAGTATCTCTTTTTTTGTTATTAACAGTTACTCGAGGATTATCTACTCGGGTATTACCAAGATAAATCGTTTCGTTTTTCTGAATATTTTTCAACACATATTCTTGAGTTTCTGCACTGTTTTCAAAAGCAGTTAAACCAACTGGAATATTACCTATTGCTTTTCCTTTGTTATTTGTGAACTTATAACGTTTATTTTCTGGATTATATAAAACACTTGGCTCTTCTAAGCCATTCATGTAAATTAAATAATCTTTATTCTTTTCAAGCAGTAACCTTACAATAGCAATAGCATCCTGTCTAGTATTTTTTATACCAGAACCAAATCTATAGTTATTATCCATAAGGACTTTTTTACCACTAACTTGGTACTTCCGCTTGATACTATCAAAAGTATAGTGTGTAAAGTCTTTGCTCTCAAACTCCCCCGTCCTCACTTTATCCAATGCTGTTTGTAAATGAATAGCATTAATCTGAACACTGTATTGCGGGGTATTATTATGATAATAATAAGCTGTAATATCTACTTTTTTATCTGTTTTTACTTTTTTATTATTTTGGCAACCTACTAAAAAAAGCATGAAAAACAGACAAATAAAAATATGTTTTTTACTCATCTAAAGTGCTATCCTCTATCTCTTTTTTCAACAAAGAAACCTCTTGAATCAGGCGTTTAATTTGCTCATCTCTTTTGGTATTGCTACTAGTATCAAATAATTCTAAACAAAACAGAAATAAAATAGCGCCAAATAACAAGAAATTCATCGTTAAAGCGAATCCAAGGTGATGAGCGATAAATGAGACCACCCCAGGAAATACACTAATAAAGACTAGAATTAAACCAACTAATAGCCAAGGTAAAGAACGTTTAACAGAAAATGTGTTTTTATTAACCATTCTTATAATCATATAAAGTAGGACAATGGCTAAAATAAACATTTCAATTTGCAATGCTAAACTCATTTATCATCCTCCTTAATAAACCCTGCAATAATAATTGACGTTAAAACATCCGTCATATAAAAAATCGATTTTAGGGAACTTATACTTGAAGTACCTGCCTCACGTTCAAACATATTAGCTGTGACTTCCTTCAAACGATAGCCTTTTTTCAAAATCCGAGCAGTTGATTCAGGCTCTGGGTATTGTACTGGATAATGACACGATAAATAAGCTATTAGCGCCGCGTTAGCTGCCCTATAACCACTTGTTGTATCATAGACTTTGTGTCCCGTCGTTAATTTTATAGCAGCAGATATTAAATTTATGCCAAGACGCCTCATTGCTGTCGATTGAAAATTTTGATGTTTTTTATCAACAAAGCGAGAACCAATAACAAAATCTGCCTCGTCATTTAAGATTGGCATAACAACATCTTCAATGCTTCTAATATCATGTTGACCATCACCATCAAATTGAACGGCAACATCGTAATGATTACGATTAGCGTATAAGTATCCTGTCTGCACACAGCCACCAATACCTAGATTTTGAACAAGGTCAATATGATTTAACCCCAATCTATCTAATAACTCTGGAGTACCATCGGTTGACCCATCGTTAATAACAATATAATCCAGCTCAAAAGGTAGCGAGCGAGACGCCTTAAAATCTACAATCGTCTGGACTGTCTTTGCAATACTACCTTCTTCATTATAAGCAGGTATCACTAGTAAAATTTTTTTCATCATCTTATCTCTTATTGTAATAATTTGTTGCAATCAACCATTTAAACACAACTTGATGCTTAAATTGATTTTTGCTATAACCATATTTCCATAACCACCTTAATCTTGTCATAAAAGGCTGTTTGTCAATTTTTATAAAACATTTAATGAGCTCAAGATCATTAGCCGTCATAATATCACCATACTTATCAACAATTAAGGAAGCTTGCTTTTGTGAGTCATGGATAAGTTTCCAATACCTTGTAAATATAGATTTAGGACCTTCACGAAGTATCTTAAACCTCTTATCCATTGTCCTCGCCCCCAAAACATTATTGTCATGTTGACGGTATAGTTGAGTTGGTAAATCCAAATAAATGATTTCTCCTAAACTTGCTGCTAAGAGTGCTAAAAACCAATCATGCATTAAGATATCATTAGGAGTAAACCACTTCTCAGCTAATGCATGATTTATCATCATAGTCCCACCAGTAACAGTATTCTCAGTTAGTTCTGGTAATAATGTCGTATTGGCATGGTGCGATTGAGCCCGAATCATGCTGTCTTGTAAAATATTTAATTCTTGATTAACAACTTTCAAATCAGTATAAACAAGTAATGGCACATCAGATGCTTTATGCTGTGCTGCCTCTAAACTTACAGATAACTTTTCTGGCAACCATACATCATCTTGATCACTAAAAAAATAGAAATCTGCAACTTCGTAATTAACTAGCGTAAAAAATGATTTAATAACTCCTAAATTATGGTGCTCATTTTCATTAATGAAACGAATTCGAGAATCTTTAGCAGTAAAGTTTCTAATAATATCACATGTCTTGTCACTTGAACCATCATCTCTGATTAGGAGGTTCCACTCTTTAAAGGTTTGCTTTTGGATACTTTCGATTTGCTGCGCCAGAAACTTCTCTCCATTGTAGGTGGCCATTAAAATATTAACTTTCATTTAAAAACAAATCCTCATATTCTTCAACAATTTTTTTCCAAGTGTAGTTTTCTTGAATAATGGCTTTTGCTCGATCACCGTAAGTAGATAAATCCTGTTGTTGATCACTATCGTTAATAAGCTTAGCTAAATTCCCCTCTTTTTTAGTCCAGTAAAAACTTGAGAGACCTGCTACTGATTTGTTGAAATCAACATCTAGAACAAGATTCAAATCAGTATTAGCTAAAGCCTCAAGCAGTCCTGGATTAGTACCCCCAACTTCATGCCCATGAATATAAGCAAAGGCTTGTTGACGAACATAATCCAGCAAATCTTTTTCATAGAGCGTACCTACAAACTTAACCCTTTTATCTTGTTGAAGGTTTGTCTTTAAAGACAACTTTTCAAAGTAGGGGTTATTTTGATGGTTACAGATAATAACTAAATCACGCTTAGTATCTGAAGCCATGAACTCCCTAATAGCCGTTTCATAATTGTTTTCAGGGACAAATCGACCAACGATTAGATAGTAACCCTTAGACTTAATATTCCATTTTTTAAACAACTGTTTGACACGTGGATCATCTGACGATAATTTTCTAGAATTAATCTCTGTACCGTAAGCAATGAACCTTGTCTTCACATTAGAGTAGGTAGATTGAATGTAATTTTCAATACCAATATTATCAGAAATAATTAGGTCTGCATTTTTAGTCATACATTTTTCGGCGTATTTTAAATAACGCTGTATGGGACGAGACCACTTTGATCGCTTCCACTCTAAACCATCCGGATTAACATACAATAACCCACCGACTTTATGTATTTTATTGGCAAAATGCCAAATAAAGGCACCAATTGTATTTCCTAAAATATAAAAAATAGGCTCTTTTAAATCATGTGTCTTAACCAAGTCAAGGGCATAATTAATGGCCATAATATCATAAGCAATCACGCGTGCTGGCCCTAATTTGGGAGGACTTATAGTAAAACAATCAGCGTCAGCAAAGTTAAAATGAGTATGATGTTCTTTATCACTAAGGCATGCAACATGGTATTTTATGTCGGAACTTTTTTGATGATTAATCAATTCTGAAACGAAAGTTTCAAAACCACCGTAACGAGCTGGCAACCCTCTACTTCCTATAATGAAAACATCTTGCATCATCTTCTCCATTCTAGCTAAACAATCCATACAATTATACCATAAATTAGAAAAGTTAGCTAAAAAGAGCAGTAAGCTAAAAGGATTCTCTAGCCTTACTACTCTTTGTTTTGATCTTATTTTTTAACTTCCTGCTTGTAGAACTCTTTTAAAGCATCTTGCCAAGTAGGAATCACAAATCCTGTTGCTTTCGCTTTTTCCAAACTCATAGTTGAATTTAAAGGACGTTTTGCTTTTGCTGGGAATTGACTAGAATCAACAGGCTTAACCTCCACATCTGTGTCTTTTAAGATTTCAACCGCAAAATCATACCATGTTGTATCTTCTTTAGCATCATTTGATAAATGATAGTAACCAAAATCTTTTTGATTTTCAGCTAAATAAGTCATAAACTCAGCCAAAGTACGTGTCCATGTTGGTCGTCCATGTTGGTCGTTAACAACAGTTAGAGTTTTGTGTGTTTTTGCAAGGTTTTGCATCGTAAAGACAAAGTTTTTACCATAGTTACCAAATACCCACGCTGTGCGAATGGTATAGAATTTTGAAGTATATTTTTCAACCAACTCTTCACCCATACGTTTTGTACGACCGTACTCTGTTTTGGGATCAGGCAGATCATCTACTTCCCATTCTTGCCCCACTGGTTTTTCACCATCAAACACGTAGTCCGTCGAAATGTAAACAAGTGTTGCATCATGTTTAGCAGCAGCCTTAGCGACATTCTCTGTACCAGTGACATTGATTGCAAAGTCTAGCTCTTTTCCTTCATCTTCTGCCGCATCAACAGCTGTATAAGCTGCACAATGGTAAACTAAAGATGGCTTCACCTCTTCAAAGACTTTGTCCACCATCTCGGCATTTGTAATATCCATTTCAGCTACATCAACAGCAACATACTCTTGAGTTCGTTCGTCTAAAAGGTGACGTAATTCACTACCTAATTGCCCGTTTGCCCCTGTAATTAAAATCATTCCTTGCTCCTTTAAAAATAAGTTTAACTTTTAATTCTTCGTTTATTGTACACTAAAAAAGGGAATATTTCATCCCTTTACTCTTTACCTTATGAACGAATTCCCAAAGCGATACGAGCATAACGACTCATCTTATCAACAGACCAGGCTGGGTACCATACCAATTTCACCTCAGTTTCAGTTACCTCTGGGACTGTTTTCGTAACATCATGAATTTGATCTGTCAATAAATCTGCTAACGGACATCCCATAGTCGTTAAAGTCATATCAATTTCAGTTCGACCGTTATCTTCAAAGCGAATCTCATAAATTAACCCAAGGTTAACAATATCTATTCCCAATTCAGGATCGATAACCATCTCCAAAGCTTCTAGGATACGATCTTTTATTTTTCCAACTTCTTCTTCGCTATATTGCTTTACTTCTGACATTATAATACCTCTCTGAAAATATTAATACCGTCTTTAAGATAACTCCTTTGCAAATCATTTTATTAGAAACTAAACTTCCTATTCTAAAAACGATTATCGAGAAGCAATCAATCTTCCATGAAATCTTTAAGTTGCTTGCTACGACTAGGATGGCGAAGTTTTCTAAGGGCTTTAGCTTCAATCTGACGAATGCGCTCACGAGTAACATTAAATACTTTACCTACGTCCTCTAACGTACGCATTTTACCATCGTCAAGACCAAAGCGTAAACGAAGAACATTCTCTTCACGGTCAGTAAGAGTATCTAAAACCTCATCTAATTGCTCACGAAGAACAACACGTGTAGTATAATCTACTGGATTTTCAATAACTTCGTCTTCAATGAAATCACCCAAATGGCTATCATCTTCCTCACCGATTGGCGTTTCTAGCGATACCGGCTCTTGAGCAATTTTTAGGATTTCGCGTACTTTATCTGGTGTCATATCCATGCGTTCTGCGATTTGCTCAGGAGTTGGATCTTGACCAAGTTCTTGAAGAAGATTACGTTGTTCACGGACCAATTTATTAATCGTTTCAACCATATGAACAGGAATACGAATCGTACGTGCTTGATCTGCAATTGCACGTGTTATAGCTTGACGAATCCACCATGTTGCATAAGTTGAAAATTTGAATCCCTTTGAATAATCAAATTTATCAACAGCTTTCATGAGTCCCATGTTACCCTCTTGAATTAAATCAAGAAATTGCATTCCACGTCCAACATAACGTTTTGCAATTGAGACAACAAGACGAAGGTTTGCTTCAGCTAAACGTTGTTTAGCCATTAAATCTCCCTCAGCAACCGCAACAGCCAATTCTTTTTCTTCTTCATTCGTTAAAAGAGGAACAACACCAATTTCCTTCAAGTACATACGTACTGGGTCATTGACTTTAGCAGAATTACTTCCTATGAGCTCTTCATCAGTCAATTCTTCAGGTTTTGGCCCTTCTACCACATACTTTGTTGAAGGATTGCCTTCTTTATCTGTGATTGAAATGCCACCGTCTGTCAATCGTTCTAACAAATCATCAATTTGATCTGCATCTAAAACAAAAGGAATAACAAGTTTTTCTGTTACCTCATCATCAATTGCAGTACCTTGTTTTTTATGATTGCGAATAAAATCCGCAACTTGAACATTAAAAGTTGTATTTCCTTTTTTCTCTGCCATAGGTTCCTCATTCCATATTTCTTTTTTGAGCAATTAAATTTTCTAATGCAGCCAAGGCTCCTTCTTGATCACCTTGATTACTAGATTGTCTAATTAACTGGCTTTGTTTTCTTAAATCACGTTCTTTCAATAAACGGTCACGTGCCTTTTCGACGGCTTCAATCTCTCCAATAGATACTTCTACAGGTAATTGTTCCTCTAAAATCATATAATAAGTACGGTTAACTTTGTCACTTTCTTGTGATAAATCATAAGACGTGATCTCACCACTTTCTTTTAGCAACTCATATAAAACTTGTATTTCTGTTGTATCAAAATAAAAATTATCCCTATTACGGAATTCATTTAACAGGTAGGGATGATTCAACAATCGATGAAACAATTGCATTTCTGTTTTAGTGATAGCTGATAACTTACCTGTCTGTGGTAATTGTACTGTAGCACTTGTTTGTACTGAAGATGAAGCTTGCTGTTGACTTCTATGATGCAATCGTTCGTTATTAACCGATTGTTCTACTTGAAAATAATCAAAATCTGGCAAGAGTTCAGCCACTTTTGTAATATATGAATTTTGTGCTGTTATCGATGGAGATTTAGCAATTAATTTCGCTATTTTTTCAACATAAGCAATTTCAGATTGTAAATTATCGGTGTTTTCAGGCTTTAAGTAGTGGATATAAAACTCTGTATTACTGATGCGCCCTTTTTCTAAGAGTTGTTTAAAATCTTCTGCTGAATTTGCTTGTAGAAATTCATCAGGGTCCATTTTATTAGGTATCCTAACGATATCAACAGTCATATCTGATAGCAGTTCTAAAGACTTATCAATTGCGTTTTGACCAGCTCTATCACCATCATAAGTCAGAACAACTTTCTTAGTAAATCTCTTAAGATGTCTAACGTGTTCATTGGTTAAAGCGGTCCCCATAGAAGCAACAACATTCTCAATTCCTGCACGATAAGCTGCAATAACATCCATAAAGCCTTCCATTAGGTAAACTTCATGTGCTTTATTAATTACAGCACGCGCTTTATCTAAATGGTAAAGCTCGTAAGACTTATTAAAAATAGGGGTGGCACGAGAATTTTTATATTTAGCTTGTTTTCTATCAATGTCCTCTTGGGTCCAAACTCGTCCTGAAAACGCAATGACTTCACCGATATCATTAGTCAACGGAAACATAATTCTATTATTAAATGAATCGTAAAACTGATTGCTATTTTCTGAATAATTGAACAAACCAGAAGACATCACAGTTTTTTCATCAAACTCTTTTGCCAGACGACGATATAGAAAATCCTGCCCTCCCGGCGATAATCCTATTTGAAAATGTTTAATTAAGTCCTCTGTCACTCCGCGCTCGGCAAGGTATTGTCTAGCGCGTTCACCATCATTAGTTGTCATTAAATAGGCATGGTAAAATCCCGAAGCAACTCTATGAATATCTAAAAGCGACTGATTAGCTTTAGGTTTTTTAGGAACTTGCCCCTTAAAATTAGTATCTAGAGGTATTCCTGAACGTTCAGCTAGAACTTGTACACTATCTAAAAAACTAATATGTTGGTAATCTTCCACAAATTTAAAGACATCACCAGAGCGACCACAACCAAAACAATGAAAAAACTGCCTATCTTCGATAACATTAAAAGATGGCGTTTTTTCTTTATGAAATGGGCACAAACCAAGATGATTGCGTCCTGTTTTTGTCAAACCGACAACTTCACCGATGACATCAACAATGTTAACACTGTTCTTGATTTCAGAAATTTTTTCTTTATCAATTGCCAAGTCATGACCTCCACAGAAATAACCCATTATAGTTTTACATTTGATTATATCATTTTTTCTTTTCTGTGTAAATTTTTTCAAAAGCTTTTTCAAGGATTTCTTCTTCACTGATTTAATATAAAAATTTACAGATAATTTGAAACCTATTACTTGGATTTCTCAAAAGAAATCTGCTATAATGAACGTGAATTAAATAATATTAAGGAGCTTGTTCACATGATTAAAGAACTAAAAGAATTTTTATTTAAGGGTAATGTTTTAGACCTTGCTGTTGCTGTTATTTTAGGTGCAGCTTTTAATGCTATCATCACTTCACTTGTTAAAGACGTTATTACACCGCTTATCCTTAATCCTGTATTAAAAGCTGCTGGCGTTTCAAATATTGCACAGCTTTCATGGAATGGTGTTGCTTACGGTAATTTCTTAAGTGCAGTTATTAATTTCTTAATCGTTGGTACTACTTTATTCTTCATCGTTAAAGCTGCTAACAAGGTTATGGCTAAGAAACCTGCTGAAGAAGAAATTATTGAAGTTGTTGAACCAACACAAGAGCAATTACTTGCTGAAATCCGCGACTTACTCGCTAACAAATAATAAAAGACTCGGATTACCGAGTTTTTTATTAACTTATAGTTATAATATATGAAAAAAACAGCTCAATTCTGAACTGTTTTTTCATATTCTATCTAATTAGAATTTTTTACGTTTGCGAGCTGCTTCTGATTTACGTTTACGTTTTACAGAAGGTTTTTCGTAGAATTCACGTTTACGTGATTCTTGAAGAGTACCAGCTTTAGTCACAGAACGTTTGAAACGACGAAGTGCATCGTCAAGTGATTCGTTTTTACGTACTACTGTTTTTGACATATGTTTCACCTCCTCAAGATATTGTAACATTTTCACGTTCACTTACTAGGATACCCAAATAAAAGCAGATTGTCAATATTTTTATGATACTTTCTCTGGGTTATTATTTCCCTATACGTAATTTCAATTTTTCCACAAAAAGGTATGCCGCTGGACAAGTAAGAGTATTTTTTATCGTTAAGTTATTAATTTGATAGATTTTCTTACGATCAGTATGTGGAAATTCACGACAAGCTTTAGGTCTGACATCGTATATACTACATAAGTTATCATCGCCTAAAAACGGACAAGGCATCGCTTTAAATACTTTATCTCCATCTTCATCTACTTCTAAAAATAAATCTTCAAAAGCCGATAACTTCATCCGGAAATGTTTAGAAATCCTAGAAATATCAGCTTCTGTAAATAGAGGACCCAAAGTTTTACAACAATTAGCACATGCTGTACAATCAATTTCTTGAAAAACCTCTTGATGTATCTGTTGGACTATTTTATCTAAGTTTTTAGGAGCTTTCTTTTTTAAACTTGCTAAAAATTTACGATGCTCGCCTTGTTTTTGGAGTGCCAAATCTTTATATTTTTCAATATTAATTGAACCCTGAACCATATATTCCTCTGCCTTTATGCTATTATTCTTAGTCAAGCCATATTATACATCCAAAAAAGCCTATGACTAGGCTTTTTAATATTATTCAACTTGATTGCCAGTTAATTTAGCCGCATCTGAAATATAAACTTTATATTTATCTTCTTTTTCAAGTCTCTTTATCACTTTGTTAACAGTCTTCAACATTTTTCCACTGTCTTTAGGTAAAGCTACAGCCTTAGCATCTCCTTCTCCTGTTTTAAGGGCAAACTTAGCAAGAACAAGGTCTGGATTCTGGGCCAAGTAACCTTCAGCTACGGGTTTTTCTAAATCAACAGCTTCTACCTTGCCTGATTTTAACTCACTAATCGCTTCTCCCATCGCTGTCAGTGACACGACGTGAGAATTTTTGAATGATTTCTTAGAAACTCCCTCTTCGATACTTCCTTTTTGTACTGCTATTTTTTTACCTTTAAGGCTTTCGATTGAAGTATATTTTCCTAAATCAGACTTCCTAACAAGAACCGCATTTTCTGTAGTGTAATAAGGTTTTGAAAAATCATAGACTTTAGCACGCTCTTTAGTATATGATAATCCAGAAATAGCCATATCAGCCTTACCTGTTTGTAAACTTGATAAAACATTGTCAAAACTCATAGGAGATACCTCTAGTTTGACATGAAGCTCATCAGCAATAGCTTGAGCTAACTCAATATCTGCACCGACAACTTTATCTTTCCCATTAACAAGCGCTTTAAACTCAAAGGGAGCATAATCTGGACTCACTGCTAAAACTAACTTCCCTTTTTTCTCAACTTTATCTTGTAGTTGTTTGTCTGATGAACCACACGCCACCAAAGTAACGACAGATAAAAGAGATAAAATTCCTAATATTATTTTTTTTGACATAAACTATCTTCCTTTTATTATGATAGGAACAAGTATAAATCATCTTTATACATAAGTCAAGTTTTTTTGAATAAAAATTCAGTAAATTACACTAATAACTATGCTTGCTGTTAGACGATTTTTAATAACAACTATAACTAATTAAAACAATCACCTTTTAAAAGTACTCCAATTCTTAAAAAATGCTAACTACCATTAATAATCAACTAACTTTCAGAACCTTGTACAATTGCTGTCTAGTAAGAAAATGATAATAATTCGATTTAGTCACTCTCCTTGCTAAAATAATAAATAAGGTTGAGATGTACATCTCAACCTTATTTATTATTTTCTAAAAATCGCTTTAGATATGATATAGGTCATTATAATTGACAAAAGAATTGTGGTAGCTAATGCTAACAGTTGAACTGGCATATGTGATAATTTAAAGAGACCAACTCCTAAACTTCCCAACAATCCCCCAATACCATTCATTCCAAAGGAGGAAACGACATCATCAATGGCAAAAGCTTTCGCAACGTAATCCGTTACAAAGTAGGTGAAGAGGGATGCAAAGAATGTTACAGCTAATAATTGCCAAGTTAAGAGATACCCAACTCCTGCTGTACTCGTCACAAGACCAACAATAATGCCATTCAATAAGCTTCCTGTTTTCTCTTCCTCACCATTCCACTTAGCAGCCAACGTCCACGCTAAACCACCACCTATAATAGCAAATATAGTATTTAAAAGTATCATAATGGCTTGTGAATTCCACTCACCAACTGGACCCATATTAAATCCAAACCAACCAAATGTAATAAGTATCATTCCTAAAAAGAGATTATCATTTTTAACCTTATTGTGCTGATGTTCACTCTTGCCAATAACATGAGCTAAAATATACGAAGAAAGTCCTGCAGATAAATGAACGACCATTCCGCCTGAAAAATCAAGTACTCCCATCTTTGCAAAAACACCCTCTGAATTCCAAATTAAATAAGCTAAGGGCGTATACACCAAGAAAAGCCAAGAAACAACAGCTAATAAAAGTCGCTTCGTCTGAACTCTATCAATAATTGACCCAATAAGCATTACTACTGCGTAAAGGGCGAAACAAAGTTGAAATAAACAATTTACAATTTGTTTACCATCTGCTTCTTGGAATTGAAAGACAGTTTTAAAATGACCTTCAAATCCTAAAAAATAGGCACCCATGAACCAAGCTATTGTCGTTATCAAAACAGTAAGTACAAACTGATAAATAATCCTTGAAGTCAATGATTGATGTAGCGACCCAAAGTAATAGAATGCAACCCCAAAAATCATGAGCCACATCGATAAAATACATAATAGTAAAAACACAAATAGTCCTTTCTTTACAAACACTCTTTTATTTGTTAAACTGTATTATTGTTAACTGGTTAAGTATTTTATCTTACACATTTATTTTTGTCAAGGAGAAGACATGAAACATTATCAAACCATAATTATAGGTGCAGGCGCTGCAGGAATCGGTTTTGGTTCTGCCATGCAACGATTAGGACTTACAAATTTTCTTATCATTGAAAAAGGGCACATTGGAGAATCTTTTTTAAGATGGCCCAGAACAACACAATTTATCACACCTTCCTTCACTACCAATGGCTTTGGTTTTCCAGATCTAAACGCTGTTATTCCAGATACTTCTCCTGCTTTCTCATTTGAAAAAGAACATCTTTCTGGAGTGGAATATGCACGCTACTTACAATTAGTTGCTGCTCATTATAATCTCCCTATCCAAAACGAAACATCTGTTCTATCTATTGATAAACGAGATAGCCTTTTTGTTATTAAAACTTCAAAGGGAGATTTTTCTGCTGATTATCTTATTATGGCAACAGGAGAATTTCAAAATCCAAATACCATTGATATTAAAGGTGCAGATCTAGGAATGCACTATGGTCAAGTTGATAATTTCCATATCAAATCTGACAATCCATTTATCATCATTGGTGGAAACGAAAGTGCTTGTGATGCACTAACACATCTAGTATATTTGGGAAATCAAGTCGAATTATATACAGATACGTTTGGTCGTAAAGAGAGCAATCCCGATCCAAGCATCTCTTTATCCCCCATAACTAAAGAACGTTTAAAACATATACAAGACCACAAAAAAGAATATTATAGTATCTCTGAAGGCAAGAAAGCCATTGAGATTAAACAAATTGGAAAACAATATCAAGTTACTTTTGATGACGGTAGTACTGCGGAGTCTTTCCATAAACCTATTCTTTCCACAGGTTTTCTAAATACCTGTCATCTCATTGACGGAATCGCTTTATTTGAATACGATAAAAATCAGTTGCCAATAGTTACTGAAGATGACGAATCTACTATCGTTAATAACTGTTTCTTAATTGGTCCAAGCTTACGACAAAGAGATACTATTTTCTGCTATATTTATAAATTCAGACAGCGCTTTGTCCCTGTTATTAATCATATCGCACAACGAGAAGGGATTATATTAGACGAAGATACCCTTGAATTCTTTAAAGAAAATCAAATGTACCTTGATAACCTAGCTTGTTGCGATGTCAATTGTGATTGCTAAAAAATCGCTAGCTTTATTGCTAGCGATTTTTTAATATTAAACATTTGCTACTTGAGGTAAGGATTCTCCAATAGCTTCTAAACGTTCTGCCCATTCTTGACGTGATAAACCATTTTCTTGCACATAGCGATTACGTTCATGTGCACGACATTCAGGCGAGCACCCTCGAACATACTTCGCTTCGTTTTCTTCTGAAGCAAAAATTTGTTTGTTACAAAACGGATTTGCACAATTGACATAACGTTCACAAGGTGTTCCATCAAAATAATCTTTACTAATGACAGTTGGATTAACATGATTAATTGGCACCGAGATACGATCATCAAAAACATACATCGCACCATCCCAAAGTTCACCTTGAACTTCCGGATCTTTTCCATATGTTGCAATACCACCGTGTAATTGTCCAACATCTTTAAAACCTTCTCGAACCATCCAACCCGAGAATTTCTCACAACGAACACCACCAGTACAGTACACAACAACACGTTTTTCCATAAACTTATCTTTGTTGTCACGTACCCATTGTGGTAACTCACGGAAATTGCGAATATCAGGACGAATTGCTCCACGGAAGTGACCTAAGTCATACTCATAATCATTACGTGTATCTAAAACAACAGTATCTTCATCAAGCAAGGCTTCTTTAAATTGTTTAGGATTTAAATACTCACCTGTTGTTTCCAAAGGATTAATATCACTATCAAAGTTATTGTCTTCTAACCCAAGGTGTACGATCTCTTTCTTATAACGAACAAACATTTTACGGAAAGCTTGTTGATTTTCCTCGTCAATCTTGAACCAAAGATCAGCAAAACGCTCATCGCTGTGGACCCAATCCATATACTTCTGAGTTGTTTCATAATCTCCAGAAACAGTTCCATTAATCCCCTCATCCGCAATCAAAATACGACCTTTAAGTCCAATAGATTTACAAAATTCTAGATGTTTCGCAGCGTACTCTTCCGCATTTTCAATTGAAACATATTTATAATAGAGTAAAACTCTGATTTTTTCTGACATTTTTTCTCCTCATCTGCAAAATAAGTTAGTATACTTCATTATATAACGACTCCTTACAACATAGCAAAAAATACGCTTAGGACATATTCTTTGCTTTAAAGACAAATTATTCTTCTTAAGAACACACATATGTTAAAATAGTAAAAGACTAGGAGGACTTTTATGACTTATGAATTATGTCTAGAATACGGTACTTATCCACTTAGACCTGTAGATGCTTGGGCTGATGAAATCAATACTGCACCTGCGTTTATTACTGAAGATAAAAAACTTTTAGAACTTTTAGAAGAAGTCAATACCTTATTCCATGAGCTCTTTTTAACGATAGAATGTTCCTTCCACTATATTGGTCATGACTTCCCAGAAAAAAGAGCAAAAATCACACAAATTTATCATGTGATTATCGAACATTTAAGCATACACTACCCTGAATATGACATTAAAATTGAATCACTATTAATGGGGTAGTTTTATTTTAACTAGGTAGAAACTATCTATTAAAAACAATCGATATCACTAATTACTTCAACAAATAGATTATCTAAAACAAAAAAGGTCTCTTTCAAGAGGCCTTTTTTCATAACTACTATTAAATATTAAATGATACTTTTACCAAATAATATCACCAATACTCTAGACTCTTATCTCTTGAAAGCAAGGTACAGACAATAGCCGCAAATCCAGAAATAGCAAATATTATAAATGCTACTCCCCAACCAAAGTGGTCAATAATAATACCAATAGCTAGAGTAGCGATCGTTGCTCCTCCGACATAACTAAATGTGCCAGTCAATCCTGAAGCTGCTCCAGCTGCTGCTTTTGGAACTAACTCCATAGCATACAGGCCAACCATCATAACAGGACCGTAGATTGATGCACCCAAACCTAGTAAAATAATGAAGTCTAATGCCATATATTGAGGTCCTGCTGGAATAAACCAATAGGCAGCTAGTAATAAGATTGCTACAACTAAGAAGGCTACATTGGTTAAAGGTTTAGAGTTTTTAAACACTTTGGCAGATAGATATCCTGCTGTTAGCATCCCAATAATACCACCTATTTCAAAAAGTGAAAAACCACCCATACCAGCTGTTGCAGTAATACCTTTTCCACCATCTTGCACACTCGTCGCTAAAAACTTAGGAGTCCATGAGACAATACCGTAACGTAAAATATATACAAATATTGAATACAAGGATGCCCACATCAGCTTAGTATTTGGTAGAATATATTTTTTTATAATTTCGCCCATACCCAAAACTTCAGGCTCTTCTAAAATGTCACTTGAATCCACAACATTAGTATATTGCTCTTTATGATACTCTTCTATAGGCGGAAGTCCGATAGATTCTGGAGTATCTTCTTGTAAAAAGTAAACAAGAACAGCCAAAAGACAAGCCACCACCCCTGGAAACCAATAAGCAGCACGCGCTTGATTAAGAGAATCATTACCAGCAAGAGCTAGACCTACACCAGTTAAAATCGGCGCTATTGCTCCACCAAAATTGTGAGATAAATTCCAAATAGTGGCATATTTAATTCTTTCTTTATTATCATACCAATAGACTAATGTACGCGCTCCAGGAGGGTATCCCATCCCTTGTAACCAACCATTAATAAGATACATGATAGTAAAGAGCCAGATACTAGTAATTACAGATGGAATAACACCGATTAACACATTAACTAATCCTGTAAGAAACAAACCAACTGGAAGGAAAATTTTAGAATTCGATTCATCTGAAATCAAACCAGAAATAAATTTAGAGAGACCATAAGCAATGTAGCTAGCACAGGTAATAATACCAATCTCAGTAGCAGACATATTAAGGATACCAGATAAAATTGAAGTCGTATTACGAACAAAATAGTATCCCATATAACCTACAAAAATAGAAATAAGGACTTGTACACGATAACGAGGATATTTATGCTTAATTTCCTCAGCTGATAAACGTTCTCTTTTCTGAGGGGGTGCAAATAGTTTTTTCAACATAGCAAATTACCTTTCCGATTTTTAGATGTGTTTAATTATACAACTATGAATTCACACTGTCAATTAATTAATAATTTATTTTTTATCATTTTATCTTATTTTTTTAAATGTGGATAATACTCTTCAAAGTGTGGAAAATACTATATTACAAAGCTTTTATCTGATTTTTCTGTATTTTGAAATCAAATTATATTTTTTAATTTTAGTTTATATTTCAAAAATTAAAACACCCTACAACCAAGTATCACAGGGTGCATATTTTTATATTGTAGAGAATATAAATACTCATACAATTAAATATTTAGAATAAGTTCTGCTCAGTTCTATTTTTAAAGTCTACGGACAAAAATAAATACTTATAGTGTTATTAGACAACAAAAAAGTAAGGTTGAAAACCTTACTTTTAGGGACTTTTTAATTTGAATGCCAAATATCTTGATTATATTGTTCGATTGTACGATCTGATGAGAAGAACCCTGCTTTAGCAATATTGTGTATAACTTTCTTATTCCATGATTCATAATCTTCATAATCAGCAAGCACTTGTTCTTTAACAGCAATGTATTCTTTCAAATCAATCAATGTCATGAACCAATCTTTACCTACTAATTCATCATGCAATCTCTTTAGTCGTTCTGCATTACCGAGTGACACTATATCATCACTAATGATAAAATCAACAGCTTCACGAATTACTTTGTCTTTATCATAGTAATCTTTTGAACGATAACCAGATGTTTCATAAAGATTAATGATAGTGTCAGAGTCTTTACCAAATGTGTAGATGTTCTCTTTGCCGGCTAATTCAGCTATCTCAACATTTGCCCCATCCATAGTACCAAGAGTAAGAGCACCATTCAACATAAATTTCATGTTACCTGTACCAGATGCTTCTTTGGAAGCCAATGAAATTTGTTCCGAAATATCTGTTGCAGGGATTAACTTTTCCGCTACTGTCACATTGTAATTTTCTACTAAATGGACATTAAGGTATTTATTAACTTCTGGATCATTATTAATTAATTCTGATAAGCAGAGAATTAAGTGAATGATATCCTGTGCAATAGTATAGGCTGGAGCAGCTTTACCACCAAAAATAACTGTTAATTTACGTGATGGGAAATGCCCACGTTTAATTTCTAAGTATTTATGAATAACATATAAAGCATTCATTTGTTGGCGCTTATATTCGTGGAATCGTTTGATTTGTGTATCAATAATTGAGTATTCATCCAATTCAATACCTTTATTTTCCTTAAGGTAACGTTTAAGAGCCAGTTTGTTTTTAAATTTAATAGCAGCTAATTTATCGTGAACTTCATTGCTATCAGCATAAGTTAACAATTTTTCGAGCTGAGTCGCATCAGTAAGATAGCTATCCCCAATTAGTTCTTTCAAGTAATCTGCTAAATCTTGGTTAGCAAACTCCAACCAGCGACGGAATGTAATACCGTTTGTCTTATTGTTAAACTTATCTGGGTAAATATCATAGAAAACCTTTAATTCACTATTTTTAAGGATTTCTGTATGCAATGCTGCTACACCATTAACGCTTGTTGAGAAGTGGATATCCATATGCGCCATGTGAACACGTCCAGCTTCATCAATAATTTGAACCTCTGGATTTGTTTGCTCTTCACGAATCATTTGATCTAATTTTTTAATGATTGTTACTAGGTGCGGTACTACTTCATTAAGATACTCTAAAGGCCATTTTTCAAGAGCTTCTGCAAGAATGGTATGGTTTGTATAGCCAACCATATTGCGAACAACTGACACAGCTTCGTCAAATTCAAAACCATGCTTTTCTGTCAATAAACGAATTAACTCAGGGATGACCATAGATGGGTGAGTGTCATTAATTTGAACATAAGCATATTCAGCTAAATCATGAAGGTTTGAACCACGCTCAATCGCTTCATCAATTAATAATTGAGCAGCATTTGAGACCATGAAATATTGCTGATAGATACGTAATAATTCTCCATTTTTATCTGAATCATCTGGATACAAGAACAAGGTTAAATTCTTCTTGATTTCTGTCTTATCAAAAGTGATACCTTTTTCAATAAGGTTATAATCAAGTCCATCAATATCAAAAAGGTTCAAATAATTTTTAGTATCTTTCTTATAACCTAATACATCAATTCTATCTAGGCGTGATTTTAAAGTAAAGTCACGGAAAGGAACATCATAAGAAATATCTGTTGGTACTAACCAAGAATTATTCTCAATCCAGTAGTTAGCTTCTGCTTCTTGTTGATTGTTGCGAAATACTTGTTTGAAAAGCCCACAGTGATAGTTTAAACCAACACCTTCTCCATTAATACCTAAAGAAGAAATCGAGTCAATAAAACATGATGCTAAACGCCCTAAACCACCATTACCAAGTGATGGTTCTGGCTCTACATCTTCTATTTCAGCAATTGATTTACCTACAAGTTCTAACTCTTTTTTGACATCTTTATAAATCCCTAAGTTAATCAAATTATTTGAAAGTAATTTACCAATTAGAAACTCAGCTGAAATATAGTATACCTTACGTTGAGAGCTATTTTTTGATTTAGCGGCAGCTTCTTCTTTTACAAAATTTAACAATTCAACGTAAATCTCTTCATTTGTTAATTCTGATAATACTTTTCCTTGTTGTCCAACGTAAGTTGTAAAATTTCTTGTCATGATAATATTCCTTATTTATTCCCTCTATTATAAATAGTTGTAATCTCTTTTAAGAATGCTTTGCGATTTTCTGTTAAGTCTTCTTTTCTCATACGCCATTGCCAGTTACCTCCAACGGTATTTGGCATGTTCATACGGCTATCTGCAGGTTTATCTAGTAGATCTTGCATACATGTAATCGTTGTTTGACTAACGGTTGCATACAAGGTACGTAGTACAGTCTCAGTAATGGGCTCATTTGGCAAACGACGCATGTAATTTTCTGCATAAGCTTTCTGTTCGACTGTAAGATTTTCAAACCAGCCATTAATAACTTCGTTATCATGAGTTCCAGCATATGCAATTGTATTTTCTGTGTAGTTATGAGGAATATCAATACTATTTCCTGTTGTATCATAAAAACCGAATTCCATGATTTTCATACCTGGGAACCCTGTTCCAGCCAGTAATCTCTCTGCTCTCTCATCAATATAGCCTAAATTCTCAGCAATAATAGGTAAATCACCTAATTTTTCTTTGATAGTTGCAAATAATTCTGGACCGGGAGCTGGTTGCCATGAGCCATCATTAGCTGTTTGATAATCTCCTCGAATTTCCCAATAATCTGAAAAACCTTTAAAATGATCAATACGCAAATAGTCATACATCTTAACACCAGATTGAATACGATAAATCCACCAGTCAAAATCTGACTCTTTGTGGTAATCCCAATTGTAAATAGGATTGCCCCAAAGCTGACCATCGTCAGAAAAATCATCCGCTGGTACACCAGCAATAGCAAGTGGTTGTTTGTCGCGATCTAATTTAAACAGTTCAGGCATTGTCCAAACTTCTACACTATCGGCAGAAACGTAGATTGGCATATCACCGATAATCTGAATCCCTTTATCATTAGCATATTCTTTTAACTCAAACCATTGTTTGTAAAAGAAATATTGCGTTACTTCATGATATTTTATCACTTCACTAAGCTTTTGACGATATCCTGCTAAGGCTTCTTCTTCGCGGCGTATAATAGCCTTGTCATCCCATTCTTGAAGCGCCTTATTACCAAAATGTTCTTTGATCGCCATAAATTCAGCAAAATCAGTTACCCATTTTTCTTCTTGCAAGAAATCAGATAGCATTCTCGTTGCTCTCTCTTCTTGCAAGAAGTTTTTAACTGCTTTTTCTAAAACTGGACGGCGTTTTTCAAACAGACCAGCATAATCAACAACTTCTGGATCCTGTCCAAAACTAATATTTTGGTAGTCATCTTTCGAAATAAAACCTTCAAGCGTTAGCAAATCAAAATCAATTAAATGTGTATTACCAGCTACTGCAGAAAAAGACTGGTAAGGAGAGTCCCCGAAGCTTGTTGTTGTTAAGGGTAGAATTTGCCAAAATTTTTGATCAGTTTCGACCAAAAAATCAACAAAAGCGTAGGCTTCTCGTCCAAATGTTCCAATACCTAAATCACCTGGTAGAGAAGTGATGTGCATTAAGACACCACTTGCACGTTTTTTCATATTGATTCTCCTTTTCGATTACTTACTTTACTTCTCCATCTTAACGCAAGCGATTGCATAAGTCAAGCATAATTTTAAAAAACTTCTATCGAAAATTGATAGAAGTCTTTATATCATAGCTTAATTATTATTTTTTAGAAATATCTCGGACACTTTCACGCTCTTCTAAAGTAAAAGGCACAATAATAGTCTCACTAAAGACTTTGTCTGGAGATTTAATAATATCAATCAGACGACGAACGCTTGTCCTTCCTAGATTATTAACATTAATATCAAATGTGCTTAGGTAAGGATGAATCAGATGTGAGAAGAGAGAATTATTAAAGGTCATGATAGAAATGTCATCTGGAACTTTTAATTTATAGAAAGAAAGAAATTGCATTACTCTAACAGAGACAGTATCACCAATAACAATTAAAGCAGTTGTCTCTTCTTCTTTGACTCTATTTATAAATTCCTCTAAAACCTGCGGATTGCCTCTGTCAAATAAAAGAGCTGGCTTTTGGTTTAAACCTAACTTTCTAGCACCTTTAAAATACCCTAAATAGCGTTCTTCTGATACTTCTGAATTTAAATCATCTGTAACAAACTGGATGCTTTTATGTCCTTTTTTATAGAGATAATCAATAGCAGATTTCCCCATCAGTTGATTGTCATTATCAATATAAGTAATCTCATTTTCATAGCCATTAGCAGCACCAACAACCACAAAGGGCAGTTTATATTTTAATAAATACTCTCTGATAGGATCTTTTTGATCCGAATAGAGAACAATAAAACCATCCACTCGTTTTTGTAGATGCATTAATTTTACTTGTTCTAACAACTCCTCAGAAGACATACTTGTTGCAATAGAAACTGTAAATCCATGCTCTTTTGCTTCATTAGTTAACGTAGAAAGAATCTCCATGAAAAAGGGTTCACTTAAGCGGTCTGGTAAAACAAGTGGAGGAAAAATAACTCCAATATTTTGCGTTAAACCACTAGCCAACATTTGTGCTGCAACATTAGGAACATAGCCCAGCTCTTCCATAGCTTTTTTCACGCGCTCTTTCGTCTTACTTGAAATAGATGCATTATCTTTTAGTACACGACTTACTGTCGATGGATTAACACCAGCTTTGGCAGCAACATCTTTTATAGTTACCATCCTACGACCTCTTCATTCTAATCATTTTATACCTTTTGGTATAGTCCTTTACCTATTATACTCTAATCTAAGAAAAAAACAAACGTTTGCCTTCTCTACAAATGTAATACTCTCACTAAAATAATCTTCTCATTTAGTATTAATTGATATTATTTTTTTATTTTTCTTATTTTTTTTAAAAAAAGACTTGACTTTTTTTGCAAACGGTTGCATAATATAGGTGTAATTAAAATATTCTCTAGGAGGAGAACCAAAATGGAAAAAAATACTTGGAAAAAATTACTTGTTAGTACTGCTGCTCTTTCAGTAGTTGCAGGAGGAGCAATTGCTGCTACTCACTCTAACTCAGTTGATGCTGCTTCAAAAACAACTATCAAACTTTGGGTCCCAACAGATTCAAAAGCGTCTTATAAAGCAATTGTTAAAAAATTCGAGAAGGAAAACAAAGGCGTTACTGTAAAAATGATTGAGTCTAATGACTCCAAAGCTCAAGAAAACGTTAAAAAAGACCCAAGCAAGGCAGCCGATGTATTCTCACTTCCACATGACCAACTTGGTCAATTAGTAGAATCTGGTGTTATCCAAGAAATTCCAGAGCAATACTCAAAAGAAATTGCTAAAAACGACACTAAACAATCACTTACTGGTGCACAATATAAAGGGAAAACTTATGCATTCCCATTTGGTATTGAATCTCAAGTTCTTTATTATAATAAAACAAAGTTAACTGCTGACGACGTTAAATCATACGAAACAATTACAAGCAAAGGGAAATTCGGTCAACAGCTTAAAGCAGCTAACTCATATGTAACAGGTCCTCTTTTCCTTTCTGTAGGCGACACTTTATTTGGTAAATCTGGTGAAGATGCTAAAGGCACTAACTGGGGTAATGAAGCAGGTGTTTCTGTCCTTAAATGGATTGCAGATCAAAAGAAAAATGATGGTTTTGTCAACTTGACAGCTGAAAATACAATGTCTAAATTTGGCGATGGTTCTGTTCATGCTTTTGAAAGTGGACCATGGGATTACGACGCTGCTAAAAAAGCTGTCGGTGAAGATAAAATCGGTGTTGCTGTTTACCCAACAATGAAAATCGGTGACAAAGAAGTTCAACAAAAAGCATTCTTGGGCGTTAAACTTTATGCCGTTAACCAAGCACCTGCTGGTTCAAACACTAAACGAATCTCAGCTAGCTACAAACTCGCTGCATATCTAACTAATGCTGAAAGTCAAAAAATTCAATTCGAAAAACGTCATATCGTTCCTGCTAACTCATCAATTCAATCTTCTGATAGCGTCCAAAAAGATGAACTTGCAAAAGCAGTTATCGAAATGGGTAGCTCAGATAAATATACAACGGTTATGCCTAAGTTGAGTCAAATGTCAACATTCTGGACAGAAAGTGCTGCTATTCTTAGCGATACTTACAGTGGTAAAATCAAATCTAGCGATTACCTTAAACGTCTAAAACAATTCGATAAAGACATCGCTAAAACAAAATAGTACGTCTAGAGTAATGAGATGAGGTGAGTACTCTTCCTTTCAATTGAGAGTGCTTCCCATCTCTTATTTTGTAAAATAACAATTAAAGGAGACCATTATGAATAAAAAACTGATCTCACTTGATGGTATGTCCCTAAAAGAGGTCTTTCAAAAAGGTGATTTAGCAACTAAACTATCATTCTTAATTATGGGACTTGCTAACCTCAAAAATAAACAAATTGTCAAGGGACTTTTATTTTTAATCAGTGAAATTCTGTTTTTAATTACCTTTGTTTACCAAGTTATCCCAGCTGTAAAAGGTCTTATTTCCTTAGGGACCCAAGAACAAGGTATGACAACTAAAACTGTGGATGGTATTAAAATCCAAGTTGCGACACAAGGTGATAACTCTATGTTAATGCTAATTTTTGGATTAGCTTCGCTTATCTTCTGTTGCGTATTTGCCTATATTTACTGGTCAAACATTAAAAGCGCAGCACATTTATTGACCTTGAAAGAAGAAGGAAGAGAAATTCCATCCTTCAAAAAAGATATTAAAAGCTTGACAGATGGACGCTTCCATATGACTTTAATGTCTATTCCTTTAATAGGGGTGCTTCTATTTACAATCCTTCCGTTAGTTTATATGATTTGTTTGGCATTTACTAACTATGATCATAACCACTTACCGCCAAAAAGTTTATTTGACTGGGTTGGTTTTGCTAACTTCGGTAATATCTTTAGCGGGCGTATGGCCAGTACTTTCTTCCCTGTTCTATCTTGGACATTAATTTGGGCTGTTTTCGCTACTGTAACGAATTTCTTCTTTGGTATTATTCTTGCCTTACTAATTAATACAAAAGGTTTGAAATTCAAAAAGATGTGGCGTACTATTTTTGTTATTACCATGGCTGTCCCTCAATTTATCTCTCTCTTAATCATGAGAAACCTCTTAAGTGACGCTGGACCGGTTAACGCCTTGTTAATAAAATGGGGACTTATTTCTTCAGCACATCCCCTTCCATTCCTTTCTGATCCGGTCTGGGCGAAATTCTCAATCATCTTTGTTAATATGTGGGTTGGTATTCCTGTAACAATGCTTGTTGCTACTGGTATCATCATGAATTTACCTGCAGAACAAATTGAAGCTGCTGAAATTGATGGGGCAAATAAGTTCCAAGTCTTTCAATCAATTACTTTCCCACAAATTTTGTTGATTATGACTCCTACTTTAATTCAACAATTTATCGGAAATATTAACAACTTCAACGTTATCTACCTACTCACTCAAGGTGGACCAACAAACTCAACATACTACCAAGCAGGTAGCACCGATTTACTTGTCACTTGGCTATACAATTTGACAGTAACTGCTGCAGATTATAACTTAGCATCTGTTGTTGGTATCTTAATCTTTATTCTTTCAGCAGTATTTAGTTTACTAGCTTACACAAGAACAAATTCTTACAAGGAAGGGGCAGCTAAATAATGAATAAGAAAAAACGTCTTAACCTTACTTTTGTTTATATTTTATTGATAGTACTATCAATTATGTGGCTCTTTCCCATTGTTTGGGTCGTTCTCACAAGCTTCCGTGGTGAAGGAAGTGCCTTTGTCAACTACTTTATTCCTAAAACTTGGACATTAGACAACTACGCTAAACTCTTCACCCAAAACACATTCCCATTTGGTCAATGGTTCTTAAATACATTATTTGTCGCTACATGTACTTGTATACTATCAACTTTAATCACTGTAGCAATGGCTTATTCTCTCAGCAGAATCAAATTCAAACACCGTAATGGTTTCCTAAAACTAGCTTTAGTCTTGAATATGTTTCCTGGGTTCATGTCAATGATTGCAGTTTACTACATCCTAAAAGCTCTAAATCTAGACCAAACATTAACCGCTTTAATATTTGTCTATTCTGCAGGAGCAGCATTAACCTTCTACATCGCAAAAGGTTTCTTTGATACTATTCCATACTCTTTGGATGAGTCTGCTATGATTGATGGGGCGACCCGTTTGGATATTTTCCTTAAAATCACCCTACCATTGTCAAAACCCATTATCGTTTATACTGCATTAATCGCTTTTATGGGGCCTTGGATGGACTTCATCTTTGCAAAAGTTATTTTAGGTGATGCTACGAGCAAGTACACAGTCGCTATTGGTCTCTTTTCAATGTTGCAACAAGATACCATCAACCAGTGGTTCATGTCATTCACAGCAGGATCTGTTATTATTGCAATTCCAATCACAATACTTTTCATGTTCATGCAAAAATACTATGTTGAAGGTATTACAGGTGGGTCTGTAAAATAATCTTCAGATAATTTAAAGACACGATATTTTTATTTCACTGTGGTTTCTTTTCTAAAAAAGGCTTGGGTTCTATTGAATTCAAGCCTTTTTCTAAGCTAGATAGTTAAAAAACTTGGTTTACCAAGGGTGTTAACCTCTACAAAAAAATAACTTGATAGGGCTAAGTAATTTGACAGTTGCTTCTATTTACTATATTATTAATAGTGTTATCTACAAAAGGAGCGTTTTTCATGGAAAAAACAAAATCATTCTTTGGACATCCTCGTGGATTGTCCACTCTTTTCTTTACTGAAATGTGGGAAAGGTTCTCATACTATGGTATGCGTGCTATTTTGCTGTACTATATGTACTATAGTGTTTCTCAAGGTGGCCTTGGTATGGACAAGACTGTCGCTGCATCAATCATGGCTGTCTATGGTTCACTGGTTTATCTCTCATCAGTAATTGGTGGTTTTGTCAGCGACCGTATTCTAGGTAGTCGTAAAACTGTTCTGTATGGTGGTATTCTAATCATGCTAGGTCATATTGCTCTAGCTACGCCATTTGGTCAAACAGCTCTATTCATTTCGATTGCTCTAATTATCCTTGGTACTGGACTATTAAAACCAAATGTATCAGAGATGGTTGGTAATTTATACGGAGAAAATGATTCTCGTCGTGATGCTGGTTTTAGTATCTTTGTTTTTGGTATTAACCTTGGTGCTTTTATTTCACCCATTGTAGTGGGGTACCTCGGACAAGAAGTAAATTTCCATCTTGGTTTCTCACTTGCCGCTATTGGTATGTTCTTTGGTCTCCTCCAATATACCTTAGATGGAAAAAAATATTTGACTGAAGAGAGTCTCAGACCAAACGATCCTTTAAGTCCTGAAGAAAAGTCCTCTCTATATAAAAAAGTTGGGCTTATCCTTATTGGTATTGTTATTGTACTTATTCTACTTCACTTGATGCATATGCTAACAATTGAAGTAATTATCGATATTTTTAGTATTATTGCAATCGCCATCCCAATTATTTATTTTATCAAGATTTTAAGTAGTAAAAAGATTTCTTCTGTTGAGCGTTCTCGAGTGTGGGCATATATCCCTCTCTTTATCGCCTCAATTCTATTTTGGTCAATTGAAGAACAAGGTTCAGTTGTCTTAGCCTTATTTGCAGATGAACAAACAAAACTTTACCTTAACTTCTTTGGGCATCATATTAATTTCCCATCAAGTTATTTCCAAAGTATGAACCCTCTCTTCATTATGCTTTATGTACCATTCTTTGCTTGGTTATGGGCTAAATGGGGAAGTAAGCAACCTTCATCACCTAAAAAATTTGCGTATGGACTTTTCTTTGCTGGAGCTTCATTCTTATGGATGATGCTACCAGGTTTACTCTTTGGAGTTAACGCTAAAGTAAGCCCTCTTTGGTTAACAATGAGTTGGGCTATTGTCATCGTTGGGGAAATGCTAATCTCACCAGTTGGATTATCAGCAACTAGTAAGCTCGCACCTAAAGCATTCCAAGCTCAAATGATGAGCATCTGGTTCTTAAGTAATGCTGCAGCACAAGCTATTAACGCTCAAATCGTTAAATTGTACACACCTGATACTCAAATTCTTTATTATGGTGTTGTTGGTGGTATAACAGTTGTATTTGGATTTATCCTCTTATTTTATGTTCCACGCATTGAAAAACTAATGTCTGGAGTTAAATAAAGACATCTAAAAAGAACTAGGTTACATTCCTAGTTCTTTTTTGTTTAATAAAATTTTCTTATAAAACCATCTTCAAGTCGCTTACTATAAAACATCTCTGAGATGTCATCTTCGTCAAATACTCTCAAAAGGTTAAGCATATCATATGCTAGTTCAATCTTATCAAGTTGTGAACGTTCAATCCATATAACATCACCTTCATCTGACGATTGTAATTCACCTGAAAAATCATATGTTTTATAAAGGAATACCAAATAACGGATGCCTTCATCTGTGTACCAATGCTTCATACCAACTAATTTGGGATTACTTATTGTTAAGCCTGTCTCCTCGCGAACTTCTCGAACGAGAGCATCATACAAGCTTTCTCCTTCTTCAATATGGCCGCCTGGTAGAGCAGCTCCTGACCAAGAATAACGTTTAGGATCACGGATTTGCATCACAATACGTCCTTTATTATCTTCAATAAGACACATATTAGTTAAAATAACTTTTTGACTGCGTGACATTATTTCCTCTAGTATATAAATTTAGTGATAGAGTTACAATACCATTTATTTATCAATTTTTCTACAAAATAAAGGATAGTAACTTAACTACTGTAAGTTAAGAAAAATCGAATAATTCCTATAATAGACATGATTAACCCTATTAAAATAGAAATAATCAGAATAAGCTGCATGTCAAATCGTTTTTTCTCTCTTTTTTCTTTAGGAATTTGATATCGCTCTTCAGATAGACGTTTATTAATACTCTCCTGAAGTAAATTCTTTTTTTTCAAAATTTTCCCCTTAATTAATTACAGATTGATACTGAGTAGAGCTTGAAACATGACAATCTTCAAGCTGCTGTTTTAATGCTTTTTCTATATTACATTTATTGCCAATTAGTGGCTGCAAGTGCGAAATAAATGTAAAAATATCTTTTTTTGGAAAAATATTTTTAGGTGATACAAAACGAATTTGATGACTAGTCTCTTCGAAAGCAAAAATTAACTGTTGATGTTCAAAAGCAGAGCGAACTGCTGATAATATCTCATTATGATGATTAATATCAAGATAAAAAGCACAAATATTTGATAAATATTGTATTTGATTTGTTGTGATATTTGGGTAGAGTACAACATTATCATATTTGCCAAAATTCATGAGATCGCTAGACATCTCGGTCAAAGCACCTATGTTAAAAGTCAAATTAGGAAGAGAAGTCACTAAACTTTCTAATGCTTCGATTTGATCAGAATTCGTCAAAATAAGAGCTTGGTTATGTAATTTTTCTGTCTCTTTAAGAGGATACATAAATCCTAAAAAGCTAACTTGTTTTTGTTCTTCGTCAGTTAATAACCTCATAGCATTAGCATAAGCTTCATAACTTTGAATTACAATTTTAGTGTTTGGGGAAGGATTGTTCAATAATAAGCGCATATTTCCTGGAATATCATCTACGAGAGGCTCCTGCCAAAAGAGAACATCTTTACTCTCTAGACGATTAAGGTAAAAGCTTACTAAAAATGGTGTTGACAGAGAATTATAGAAGATTCTATCTAAGTTAAATTTTGCTTCTTGAAGGTAATTTATGACAAATTCAACTTTAGATCTAAAAACCTTAAACTGATTATTATCATTTAAAATATAATCCCCTGTCATATGGTTCTCTGATATAACCTCTTGCCCATCCTTATTATAATATGACGTCTGAATCGCTTGACTATCCGCGTTATAAAAGGTTTGTGCAAAACAGAACCCAAACTTATTAAAGCGATCTTTTAAAATGACTCTACCTTGCTCATCAAACCAGTCTACCTCTTTTATTAGACGCTTATGATTTGGGTTTGCATAAATAATCCTGCCCTTTTTGACACCTAAGTCAACAATATCAGCACCACTACTAAAACCAATAATTTCCCATGTATCAGGAACTCTAAGTTCATTGTAGTAAAGCGGGCGGCCAGCATCTATCTTTGCAAAACCAGTGTAATATAAATAGGGTGATGTTACGTCGTCTGGTAAAAAACCATCATCATTCAAAGCTATAGTAGGGTTAATATAACCTGATTTTATCAAGGAAAAATGTAAATCCCAACTTGATTGAGTGTAACTATCAAATAAGTTAATCATCTTGTACCAACTCCTTAACTAAGTTATACCATTTTCCTTCTACTTCACTTGTTAAGAATCCTTCGGCAATGGCGTAAGAAGCTTCTCGTAAAGCCTTTTGACCCTGTTGGAATAATTGTAACACTTTCTCTTTAAAAGCTTCTACAATAGCTTCCTCATCATCCATATCAAATCGAGGAATTAGATAACCATTTTCTCCGTCTTTGATAAAAGTTTGATTACCATAACGAACATCAAACCCAATCAAAGGAAGTCCTGCGCCAATAGCTTCAAGTAAAGTTAAGCCAAACCCCTCACTTTTAGAAGCTGTCAAATATAACTCATAATTTTGATAAACATTCGAGAGATTTTTATGTCCCATCAATCGAATGTATTCCGTTGCATTGGCTGCATTTATAATACTTCTAATTTTTTCTTCTTCTCCACCTGATCCATAGATATCAAATGTCACTTCAGGAAGAATTTCTCTTATCCTAATAACTGCACGTACTAACCAATCTACATGTTTTTCACTAGCTAGACGTGAAGCTGTCAAAATAGAGTATGGACGGCGATTATCCATTGGCATTTTAAGATTGTCAATTGAGCCTACCGGGATAGTTATAATTCTAGGATTATGATTTGTAAATTGTTTAAATTGTTGTTCCAAAAGTTCTGTTTGTTTATCAGTGGAGGTAATAAAAAAATCAAATCTATTAGCGTTAGTAAACTGATAATCGTAATAGTTATTCCATAAAATAGTGTCAGCAGTCACAGCATTCTCACTAAAATGTTCCGCATGAACAACAGTCCCTAGCTTAGCGGGTTTACCATGGCGCAAAAGACTCTGAGCGGTATCAGTTCCTCTATCCAAAAGAATAATATCTTTTGAAGTGAAAGTCATTGATTCCAAAAAATAATCAAAAAAAGCTACTTTGGATGGTAAAAGTCTGCCATTGATAATAAAACGACTTGAGCTATTTTCTACCATCTCCAAAAAGGCTGTACTTTCATCTTCATTGTAGAATCTACGTTGATAAAGGTGAGCTACACCATCTTTAGGATAGTAATACTCTGAGAAAGTACGTGTATAACTATAATAATCTTTTCTGATAAGGTTGTTATTTGAAACGATTTCTACACGATGCACTTTATCCTTGTTAAAGTTATCAAGGTAAACTGTTAAATAGATATTTTCATCTTCGTAGAAAAACTTGATTACCCGACCTCTATCTTCTTTTCGAACAAGTTTTCCAAGATATTGTTTTTGCAAATCTTCTATACTAAAAGTTGTCGGTGCAAGCTCAATATCTGAAAAGAAATTATATAACCAAATAATTTCTTTATCCTGAAAACCTATATTTCGCGTGAGGCTAATAATATTATCAGCTGAAAAAAAATCTGTAAAAATAAACTTAGCATCAATTCCAAGTTTTCTCAAAACAGAACCTCGGTATGCTTGAGCGTACTCAACACCGCTACTTGCCCAACCAATTCCATGGTTTATATTATAAACTGTCATTATCTTTCATCTCTTATATAAAATAAATTTGAAGATCTCCATTCTCATTGAAGGATACTTCACTCAAAAGTAGATTTCTAAAAGTTTGTTCACGAATTTCTTTTTTCATGATATTGTAGGATTTATATGCTTCTTTATGATATTCGAAAACCGGGTTACGCTGTGCCGTTTGACGAGCTGTTGCCACAGTACGTAATTGTTGTAGATAATCTACTTCTTCAATCCAAGCTTCATCAATCGCTTTTAAAGCAGCAGTACGTTCAAAGTCACCAAAACTATCACCAAGCAAATTATGCTTTTCTCGAAGAATCTCATCGGCTATTTTGAATAAATAGTTTTTAATTTCTTCAAGTGACATCTCTTTAGAAATCCCTTGAAGATTGTAAGACATATTATCAAATATAAAACGATTTACTTCAAAAATGAGTTCTTCTTTTTCTACTTCGCCATCTAAATAAGCAATGAAGGAAGAAATCACTGTATCAATAATCTGTCTTGGACTAAAATGTCCACTTTCTCCATTGATCAAAGCATTTCTCTCACGATAAACATACTCTCGCTGAAGCTGTACACTCGAATCAAACTCTATCGTTTGACTACGTGCAGACTCTCCCTTACCGTCACTAGCTTCCTGAGTTTGCTGGAATAACTTCTGGAATCTTCTCTGACCTAAAGCTTTAGGTTTTTCTGGATTAACTTTGTCACGATTTTTCCTAAAGTAATCTTGCGCCCATTTAGGACCTGATTCTATCATTAGATCATCTTCAAATGATACAAAAAATTGACTAAAACCAATATCCCCTTGTCGACCCGAACGTCCCCTTAATTGTAAGTCCATTCTTTGACTCTTCATTCTCTCCGTTCCAATAACCGCAAGACCACCTAATTCTGATACTCCCTTACCTAACTTAATATCTGTACCACGACCAGCCATATTCGTTGCAACAGTGACCGCTCCTTTTTGCCCTGCTTCTGCAATCATCTGCGCTTCCTTAACCGCACTTTGAGCATTTAACAGGCTATGAGGGATACCACTTAGTAATAATAATTCTGAGAATAGCTCTGACATTCTCACAGAACCAGCAACTAGTAGGATTGGTTGTCCTGTATCATGAACCTGTTTAACAAATTCAATAGTTGCATGGATTTTCTCTGGTAAGGTTGTATAAATCTTATCAGGATAGTCAATTCGTCTAACAGGAGAATTAGTTGGAATTCTAACCACTTCCATATCATAGACCTCAATAAACTCTTTTTCAGCAGTTTTTCCAGTTCCTGTCATTCCAGCTAATTTAGTAAACATTCTAAAAAGATTTTGATAGGTAATGGAAGCCATTGCTCGAGACTCTGGTGTGACATTAAGATGCTCTTTTTGCTCAATAGCTTGATGAACACCTCCTTGAAGTTTAGTACCTTCTAAAACACGGCCATTAGTCGCATCTAACAACTTGATTTCACCATCGTCAACCACATAATCTTTTCCTCGTTCAAATAATTTATGTGCTTTTAAAGATAAGTTCAAATGTCGCACAAGTTCTCGATTAGACTGTTTATAAAAATGAGGGATTCTAAAATATCTCTCAGCTTCACGAACACCCTGGTTTTTTATCCACACTTCCTGACGCTCTTTGTCAAAATAATAATCAACTTGTTCTTCAAAACTAAGAATTAATTCATCTGCTATTTTATAGAGATTAGATTGTACTCGGGGTGAACCTGAAATAACCAAAGGAGTCTGGGCCATATCTAAAAGAACTGCGTCAGCTTCATCTACAATAGCATAATGTAACTTGGGCATATATTTTTGAGATTTAGATGAAGCTAGGTTATCAATTAAATAATCAAAGCCTAGTGCACTACTTGTGCTATAGACAATATCCGAACTATAAACAGCTCGCTTAGTCGCAGCATCTCTCTCCTCTTCCTCATTATCAGAAACTCCCACACCGACACTCAATCCTAAAAAACGATATACTTTTCCCATTTCTTCCGCATCTCGAATAGCAAGGTAGGAATTATTAGTCAGCAACATTGCCCCCTTCCCTTCTAAAGCATTGAGATACAAAGGCATAGTGGCAGTTAATGTTTTTCCTTCACCAGTTTTCATCTCAGCAGTATTTCCTTGGTGCAGAACAAGACCACCGATTACCTGTACATCATACGGAAATAGACCTAATACGCGCTTATCAGCTTCCCTAACAACAGCAAAAGCTTCAGCACAAATATCATCTAGTGTTTCCCCATTAACTAAACGTTTTCTAAATTCAGTTGTCTTAGCTTGCAACTCCTCATTTGATAGTGTTGCCATTTGGTCCTTTAAACTATTGATAGTATTTAAAGTACGCTGAAGTTTTTTTAAACGTTTCTTATCTAACGAAAATAAACTATTAAAGGCTGTCATAATTGTCGTCCTGCTTTTTTAAAAGTGTGAGGTAAGGTAGATGTTCACTACCAGATAAGATCATTGATACTAAATTTAAAGAGGAATTTTCTGAAACCAATCCATAGTGTTTTACATTTGGAGACATCTCTCTCGTATCCCAGACTTCTCTAAGAAATATTTGTTGTTTGGCAGTCAAGTGTGGTAAGGATTTAAGTAAAATTCCGAAAGGAGCAAAACAATCATTAATATAGGCAGTTATTCTGGAAAATTTTTTAGCATAATATAAAGCAGCAAAATTACCTTGTGTTCCATATGCAATGACATTAATCTTAATGTTAGGAAAAACTTTTAATGCATCTTCTAACCCCTTTTCCAACTCAGGTAATATCAAACTATCAGAATTTAATGAGGGATTGCTGACCAACTCGACTTTCTGTTGCAATTGAGAAATGCTTTCTATTTTATTAATATATACACTATCTTTTTTCTCGACCAAAAGAAGATTTAAAACGTCTTGATGTTCTTCAATAGTAAACTCTGTCGATAGATTTTTCTCCTGAATAACGCTATCTGTAACTTCCTCAAGTTTTAAATAATGAAAAGTAAAATCGCTACAACCTGCATTAATCAAACTAATGGTATAGGTATAAGCCTCTTTAGGATAGATAAAAATAATACTATCTTTTTTTAATAGTTCAAAACCAACAGACTCATTAAAGCGATTGTAAAATTCAATGCGAACAAAAAGAGAGCCAACTAAATCGAGTTCTGCATTTAATGACAAGCTATAACGAGTTCCCTTTCTTAATAAAGGTAAGTTAGGAGAAATTCTTTTTGACTGATAATTAGTCTGGGAGCTCCATGTATACAAGTTTGTGCTAGAAGGAGCTAATGGATTTTCAAAGCATACTGATTTTCCCAAAAATTGTAATTTTGTTCCAAAATTATAAGAAAATCTTGAAAAATCATCCCAATAAATATAGCTTATCGTACTCATTCTTCCTTCCTTCCAAAATCATTAGATAGCATTCGCCTATACTGACTTGTAAACCATGCACCAACTTCTGCAGAACAATCACCATGTCGGCCATCCCAACCTCTGCCTAATATCTTATGCTTCTTTCCTCTAAAATATTGCAATAAATCAGAAAAGGCAGTCGCATCATAGTCATCGTTTTTCATATAGGCTAAGGCAAAAGTCGTATTTGAAAAATCTCCTTCTTCTATGGATTTCCAAAAATGGTTATTTAACTTCTCAGAAGAGGCTCTGGTCAAATCACCTTGATTGAGTAGTTGAATATCTAATGAAGTAGCAAATCCATCTGGTCTCTCTAATCTTTCACGTTGAGCAACTGTTCCTAAATTAAATATTGGTTTACCAATAATAATAGCATGAGGATTTAGCTTAGCTCCATGGTAAGTAGCACCATAAGTCCCCATTGAAAGTCCGGATAAAATTAACTGATCAGAACTAAAATTTAAAAAGGCCAGTTTTTCTTGAATAGCGTCAACTATTTTTTGTTCATATTCTTTGCTTCCTATATAAAAGGCACCACCTTGTAATCGTGGATCACAAATTAACATGAATGGTGTCTTCATACTCTTCATCATCCAGAATCCCTCAAAGCCTTCAGCTGAACGAAATCCCGAAAAATAAACAGTTAGAGGTGGTTTGAAATCTACTGGATCAAAATAAGTCATAAATTCATGACCTATAGCATCTATGTGACGTTCTCCTCCTAGTAGAAATGTGCCCAATCCTCCTCTACCATTACGACGGTGCAATGGACCTAACTTAATGATACCCTTTCCCTTAGCAAAAAGTTTAACTGCAAGGCTACCACTAATATCGGACTCTAAAGAAATAAGTTGATTTAGGTCTTCCTTCTCAAAGTACCACTCTTTAGCAATATCATCAACAGAGCCATCAACAATCAACGAGATAACCAATCGAATATCTATATCACCCTCTATAATGTGTTCTAAAAATAACTCATTATAAAAATCCGATGAAAATGGAATATTGTAAGCAAAATTAAGCAAAAAACTATAGTCCTCACCAAATTGCCCTTCTAATTCAAGATAGTTATTTCCCTGATAGTTTACTACACCTTCAAAATCATTTCTAATTTGTATTTGTGAAACTTGAAGTTTCTCTCCGTATTGTCCTATAAAAAGCCCTTTATAAAATTGACGAATTAGCTGAGCTGGAGAGCTACTATCATATCGTTGGGCCATTTTCGAGCGTAAAAACTCTTCTGTTATCCCCGTAGCATGTTTATCTTTAGGATAAAATACTTCATAAACCTCAAAGAATGACGATAAACTAGATAACTCTGGTCCATAAGTTTGCTCTGTCAACAAAAGAGCAGATATTTTTCGAGGTAGTTTTTGTAATAACTTTGACGATGTAAGATAATTATTTTCTGTAGTTACAAAGTCAGAAATTTGATCTGGTTTAATAAAGAGCCATTCCATATCATTAGGGATATTCTCTTTAGTTGCCCAGTTCTCTTCACCAACTTGAAGAATTGTAAGTTTTATTTTTGACATATTTATTTAATAACTATTTATAATTCTTTCTACCAATTGACCACCTGTATAGTCATTGATTTTATCAACAGAATAAATTAAAGAACGGTTCCAATTAGTTAATTGTTCACAATAATAAGGAATTGCCTTTTCCAATTCTTGGATCTCTTCAATAACGTAACCGTTTTTCCTGTGTTCAACAAATTCTGTTAATACTGTATTTATCTGAGGGATACCTGAACTTATCCCTGCAATTTGTGTGTATAAGTCTGGTATTTTCGAGATATCAATAATCAAACGGACATACTCTAACCGGTTTATGATATCTGTTTCTGACAAAGGATGGATAAAAGAAAGGCGTGTTTTTTCCTTTTCTACTTCATCAGGTTGCATAAGAACTTGATTGGCATCATCGCCTGATAAACTAAAGAATTTCTGTTCAAAAACTTTTGTTGCTTCTTTAAGGTAGTCATACATCAATTGCCGACTTTCAAATTCTCGTTCGTAGCTGACAAATGTTACTTTTATATCATTATTTTTGAGCATAACCTTATATAAGGACGTTAAAGACTTTTGCAATTCTTTATGGGAAAGTCTATCTACGACAAAATATATTTCTAAATCTCTAACTTGATTACTTTTTCCCAAAGCTAAACGCGTATCAAAGGGAGAAACATGAACAACTGGTTTATCTATTTTTTCTTTCAATTGTGCAGCAATATCTAGTCTATCACAAATAATAGCGTCTGCTCGAGATAAGGAAGAGTAATCCTCCAATACATTGTGAGCATTATTCCTCTCTGAAAAAACAGATAATATTAAATTTCCTTTACTAGTGTTCCCAACAATAAATGCGTTATGAACTTGATTAAAGCTAGCAATGATAGTATCTGATTTACTAACTTCTTTATGGAGATAGGTCAGATATTTCTCTCTAATCAACTCGTCAATGTCGGAGTAAGATAACTTAAAAAAATGAATAGCTTTCTTAGGATTAATTTCAACATGGTGGTCACCTTCTCTTAGGTATTCTCTCATGATCCTTTCCCCTGATGGTGCTAAATAATCTTGATAGGCTTCACCACCATTATCATAATAGAGAATACTAGATAGAAATCCTCTATCATCAAAGAGGTATTTCTTAGCTATTTGTTCATTTGCAAAATAATCAATATGCGTTAAATTTCCTTCTTCACCAAATTGAACCTTAGCAATTAAATCTCCTGACTTTTTTACCAAAACTATAAACGGAGTATAGGTAAAGTCTACCCCTTCAGGCCAATTGAGTTGTCGGAAGTCAATCATTTGCTGTCTTACATTTCCGATTTCTTGAATATCATCAAAAACTGAATAATAACCTGATTCTAACAAGTCATAGCGATGTAAATAATAACGTAAATTGGGCATATAGTTTAAGACAACTAATCTACTCTCTTTTCCAGCATAATCAAACATCTTCATTTGGTTGATAGTATCATCAAAACCGACATTAGTCGGCTTGAAATACCACAAGTAATTATTATCATACCAGGTACGATTTTCATTATACCAAGATGGAATAAAATGAAACATTAATTCTCCTCATTTTCAAATACAGAAGTGTATTGTTTACGAATACGAATAACTTGGAATTCATCCAATATCATAAATGACATCCCTGTGATCATCATAAAAATCCCTGTCATAGATGAAACTGTCCTAAAATCATCATTTCCAAGAGCAAATAATAATGGTCCCCCTCCTAAGAAAGCCATGAAAAAACCACTAAAAGTTCCAAATAAATAACAGATTTTCGATAAATAACTTTGTGTTTCTTTACCAGGTCTATAATTAGGAATAAAATCACCACTTTCTCGCATTGCCTCAGAAATTTTAGTCGGATCAATATTCACAAAAGTAAATGCAACTGATAAAACAAACATTAAAATCATATAAATAACCACTCCCTGAATAGAAGATAAACTAAAATAGTCATTGTATGATGTGATATCTGGATTAGTTGGGAAAATACTTCTTAGTAAAATAATAATATACTGGGGGAACATTAGTAAGGTATAAACATACATAAATGCCATCCCCCCCGAAGCATTTACTTTTATTGGCATGTAGGCATCATCAACGAGACGATTATGGATTGAAGTACGCATTACTGGTATACGGTATTCTGAACGTTCAAAAGTTATCATTAAGTACATTGCTACTAGTGTCCACAAAAGAAATAAGATGATAGCAAGTTGATAACCATCTTGGAATAATTCAAAAATAAGAGGAATATTATTAAATTGCCCAACAAGCATACCTACCACCACTAAAATAGTCATTCCACCAAACCCGTATTCCGCATTTAGATTACCAATCCAGGAAATAATATATGCACCAGTCACAAGTATCATTGTCGCGAGTAATAATTTGGTCAGAGAAAAACCATTATGATATTGAAAAGATATGGCTATGGCTAGCCCTTGAATAGTTGCTATGACAAGCATCACCACATTTTGGCGAAACTGTTGAACTTTTTGAGATACTCCACTAGAGTATTTACCAATCGTAAATAGTCTTAGTAAAATCATTGTGGTCATCATAGGACCAATACCCAATGAAAAGACCCCAACCTGAGACAAATTACCACCAGTTACTGTTGAATAAAGCGTCGCAAAGTTATTGTCTTGTCCCTTATAAGCAGAAATCAAGACACCAGGTATTGGAACATAGCGACCAAGTAAAAAAATGATTATTAATGAAAATGTTATCAATATTTTACGAAGAATAATATTTTTTTCAAAAATATATAGTAATTTCAATGGAATTTCTCTTTCTCTATCAATTTGTTCTCTTCAAGATAAGTAACTTTATATCGTCAACTTCGTTAATTTTAAAATCAAAAAAATTGATTTCAATATTCAAGTAACCATTACTCTTCTTGACTATCTATTTTGTTTAATAGTGTCACACAAATATTCAAAATCATCCATGGTTCGCTCAAAAGAAATATATTGATTATCTTTTCTTGCCCGTCTGATTCCATATATAGTTTTACCCTCAGTTATACATCTATCAACAACATTCCAAACTTCTTCACCATGATTAATATCTAAATATATATCGCTATTTAATAGGAGTACTTCGAATTGCTCTTCAGTAATAGCTTCATGTAGGTAATAATTTGGATAACCTACTAACTGCTTAAGTCTATCCGAACAATAAACTGGGGCAGCAATATGAAAATCAGTATTAGGACATCTTTGTAATAAATGTTCTAGCTCCCATATATCATCTGTTAATGTCACTGTCAAAGCGTACTGTCTATCTGATGTACCAATTTTTGATACAATTTGATTTTCGTAACTATTGTCTTCTATTAAAGTAATATCTTCGTCAAAATTATGTTCTGCCGTATGTTTATGAGAAAGTTTCACCTTAGAAACTGCTCCCATCTTAAACCACTCATATTCTGAATCGATATGACCTAAATCAATAGCTTGATGTCCTAGCTGCGATAAATCTTCAGCTAATAGCTTTGCAGTTGGACCAAGCATAAGTAAAATTAGCTTACCTCTACTATGTTCAAGTATAGTTTCCTTGATTTCATAAAAAGATGAAAATGCATCTTTCGAAGGACAAATGATACGCGAAATAGTATTGGCATCATTAAATAAGTCATTACCAACGCCTGAACGAGAAGTCTCACCCTCGACAATTAAAATATCTTTATTTTTCCATAATGCTTTTAGCTGTTCAAAGTACGTTACTGACAAACTCTTATCTAGTAAATCCATATAGGGTCTAGAAATAAAAGTTGAACCATACCATTCAGCCTGACAATTTTTTTGGTACAAATCATTATACTGATATAGATGCCCTCTCCAAAATTGTTGTGAAAAATCGTTGTATCTACCTAAATTATCAAAAACATCACTTACACAGATAACTAGCTTCTCATTACTCTGTCGATTTAATAAACGTTTTAGTCGCTTAGCAAGTTCAGAATCATAAACCTGGTAAGGAATAGAATTCCCCGCAATAATATCAATTTCTCCATCACCAAAACGCGCTACCGAAGCAGTATGTTTAGAAATATAATCTAAAGTTTCCGAAATTGTTTTTACTTTAATAACTCTCATAACTATTAGTTCTTTTCAACTCTCTTTGCAAGATTATGACAAATAAAATGGTATTTACTGTTACCTTGATAACCGATTTGATATCACTTTATATATTATTGTTTTCTGTAAATTTTCTTGTTCTAAGCGCTGTTTATAGTCACGCATTAACCAAAAATATCTCTCTACAGTTGCAGTTGAATCCAATCCTGATAGTATAATCTCCGACAATTTACTATCAAAAATATAAATAAGATCTTCTGCTCTTTTGGATGAAAACGCCGATGTCATAATGCTATTTGGACGAATTCTATAGCCATAATAGCTTCCATTAACTAAAATTGTTTTTTTACTTTTTATAAAAAGTAAAACACTTACCAACTCATCTTCAAATACTTTATCTATTGGGAAGGTGATGGTATCAAATAGTTCTCTTCGATATAATTTCCCCCAAATAACGATGAATACTGAACTATTTAAATGCCAATGCACTTGTCTATCAATAGCTGTTTGAGCAGAGATTTCTTCGATAACAAAATCTTTGTCAGTGATGTAGTAACCAAAAATATCTTCTGTTTCTCTGTAGATATAGTAATTACTGATAACAATATCAGCATTATATTTTTCTTGCTGAGCTAGCAGTACTTCCAAATAATTTTCCTTTACCCAATCGTCCGAATCAACAAACGTAACAAATTGGCTCTCTGGACTAATTCGTGCTAATCCAAAGTTTCTAGCTTTAGAAGCACCGCCATTTTCGATATGGAAAACTCTAATACGGTTATCTCTTAGGGATAATTGATCGCAGATACTAGCAGATGTATCTGTAGAACCGTCATCTATCAGTAGAATTTCAAAAACTTGGTATGTTTGTCCTAAAATGGTATTTACACACCCCTCTAAATATGGTGCTGCATTATAGACTGGAATAATAACAGAAACTAATTTATCAGTCACTATTGCCTCCATTTTTACATAAAAACTGTCGCATATCCTCCAAATTAATAAAGCAATGACTTAACTCCCTATATTCAATTGTCACTGTTTCATTAAAACTCAATATCGGAATTGATTTCTCAATAGCTTTTTGACAAAACTGTATTTCCTTCCAAGAAGTTGAGATATCAAGGTAATAATTTGCTTTAGTCATTAGTTGTTCAAAAAGTGGGCTGGTTATTGAAGGATACAGACGAACGTTAGAGTTTGTGGCTAACTTAAGTAATCTTGGGCCAAAAGAGGTCCAAGCAGCTATATGGAAGCAACTATTGGGGAATAGTTCAACCAATTCTTCAATATAAAGCAAATCCACGGACGTTGTGAAAGTAAAGAAGTGTTTTTCAAATGTTGGCTCAGGTAACAGATACGTTTCAAAATTAAACACCTCATTCCAATCTAGTTGCTCATATTGCCACCATGTCTCCCTAAACCTTGAAGAAGAAAAAGTATTCCATGGTTTATCATGAGTACAGTAATGGATAATAGTAGGCGATTCAAAGTTACGATCAAAATACCCTTGCCAATTTTCATAAAAGGCACCTAAATCATTTCCAACTTGAGCATTATACTTATCTTCTAACTTAAGCCAATTATTATCAAAAAGAAGATTGAGAACCCCTTGGTCTCCAAAAATTCCATTATCCAATTCTCGTTCTGTTATTTCCAGAAGTTTTTCTGTTACTCGATATCTCATCCAGTAAAGCGAGTTTATTAGCATAACACCTGAGTTAAAATGAATACCGTCTCCATCTAAGATAGCTGCTATCGGGTAGTCCCCTAATTCTATCTCAAACAACTTATCTAAGTTATCAACAACCAAAGTATCAATATCTAAATAAAGAACTTTCTCTGCATCAATAAGTTGCGGAATGTAGTACCTTGCATAAGCCATATAGGTAATATGGGCACGGGGCGTTTTAAATTCCTTAAAAGTATCATCAAAGAGTTTTATATCAAAAATACAACTATGACTATTTAATAAACGTCTTTGAATATTTCTAAACCATTCTGAAGCTATATCTTGATTTAAAATATAAATACTTACTCTATCATTGTGACATAAAATCGATTTTATAACTGTTTGGATCTGATTTAAAGATTTATTATCACCTGCCAAACAAATAACGTTATTTTTCACAATATTCCTTTCTAATATGTTCTTTAAATCGTTCATTCTTTAAATAATCAATAATATCCGTAACTCTCTCAAATTGTTTGCCTTGACCATGATAAGTTGTAGAAAGGGATAAAATATCTTTACCTAATTTCTTCACTTGCTCCAGAACCTGAGTATCTGCAGCACCATGATTAATATCAAGGTAAATATCTGAATTTTCAACTAGCTCATTTAATTTGAAACGATAAACAAGTGGATAAAGTTTTATATTTGAATACATTTCCAATTGTTTCAATTTTTCTGAAATTTGAGTATAGGCAGCAATATGAAATTGCCAGTTTGGTAAATCCTTAGCCAACCTCTCAATTCCTTCAATTGAATCTGAGTAAGTAAAAATGAAAGCTCGATGGATAGGCTGTAACACTTTCTTCAATGAAACTTCTACACCATCATTGACTTGCCATCTTGTAAAAATATCGCTCCATTCAAGTCTATTATATTCCCACCATATATCGCGCCAACGAACAGATGTTTCAAGGTATTTCCATGGTTTTGTCGCTGTATAATGAATAACTTTAGGTAAATCTTTTCTGCGATTTAATTGACGTTCAGACTGTTGGAATAGGTTATATAACATATCTGCTCCTGTATGATAGTTATAAGTTTCATCAAGTTCTAGCCAATTATCGCACAGTACATCATTCAAAACATCCTGGTCATGATATTGAAGAACCCCTTGGTTTTCTCTAGTATAATCTAACAGTCGCTGACTAATCCCTTGTTCTCGCCAAAAAATATTATTAATTAATAGCAAACCTGAATTAAAATAATCTTCTTTACCATCATATTCTTCGAGCAAATCATCTCGAACAGCCGCTACACCATATTTTGAAATATCAAGAGTAAATATCGATGTTAAATCACTGGTGATAATCATATCACAGTCTAAATATAGTACCTTATCTTCATGAATAACTTCAGGTATAAAGTATCGAAAGTAAGTAGGATAGGGCATCGGTTTTTGAAATTTAAAATGTTTAATTTCTTCATTAAAAATTTTAGTGTTAGATATTGTGCAATCCATTTTAGATAAATGATATTCCATCATTTGAAACCATTCAACTGGAAAATCGTCATTTAAGATATAAAAATCAATAAATTGATTATGAAAGCATATTGATTTAATTATAGTCTTAACTTGCTCTCGATAGCCAAAATCCGCCGCTAACGCGATAGCTTTTCTATTTTTCATCTAAGAGGACCTACTTCCCTTATTCTTTTAACCATCAATTCAGGCATTGTTTCTGAGATAACTTCTATATTTTTTGTCGTATGTGCTGTAGAATCAAAGGCTAAAATCGGTTTATTCTCTTCTTTTATTTTATCTAGAATACCTTCTACTTCGTAAGAATGATTAATATCCAAGTACACATCACAGTTACGTATAAGCTCTTCCAAGATAGGGTTGATAACTAATTTATAAACTTTAATATTGCTATAAGTTTCTAGATTAGCTAATTTCTCTGAAATATCACTACGTGCTGCAATATGAAACTGATAATCTGGTAGAGCTTTTGCAAGTACTTCAATATGTTCTAATGTATCTGAGGCTGTTAATGTAAATAAATTCAGTGTTTTACCTGTTAACCTGTTCAAATTTTTTTGTTGTTGAGCATAAATAACTGACCATTCTAAACCAAAATAATACCACCATTCTGAACGGTATCGCGATTGACTATATTTATTCCACGGTTTATCTTGACTATTATAATGAACAACAACAGGTTCGCAATCATCATAAAAATGATACAAATCTAGTCGCCCATATGCATTAATATTGACATCTTGACCAATCTGAACATTATATTGTTTACCGATATCTATCCAACGATTCTGAGTCAAAATATTAAGGTATTCTTGATCTCCTACCCCAACAGCAGAACCCTTATCTGCAATCCTCATAAGGCTATTATAAATTTCTTCTTTTTTCCATAATGAATTATTGATTAGCATAACACCTGAATTAAAACTAACTGGTGCTGTATTTCCATAGTAAAGCGTTGAAAAATGATCTGCTACAGCTCCTAATAAATTCTCTTCAAGGTTTATGTCAAATAGAGGATCCAAAGAACCCCTAACTATTACATCACTATCTAAATATAAAACTGTCTCTTCTTCAAGGTGAATTGGAATAAACCATCTGAAAAATCCCGCCACACTGATATGGCTCAGGGTAGGTATCCCCTCAAAGACATCTGAACTTATGGGAATATTTTTTACTCTACAGTCAAACTGTTCTAAAGAATGGTTAAGGATATTAAACCATTCTACAGGAAAATCTGTGTTAATGATATAAATAGTTAAATGTTGATTATGACTAACAATAGATTTTATAGTTGTCATAACTTGATCACGATATTGGAAATCTGCACCTAAAACAATTGTTTTCTTCATCGCTACCTCTATCTATAAAGCATATGCACAGCATCTATCAATAATTTTTTAGTGATATAACCATTTCGTAAGAGAGTTGCTATCTTCTCAACATTTTCCACATAGCTGTCATAAGTCTCTTTTTCCATATTATTAATTTTTTCAACAGCTTCTTCTAGCGTTTCAACTGTAAATCCTAATCCGTGTTGTTTGATAAAGTCTCTACTTGAAATATCATGGTTAGCAATAATTGGAAGTCCAGCAGCCAAGAAAGTAGATAATTTATACGAGGCATTCATCCTCGAATAACGACGCTCGACCAACTCCTCTCTATCTTCACTCCAACACAGGCCAAATCCTCCCCGCTTAGAAAGACTTAGCATCAATTCCACATCATCTTTCCATCCCTGAGCATGAACATTTGCCTCAGAATTGAGTCTGCTTCCGTCTCCATAATAGATGAGCGGAATATTTTCCTTCCAGTCATTGACAAAGGGAAAGCGTTGAATATCGCCTGCAAAACTAAGGACTTTTTGATATTCTGGACGAGGGAGGTCTATATTAATTGGATGATCCCATACTTCTTGATAAAGAACTTTAGAAGTAGTCATCCCTTTTTCAATTAGATAATCATGCATCGCTTTTGTAGGTAGAATAACAACATCCGAACGATTATACATATCAATTACTCTATCTAATAAATAAAAATTAGACTCAAACATTAAGGGAACAATATCATGTACAAAAGTTATAATTCTAGCACCGTATGCCTGTAATTTATCTAGAAAAAGTTCATCAAATTCTGTTGAATTCCATGTAGGTACTTGAAAAACAACAATATCCCCTCTGCCTAATCCCGCAATGATACCATCCATCCTAGTACTTCTTTCACCATGCGTTTCAGCATGATCATTATAAAAGTAGATTCCCATTTCATCATAACCAAGTTGACGTCCGACATCCTTAACTAGTTTTTGTGATATAAGAGCAATGCTACGCGGTGACTGCCCATATATACTTGTAATATGTACTCGCATTTTAGTTAATCTCTCTTTAAAACTCTCTCTTATCCAGACCATATCATACCAGTTAAATAATAGTTTTATTAACACTCATTGTACTAAAATGATCCAAAACTTTTTTACATTATTTTTGAGTTTATCGTAACTGATAAACTTATTTTTAGAAATAAATTCCACTTCTTAATTTTATCATATTTTCGCAGAAAAACATTGCTTGTCACTTGATAAATACAGATTTACAAGGCTTTTTACGAACTTCTATAACAAAAAGACATATCTCTCTAAAAATATTAAGAGATATGCCTTCTACCATGTCATTTAGTACTTTAAGGATTCACAGTACGTCTAGTTCTTATCTTTTTTAGATTTTTTCCTTCCCAAAAGAGTTGCCCCAGTCATTAAACCTAAACCTAAGGCAGTAGCAGTTACAGAATAATCTTGGTCACCCGTAGAAGGTAAGGCAGAATACACCTTCTCTTTTGATGAATTAGAAGTCACTGAGCTTGAAGAACTTGTGGAAGCGCTGGTACTTGCTGACGTCGATGCACTCATTGAAGCGCTAGTGCTGGCTGATGTCGATGCACTCATTGAGGCACTGGTGCTGGCTGACATTGATGCACTCGTTGAAGCGCTGGTGCTGGCTGACGTTGAGGCACTTGTGGAAGCGCTGGTACTTGCTGATGTCGAAGCACTTGTTGAAGCACTTGTTGAGGCGCTAGTACTTGCTGACATTGATGCACTCATTGAAGCACTTGTACTGGCTGACATCGATGCACTCATTGAGGCGCTAGTACTTGCTGACGTGGAAGCACTCGTACTTGCACTTGTTGAAGCGCTAGTGCTGGCTGACGTCGATGCACTCGTTGAGGCACTTGTGCTGGCTGACGTCGATGCACTCATTGAAGCACTGGTGCTGGCTGACATTGATACACTCGTTGAGGCGCTGGTGCTGGCTGACATTGATGCACTCGTTGAGGCGCTGGTACTTGCTGACGTGGAAGCACTCGTACTTGCACTTGTTGAAGCGCTAGTGCTGGCTGACGTCGAAGCACTTGTTGAAGCACTTGTTGAGGCGCTAGTACTTGCTGACATTGATGCACTCATTGAAGCACTGGTGCTGGCTGACATTGATGCACTCGTTGAGGCGCTGGTACTTGCTGATGTGGAAGCACTGGTACTTGCTGATGTGGAAGCGCTAGTGCTGGCTGACGTCAAGGCACTCATTGAAGCGCTAGTGCTGGCTGATGTCGATGCACTCATTGAGGCACTTGTGCTGGCTGACATTGATGCACTCGTTGAGGCGCTGGTGCTGGCTGACGTTGAGGCACTTGTGGAAGCGCTGGTACTTGCTGATGTCGAAGCACTTGTTGAAGCACTTGTTGAGGCGCTAGTACTTGCTGACGTGGAAGCACTCGTACTTGCACTTGTGGAAGCGCTAGTGCTGGCTGACGTCGATGCACTCATTGAGGCACTTGTGCTGGCTGACGTCGATGCACTCATTGAAGCACTGGTGCTGGCTGACATTGATACACTCGTTGAGGCGCTGGTGCTGGCTGACATTGATGCACTCGTTGAGGCGCTGGTACTTGCTGACGTGGAAGCACTCGTACTTGCACTTGTTGAAGCGCTGGTACTTGCTGATGTCGAAGCACTTGTTGAAGCACTTGTTGAGGCGCTAGTACTTGCTGACATTGAGGCACTCATTGAAGCACTTGTACTGGCTGACATCGATGCACTCATTGAGGCGCTAGTACTTGCTGATGTGGAAGCACTGGTACTTGCTGATGTGGAAGCGCTAGTGCTGGCTGACGTCAAGGCACTCATTGAAGCGCTAGTGCTGGCTGATGTCGATGCACTCATTGAGGCACTTGTGCTGGCTGACATTGATGCACTCGTTGAGGCGCTGGTGCTGGCTGACGTTGAGGCACTTGTGGAAGCGCTGGTACTTGCTGATGTCGAAGCACTTGTGGAAGCACTTGTTGAGGCGCTAGTACTTGCTGATGTGGAAGCGCTAGTGCTGGCTGACGTGGAGGCACTTGTGGAAGCGCTAGTACTTGCTGACGTCGACGCACTCGTTGAGGCGCTCATACTTGCACTTGTGGAAGCACTGGTACTTGCTGATGTCGATGCACTCATTGAAGCGCTAGTGCTTGCCGAAGTTGAAGCACTGGTACTAGCTGACGTAGAAGCACTTTCGGATAAAAATTTTTTTTCAGCATTCGCATCTGATTCTCCATCTACTTGAGTATATCCGTAAAAATATTTAGAACCATTTGTTTGATTTATATCAGAAACAGTCGAATACAATACACCACTTTGTTTAGGTATTTTGACTAAAACAACATAAGATGTAGAGGAAGAAATAGAATTTGTTTTCCAATCTATGGTAATTTTAGAACCATCGTTAGTATAACTATACTGGGAAGTCACATCTTCAAACTCAGTCGAATCATAATTTTGATCCATACTATCTGTAAGATTTTTTGAATTAGTTTTTAGAATCTTTACTTCCGCATTTAATAAATTAACTGGTGAACCTGATGTTCCATCTGAACCGATAATAGTATATAGATTCCCAAGTCCTGATGCGAAATACATTTCCTTACCTTCAGGATTAATTTGAGTAATATAAGTTTCTGTCTGTTTTTCATCATCAATCTTCATGATCCGAGATCTTACATTTGTCTTAACATTAGTATGTTCTGTCACTGAAGGACTATTATACTGAACACGTTCCTCAATTGAAGCAACTTGATTGTTCAATGTTGCAGTAAAGCGCTGCTTATCTGAAGTCGTTTTGGAAACTTTTCTCTGATCAGGCCAAACTGGCAGCTTGACTTGAGCATTAATATTATTCAATGTAGAAGCATATTTTGTCCAGATGTATGTAATATTATGTGTTAAAGGACTATATGATCCCGTTGCTAATAACTGACCACTTGTATCTATTATATCTTGAACTTTTAGAGTAGTACCAACCCCTTGTGTATCAAGATTATCAGAAAGCTTTACAGTAAAGAAATCTCCCTCGTTAACAGAAGCGATTGAAAAGTTAAAGTTCAAAACAAGGTTTTCTGATTTATCTAATTTAACTGTTCCAGGCTCACTAAGAGTGTTATCTTTTAACGCAATATTAACTTTCTGAAACTCACTTGATACGTCTTTACCTAACATTTCAGTATCAGACACTTCTTCTAGTGGTATCAAGTCCATCTCCGAGCTCAAAGCTATCAAGTTCATACTCCTTGGCTGAATAACTGATTTTAATCTAATTGTCGGAGTTAGAGTCTCATTCCCAGTTTTATCGCTTGCAATCATTACTTGGGGTTTCTCTGGAGTTATAAGCGACTCATTTGACATTTTGGAAGTCTGTAACTCCGATTTTGGTTTTGTAATTTCAATTAGGCTAGATACTGAAGCATTTTTACCAGCATCAGTAACTAAGCTACTTTCTGTTACTATCTGGTTTGCCGAAAACGACTCTCTTCCTTTATCAGTTAAAGAAGCCTGAGTTTTAAGAATATTTGAAGCCTCACTTACACTTGTAGATTTTAAAGCACTTGTTGAAGCTGATTCTGAAAGACTTGATAGAGTACTTTCTGAGGTAGATGTACTTACAGATTCACTTACACTTGTTGATATTGACCCTGACATAGACATACTGATAGATTCACTAACACTTATTGAGGCTGACTCTGACATAGATACACTATTGGAGTCGATGATGTTTTTCGATACTGTCCCATCTTGATAATTTTGAACAGCAGTTGTTTTAACAGTCACTTCCGTTTGTTCTGCAAGTGTTGGTACAGAACTCGATTGTTCTTGAACAACTGGAGTCTCATCTGCATAAACACGACTGGTTAAACTCGCTCCACCTAGCAGAGCTCCAGCAGCTAGTAATCCTTTGAGATAGGTCAAATTTCCTGAAGATAGTCGGTCTTCTTTTTCAATATTTTGAACACACACATCTGCTTCAACAGTTGCTCTCCCTTTAATCGCTTTAAATAGATTAAAATGCGACATTATTGTTCTTACCCAGTTTTTCCCTGATTTATGCATCTTGACTCTACTCTTAGAATCTACAACTGTTAACTGCTTGCCAAAAGTCTTTTTGGACATGTTTCCTCCATATTTAAATATTTTTTTATATTTTGTTTTGGTTTAAAAACATAACAGTAAAATTAAGTGATTAGAAATCTATCTTATTAAACACAAAAATAATGATACCGTTAAGCACGTAGATACATCATTTTTATACAGATATAAACCTTACAATTGATTTTTAGTATGATTTCATAAGAATCTCAACTGGTGCTTAATAAACCTTTACGAGAATATCACTAATTATGACTAAAATAAATATACTTTTATAACTCATTTTCCCAAAAAGGTATTTAAAATATTTGTTTTTTGAGAATTATTATTTTATAAGGTTAAAATATTTGAAACATTTTATATTATTCCTTATTATAGTATTAATGAGTGAAAGGAGTTGCGTAATATGATAGAAAATTTTTTAGAAAAAAATATCCTTAATAAAGTTAAATTACTTACTTTATGTTATGATACCCCCTCACTATCCTTAGATACCGCCTGTAACCGACTCCACTTATCACCAGTTGAGCTTAAAAACTATTGTCATAAATTAAATGTTTTATTTGGTCATAAACTTTCTATCCATATCCAAAAAGAACGGATTTTATGTAAGCTAAATAAACTTACTCAAGAAGATGCCTTAAAAATAGTTTATAATGAGTCAAACACTTTACAACTTCTTAAATTTTTAATTGATGACTCGTCTGATAAAAAATCTCTAGTAGCTTTTGGAAATGATCTCTTCTTATCTCGTTCTTCTGTCTATCGTCTGCGAGAAAATTTAATTCCTTTAATTAAATATTTAGGATTATCCTTATCTAAAAATACCATAGTAGGTGACGAATATCGCATTAGATATCTCATCGCATACCTCACTACTAAATTTGGTATTAAAATTTACGATCTGTCTGCTCTAGATATTAAGATTATTCGACAATTTTTATTTGAGAGTGGTACTAATATAAGACCTACTACGCACCTTTCTGATATCTTTATTTTTTTTGATACGCTTTTCATTTTAACCTGGAAACGTCACCATCATAAAGTTAAAATTCCAAACTCCAAACTTTTCTCTTCTCTTAAAAAAATCTTTATTTATGAGGAGCTGAATACATGTGTAAAAAGTATCGTTCAACCTTACTTGAATGTTATTTTTAATTCAGAAGACATGGATTATATTTTTCTTATCTATCTTACAAGCGCTAACTCTTTTGCTGCTCAAAAATGGACTGAAACACATGTCGATGAAGTGTTAGCTATTTTTGAAAGTCTTCCTAAATTCCAAATGCTACTACTACCTTTGAAAGCAGCTCTTCCATACTCTGACACCTACTACGATGAGCTAGTGAAAGTCACTATTTACTTTTCTCGAAACTTCATAGTTGGTCTGAATCAATTAATTCCTGAAACAATTAGTTTTCCTTCAACATTCTATCCTGGAAATCCTAAACTAATACCCATTATCGAACCAATAGTCACACATTGGCTAACTGAAATTGGGGAATCAACTTTAAAAAAACAGCACTTTTTCTTATTCTGTGCTCATCTGGAAAGGGTGATAAAAAATAATATGCCTCCTATAAGAGTTGTGTTGTTAACAACTGATTTCATTAATAATCAAATCTTCAAAGACTATCTATTACAATCTCTTTCCTTAGAGAAAATAAACTTTCATTCCTATTACTTATTAAGAGATAATGTTAGTCAAGTATCAACTCTAAAACCTGATTTAATCATTACCGATCAAAAACTAGTTCCATATGTCACAAAGGAATTAGCTACAAATAGTTTAGTCGCTCATATTGATTACAACGATACACCCTCTCAAATCAGTAATATCCAAACTATTATTTCTAATATTAAAGAAGAAAAATATCGAAAAATCTTTGATAAAATATAACATCCACCTACTGTATTCTTTTGATTTCAATTATTAATAAAACGACTAGAGCACTTCATTAACTACTCTAGTCGTTTTATTAATTCTGTTCATCGTATTAATCGATTGCTTTTAGTTTTAAGATAACATCTCGGATTTGTGCAGCTAGCTCAAAGTCCAATAATTCAGCTGCTTCTTGCATTTGCTTTTGAAGAGCTTTAATTTCAGCTTGCCTTTCTTTTTTAGATAAACTACTGTAATCGACAACTTTTTCAGGTTTATCGCTGTCATTACTTTTAGTAATGGCAATTAAATCACGGATTTCTTTTTTAATTGTTTGTGGCACAATTCCATGCTTTTCATTATAATCCATTTGTAAACGACGACGGCGAGCGGTCTCATCCATAGCTCTTTGCATAGAATCTGTTATTTTATCAGCATACATAATAACATGACCATTACTGTTACGTGCTGCACGTCCTATTGTTTGGATAAGACCACGCTCATTACGAAGGAAACCTTCCTTATCAGCATCTAAGATTGCAACAAGGGAAACCTCAGGAACATCTATTCCTTCACGTAAGAGATTAATACCAATTAAAACATCAAACACACCAAGTCGTAGATCACGAATAATCTCTGTACGTTCTAGGGTTTTAATATCGCTGTGCATATACTTAACTTTAACTCCCATTTCTTTGAGATAATCTGTTAAGTCTTCTGCCATACGCTTTGTCAATGTTGTAATAAAGGTACGCTCACCTTTTTCAGTCCTCAAATTGATTTCACCAAGCAAGTCATCCATCTGCCCCATACTTGGTCTAACTTCAACTTCTGGATCAAGAAGTCCTGTTGGCCGGATAATTTGCTCAACAACCGTATCTGTTTGCTCCATTTCATAGTCTCCTGGCGTTGCAGATACATAGACAATTTGATGGACATGGCTTTCGAATTCTTCACGACGAAGTGGACGGTTATCTAAGGCAGATGGTAAACGAAAACCGTAATTAACCAACATTTCTTTACGCGAACGGTCTCCATTATACATCCCTTTGATTTGCCCCATTGTCATGTGACTCTCATCAATCATAATCAAAAAATCTTCTGGGAAGAAATCTAACAAAGTAAAAGGCGGCTCACCTTCACTTCTGCCATCCATGTGACGTGAGTAGTTCTCAACACCATTTGTATATCCCATTTCACGAAGCATTTCAATATCATATTCTGTCCTTTGTCGAATACGTTGCGCTTCAATCAATTTCCCTTCTTTTTCAAAGAGTTCTACTTGATTTTCCATTTCAGCTTGTATTTTTGAAATAGCTTCTTCCATATGTTCATCATTTGTCATAAAGTGTGTTGCTGGGAAAATAGCTAAATGTTCCACTTCTCCTAGCACACGCCCTGTTAACGCTTCTATTTCTCTTATACGATCAATTTCATCACCAAAAAATTCAATTCGAAAGGCATGCTCATCACGACTCGCAGGAAAAACTTCTACAACATCGCCACGAACGCGAAATTTTCCACGTTGAAAATCAATATCGTTACGCTCAAATTGAATATCAACGAGATTGTTCAATAACTGATCACGTGAAATTTCTTGACCTGGCCTAAGGCTAACAACACTGTCTGCATACTCTTTAGGAGAACCTAAACCGTAAATACAAGAAACAGATGCTACAACAATAACGTCATTTCTTTCTAATAACGAAGAAGTCGCTGAGTGACGTAATTTGTCAATTTCGTCATTGACTGAGCTATCTTTTTCAATATAAGTATCCGAAGAAGGCACATAAGCTTCTGGTTGATAATAATCATAATATGAAACAAAGTACTCTACGGCATTGTCAGGAAAAAATTCTTTAAACTCTCCATAAAGTTGACCTGCTAAGGTTTTATTATGTGCAATCACCAAGGTTGGCTTGTTAACTTGGGCGATAACTTGGCTCATTGTGTAGGTTTTACCAGTACCAGTAGCACCTTTTAAAATCTGAGCTTTTTCTCCTCCTTCAATATTGTCAACCAACGTTTCAATAGCTTGAGGTTGATCTCCCGAAGGACTATATTTGGAAACTAATTTAAATCGGTTAGTATCTTTTCTATCTATCATTTCTTTACCTCGATTACTTTATTTTAACATAGAAAAAAGAAAAAGACTGAGCTGCAACACTCAATCTGTTTCTTCAGTCTTAATTAGTCATAGAAGGTATATAATTGCAGCTAAGAGAACAAAAATAGAAATCAAACTTCCTTCTATTCCGAATGCACCACCTGATATCCAGTCTGGTGCGTTTTCTTTAACGGTAAAATGCAAAAGAGATGCTCCTGCTTTCTGACCACTTACGGCAATACCATAGAGATTACCTTGGCTAAAATTCCAAGCTCCATGTAAGGCTGCAACGCTCCAAATATTACCACTTTTAATCATATACAAGGACATTAAAACTCCCGAACATATAATACTTACAATAGAAAGAAAAGTGACATGGGCATTTACCAAGTGCAAAATGCCAAATAAAGTGGATGAGACCCCTATGGCAACAGCTAAATGAAAACGATGATTAATTAGAGGAAGAAGCCACCCTCGTGTTAGCAATTCTTCCGTACCGCTTTGAATAAGCCAAAAAGGAAGGAGAGTTACAACATAGAAAATCGTTGCCTTAGAAACATCATAGCTATGAAAGTCAATTCCTCCCAATATATAAGCAGTGATGACAGAAATTGAAAATAGAATAAAACCTATACTCCAGCCTTTTATAAGTGACCACAGAGTTCTTTTAAACTTTGTAGAAAACCCCAGTTCTGAAAAAGGTCTTTTTTCTACGAATTTTACCCAAATAAGCAAAAGGAATGCTGAAAAACTAAAGGTTCCTAATTCTCCATAGATATTATTAAATAAATTAATAAACTCAAAAAAAGTATAGGAAGAAAACTTATAGAGTACAGAAGATACTAGAACAATTCCCACACCACCTAGAGTTAGACCAACGAAAAAAAATAGGTATACCATAAAACAAGCAAATAACAATAATAGCCATGACGGCCAGTTTTTATAGACAGCGAACTGACTATTTAAAATCCTTTTATTCATAATAATCCTAAATCCTTTTTGTGTGATGACACTAGAACAATTATATCATAATACTAACTAAAGATATATATAAAATTAACATAACATACATGTTACGTTTTCTAACATAGAAATGACATTTTGTTGCTCTATCTTATTTATTTTGATATAATAAAACACATATTTATAAAAAGGAGATTTACATGAAGCACAAGTTAAAAGCTTTTACGCTTGCTTTACTCTCAATATTCTTTGTGTTTGGTGGAAAGGTCAGTGCAGAGACTGTGAATATTGTTTCTGATACAGCATACGCTCCATTCGAATTTAAAGATTCTGATCAAACTTATAAAGGAATCGATGTTGACATCGTTAACGAAGTCGCTAAGCGTGCTGGCTGGAATGTTAACATGACGTATCCAGGTTTTGATGCCGCAGTTAACGCTGTTCAATCTGGACAGGCAGACGCGCTAATGGCCGGAACTACTGTTACTGAAGCACGTAAAAAAGTCTTTAATTTCTCAGATACTTATTACGATACTTCCGTTATTCTTTATACTAAAAATAATAATAAAGTCACAAACTACAAACAACTAAAAGGAAAAGTAGTCGGTGTAAAAAATGGAACAGCTGCTCAAAGCTTCTTAGAGGAAAATAAATCTAAATACGGCTATAAAGTTAAAACATTTGATACAAGCGACCTAATGAATAACAGCCTTGATTCTGGTTCTATTTACGCCGCTATGGACGATCAACCAGTTGTGCAATTTGCGATAAATCAAGGAAAAGCTTACGCCATTAACATGGAAGGCGAGGCAGTTGGTAGCTTTGCATTTGCTGTCAAAAAAGGTAGTGGACACGATAACCTAATTAAAGAATTTAACACAGCTTTTGCACAAATGAAATCAGATGGCACTTATAATGACATCATGGATAAATGGCTTGGGAAAGACGCTACAAAAACAAGCGGCAAAGCAACAGGTAATGCCAATGAAAAAGCAACTCCTGTAAAGCCAAGTTATAAAATTGTTTCTGATTCTTCATTCGCACCATTCGAATATCAAAACGGTAAAGGGAAATATACTGGTTTTGATATGGAATTAATCAAGAAAATTGCTAAACAGCAAGGTTTTAAACTTGATATCTCAAATCCAGGTTTTGATGCTGCTTTAAATGCTGTCCAATCTGGACAAGCTGACGGTGTTATTGCAGGAGCCACAATCACAGAAGCACGCCAAAAAATCTTTGATTTTTCTGATCCTTATTACACATCTAGCGTTATCTTAGCGGTTAAAAAAGGAAGCAATGTCAAATCATACCAAGATTTAAAAGGAAAAACAGTTGGTGCTAAAAATGGTACTGCCTCATATACTTGGTTATCAGACCACGCAGATAAGTACAACTATCATGTTAAAGCATTTGATGAAGCATCTACAATGTATGATAGTATGAACTCAGGTTCAATTGATGCTCTAATGGATGACGAAGCAGTTCTTGCTTACGCTATTAATCAAGGTCGTAAATTTGAAACACCTATCAAAGGTGAAAAATCAGGCGATATCGGATTTGCAGTGAAAAAAGGGGCAAATCCAGAATTAATTAAAATGTTTAACAACGGTCTTGCTTCACTCAAAAAATCAGGTGAGTACGATAAACTTGTTAAAAAATACCTTTCCACAGCCAGCACTTCTTCAAACGATAAAGCTGCTAAACCTGTAGATGAATCAACTATTTTAGGATTAATTTCTAATAACTACAAACAATTGCTATCTGGTATTGGAACTACTTTAAGTTTAACTCTTATCTCATTTGCGATTGCTATGGTTATTGGTATTATCTTTGGTATGATGAGCGTATCACCAAGTAATACTCTCCGCACAATTTCAATGATTTTTGTTGATATTGTCCGTGGTATTCCACTCATGATTGTGGCCGCTTTTATTTTCTGGGGTATTCCTAATTTAATCGAAAGCATCACAGGTCACCAAAGTCCAATTAATGACTTCGTTGCTGCTACTATCGCTCTTTCTTTAAATGGTGGTGCGTACATTGCTGAAATTGTACGTGGTGGTATCGAAGCTGTTCCTTCTGGTCAAATGGAAGCAAGTCGTAGTTTAGGTATTTCTTACGGCAAAACTATGCAAAAGGTTATCTTACCTCAAGCAGTACGCCTTATGTTACCAAACTTTATCAACCAATTTGTCATCTCATTAAAGGATACAACAATTGTATCAGCAATCGGACTTGTGGAACTCTTCCAAACTGGTAAAATCATAATTGCACGTAACTATCAATCATTCCGTATGTATGCTATCCTTGCAATTATGTATCTTGTAATCATTACCCTTCTCACCCGTCTAGCAAAACGTTTAGAAAAGAGGCTTAAATAATGGCAGAATTAAAAATTGATGTCCAAGATTTACACAAGTCGTATGGGCAAAATGAAGTTTTAAAAGGTATTGATGCTAAATTTTATGAAGGTGATGTTGTTTGTATTATTGGACCTTCTGGTTCAGGAAAATCAACTTTCCTTCGCACATTGAACTTACTTGAATCAATCACAAGTGGAAAAGTTGTTGTGGACGGCTTTGAGTTATCAAATCCAAAAACAGACATAGACAAAGCACGTGAAAATATCGGAATGGTATTTCAACACTTCAATCTTTTCCCACATATGTCAGTTCTTGAAAACATCACTTTTGCTCCTATTGAACTTGGTAAAGAATCTAAAGAAGCAGCTGAAAAGCATGGGATGGAATTACTTGAAAAAGTTGGTTTAGCCGATAAAGCTAATGCCAAACCAGATAGTTTATCTGGAGGACAAAAACAACGTGTAGCTATCGCAAGAAGCTTAGCGATGAATCCAGATATCTTACTTTTTGACGAACCAACTTCTGCACTTGATCCAGAAATGGTTGGAGATGTTCTCAATGTTATGAAAGATTTAGCTGAACAAGGTATGACTATGTTAATTGTGACACACGAAATGGGATTTGCTCGTCAAGTTGCCAATCGTGTTATCTTTACAGATGGTGGTCGTTTCCTCGAAGATGGGACACCTGAGCAAATCTTTGATACACCTCAACACCCACGTCTCCAAGACTTCCTTAATAAAGTTTTAAACGTTTAATAAAAAAAGATGACTTCGTGTCATCTTTTTTTATATCCTAATCACAAACAAATTATAATAGGATAAGTTTTCTTCTAAAATTAGCAAAACATCAGCTAGAATGTTTGAATAATGTTGCACAAGGGCTTTCAGTATGATAATATAGCAGTATGAAAGACTATATTAACAGAATATTGCACTTTATTAAAGAACATATGACTTATCATGTCAACTTTATAGATGACTTTTTAGATACTAAATGGGAAAAGGTGAGTAACATCCATTTAAGGTTTTGGACAACTATTATTGCTTATCTAGTTATTTTTATCTTAAGTATCTCTACCGTAATTCTTAACCTTGTACTTCTTTTTCAAGGATTCTTAACGCAAAACCCTATTATTTACTTACTATTTTTTATAACTTTAGTTTGTGCTTTTTATTTTGCTTATAAATTTATTACTTATACTCCAACCATTGTAAAAAATGCTCTTCAGTATATCAAAAAGCTCAAAAACGTTTAAAATAATAAAGTAATCTGTACCTTAACACTCTATCAATTATGTTTTAGAGTCTTTTTTCATACCCAAAATAACTAAAAAGGATAGTTACTTAACTATCCTTTTTCTTTTGCTAATTTTTCGCGTTCTAAACGAAGTTTACGATTAGGATTTAATGTGTTAAAGAGTTCTTCTAATTTTTCAGCATTCCAGACATCGGCCGCTGAAACAAAGTTCCCATCTTTATCACGAAATGATATCGGTTTATCTCCCATAAAAAACCTCCAATCAAGTACTGCATTAATCTACAAATTCAAATTCGAAGTTACCTATACGAACAATATCTCCATCCTTAGCTCCGCGCTCTCGAAGTGCTTCATCAACGCCCATACCACGTAACTGACGAGCAAATTTCATTATTGATTCATCGCGTTCCATATTTGTCATAACAAAGAGTTTTTCTAGCTTATCACCATACAATACCCACGTTGCATCATCATCACGTGTAATCTCAAATGGACGTTCATCTTCGTTAAATCCATAGTATGCTTCATCTTCTTGCATGTCAGTTTCGTCATAAAGAAGAAACTCTTCTGTATTGGCTAATAATTCGGCCGTCGCATCCATAAGGTTCTCTAGTCCTTGATGTGCTAAACTTGAAATTGGAAAAATCATAGGCATGTCATCAAACTCATCATAGTTTGCAGCTAATTTTTCTTTGAATGCTGCCAAATTCTCTTCTGAATCAGGCATGTCCATTTTATTGGCAACAATAATTTGCGGACGTTCCATCAATCGAAGATTGTAAGTTTCCAACTCATTATTAATTGAAACATAGTCATCGTAAGGGTCTCGTCCTTCACTTGCCGACATATCAATAACATGTAGAATAACACGTGTACGCTCAATATGTCTAAGAAACTGAGTTCCTAATCCGACACCTTGACTAGCCCCTTCAATCAAACCAGGAAGATCAGCCATTGCAAAGCTATCACCTGATTTTGTACGAACCATCCCTAAATTAGGGACAATTGTCGTAAAATGATAGGCACCAATTTTAGGCTTTGCTGCTGAAACAACACTAAGTAGCGTCGACTTCCCAACTGATGGGAAACCAACGAGACCAACATCAGCCAAAATTTTTAATTCTAATTGTAATTCACGTTCTTCACCAGGCTCCCCATTTTCAGCAATTTCAGGAGCTGGATTACGTGGGGTTGCAAAGCGAATATTTCCACGACCACCGCGGCCACCTCTGGCTACAACGAATTCCTGATCATGCTCCACAAGGTCGGTAATAACCTTACCTGTATTAGCATCACGAACAGTTGTTCCAGGTGGTAATGACACAATAAGGTCTTCTGCACCTCGACCGTGCATACCTTTAGTCATCCCTTTTTCACCAGCTTTTGCTTTAAAATTACGGTTATATCGAAAATCCATCAAAGTTCGTAAACCTTCGTTTACTTTAAAAATGACCGATCCGCCTTTACCGCCATCACCGCCCCACGGGCCTCCATTGGGGACATATTTCTCACGACGAAAAGCAACCATGCCATCACCACCGCGACCTGCCTTAACACTAATTTTGGCAGTATCTAAAAACATACTCATTTCTAAAATTCCTATTCTTTATTCTATTCAGTATAAAAAAACGCTTTACAGCGTTTCTCATTACATGATTGCACTAATAGCACCAAATACCAAACCACCAACTGTTACTAGTACCATCAAAATAACAACAAAAAGAGTCAGTTTTTCAAACCCAGTTTTTTTTCGTTGTCCGTTATCTCCAAAAGCCACTCATGTCACCTCATTTACTGAATATATAGTTAAGTCTATATTAACACGAAATGTCTTATTTCGCAAACTACAAACCGTTAGCTTAAATATATCTTTATTAAATCGCTTCCATATTTCCTTGTGCTTTATAAGAGTTTATGATAAATTATAAAAAATAGTAAATTTAAAGGAGCTAGTATGGTTTTACAAGATTTCGACAACCTTTTAAAAAAATATGCCCAATTAATTATTTCTAAAGGTTTAAATGTCCAAAAAGGGCACACTCTCGCTTTAACAATCGATGTGGAACAAGTCCACTTAGCAAGGCTTTTAACTGAAGCCGCTTATGAAAAGGGAGCAAGTGAAGTTATTGTTGATTATACAGATGATTTTATCACGCGCCAGCGACTACTTCATGCTTCAGATGAAGTTCTCACGAATGTTCCACAGTATACCGTTGATAAATCTTTAGCGCTATTAAATAAGAAGGCTAGTCGATTAGTTGTGAAATCTTCTAACCCTAACGCTTTCGCTACTGTTGATCCTAAACGTTTATCTGAAACAACTAGAGCAACCGCTATTGCCTTAGAGGAACAAAGTAGAGCAATACAAGCTAATAAAGTATCTTGGAACGTAGCTGCAGCTGCTGGTAGAGAATGGGCTGCACTTGTCTTCCCAGAATTAAAAACAAGCGACCAACAAGTTGATGCTCTTTGGGATACCATTTTCAAATTAAATCGTATTTATGAAGATGATCCTATTGGTGCTTGGGACGCACATGAAGCTAAATTATTAGAAAAAGCTACTAGACTAAATCAAGAACAATTTGATGCTCTTCATTATACCGCACCAGGTACAGATTTAACGCTTGGTATGCCTAAAAATCATATTTGGGAGGCAGCCGGTAGTCTCAACGCTCAGGGAGAGACTTTTATCGCTAATATGCCTACTGAAGAAATCTTTTCAGCACCTGATTACCGTCGTGCAAATGGGTATGTGACAAGTACAAAACCTCTCAGTTATGCTGGCGTTATTATCGAAAATATGACGTTTACCTTTAAAGACGGTAAAATTATCAATGTCACTGCAGAAAAAGGGCAAGAAACAATCCAACGCTTAATCGAGGAAAATGATGGGGCAAGATCGCTTGGGGAAGTTGCACTTGTCCCACATAAAACACCAATTTCACTGTCTGGACTAATTTTCTTTAATACTTTATTCGATGAAAATGCCTCTAATCACCTCGCTATTGGATCTGCATATGCCTTCAATGTAGAAGGAGGAACAGAAATGACAAGTCAAGAATTGGATGAAGCTGGTTTAAATCGTTCTTCAACACATGTTGATTTTATGATTGGTTCAGAACAAATGGATATTGATGGTATTCGTGCAGATGGAACTGCTGTCCCAATCTTTAGAAATGGCGAATGGGCTATTTAAATATAAAAAGGAGGTTAGTCCTCCTTTTTTATATTTAATAAAGTTTCATTTTCTTATTGTAAAGACTTAATGATAACAGAATAATCCCTCCCGTAGATGCTATTACAGTATCTGAGTGGCTATCTCCTGTTTTAGGAAGTTCCTTTTTAGGCTTACTGTGGCCTTTTTTCTCATCATTTGCTTTTGAAGATGATGATTCATCGCGATCCACTTCTTCTTGATCACTACTTGCTTTACTAAAATTCTTAATACTATCTTCTGAAATTAATACTTTTGTTCCACTAGAAATATCCTTATTATTGCCAATTTCTGTCTTCGTGCTACCATCAGGCTTGTTCTCTTCACTAGGTGAGGGTTGCGATGGTTCTGTTGTAGGTGGATTTGTTGACGGATTTGTTTCTGGTTCACTTGATGAACTCGATTCATTTTTAGAAGAAGAACCAGTACTAGACTGGTCTAGTTCATCTGATCTTTTCTCCTCAGATAAGGTCGTAGTCACGACACTCATGTCAGTATTATTATCACTTGTATCAGCATAACCGATTGATGAATAAGTAGCACATGTTAAGATAGTAAGTGCTACCATCGTTAAAATCTTATTTTTCACTTTCATATTATTTCCTATTTTATAATTCCTTACACCTTCATTATAATTTATTACAACATAAAAATCGAAAATATGATACTAAAAAGTGAAAAATAGGAATTATTTTACATTACAATCAACTTTTCTGATTCTTTTTTGTTACAAAGCTAAAACAAGCTAATAAAAGGGTTACTACTAAAACTGGAGATAGACTTGATTCTGTATCACCTGTTTTAGGAAGTGCTTTTTGATATGCCATTACGGATGGTTTATTTTTAACAGACGATTTCATCCATTTTTTAGAGATGGATACTTGAATAACTTGTGAATTTTCTTCTAAATTTACTAATGATGAATGAGCTTTAAAGAGGGAGTTAGTAGGCTGTATTAGGCCAGTAGATGGTTTCGCTTCTTTATCTATTATTCTTTGCCATTTAACATTAAAACCATGATGTTTTTCAAAGAAAGTTGCAAATTTAATTAATACCATATCATAGTTTGCACCTGCCATTAACATCGTCCCTATGGGTAAACCAGACTCAGATAAGTAAGTCGGGATACTGATAGCTGGGAGTCCTGTCATATTAGCAATTTGTGTAAAAGGTGTTCTACGCAACATAGGCTCCCACTGGCGATTAAAGAGAGCAATTCTTTCTTCTTGGCTCAAGTTTTCCATATTATAAATCGCCCTTTTATCTTCCTCTGTTACATATGGATCTGTATTTAGAGGGGCTAAACTTGCGGTCGTTGGCGATAAGAAAATAGGAAATTGCTTGTGAAGCTTCTCCATTGCCTTACGATAATCATCCATATGTTTTTGGGCTTCCATAATAGATTTCTTAAGTTCAGCCTTATCTGAATTTTGATAAATAACATGAACTGCCCAAGTAATGGGATCAACGTCTTCTTTAGTAAAACCATGTTTTTTTAAGTCTTTTTCAATTGTTGAAAAAGCTCCTCCCATGCCAATAGCCAAGGTTGAATAATCACGCATTAATGCTCTACCATCAATTGGTAAATCTATCTCTGTCACTTTGAATCCTTGTTTTCTTAAGAATGTGACGTTGTCCATAATAGCATTTTTAGCATCTTGACTAACTTCTGTTCCCATTGGTGATTTCAAAGTATAAGCAATTGGTAAAGATTTTAAATCATTAACTGATACTAGCGTTTGATCGCTTTTCTTTAGGTAAGTTAACAATGTTTCTGCGTCTCTAGATGACTTAGTTAATGGAAAATGAACTGCTGTACTATACGAATCTGGCTTTTCATTACTCACCAATCCTCTTGTTGGTTTTAAACCTACTAAGCCCGTCCAAGAAGATGGAATACGGATAGAACCACCAGCATCACTGCCGCTAGCAATTGGCGTCATCCCGCTAGCAATGGCTGCTGCACTTCCACCAGAAGAGCCACCAGCATTATGAGCAAGATTCCAAGGGTTATGCGTTGGACCGTATAATTTAGAGTCTGTTATATTACGCCACCCATACTCTGGAAAATTCGTTTGTCCTAAAATAATAAATCCTAAATCTTTATATTTTTTGACATAGCTACTGTCAAATGTGCTAATTTTTCCATCTGCATAGATCAAGCCATTATTGGTTTCACCGCCTTTAATACTGTGCCCTAACCCCTTGACTAACAAGGGAACACCTAAAAACGGCTGATTGGTATCTTTAAGTTTTCTAGCCTCTTCAATGGCTTCTTGGCGTCTAGTAGTAATGACTGCATTTAAAGATGGGTTTTCTTTAGCAATAATATCGTATGCCATATTGACGAGTTCCTCACTAGTAACTTGACCACTTCTCACCATGTTGGCTAAATCTTGACCATCTTTTTGTTTGTATGTCTCTTCAGTTAACTTAGTAGAAGTACTCTCAACGACAGGACTTGATTGAGTTGTTTTTAAATCATCTGGAGCTGAAATATGAGGCGTGTCAACTGTTGTAAGCGCCGCAGAATTAGCTGGTTTTACTTGACCTATTACAGATTGTCCTGATTCTGATGCAAATTTTGCGGTAGGATTACTGTCATTAGTTTGAACGATAGTATTTGTAGTAGGAGCTACTGAAGCACTTGTCTCAGTACTATTAGCATAGATACTGCTAGTATTCATTGCAGTAGCTAACGTTAAAACCGTCACCGTATTAAGAACAAAGTATTTACGTTTCATTTCATCTTCCAATCTAAAAAAGTATACGTTTACATTATAATCTAAGTGTTATCAAATTGCTAAAATATTAACTGTTATTTTATATTATTGCATATGTTTTTCTAATTTTTCTATTTCTTTTATTGTTAGCCGTCTCCATTGTCCACTTTCTAGCTGTTTATCTAATTGTAGATTTCCCATACTCAGACGCTTTAGCTCTAAAACTTCCTTACCACACGCAGCAACCATACGTTTAACTTGATGGAATTTTCCTTCCTTAATAGTGATTTTAACAAGACTCTGCTTCTTCACCTGATTTACTTCCACAATTTCTAATAATGCTGGTAAACAAGTAAAATCTTTCAGAATAATCCCTTTATCAAATGCCAAAATATCGTCTTCTGTCATTATCCCTGAGATTTTTGCCTCATAGCATTTATCAACGTGTTTTTTAGGTGATAACATTTTATGCGCTAATTCCCCATTATTAGTTAATAACAAAAGGCCTGTTGTATCAATATCTAAACGCCCCACTGGGAAAACAGCTTTATCTCGAGCAGTTTTGTCTAGCAAATCTAACACGGTTTTATGCGAAGGATCATCCGTTGCTGATATAACACCTTTGGGTTTATGAAGCATATAATAAACAAACTTTTCATATGACACTAGAGTTCCATTATATTTAATCTCATCTCTATATTCATCTACCTGTACTTTTGGAGATGTCTCGCTATTACCATTAACACTAATCTGCTTTTTTTTCAATATTAATTTGACTTGAGTACGTGAACCAAGTCCGCATTCTACTAAAAATTTATCAAGTCTCATTTAGATGTTATAACCTCTTTCGATAATGATATATTGTAAAGGATTTTACCATATTCATCCTTTATTACTACTTTTCTAGTAATACTATCATTAATATATTCTCCTCGTCAATGGAGGTCTTAATGGTTCTCTTAACTTTAAGGAACTATCCCACATAAAAAAGATGGAAATACATTTCCATCTTTTCTTATTAAAATGAGACATTATCTGGATCTTTGGGTTTAATACCTGAATCTAGTTGTATTAAGGTAGCAATATCATCTTCGTTTAATTGAAAATCAAAAATATCAAGGTTTGCTTCAATATTTTTGGGAGTCGCTGACTTAGGTAATGGTAAAAAGCCATTATCAAGTGACCAGCGAAGAGCTACTTGTGCAACTGATTTACCATATTTTTCAGCAATAGCTTTTATAGATTCATTTTCAAAAATAGCACCTGTTCCAAATGGACTGTAAGCTTCTAATAAGATATCATTTCCTTTACAGAAGCGAACCAAATCCTCTTGAGCACAACCTGGTGCTAGGATAATTTGATTAACCATAGGTTTTATTTCGGCAGTTTCAAATAAAGCCTCTAAGTGATGTTTCATGAAATTCGAAACACCAATAGCTTTTACCTTTCCTTCTTTATAAGCTTCTTCCATCGCTTTCCAAGTGCCTGCATTCCCAGCTTTCCACGCATCATTTTCACGAAGAGCTTTTGGATTTGGCCAATGAATCAAAAGAAGATCAATATAATCAACACCTAATTTCTGCAGAGATTCATCAATAGAAGCTTTGGCTAAATGATAGTCATGTTTGTCATTCCAAATCTTAGTTGTCAAAAAGATACTTTCTCGTGCCAAACCACTGTCTCTTATAGCACGTCCAACACTGTGTTCGTTGCCATAAATCTGAGCAGTATCAATATGAGTATAACCAACTTTTAAAGCATGAGTCACTGCTTTATAAGCTTCTTCACCTTCAGTTAGTTGCCATGTCCCAAAACCAATTTTAGGAATGTTAAGAGTATTCGATAGAGTATATGTTTCCATAACAATCTCCTTTTCTATGTGACAAAAATGAATTTCATAGTGAAAAACATCTATTTTAAACATCTAAATGATAGTTTGATATATGGTATTATCCCCTCCTTATGTAAAATTATATAACTTTCTTCATCAAAACCCTATCATTTTGTTCATTCCCTTTATTTTTCTGACAGTCATTAGAATTTTGTAGCTCTACTTTGCCACGATACCGCCTGCTGAGATTTTTTCTAAATTGTGATATGATAGCATTAATAACAGGAGGATCTAAAATGACAAAAGAAGATATCAAAAAACAAGTTCGAAGAGCTTTTGATTTTCGTATGGCGATTCGTGTTTATAATAATAATGATATTCCTAAAGAAGATATGGAGTATATTTTAGACACTGCTTGGTTGAGTCCTTCTTCAGTCGGTTTAGAAGGCTGGCGATTTTTAGTACTAGATAGACAAACAATTGCAAAATTTCGAGATAAACTTAAGGAAGTTGCTTGGGGAGCACAATATCAACTAGATACTGCTAGTCACTTTGTTTTACTACTAGCTGAAAAAGGTGCTTATTATAACGCTGATAGCATGATCAACAGTCTCGTTCGACGTGGTCTAGGTGATCCAGCCGCCCTTGAGAGTAGGATACCTCTCTACAAATCCTTCCAAGAAAACGATATGAAAATTGATTCTGAACGTTCTCTTTGGGATTGGACAGCAAAACAAACTTATATCGCACTCGGTAATATGATGACGGCTGCTGCTATGATCGGCGTAGATTCATGCCCAATTGAAGGATTTGACTATGAAAAGGTCAATAATATCCTTAGTAAAGAAGGATTAATAGACGATAAGAAAGAAGCTATTTCTTGTATGGTTTCATTTGGTTATCGTTTGCGTGAACCTAAGCATTCCCGTGCTAGGAAAGAACGCCAAGAAGTCATTACTTGGGTTGAGTAAATAGACAGCCTAATTTATAATCAATATTTTTGAAAAGACAATTTTATTTTGACATAATACGTTTAATAAAGAAATAGGAGAGAGACTATGCCATTTTTACATACTTGTATTCGCGTTAAAGATTTGGACGCCTCAATTGCTTTTTATCAAGAAGCACTTGGTTTTAAGGAAGTTCGTCGTAATGACTTTCCTGAAAATCAATTTACTTTAGTCTATATGGCCCTAGAGGACGACCCTAGTTACGAATTAGAGTTAACCTATAACTATGATCACGAAGCTTATGATTTAGGAAATGGGTATGGTCATATTGCTGTTGGTGTAGACGATTTGGAAACTACTTATGATGCCCATCAGAAAGCAGGTTACTCTGTAACAAAAATTTCTGGATTACCAGGTAAACCTAATATGTTCTACTTTATTCAAGATCCAGATGGCTATAAAATTGAAGTTATTCGACTCAGTCAATTTAAAGCTGACTAATAACATCTCATCATATTAAGTTAAGGACTGAGGCAAAAACCTAGTCCTTTTTATGATTACCTTATAATCTTTCTATTTTTTCCCATATTATGTTAAAATTTAAGCAAGAATGATACGGAGAATTACAAATGGCTTTATTATCAGTTATTGTCCCTTGTTATAATGAACAAGAGACTGTCTCAACTTTTTTAACAGAAATCAAAAAAGTTGAATCCGAAATGGCTCGTTACACCCATTTTGAATACATTTTCGTAAACGATGGTTCTACCGATCGTACACTCGAACTTCTTAAGAAAGCAGCTAAACAATTTGACAATGTTCATTACCTTTCATTTTCACGCCATTTTGGTAAAGATGCTGCTTTATTGGCTGGTTTAGAACATACTACTGGTGATTTTATCACTGTTATGGATGTTGACTTGCAAGATCCACCCACTTTATTACCAGAAATGTACCTAAAACTTCAAGAAGGTTATGATATTGTCGCTACAAGGCGAAAAGATCGTAAAGGGGAGCCGTTGATACGCTCTCTTTTTGCCAAGCTTTTTTATAAATTAATCAATCAAGTGTCAGATACTAAAATGGTTGATGGTGCGCGTGATTTTCGTCTCATGACAAAACAAGTTGTTGACAGTATTCTCGAGCTAAATGAAGTGAATCGCTTCTCAAAAGGGATTTTTTCCTGGATTGGATATGATGTCGCTTATATTAGTTATGAGAATCGAGAACGAATTGCGGGTAAGACCTCATGGAGTTTCTTTAATCTCTTAAAATACTCTCTAGACGGTTTCATCAACTTCTCAGAAATTCCATTAGCTATAGCTACCTGGATTGGAACCCTTAGTTCAGTACTATCACTTTTAGCTATCATTTTTATTATAATTCGAAAATTACTATTTGGGGATCCCGTTTCAGGTTGGGCAAGCACAGTTACCATTGTGCTTTTTATGAGTGGTATTCAGTTATTGTCGCTAGGAATTATAGGCAAATACATCTCTAAGATTTTCCTAGAAACTAAAAAACGCCCAGTCTATATTGTCAAGGAAGAGGGATGAATTCAAATCTCTTAGCTCACTTAGCTAGGAGATTTTATCATAGAAAAATATTGTATAGTAATTATTGCGAATTTTGCAAAAAAATTATATAATAAAGGAGTTTTTCAAAAATAGATGGAGTATTTATAATGTCAAAAAATAATAATGACCACACTCAAAAATCTGAGAATGGTATGGTACGCGGCCTAGAAAATCGTCACGTACAGTTAATTGCGATTGCAGGGACAATCGGAACTGGGCTTTTTCTTGGTGCAGGTCGTTCAATTAGCCTGACGGGTCCTTCAATAGTTCTTGTCTATGCTATCACTGGCGCTTTCATGTTCTTCATGATGCGTGCTATTGGAGAGATGCTTTATCAAGATCCAAATCAGCATACTTTTATTAATTTCATTACCAAATATTTAGGACCCGGTTGGGGATTTTTCTCAACACTTTCTTATTGGATTTCCCTAATATTTATCGGTATGGCAGAGATTACAGCCGTAGGAGAGTATGTTCAATTTTGGTTCCCTGAATGGCCATCCTGGATTATCCAAATTGTTTTTTTAGCTATCCTAAGTTCTATCAACTTAATTGCTGTAAAAGCATTCGGAGAAACCGAGTTTTGGTTTGCTATGATAAAAGTTATTGCAATTCTTGGTTTAATAGCAACCGGTATCTTTATGGTATTGACAAACTTTGACACCGGTCACGGATACCATGCTTCAATCTCAAATATCACCAATCATTTTGAATGGTTCCCTAAAGGTAAATTGAATTTCTTCATGGCTTTCCAAATGGTATTCTTTGCTTATTTAGCTATTGAATTTGTCGGAGTAACAACTTCTGAAACAGCTAATCCACGTAAAGTTTTACCAAAAGCAATCCAAGAAATTCCGATGCGTATTATTTTATTCTACGCAGGTTCATTATTAGCAATTATGGCCATCTTCCCATGGCAACAGTTACCAGTTAATGAGTCACCTTTCGTTACAGTATTCAAACTAGCTGGGATTAAGTGGGCTGCCGCTTTGATTAACTTTGTTGTCCTAACGTCTGCAGCATCTGCTCTTAATTCTACTTTGTACTCAACAGGGCGTCATTTATTCCAATTGGCTAATGAATCACCAAATGCTCTTACAAAAGCGTTAAAATTAGACCAATTATCTCGTCAAAGCGTTCCAAGTCGAGCTATTATTGCATCAGCTGTAATCGTTGGAGCTTCAGCACTTATCAGTGTTTTACCTGGTATTTCAGATGCCTTCTCCTTAATTACTGCATCATCTTCTGGTGTTTACATTTCTATCTATGTTCTTATTATGATTGCACATTGGAAATATCGTAAATCACCTGATTTTATGGAAGATGGTTATAAAATGCCTGCCTACAAAATCCTTTCACCAATCACACTTCTCTTCTTCCTCTTTGTATTCGTTTCTCTCTTCTTGCAAGATTCAACATACATCGGGGCTATTGGAGCAACCATCTGGATTATTGGTTTTGGTTTATATAGTCACTTCAAACATAAATCACATTAAGTCTATATTACTAGTGAAGTTGGTCAATCAACTTCACTTTTTTCGTCCAAAATAAGGTTAGGCAATTGCCTAACCTTTTGATAATCATCGTGAATTATAGTTTTTTAACTGACGGGCAATATCACGGTTTTGCTCACGACGTTTGATAGACTCTCGCTTATCATAATCATGTTTTCCTTTTGCCAAACCCAATAGAACTTTAGCAAAACCATCTTTTAAGTAAACTTTTAGAGGTACCAGAGTCATACCAGTCCCTTTCAGTTCATTTGATATTTTTTCAATCTCACGTTTTTTTAGTAATAACTTTCGTGTACGATCAGGATCTTGATTCCATATGTTACCTTGATCGTATGGTGTAATATGAACATTAATCAACCACGCTTCACCATTTTTTATTTGTGCATATCCATCTTTCAATGTAATACGCGCTGCGCGGACACTTTTGATTTCTGTTCCTGTCAAAACAATTCCTGCTTCTATTGTTTCAACGATAGTATAGTCGTGATGCGCTTTTTTATTTTGTGCTACAACGTTTCCTTGACCTTTAACCATACTTAACCTTTCTTAGATTTCCGTTTCTGACCTTTCTTAGCGACGCCTTTATAGAAAGGTTTTTTCGTTTTTTTCTTGGTTGAACCTGTTGTTCTATCGTCTTTGTGATGATGTGATTTGCTATCCGAGTTCCTTTTGGGTTTTCGAGATGCTTTTTTCTTAGATGTATTTTTGTTCTTATTATCACGATCAGAAATTCTATGCTGATGTTCTCGTTTAGAACTTCGATTAGGACGACCCTCACGCGAACTTTTACTTACCTTTTCAACAATATCAAAATCTGATGGTAAATAATCAAAATCGATATCACCAGTTTCCTTATCAGAACGAATCAACTTAACCTTAATTTGTTGACCAACACGGAAAACTTTCCCAGATTTCTCACCTTGAAGCGTCAGCGTACGTTCATTAAAGTGAAAATATTCAGGCAAGGTCGTTACGTGAACCAATCCTTCAATAGTATTTGGTAATTCTACAAACATACCAAATTTAACAACGCTTGCAACCACACCTTCAAATTCCTCACCAACATATTCTTCCATATATTCGGCTTTCTTCATTGCCTCTACAATACGTTCAGCATCAATGGCACGTCTCTCAAGACTAGACGTTTGAGTTGCAATTTCTGGGATAAGGTTAGCAAAATGATCAGCTTTATCCATCGCTTTATCACCATAATCACGAATCATACGATGAACTAACAAGTCTGGATAACGTCGAATGGGGCTAGTAAAGTGAGTGTAATATTCCGCAGCAAGTCCATAATGTCCATGGTTGTGTTCAGAATATCTAGCTTGTTGCATCGAGCGCAATAACATCATAGATAACACTTCACTTCCTGGCTGCCCTTGTACTTTTTTCATAAAGTCCTGTAAAGCAGATTGGGTGATTTTAGTTGCTGTTCCTTGAATGTGAACACCGAAAATAGAAGCATAATCGATGAATTTTTGTAATTTTTCAGCTTTAGGCTCTTCGTGTATACGATAAATAAATGGCAATTTTAGACGAGCATAATGTTCAGCAACCGTTTCATTTGCCGCCAACATAAATGACTCAATCATGCGTTCAGCAATGCCTCTGTTGCGAATAACAATATCAACTGGCATTCCCTTATCATTAACCATAATTTTTGCTTCAGATGTATCAAAATTCAGCGCTCCACGACGCGTACGCATAGTTTCCAAAATATGGTGTAAAGTAACCATATGCTGTACTGAGGGCACAATAGACTCATATTCTGAGCAGATTTCCTCATCGCCAGCAATAATATCATTTACAGCGGTATAAGTCATACGATAAGTGGTATTAATCACTGACTGTGTAATTTGATGATTAACAACTTTCCCATTTTGGTCAATTTCCATAATACAAGACTGCGTTAAACGATCAAGATTTGGATTTAATGAACATATACCGTTAGATAGACGCTCTGGTAACATTGGTACAACGCGATCTGTGACATATACGGACGTACCACGACTAAGTGCTTCACGATTTAAGGCAGAGCCTTCAGTAACGTAGTATGATACATCTGCGATATGAACTCCAAGTTCAAAATGACCATTATCCAGTAATTTAATATGCACAGCATCGTCTAAATCTTTGGCATCCGCTCCATCAATAGTGAAAGTGACCTCTTGACGTAAATCAACACGCCCAATTAAATCTTTCTCCGTTGGAGCATCTGGGATAGCATTAGCTTCTGCAATAACGTCCTCAGGAAATTCTGAGACGATATCCATACTTTCCAAGACTTCTAAAACATCAATACCAACATCTCCTTGATGTCCAACGATATCACGAACACTTGCTACGAAGTAATCATGTCCTCGTGTCGGATATTTATCAATATCTACTTTGATAATTTCTGTTCCGTCTAAAACGACCGGTTCTTTGCGTATATAAATCTTTTGATTGATTTTTTGATTTTTCGATTTGATATATCCTGCGTATTTAGGACGCTCATCGTCTAAGACAAACTTACCAACAAGCGTCTTTAAACTACGTTCAACAATATTAACAACACGCGCTTCTGCTGCAGTCCCTTTAAGACGGTCCGCTGGTTTCTTTACAACAGCTTCTACCGTGTCACCATCAATAGCATAAGCAATATCATTTTTTCCGATAAACATATCATCTTCGTCTTGATCAATACTAAGAAAACCAAATCCTGCTTTATTTGCTCTAAAAAGACCCCTTACTGTGATTTCCTTTTTCTTAGCTTCTTTCTTTCGAAGAGAAAGACTTCCATTATCGTCAAATCTTAATTGCCTGTGGCTCTCCAAATTTGAGATTATTTTGATTAATTTTGGAAATGCTTTTGCGCCTGCCATATCTAGGGCAGCAGCTAAATCATTAACGCTGGTTTTACCGTGTTCTTCCAAATATTTTATAATTTTTTCTTTCATTATTTCCTTTTCTAGTAACTTTAGTCACTTTATTATTACTCTACAACCATTCTACTAACAAAAAGTGAGGTTGGGCTATCCCCCATCCTCACTTATCTGTATTTAGCTATCATTAATGACTTGATAAAATAGATAATACTAAGCCGATTAGTAGCCAGAAAAAGACTAAAACACCTGTAAAACGTTGCATAAAAGCTTCAAATCCTCGAACTTTACTACGTTCAAAAAGGGCTTCAGAACCGCTACTATCAAAAACATTACTACTTGGATTCTTTTGTGGTTGCATGAAAATTAAGATAATCAATAATACTGATAAAACAAGTAGAATGGTGAGTAATAGGTTATACATGTTAATTCCTCCACTATGGTCAAAGTACATTCTAACATAAAACTTATTAAGATTCAATATGTAGTGTTACTTTTCTCTCCTTTGGGCAATACTTTGGAACCTCGATTTTATCGGGATGATTACTTTTATTCTTACTGGTTAAATAATTCTTACTACCACAAGAGCTACACTTTAAATTAATTTTAACTCTCACACAATTTCCTTAACTCTAATATATTTTCTAAAATTAATAAAACACCAAACAAAATTAGCTAAAACGATGAAGCTAGTCACAAAGAAAACCCATCGGAATCCTAAATGAATAGAAACTGCTGAACCGACAAAAGGACCTAATACTTGTCCTAAATTGCTAAACATTTGGTTATAACTGAAAATCCTTGATAAACCTTGTCTTGGAGCAATTTTAGTCAAGATTGAATTAATACTCGGCATCAAGGCACCTGTTCCAAAACCATACAGGAATCTAATAACCCCTAACTGTAATGAAGTCTGTGCCAATGAACATAAGACATACATGAGGAAACTATACAGTAGAGCTAATAATAGCAAACGATGATTGCCTATGCGATCCCCGATTCTTCCTAGCTTTGGACTACTCAGAATACTAGAGAATCCCATACCAGAAACAATTAATCCGGAAACAAACATCAAGTTTTCAGTCTGTCCTAAATGACGAATGTAAAGTGTTAAAATAGGTGCAATGGATTGTGCAGAAATTTGAATAATCATGCTTGTTACAAACAGCCCTATTAAAATTTGTAAGCTTTTAACGCTTTTGAACACTTCTGTAGTTGGCATGGTTTCTTCGTTAGAAATGGGTTTGAAATCTTCCTTTACCATAAAAATGGTCATTAAAGTAGATATTAACAATATGGTTCCCACTAATAAAAAAACTTCCCTAATACCAAACCACTCTGCTAAAAGTCCCCCTAAAAGTGGACCAATTAACATACCTCCAGTCACTCCTGTCGCTAAGGTTCCTAAGGCATATCCTGATTCCTCTTGAGGAGCTTGACTTGCTATCAAAGCTGTAGAGTTAGGTACATAGCCTGCAAAAATGCCGTTTAATATACGTAAAATCAGAAGTCCTGTAACACTATGAATGAAAGCAAGGCCTCCCATAGTAAAAGTCATCATCAACCCTGCTCTTACCATCATCGGTTTTCTACCATATTTATCAGCTAAGCGCCCCCATAATGGGGCAACTAAAGCTGAAGACAAGGCTGATAAGGATACTGATAAGCCTGCATACCACTCTACTTTGTTGCTAGGTGCTCCTAATTGTTCTACATATAATACCATAAAAGGCATAACAAGTGAAAAGCTTGCCCCAGTAAAAAAATTACCGAGCCAAGCCACTTTTAAATTTTGCTTCCAGTTAACCGTTTCAACTGAGATAAAACATCATCTTCTTTCTAAACTTTTCTACCACTAACTATCTTAGCAGTTTTATTGAAATTTAACATCTATTTGAGATGTTATTTTCATTATAATTTCCTTTATGTAACTAAACCTATGTTATCACATTCCTCTGTTATTATACCACAATTAAAATTAACTTTTTAAACGGAAAGTTTTTGGAGCAAATACTACAACTGCTAAATAGCCAATAATTAAAATAACAACTATAATTCCTAGGCTTACCAATAATATTGGCATCGTTATAGATTTAGTAAAGGTAAATAGCTGATATCCCATATAGTATATAATAAAGGTTAAAATATTATACATAGCACTCTTTGATTTTAATCCTTCTGTAAAAGGCTGTAATAAGAAATAAAGATACAAAAAGTAAAAACTAAATAAAATCATTGATATAGCTTGTGTAATTACTAATATGATAATCTGATCAATCTTAGGGGTGAAAAAATTAAAATAATAGGTTCCAAAACATATGTTTAGAGCTACAAAAATAGGGAAATTAAGTTTTATACTATAAAGGAAACGTATTTTTAAGGTTGCTAAGATATTTTCTCTTTCACGATAGAAATTGTATCTTAATAATGGACGATCCAAATGATAGAAACAAAATTTTGAATAGGATTCACCGATATATATTAGATATCCTGGAACTGCACTCAAAAATAGGAATTTTGAAAAACTATGCTCATTCATCGGAATATTTATCTTTTCTTTAAAAAATAGCAGGAAAAGGAGTTCTATTCCAAACAGAACACTTAAAATAGCTAAGCGTACCAAAATTTTCCTTTGCAAGTATCTACTCATCCGTTTTAAAAAGATAGCGTTTAAATATGAAATACCTGATAAATTTTCAAATAGCAGGGGAGAAAGTTCACTGACATTTATATCCCTATCTTTCATTTCAATCCCAAGCAGCTCTATATTATCAATCTTTGCAATTTTCTCCTTCATCGTCTCATGCGTTAGGGTAAGGTAGGTCAAGTGATTAAGTTTAGAATAAGTCTTTAATCGATAGTAACTAACTAACCATATGATAAGTCCTGCAATACCGGTGTACCATGAAAAAAATGGATATGGAGAGAACTGTTTGCCAAGAAGAAGGAAAAAGAGAGAAAGGAAGACTCCTATACCAATCCCTAAGTAAAATAAAATATTTAGTAAAGACTCTGGATTCTCTTGGCCTTTACCTCTACCATATAAAGGCAAACAGAGCACCTTGATTCCAAGGCGACTACCTGCTAAAAATAAAGCAAAAGTCAAACCATGCCAAAAAGCAAAGTGATTTAAATGGAAAAATATGCCAAAGCTCAAACTTCTAAAAAATAGTTCACTACTGGCTTCTAAAAGTTCAGCGGATTGGAAATACCTCGATGGCTCAATTCTGAAAAGGCGAATCATATGAGTTTGTTGCATATCATTAGGTTCTATAAGTTTTATATAGAAATTTATGACAATTAAAAGAGAGGTAATCACCATCAATGTTAAAGTTAGGGTAAAACCTTCTTGCGGCAAAATATTTAACTGCTTCATGCCACTTCTAACAAAAAATGATAAAACATAACAATATAGTACGTAACCTATGGAACGACCAAAACCTCTTAAGAAAAAGATAATGATACGAATAAATAGTACTACACCTTTTATATCATCGGTTTTAAACCATCGGTTGGGGATTTTTCTTCCTAACCAGGGGATTTTCTGGAGGTAATATAAAAAACTATTATAAGCTCTAGCACTATCAATCTGTAATATAGACCATATTAATGCTTTACTTGTCATATTCATCTCCCTTCAACACTTGAAGAAGACGCTCTTCGAATTGTTCATGTTTACGATCAATATCTAATGTTTGGAGTTTTCCTTTGTCTAATACAGCCACAATATCACATAGATCTTCTGCTAAGGCCATTATATGAGTTGATAATATAATAATATGATCCTCACTTAATTCCAACAAAAGGCGTTTTATTGCAATACTTGACACAACATCAACTGCAGTCAGTGGCTCATCTAGTAAAATTACTTTTGGCTTAGAAATCAGCAGGCAAATTAATGAGAGCTTACTCTTCATTCCATCAGAATATCCTTTGATAATTCTATGACGCTCTGCTTGTCTTATTTCCATAAAATCTAAATAATCATCTATTGTCATTAAATCATCTGAAGGATGTAAATCCATGTAAAATTTTACAAATTCATACCCTGTTAAAAATTCTGGAAGGTAGTTTTCGGAATAAACAATACCAATATCCTTATCGGTAAGAGGATACTCGTGATTATCCTTCAATAAACAAATGGTCCCGTTGTCAGCTGCAAGATCCCCATAAAGTATATTAAATAAAGTTGTTTTCCCAGCACCATTCCTACCTAAGACCCCTGTTATTTTACCTGAATAAAATCGGTAACTTGCTCCTCTCAAGACCTCTGTTTCCTGAAACCGCTTACGAATATCTCTAATTACTAACTCCATAAAAACTCCTTTGAAAGTAAACCTTTTATATCATTGTACTATTACTGTGGTTTAATCGCAAGTTTTTTAAAACTAGTGTAATAAAGACAAAAAATGGATAAATACATTATCCATTTAGTAGTTCTATAAACGTTGAAGAGCATCCAATATTTGCTCTTTTAAAGTTATTAAATCACCATTATTGTCAATAATAAGACTAGCGAAACTTTTTTTATCTGTTAAAGGCATTTGGTGTGAAAGTCGTAATTCTGCTTCTTCTCGACTGTAGTTGTTACGGGCCATTAATCGTTGTAATTGTTTTTCTTTATCAACAAATACCAACCAAATCTCATCAAACCATTTTATATACTTTTCTTCAATCAATAAAGGAATATCCATGAAAAATATCTCTTCTGTTTGTTTTAATTGGTCGCGCTGACATGCTAACTCTTGACGAATGATACTATTTTGTAGCCTAGCTGATGTCTTCATATTGTCTGGATTAGCAAAAATCATTTGAGAAAGCTTTGGTCTATCCAACTCACCATCAGCATCAAGTATCTCGGGACCCAACCATTCTAATAAAGCTTGGTAAAGTTTCCCACCCTTAGCTTGCAATTTATGAACCACTTGATCCGCATCTATGACTTTAAAACCTGATTCTCGTATTATTTTTGTTACCGTTGACTTTCCAGAAGCTATCCCTCCTGTCAGTCCTATTATTTTTGTCATAAGCATTGACACCGAGGGCAATAATGCGTCCCTCTCCCTCCTACTTTTATCTTCTTAATTAAACAACCACACCTTGGACACGGTTGCCCAGTTTTACCATAGACCTGTAAATACTTTTGCATCGTACCGTCCTCTCCAAGAGCATTCTTATATGTTCTAATCGTGGAGCCACCTTTTTCGATGCCTAAAGTTAAAATGCGAATAATTTCCTTGTGTAATAAGCTTGTTTCAGATTCGGTCAATTGATTAGCCAAACGCTGTGGGTGAATTTTTGCTGCCCACAAGACTTCATCTACGTAAATATTTCCAAGTCCTGCTACTAATCTCTGATCTAATAGTAAAGGTTTTATTGGTTTTTTGGAGTTTGCTAAGCCTTTTGAAAAAGGCTCAAATTGAAATGTGTCAGCAGTTGGCTCAGGACCTAATTTTTTTTGAGTAAAATAATCTTTGAGAGATGATTTACGAACCAACTCAAATGTCCCAAATTTACGGACATCTTGGTAAACCAATGTGCTGCCATTAGTCAATTTGAAATAAAGGTGAAAATGTTTGTTATCTGGTACTTTATTTGGGAAGAGTAGATATTTTCCTTCCATGCGTAAATGTGATACCATAACCATTTCACCAAAATCAAAAAGAAGATACTTCCCTCGTCTCAATACCTGTTGAATTGTTTTTCCTGGTAGACTTATCATGAAGTCATTCAAATCAGTTTTCACCATTTTAGGGACTTTAATCGTTATAGAAGCTATTTCTTGATTAACTACAAGTCTTTCTAGTCCTTTTCTAACGGTTTCTACTTCTGGTAATTCTGGCATAAATATATAGTCTAAAAATCAATAGTCATTGCTTAGAAAAATAATTTCCAAACGTTCTTGGTGTCACCTGACCATTCGATTTCTATTTTCCTTTCTTATTATCATTTTGAGACAAAAGCTTTAAAAACTACTCATAAACTTGCACTCATCAGCATTCTTTATTATTGCCAAGTACTTTTTGACAATAATGTTCATTATAAGTATTGTAAAATGAATCTTCACCTAAATATTTAAAAATCTGTAAAGCTTTCCTCATATCTTCTTTTCCTGAAGAAGTATCACCAAGTTTTAAATGATAGTATCCAGTTACATATAAAAAAACAGTTTTTTCATAGAAATTAACTTCATCCTGTAACAATGATCTAACCTTATCAATTAAGTAGTGGCTATGCTCAAAGCAAGAGTGATCAATGCTGATGATTAGACAATTAATTGCTAATTGTGTAACTAGGATTTTATTGGTTTTATTTTGTTCTGAGTAAGCAAACGAATTAACCATTTCTTTGGTCAATAAAAATAAAGTATTGTAATTAATGAGACGTGAGCAATTTCCTAAGAGAATAATTTCATAATATCCCCACTGCTCCACCGTAAAAAGATAGTCTGTTAAGCGTGCTAATTCTTCTTGATTAGGCTCTATTGATTGATCAATTGAAAAAATAAGAGCCTTAATCATAATCTTTTCATAGTCTTTATGGTTATGATCCTCTAAGAGAGCCACTAATTTAGTTACATTTTTTTCAGCACAATATTTTCTTACTCGATTTAAAAGGATAAAAAAATGAGTGTGCGCCTTAGAATGAATCGACACAAATTCATCAATAGTGATGTTGAGTTTATCTAAAATATTAAGCAAACGACTACAAGTAATTTCTGACTCTCCTCTCTCAAACCTTGAGATTTGTGACTTGGATAGGTGCTCATCTGCTAAAGAAGAAATACTAACTTTTTTTCCTTTACGTAATCTTCTTAGTGTTTTTCCTAATTCTTTTTCCATTTTTCCCACTTTCACAACAATTTAAAAGACCCTTTAAATCCATTATATAATACAAGTACAAAATAGAAAATCAGAAAGGAGATAGTCATGAAAAAAATTAACAAAGCTTTGTTGTTCACATTAATCATGGATATCCTAATTATCGTTGGTGGATAAAACTCCCCACAAATGGTTGTTATGGAATCCCATTTTATTTAGTTTATAACAGGAGAACTAATGAAGATTAAAAAAATTATTAGTGGCCTTGCCGCAGCTTTAATTATCAGTTCACTATCAACTATTAGCTATGAGGTTAAAGCTGATGACACCACCAGTGAGTATCACTATATCAGTAAGCAAAATAATGAAGAGCAGCTTATTAGTTACATCAAGGAACAACATCGTTTGCTCAATCAATTTGTTGTTGATAATGTCAACTCATTCACTCAACTAAATGCTAATCCAACTATTGAACAGTTAAATAGAGCTATAACATTATTTAAACAAAAAGATGAGCAATTATTTAACCAGGTGAAAGCTAGTCATCTCTCTCCCAGTAACTATAATGCTATCGTTAATCAACGTAATGTCATTAACCAAACTGTTCAAAATCTGATTGACCAAAATCATAATAAGCTTCAGGCAAGTCAAAATAAAGCAGCTCAGCTCGTGGGGCAACGTAATCAGGTTGTTAACAAAATTCAAGCTATTTTAGCAACTGTAAACTACAACTCTGTGAATTCTATACAAGAAGCTGAAAATTTATTTCATTCACTCAGAAATCAAATTGAACCTCTTGTAGCTGAAGTTAATAATTACAAAGCTGCTATGGCAACCCTTCAACAAGAAGTAGATGCCCTATCAACAGCGGCTATTGAAACTGAGACTTCTAAACTTGCTACTCTCAAAGTTAGCGAAAATACTTCTGTTCCTGCAAACAAAGTAGAAGAAAAAACTACTCAATCAGAAGCGTCAGGCAATAAACAAGAAGTAACTAAGAGTGAGGAAAAACAGGCTACCTCTGATGCAAAGGCATCACAGCCTGAGTCAGCTAATATTGCCGATTACGATAGTTTAAAAGAAGTTTTACGAAATAATATTAGTAACCAAGTACCACACATCAGTGTTCAAATGGAGTTTAAAACTCAAGAGCAAGTTGACGAATACCAAAAAAACCTTGGAAGCATCATCCGGGAAATTGGAGATACACTTGGAACAGCAACTGAATTCAATGCCAAAAGTAACATTAGCACTTATACTCTTGGTGGACAAATCCAACGCATTATTGTAAAAAGCGATATCACAATCACCTATACTCTTAAAGGTGACATGGTAGGATTACATAAAGAATATAAACAGTTTGTAGATTCTTTTGTCAAAGAAAATATTACTAACAAAAATATCACAAGTGATTATGAAAAAGCTAAAGTAATTCATGACCACTTGGTTAATAATTACACTTACGCGACTGAAGAACTGGCAACCACTCGTGAAACTGCTAGTGGTATCAGTATCCATGCTCCTGAAGCACTCTACAAAGATAAACGTGGTGTTTGTCAAGCCTTTGCAGTAATGTTTAAAGATATGGCTGCTGCTGCTGGCTTATCAGTATGGTATGTAACTGGTCAAGCTGGAGGTGGAAATCACGCTTGGAACATTGTTACTATTAATGGCGTTAAATATTATGTTGATACAACATGGGATAATAATATAAAAAGCAATAAATATTTCCTTGTTGGTAAAACAATAATGGATGCTGATCATCTTTTGGATAGTCAATACAATGCATTAGCTAAAGATATTCCAGCTGATCGCCATCAAGGTGCATAACTCAAAAATTGTATTGAGCCTGGAAAGGATATGAAATGTCTAAAAAGACTGATTCAAATTATCTACATTCCAATTGTTCTGACAAGAAAATTTGGAGCGATGAGGAGCCTCTGCAACAGGAGACTATCCCTAAAGATAGAGATTGTGTTATCAAACCTGTCATTACTATGACAGTTGAACATGTGGAAATCCCATTAGATGACCAATCTTAGCTCTCTCCTAAAATAAAAAGGAACACTGCCATTTTTGACAGTGTTCTTTTTATTTAACCAAAGTGGTTTTCTCATTACTGATATGATTCAAATCATCTACAACTAATTGATCAATCGATTTCATGGTGTATTTCCAAGCTTGCAGTTGAACATGAAAAACAGTCTGTTAGTACATGGTATCATGCATATCGTCAATGACTTTGAATACCTTATATAATCTGGTTTAATCATTAGGAATAGCATGATCATGAGTGGTCAAAGAGCTACCAGCACCATCCAGAGCGATATAAATATCTTTCATTATATAGAAGCTATTTGTATAAGTAAATCTAACAGTATTGTGCTCCCCGCAATACAAAAGCATTTGGGACAGCTGATCCAAAAAGGACGTCTGGGTCTTTTCTTCTCGATAACCTATTCCAAAGCTCCCACTTGAAGTACTTATTGAATCTGTTGCAACAGAAAAAACAATCCCTACTACTAGAATAATAGCACCTCTAACTAATAAATGACTCATTCCAAAATTAACATCGTGTTCCTTTCATTATTTTTTATTTAGGAATTCGTCATACTATATTTCTCATATTAGTCTAACAAAAAAAACTCGTAATTCTATATAAATCATATAAAATTACGAACTTTATTTAGTTAACAATAAAATAATAACATTTTATTCATTAAAAAAACGAATAACAAAAGAGCCAAAAAGCTCTTTTAAACTGACAAAAATGTCTTAGTAATGATTAGTCTCTCAATCTTATTACTTAGAGTAAATCAAGCAAAAATGCTAGAAAATAAAAAATATATGACAAACTATTCCAAACAATATGCTCGCCAATCGAATAATGAATGGATTTTGTATAGTGGTGCAAACTAGCGAAAATCAAACCCATACCAAAATAGACAACAAAGTCGACGACAGATAGACCATGTAAGTGAGACCAGCTAAATAGTATAGAAGATAAGATCACAACCAAGGGACCACTCAGGGAGTTCCCAAATGTTCTCATGACAAACAACCTGAACGTTATCTCTTCTTAAATTGGGGCAATAAGATAGATAGTCAATAATAAGACAACTCGAAAGTAGTGATTGATCTGATTCATATCAGCTATTAATCTCTTCTGGTTTTGCCTTATTGGGAAAAATGTTTTTACTAGTAGTGCCCAGCAAAATAAAACGCTAAAAGCACCTATTGCAAATAGCCATTTTTTGAGCTTAGATGATGACTCTTGGTAGTTACTGATTGGCTCAGTTTTTGTTAGCACATAACTCAACAGAATCATCATTATAAGATTAATGCCAATCCATATACTCCAACTCCACTCTAACCCTATTGATAGTAAACTAATCACCCAATGCCCAAGCAATTGTTATTATTGTGTTGTTGCAACTTTGGCAAAGATGAATATAGCAGGATAGAAAGCAGATTGTTTCTGAAACTTCAAAGGTATCTTCTTATCACAAGCTATTATTTGGTTATCTCCATAATTAATCTAAATGGAGCAATATATCGTTTTTCTACTAACTGTTGACAGATAAAAAACTCCCCTTTAAAGTCTGGTAACTTTTCGATTTTTACCAGAGACTTAAGGAGAGTGAGGCAAGAACTAATAGAATCTTATTTAAAGTTTTATGATTGGGAGAACAGAACAACTATCATAATTACTGAGAAATTATGAAAGGCATGGCAAACAACAGATGGCCAAATCCGCTCTGTTGAAAACAAATTTTAAATATAATTCATTTCACTTTCTAAGTTTATTAAACATAGAGTGTTCAGGAGAAATGATACGACCTAATGATAAAATCATTCCTATCGTATAATAAACAACGACAAGGTGTAAATAAAAGTAAATTAATATATCTGATATACTTGTCAAACATCCTTTCATTATAATAAAAGCAACTAAGATAGGAATAAGAATAGTACACTTAATAAATAACCAAAATTGCTTAACAACTTGATACCATGTGAGTACTTCTGTCGTTTGTCTTTGTTTGAAGACAAAAACCAATAGATCAAAGAGAAAACTCCAACAGATAAGTAGTATATTTTTCATTAATGATAAATCGTAGAAACTACCTATACTAAATAGAATCACTGCAGAAATAATAACAATGCCTAAAAATCTTAGTATATTATGCATATCCTCACCTCCTCTACTTTATCGGTAGCAAATATAATCTTGAGTCATGTGTTCTCCTTTATTTAAGAAGGAGCCAACAAGCATGTTTGGCTCCCTTTGATTGATTTGTGAATATAATCGTAAAGTTATGACTAGTTGGTTTTATCCTCGTGAATTGCTTTTCCTGTGCGAATCAAGTCTCACGGTGAACTTATCTAACTCTTCCCCACTAACTTGCGAATCTCAAAATAAACTCATTAATACTCTTTTTCGTTATAGCCAAAATCAGCTAAATCAAGCTTTTTATCACGCCAGTTTTTCTTGACTTTTACCCAAGTCTCTAGGTAAACTTTATCACCTAACATAAGTTCAATATCACGGCGCGCCATTTTTCCTATTTTCTTGAGCATAGCACCTTGTTTTCCAATGATAATGCCTTTTTGACTATCACGTTCAACCATGATAGTTGCACGAATGTGCACTTTATCAGTTTCTTCATCACGTTTCATGGATTCGACAACAACAGCTACTGAGTGAGGAACCTCTTGTTGCGTCAAATGAAGTACCTTCTCACGAACCATTTCTGATACTAAAAATCGTTCCGGATGATCAGTAATCTGATCTTCTGGGAAATATTGGAAACCTTCTTCAAGATTATCAGTTAATAACTTGATTAGGGTTGGCACATTATTTCCTTGAAGGGCAGAAATTGGCACCACTTCTTTAAAATCCATTTGGCTACGGAAGTCATCAATCTGTTCCAAAAGTTGGTCTGGATGAACCTTATCAATTTTATTGATTACTAAAATAACAGGAATCTTGGCAGCCTTAAGACGTTCAATAATCATATCATCGCCTTTACCTCGCTTTTCATCGGCAGGAACCATGAAAAGAACCGTTTCAACTTCACGTAAAGTACTATAAGCAGATTCAACCATAAAATCACCAAGGGCGGTCTTTGGTTTATGAATTCCTGGGGTATCAATGAAAACAATTTGCTCAGTTTCTGTTGTATAAATCCCCATAATTTTATTACGTGTTGTTTGAGCTTTATCACTCATGATAGCAATTTTTTGTCCCATAACATGGTTTAGGAAGGTTGATTTTCCAACATTTGGACGACCTAAAATTGCTACAAATCCTGACTTAAATGTCATTTCTTTTCTTTCTCCATTCAATTTATTCGTAATACTTCTCATCATAAAAGTAAAGCAAGTATCTTGGGTATAAAAATAATCAATCCCACCAATACGGCAAATAAGGAAATAACTAAAACCGCTCCTGCTGCCATATCTTTAGCATTTTTAGCCAGCATCGAGAAGTGGTAATTACTTGCCAAATCAACTACATTTTCAATAGCTGAATTGATAATTTCAAAAGTAATTACCAAAAAAATACTCAATAAAAGAAATAACCACTCCACCATAGATACTTGAAAAGTAAGACCAGCAAGTATTACTAAAATGGCAGAAACCAAATGCTTACGCATATTTCTTTCTTCTTTAAAAGCTGTAAAAATCCCTGTAACAGCAAATTCCATGCTTGATGTTAAGGTGCGATTTTTCCATTTTTTTTGATTATTGTCGTTTAAGTCCATAAGCAGTTAAAATTTCTTCCTGTAAGCTGAACATCTCTTTTTCTTCTTCGGGTGTATAATGATCATAACCGTTAATATGCAAAAAACCATGCACAGCTAAAAAACCCATTTCACGTTCATAAGAGTGACCGTACTCTTCTGCTTGTTCTTTAGCTTTATCAATAGAAATAAAAAGTTCACCAATATAAGAATCAAAATCTTCTAGCATCTCAGCAAGTTCAGGATTTTCAGTCAGATCTTCTTCATCAAAAGAAATATCAACCTCAGGCTTATATTCTAAACTGATAACATCAGTCGGACGATCGGTATCTCGATACTCTAAATTCAATTCATGGCTACGTTCATTAGTGACAAACGTTACAGCCATTTCTTTATTCTCTTTACCTGTTTTTTGTGCTGCAAACTCTAACAAATCAAGAGTTTGCTTTTTGATATCTTCTGAAACTTGTCCAGTTTCATCAATCATTTCAACGTACATCTTATATAGTAAGAACGACCCAAAACGTTTAGAAAAGATAAAGTGTACTGCATAATTCTAAATAATCGACACATCTACTTTCCTAAGTTTTTCACTTTTATCTAAAACTAGTTCTCAAAATAAAAGTGCGTTCTCTTCCTTCCTTCAAGCTATTCTTTCACATCATTATACCATAAGAGTATTAAAAAAGGGAGAGAAAGCTAATAATCACTATTACACACTTATAATCCATTTCAATAAAATTCTGACTTATGAATTAGTATTTACTTCAAGATACAAACTTTAGAGCACCTAACTTACGTAAAACTAATTCCTAAATAAACAAAGCTACAAATGCTATAACGATTATGACAAATTTACACTTAGAATGTCTCTTTATATAAATAGATTTTGCTACTTTTTCTCAGATACTTTATATTCGTACACACCTAAACAATTATTAAATTTACGAATTGTTGGAAGTAAAGAGCGAAGTGTGCCTAACTCAAATTTGCTCATCTCATCTGTAAAGTTAATCAGATTTATTTGCTTTAATTTAGGGTCTAAATCCACAATTTCATGACCATCTGTGATACCAAACTGAAATTCTGTATCCATATACTTTACTGTATCATGTTGCTTTCCTTTATTAATCATTTCCTTCTGACACAAATCAAATTGTGCCATAAATTGGCTAAATGAATTTGTCAGGATATGAAGAAAAGTCTCTACGTCATCTTCTTTTAGAAACATTAAAACACCTTCTGACACGATCAGAAAAGGGGCATTTTGGGGATTTACCTCCTGTGTCCAAGTTTCATCTAGGGCTGATTTTGCTATATTAGTAACTCTTTCATGCTCTTCAAAAAATAATTTTCTTATCTCCATAACCTCTGGCAAATCAAGGTTATACCACCTAATTTGTCCATTATCGACTCTTTCAAACCTTGTATCAAGTCCACAACCAATAGAAAGGATATGACTATTTGGATTTTCTCTAATAAATTTTTTGATTTCTCTATCCATAACGCGAATTCTAGCTAATGTTGCATAAAAAGAAGCTTCTGAATTATCGAATTTATCAAAATCATATTCTATCTGTTCAACGATTGCTAAGGATTTTTGATCATTAAGTATCGGATGTTTAGCCATCGCATCTTTAGCCCTAATATATAAGGTGATTAATAACGTTTCAGCAACGCCGTGTAATGTTATCTTCATTCATCTACTCTCCTTTATGCTATTTTACTTATAAATATGGATTTCTAAAACTGGATTTCTTTAAGTATATCATTCCAATACCGTAAGTAAAGCATATCCCCACCATCCTATATTCCATAATTTTCTTTTTCTGTACTTCTTATGCTTTCTAAAAAAACAGTCACTAAATTATTGCAAGCTACTGTTTTTCTTTTTAATAATTATAAAATATACAAATGAGAACTCCTTATTTTCTTAACATTTATTTCTACAAGCATGCCTAACAATATATCAATAGAAGTTAGAAATTCTTTAAAGTCACACCTAGTATTTCCTATCCTTTTAATGCCCCATTTGGAATGTTTGTGAAAAATATTCATCTAAAATTAATTGGTGTTGTTCATTTACGATCGTAATATTTTTGACGTCTTCTTTAGAAAAATAGTCCAATTGCAATGTTTCCTCATTATAAAAACCTTCTATATTAACTGGTTTTGGACAGCTTACTTCATAAATAAAACCGACGGTTTGTGCTTTATCGCCATTGGGATAAGAGTCTTGAAAGTTAGTATAAACATTTAACAGTCTAATTGGTTCCACTCTCAATCCAGTTTCTTCGAAAAATTCTCTTTTCAATGTATCTACTGATGACTCACCTAACTCCATACATCCACCAATAATTCCCCAAGAATTCTTATCAGCTCTTAATTGGAGTAGGACACGTCCCTTACCATCTGTCAAAATACCACCAGAATATGTTAAAAAGATAGTCTCATGTCCAACTTTTGACCTAATGTAGGAAATATAATCTTGTTTCATTCTATCACCTTGTTTAAACTAATATGTACGTATTGTAGCATAAAACATCTCCTTTTCAAATCACTCATATACACTTCTTGAATATGAGAACTGTTACCTCTTTTATTAACTTACTATTAATTATTGACTAAAAAGAGATAGCCCTGTAGAATGGAGACACATCAATATTTTACATCTTTAGGAGAGCATTTATGGACCATTTCACAAAACTCTGGCAAGATTTCTCTAAACTTCCAAATGTTGTTGCTGTAGCACTCGGAGGCTCACGCTCTGGTGACAGTTTTGACCAATCTTCCGATTATGATTTGTATGTTTATTGTGCAGCAACTCCTGATATCACTAGTCGTAAACGTATCCTTAACAAGCACTGTCATTACATTGAACTTAACAATCATTACTGGGAGCTTGAAGATAATGGTACTTTAAACGACGGAACTGATATTGATATTCTCTATCGTAACATAGATAACTTTTTATCAGACTTAGAAGATGTTGTTGAACACCACAATTCTCGAATTGGATACACCACTTGTTTTTGGCATAACCTCATCAATTGCCAAATACTCTATGATCCTGAAGATCAATTACAATCACTCAAAGAGAGATTCGAAGTTTCTTATCCCAGTCAGTTACAAAAACAAATTATCATTCAAAATCGTAACTTATTAACTGGCAAGCTTCCCTCTTACGATAAACAAATTATAAAAGCCCTTAAACGCCAAGACTTTGTTAGTATTCACCATAGAACTACTGCTTTCTTAGATTCCTACTTTGATATTATCTTTGCACTTAATAAGTTGACACATCCTGGCGAAAAAAGAATGATTTCCTATGCTAAGAAGAATGCTACATTGCTTCCTAAACATTTCGAAGAAAATATCATTAAACTATGTCATCTCAACTCCAACGAACACACTGTTAAAGAAACATTAAACGATATAATAATGCATCTCGACGTCATGCTTAAAGAAAATTTTCAACACTTTATAGATTAAGTTGAAGTACACCATCATAAAAACGCCTAAAGCATTAGGCGTTTTTTTACATATTGGCACACTCTCTAACAACGTCTCCTAGTGGCAAACATCAGTCATTATCAGGTTATAGCTTGTGACTACTTTCTGAATCTGAATAAGCATTTATTATTTCAGCAACGACAGGGTGTCTTACAACATCCTTTGCTGATAAATGAATAAAGTCAATCTTTTTGATATTTCGTAATTTCTCAACAGCATCAATCAAACCAGATTTAACATTCTTTGGTAAGTCAATTTGGCTAACATCGCCATTTACAATCATTTTAGAATTAAAGCCAAGACGTGTTAGGAACATTTTCATTTGCATTATAGTGGTGTTTTGCGCTTCATCTAATATGACAAATGCATCATCTAAAGTACGACCACGCATGTAAGCCAATGGAGCAATTTCGATGATTTCACGCTCCATTAAGCGACTTGTTTGCTCTTTACCTAAAATTTGATATAGGGCATCATAAACTGGTCTCAAATAAGGATCAACTTTCTCTTTGAGATCTCCAGGCAAGAAGCCAAGGCTTTCACCAGCTTCAACCGCTGGTCTCGTTAAGATTATTCGTTTAACTTGACCACGCTTTAGTGCCGTTACTGCTAGAGTGACTGCTAAAAAAGTTTTTCCCGTTCCAGCAGGCCCAATACCAAAAACAACATCATGATTTTTAACGCTATCAACGTATATTTTTTGCCCTAAAGTCTTAACACGGATAGGGTTACCATAGCTATCCTTAATAATTTCTTCCTCATAAAGGGCAACGAATTTATCAATTGAACCATTTTGTGCCATGGATAAGGCTGTTACAACATCTGAAGTATTCACAGTCATCCCACGGTTAACAAGCACTAATAATGCTTCAATGGTTAACCGAGCGGTTTCTACTGCTTCTTCAGAGTCACCTAATACCTGAACACGTTCAGTTCTAGCATGAATGATAACATCTAAATTTTCTTCGATTAATTTTAAATGGCGCTCATTGCTGCCAAAGAGTGACATCATATCATCTGGATGTTGTAAAGTAATTTCGATAGAGTATTCTTGCAAATTATTCTTCCTTTTCGTACAGTAAGTGACTACATTATAACAAAATTTCATTTTCTTTGGTGATTTTAGTCGTTGTAAAACTAAAAAATCGAGAAAAACAAGTTTTCTCGATTTTATTTTACATTATAAAAGATGAGCTTCTCGAAGTAATTCTTCTAAATAAGTTCCTCTAATTTTTTTCATGCCTACTTTACGCATTAAGGCAGGTATTGGTAAATCCATATCTTCAACAGATTTCTTATCATTGAGATAGTATAAAGATTGCAACAAGACACGAATATCAAATGCTGAATTAAAGACTTCTGGAACACCACGTTCAATATTTAAGAAAGTATAAACAGCTTCCATAGCAGTTCTAATAGAATATTCCGTTGTAAATACTGTATCTCTGGATGGAGATTCTGCAAAATTACCAATGAAGGCTAGGTTAACAGATCCTTGTGGGATAACATCTGGTCGGTCACCTTTAACTCGTGGCATGAAATAACTAGTAATGTAAGGCATATAAACAGGAACTGTACTTACATATTGTTTATCAGATAAATCATGAATCTTCATTTCAGGAACACCTAAGTGATACAACCACTCTTCTGTGATTTCTCGACCAGTACATTCCTCAATTGGTTTTTTAATATAATTACCTTCTACATTTGAATAGAGTCCATAAATCCAAACAATTGTTTCATTTTCCTTTTGCTCTTTGAAATGCGGTTGGCGATGGATAGCAAAACTCATCATCCAATTAGAATCTGTAACTGTAACAATGCCTCCTGTATTTACTTTACCATCATGGAGGTCACGATGTGTTAAACGCTCTATATAAGGTTCGATAGCTGGATCTTTTATTGTTGCAGTAGCAGAAACAAACCATGACTCTTTTGGAATATCTTTGTAGAAGACTTTAGGATGTCCAAATTCATCAGATTGAGCAGCTAAGTTTTCCCAAAGATTCCAAGAACCTCCCAAATCGGTATTAGGTTTAGCTACAGTATCATGACTACCATAGTTCGTACTTTCAGTGATAGAACCATTCGTTACAAAAACAAAATCATCTGGAGTAAGATCAATTATTTTTGCTTCACCACCAACTGTGAGATGAATAGCTTTTGCAAGCTTCTGACCGTTCTTAAAGTCTACGGAGATATTAGTTACCTTGCTATCAAATTGAACATCCACATTGTGAGACTCTAAATAACTGATGATTGGTTTCACCATAGAATCATATTGATTATATTTATTAAATTTTAATGAAGTGAAATCAGGCAGACCACCGATATGATGGATAAAGCGCATAGCATATCGACGCATTTCAATCGCTGAATGCCATTTCTCAAAGGCAAACATAGTAGCCCAATAAGTCCAAAAATTACTTTCAAAAAATTCTTTTGAAAAGACTTCTTCAATCGTTTTAGCACCTAAAGACTCTTCAGTCTCCATGACTAGCTTAACTAACTCTTTGGAATGTGTTCCGAGTGTAAAATCACCATCAGATTCTAAGCGATTCCCCTGTTTATGAATGAGGCGACAGTTAGATGAATTGGGATCATCCTTGTCAAGCCAATAAAATTCATCTAGATAAGAAGCATCTGGAACTTCGAGAGAGGGGATGGAACGGTACATATCCCACATACATTCGAAGTGATTTTCCATTTCACGACCACCACGCGTTACAAAACCGATATCAGGTCGTTTGACACCGTCAAGTGATCCTCCAGAAAGAGGTAGTTCTTCAAAAATATGAATACGTTGACCATCCATTTGACCATCACGTATTAAAAAGACAGCGGCAGCTAATCCTGCTAAACCAGAACCAACAATATAAGCGGATTTTTTATCCACACCTTCAGGTTTTCGAGGTCTTGCAAAGGCTTCAAAATTTCCATTTGTATATCTCATAAACAACCTCCCTAGGGCTATATTTTAGATGACTATATTCTACTCCTTTGTGAAAACGATTGCCATTAAAAAACCTGCTTTTCAGACAGTCTTAGACAATGTGTCCAATTTCTATAACCTAAAAAAGAGATTGAAAATACAATCTCTATATTATTGTTAATGATTGAGATAATCTTCCCAAATATCATCAAAATCTGTTAAATTAAAGGAAAAACTGGCCTCATCTTCTAAATAACGACTAACTGTTTCAAAATCCGAACTATGTTTTGGAAAAGTGGTTTCATCAAAAGCGTAATCTGCTAGGATTGCTACTGGTTCATTTGATTTTGGATTTCTTTGTGTCATCAACCAACTGTAAAATGATTTTCTCAATGCCAGTTCTCCTCTAGAAATGCATGTCTTCTGGCACTACTCAAGGCGTAACGAGCAGGGTTAGTCCGATAGAATGCTTGATGATAGTCTTCTGCTGGGTAAAAAGTATCAGCAGGCTCAATGCTGGTTACAATTGGTCTATCAAATCTACCCGAAGCTTGTAGCTTATCTTTTGATTTTTGAGCAATCTGACGTTGCTCTTCATTCTCATAAAAGATGACAGGACGATAATTATCCCCACGATCTTCAAACTGACCAAAAGCGTCTGTTGGATCTGTTTGTGCCCAATATAACTCAACTAAATCTGCATATGAGATTTTTTCAGGATTAAAAATAATTTCAACAGCTTCTGTATGTCCAGTAGTTTTACTACAAACTTCTTTATAAGTTGGATTCTCAACATGTCCTCCAGTGTATCCTGATAAAACAGATTCAATACCATCTAATTCTTCAAATGGTTGTACCATACACCAAAAACAACCTCCAGCAAAAATCACACGTTCCATATCGTTCTCCATTCTTTTTAATAGATACATTATAACAAAAAAAGCCAAAATTTCCTCTCAGCTTTTTTCTATAATTAGCCATTAATTCTAGCTATAACTAAAATGACCTCGTGAGAAAACTTTAAAAGTTCAAAAGTTTATAATAATTCTGTACCTAGCTGATCTTGTTTGATCTTTTTAGCTTTCATGAGTCCTCCAAGTGCTTTTTTAAACTGACCTTTGGAAATTCCAAAAGTAGCTTTAATTTCCTCTGGAGAAGATTTATCATTTAAAGTCATGAATCCTCCATTACTTTCTAAATACGTTAAAATCATTTGTGCGTCATTTTCTAACATTTCAAAAGAACGAGGCTTTAATGATAAATTTAAGGTTCTATCAACTTCTCTAAAGCCAATAACTCGTGCATCCAGCACTTGCCCTAAACGAGGTTCACTGTAACGTTCACTAGGGTGAATAAAGCCGAGCATATTATTTTCTGGTAGATAAACAAAAGTTCCTGACAATTTTAAGCGATAAACGATTGCTGGCCAATTTTGATTTTGCATATTGTTATATGCTGGGGTTGCCATTCGTTGAAACACTTCAGGATCTGCAGGGAGAGCCCAGAGACGATCTTTTTTATCAACATCTAAGCAAACGTAGAGGCGATCACCTTTTTTAGGCCAAAGTTCTTTCAATTCAGGAAGAACATCCAAAGAAACAACCACTTGCTTATCTGGAAGACCAGTATCAAGAAATACTCCCAAGTCTTTACGTACCTCAGTAACTGTCCCCCAACCATAATGATCTCGAGTCGCAAATGTTTCTTTAGTTGTAAGACGTGCTTTTTGTTGCATATCTGTATAGGCGAATCCTTTAACCATTTCACCAATGTGATGCTCTCCTTCTGACTTTGATAATGCAAAGGTAAAGCCATCTTTTTGGATAAAGTAAAAATCTTTGTTTTCATCAGTTACTAAGCCTGTTATGACTGTCGCTAATAATGTATTCATTTTTCTCCTTTTAAAAAGGTAACCGACAAACCAAATCCATCTGGTTTTGATTCTATCAGTTACCTCCATAATCATTTTATTACTTGCCAATCATAATAAAGATAGCAAACGTTACTATTAAACTTCCAACAATTCTTTTTCTTTATTAGCAGTCATCTCATCAATATGTTTTACAGCATCATCAGTAGCCTTTTGAATATCTTTTTCAAGAGATTTCAAGTCATCTTCTGTAATTTCTTTATTCTTTTCTTGCTTCTTAGCTTCATCCATAGCATCACGGCGAATATTACGGATAGCAATCTTAGCATTTTCTCCGACTTTTTTCACTTCTTTAGCTAAATCACGACGTGTTTCTTCTGTCAAAGCTGGAATAACAAGACGAATAACTGAACCATCATTTGCAGGATTAATACCTAAATCTGATTCGTTAATAGCACGCTCAATATCTTTGATTGATGATTTATCAAATGGTGAAATTAAAAGAACACGAGCTTCAGGTACAGTAATAGAAGCTAATTGGTTAAGTGGGGTTGGCGCTCCATAATACTCAACTTGAATACGATCAAGCAAGCTAGCATTAGCACGTCCTGCACGAATCCCTGCAAATTCTCTTGATAAACTTTGGTGTGATTGCTCAAAACGCTCTTGAGCTTTTGTAACGATTTCCTTAGTCATATTTTTTATACACTCCTATTCAGATGCTTTGTTTGAAACAGTTGTTCCGATTTGTTCTCCAAGAACAACACGCTTAATATTACCAGTCTCATTCATATTGAAAACAACAAGGTCAATATCATTATCCATTGAAATAGTTGATGCGGTTGCATCCATGATTTTTAACCCTCGTTTTATTACTTCAACGTGAGTTAATTCATCAAATTTGACAGCATTGGCATCTTTCTTTGGATCAGCATTATAAACACCATCTACTCCGTTTTTAGCCATTAAAATTGCTTCTGCCTCAATCTCAGCAGCACGAAGCGCTGCTGTTGTATCAGTTGAGAAATAAGGCGAACCAATACCCGCTCCAAAGACAACAATACGATTCTTCTCTAGATGACGTAAAGCACGACCACGTACGTAAGGCTCAGCAACAGTTTGCATTGGAATAGCTGTTTGAACTCTAGTATCTACCCCATATTGTTGAAGGCTATCAGCCATTACAAGAGCATTCATTACTGTCCCTAACATCCCTGTATAATCAGCTTGAACACGATCCATCCCTGCTTCTGCTGCAGGTTCTCCACGCCAAAGATTACCTCCACCAATGACAAGTGCTATTTGAACACCTGAATTGTGTACTTCGGCAATTTCTTTTGCAATAGATTGAACGGTAGGAATGTCAATACCGACACCCTTATCTCCCGCCAATGCTTCGCCAGATAACTTAATTAATATACGTTGATATTTAGGTTCCACTACTATGTTCTCCTTATTTTGTCTTTATTATTTTACCATAAAAGGCAAAATTTTAATAGAGCAATGACACTAGTAAGTTGATTTCTTTATCAACTCCTAAAATAAGAAAAACATAATAATTCAGAGATTGGTCAAACAGTTAGTAGAACACGCTCTCTTCAAGAATTCATTATCTTCTACTAAATAACCATTTTTTATCAGAAAGACCCGGTTACAGATAGCTTGACAAATTTTAGGGTCATGAGAAATCATTATAAAACTTAATTCATAACGGCGTTTTATTTTTTGTAATAAACGTAGCATTTTAATTTGAGTTACTGGGTCTAATCCACTTAAGGATTCATCAAAAATAATAATTTTAGGCTTTAAGAGTAAAGCTCTAGCGATACAAACTCTCTGTAGCTGACCACCACTAAGTTGTCTAGCTTTATATTTTAGATAAGTTCCATCTAAACCCACCGCTTCTAATATTTGGCATAATTCAAAAGTTGTTTTTTTTCCATAAAAAGCTTCATTCAAAATTTCCTCAATACTAAAATATGGATTGACCGAACTAAGCGCATCTTGAAAAACAAGGATAATCTGCGCCTTACCATCTTTAGGTGTGTAAATTTTTCCTTGAAAATATATCGAACCACAAGTAGGACTATCTAGTCCTATAATGAGTCGGGCAAGGCTACTTTTACCACTGCCACTTTTACCCATTATACCAATTATTTCTCCTTTTTTAAGATGAAAATGACAGTCCTTTAAAACCTCTTGTCGTCCAAATGTTTTTCCGACATGATTACAAACCAACATTAAGAATATCTCCTTCATACTCCATTTGCACTGTCAGTGCTTTCGTATAGTTATGTTGAGGATTGCTTAAAATAGCTTGGGTTTGTCCCTGTTCAACAACTTCTCCCTCACTTATAACTAATAATTGTCCCCCCAGGTCTCTAGCTAACTGATAATCATGCGTTACAGTAATCAAGGTTTTTCCATTATTTTGCAATTCCTGCAAAATAGCTGATATAGTAGAACAATTATGACAATCAACCGCTGAGGTCGGCTCATCTAATATGATTACCTGAGGATCAAGAGATAATATAGTGGCTAACATAATTCTTTGTAGCATTCCTCCACTAAGCTCAAAGGGGTATTTTTTTAACAGGGATATCGCATCATCTAAATTTAAACGTTTCATCCATTCCAACGCTTTAGATAAGGCTACTCTCTTTGAACATTTCTCATGACTAAGGATTGTTTCCAAAATATGCGCTTCAATTTTTTGAAAAGGATTAAACATAGACATGGGATTTTGCACTAAATAGGCAATATCTCGTCCCCTTAATTTCTGCCACTGTTTTACAGTTAGTTTACCTAAATCAGCTCCCTTAAAAAATATGTTTCCTCTAACTGTCATACCTTGTGGAATATGACCAACCAACAATTTTGCCAAGAGGGTTTTCCCTGAACCACTCTCACCAATAATAGTTAGCGATTCTCCCATATCTATTTTACAACTAAAATCTCTTAGTACAGGGACCTCTCCTATCTGTAATGACAAATTCCTTATTTCTAACTGTTCCATTGTCGTTTCCAATCTTTTTTATCTATGGCATCGCCTAAAGTATTAAAGGAAAATACTGTTAAAAAAATCGCAATTCCAGGAGATAACATCATCCAAGTAGCTGTCCTAAAATATCCTCTAGCATCGTGCAACATCATTCCCCATTCTGTGACATTAGGTTGCACACCAATCCCTAAGAAAGAAAAGCCAGAAATCATTAAAATAATATTTCCTATATTCATAAGGACCATAACGAGAATTGGCTGATACACAAAAGGAAAAATATGTTTTCTTAAAATATGCCAGACCGAAAGTCCCATAATTTGCGCATTTATCACATAAGGCTCTTTTTTTTGCACTCTTAACTAAATTGGTCATTAATTTAGCATAGTAAACCCATTCCACAAAGACAATTGCAAAAATTAAATTCCCTAGACCATGACCTAAGATCCCCACGGTTGCAAGAGAGAGCAAAAAGCTCGGAAAAGCTAAAATAATATTAGCTATCCATAAAAAGAGGTTTTCTAACTTTCCTTGATACCAACCAACAATAAGACCCACAAACATACCAATCGTTAATTCCAATAAGCTAATAATAATAGCTAAAAACAGTGAATATCTAGCACCATAAAGCAAGCGTGATAACACATCTCTACCCAATTGGTCAGTTCCTAACAAATGAACATTATTGGGAGCCAATAATTTTTGTGATAAATCTACGTATTGTGGATCAAAGCTAGATAGAATAGGGGCAAAAATGGCACTAATCACTAACAATACCAGTAAGCTACTCGAAAAATAAATTCTTTTTGACATTATTTCTCCCTTGACTTTCGTAACCGAGGATCAACCCAATTCATAAGACACTGTGTCATAAAATTATTAGCTAAAAATAAGGTTCCAAAAATTAGCATACAAGCTTGTATTACTGGAAGATCTGAAGTCCTTAGACTGGTCACAAATAAACGTCCTATTCCATTCCATGAAAAAATTTCTTCAACAATAATTGATCCTGTTAATAAGTAAACCCAAGTCAAGCTAAGTGCCGTCATTATCGCAGGTAAGGCATTTCTAAGGAGGTGATGTGTGACAATATAACGTTCTTTTACTCCTCTTAATCGAGCATTTTCCACATTTAAACTTCTATTTTCTTGACTAATAGCTTTTCGAATAAGGGCTATATATTGACCTACGGTAGAAAAACTTAAGGTAATACTTGGCAAAATTAAACTTTGTAAATCGTTACCTCCTGAAACAGGCAGAAGATTTAATTTTGCCGAAAATAGCAGCATCAACAAGTAAGCAACCCAAAAACTTGGCATAGACACACTAGAAAAACTCAAAAATCGAATCAAGTGATCACTCCGAGCAGATTCATGTAAGCCAGCCCACACACCTAACGGGGTAGAAATGGTAACAATTAGCAAGAAGGCACTCGTGCCTAGAAATAAAGTAGCCAAAAACCGTTGTAAAACCAAATCTAATACCGGCAACCTGAGCACATAAGAATATCCAAAATCTCCTGTTAATGCTTTTTGGAACCACAGCCAGTATTGCTTCCATAATGGCTTATCTAAACCTAAATAGTGCTCTGCTTCTTTTAGCGCTTCTGGACTAACACTTATTTTTGATAAACGAAGGTAATTTTCTGCTGGATTAACTGTTGATAGTTTGATAAGAATAAATGTTAGAAGTGATATGAAAAACAATGCCAAAAAAGCTGACAATATTTTTTTGATGATCGAACTACTTAGATACATTGTTTTTTTCTATATAGCGTAATGGGAATGAATTTTCTTCTGGCGCAAAACGCATGGTTTTAAAATCACCTTTCCTATAAACAGAAATCACCGATTGATAAGTTAATGAGATATATACAGCCTCATCATGTAATAATTCAAGAACCTTCTTATAGTCTCTATCAACATTTTCTTCCTTAGGATCTACTAGAGCTGACTTAATAAGTCTATCCATTTCAGTTTTAGTTGCTAGATTTTCTAAAGCTATATTTTCTGGATGTCCATGATCTGCCTTGGCAGTTAATGCCGACATCCAAGCATGAGGGTCCCATGGTGCTCCCCAAGAATAGGTTAACATCATATCAAAATTACCCTTTTTAGCATTAGCCCAATAATCATCTTCTTCCATAGCAATAAGAGAAACATTAATACCGATTTTACGCCATTCTCCTTGGAAATAAGTTACCAGGTCTTTATCAGTTGCCTTAGTGGCGATATAAGGAAGACGTAAGGTTAGAGCTTTACCATCTTTTTCACGAACCTTATCTTTTCCCATCTTCCAACCAGCTTGATCCAATAGCTGATTTGCTTTATCAACATTATAGTTATAAGGATTTAACTTAGCATCTGAGTGAGGTGTTGATTTTGAAAAAATAGTGTCTGCTGGCTTTTCCGTTCCTCTAAAAGTGTTCTTAGCAATAGAAACCTTGTCAATAGCATGATTCATTGCCTGACGAACTTTTTTATCTTGGAAAATACTTTCCTTAGCATTTAGCAACAAAAGTCTTGTTGACATAGGTTGAGAAATAGCTGTGACATATTTCTTGTCCTTCGTATATTGGGCAAAAGTGTCTAAACCAATAATGCCATTCCCATAGATCAAATCAACGTCACCTGATTCGAATGCTAAAGCACGCGTCTGAGCATCGGGTATAACTTTTACGGTTACTTCTTTTAATTTTGGTTTCTTTCCCCAGTAATTCTCATTACGTTTGAAGGTAATATATTCATTTTGCTTTTTACTTTTCACAACCCATTGACCCGTTCCAATTGGTTTTTTTACATTCTTCTTAGTTGTATCATCACCTTTAGGGAAAGCGCTATCAGATAAAAAGCGAATTGGACGAATCATAGAGAGATCATATAAAGTAGCACTATAAGCTTGTTTCAGTTTAATTTCAAAAGTACTTTGATTCAAGGCACGATAATTTTCCAATTGATTCGTTAAATTAAACCAATTATGATTACCTCTATTAGACTTCGAAAAAATACTATCAAAATTACGTTTGACATTCGCAGCATTAAAGTTACTGCCATCAGAATATTTAGCATTTCTCAATTTAAAAGTGTAGGTTTTTCCATCTTGACTAATGCTCCAGCTTTCCGCTAAAGCTGGTTCAATTTTCCCATTGTCACCATATCGTACCAACCCCTCATAAACCATATCCTGGATAACAAACTGATCAGGGTTATAGCGATGCGGATTAACATCACCAAAGTCTTCTCCCCAAGCAAGCGTGAGTTTATCACTGTTTAGTTTATGACTTTTGCTATCCTGTGAATGGCATGCAGTCAGAGTCACCATCAATAAACAAGTAATGCTCAATAATATGTTACGTCTCATTTTTACCAACTTTCTTTTAAGTTTAATTAATTATTTTTTTAAGCAAAGTTAATTAAATCATTTTAGGAATGTCTTGTCAAGAATCTTAAAATAAAAAATCTACAACGATACAAAATTTACTTATTCCCTGCGAACTCATTTTAATAGATTATTGCTAAAGAATAATCATAATAGTCACATACTATATCGCCAATTTCATTTTCCTTATTCTTGTCTGTCACTTAAAATACATCGCACATTCATTAGTCTTTAAGAAGGTTAATACAGATAAAAAGCTATTTTTCAAAAGAAACACATATAATATCCTTTGATTATTAAAATATATCTTAACTGGTTAAGTATATAGAATAAATAAAACTAGGAAGGAATTCCTAGTTTTATTTATTGATTAAAGTGAGTTAGGATCAACTTTGATACCAACACCTTGTGTTGTTGTAATTGAAAGGTTTGTGATGTAAGTTCCTTTTGCAGTAGCTGGTTTAGCTTTAACAATAACATCATTAAATGCTTTGAAGTTATCAACTAATTTAGCATCATCAAATGAAACTTTACCAATAAGGGCTTGGACGTTACCTGCTTTATCAGCACGGTAAGTAATTTTACCACCTTTAGACTCTTCAACTGCTTTAGCAACGTCCATAGTTACTGTACCAGTTTTAGGGTTTGGCATCAAGTTACGAGGTCCAAGGACACGTCCAAGACGTCCAACAAGTGCCATCATATCTGGTGTTGCGATAACAACATCAAAGTCAAGCCATCCACCTTGGATTTTAGCAACTAAGTCATCTTCACCAACAAAGTCTGCACCTGCTGCTTTAGCTTCTTCAGCTTTAGCACCACGAGCAAAAACAAGAACACGTGAAGTTTTACCAGTACCTGCTGGTAAAACCATAGCACCACGGATTTGTTGGTCAGCTTTTTTAACGTCAATGTTAAGGTTATAAGAAACTTCAACAGTTGCATCAAATTTAGCAAAGTTAGTTTCTTTTGCAAGAGCTACAGCTTCTTCTACGCTGTATGCTTTAGTGCTGTCAATTTTCTCAAGAGCAGCACGTAAGTTTTTACTTTTTTTAGCCATTTTAAAATTCTCCTTGTAATGTGGTCAATCGATTTGATTTAAAATCTCCCACGTCACTCATCAAACTACGATGAAGTCTTGCGGGTTATGTGGGTGTTTCTGATTAGTCAGTAACAGTGAATCCCATAGAACGAGCAGTACCTTCGATCATACGCATTGCAGACTCAAGGTTTGCAGCGTTTAAATCTGGCATTTTAGTTTCAGCAATTTCTTGTACTTGCGCACGAGTAACTGTTGCAACTTTAGTTTTGTTAGGTTCACCTGATCCTTTTTCAACACCTGCAGCTTTTTTCAAAAGAACAGCAGCTGGTGGTGTTTTAGTGATGAAATCAAATGATTTGTCTTCATATACTGAGATAACAACTGGAATAATCATACCAGCTTGATCAGCTGTACGAGCGTTAAACTCTTTAGTGAATCCCATGATGTTGATTCCTGCTTGACCAAGTGCTGGTCCAACTGGTGGAGCTGGAGTTGCTTTACCAGCAGGAATTTGAAGTTTTACAAGTTTTTCAACTTTTTTAGCCATTTTTAAAAATCCTCCTGTTGTGGTTTTGGCGGTAATTAGAAATTTTTACCTCCCACAGGTATGTTTATAACATACCTTACCATTATACTATAATCATAAATAAAAGCAATAGTTTTAAGCTATTAATTTTATTATATTTTAAATTTCTTTCCCAATTCCTTTAACATTATTATAACAATACTTGAGATTCAAAATCTCAAGTATTGTTATTTATTTATCCTCAATTTTCTTAGGGATAACAAAAAGAATTGATAAGATCGATAGACTACAAAAAACTAGGTTTAAAATTAATCCACACAAAGCAGCTTTGTGAAAATCTGCATTACCAGAAAAAGCATGATAAATCGCAATTGAGGTTGCTACACCAATTGCACCACCTAGTGAACTTGCCATTTTGTAAATTCCAGATGCAGAACCTACTTTTTCATTAGGAATACTAGAAATAGCTGTATCCGTTGATGGTGTCGCATAGATCCCCAAGCCTGTCCCAAATAAAGCATAACCAACAAAGACTAACACAAGATACAATGGGCCTTGAATATTGACCAAAGTCATTAAAAATATCCCAACAAATGTGCTCATAGCTCCCAAAAGCATTGGCTTACGGGCACCAAAGCGTTGTAAAATTTTCTCACCAACTCGGATAGCAATTAGTACACAAACCAAATAACCTAAAGACATTTCACCTGCAACCTTTGGTGTTAGCTGGCGACCTTGTTGCATGTAAGTATTAATAACAATCAGAGTTCCTGCAACTGCATTCAATAAGAAATTTGATATTGTCGCACCTAAGTAAAATCGATTTTCAAACAGATGAAAGTCAATAAAACTATTAGATTTACGTGTTTCAACATAATAAAACAGAACAAATCCAATAAGCATTACTGTAAAAAGACTCAATGGAATAACGTTCATCAAGCCATGTTCTTGAGCCATAGATATCCCAATATTTAACGATAACATTGAAATAATAAAAATAATTAAACCAAGGTAATCAAAGTGAGTTTTTTGTCCAACATTTTTACTTTCTGGGGTTCCTAAAATTAATAGAAAACTAACTACTGATGCGATGATTGAAAAGATAAAGACATAACGCCAACCTAGAGTACTTGCCACCGCTCCACCAAAATAAGAACATAGACCTGAGCCACCCCATGATCCGATTGACCAGAAACTAACTGCACGTTGTCTATCTTTACCATCATAGTACGTTTTAACCAAGGCCATTGTTGATGGCATAATAAAAGCTGCTGCCAATCCTTGAAAAATACGTCCCATAATAAATAGTACTGCTCCATTAGCTAAAACAATTAGTAGAGAACCAATAATATTTAAGCAAAGACCAATAAAAGTAAATTTAACTCGACCAAGTTTATCTGCTAAACCACCAGTTACAACAATAAATAAACCTGAAAACAATGCCGTACTTGAGACACCAATATCCATTGCACCAGATGAAATACCTAATGATGACTGAACATCTGGTCCCATGTTTAAAATAGACTGTGCAAATAACCAAAATGATAGTACAGCGAGTACAATTCCCACCAATAATTTGTTATTTCCTTTGAAATTTTCCTTTGTCGTTAACATATGTTATCTATTCTCCTTCTTCAAGCATAGCAAGCGCTGCAGTTGCCATTGATTTAGCAGATACCATCAATGATGATTCTGCAATTTGGAATTTTGGATGATGATGTGGGTAATATGGTTGCCCCTCTTCGTGTGCTCCAACATAGAAGAAGCAAGCTGGGATTGTTTGAGCATAATAGGCAAAATCTTCAGACGGCGTTTGAGGATCGCAATCAATGACATCTAAAATTTCTTTTATAGCAACAGATTTTAAACTATTTGCAACTTTCTGTGTCACTTCACTGTTATTAACTAAAACAGGATAATCATTCTGATAGTCTAACTGATAACTAACACCATAAGTTTGTGCTATTCCATCTAGAATACGCTTAAATTCCTCCTCAACAACACCTCGTGTCTCTTCAGACATCACGCGCACATCACCTTCTAAGGTTACACTATCTTTGATCACATTAGCGGAACCTTTACCATCAAAAGATCCGATAGTAACTACTGCTGTGTCAAATGGATTAACTCGACGACTGACAATCGTTTGCGCTGCCATAACAAAACTAGAAGCTGCAACAATTGTATCATTTGCACGATGTGGCATGGAACCATGTCCACCCTTACCTTGCAAAATAACTTTAAAAGTGGCACGCCCTGTTTGAATGGGACCTGCGTGATATTGTACCGTCCCCTCTTCCATCGTTGACATAACATGGATACCAAGAACAGCATCAATGCCATCTAAACATCCTGCTTCAATCATTGCTTTTGCTCCGCCCGGTGGCACCTCTTCAGCCGGTTGATGTAAGATACGGATATGACCTGAAAATTCTGATTTTAATTCAATCAAGCTCTCAGCCAAAATTAATAAATAAGCTGTATGGGCATCATGTCCACAAGCATGCATGACGCCCGCTGTTTTTGAAGCAAAAGAAAGCCCTGTCTCTTCCTGAATTGGAAGAGCATCAAAGTCGGCTCTCAAAGCAATGTGTTTGATAGGCTTATCTGTCGCTTTATCACCATAGATATCAACTACGACGCCATTCATACCACCAAATTGTGTCTGAACATGACAGTCCTTACCTTTATAAAAATCTGAAATATAAGCTGCTGTTTTTGTCTCTTTAAATGATAATTCGGGATTTTCATGTAAATAGCGACGAATAGCAACCATTTGATCACATTTTTGGTCAAGTTTTTCAAATAATTGATGTCGCAAAGATGCATTGGCCATTTGCTTTCCTCCTTAAAATATGAACAGTTAAAATAAGGCTATTATTCTAACAATCTGCTCTTATATAGTCTACTTTTGAAAATAATTTTTTACAAATAAATTTTTTTAGATATTTCTATAACTAAATAGTTATGAATATATCATGTTATACTACTAAATTAAAATAGATTGATTTTAGCTCAAAATGATAGTAAACTTATAGCCATAACGTATCATAACTTATTATTAATCTAAGGATATCAAACTGGTTATAAAGTCTTGAAAAATCAACAAAAATTAATGTATCTAGAGAGTATCGAACTATACTCAAACATCACTAAAGCCGCTGCACACCTTTTTATTTCTCAACCTTACCTAAGCAAAGTGATCAAGCAATTAGAAAATGAGTTAGAAATAAAACTCATCCAGAGCCAAGGACACCAAACCTTTTTAACTTATGCTGGACAAAGATATCTATTCTACCTAAAAGAAATTGATATGATTGAGCGTCAAATGACCAAAGAACTATATCTCATCCGTTCTGATAAAAAAGGAGAAATCACACTTGGGATTAACTCTGGCTTAGCAAGTTCTATTCTGGCAAATGTACTTCCAAAATTTAACTTGGAGCACCCAGAAATTTCTGTCAAATTACTCGAAAACAATCAAAATATTTCTGAACAATTGGTAGCGAGTGGTGATATTGACCTAGCTGTTGGGATGGCTCCTATCCTTTATAAAGATGGAATTACATCAACCACTATTTACCGCGACGAATTGTTTTTAATGATACCTACCACCAGCCAACTCTACAACGCTGAAAAACGTGGACAGATTATTCCTTTTGAATATCCTATTTCAGTTCTAGACAATGAACCTCTTATCCTAACACCACTAGAGTACGGAATTGGCAAAACAATTGCACAATTCTATGAGCTTCACCACATGTCATTAAATCAGATGATTACAACTAGTACCGTTCCTACAGCAGCTAGCCTATCTTTGTCAGGGATGGGAGCAACATTTGTTCCACAAACTCTCATTCATCGCTATTTGGATAAAGAGTGCAATGTCTACCATTTTCATAAAAATAAGTTATTTTCAGAGTACATTATGATTTATAAAAAAGATGTTGAATTATCTGGAATTGCTCTCCTACTTTATAAAGCTTTTTTAACCAAGTAGTTTCGCTAATTCTATTGAAAATCAGTTTACATCTTACCAAAATCGGTATAAAATAGACCTATGATATACAAAATTATTGCTTCTTTATTTCTTGTTTTAATCCCTATATTTTCACAGGTTCTTGTCAAAATATTTAAACTTAAAAAATTTAACATTATGTTTCCAGATGTTGCTTTTCCTATTTTTGTTTTTTTAATTCCATTAATATCATCTAGTCTGTTAAAACAAAATCTTTTACCTTACTATCTGATTCTCATTTCATTACTGGCAATCGGAATTACAATAAAGCTTCTACGAACAAAGACTCTTTTTTCTTATAAACGTTTTTTAAAATTATTTTGGAGATCTGGCTTTATTCTAACTTTCCTTTTTTACCTAGGATTATTGGTTATCATCTTTATCAAAGTACAATAAAAAGAGTTGGATAAATTTCCAGCTCTTTTTACTTTAGGTTTAGAGGATAAAGCCCTCTAACAGCATTACAGGCGTATACAGCATCGGCTGATTCTAAATCTTTTAAAGTTAGTGGCGCTTCAATTACTTTTTGGTTTTTAAGGAGATGACGACGATAAATCCCATTCACCCCTCCTTCTGATAAATCTGGGGTTAAAAACCTTCCATTTTTTTCTAAAACAATATTCCCTATACTTGTTTCCAATAGCAACCCCTCAGGAGATACAAATATCTTTTCATTCTGGCCTTCAATAATATGTGGGCGATAAGAAGTTTTAAAATAAGTAAACGGGGATAATTTAATAGGGTAGTCTTGTACGACCACCTCTGCCGTTAAAAACTTTTTTGATAAATTCACTAGTTGTTTTACCTCAAACGTTACCTTACCAGTTTTATCAAGCATTATTTTCAAGCGGTAATCCTTCTCATCTAGCTGATGAAGGTATTTTTTCAGTTCCCTTTCGAATTTACTTTTATCAAAAGGATAAGCAAAATAAGACGCTGATTCAACTAATCTCTCGACATGTTGTTGAGAGAAAAGAAGTTTATTTTCAGTCACTCTTCCTGTAGTTATTAATTGAAATTTTGGATTGACACGTGTTAAAACAGCTGATTTTTGACGGGTTTCTTCATATTCAGAATCTGTCTGACTCTCCCACGTAATACCTCCACCCACGCCGTAATAGGCTTGTTGACCTTTCATTTGTACTGTGCGAATAGGAACGTTAAAAATAGCTCGTCCGTCTGGCATGCAAAGCCCTATCGTCCCACAATAAATACCTCTTGGGCGTTTTTCCAACTCATTAATAATAGCCATTGTTGATATCTTAGGAGCTCCAGTGATAGATCCACAAGGATATAGAGCTTGAAAAATAGACGTAAGTGTCACTTCTGGCGATAAAACTCCTTCAATAGTTGATGTCATTTGCCACACAGTTGCATACTGCTCCACTTGACATAGTTTTTTTACCTTAACTGTTCCAACATCACAGATACGGCCCATATCGTTTCTTAATAAATCAACAATCATCATATTTTCAGAACGATTTTTGGGATCATTTGCCAACCAATCTCGCTCCGCCACATCTTCTTGATAAGTAGGCTTTCTAGCGCTTGTTCCCTTCATTGGTCTAGTTGTTAAGACTTCACCCTTCTTCTTAAAGAACAATTCCGGGCTTACAGATAAAATCCTTTTATCATCGTAGGCAATATAAGCATTATATCCTGCTCCTTGTTCTACCATTAGGCGTTCATAAACGCTAAAGGGATCCGAGCATAATTGTTGGCTAAGCTCTAGTGTATAATTTACTTGATAAGTATTTCCTTGTCTAATTTGTCCTTTAATATTAGCAATTGCCTCTTGATATTCTTGCTCAGAAACATTAGCGGTCCAATTATCTGCTAATCTAACATTTTCATAACTTAAAGGAAAAGCTTCGTTCTCACAATCTTTATGTACTGTAAAATAAGCTAGATGTTCTCCAGCCAACTTCTGATGAGAAACCTTAAAATGTGAATCAAAAGCAGCAGATGCTTCATAAGATAAATAACCAACAACATAATAATTCTGAGATTGATAATAATCAACTTCTTTTATCACTTCTAAGACTTGTTCTAAAGTATCAGCTATTAATTCTTTTGTAGGATTTTTAAAACGATATCTTTTTCCTAATTCTTTGAAATCAATAACAGTCTCAATATGCATTCGTAACCTTCTTCTTCATCTATTTGCTTCATTATAACATAAAAAACTAATCCGACAATTTCTTGTCAGATTAGTTTTTTCTTATTCACTCGGAGTTGGAGTCATTAAAACTTTTCGTGGCTTGGTTCCTTCTGCTGGACCAATAACCCCCGCTGCTTCTAACTCTTCCATTAGTCTTGTTGCTCTATTGAAACCAACAGACAATCGGCGTTGAATCATTGAGGCACTTGCTTTTTGCGTCTCTAAAACGAGTCCCTTGGCTTCTTCAAAAAGAGGATCACTTTCAGGTACTCCGCCGCCACCACCAGAGCCGTTATCTGTTTCAGATACTTCTCCAGGATCAAAGGCATCATCATAGTCAGCCTCGGCTTGGTCTTTGATAAAACCAACGATCCTTTCAACATCATCATCTGAAATAAAGGAACCTTGTAGTCGTACTGGATGATTCTCATCAATAGGCTTAAAGAGCATGTCACCCCGTCCCAAGAGCTTTTCAGCACCATTTTCATCAAGGATCGTACGGCTATCAGTACCACTTGAAACAGCAAATGCAATACGCGACGGAACATTTGCTTTAATCAAACCAGAAATAACATCTACGGATGGACGTTGAGTTGCAAGAATCATATGGATACCTGCAGCACGTGCTTTTTGCCCCAAACGAATAATAGCATCTTCAACTTCTTTACTAGCAACCATCATCAAGTCAGCCAATTCATCTACAATGACAACGATTAAAGGCAAAGGTATTTGTTTTTGCTCAGAAGAAGCATTAAACTCTTCAACCTTTGTATTATAGCCTGCTATATTACGCACACCAATTTTGCTAAATAACTCGTATCGATTTTCCATTTCATCAACAACTTTTTGGAGTGCCTTACTTGCTTTACGCGGATTGGTTACAACAGGGATTAATAAATGTGGAATATCATTATAAACAGATAATTCAACCATTTTGGGATCAATCATCATAAACTTAACTTGATCTGGACGTGCCTTCATCAAAATACTTGAAATAATTCCATTAACTGCCACAGATTTACCTGAACCAGTTGAACCAGCTACCAAAAGATGCGGCATTCTAGCTAAGTTAAAACTGCGAGCATTGCCGTTAACAGCTTTTCCTAGTGGTACTTCTAAAAGATTTTCAGGATTGGCATCAGATTGTTCCCAAAGTTCGCGGAAAGAAACCGTTGCAATTTCTGAGTTAGGAACTTCAATACCTATTAATGATTTTCCAGGAATTGGTGCTTCTATACGCACATCTTTTGCTGCAAGAGCAAGAGCTAGGTCGTCAGATAGATTTGAAATACGATTCACACGAACTCCAACTGCTGGTTTAATTTCATATTTAGTAACTGATGGTCCAATTTCAGCACGTTCTACTTTTACATCAATACCAAAGCTTCTAAATGTTTCTTCTAAAACTCTGATATTCTTTCGGACTAAATCCTTTTCTTTGGATTGATTTTTAGGCTTATCTGGTGCAAATAAATCTATCGTTGGTAATTTATAAACCAGTGTCGTTTTAGGTGTAAAGTCGACATTTTCTATATCACTATCATCTACATCATCATCTAAATCATAAACCATTTCCTCGTCATTTTCTCTCATATTAGGAAGCGGCGAATCATAGTCTTCTAAATAAATTGTCGGCTCTACTGGTAAAGGATCATTTTGAGGCGATGTCTCATAAGCAAGAATCTCTGGCTCAAATACCGGAGTTGATGTTTCACTTACCTCAGGTGGTAGCGTATGATCCAAATTTTCCTCAGCTTGTTCCTCTAGAATCTCACCCGTTTCAGGGTCTACATTAACCGAAGCTAAATAAGCTTCTTCTTCAGCTTTTTGACGCTCTATGCGCTCTTGTTCAGCGATTGCTTTTTTCATCTCTCGCTTAGCAAAACGCTCTTTTTTATTTTGCTCGTGCTTCTCTGCCACTTTATTTTTAAAAGCTCTAATAAATTCGACGATGTCATAAACTTCCAGAGAACTCATTAAAAAGAGACCCAAAATGATGAAGAGAACACCAATCATATAGGCACCAATATTAGAAAAGAGAAAAGCAATTGGCTTGTAAATCAAAGCACCCAACATACCTCCACCGGCAAAAACAGTGATTTTAAATTGCATTAAATCAGATACAATTAATCGAGCAGTTGAACGCAAAATTTCTTTATCTTTCAAAATAGGCATTGAGAAAAGGTAAGCATGCCACTCAATCAATAAGCCTAAAGAAGCTATCAAAAAACCTGCTACTAAGCCATCTTTCTTTCGCAACCATTTAAAGAAATAAAGGTAGATTAAAGTCGCCGCAATAAATAAGTAAGCCAAGCTACCTACCATAAAACGGATGACGTTATAGACTGTAATACCAAAAATACCTAATCTGATAATACCAAAGAAGAGAATAATTGTTAAAACAAGAGCAGTAATCATCCTTTGAATAGCTCTTTGACGCTCTATTTCTGCCTTAGTAGGTCTTCTGGTTTTCTTTCCTTTTGTTTTTTTCTTATTTGCCATAAATACCATATTTCAAGTGAAATACTTGTTCCTCACTTTCTCTATCAACTCATGCTATACTATTCTATCATAATTTCAACAAGTCCCCCAATAGGTTTACTATTTACTTTTATAAATTATTTAAAAATTTATGATAAAATATAATCATCTTAATAACTTAATCAAGGAGTATGTATGAAAAAAATTATTTATCTTGGTTTAGCCTGTGTCAGCATATTAACTTTAAGTGGTTGCGAGTCAATTGAGCGTTCTCTAAAAGGTGACCGTTATGTTGACCAAAAACTAGCTGAAAGCTCTTCAAAGGAAGCTACTGAACAACTAAACAAAGAAACTAAGCAAGCCTTAAAAGCTGATAAAAAAGCTTTTCCTCAATTGGACAAGGCTGTTGCCAAAAACGAGGCACAAGTGCTTATAAAAACCTCTAAAGGTGATATAAATATCAAGTTATTTCCAAAATATGCTCCTTTAGCTGTTGAAAATTTTCTAACACATGCAAAAGAAGGATACTATAATGGGTTAAGTTTCCACAGAGTTATCAAAGATTTTATGATACAATCTGGTGACCCTAATGGAGACGGAACCGGTGGAAAATCTATATGGAATGGCAAAGATAAAAAGAAAGATTCTGGAAATGGCTTTGTTAATGAAATATCCCCTTACCTCTACAATATCAGGGGAAGTTTAGCAATGGCAAATGCTGGAGCTGACACTAATGGTAGCCAATTCTTTATCAATCAAAGCCAGCAAGATCATTCCAAACAACTGTCAGATAAAAAAGTTCCTAAGGCGATTATTAAAGCCTATTCAGAGGGAGGAAATCCAAGTTTAGATGGTGGTTATACCGTCTTTGGACAAGTAATCTCTGGCATGGAAACTGTGGATAAAATTGCTTCGGTAGAAGTTACAAAATCAGATCAACCAAAAGAAAAAATTACTATTACAAGTATCAAAGTTATTAAAGACTACAAATTTAAATAATTCTATCAAAAATGAGACTAGAACATTTTCTAGTCTCATTTTTTAACAACACTATTGTTTCTTTTTAAACAAACTTTGTTTAGGAGAAAATAGGAAAGCAAGTAAAAACATAAAAGTAGATGTTAAAACAATACTTGATCCTGCGGCAATATTAAATGTATAACCGATATATAACCCCAGAACAGATGCTACTGCTCCTAATGCAGATGATAAAAACAACATTGTTCTGAGACTTTTAACATAAAGATATGCTGTTGCAGCTGGTGTAATTAAAAGTGCTACGATCAATATTGTTCCCACACTCTGCATAGCTGTTACTGCAACTAATGTTAACAAAATCATCAATAAATAATGATAAAAAGAAACTCTCATTCCCATTGATTTTGCTAAAACAGGATCAAAAGAAGTCAATAATAATTCTTTAAAGAAGATAGTAATCAGAGTCAGTACAATTAATCCCACAATAATAGTCATATATTTATCACTATCTTGTACTGCCAAAATATTCCCAAAAAGAATTTGAAAGAGGTTAGTTGTACTATTAGCAAGTCCAATTAAAATGATACCTAAGGCTAAAAAGGACGAAAAAGTAATTCCAATAGCAGTATCTCCTTTTATGACACTATTTTCTTTAATATAAGTAATGATAATCGAAGACAACAAACCAAAGACAATAGCACCTATAAAAAAGTTAATCCCTAAAATAAAAGATATAGCAACACCTGGTAGAACAGCGTGAGAAATAGCATCACCCATCAAAGACATTGAGCGCAAGATAATAAAACAGCCTACTGCACCCGCTACAATACCAATCACAATTGCAGTTATAAAAGCATTTTGCAAAAAATGATAAGTCAATAAGCCTTCAAAAAATTTCGTAAACATTCTAGTCTCCTTGTCCTAACAAAATAGCATCACCGTAAGCAGCACTTAAATTCTCACGGGTAAATGCCTGATCTATTGGTCCACAAGCAATTAGATGACGGTTCAAAATAATTACTTGATCAAAATAATGATCAACTTTACTCAAATCGTGATGGACGACTAAAATTAATTTTCCGGCCTTACTTAATTTTTTTAGTAAATTGACTATGATTTGTTCACTAATGGAATCAATCCCTACAAACGGCTCATCTAAAAAAATGTAATCCGCTTCTTGAACAAGACATCTTGCCATAAGCATACGTTGAAATTGTCCACCTGATAAGGCATTAATTGGTCTATTTTCAAACCCTCTCAAACCAACTTGATCAATCACTCGGGACACTTTTTCCCAGTCAGTTTTTGATAGTCGCTTGAAGAGGCCTCGTTCCTTATATAATCCTAAAGAAACACATTCTCCAACAGTTATAGGGAATTGGTAATCAATATTAGTTTTTTGTTCAACATATGCTACTCTCCCCATTAAAGGTAGCAAATCTTCCCCAATCCCTGATTCTCCAGTAGAATCAACCAAACCAAGAAGGGCCTTCATAAGCGTAGATTTCCCCGCCCCATTAGGCCCTAAAATACCAATAATTCCGGAGCCTTCTAAGCGTAAATTAATATCTTCTAGCACTAAATTATTATCATAACTTACGCTTAAGTGTTTACTAATAATCATTTTTCCTCCAAAAGTAGAATGGAGCTGGTTATAAAACCAGACTCCACTTCTCTGTATTTATTAAGGCTAAGTCAGTTTTTAGATTAGGATTTCGACATTGTTACAACTCAGCCTTAAGCGAGAATACTACATCATTGATTTCATTATGATTTCAATGTCGATTCTCACTCTTATTTTGCTAAACCTTCTGCAATCTTATCAAGATTCCATTTCATCATAGCGTAGTAGCTGTCACCTTTTTGACCTTTTTTAGCAATTGAGTCTGTGAAGATCTCTGCGTAAATTGGGATACCTGATTCTCTTGAAACAGATTTCATAGGACGCTTGTCAACACTTGATTCAACGAATAAAGCTGAAGGTCTTACTTGTTTTAATTTCTTAACTAAGCTAGTAATTTGATCTGGTGTACCTTCTTCTTCAGTGTTAATTTCCCAGATGTATGCTGATGGAACTCCATAAGCTTTTGAGAAATATTTAAAGCAACCTTCACTAGTAACAATTAATTTTTTATTAGCTGGAATGGCATTAAATTTAGATTTTGCTTCTTTATCCAATTTTTCTAATTTAGCTACATAAGCATCTCTGTTTTTCTCATAAGTAGCTTTGTTTTTTGGATCTTTAGCAATTAATTGCTTAGCAATATTTTTTGAGTAAATAATACCATTTTCAAGGTTCAACCAAGCATGTGGGTCTTCTTTACCTTTTCCGCTTTGACCATTTAGATAAATAACATCAACTCCATCGCTAACCGCAAAGTAATCTTTGTTTTCTTTCTTCTTAGCGTTCTTTATTAATTTTGTAAACCAAGCATTACCGCCTGTTTCAAGATTAATTCCGTTGTAAAAAACAAGGTCTGCTTGAGTTGTTTTTTCAACGTCTGCTGGTAATGGCTCATATTCATGAGGATCTTTACCAACAGGTACAATACTATGTAAGTCGATTTTGTTACCGGCTATATTTTTTGTTATATCTGCCAAAATAGAGTTGGTTACAACTACTTTTAATTTTTCGTTTTTGGCTTGATCCTGCTTGTTAGCACAGGCACCTAAGCCTAAAAATGCTACAAAACATGATACAATAACTAACCACTTTTTCATCAAAATGCTCCTTTTAAAATTAATATAAGTTATGTATTAAATTAAGTTAACTTAATTTTGATATTAGCATAACCTATTATAAAGTATTTGTCAAATACTTTTTCAGTATTTTTTGATATAATGGTCTTAGAAAAATAGATTTTAAGAAGTATAAGAAAGACTGAATATGACTCCAAATAAAGAAGATTACCTAAAATGCATTCATGAATTAGGTGAAAAAAACAACAAAATTTCCAATAAGAAAATCGCTGAAATGATGCAAGTCTCGGCTCCTGCCGTGTCAGAAATGATTAAAAAAATGATAAGTGAACAACTGATTGTTAAAGATAAAGATTTGGGATATTATCTTACTAAACAAGGTTTATTAGTTGTTTCTGACCTTTACCGTAAACATCGTCTAGTAGAGGTATTTTTAGTTAACCATTTGCACTATACTGCTGATGATATTCATGAAGAAGCGGAAGTTTTAGAACATACTGTATCAACAACTTTTGTTGATCAATTAGAGAAGTTGTTAGACTTTCCACAATTTTGTCCACACGGTGGGACTATTCCTAAAAAGGGAGAGTTTTTAGTAGAAATTAACCAAATGACATTGGACCAAATTAGTCAGCTTGGCACATATGTTATCAGTCGTGTTCATGATGATTTTCAGCTACTGAAATACCTAGAACAACACCGTTTGCATATCAACGATACCATTGAATTGACACAAATTGACCCTTATGCAAAAACTTATCACATCACCTATAACGATGAAAATCTAACAATCCCTGAGCGTATCGCAAGCCAAATATATGTATCTGCTACATAAATAAAAAAGTCCGTGTATTCATTAGATACACGGGCTTTTTTATAATGCTTTCAAAAATGCCATTAATACTTGGGCAGAGCGTTTACCAGCTTCAATGATAAATTCATCAAATGTGATATTGGCATCATGAGCTGCAGTATCACTCATAGCACGTACCACCACAAAGGGCTTTCCTGTAGCTTGAGCAGCTTGGGCAATTGCTGCACCTTCCATCTCGACAGCTAAAACCTGTGGAAAATGCCCCTTAATAACATCAATCTTTTCCTGGCCAGCAATAAAACTATCCCCAGTTGCAATTAAACCAACTTTACTAGTCATTTCTTCTTTAGATAAAACTGCTTCAAAAGTGGAAACAAAAGTCTTATCCGAATGAAAATAAAGTGGCTGCATTGACATTTGTCCATGGTCATAACCAAAGGCGGTTAAATCTACATCGTGATAAACTAATGTATCTGCGACAACGACGTCTCCTACATTCAATCCTGTTGCTACTGCACCAGCTGATCCTGTATTAATAATAGCATCAACTTTAAAGCTTTCTACTAAAATAGCAACACTCATCGCTGACATGACTTTCCCAACACCAGACTGTACTAAAACAAGCTCATGTTCACCATAACGTCCACTGTAATATACATTTGATAATACTGTCTCTTGAGATTTATCCTCAAGATTTTCCACAAGGAGTTTTAACTCTTCCTCCATGGCTGCAATAATTCCAATTTTCATGATATTTCCTTATAATTTAAAAATTGCATAAAACAAGAGAGCCAACAAAATAAGCAAAATGAATAAAACTAAATTCAACTTACGTTGAAATTCATTTCGTTTTGCATTCTCAATCCGGCGACTCTTGTAGATATGTTTACCGTTCTCGTCAGTTAGTTGCTCCATGCCATCTTCTGTAGAAATAATTTTAGTTTCTTGATCTAAGATTGTTTGACCTGAAACTTTTTCACCTCGATTTGAACGTTCAATCATATCATCTGTTAACAATGGTTTTCCCATTAAGAATGACCTCCCATTTTTAAACCGTAATATTGTAAAGCAATGATCGTTTTCGCATCTTGAATCATGCCTTTTTCTACCATTTGCATACAATCCTCATAACTTAACTCTAGAAGCTCAAGGACCTCGTCATCATCTTGTGGCCTAGGATTTTCAACTTTTTGTAAATCAGTAGCTAGATAGAGGACGATTTTCTCATTACAAAAACCAATAGCAGTGTAGAAACTATAAAGAATTTCAAGATTCCCTGTGTAGCCAGTCTCTTCTTCTAATTCCCGAAGGGCAGCTTCTTCCTTAGAACCTGACTCACCCGTCTCAAGTTTCCCTGCTGGAATTTCGTAAGAAATACCTTCAATAGCCTTACGATACTGTTTCACTAAAACAATTTTATGCTCAGGAGTTACCGCCAAAGTAGCAACAGCTCCTCCATGAAAAACAAGTTCACGTTTGGATTGTCCCAATCCATTTGGCAACTCTACATCATCAACAGCTACTTTGATAATTTGTCCATCAAAAACAGTTTGACGATTGATTGTTTTTTCTTCAAAATCCATAAGAACCTCCCAAATAAGTGTTACTTTTGTGAAGGATGATGTGGTTTTTTATTGGCATATCCTTCTTTATTGACTTGACGTCCTCTTCCAATAGCTATGCTATCAATTGGAACATTATCTGTGATGGTAGATCCAGCTGCTGTTAAAGCATTATCACCAATTTCAAGTGGTGCAATCAGAGTAGAATTACTTCCGATAAAGACATTACTTCCGATTTCTGTTTTAAATTTATTTTGTCCATCATAATTGACAGTAATCGTCCCTGCGCCAAAGTTAACATCACAACCTACCTCTGCATTGCCGATATAAGTTAAATGACCTGCCTTCGTATTCTCACCTATTTGAGAACCCTTTACTTCAACGAAATTACCAATATGAACACCTTTTGCAAGACTTGTTCCTGGTCTAATATGCGCATAAGGGCCTACGGTTACTCCATCAGAAATAATGGATTCTTCAACCATCGAATTAGTGATGGTAACATCATTTCCGACTTGAGCATCTACTAAATAACTACCATTGGTTAAGAAAGTACCTTTACCAATCTTCGTCTGTCCTTTTAAAGTCACATTAGGCTCAATTACAGATTCTTCTCCAATCTCAACATCAATATCAATATAAGCGGAATCAGGATTAACCACTGTGACCCCATTAACCATATGTTGACGTGCAATTCGGTGACGCATCACTTTTTCAGCAGTTGCAAGTGCTACACGATCATTAACTCCTAGACTTTCGTCAAAGTCACGAAGTTTATAGGCACCTACCTTTTTACCCGCTTCTTTGAAAATTCCAATAACATCAGTTAGATAATACTCTCCTTGAGCGTTATTTGTATTAATGTCTTTAAGTGCTTCAAATAGACTTTGATTATCAAAAACATAAGTTCCAGTATTAATCTCTTTAACCTGCTGCTCAAAGTCATTAGCATCCTTTTGTTCTACAATTTTAGTAACTTCATCATCTGAATTACGGATAATACGACCATATCCAAATGGATTTGCAGCATCGGCTGTTAAGATTGTTGCAACGTTTTTATGATTGACATGAAAATCAATTAAGTTTTTTAAACTTTCTCCAGTAATCAGGGGTGTATCACCTGCAATAACTAGTGTATGTCCTTTTGATGTCGCTAATTCTTCTTCCGCCATCATTACAGCATGGCCAGTCCCTAGCTGTTCTGTTTGCATTACAAACTCTGATTTGTTACCTAAAACATCACGTACAAGCTCCGCCTTATGTCCAATAACAGTAACAATTTTACTTGGCTCAATAGCTTGCACACTACGGAAAACATGCTCAAGCATGGTAATACCAGATACTTTATGCATAACTTTTGGTAAATCAGATTTCATGCGAGTTCCCTTACCCGCAGCTAAAATAATGGCATAATTTGACATATTAATTCCTCTATCTCTGAATATAATTCAACCTATTATATCATAATGCCTTCAACTTATCACTAATACCCCTTTAAATCCCTATTACAATAGACTTTAGCTAAAATAGCTTACTTCAATTAAGAATAAAATAGCTACCAAAAGGTAGCTATTCAATACATGAAATCCGTTAATTTTTTCTGCTCTGTTTGCAATCAGTATTTTTATAAATCTATCATTATCTGGATTTTCATCCGAGATTTGAAGACGAATGCCATCAAAAATAAGCTGAGCATTAATGATTAAATCCTTGCGGTCTTCAAGACAGTTGGGGTCCATTTCTTCCCATGTCATCATATTCACTAAATCAGCTTGAAAGACATCTTTATAAAAATCAACCGCTTGTCGCCCATTTCCATTTGTTACGATGTATGTTTCTAGTGCTTTAACCATAAGTTCTCCTTTTTATTTTACTTCACGGATTGCAAAGTAATTATTGTCATTATCGGAAAAATTAAAAACTCTCATACTCCCCATATCAACAATAGGATTTGTCATAACCTCATTTGCTGTTAATTCTTGATATGTACTGTCAATATCAGTAGTTTCAAATAAAATAGAGGGAGTTGCTAAATCTAGCTCAGGACTCATTTGAGCTATAATTGCTTTGTCATGTAAGACAAAGCTAACTTCACTATCCAACTTCGGTGCAACTATATAGGTTACATAATCTCCTTGTGTCTGTTTTTCAACACGCTCAAAACCCACCTTGTTTTTCCAAAAATCTGCTGATGCTTCAACATTGCTAACGTAGAGCATTACCTGTCCAATTGATGAAATCATTTTATTATCTCACTTTCGGTTTTATTACTAATTAGTATAACATACAGTATTTAAAATAAGTAAAAAATGACTCAAAAGAGTCATTTACTTATTTCGTTACCATATCTAGAACTTTCATCACCGTTCTACTATGTTCTAAAGCTTGAGCAGCACGCTTAAAATCTAAATTGCTAATAATACCTTCAAAAATAACAAATTCATCGTGCATGCGATGCCTATCACCATTTAATTGATAAACATGACTTTCTTGTCCATTCATAGTTAATGAAATTTTAGGCATAGTATTAGTTGGCCCTAAAATCGCTATAGACCCCTTATCACCTTGAATAGTAGATTTTACTTCTGCACTACAATCTTTTGCTCCAATACAGACTGTCTTAAAGTGCCCATAGTCTAGAACTAGAACTCCTGAAGTATCAATACCACGCTCTATATTTGGTAAATACTGTGCTGTTATAGGTTCTCCAAAAAGTCCAATTACTAAATGTAAATTATAAATATTAAGGTCTCTCAACGCACCTCCACCCATTTCAGGATTGAAAGCTGGTGCTATTTCCCCACGTTTAAAGGCATCATAACGCGATGAATATTGGGAATAATTACATTCTACAATTTTAATATCACCAAGGTTGCTTAAATGTTCTTTTACAAGGTCAAAATTAGGTAAATATTGATTTGTAATTGCTTCGAGTAATATCAGTTGCCTAGTATTGGCAATAGATACAAGTTCTTCTAATTGACTTGCTTCTAATGTAAATGGCTTCTCACAAATGACATGTTTTCCTGCCAAGAGTGCCTCCTTAGCATAGTCAAAATGCAAGTGATTCGGCAGTCCAATATAAACTGTATCAATCTCCTCATTGTCCAAAACAGCCTTATATTCACTCGTAGCTAGAGACATGTTATATTCCTTAGCTAGATCTTTAGCTGTCTCCAAACTTCTAACTGTTGATAAGATAGCAACTAAATCAATGCCATCAATTTTCTGCAAGACAGGCAAAACTTCCTTCACAATCATACCTGTCCCCAAAACCGCTAATTTCATTCGTTAATCTCCTTTGGGTAAACCACTTGGAATTCCTCTAAAACTATCCTAGAGTCCTCACTAAACATTAAACCAAACTCCTCAAAATAAGGTTTAAAGAAATCAATGTGAGCTCTTCTCCACCATTCTAATGTTTTATCTCCTTCTCCTTCTTTAAAAGCATGGTCTGCAGAGACATCTTTAAAAGGGACAATATCAACTTTAGTTATTTCAATAATACAGATAGCTTCATCATTGCTATCCAAAACAATATCATATGAACCAACTTGTGGTAACTCTTCCTCATCTAATTCATATAAATCATAGGCAGAGGCCGTTGCAGTTTTTGTCCCATCTACAACTAACTTTGCCAGAAGATCTGGTTCTGCTCCAAATTGCCATGCGTCTATCTCATCACCGATTGAAGGATTCAAAGATTTAAACTTATTCCATAATTCTTGTGCCTTCATATTACCTCCGAAGCAACTCCCACAACAAACTTAGTTGCGTTACTCATTTTTCTTTGTCTTTTAAATCCTTCTTTAACATCTAAAATATAAACAGTTTGACCAATCCAAACACGTAAATAAACAGATTTTATTAAAATATCACCTGATATTCCTTTAACTTCCCACTCAGTACCATCCGATGCTTCAAATTCCGTACGTAATAACCAAGTATTACCATAACCAAATTCAATATATTTTCTCATTTCAAACTCCAGCCACCATCAATTTTGACAATTTCACCTTGCATTGATCTCGCTTTTCCTGAAGCAAGAAATCCAGTTAATTCAGCAACTTCACTTGGTTTAGTCCAACGACCAATTGGCGTCTCACTAGCTACCCATTCTGCTAATCCACCAGGTTCAAAATCACTAGCAGTCATAGCAGTTTGTACAGCACCTGGCGCTATACCAAAAATTTGAATACAATCTTTTGCGTAATCCAAAGCCAATTGACGTGTGAATCCCGCAAGGGCATGTTTAGAACTAGTATATGCAGCTCCACCGCCACCCGCTATAAAACTTGCTATTGAGCACATATTGATAATAATACCTGACTTCTTTTCCACCATACGTCTAAGATAATGACGTGTTAGCCTAACAGTCACGAAAAAATTAATATCAAATAGGTTTTCCACTTCTTCATCACTTACTTCTAGAAGTGGCTTGTAGGCATCTAGAATACCTGCAGTATTACACAAAATATCAATACTCGGTACCATTGTGAATAGTGGGGATAAATCAGAGGATAAATCCAACTTTATAAAGTTAAAATTACCGTTTAAGTTCGGTTTATCCGACTTATCCACACCATATACTTGATACCCTTGTTTCAAAAAATATTGAGCCTGTGCATAACCAATCCCACTAGCACAGCCCGTCACTAAAACAACTTTAGTCATTGACCTCGATCCAATCCTCTGCTAAAACATCACATGGTGTCGGTGCCCACATGGAAAAACCTTCACCTTCACCAGTAACATTAATAAGAAAATAAGGTGTAGCCTGTAGTACTTTCCCATTAACTTCAAGGGTATCAAATAACTGAACATAATTTTCAGCGCCCCCCCAACCTGTACGTACATATTTTTTCTTTGCTTTTAAACCTGGTAAAATTTCTTCAAATGTCATGTTTATCTCCTTTATTGTCTTTAACCATTGATATATCAAGGTTTATTGCTTATTTAAAATCATAATTTTAAGTTTCTTCGCCTTTTTGTTCACCTAGATGCTATTTATTGTTTTCATAGTTTCTGTCTTATTTTACTTTGATTATTCCTCTTAGATACTCTCCGATAATAGCAAATCAATACCTACCATTGAAACAGCCAAGCTACATGGTATTAAAAATACTTACTTAGCTTTTTTCTTCAAAGAAATCCTCCTTTACTCAATACAATTAACGAAACACAGATAATAACTTTCACTCAGTTGGAGCAAGTAATAACACATGAAAACACATTGGGTAAAGCAAACTATAATTCTATGATATTAACTTCATACCCGAGTTGCTCTAAGAAAGTAAAAAGATCCGTGGTCTGGATAAAAATAGTCTTATCGTTAGTGTTAGGATGAAAACTCATTCTTTCTTCTTTGACGATTTCTTGATCAAAATAAACAAGGATATCTTTATCATGATTATTAATTAAACCAAAGGGGGAAACCACACCAGAAGGTAAAAGCATTTTCTGATGGAGACTGTCCGCAGAAGCCATTCGAATGCGATTAGCACCAACTAATTCTTTAAAATGTTCCATGTCTAACAGTTTCTGGTCATCCATTATTAGTAAATAATATTTCGTCTTTTTCTTGTTGGTCAAGAACATTGTTTTTGTTCTTACTCCTTCAATTCCCACAATAAAGCTGTCTGCTTGCTCCGTCGATAAAGCAGGTTCATGTTCCACTAATTCATATGAGATATTTAGTTGATTTAGCACAACTATAATTTTTTCAAAATCATTCATAATTTTCTCCATTCTTCCATATAATTAGCATAACAATTTGTGTAAATGATTTCTGAAACTTGTTGGGTGAATTTTTTATAAAATGAAACAGTAAATCTAATTATCTTTTTGTAGACTAGAGAACCTAAAATTGATACACTGTTTTTCACTCAGAAAACTTTACCTTCATAATCTTCATTATACCTATAACAATTTTCTTTTACAAATTTGTTCCTCTTAAAGGAAATTGTTTTTCAAAATAGGATGTTTATACTATTGTGTTATCGGATGCTTTATCTCGCTGGTGCAAAATCTTCTCATAACACATTTCTTCCTTTTCAAAATAAGTTTTTGATTTACCCTTAAAAGAAAAACCAAATCTATCGTAAAATTTCCTTGCGCGTGTATTTTCTGTAAATACCCAAAGCATCACTTTATTATAACCTGCTTGCTGTATCTCTGATAGTACATGATTCATCATTTGAGACCCATAACCTTTTCCCCAACCTTTTTTAAGACTATGTATACAAATGAGTTCTGCATAATCAAGCATATCATCTTCTCTACTTTTATCCCACCAAGCCATACAATGAGGATTGCTATCTACTTCCAATATATAACCCTTACCAACCTCCTTGTGTAGTAGCTGTTGATACATTGTTATGGCAGGTTCTATTTCCGTAGTTTTTTGAATGATATCCTCAGGTAGTATCTTACCAAAAGCAGCTTTCCAGCTCTCCGTTTGAATATAAGCTAAATTGACTTCATCTCCTAATCTTGCTCTCCTGATTATGCAAGCCATAACTAAAATCCTTTCAAAAATTATTCTTAACTGTCTGATAACTACTCCAATTATACCATTTTCGTGATATTAATTTTTATTTTGAACAGTTCTAGTTCTCATTTATCATTATATTTCTAAAATTTTAGATGATTTTAAACATTAACCTCAGATTAGGCCAATTATTGATAATCACTAAAAGAGCGTAGTTATCTACGCTCTTTTAGTGATTATTTTATATATATATGGATCGCTATAACTTCTAAGTAACACTTGTTTCAAAATCCTTCATTTGTTTCTCTCTCGTAATATGCCCCCAAACCATTTTTTTATTTTTATAGCCAATAACACTTGCAACCTTAACAAAAGTTAATACAGGATGTAGGATAAGATACCTAAAAACAGCAATATAAAATACTTTAACAATATCTAAAATTCCTATTACTAGTTGCTGAGAATAAATACGGTGTAAGAAAGAGCTTAATGTAATTAAAACACAGTAAAAGATATAAAGGCTCACCAATGATATAAAGAATGGGATGTTTAATTGATTAAATAATAAGGACAAAAATATAATGACAATACCAAAACATTCTATAAAAGGGGTCAGTAATTCAAATAAAATATAGTAAATATAAGAAATTGATCCTACAGCTCCAAAGCGATAATTGGCAAAAATACTTTTATATTTTTTTAAACATTGGTACAAGCCAAGATACCATCGGCGTCTCTGTTTACGTAAATCCCCTAAATTCGTTGGTGCTTGGCTCCAACAAACAGCATCTGTTTCATAACAAATACGATAAGGAATATTATTATTACGACAGAAGAAATGTAATTTCATCACCAACTCCATATCTTCTCCTAGAGTCTGGGTGTCATATCCTCCCACCGCTTTAACAAGATCTTTCTTAAAAAGACCGAAAGCCCCCGAAATAATTAAATTAGCTTTTAAATAGTCTAAAAAGATTCGAGCTCCTAAAAATGATGAATCATACTCAAGTGCTTGTGTACAAGGAATAATTCTCCAAGGCAAACGATAAGATGCTACTTTCCCCTGCTCAATCTTAACACCTTGAGCAACTTGGACGAGCCCTCCCACTGCTATAACTGTCGGATCTACCTGTATGGATTTGCTAATTTGACTCAAAGAATCTACCTGCAACATAGAATCTGCATCTAGACATAGAAAATAATCGTAATTAGCAGCATTGATCCCCATATTTAAGGCATCCCCTTTGCCACCATTTTCTTTAACAATGAGTGTCAGTTTAACCTTACCAACCTGTCTCTGAAAGACATCTTTACAAGTTTGAGTAGCAATAATTGAATCAATCGTATTCGAGATTTTCATTAATGCAAACTCTTCCTTGAGAACATCTGAAGTATTGTCACTGGAACCGTCATCCACAACGATAATTTCATACGCTTCATAATCAAGGTGCAATAACGAATCAATCGAACTCACAATGGTTGTTGATTCATTATAGGCTGGTACAATAATTGAAATTGGAATTTTTTCTTTATTTCTAGTTAAACTTTTTTTGCGCTCATTTTTTTCATAGAGATGAACACCTCCAATGACTAATGAAATCACTAAAAAGCTGGCATAGGCAATCAATAATACTAAGAAAATGACTTGAGATACCTTTAGGAAGGTAAAAAATAATGCCATAGAAAATCCCCTTTATTTGATATTTATATCCTTTTTCCGAATACGAAGCCAACTAAGCTTATCTAATCGTTGTCTTAAGATATAGTGAATGTTAAAAACAATAATTGCTAAGCAAATCAAAATGTAAAAATATAAAATGTTATGTACCATATGTTCTCTCTCTTTCTTTAGACCATTCTTTCTTAATACTATAATAGGAGTCTTTTAAAAAGGTTTTAGTATCGGGTCTCTCCCAATTTTTCAAACGATAATCTGCCATCTTTATCAGTGTGTTTTCTTTGCTATTAGCACCTAATCCTAAAGCAATGCTCTCAATTTCTAACTCCTTCACACCATAATGTTTAAAGTAATCATCGTGAATTTTTTGAGATGATGGATCAGAAAAATTCAACAACTGCCACGGAATTCTGACCTCTATAAAGTCCTTTCCAAACGAAATATCTGTTTGTGAATCAAATGTTTTTTGGTGCCTATCAGTTGTTCCTGTTTTGAGAAGACCAGCAGGATGAGTTGGTAAGAACCTCTCTGTTGCTTTTACTTTTTCCATGTCTTCAACAATCTTTGTATTTCTCAATACCATATTTATCTGCTCAAAATTACTACTGTTCTTCTTTGGTGGGAAAGCATAAAAATCTTTACCGTTAAGCTGTCGAAGATAGTTCGCTTTTAAGGCATTATAGCGCTCTTGGACAAATAATTCAGACTTGCCATTTGGATCAATAGACAATACAAAGTCACTAGATTTAGAAAATGTGACCTTACTACCATTCATTTTTCTACTACCAGATTTTGGTGTAATATCTATTGGTAATAATCGTTTTTCTTTTAGTTTTTCAGGTTTTGTTTTAATCGCAAGATAGAGATAGCTTTCATCACTGCTAGCATATAAGTCATCTCCTGTTGCACTAGTCATCAGAGGATGTTTCCACTCTCCTTTGCCTCTTTTACCATCAACCTGATAATGATGTTTTGCGTTTTTAAAGCCTAATAAACCATAACCTTGATTAAATACTTGTGCATCCCCCCATAGGAATTGACTATGTTTATTTGTGGCGAAGGATGTATTCCACGCCCTTGCATTCCAATCGTCTTGCCATGCATTGATAGTCGCTCCAAAACTACCGGATGATATAAAAGATTCATAATCTTCTAGTAAACGCTGACCTTGTTCTTTTTCATTAATCGGCAGAGGACGTTTGTCAATTTCTTTTTGGGCAATACCTCTCGCTGTCGAATAGCCATAACCCGTGACTAGAACAGGGATTTTGTGATAAGCATTTAGCAGTTTAACGTATCCCTGTGACAAAGAAAGTTCTTTAATCTTTTGTCTATCTTCTTTACTGATATTCTCTTTATCAAATAATAGATAATCCTTGTATCGAGGATGGAAATCAATAGCTTTATATGCTGCAAACATACCTGCTTTAACATTTGAATTAGCTTGAATATTTTCTACATTTAGTTGTACGTATTTAGGAGCCTGTGCCTCAAATGGTTTTCGATAACGAAAAGGGTCTGTTGTTGGTGAGTTTGAAAAACTAATCAAATGTTGCCAACCATATTTAGCTGTCTCATAATGTGTCAATTCATCCATAACTTGAGCTAGCATGACCTCAAATGGATTAGCTGCCGCAGAAGTTTTAAAATAACGTCCTTTATATTGCGTTTTTTTCTCTTGATGATTAGTATAAGCGACAGTACCACTATTCCAATCATCCCCTACGACATAACCAAGTACCCAAGGACTAAGATCATAATGATAATGACGGCTACCAAAATCAGTATTCCATACTTGCTTACGCCCATGGAGAATATCCACAACGCCTTTTGCTTCTCGTTTTAAATACCCCCTATAATTATCATTAAAAGCTGTTATAGAAGCATTATTGCGATAAGAATCTATACGTATTCCTTGCAACAAATACAGTGGCCTCTTTGATGCTTTGTTGTGGTGATATAAGGCATCGTAAAATGCAACATTCATCGGTACCTTGACTCTTACAGTATTTGCCCCCATGTTGGAAATTAAATGGAACCATTCACGATACGTTTTTTGAGTAATAGGAAAATCGTTGTGATGATAACCCGCTAAGGAAGACTCAACGTCTACTCCTTTAGCAACAAAAGGTTTATTGGTGGGCTTGTGAAGTACAGTATCACCTTTAACAACAAAGTTAGTTCTTGTATTTTCTTTTAATAAGCCCTTTGGTAAATACAAACTACCATCAAAGTAATACAAATAATAAATAGAGCTAAACAAAATAGTTAAAAGGGCTACAATACTTAGATATTTTTTCATAATGTTCTACTCCAGTAAAGTATTAGTATTTTTCGATGGTGCACTATATTGATACAAGGTCTCAATATTTCTATCCATCCATCTGCCACGCTTTTTGATAAAATCTTTTAATTGTTCTACTGATTTGTGATAACTTGTCACATTGCGTTCAGTAGGAATCAAATAATTCCTTGGATCAGTATTCTTTAAATCAAAGACATAGCCCCATTTTTTATAATTTCGATCAATAGCTGGACCTAAAAAATGCCTTGTCTCGTCTATGTAATTAGATAAATATTCTGTCGCTAGAACTCCCTTTCGTAATTCTTTATAGCGATGAACAACCAGGTCTATAAATGCTTTGTCCTTAATGAGCATATTGAACCACGGTGCATCCGTCAAGGTAAAATCTGCCTCATCAACACGTCCTTCAATTTGATTATCAAAAGCATTATTAAAATCCCAAACTACTAGTTTTGCTCTATCACGAAGATCTTTATATAGATAGGTTGAAAATTTACCCGCATCCACATTTCTAAAAAATTCATTGATGACAAAATAATTTGCAAATGATTCTCTATCAATATATTTAGGATATTGTGAAAAATCATAAGAATAAAGGACTTTTTCAATATGATTGATGTCCTTACTAATAAACTCTAATTGTTTTGATGTCAATCTTTGTTTACCTGGATATTTCACATCAAGAGCTGAGATACCAGACTGGTGTGTATAATGTACATAGTTATCTAACTTTTGCTTTGCCTTATGTTCACGATCCCAAGCAACGATATAAGGTGTTTTATGCAACTTTTTATCACTTTTTTCAATGGGAACTCGTTGCTCACCTTGTTCGATATTCTCAACTGCTAGATATACTCCCTGATACTCACCATTGACAAATAACTCACAGTAGCGAACGTTTGGAGCATAGGACATAATCTCACCGGCAATATTATAACTCAGATAATTTCTTAATAATGTTCTGTCTAGAAAAGGACCATGCAATACCCACTCTGATTCTTTAGGCATTCCTGCTAATCGATGCTTCTTTTCCTTTAACTTATTAGTGACAAACTTAACTTTCAATGACTTCTTATCAAAGTAACGAGAGGAATTTCCTCTATATGATATTAACCCTTTTGTCCTAATTCTCGGCTTTTCTGATAAATGATGTGATCTACTTGGAGAATCCCGTAATTCGATATCAACATTAATATTATCCCTAGCTTTGACATATTTTCCGCCTTCTTTTGTAACAAGAGGAATAACTTGTTGCTTTGTATCAATGCTGATAATGGGCAAATGGGTTTTAAATCCTGTTAAATCACTCTTCGCATCTACCTGCTTTATACGATGATGATGTATTCTCTCGATGTGATGCTTAGGAATCCAAAAATAGAAAAATAAGAATAGAAAAAGACCTATAAGGGTTGTGCCGTAAATAACCTTCCCTCTCATAAGTCTACCCATTGATTTCGTCGCTTTGGCTAACAATGTTGAAATAATCAATATTTCCCAATTGGTAAACTTTTTCAGTTAACTGATTATCTACATGGTGTTGCTTATCGTAATCTTTTCTAGAGATTTCGAAAATCATTTCAATAGTATTAGTTGTTGAATTTTTAACACGCTGAACAGCTTTTCCGTCAAAATATTGGAAGAAAATTCCTTCTAAATCAACTTCTAGTGTTCTATCGCACTTCACAATCAATAACATACGATTCTCGTTTTTAACACGTCCCATAACCCACAATAAGATAAAGATAACGCTACTTCCTAATGCAGCTACCACATAGTCACCGACACCACAACAGATACCAACAACTATGGTCCAAAAAATATAAACTGTATCTCTTGAATCTTTTATGGCTGTCCTAAAACGAACAACTGACAAGGCACCGACCATACCCAATGACAAGGCTACATTATTACCAATAACGGTCATTACTGTTGCAGTCAAGACCGTCAATGTCATTAATGAAACATTAAACTTTTTACTATAGGCAGTTCCACTATGCGTATAAGCATAGGAAACATAAATAACTACACTCAATAAAGCTGCTACAAGAATATGTAAAATCATATCTTGAAAACTTAAATTTCCACTTTGCTCTAGACTATTTCGTAATAGGTCTTTCATTTTTTGTTATCCTCTCACATTTAATAATAATTAACGTATATACTTTTTCACTAAAAACGATAATGTTTACTAACAGCTCTTCCTAAACAATACTTACTCGCTGAAAGTTCACTTCTATCTACCGAATCTAAGAGTTCTTTAATATAAGACAATAAAAATCCATTATATTTAACTTCTAAAATAACAAGGTAAGGATCTAATAAATAATTTTGATTTAAATCCTCTGAGAAAATATCATAACTAGCCTCTGTACCTATTATATGGTGGTCAAAGGTGATTCGGATATTGTTTTCCTTAGCAACAAAAGCTTTTCTTTGGTACTCAATAACCGTTTTAGGTTGATAAAGTTGCGTTGTTATCCTTGAATAACACTCCGCAGCAAATGTATCCGGATAATTTAATAAAACACTATTGTTACCATTAATCAGCGCTTGAGCATCTGTCTTGCTTAATTTTAGAGAGCGCTTTTTTTGATTAGCACCTTGTTTTTGTTTCATTTCTAATTTCGCAAAATTGCTTTGACTACCATAATTGCGCAAACGAATCTTTCTTCGTATCTCAACACCATCTTCCTTTTCTTGCCAATCAACACCTTCTAAAGAATCAAAGTATAGCGAACGGATAGTATAGCCGTCGTCTGAACTATGCGAATCGAGCGTCATTACTTGGGAAAATTTCTTAGATAAAAGATAGTAATCTTCAAGTGATATTAAATATTTTTTTTCCTGTCTAAGAACTTCGTTCATCACTCACCTCTGTTTAATTAAATATTAATTTATATATAAATATTAACAATAAATTAAGCAAAAATAAATATATCAGAAATTATACACCTTGTCAACAGGAAAATATATAATGTATATTTTTTTATACGAAGGCATTTTAAACTTTATTTTTATACTATAAATATGATTGTTACGCTCATTTAAACCTAGAAGAAAAATGTATATTTTCAATCCACAGCTGTTATAAAATAATTTTTAAAAAGTGTTTATATCTTAGTTTAATCACACCTTACTGCAATCTATATATCATTTAAAAAATCTGATATAAAAAAGGCTAAAACTAAGTTTTAACCTTTTTGACATATCTATAAAATTGAAATAGTGCTATCCTTCAAATTTCTCTAAATCAAATGCTTGGCCTTTTTGTTTATCTGACAGCACCAAAGAAAATACTATACCAATCAACATTGGAACTAGCCACCCCATTGAAATAGTATGAAAGGGGAGGAATCCAACTAACTGAGTTAATGTTTTTTCTTGCCATTGTCCCGCTAGAACCTCAACAAACGACACTAAAGTGACAAGACCAATTGTCAAAGACATTCCCTTTTTTGAAAGCGGCAACCACTTATTAATCAAAATAATTAAGACAATAACAATAACAATCGGATACAATAAAGTTAGCACAGGAACTGAAAAAGTAATTACAGCATTTAAACCAAGATTAGCAATTAAAAAGCCAATCAAAGTAAAAACAGTAGCAAATAATTTATAATTCCCAAAACGAAAGTTCTTATCAAAAAATTCAGATACTGACACAATAAGCCCAACTGTTGTTGTAAAGCATGTCAATGTTACCATAATACTCAAGAAATAACGACCAAAATTTCCAAATAATTTATAAGATGCTTGTGATAATACATAAGCTCCTTTATTAACATTTGGGTCAGCTAAAATATCAGCTGGGACAGGAAACTTATTCCCTAAAAAACCTAAGCCAATATATAAAATACTAAATGCTAAACTAGTAACAATTCCAACAATCCAAATGGTTGATAAATATTCTTTTTTAGTTTTAAAACCAAACTTTTTAAGCGTTTCTGTTGCTACTAGACAAAAAGCAACTGCTGCAAGTGCATCAAGTGTATTATAGCCTGCTAAGACACCACTTCCAAACGCTTTTCCTGCATAGTCAGCACTCGCCTTAGCACTCTCCAAGTTTCCATAAGCAATAGCTCCAACGACAACCAAAGAGAGAATTAAAAAGGCAAAAACAGGCGTTAAGATTTTCCCAACACTATCTAATATACCATTTGGTCTAATAGCGAGATAATAAGCTGCAGCAAAAAAACAGGCTGTAAAACACAAAAGAGCAATCGGACTATGTCCTACAATTGGAGCAACCCCAATTTCAAAAGAAACCGTTGCTGTTCTAGGAATAGCAAAAAGTGGACCAATAGTTAGGTAGAGTATAACTAAAAATGTTAAAGAAAACCACGGACTAAATTTTTCCGACATCTCTGTCTTATAACCACCATTAGTTAGTGTGCCTAATAGGAGGGTAATAATAGCTAATCCAACTCCTGACAAACAAAATCCTAAAATCGCTGGCCAGAAATCTTGTCCAGATGCTACACCTAATGCTGGTGGAAAAATGAGGTTCCCTGCACCAAAGAAGATACCAAATAAGAGTAATCCCGTTAAAAAGCCTTTTTTTACCATAAGCAACCATTAGTGTAAATGATCTATTTACACCCTTTCCATAAATTCTCCTTATCAAATTCTATCTAAATGCTTAGAATCGATGTCTTTTATTATATCAAAAATAAAAATAAATTCTAGGTCATTTTCATAATTTTCCAACTATTCAGTCACTTTTTTCTTGAAAACAAAAAAAGAGCATAATGCTCTTTTTGATTAACCAATAATTGATCCATTTGCCACTGCTGAATCGACCGTCAACACTGTCAATTTACCATCATGTTCTGCTGAGAGAATCATGCCTTGACTGACATATTTTTTCATCATTTTACGTGGTTTGAGGTTAGCAACAATTTGGAGTTTTTTCCCTACTAACTCTTGTTCATTTGGGTAAAATTTTGCAATCCCTGATAAGATTTGACGATGGCCCTCGTCACCAGCATCTAGACGGAAACGAAGAAGTTTATCAGAACCTTCCACTTTCTCAACTTCAATTACTTCTGCAACGCGGATTTCAACAGCGTCAAAATCCTCAAACTTGATTTGACCTTTGCTTGATGTCAATTCAACTTCTTCAGGAACCCACTCCTTTTCCACTGGTGCTTTTCCAGCATTCATTTGTTCTTTGATATAAGTAATTTCGTCTTCCATATCCAACCTTGGGAAAATTGGTGAACCTTTTGCAACAACTCGAACACCTTCTGGTAGACCAGCAAAAGTCAATTTTTCAAGATCGAATGTTGTCCCTAAACCAAGTTGTTCCATAATGGCATCGGAAGTTTCCATCATGAACGGTTGAATGAGGTGAGCAACAACACGTAGACTAGCAACTAAATGACTCATTACAGCTGCTAACTTATCACAATCTGTTTCGTCTTTTGCAAGTACCCACGGTGCTGTTTCATCAATATATTTGTTAGTTCGTGAAATAAGATTCCATACAGCTTCAAGGGCACGTGGGAAATCCACCGCTTCCATTTGTTTATGATAGTTTTCAATACTATCTGTCGCAACAGAAGCTAAATCGGCATCAAAGTCAGTTGCAACAGCAAACCTTGGTACTTCTCCATCGAAATACTTGTTAACCATAGCAATAGTGCGGTTGAGAAGGTTTCCTAAATCATTAGCAAGTTCATAGTTAATACGTCCAACATAATCTTCTGGCGTAAAAGTTCCGTCTGAACCAACAGGCAATGAACGCATGAGATAATAACGGAGTGGATCAAGACCAAAACGCTCTACTAACATTTCTGGATAAACGACATTCCCTTTTGATTTAGACATTTTACCATCTTGCATCACAAACCAACCATGAGCAACTAGACGTTTTGGTAATGGCAAATCCAGCGCCATCAACATGATAGGCCAATAAATAGAGTGGAAACGAAGAATATCTTTACCAATCATATGAATGTCTGCTGGCCAAAATTTATGATATTGACTGAGATCGTCAGACCAACCATAACCAAGAGCAGAAATATAGTTCATCAAAGCATCAATCCAGACATAAATAACATGTTTTGGATTTGATGGTACCTGAACTCCCCATGTGTAAGTTGTACGAGACACTGCTAAATCTTCTAAACCTGGTTCTATAAAGTTTTTAAGCATTTCATTCATACGACCATCTGGCTGAATAAATTCTGGATGCTCAGCGTAGTACGCTTTTAAACGATCTGCATATTTGCTCATGCGGAAGAAATAAGATTCTTCAGAAACTTTTTCAACTTCATGACCAGATGGCGCAACACCACCAATCATATTACCGTTTTCGTCACGATAAACTTCTGCTAATTGGCTTTCAGTAAAAAATTCTTCATCTGAAACAGAATACCATCCGGTATACTCACCAAGATAGATGTCCCCTTGTGCCAACAATTGTTCAAAAATTTTAGCAACCGCTTCTTCATGGTAAGTATCTGTTGTACGGATGAATTTGTCATAGGAAATATCTAGAAGTTCCCATAATGTTTTGACACTTTCAGCCATGCCATCAACATATTCCTGTGGTGTAATGCCTGCTTCTTCAGCTTTTTGCTGAATTTTCTGACCATGCTCATCAAGACCAGTTAAATACTGAACATCAAAGCCCATCATGCGTTTGTAACGTGCCAAAACATCACATGCTATCGTTGTATAGGCAGAACCGATGTGCAATTTACCTGATGGGTAATAAATTGGGGTAGTAATGTAAAATGATTTTTTTTCTGTCATGATTTCTCCTATAAGCCACCCTAATGAAAGGTGTTTTTTATCATGATACATTATAACATAAAATCTTTTTCAACTGGATATATCTCTGAATAATATATCTACTTTTGCTATAATAAAGGTATTAAAAATAGAGAGTTAATATATGATTAATACAAAAACACTTCTCCCCTACAAAACTATGCCGGTTTGGACTGCACAGTCTATTCCAAAGACATTTTTAGAAAAGCATAATACTAAGGAAGGCACCTGGGCAAAACTAACCATTCTAAGTGGTTCTTTAGTATTTTACCAGTTATCTCCTGATGGAGAGGAAATCTCGCGGCATATTTTTGATGCTAGTAGTGATATTCCTTTTGTTGATCCACAAGTCTGGCATAAAGTTTCACCAAATAGTCCAGACTTAAGTTGCTATCTAACTTTTTACTGCCAAAAAGAAGATTACTTCCATAAAAAATATGGTCTCACGCGCACACATTCTGAGGTTATCGCCAGTGCACCTCTCTTATCTGAGAAGAGTAATATACTAGACCTTGGGTGTGGTCAAGGGCGAAACTCACTTTATTTATCGCTGCTGGGACATCAAGTGACTTCTGTCGATTCAAACGGACAGAGCCTTGTAGCTTTAGAAAATATGGCATTAGAAGAAGAGCTTCCTTACAATATAAAAAGGTATGATATTAATACTGCTGCTATTGAAGGGCACTATGATTTTATTTTATCAACTGTGGTATTTATGTTTTTAAATCCCGACTGCATTTCTGATATTATTTTACAAATGCAATCACATACTCAGATTGGAGGATACAATCTTATCGTTTCTGCTATGGATACCGCTGAAAATCCTTGCCCGCTTCCATTCCCTTTTACCTTCAAAGAAGGACAATTGAAATCTTATTACAATGACTGGGAAATCATCAAATATAATGAAAATTTAGGTGAATTGCACAGGGTGGATGAAAACGGTAATCGCTTAAAATTACAGTTTGCGACTTTATTAGCTCGAAAATTAAGATCATAAAAGTGAGTAGAAATCTACTCACTTTTATCTTTGGTTAGGTAATAAATATGTTCTAAACCCATACATAATTATCCTATAAAATATATAGAGATGATATTTCAAAGTATTGTTGTAACAATCAGCCTTAGTATAGCTCTTCAACATAAAACGCCATACATTAGGAGTGCCTTTCTACTTGTAGGTTATAAAATTCATGGCCTAACAGCAAGTTGACATATAAAAGAGGAATTAATATTAATGATAAGCTCCATTCGCCCAGTTTACTTGAAAAATAAGTCGAGCAAACAACACCAAAGATAAATCCTCCAATAATAATAATCGTATTTCTAGCAATTAAGAAAATATCAGAATTTTTTTCGTAAAGTCCCTTTGTTAATAAATAAGCAGCATTCTTGATATTACCAGTCATCATCATATTAGCATAAGGTGCTCCTCTGAGTGATTTAAAGGTATCTACTTGTATTGAAGCAAAGAAGGCTAGTCCTGCCACAGTAAACGACGATGGTAAGAAAGGAGTCAATATAATTGTTACTATAGCAACCTGTGTCAACGCAAAACTAGATAATAGGTACCAGTGCAGTTGATGTTTATTCGCCCAACGATTCATGAAATAAGTAAACGATTGACCTAACATGAAAACCATTATAGGTAGCAAAAAAGCAAGCGCTTGACTATAATGCTTATTACTAAGATGAATAGCAAAAGATAACAAATTCCCAGTTTGTACACCTGCAAAACGTTTTCCTTGTGTTACATAAGTGAAAGCATTGATATAACCTGAAATAAAACAGAGTGCAACCGCACACCTGAGCCCTTCATATATTTGATATTGACGGTGAGACTTTTTGGACATATTTTCCTCTAACTTTATGGCAAACAAAAATAAGACTGGGCAATCTTGCTCAGCACTTTTTTTCTAATAGATTGGTTTAAAATAGTATTAATACTAGCACTAGCTAGCCTAACAGTTCTAAATAAATTATTAAGCAATGATAATGTAGTTTTAGTATATCATAGCCTCAGCATTGAAGCAATCTCACTTTATGAAAGAATAAAGAAAATCTCATGAGTCATTTACCCTTAATTTGAAGTTTAATTAGTTACTTTTAATTTTACTACCAAAAAACTTGCACCATTCTTAACATTTGTTACAATAAATACAACCTATTAGGAGGTCAGTACAGATTATGCACAGCACTATTTATAAATGTCATCATTGCCGTTATCTAATTTATAAAAGTTTTAAAGATATCTTTCCTTTTGCTCTCATTTTTTCTTGGATTGAAATCCTTCAAAAACTCGTTATATCAGATGATTCTTTTTTAGCTCAAACAACAAAGTCCAGTATTTATAAAAACGAGTGGTTATATACGGTTTCCAATACTCTTTATGATTTATCTCATTTACTAATCTACTTTATGGCTAGTTATTTTGTGGCTAGTTTAGTATGGAGAGGCTTATCTAACCAAACTAAAGAAAGTTTTTCTGCAAGTTTACTTGGCTTTGCCACTGTTTGGTTGCTTCTAACTTCAGTTGTTCCAGGTACAGATTATCACTATCCTAGCCAACCCATTTGGCTTATGCTGGCTTTGATTTCGTATCTTTTTATCTTTTTAACTCGACTGCTTCAAAATCGCCATCATATTTTCCAGTATAGTATGTTAGCTATACTACTATTAATCTCTTCTATTTTGTCACATATCTTATATCGTTATCCTAATATTGATTTAGAATACCTTATACAAAATCACTTTTCTCAATGGCTAGGTGATGGGCCACATCAATTAATTCCTATTATGCTTTGGTCTATCTTAGCTATTTTTCTAACCTTATCAGGTCTTTTTGTACCAGATATTTTATTTCGTCCGTACTCCTATTTTTCAGTAGTTAGCGAAAATTTAAATGCTGCCTTGAGCCAGCATACAGATAAAATCCCTTATCTGTATACCTTTTATACTGTTAAAAATAGCTTTGCTATGTTTGGCGGTATTGGAATCCTATTATCCTTATTTTTAGCAGTTTTATATGAAAGTAGAAAACTACAATCGAAGAATTACTATAAATTGACATTACTGACCTTAACTCCTCTTATTTTTGATCAAAATTTACCATTTTTAGTAGGTCTACCTGTCATTTTACAACCAATATTATTCATTCCGATGGTATTAACAACTATCTTTGCAGAGGCTTTTGGAGCTCTTATGCTCTACCTAAAATTTGTCGACCCTGCAGTTTATACTGTCCCAAGTGGTACACCTAGTCTACTATTTGGCTTTCTTGCTTCAAATGGGGATTGGCGTTACCTTCCAGTCACTGCAATTATTCTAGTTGTTGGCTTCTTTATTTATCGTCCGTTTGTCAAAATCGCTTTCGCTAAGGAGGAACAATATGAAAAAATTACTTAGATGGCTTCCTCCTGTACTTGTCATTATTATCCTTATAGGAATGACTATCTTAGGTAAGTCCTATATCAATAAAGTAACAGCTCACAAAATAAAACTCTATAACTCTCGAATGACTCCTACTATTTTAATTCCAGGATCCAGTGCTACTCAAGAACGATTTAACAGCATGTTAGCACAGCTCAACCAAATGGGAGAAAAACATAGCGTTTTAAAGTTAACTGTCAAAAAAGACAATAGCATTATCTACAATGGACAAATTAGCGGCAATGACCACAAACCTTACATTGTCATTGGATTTGAAAATAATGAAGATGGTTATAGTAACATCAAAAAACAAACAAAATGGCTACAGATTGCTATGAATGATCTTCAGAAGAAATATAAATTTAAACGTTTTAACGCTATCGGTCATTCAAATGGTGGCTTATCATGGACTATTTTCCTAGAAGATTATTACGACTCTGATGAATTTGATATGAAATCATTGTTAACAATGGGAACACCTTTTAACTTTGAAGAAAGTAACACCTCAAATCATACTCAAATGCTTAAAGATTTAATCAGTAATAAAGGAAATATTCCATCAAGTCTCATGGTATACAATTTGGCAGGAACTAATTCATATGATGGTGATAAAATTGTTCCATTTGCTAGTGTGGAGACTGGTAAATATATTTTCCAAGAAACCGCTAAACACTATACCCAACTAACAGTAACTGGTAATAATGCTACACATTCTGACTTGCCTGATAATCCTGAAGTTATCCAATATGTCGCAGAAAAAATTCTTAAAAATGAGAAAGGTAAATTACCAAAACCTCACTAAAGCTGTAAAATAGCAACGCCCCTGCTATTTTGATATAATATATTGCGAACTAAACTAAATAAAAAAGGATATTATTATGAAACTCATTTCATGGAATATTGATTCCCTCAATGCGGCATTAACAAGTGAATCAACACGTGCTTTAATGTCACGCCAAGTTATTGATACTTTAGTTGCTGAAGATGCCGACATCATTGCGATTCAAGAAACTAAACTGTCTGCCAAAGGACCTACTAAAAAACATTTGGAAGTACTTGAAACTTACTTCCCAGAATATGATTTGGTTTGGCGATCATCAGTCGAACCTGCTCGTAAGGGCTATGCTGGTACAATGTTCTTATATCGTAAAGGGTTAAATCCTATTGTTAGCTTCCCTGAAATCGATGCTCCTACTACAATGGATAATGAAGGTCGCATTATTACTCTCGAATTGGAAAACTGCTATATCACACAGGTCTATACTCCAAATGCAGGTGATGGCCTAAAGCGCTTAGGTGACCGTCAAATATGGGATATTAAGTATGCTGAGTATTTAGCAACATTGGATAGTCAAAAACCTGTTCTAGCAACAGGTGACTATAACGTAGCCCACAAGGAAATAGACCTAGCTAATCCTAGCAGTAATCGTCGTTCTGCTGGATTCACAGATGAAGAGCGCCAAGGCTTTACAAATCTACTAGCCAAAGGTTTTACAGATACTTTTCGTTACCTTCATGGCGATGTTCCAAATGTTTATAGCTGGTGGGCACAACGAAGTCGTACATCCAAAATCAACAATACAGGGTGGAGAATTGATTATTGGCTAACAAGTAACCGTGTCGCAGATAAAATTACCAAGTCAGAAATGATTCATTCTGGTGATCGTCAAGATCATACACCAATTATTTTGGAGATTGAACTATAAACCCAAAAAAAGATGATTGAGTTATAACTCAATCATCTTTTTATACTAAGTTGAGGTCTTTATACTTAGTACGGTAGCCAATCTGAAGAATTTTATTATCTTTAACTAGCAATGGACGCTTAATAAGCATTCCATCCGATGCCAATAAGTCCAAAGCTTGGTCAAGAGTTAAATCATCAAATTTATCTTTTAAGCCTAATTCTCTGTAAGAATTTCCTGAAGTATTGAAAAACTTTTTAAGGTCATAAGGCGAATTCTCTAACAATTCTTTTAATAACGAAGCTTTGGGAGGATTGCTTTTTATATCAATCGCTTCAAAAGTCAAGCCGAGTTCAGTTAACTCTTTTTTTGCTGAACGACAAGTGGTACATTTGGGGTATTCATAAAACGTATACATATTATTTCTCCTTTTCGTATTCTAATAACCAAGATTTTCTTTCTAAGCCACCAGCATAACCAGTTAATTGACCATATCTTCCTAAAACACGGTGACAAGGTATGATTAGAGAAATAGGATTTTTACCTATTGCTCCTCCAACAGCCTGTGCAGATTGACAATTTAGCTCTTTCGCTAGTTCTCCATAAGTTTTTGTATCACCAAAAGGGATTTTCTGTAATTCCTGCCATACTCTCGTCTGAAATGCTGTCCCTCTCAATGATAATGGAATACTAGGTAAATTTTGCTGTGAAAAATAAGCATCTAACCACTTCTTACCAAGTAAAGTATAGGAATTTGACATATTAACAATTTCCTCTTGGTTGACTGCTAGCATATCATATTTTTGCCCAACAAAATAAAGCCCTGATAAACCTAGATTGTCTGCTAGAAGGCGAATTTCTCCAAGAGGGGACTGATAGAATTCTTGATATAACATATGATAAGCATAACTTAAAAAGCCATGAAAAGCAATTCATGACTTTTTTAGTTCTTTATTGTTGTTTTGCAATTAAACGTACACGGACGATATTCTCATCACCTTCAAATTCTTCAATTAAAGTAGAAATCTTGTTATTATCCGTTTCATCTAAATCTATTAGTGTGTAGGCGTAGTCACCCTTTGAACGGTTAATAATGTTATCAATATTTATACCTAACTCTGATACAGCAGTTGAAATTTTAGCCACAATGTTAGGAACATTCTTGTTAATTAAAGTAATACGAAATGGTGCGGTTTGAATTTGATGTACATTGGGGAAATTAACTGAATTAGTGATTTCTCCTGTCTCCATAAAACAACGAATGGTTTGACTTGCCATAATAGCACAATTTAGCTCTGCCTCATCTGTTGATCCGCCTACATGAGGAAAGACTGTAATTTCTTTTTGGTTTAATAATTCTTTGTCTCCAAAATCAGTAATATAGCGCTTGACAACACCAGTTTCTATCGCTTCAAATAGCTCTTGGTTATTGACTAATTCTGCACGAGCAAAGTTGATAATCGTAGTTCCTTTTTTCATGATTGAAAAAGCTTCCGCATCAAAAGTATGCTTAGTTTCATTTGTTAAGGGAACATGAATTGTGATATAGTCACAAGTTTCAAAAATATCCTTAATCTCTTTAACTCTTTGAACATGGCTTGAAATATTCCAAGCTGTTTCAATTGAAACATAGGGATCATAACCAAGAACTGTCATTCCTAAGCGTCTAGCATCATTCGCAATTCTAGCTCCAATGGCACCAAGGCCGATAACTCCCAATTTTTTTCCTGCAATTTCATTACCAGCAAAAGCTTTCTTTCCTGCTTCAATTTGTTTGGGAATATCTGTTCCAGTTAGAGTATTAACCCATCGGTTAGCTCCTAAATAATCACGAGCTGAAAGTAATAAGGCAGCAATAACCGCTTCTTTTACAGCATTAGCATTTGCACCTGGGGTATTAAAGACGACTATTCCCTGTGCACTTGCCTCTTCAATAGGAATATTATTTGTTCCTGCACCCGCCCTAGCAATAGCTTTGAGGTTACTTGGGAAATCCTGATTATGCAAATTTTGACTACGAATAATATAGGCATCAGGATTTTCTGACATATCCCCATCAATCTGGAAACGATTCCCTAACTCTTGTAAACCAATTTGATTAATATTATTAAATGTTTTGACACTAAAAACCATTCTTTTTCACTAAGGTTATCTCTTTAGTCATCATTGACTAAAATAACCCCTTTCTTTTTTTCTTACATGGGATTTCTTTCATCAATCTCACGATAGATGCTCGTTTCTCCCTTTTCTTTTATCTTCTGATAAGCCAATCGTACCCCATCTAGAGGTACTTTACCACAATATTGATAGCCTAATTTATTTAGAATATGCTGCATAGTGACATTTTTTTCATGAGTATCGCAACGAAAATCAGGTCCTTTGTGACCTTCAATTAACCCTTGAAGGAATGTCTGTGCTAGTCCTCTACCACGAAATTGATTTGAAATAGCAATACGATGAAATGTTAGATAGCGATGGTTATCATGGAGCCATTTTCCCTCATAAATAGCATCATAAACCTCTTCATGACCATCAATGACAGCCGCATAAGTCGCTAGCTTCCCATCTTCAATACCAACCCAAGCATAACCGTTCAAGATATCATCAATAATATCGTTACGATTAGGGTATCCATCTTCTTTTTGCCATTGATCACTTCCTGTTTTAGCAATTTCGGCACGCGCTTCCTCAATAAGAAGCATAATTTGGTCAATTTCATTTGGAAAAGCTAATCTGATTTGCATTATATTACCCACTTTTATATATTATAGACTATAATAACGGTTTAATTTTCTTTCGTGATAACATTTACTATGCATTTTCTGCTTCAAATGTTTTCATAAAATCAATTAATTCGATGACACCTTGTTTAGGAAAGGCATTATAAAGGCTAGCCCTCATACCACCTACCGAACGATGCCCTTTAATATTTTTAAATCCACGTTCTGTCGCTTCCTTTACAAATTTTTCATCTAAATCTTTATTAATAGTTATGAAAGGAATGTTACATAGAGAACGACTCTTTTTATCTCTGACAGGATTACTATAAAATTCTGAGGAATCAATATAATCATAGAGAAGTCCTGATTTTTCACGGTTAGCTTTTTCCATAGCATCAACACCACCTAGACTTTTCACCCATTCAAAGACTAATTTAGCAATGTAAATACTGTAAGCAGGCGGCGTATTATAAAGAGAACCAGCATCTGACTGAATCTTATAATCCAACATTGATGATAAAGTTGGTTCCTCATTAATCATATCTTCACGGATAATAACTACCGTTACACCAGCAGGTCCAATATTTTTTTGAGCTCCTGCATAAATCATTGCAAAATCTTCTACTTTATATTTTACAGCTAAGATATTAGAAGACATATCCGCAATAACAGGCACTCCATTAGTTTTAGGAATATCATAAAGCGATGTTCCTTCAATGGTATTATTTGTTGTCACATGAACATAGGCAGCTTTAGGATCAATCTCTTTTTCATCAAACTCTGGAATATAATCATAAACTGATTCTTCTGATGAGGCTAATAGAATTGGTTCAAAAGGAATTGTTTTTGATAGTTTTACAGCCTCTGTATAAGCTTTTTTCCCCCACGAACCAGCAACATGATAGTAAGCTTTACGCCCTCTGGCAATATTCAAGGGAATCATACTAAACTGTAAGGATGCACCACCTTGTAAAAAGATTACTTTATAATTATCCGGAATTCCCATCAAATCTCTTAAGTAACGCTCAGCACCTTTGATAATATCATCAAACTCTTTGGAGCGGTGCGATACCTCCAAAACACTCATACTGGACCCTTGATAATTAAGGAGTTCAGATTGGGCTTTTACAAGCACTGGTTTTGGTAAGACTGCAGGACCTGCAGAAAAATTATAAATTGTCATATAACACCTCCATATAATTGTGTAAGATTATAGCACAGTATTTTGAATATTGTAAAGATTTTTTTGATTAATTTTGCTTTTTATTCGTGATATAATGGTAAAGGCGAACAATCAAGTTTAAAGGAGTAATTTATGATTTTGAGGGAATTTTGTGCAGAGAATTTAACAGACTTAACCAGATTAGATAAAGCTATTATTTCACGTGTCGAGCTTTGTGATAACCTTGCTGTCGGAGGCACTACTCCTAGCTACGGTGTTATCAAAGAAGCTAATCAATATTTACATGAAAAAGGTATTAGTGTCGCTGTTATGATTCGTCCCCGTGGAGGAAATTTTGTATACAATGATTTAGAATTACGTATTATGGAAGAGGACATCCTACGTGCTGTTGAGTTAGAATCAGATGCTCTTGTTTTGGGAATATTAACTTCAAATAATCATATTGATACTGAAGCCATTGAACAACTTCTACCTGCTACCCAAGGTTTGCCACTTGTTTTTCATATGGCATTTGATGTTATCCCGAAATCTGACCAAAAAAAAGCAATAGATCAGTTAGTTGCTTTAGGCTTTACAAGAATCCTCCTACATGGTTCATCTAATGGCGAACCAATTATAGAAAATATCAAACATATCAAAGCATTAGTTGAATATGCTAATAATCGTATTGAAATTATGGTTGGCGGCGGTGTGACTGCTGAAAACTATCAATATATTTGCCAAGAAACTGGGGTTAAACAAGCCCATAGTACTAGAATAACTCAATAAAAAATTCGAAACAGGGCTATAAGTTTCTTTAGTATATTTACTACTAAGTTCTTTCATGTTTTGTAAAACCTGAAAGAACCGGAATAAGAGCATACCATCTTTTATAACCTGCTCTCAGAAATAAAATCCAATTTGCAATGGTATTCAAAAGAGCTGAAATTAAAAATCTTAAGGAAATTGGAAGCACCTTACTTCTTTATTCCAATAGCTAAATCGGAGATTATAAAAGGTTGCCAAAGAAAACTTTGGCAACCTTTTTATATTATTACTTATAAATCATGGAAACTAGCATAGAGTTCTTGTCTATTGAGATTAAGTTCTTTTGCTACTTTTTTTATCGCTTGATTAGTTTTATCGCCATTAGCGATATATTCTTTTACTAATACTAGTGGATCTTGTTGGCTACTGTCTTTCACTCGCTCGGTATCTCTCTTACCATCAACAATAATTAAGCATTCACCTTTGAGAGGGACCTTTTCAATATGCCCTAAAAGTTGACTAATGGTTCCTCTTTGATACTCTTCATAGAGTTTCGTCAATTCGCGTACTAAAACAACTTGGCGATCTCCGTAAATCTCTTTCATGTGTTTTAGCGTATCAGAGACTCGAAACGGTGACTCATAAAAGATTTGTGTTTCAGGGTAATCTTGCTTTGTTTCAAAAAAAGTTATTTGTTGACCTTTCTTACGCGGTAAGAAGCCATAAAAAATATGAGGTTGTGGAGCTAAACCTGAAGCGATGAGAGCAGTAATACCAGCGCTAGCTCCTGGTATAGATACAACTGGGATATCCCCTTCAATAGCAGCCTTGACAAGGTCATGTCCTGGGTCAGAAATAGAGGGCATTCCTGCATCAGATACTTGGGCTAAAGATTTCCCTTCTTTTAACAAATCAATTAACCCAGAGATTTTATCGTAAGCATTGTGTTCGTGAAAACTAATTTGTTTAGTAGTAATATCAAAGTGCTTGAGTAAAAGTCCCGTATTTCGTGTATCCTCTGCACAAATAAAATCAACTTCTCTTAAAATCCTAATGGCACGAAAAGTCATATCATCTAGATTACCAATTGGAGTTGGGACTAGATAGAGTGTCCCGTAATGTGTATTTGATTTAAAACTTTTTTGAACTTGCATTTCCATCAATCTCTATATAATAATTCAATACAAAAAGCACATTCTTCGTCATTTTCACGACGTTGACCATAGAAAGTATTACAAATGTGAAAGCCATCATTGTAAATGCCTTCGAGTAGTTCTCTTCCTTGTTTAGAATTTTTAACTGCAGTTTCTGTTTCTGCTTCAATAACGCTCAGACGCTCACGAAGTTTACCATTTTCAATACGTAGAACAGTATTCTCCTCCAATAATTTTTGGATTTGTTTTTTCATAGTCTCAATTTCAGACAACCCAACTAATAAATTTTGTGAAAAATCATCAAAGGCATCAAACAAGTCTTTTTTATCCATTCACTCTTCCTCTCTGCGCGTATTATTTGTCTAAGAAAGCACCATATACTCTAAACTATTTTGAAAACTAACATTGCTCTTCCACATTTGCTGAGCTCTATAAGTATTTTCTAAATCATAAAGTTGGCCTTCTTTAGCCAGCATTATTGTCAGCCATTGAAAAACAAATGCCTGATCATTTTTATCTACAACTTGCGATGTCAAGCGAGATACTTCTAAATAAGCAGTTTGCCTATCTTTTGCCAAGGTCGTCACAAACTGTTGACTTAAATTCAAGTAATCTAATAACTTTTTGTTAGCCAACAATATTTCTAAATGTTTAGGATCGTCTGCTACTTGAGCTAATAAGCTAGCTTGTGATTTTAGCAATCCTGCTTGTTCAGCTTGATGAACCAACATGTCCAATTGTTTTGGAAAACGAAAAATTTGCGTTCTACTCTTAATTGTTGGCAAAACATTGTTTTCATCATTAGTCAATAAGATGACATAGGATGAACTTTGAGGTTCTTCAATAAATTTCAAAAGGCTGTTGGCTGCATTGACATGCATTTTTTCGCAATCTTTGATGATAAAGACCTGTGATTTCCCTTCGAAACCTGATCTTGAAAAATCTTTAGTCAGCTCTTTTATAGTCTCTGTCTTAATAAGTTGCCCCTGTGGTTCTATGATTTTAACATCTGAAAATTCTCCATTAGCGATTAAACGACAAGCTCTACACTTTTGGCATGGTAAACCACTCTGGCGCTTTTCACAGAACTGACTTTGTGCTAAATAAAGTGCCATATCTAGACTTGCAAAATTTCCCGAAAAAAGATAGGCATGACTCATCCTATCTGACTGTAAAATAGTATTAAACTTTTCCAGCAATTTGGGTTGTGTTCGCTTTAAATCCATGACCTTTGTACTTCCTGATTCATTGGTTGATACGATCTAAAATAATAGAGAATGTCTCAGCTATTACTTCATCTAGCTGTTGGGAGGCATCAATCGTCACAATGCGGTTTGGCTCTAAATCTGCCAATTCAAGGTAACCTTGACGGACGCGTTGATGCATATCTAATTGCTCGAGATCTAGACGATTTACCTCCCTTTGAACACTTTTTTGAATACGCTCTAAACCTACTTCAGAAGGAACATCAAAATATAAAGTTAAATCAGGTTTATGACTATCAGTCGCATAGTCATTAAGCCATTTTATATGTGACTTATCTAATCCTCTTCCTGATCCCTGATAGGCAACAGAACTATCAATAAAACGATCCATTAGGACTATTTTCCCTTCTTCTAGAGCTGGGAGTACCTTTTCTACTAAATGTTGGCGTCGAGCAGCCATGTAAAGCAATAGCTCTGTTTTTTTATCCATTTGCGTGTGTTTAACATCTAAAATAATATGACGAATTTCTTCTGAAATAGTTACGCCACCAGGCTCTCTGGTGGTGAGAATATCTTGTGATAATTTTTCTCTGAGCAAGGGTAAAACAGCTTCTAAAACGGTTGTTTTACCCGCACCATCTGGGCCCTCAAAAGAAATCATTAGTCCTTTTTTCATGGTACATCCTTTATTTATAATTACTACTATTCTATCAAAATTTATCAAAAAAAGACACCCACAACTTGATTGTGCATGTCTGATATTTTTAAGAAAGTGGTTTTTTCATGGTCTTTTCTAAAGTTTCCACAATAACATCATCAAATACTAGTTCTTGTTTTAAAACATCCTTGTCAGCGTATCCTTCTAGTTGTATCTCGACCGCTTTCTTACCTGCTTTTCGTTCAATAATGACTAAACGTTTAACACTTAAATTTGCACTAGAAAGACGATTTAGGACTTTTGATAGTACCCCTATCCCGTCATCAGCTAATATAACCAAGCGATAACCTTCTTGACCATACCCCGCAATTTCAAGGAAGGCTTTAAAAACATCCCTATCCGTGATAATACCATAAAGTTGTCCATTATCAACTACTGGTAAAACGCCAACCTTTCGAGACATCATCAAATAAATAGCGTCCTCAAGGCTAGCATACTGTGAAACAGTCACAATATCTTTAATCATAATATCTCGAATTTTTGTCTTATTAAGAAGATAGTTCATCTCATATATAGAAAGACTGGTTGCTTTAGAAGGTTGTGCTTCTGCCATTGTCCCTTCTGTCACTAACCCCACTAGCTGATCATTTTCAACAACTGGCAAACGCCTTAAGTGGTGTTCTCTCAATAAATCAGCAGCTTCTGCAACTGTAGTGTCTGGAGAGACATAAACTAATTTTTTTGTCATAAAATCTTTCACTGGCATACCTGACTCCTCTAAATATTATCCACCTAAGTAAGCTTTACGAACTTGATCTGAAACTAGTAATTCCTTACCTGTCCCTGATAAAACAACCTTCCCAGTCTCTAGAACATATGCTTTATCAGCAATCGTCAGAGCTTTATTTGCATTTTGTTCAACTAAAAGAACTGTAGTCCCTTGTTTTTTGATATCTTCAATGATATTAAAAATTTCTTGAATAAAAATTGGAGCTAGGCCCATTGACGGTTCATCTAAAAGTAATAATTTAGGACGACTCATCAATGCACGCCCCATAGCGAGCATTTGCTGCTCACCACCTGATAAGGTTGCTGCATCTTGGTTTTTACGTTCTTCTAAGCGAGGAAAACGATCAAACACTTTTTTTAACATTTTTTGATTTTGTTCACGATCCTTTTGAAGAAAGGCTCCCATTTCTAAATTTTCCATAACAGACAAACTTGAGAAAACGTGGCGCCCTTCTGGAACCTGAGCTAAACCATTGCCAACAATTTTTCTAGCTGCTAACTTATGTATAGGTTTCCCCATAAAAGAAATAGAACCCTGACTTGGTCTTACTAAACCAGAAATTGTCCTCAAAATTGATGTCTTTCCTGCACCATTGGCTCCAATTAAGGTTACAACCTCACCTTGGTTAACTTCAAACGAGACATCATTCACCGCTTGAATAACACCATAATGAATAGATAGATTTTCTACTTTCAACATGGTCATTATAACTCACCCCCCAAGTATGCTTCTATAACACGTTTATTATTTTTAATTTCTTCAGGTGTCCCGTGAGCAATCAGACGACCATATTCCAATACATAAATTCTCTCTGTTACTTGCATAACCAAGTTCATATCATGTTCAATTAGCATAATAGTAATATCAAAATCACTCTTTATTTGACTAATTAACTGCGTCAATTCTGCAGTTTCTTGAGGATTCATTCCTGCCGCGGGCTCATCCAAAAACAATATTTTTGGTTCTGTTGCTAAAGCACGAACAATTTCTAAACGCCGTTGTTTTCCATAAGGGAGGTTCTTAGCAAGAGCATCTTGATATGCTTTCAAACCAAAAATCTCTAATAGCTCTAGTGCCTTTTTCCTTAAGGCTTTTTCACTATGATAGTATTTGGGTAATCGTAAAAAACTAGCAATAGGATGTGATAAGTGATGATTACTGAGTCCTACTAGTACATTGTCTAAAACAGTCATATTTTTAAAAAGTCGGATATTTTGAAAAGTTCTACCTAATCCTAAAGAAGCTATTTTAGCTGGTTTCCTCCCATTTAATATCTTACCATCAAGTGATATTGTCCCTTTACTAGGAAGGTATACTCCTGTTAAGAGATTAAAAAGCGTTGTCTTACCCGCACCGTTGGGGCCGATTAAGCCAATTAATTCACCTTTATGTAATTTCATCGAAACATCACCTACAGCAGTTAGGCCACCGAAATGTTTACTTAAATTTTTTACTTCAAGAAGTGCCATCTAATTGCCTCCCTTACTCGTCTTACGAAATAGATGAGATAGAGTTAACTCTTTCGTTCCTAATAAACCGCTAGGTCTAAAAATCATAATTAAAATCAGGGCTAAAGCATAGATAATCATTCGAACAGAAGCGTAGTCTTGTAGTAACATATTCAATAATCCTAATAAAATTGCTGCTAAAACTGTCCCTGTCATTGAACCTAAACCACCTAAAACAACAATAATTAAAACATTGACAGACATCATAAATGAAAAGTCTTTTGGCATAACAGTTCCAACGTAGCCAGCCTGTAAACTACCAGCGATAGAAGCTAAAATAGCTCCAAAAACAAAAACAATTACTTTCACTTTTGTTGTATCCACACCCATAGACTCTGCTGCAATTTCATCTTCTCGTATAGCAATTGTATTACGCCCTAAGGGACTACGCAAAAAATTCATTGCAAGGATAAGACTCACAACTGCCACCCCATAAACTAAAGACCAGGTTGTAAAAGGCGGAATCCCCATGATACCCGCAGCACCATTCGTAATATCACCTCCATTAACCAACAAAATACGGATAATCTCAGCAACACCTAAAGTAGCTATAGCTAAATAATCACCTTTTAGTCTCAAAGTAGGAATTCCTACACCTAAGGCAATACCTCCTGCAACAAGAGTTCCAACAAGTATAGCTATCAAAAAACCTACATAAGTTGGCATTTTAACGCCGATAATAGCAACTGCATAAGCGCCAATAGCCATGAAACCTGCATGTCCTAGTGAAAACTGTCCCGAACAACCTACAATTAGGTTCAAACCAACTGCTAAAATAACATTAATCCCAATTGTTTCAATAATTTGAATATGATAGAGGTTAAATATACCCATAGATATTAGCACGCTAATCAAGAGATAACCTAACACTACTATAGCTAACCAAGATAAAATTGATTTCATATTTTCTTTCATGCCTAGACCTTCTCCTTAATATTTTTTCCAAGAATTCCTGCTGGACGGATCAAGAAAATGAGAATTAAAATAGCATAAACGATACCATCTCGAAAATCTGACACACCAAGTGCAGTCGCTAAAGTTTCTAAAATGCCAATAACAAAACCACCGATAGCCGCTCCCGGAATGATACCAATACCACCTAAGACAGCTGCAACAAATGCTTTCAACCCTGGAGTTACCCCCATAAGAGGTTGAACAGAATTATAATAAAGCCCAATCAGTACTCCACCTGCTCCAGCTAAAGCAGACCCCAGCGCAAATGTAAAACTAATGGTACGGTTAACATTAATTCCCATCAATTGTGCGGCATCGCTATCCACTGATAAAGCTCTCATAGCTTTCCCCATTTTAGTTTTTTGAACGATGAACTGTAAAGTAAGCATTAGTAATAGCGCAATACCTAAAATGATGAGCTGAACATTGGTTATAGTTATCGGTCCTAAATTATATTTAACAGTATGAATGGCTTGCGGAAATGCCCTAGTATCCGCTCCAACAAGGTATACCATCCCGTACTCCAAAAGAAAAGAAACACCAATAGCTGTAATTAACGCGGCAATTCTAGTTGATTTTCTCAGTGGACGATAAGCTAAATATTCAATTACAACACCTAGGAAAGCAGACCCCAGCATTGCAATTAATAAAGCTAGGAAAAAATTAAGATGAAGATGATTAATCAAATAATAGCCCATGAAAGCGCCCATCATATAGATGTCCCCATGAGCAAAATTAATCAGCTTAATAATGCCATATACCATAGTATATCCTAAGGCAAGTAAAGCATATATGGATCCTAAGATAAGTCCATTAACGAGCTGTTGAAGCATATTATAACCATACTTTCTATTATATATTATTGTCGAATTATTCTGAAAAATTACTTTTTAAAAAAGGGGAGCTGAAAATTAAACCCCCATTTTTTCTAGAGAATACTTATTTTGCTGAAATAATGTTAACGCTACTTGTTTTTCCATCCTCTAATTTGACAACGTAAGCTGATTTAACAACATTGTGATTTTTATCAATAGACATTTTCCCTGTCACACCTTTAAAATCTTTCAGCTTAGCTAAAGCTTTTTTAAGATCAATTGAAGTTTTAGCTCCTTTAGCAGATTTAGCTGCCATATACACGGCATCGTATGATAAAGCCGAGAACATGGATGGTTCTTCACCATATGCCTTAACGTAATGATCATGGAAAGCTTTAGCTTTGGTTGATCCTTGTGTAGTGAAACCTGTCAAATAATAAACGTTTGAAGCTCCCACAGGTGTTGCCGATTGCACAAATTTCGGACTATCAAAACCATCAGGCCCAAGAACCGGTTTAGAGATACCTAAATCACGCGCTTGCTTAACTATTAATCCTGTCTCGGTATAGTAACCTGGCATCACAATAGCATCATATTCTTTCCCTTTCAACTTAGTCAATGACGCTTGGAAATCAGTATCACCAGCGGAGAATGTCATACTATCAACAATTTTTCCACTATAACTTTCCTTAAATGATTTTGCTACCCCCTTTGAGTAATCTGATGAATTATCATAAAATAGAACAACTTTTTTAGCTTTAAGGTTGTCTGTAGCATACTGAGACAATAGCTTTCCTTGATAATTATCGACAAAAGTAGCTCGGAAGAAATACTGATTTAAGGTTTTTCCATCAGAACCATAGACTAAATTGTCTTGTGTCGCAGCAGGTGCAATCATTGGAACTGCTGCTGCATTTACTTTTGGAGTTGAAGATGCAGCTGCACCCGATGTTGCTGGTCCGATAATGACATTAGCTCCTTTGGTAACTAAGTTTGTGGCAACCGTTGCTGCCTCTGCATTTTCTGATTTATTATCCTGTGATAGGACTTTTAACTTCTTGCCGCCAACCCCTCCAGCAGCATTAATTTCTTTTACTGCTAAGTCAGCTCCGTTCTTCATTGAATTTCCATACGAAGAAACGTTTCCTGATAATTCCCAGTTATATCCTACCTTAATATCTTTCCCTATTTTTGTTCCTGTCGAAGATGCTCCTCCTCCGACATTTCCACATGCTGCTAAAAGAACTGTACTAGCTAAAACAAGAGCTCCTAAACTAAGTCTCTTTTCCATATTTTTCTCCTTTTTTGAAAATGGTAACTAAAATAATACAGAATTATCAGAATATTGTCAATAGTTTTTAAATTATTTTTTTGAAAATTATAGAAACTAAATAAAAAAGAAGGACATCTGAACTCCTTCTTTTTAATAACTACTAGTAAATATCTTAACGATATAAGTTTCCAACAAAATCCTGATCAATATCATCAATTGCTGATAACCGAACATCCTTAACAAATTTTAAATGTTTTATCTCTTTACTAACGCTAACAATATCTTCTTTATTAACATAAATGACTAGATATCTTAATCTACGAGAATGATAATGAACATCTCCGTATTTATATAATTTACGAGCGTCACGATTATAGTAAAGATAAACGCTCATTCCTAAACGCTCTTGTTTATTCAATAATTTTTTCCTTTCTGCGTCATATCTGTAATTACTAAGATTATAACATAATTCCAACAAATAAAAAAAGAGTTGATAAACTCAACTCTTTTAAATCTATTATTGCAGATTATTATTTTCCATAATAGCATCAATAAAGCCATAATCAAGTGTTTCTTGAGCACTCATCCAACGATCACGCTCTGCATCATCATGGACTTTTTCAATAGATTGACCAGAATTATCAGCTAAGATTTTTTCTAAAGTATGACGCGTTTTTAAAAGATGCTCAGCAGCAATAGCCATATCAGATTGCTGTGTGCCTCCGCCTGTTCCGCCCATTGGTTGGTGGATCATATATTCTGCATTCGGTAACATAAAACGTTTTCCTTTAGCACCACTCGAAGCAATAATGGTTCCCATCGAAGCAGCCATCCCCATAACAATCGTCTGTACGTCCGATTTAATGAAGTTCATGGTATCCACAATAGCAAGTCCAGCCGATACTGAACCACCCGGTGTATTGACATAAAGGTAAATGTCCTTTGTATTATCTTGTGCATCGAGAAACAATAACTGTGCAATGATACTATTAGCCATATTATCCTCAACTTGGCCTGTCAACATAATAATACGATCTTTTAAAAGACGTGAGTAAATATCATAAGAGCGTTCACCACGACTTGTTTGTTCAATAACTACTGGAATCATATCTTTCTCCATTTCTTTTTATCACTGTCACTATTATAATCATTTGGTCAACAAAGGTCAAATAATAACCTTTTTAAGAAAAGGCTTTCTGAGTTCTTCAGAAAAGCCTTCTTCATCTCAAATCTTATTTTGTACCAAATAAGCGATCCCCAGCATCTCCGAGTCCAGGAACAATGTAGCCATGTTCGTTGAGTTTTTCATCCAAAGCAGCGGTATAAATATCTACATCTGGATGTGCTTCTTGAAGTGCTGCCACTCCTTCTGGAGCTGCTACTAAACAAACAAATTTGATACTAGCTGCGCCACGTTTTTTTAGAGAATCTACTGCTAAAATAGCAGACCCACCTGTAGCAAGCATTGGATCAACTACAAAAATCTGACGTTGATCAATATCTTCAGGTAACTTAACTAAATATTCGACTGGTTGGAAAGTCTCTTCATCACGATACATACCGATATGACCAACTTTAGCAGCTGGCACAAGGCTTAAGAAACCATCAACCATACCAATACCTGCACGTAAAATTGGAACAATTGCTAACTTTTTCCCAGCTAATTGTTTTTGTACAGTTGTCGCTACTGGTGTTTGGATTTCAACATCTTCTAAAGGTAAATCACGAGACACTTCATAGCCCATTAACATCGCAATCTCATCAACTAACTCACGAAAATCTTTAGTAGATGTTGTAGTGCGACGTAAGATTGACAGTTTATGTTGAATAAGTGGATGTGAAATGACTTGAAATTTTCCCATTATAATGACCGCTTTCTATTTAATTTTGAGCATTAAAAACATTCTAACGCTTGTTTACATTCAAAGTATTATAACATAAAAACCCTTTCCATGCGACTTTTTTTATAGTCTAGTCATTTTTTCTAAAGTTTGTCACTAATCGCAAAACTGCCTCCTCAATAACAGACCTAGGAGCTGCGACATTGATTCTAGCATGTTTTTTCCCTTCTTTTCCAAAAGTTAAACCATCATTTAATATTAATTTGGCATCATATCGAAGTTTTTCTTGAATTTCTAAATGCGTTAAATTATAAGCAGAAAAATCTAACCAAACAAGATAAGTTCCCTCTGGTTTCATCACTTTGATATGAGTTTTTTGCGTTAATTGCTCATAAAGGTATTCTATTGATTCTTCTAACTCCGTTTTTAGGGCCTTTAACCATTGTTTCCCTTTTGTAAAGGCAACTTCTGTAGCTAATAACCCCAATGAGGAAATTTCTTGTTGATTGTTAGCTATTTGCCTCTTCTTAAAATCAGAGCGTAACTTTTCATTTTCAATTATTGCAAAGCTATTTTTAGTCCCTGCAATATTAAACGTTTTAGTTGCACTAGATAAAATAACACTCAATTCTTTAAAACTAGAATCAACAGTATTAAAGCTATGGTGTACATTATCAAATAATACCAAATCTTGATGTATTTCGTCAGAAACGAGGATAACATTATACCGTTTACAGATATCTCCTATTTTTTGAATTTCTTCTTTTGTCCAGACACGCCCACCAGGATTATGTGGACTACAAAAAATATAAAGCTTTACATTATTTTCAATGATATCTTTTTCTAATTGTTTAAAGTCAATCTCAAAATACTGATTATTATTAAGTAAACTATTTGAAACTAAATGACGATTATTGTATTTTATAGTTCTAGCAAAAGGCGGATAGACTGGGGTATTAATTAGAACAGCATCTCCCTCCTTTGTGAAGGCTTGTATAGCAACTGAAATCGCTGGTACAACCCCATCAATTAATAATAATGATTTTTTATCAAATTGATAACCATGTTCTTGCACTTCCCAATTAGAGATAGCTTGGTATAAACTGTCTTTAGGACTATCATAGCCAAAAACCATTTGGTGTGAAAAATCTTCAATAGCCTCCGACATTTCTGGAAAGATAGGAAAATCCATATCCGCAATCCAAAGGGGAAGGATTTCTTGATCTTTTTGAACCGCCTTCCATTTTATGGCATTACTTGAAAAACGTTCTGGTAAACTTGTGAAATCATATGTAATCATAATTACTCCTGACTATTCTACAGCTAAAAATATCCCTTGTCGCCTTGGTGACTATTTTACCATTTGTTTTTGATACTATATACTAATTAACATTCTAAAGATAAAAGTGACCATTTTAAACGATCACTTTCTTTATTATTTTAATTTATCATTTTCATAAGTATGGCTTAATTCTAAATTAGGAAAGCTTTGCTGCCTAAGGGCTTCATAAACAATCATACAAACAGTGTTTGAAACATTCAAGCTACGCACATGCTCATCGTTCATGGGAATTCGTAAGGCCTTTTCAGCATGCTCGCGCATAAAAGTTTCTGGCAATCCTTTATCTTCACGACCAAACATAAAATAATGGTCTTGATCATCATTATAATTTTCATCTGAGTAAACCTTGTCAGCAAATTTGCTAATTAGGTGAACTTTCCCTCGACATGACAACATAAATTCTTCCAAACTATCATAGAAACTAACATCTAGCTTATCCCAGTAATCCAGTCCCGCTCGTTTCATTTTTTTATCATCAATAGGAAATCCCATTGGTCGTATGATGTGCAAAGGAGCATTTGTTGCCGCACAAGTTCTAGCAATATTACCAGTATTTGCTGGAATCTGTGGTTCAAATAAAACAATATGATTTCGTCCGCTATCGGAACGATGATTTTTCTGCGTTAATGTTTCAATATTCATCTCATCATCACTTTCTAGAACTCATTCTGACTCGCAAAAAAACCACACTGCTCGGAGTCAATCTCAGCAAACAATGTGGTTTATGGTGGTTTGTTAACTTAAATCATAACAGGTTTGATTTAAACTAACAAATCGTTGACACTATTATAGCACTTCAGTCTACAAAGTCAACCTATTCATGAGTTTTTGGATTATTTTTTTGATAGATATAATGACAAATCAAACAGAATAATAAGCAAAAACATTGGAAAATTAAAACCGTAAAGAAATTACTTAACAAACTCCCGATAAGGAGGATCAAACCGCCTAAAATTGCTAGAATCGGTGAAACTAAGCCGGTAAATTTATTTTTAATATCTTTTTTGAGATAAAGGCTGAGTACTAAAACATAAAGAATGATTAAACTGGTATTATTAAACACCACAGCAATTTCACTAATATCACTACCCGGCAATAAGTTAAATTTTGTAACCATAAAATGAACAAAAAGCCAAAAAATAGCTACAGCCGTCACCGTCAAACTAGCTGGCAATGACATTTGATACTTCAAATTTATGTTAGCCATCCTCTCACTTTTGATCCATCCGCGTTCCGCAAAAGCTTGAGGTAGACGCATCGTCCCAAGTAAAAGTCCATTGGCAACACCTAATACAGATAGAATAACAATGAAAGATAATAAACGCCCAACACTAGGACCGAAAATAATATTAGCTGCATAATTAATAGCATCATTACCGGTTGTCATAATAAAGCTAGCACCTAAAATTTGTGTCAAACCATAGAAAAATGCCAAATATGATAATAAGATAAGCGCTGGACCAATGACAAAGGCAAGTGGTAAATTCTTCTTGGGATTCTTGACTTCTGGTGCAATACTAACAAAAATTGTCCAACCATCATATGCAAAATACAATGGTACCAGACCTGACACCCAACTCCATCCAACATTTGACGGTTGAATAGCTGTTAAATGTTGTGGAAGTTGTGGAGCTTTATCAGACCAAAAAGCACCAATTAAAGCAATTAGGACTAAAGGAATCATTTTTACAAAGGTCGTTAAAGATTGGAATCCCCCTGCAATACGCTTAGCAAAGATATTCATGAGACTAAGCGCTAAAATATAAACAGCAGCTAAAATAATCTGTGATTCCAAACTTGATGATTCACCTAAAGTATAAAATGCAGCTACCCATGAAACGATTGCTGTTAAAGTTGGAAGATACAAAAAAGACGCAAACAAGCCTAAAGTTGCTGCTAAAGCTGGGCTAACATATTTTTCGTAGTAAGAAAAAATACCACCACTTTCACTCGTTCTAATAGCTAGCTCAGAAATTGACAAACTTCCAAAAACAATCGAAAAAGAACCTAGTACTAAAATTACCATGCCTAAAAAGACATCTCCACCAGTAAATTTAAGGATGTCATCAACTTTAAAATAAATGCCTGAACCAATCACTACACCTACAATCATAGCAATTGTAGTCATTAATCCATAGGTCTGTTTAATAGAATTATGATTCTCCATAATATCTCCATTTCTACTGTACGCTTAAAGGTTAATTATAACCTAATTTAGGGCTTGTCACAAGTTTATCTGTGTTATTTTTCACCAGATTCTGATAAGAGAATCATATTACTCTTATCAGAAAGATGAAAACGTTTTTTAACCATAATTCTCGTGCATTTTTACTAAAAAAAAGGTATCATAGAGTTTATTATTGGAGGTAAAAATGAGAATAATTGTTGTCGGCGGAGGTAAAGTCGGAACCGCACTTTGTCGCTCACTTGTTGCTGAAAAGCACGATGTTGTTTTAATTGAGAAAAAAGAAAACGTCCTTAAACGTGTCACTAAACAGCATGATATTATGGGAATTGTTGGGAATGGGGCAAACTATAAAATTTTAGAACAAGCCGAAGTCAAAAATTGTGATATTTTTATCGCTATCACTGATCGAGATGAAGTTAATATGATTTCAGCAGTTCTTGCCAAAAAAATGGGAGCAAAAGAGACTGTTGTTCGCATGCGTAATCCTGAGTATTCTAATCCTTACTTCAAAGATAAAAACTTTCTTGGCTTCTCTTCAGTTGTCAACCCTGAATTGTTGGCAGCACAATATATCGCTAATACCATAGAATTTCCAAATGCAACTTCAGTTGAACACTTCGCCAACGGGCGTGTGATGTTAATGGAATTTAAAATTTTAGAAGGAAATAAACTCTGTCATACTTCAATGAGTCAAATTCGTAAAAAATTTGGTAATATTGTTATTTGCGCAATTGAACGCGATGGCAAATTGATTATTCCTGATGGCGATGCAACTATCCAAGTCAAAGATAAAATCTTTGTAACTGGAAACCGTATTGAAATGATACTTTTCCATAATTACGTTAAAAATAAAGTTGTCAAAAACTTGATGGTTATCGGTGCAGGACGCATCGCCTACTACCTACTCAATATCCTTAAAAATACCAATACACACGTCAAACTAGTTGAACTCAACCAAGAACAAGCTGAATATTTTAGTCAAGAATTTCCCAATGTTCCTGTCGTTCATGGGGATGGTACTGCTAAAAATATTTTGTTAGAAGAAAGCGTTACAAGTTTTGACGCAGTTGCTACTTTAACTGGTGTTGATGAAGAAAATATCATTACCTCAATGTTCTTAGAAAGTATCGGTATTCCTAAAAACATTACCAAAGTTAATCGAACTAGCCTACTAGAAATCATTGACGATAAACAACTATCAAGCATTATCACACCCAAGCGTATTGCCGTAGACCATGTGATGCACTTTGTACGCGGGCGTGTAAATGCTCAGGATTCCAACCTAGAAGCTATGCATCATATTGCTAACGATCGCATTGAAACCTTACAATTTGAAATAAAAGAAACTAGCAAATTAGCAAATCGTAGCCTTGCATCTTTAAAATTAAAGCAAAATATTTTAATTGCAGCGATTATCCGCAATAATAAAACGATTTTCCCAACTGGTGAGGATGTTTTAACAGTGGGTGATCGTATCGTTGTTATCACCTTATTAAAAAATATTACTAGAACTAGTGATATGTTAGCGAGGTAGGAATATGAATAAAAGTATGATTCGTTTCCTTCTCTCAAAACTTTTGCTAATTGAAGCTGCTCTTCTAGCGATTCCTCTAACTGTTGGACTTATTTACCGTGAACCGCAAAGTGTCATGATGAGTATAGTCATTACCATGATTATTCTAATCATCCTTGGATTACTGGGTTCTCTCTTTAAACCTAAAAATTATCATATCTACACTAAAGAAGGCATGTTAATTGTTGCACTCTGCTGGATACTTTGGTCCTTCTTTGGCGCCCTTCCATTTGTTATTTCAGGTCAAATCCCTAATATTATCGATGCTTTCTTTGAAGTATCTTCTGGTTTTACGACAACAGGAGCAACTATTCTTGATGACGTCAGTGTCTTATCCCCCGCGCTCTTATTTTGGCGTAGCTTTACCCATCTTATCGGTGGAATGGGGGTTTTAGTATTTGCCCTTGCCATCATGGAAAATTCTAAAAATAGTCATTTAGAGGTTATGAGAGCTGAAGTTCCTGGACCTGTATTTGGTAAAGTTGTCTCGAAACTTAAAAAAACTGCACAAATTTTGTATTTGTTATATCTTCTTATGTTTGCAGTATTTGCAGTAATATTATATTTTGCAGGTATGCCTTTCTTTGATAGTATTATCATAGCGATGGGAACTGCAGGTACAGGTGGTTTTGCAGTTTACAATGATAGCATTGCTCATTATAATAGTCCTCTGATAACTAACTTAGTTTCTATTGGTATGCTTATCTTCGGGGTTAACTTTAATCTTTACTATCTTCTTTTACTCCGAAAAATTAAAGCATTCTTTGGTGATGAGGAACTAAAAACCTATCTCCGCATCGTGGCAATAGCAACTTTCATGATTGCTCTAAACGTCATCGGTATGTATGATAATTTTCGACAAGGCCTCGAACATATTTTCTTTGAAGTATCAGCTATTATTACAACAACTGGTTTTGGCGTGACTGATATCACTCGTTGGCCTTTGTTTTCACAGGTTATTTTGCTATTCTTGATGTTTATCGGTGGTTCTGCTGGCTCTACAGCTGGGGGCTTTAAAGTCATGCGTAGCTTAATCCTAGCAAAGGTTGCACGTAACCAAGTATTGTCTACACTCTATCCTAATAGAGTCATGTCACTACACATTAATAAAAGCGTTCTAGATAAAAATACACAACATGGCGTTTTAAAATATCTAACTATCTATTTAGCTATCTTCATGGCACTCGTTCTTGTTTTAACGCTTGATACTAATGATTTTTTGGTTGTTGTCAGTGCTGCAGCCTCATGTTTTAACAACATAGGCCCACTCTTAGGTAGCAATGAAACTTTCTCATTCTTTAGTCCATTCTCAAAACTCCTTCTTTCATTTGCTATGATAGCAGGACGTTTAGAAATATACCCTGTTTTATTAATGTTTATTCCTAAAACATGGTCAAAACTATAATTACAAATAATAAAACGGATATATCAATCTGATATATCCGTTTTATTACGTCTTAAGCTAAAATGATCAGGGACAGGATCATTTCCTCCGTGGGCTAAGGGATGACATCGCAAAATACGTGCAATTCCCATCAACACACCTTTTAGACCATGTTTTTGAATAGCTTCTATCATATACGTAGAGCAAGTTGGACGATAACGACAGCTAGCTGGGAAAGCTGGAGAAATATTTTTTTGGTAAAAGCGAACCAAGAAAATCAAAAAAGATTTAAGCATTAAGATTTATTAATAGCCGCATTATGCAACTGACTAATTTCTTTTTTATTTAATCGTCGTGCTTCCCCAGGACGGAGACCCGTTAAATCTAAGGTACCGAATTGTGTACGAGATAGCTTGTCCACTAATAACCCAACTTGTTCAAACATTTTCTTAACTTGATGATTACGACCTTCATGAATAGTTAATTCAACTACTGAACGATTTTTTTCATGATCCACTTTTATGATAGTATAGCGAGCAGGTTTTGTTTTCTTACCATCGATAACAACGCCACGCGTTAATGGTCGAAGGTTTTCTTTAGTAGCTATTCCTTTGACACGTGCTAAATAAACTTTATCAATTTCATTACGAGGATGAATCATTTTATCAGTAAAATCACCATCATTAGTCAAAATTAAAAGTCCAGTTGTATCCCAATCCAAGCGACCAACAGGATATATCCGTTCTTTGACTTGTGGCAACAAGTCAATAACTGTCTTACGTCCTTTGTCATCTGAGACACTTGAAATAACACCTCGTGGTTTATTTAAGAGATAATATACCTTCTCTTCGTTGTAAATTGGACTTCCTTCAATTTCAACCAGATCACCAGCCTTTACTTGGGTCGCCAATTCATTAACCACTTGACCATTAATCGTGACTATTCCTTGTTTGATTAATTCCTCAGCTTTTCTACGACTTGCAATCCCTGCATGCGCAATATATTTATTAATTCTCATTGTTTTCCTTATCTTCTGTATTAATTGAATCCATTGAAAATAACGATACTTCTTCGTCAACTAATTCAATTGAAGAGGCATCAATTAAGTCATCTAACTGATTAATTCCCATATAATCTAAGAAATAATTAGTTGTCTCATAAAGGTTAGGACGTCCCAACACTTCTTTCTTTCCAGCCTCTTTAATTAAACCAAAAGCTATCAGTCTCGTTATAGCTCCACTGGAATTCACGCCACGAATATCATCAATTTCAATCCTAGTAATAGGTTGTTTATAAGCAATAATAGATAGAACTTCCAAACTTGCTCGAGATAGACTCTGATTAATCGGAGCCTTCGCATAATCTCTCAACAAAGTCATATAACTATCCTTTGTTACCAATTTATAAGTTTGTGCTGTCTCAAGCAATAATAGACTAGAATCGTCATCTTCTTCATATCGTTTAGCCAACTTTTCTAGTTGCTGTATTAATGCTGATGGTGTCAAAGTCAATAATTCTGCCATTTGACGCAAACTCAGTCCATCTTCACCTGCAACAAAAAGAAGAGCTTCTATTGAGCCTAAATAAGTCATTTCTCTTCCTTTCTTAAGATAACTTGGCTAAAATTACTGTCTTGTTCTACTGTGATTTGATGTAATTTTATCAACTCTAACATTGCCAAAAATAAAGTTATCATTTCAGATTTTGTTTGGCAATCCGCAAACACTTCTTGTAATGTCGTTTTCTTTTTAAGATTAAAATGTCTTTCAATAACGATCATCATATCTTCAATACGGTAGTCTTCTTTCTCAATTACCGTTTGACTATTTGACAATTCTTTTTGTTTTTGGGACATCATTTGAGAAAAAGTCAAAAAAAGGTCCATCACCGATTTATCGTGTAGAAGAATTGCATCTTCAAAGATAACTTCTTGTTTTGGTTTTGAAAAATATTTGGCACGTTCCTGATGCTGATTAGCTAACTCTTCACTTAGCACTTTAAAACGTCTATATTCCTCTAATTGGCTCAACAATTCCATTTCTGGATCATCTTCAATAGGATTTGACTCCACTACTTTAGGTAATAAGTTACGGCTTTTTATCAACATCAGCTGACTTGCCATAAGCATATACTCACCAGCTACTTCTAGACGCATCGCCTGTAATGTTGCTATATAAGCAAGGTACTGCTCAATAACTTCCACAATCGGTACATCGTATATATCAACCTCATATTTAGATACGAGGTGTAAGAGTAAGTCTAGAGGCCCCTCGAAATCTTTTAACTTAATATCCATTATCTATAATATCTCTCTAAAGTGATAGGAGTTTTTAAGCCTAGAAGGCGACTGAGCTCCGTCATCGTTTTGCCATTTTCTTTTTGCTTTAGAATAAATTGTTCTCGCAGAAGTTGTGCAGTTAGTTGTTGCTCATTCTTCTCATTTAAAAAATCTGTTAATTGATTAAAAAACCATTGTCTAGAATAAGGCTTGCCGTTATGCTCAAAGACTAAGTCACCATCTTCCTCTAAAGATTCCAAAAGAAAAGGAAGCAAGTCTTCTGGAAGTTTTAAAATACGCTTCATCTGCGATTTTTCAATACTTAAGATATTAAAAGTTGTATCAAAATCAGCCTTCTTCAAATTAGCAATTTCAGCCGGAGTTAAACCTAAAGATAAAATCAACAAAGCAATCAAACGACCACTCGGATAATCAGTATCTTGATAGAAATTTGATAAATCCATTATTTGAGACTTTGTCTGAGTCAAAGTGATTTTTTCAGTCTCTTGTAGTCTGTAAAATTCCTTCAGTGTTCCTCTATTATATAAAAAGAAAAGAAATTGATTGACTGCAGATAACTTTCGCTTACGAGCTGTTAACTTAAATTCACTTAGAGACTGTTGATACAATGCCAGTTTTTCAGAATTTACATGTCCACCAATTATTTTATAAAATTGCTTTAAATCATAGTGATAGGACTTACGCGAATTGAGAGATAATTTCTTACTCTCAATAAAATTATTAATATCATTTATCATTGTTTTTAGGAGTGATAGTATATTCGTCTGTAAAATCATGTAGGAGGCTATTAATAGCTTTTAAAATCGATTTACGGGTTATAATGCCTCTAAAATCATTTTGATCACTGATAACAGGTAAAAATGGATAATCTACAATCTTATGCATAATTGCTGTCAGAGTAGCTGCCTCATTAATCGGCTCGATTTTTGTATTAACCATCTCAACAATATCAGTCTGTGCCATCTCCCAATCTGTTAATTGACCTTTAGATTGGTAGGCCATAATGTCTGAGATACTAATAGTACCTACATATTTTTTCTCTTTAGTGATAACTGGTACACGTGAAAAACCATTACTTGCTAATAGTAGCATAACGTGGTCAGCATTGTGCGTATCCACAAAAATAGCAACGTCTTCAGCTGGAATCAGATAGTGGTCCAAATGACTTAGCAAAAACGACTCAAATTCTTTAGCAATCATCTTGAAAATTCCTTTGTCAAGTTAGGATAGGGTTGGTGTTGGCGAGTATAATACTCTACCAAAACCTTACTATCTGTTATAGTTACAACAGCGTAAAGCTTCTCATTTATTGGTCCTCTTGGCTGCAAAACACTGCCTGGATTGATAAAAATAGTTTTACCATTTTTCCAAGCATCTGCACGATGAAGATGACCGTATAAACAAATATCCGCGTCTTCTTGCTGAGCTAATAAATCCAATTTATCCCAAGTAAAATTAATCTGATGGAGATGACCATGGGTTTGAACAATAACAGCATTATCTATTTTTGTAACCAAAACTTCCGGATAACCTGAATCATAATCACAATTTCCTGTGACCACATGAATGCCTTCCCATATAGGATCTGAGCTAGGAAGTTCGGAATCCCCATTATGAAAAATAGCATCCACTTTTCCCAAATAATGATTCTTTATATCTTTTACAATGTCACGATCTCCGTGAGAATCACTCATTACAACTAATTTTCTAATTGCCATTTTGGAAATACCTCCATCAATTTACGGACAGCTTGCCCACGATGTGATAGATTATTTTTTTCTTGTGCGCTCAATTCAGCTGCTGTCCTACTACCTTCTCCGACAATAAAGAGCGGATCATAACCAAAGCCATTTTCCCCCTTAGGTTCCGTACCAATATAACCTGGCCACTCTGCTTCAACTACCAAACTTTCTTTATTTGGAGCTGACACGACTAAGGTTGTATGAAACTGTGCTGAACGTCTTTCTTTGTCAAATACCATGGCTAATTCATGCAATAATTTGGCATTATTACGAGCATCTGTCGCGTCAGGACCTGAAAAACGAGCAGACCATACCCCTGGCAAACCACCTAAAGCATCTACTTTTAATCCGGAATCATCTGAAATTACCATTTTTCCAGTTAATTTTGAAATAGTCTCTGCTTTAAGTCGAGCATTTTCTTCAAAGGTCATACCAGTCTCTTCAACTTCTGGTAAATCTGGGTAATCATTTAAATTTTCAACTTTGAGTCCTAATTTCCCAAATAATTCTCTAAATTCCTTCGTTTTTCCTTCATTGTGAGTCGCAATTAATATGGTATCCCCAAAATTATTATCATTCTTTAAATCAAAGAATTTTTCTAAAGAAGTGCCCTCTTTAGGTAAGTGAACTAAGAACAACTGATCATCTTCACTAACTAAGATGGCCCCTTTATGTTGAGTCACTTTGATATGCCTTGAATACTCTTGATTAATCATATCAACGAGGAATGCTAATAATTGAAAATCCGAAGTCATCTGCACAACGTGAAGCTGTAGACCTTCAACTTTCAAAGTTGATAATAGACGATGAAAAACATCTTGGATAGCTTCGTAAGATTCATCATTACCAAAACAAGTAAAATAATTAAAAGCTTGGAAACTACCTAAAAACCAATTGCCTTCAGTTTTACTTTCAAAAATTGTTTTTGTCATAATACGATACGCTCCACATTTATTTCTTGACTAAGCCATTGTTCTGCAATTTCTTTAAAACCTTTTGGGCTGGCGGTTGTGTAAAAGTGATGACCACCGTGTTTATTTTGCCAATTATGGTTTATCTCAAAATAGTTCAATAAAACAGAAATATCACGAACGGTTTCTGCGCCACTATCAATTAATTTAACCTCAGCCCCCATAACATTTTGAATGATGGGACGTAATAGGGGATAATGCGTGCAACCTAAAATTAAAGTATCTAATTTACCAACTAATGGGGACAATGTTTCATAAACCACCTTTTTGGCTAAACTAGAAGACATCTGATTTGATTCCACAATTGGAACAAATTTCGGACAAGCAAGGGATACCACAGCAGTATTTGGAGACAAAGCTTGAATTTTTTGACGATAAGCATCTGATTTAACAGTCATGGGAGTACCTATAATACCAACTTTCCCTGAATTAGTTGATTTGATAGCTGCGCTAGCTCCTGGTAAAATAACGCCTAAAACAGGGATGTCTAGTTTTTCTTTAATTTCTTGCCAGGCAACTGCAGTTGCTGTATTACAAGCTATAACAATCATCTTAACATTTTTAGTCAATAAGAAATTAACCATCTGCCAGGTAAACTCTCTAATCTGTTGAGCAGGTCTAGGACCATACGGAGCTCTAGCCTGATCTCCAATGAAGATTACTTCCTCTTCTGGAAGTTGACGGAACATTTCCTTAACAACCGTTAAACCACCTACACCAGAATCTAGAAAGCCAATAGGCCTACTATCCATTTTTATTCCTCCAATATTAGTGACTAAAAGAGGCTGGACAACAGTCCTAGCCTCTCTATACAATAACCAATCAGTCAAATCTACACTTGACCAAGTTTGCCCAAATCTTGTCTAGAAATCTGATGGACTATCACTCACTATTTCATCACTAAACGCTTCAACGCTAAAACACTCTTATTTTTTAGTTTTGATAGCTGTTTTTGCGTGTTTTACAATATTACGGTATGTCTGTTGAACTTTAGCTTCACTAGGTTTTTGTCCCATTTGACTCATCATTTCACGAATAGCATCCGGTGTTAAACGAGGGTGCTCTCCAATCTCTTTTTCAATTTGTTTACGAGCAATAAAAATGCCTCCCACGAGACCACCAAACAAAGCGACGATAATTAATAAAATCCAAATAGTTGTTGACATCTATTCATTCTCCTCATTTATTTACATGACTCATTATAGCAAAAAAAGAAAGAGTTTACAAATATATGTAAACAAAATCAAAGCCTCTATCGTCCTTGTCACGTCAATACACTATTAAATTTTCACTAGAGCATGATTAAGCATATAGCCGATTCCTTTATCTTATCCTAAGTATTTTCCCCAACTTTTGTGCCATCCATTTCCAAATGAAGAGAGCTATATAAAAATCTACCAATCCATGTAGCAAAGAGCCTAGCCCTATCAAAGAAAATAGTGACCATAAATAAGTTGAACTACTGTTAGAAGTCATTGTGATTATATAAACAGTAATAAATTCGAGCAGACCATGAATTATGTTAATAGCTACAGCAAATAACAATGTTTGCCATTTACTCATCAATAAAGAGGGCTTTGACTTAATCAAGAAAGCCGCAATTAATGCAAATCCGATATGTGATAAAGCTCTAAGAACGATTACAATCGGAAAACCAGCTAGTAGAAATCCAAGTCCTGTCCCTAAAGCTACCAATATTGCAACTGGAACAGATATAAAAATACTTAAAAATAAAGGTACATGGCTTGCTAAGGTGAAAGAAGCAGGCCCAATAATTATTTTAGCAGGCATGATTATAGGAATCATGATTGCAAAAGCTACTAAAATAGAAGTATAAGAAACCATTTGTGTTGTTTTTTTTGACATTTTTATCTCCTTTGAAGCTATTATACAAAATAACCTTACAGGTGTAAAGACACCTGTAAGGTTATTTGTCTATGTATAAGATTCCTGCTTTTTTTAGAGCCTCACATATTTGGTCAAAAACTGACTGATCTTGACAAGAAATCATATGTGTATGTAAACCATCTGTCAAAGAGGATAGCAATTCTGCATTGGAAACTTTTAATTTAGCAGTAAAATTATCAATGTCTTTTTGGCTTTGAATGTTTAAGGGAGCAGTCAGCATCCCATAAATAGGGTGCTCTACCTCCACATTCATAATGATTCCTTGATACCGCAAAATAATTTCCAGTTCTTCTTCTGTCTGTTCTATGCCATGCTGACAAACCAATCTAGCTGTGAATTGATGAGTACTTAGAGCACTGGACATAAGGTATCCTTTTGGGGTAGAAATAATATCACATTGTTGTGCACGCAATAAGGCAATATCTCCAACAATCACCTGCCTACTAACACTAAAAATCTTTGCTAATGTGCTTGCCGATACAGCTTCTTTTGTTCCTTTTAAAGTCGTTAAAATATTTTCTCGACGCTCCTGTGCCTTCATATAAGAAATTCCTTCTTTGGTGTTATTTCACAATTAAAAACTGGCTAGAATATCTAACCAGTTAGCCTCAATCATTTCGTGCAAAAAGACGAAGAATATTTAAGAATAGATTAATAAAATCAAGATAAAGGCTTAGTGCCATCGAAACTGCCCAACCATCTGCGACTTGGCCGCCTTGGCTATTGTAGACATATTTAATCATTTGGTTATCGTAAGCAATCAATCCAGAAAAGATGATGACACATACGATACTAATGATATAACTCATACCCCCACTACCGATAAATAAATTAACAAGACTTGCAATTAAAATCCCAATTAAAGCAGCCATTAACGCTTTACGCATACCTGATAAATCTTTTTTAGTCTTAGCTCCAATCAAAGCCATTGCAAAGAAAACAGCTGCAGATGTTATAAAAGCTTGAAGAACTGTTGTTTGCGTGTACCTTGCGATAATGAAACTTAAAGTAAACCCATTCAAAGCTGAATAAATCAAAAATAATGGTAATGCAGCTGGTGTGTTTCGACGCGCCGCTCCACTAGCAACAAAGACTAAAACCAATTCTAATATGATTGCTCCAAAATACAACCCTGGCATTTTTTGCATGATGGCAATCATATTTTGTGGAAACATATACAGCATAATAGCAGAAACAGCAGCTGACAAACCTACTCCTATCCCTACAAGACCGTAAATCTTAGCAAAAAATTGATTCAGCCCTGAATCAGATTGTGTGTAAATGACGTTATCATTCATATGTATTTTCCTATTCTAAATTTTAATGATTGTGACTACCTAAGAATTTGCGACTAAAACGGATAGGTTTCTTAAAAATACGTTTGAGTGGACGAGAAGCCTCTCGTACTGCCCAATACTTATCAACCATAGTCACAATATAACTTTCTTTATAACGTGGTGGTGCAATAGTCGCTCCCCACATGTGCTTCAAAATAATATCTTCTTCTCTAGCGTTTAAATCAGTTAATTTTCGCGCATTACGAACCGCTATCCTTGGATGAACCCAAGCATGGCTCTTGTTAAATTTCGTTACACGCCAATCATAATAAAAGAAATCATGTAGTAAACCACCTCGAGCAGTACTACTCGCATCCCAACCAAACTTCTTAGCAATTTTATAACTTGTATAACTAACATTTATAGAATGCTCTAAGCGAGTTGAGTGATGATGTTGGACAATAGCTTCGAGTTTTTGGAAACGTGGATGGTCAATAAGGTGACCGACCAAATCCATGAAGTCCTTATCGTCTTGATACTTTTTCATTATAATCACCCCTCTGGGGATATTATAACATATGAACTTAAATTAAGCTGAAAATGACTACTCCCGCAGCTACTGCTACATTAAGACTTTCTGCTTGTCCAGGCATTTCAATATGTGCTAAAACATCTGCTTCTTCTGTCATAGTTTTGGAAATTCCCTGTCCCTCATTTCCCATGATTAAAGCAAAATAATCATACTTAGGGAGATTTTTATAATTTACCGATTGTTCAGATAAAGTTGTCGCAATCATAGTTATCCCTTCTGCTTTACAAAAGTTAACAAACTGCTCTATTTCTACCCTAAATACTGGTAAATGAAAGTGACTGCCTTGCATAGAACGAAGTGTTTTTTGGTTATACAAATCAGCAGATTTCTGAGATAAAAAAACAGCATCAAAATTCGCTGCATCTGCAGTTCGAACCATTGTTCCTAGGTTTCCTGGATCCTGCACATCTTCTAATACAAGAAAACGTCCTTTTTTAATATCTGTCCATCTTGTCTCTTGAAAGGCAATCTCAGCTACAATCCCTTGAGGAGTCTGTGAGTCAGTTAATTCTTTCAAAACATCATCTGTAACAACAATAGCTCTCTCGGGTTTTCTCAAACGATCTATTGCCGTTTCTGTCACAAAAATATTTAAAAATTGTGCACCATATTTTTCAGCTTCCTCAAATAAATGCCAGCCTTCAATAAGATATGAAGATTTCCGATATTTTTTTTGTAACAACTTTTTCGTTTTTTTAATGAGATTATTTGATTTTGAAGTTATAATAGTAGTCATAAACCTATTATATCAGAAAAGAGGTCAAGTTATGAAAAAAGTTCATTTAATTGTCTCAGGGCGCGTTCAAGGAGTCGGATTTCGCTATGCAACTTATTCCTTAGCTTTAGAAATAGGTGATATTTACGGTCGCGTTTGGAATAACGATGATGGAACTGTTGAAATTTTAGCACAATCCACAGATTCAAATAAAATGACACAATTTATTCAAAAAATTCGAAAAGGACCTTCAAAATGGTCTAAAGTAACTTATGTTGATATTAAACTAGATAACTTCGATGATTTTAACGACTTTAAAATGAGGAATTAAAAATCATTCTGCGGAAGTATTGTTTAATTCTTAAAAAAAAAGTAAAATAGATAGGTATATTAAAAATTAGAGGAACTAAAAACATTGAAAAAAACATTGAAACGTATCTTATTCTCTAGCTTATCTTTGTCTATGTTATTATTATTGACAGGATGTGTTAGCGTTGATAAGGCTGGAAAACCCTATGGAGTTATCTGGAATACTCTTGGAGTGCCTATGGCCAACCTCATTACTTATTTCGCTCAACACCAAGGGCTTGGTTTTGGTGTCGCTATCATTATTGTAACCATCATCGTACGTGTCATTATCTTACCACTTGGACTTTATCAGTCTTGGAAAGCTAGCTATCAAGCTGAAAAAATGGCGTACTTTAAGCCTTTATTTGAACCTATTAATGAACGACTACGCAATGCTAAAACACAAGAAGAAAAATTAGCAGCTCAGACAGAATTAATGACAGCTCAACGTGAGAATGGCCTTAGCATGTTTGGCGGTATTGGCTGCTTGCCATTACTCATTCAGATGCCATTTTTCTCAGCTATTTTCTTTGCTGCACGCTATACTCCTGGAGTCTCTAGTGCAACCTTCTTGGGACTTAACTTAGGTCAAAAGAGTCTGACACTTACTGTCATTATCGCCATTCTTTATTTTGTACAATCTTGGTTGTCAATGCAAGGTGTTCCAGATGAACAACGTCAGCAAATGAAAACAATGATGTATGTGATGCCAATAGCGATGGTATTCATGTCAATTACTTTACCTGCTAGTGTTGCGCTTTATTGGTTTATTGGTGGTATTTTCAGTATTATCCAGCAGCTAGTTACCACTTATGTACTTAAGCCTAAACTACGCCGAAAAGTAGAAGAAGAATATACTAAAAATCCTCCTAAAGCCTACAAAGCTAATAACGCACGAAAAGATGTTACAAATTCAACTAAAGCTACTGAATCTAATCAAGCAATTATTACATCTAAAAAAACAAACCGTAACGCCGGAAAACAAAAAAGACGGGGATAAAATAAACACACTAAATAATAGTGTATTGTTTTAAACAGTTAAAGATTATTATGTAATTCAAGTAAAAAAGACTTAGTTCTATGTCCTACATAGCTAAGTCTTTTTATTTTTGCCTAACTTTTTAGTCAACACTATATAAAAAGCACCCTAAAAGTCAGATAAAAATCTAGCTTTTAAAGTGCAAGTAATCTAGCTAACAAACTACCTTATTAATAAAGTAATCGTTTTTCCCACCAGTCTTGAATAATTGCATAAAGCGTACAAATTACCCAATAGATAAGGGCTACTAAGATATAGGCAGTCATATAGTCGGAGTAGGTTCCCCCAACTATTTTAGCATTATTAAAGATATCAGGTACCGTAATCATCGCAGTCAATGAGGAACCTTTGACCATATCTAGTAAAACATTACTTAAAGAAGGGAGTGCAATTCTTGTTGCTTGTGGAATAATAATGCCTCTATAAATCGTCGGTGTTTTTAACCCTAAAGCTCTAGCAGCTTCCCACTGACCATGATCAACAGCTAAAAGAGCTGCTCTGATAATTTCTGATATATATGCACTAGACATCATGGTAAAACCTACGATAGAAGCAGTCACAGCATCTAACTGTATCCCTATAAAAGGCAAACCAAAGTAGATAAGAAAGAGTAGAACCATTAAAGGAATCCCACGCATTAAGGAAATATGAATATTAGCTAAATACCTCAGTAAGCGGAAATGAGACATCTTCATTAGAGCTACAAAGAATCCTACGATAGCTCCTAAAATAAAGCCAACCAAGGATAATCCAATGGTATATGGTAATCCCTGAATAACACTTGGAAAAGCCTTAACAGCTAGTTCCAAATTAAAAATGGCATCCCAGTTTATCACTTATCTACTCCTCTCGAAATATTTTATTTAACTTTAATTACTGGAATTTTATCTGTTCCAGCAGGTTCTTTTGTGAGATCTTGACCAGCATAATATTTTTCAGAGATTTTTTTCAAAGAACCATCTTTCTTCATATCTTTGATAGCTGCATCAATTTTTGTTTTGAGGCTCTTATCTTTTTTACTCATCACAATACCTTGCTCAGTCGGATTATACTTCACATCACCCATTTTTACTTTGATATCTGGATATTGTTTTGTTACATATTTTACAGCAATGACTTGTGTGTAGTAATCATTCGGAATGAAATCTGTACGTCCAGTTGATACATCTCGAAGGTAAACGTCATTAGTTACATTGTCATAAATAACAGGTTCAGCGCCTTGCTGTTTTGCAATTTTCATATATTGCGTTCCAGCTCCACCACCAGCTTTTTTACCCTTCCAGTCAGATAAATCTTTTGCTGTGATCTTTGAAGAACCATCTGCACGTACAATCATACCTCCAACAGAATATTTATAAGGTTGAGAGAAATTGTATTTTTTCAAACGCTCGGGAGTCGTGTCAAAGTTATTGACAGCAACATCCACCTTGCCACTATCTACAGAAGTAAATGATTCAGCAACTCCAACTTCAACAAACTTAACTTTTATCTTAAGTTTTTTAGCGATCGCTTTCATCATATCAATCTCATAACCAGTCAATTTTTTATGGTCATCATAATAACTTGTTGGATAAAGCGTTGCAGGGGTAGCAACCTTAAGGACACCATCTTTTTTAATATTGTCCCATGTTGTTTCTTTGCTAGATTGACCATTTGAGCAAGCTGCTAATGTCATTGCAGATAAACCGACTAAACCAAGTAAAATTGTCTTTTTCATAAGTACTCCTGTAGATTAAATTATATTAAAATGGTTTGGCGTACTCTATCGAAAATTAAATTTAATGAAAATTAATACATAAATTTACGATAATAATACAACCATTGTTAAGAGTACCATATTGTATCCGTTTTCGCAAAAATATTGTTTACTTTTCAAATTAATGGTAAACAGGCCCTTTGAATTGCTTCTCTTTTTCAAACAACTCTGCAACAGCAAGTAATAAATCTTCTCTCCCTTTAGCCGCTGTCAATTGTACACCTAAAGGTAGCCCCTCTTTAGTTAGATGAGTTGGTATGGCTAAAGAAGGTTGCCCAGTCAAGTTTGGCTGATGTGTAAAAGGTGTCCAGGCCATTGAGTCTTCAAACATTTTCCAAATTAAATCCTGTTGTTCACTTACTGAGAATTCTCCCATATGCCTCAATTGTTTCTGGAGTGTCTCGTCTAAATCAAATTGTCCATGAAAAGGAGCTGGTTGATTAGTTGCTGCTGTTAAAATTAAATCATAATTTTCATGAAACCTCGCCATGGTAGCTGCAAATTGATCCCATGAATCTAAGAGTTTACTGTAATCTTTAGCCAATACCCTTTGTCCACTCTGATACATAGCCCAGGTCATTAATTCCATATCGCTAAATTCCATTGAACGCCCTAAACTCTTTTCGATGTCATCAAACATTGCTGCTGTTTCAACGCTATTCATCATACAATAAGTTTTCATAGAATGAATACCATCTAAAGGTTGTTCTACTAATTCTAAATGATTCCCTTTTTGAGACAAAAAATCTGCGGCTTCTTTAATAGCTGCTTTAGCCTCACTTGATACCTTTGTTTTTAAGGGAGAATCCATCAATACTGCTATTTTTAGGGGTTTACTAACGCTAAACTCGAAAAGACTCTCTTTGCTGAGTTTTTTCAGGGGAAATGGACTTTCTACTTGATATGATTGTAAATAATATAATAGTCGTTTTGTATCTCTAACTGACTTTGTTAAAGCAAAATGACTAGAAGCCCCTTGCCAACCTCTATAGGATGAAGGTCCAACAGGTATACGTCCTCGACTCGGTTTTAAACCAATCAAACCATTAAAACTTGCTGGAATTCTGATTGACCCTCCTCCATCACTAGCTCCTGCAATTGGAACCATTCCTGAACTAACAGCTGCGGCTGCACCACCACTAGAGCCTCCAGCATTTCTTGAATGGTCAAATGGAAGATTAACATTCCCGTGAAGTTGACTATCACTAATATTCTTAAAACCAAATTCAGGGGTATTTGTTCTTCCTAAAATAATAAACCCTAATTTTTCAAAGGACTGCACTAAATAGTCCGTTTGTTTAGCATGATAGTGTTTAAATAATTGTGAACCTGAGGTTGAGAGTTGTCCTTTTTGATTCTGTCCCAAATCTTTCAGAAGAATAGGAACTCCTGCAAAAGGAGCATCTGATTCATTTGCGTATTTGGCTGCTTGACGCGCCTCATTATATTGCTTGCTGACAACAGCATTAACGCTTACATTCTGTTCCTCGATCTTGTAGATTGCTTGCTCTACTAATTCTTGCGACGAAATCTTATGCTGTTTTATCGCTTGTGCCATAGCGGTAGCATCTTTAAAAACCATATAAACACCTCATAAAATGTATTTTTATTATAAGATAACAAAAAATACTTAAAAAAAATAGAATAACGTCTAGACTCTAGATATTATTCTATGATTTATACTATTAATTTGTTTTTTCAACACTAATGATTTCAACTTGATAGCTACCAGCAGGTGATTCAATTGTAGCTAAGTCTCCTGTTTTTTTACCAATTAAAGCATGAGCAATTGGGCTTTCATTCGAAATTTTTCCTGAAAAAATGTCAGCTCCAGCAGCACCAACGATATGGTAAGTATCTTTATCATTTGTACCAACTTCTTGGACAAGGACAGTTTTACCAATTGCAACCTCATCTTTAGCAACTGCATCACTATCAATAATTTCAGCATAACGAATTTTTGTTTCTAAAATTTGAATTTGGCCCTCAACAAATGCTTGTTCGTCTTTTGCTGCATCATATTCGCTATTTTCTGATAAGTCACCATAAGAACGAGCAATCTTGATACGCTCTACAACTTCTGGTCTACGAACTAATTTTAACTCTTCAAGTTCTTTTTCAAGTTGATCTTTTTCCACTTGTGTCATTGGGTAAGTTTTTTCTGCCATTTTATTTCTCTTTTCTTTTCATTTTTTCAAGTCAAAGATATAAACATGATGACTCGCACCATGTTTATAAGCTTAGTTAATTTGACTATTGATATATTTTTCAACGTTAGCCTTGTGTGTTTCAAAATCTTTAGCGTAGTATACATTTCCGGTCTTCACATCAGCGACAAAATAAAGGTAATCTGTTGAAGCAGGTTTTATAGTCGCTTCAATTGCTGAGATACTTGGACTATCAACTGGTCCAGGCATCAAACCAGTATTAGTATAGATGTTGTATGGTGATTTAATTGAAGTATTAATTTGAGCATCTTCAGCTAAACTTGTTTTATCACCTAATTTTCCCATAGCATACAAAATTGCAATGTTACTTTGAAGAGCTTGACCGGCTGATAATCGGTTATAAAAGACACTTGCTATTTTACGGCGATCTTCGTCTGTTGATCCCTCTTTTTCAACAAGAGATGATAATGTCAAAACATCATTTACAGACATATTCTTCGCTTTAATAGTGTTATAGTAAGGTGCCATCTTAGTATTCATTGTTGAAATCATATCTTCAACAAGTCCTTCTAAGGTTGTATCTTTATAATAGTTGTAAGTAGCTGGGAATAAATATCCTTCCAATTGATAAATAGCTTTTGATTTATCAGGTAGACTTCCTAGTAAATTTGGATATTTAGCTACCATTTTTTTAATAAACGTTTCATCTTGAACAAGTTTCAAGAAATCATCAGCTTTATAAGGTGTACTTGTAGTCTTTGTATCAATTTTATTAGACTCAATAGCTTTAGCAATCTGTTTAATAGTGTAACCCTCGGTAATTAATATCTTACCTAAAGCTGGTTTTGTCGGTTCTGCAGTTCCGCCTTTTTCCAATTCAGCAGCAATCTGATCTAAAGTCATACTTTTTTTAAGATTGTAGTATCCACTTTGAAAATTACTATAGTTTTTGAACTTGGAATAGTAATTAAAGACTGTGGCGCTCTTAATGACTCCTGCTTTTTCTAAAATTTGACCAATTAATTTATTCCCAGATCCTATCGGAATTTCAACTTGTACAAATTTATTTGAATTGGAATCAACAGGTTTAATAGCACTATCTACAAAACGATAACCTACAAATGCTGTCAAGAGCAATACAAGTATGATAATTGATATCAGAATACGTGCAATTCGTTTTGCCACATTATCTGCTTTCTGACGTCTTTCACGCTTGTTATGTTTCTTCTTGGCTGACAAAGCTATACCCTCTTCTTCTTTTGGCAAATCCTCTACTCGGATAGGTTCCTTTGCTACGGGCTCTAACTCTGATGTCTCACCAAGTTTTACAGTTTCACCTTCTGTAGGAATATCTGTTGCTCTCACAAGAAAGATTTCTTCCGTTTCTTGATTAGGCACAGCAGTTGCAACATCAGTCTTATCTGCTTTTAAATCTATTTCAGGTACATTTTTAGTTATCCTGAATTCACCAGATTTGGAGCCGCCATCAAGCTCTCTTGAAGGTTCCATCCCTTGATTGATAACTTGTTCTTCTTGGGAAGCTAATGCTTGTTCCGCCTGACGTCTTTCTTCTTCTCGAGCAGCTTCTGCCTGAAGTCTCGCCTCAATCCGAGCTTTCTCTTGTTCTTCTAAGCGTTGCTTAGTCTCTAGCGCCTTTGCTCTAGCTTCTTGTTCGTCTTTCAAACGTTGCGCTTCATAATCTGCCATCAATTGTGCTGTTCTGCGAGCAGCTTCTTTGGCTTCTTGCTCTTTTTGATAGAGTTCTTCTTCACGCAACTTTCTCAAACGGTTAGCTTCTTCTAACTCTGCCAGAATTTGTTCTTTAAAACTTTTCTGATCATGGTTAGAATGCTGATCGTCATTAAATTCGGTCAAAGAGATTTCCTCCTAATAATAATCACAGGCAATTATATCTTAAATAGTCTATAAAATCAACAAAACTTTGACAATGTTATCTACTTTTAACAAATTGATCGTGTTGGATTATTCCAAATCATATTATACCAGAGCGAACCACCATGTTGGGAGTCAGATTCTCCCTCATCTTTAAATCCATTCATTTCATAGAAGGAAATTAAATCATCATGGCAAGTTAAACTTATACCATCTCGTTCTTGAGAAACAACCAGGTCTTTCATCGCTGCTAATAATGCTGTACCAATCCCCTGACCTTTAAAATCAGGATGTATTGATAGACTAGTAATTCCTATGAAACCACCTACCCTTACAGGGATTTCAGAAACTTTATGGAATAAATCGTCCGTTAAGTACCGACCTTTAATAACCGGTCCTTCAATGTAACCTGCTAAACGACCATTAATCTCTGCAACTAAAAAAGTATCAGTCATTATCGTTAGACGTTCTTGCATTGCTTTTTTACTCGCAGCCTCTGCTTCTGAAAAATTTATTCGTTCAATACTAATGACTTGCTGTAAATCCTCTAGGCAACCATTTCTAATAATCATACTCATCTCCTTAATTTCTTTATGAAATTCTCTTGATAAAGTCAGATAGAGGACTGAGAAACTTCTCTCAGCCCTTACTATCAACTTATTGTGTATTTTTAGTTAGGTTAGCTAATAATTCTTCAAAAGAGCGCTCATACAATTGAATGTCTCCAGCACCCATAAAGACATAGACAGCATTATCATGATTGAGTAAAGGTGAGACATTTTCGACTGTCACTAAATCTGAGTGTTTGACAATCTTAGCAGCTAAATCTTCTACCTTCACCTCACCATTATCTACTTCTCTAGCAGAACCATATATTTGAGCAAGATAAACGCTATCCGCTTGACTCAAAGCATGGGCAAATTCGTCTAAAAGAGCTATCGTACGAGTGAACGTATGCGGTTGGAAAATAGCTACAATTTCTTTTGACGGGTATTTTTGTCGAGCAGCATCTAAGGTCGCAATAATCTCAGTAGGATGGTGAGCAAAGTCATCAATAATGACAGTATCGTCAATAATCTTCTCAGTAAAACGACGTTTTACCCCTGAAAATGTCTTCAAATGCTCAGCTACTAATGCCATATCAATTCCCATTATGTAAAGGTTAGCAATAACAGCAGTTGCATTTAAGATATTATGTTTACCGTATGCTGGTACATGAAACTGACCAATTTCTTCTTGGTTATAGAAAACCTTAAAGTCAGAACCATTAACAGTTCGAGTGATGTCTTTTGCTATAAAATCATTTGAATCTTCAAAACCATAATAATATATTGGTGCCTCAGAAGTGATTTCATGAAGTTTTGGATCTTCTCCATAAATGAATAAACCTTTTTGAACTTGCTTAGCATAGTCATTAAAAGCATTGAATACGTCCTCTAGGCCTGTAAAATAATCAGGATGGTCAAAATCAATATTGGTAATAATTGAGTATTCTGGATGGTACGGCATAAAATGACGTTCGTATTCATCAGCTTCAAACACAAAGTAATTAGCATTAGCAGAACCACGTCCTGTACCATCTCCAATTAGGAAAGAAGTGTCTGTAATATTTTTTAAAACATGAGCTAATAAACCTGTCGTTGAGGTTTTTCCATGTGCCCCAGCTACACCTAGACTAGTGAACTGACGCATAAAATCTCCGAGAAATTCATGATATCGTTTAAAATGATAGCCCTTTTCAATAACATAAGCCAACTCTTCATTGTTATCTGGACGAAAAGCATTTCCTGCAATAATCTCTAAATCCTCACTGATATTATTCGGTGAGAAAGGTAATATAGTTACACCTGCTTGCTCTAAACCACGTTGGGTAAAATAATATTTATCAACGTCACTTCCTTGGACGTTATGTCCCATTTGATGAAGCATCAGTGCTAGGGCACTCATTCCGGATCCTTTAATACCAATAAAATGATAAGTTTTTGACATGGTCTCTCCTTAATTAATGTCTTTAAAACGTGTCAGATTTAATTCTTGAGCCTTGGCTCTTTCTTTGTGAAACTGATTGTCTTGTTTATTGTAAACTTGACTGCGTTTCAAAAAATCAAAATTATTTTTCTTTGTTTTTGGGTTCGGTGTATTATCAGGTTCTTGAAATATGATTGGAATTTCTGCTAATATATAGCTTTCCTGCTGTAAACGATCAGAAAGATGACTTAGTTCAGTCACCTTTCGCTGAGTTTGTTTTTTCGGTACTGTTGCCTTCAATTGTTGCTGAAAAGCTTCCTTTGATGGCGCCTTAAATTCCTGTTTCGCATAGTAAGCTTGTCGTTTCTCCCGAACAGACCTCTTTGCCTCTTGTCGAGATTTGCTCAACTCTGTCGCTTTTTTTACAAAACTCTGCGGTGGTACAGGATCATTTTCAATTACCTTAGGATGTGATATTTCTTCATGTTCATAATTGCTTTTGACCATGCTTTGATATGTTTTTTCTTGATAAAAGCCTCGAATGTTGTTAATTAAATCTTCATTATCATAAAGATTCATCTTTACAAGCGAAGACATTACTGGTTCATCATCTGCTATCAACGGAAATCGTCTAGAGCCTCTATTCACATTATCACTTCCTTTCTACAACAGACCTATTATAAACTAATTTTTCTGTTTTTTCAAAGTTTTCAACTAAGTAAAGCTTATCAGATTGGTATTTTTCATTCATTTATATAAAAAAGAAAGCGAGAGACCACTTTCTTTTTTATATTATAGTCACATTATCATATTTATTTAGAAACTCCAAGTATCTCTCGAATATCATCTACGCTCATGCTAGCATGGGTTTCATTTCCATCCAGAACTGTTGTAACCAAATGTTTTTTAGTTTCTTGCATTTCTAGAATTTTTTCTTCGATTGTGCCTCTAGTAATCAAGCGATAAACCTCGACATTCTCTTTTTGCCCCAACCTATGTGCGCGACTAATCGCCTGCATCTCAACAGCTGGATTCCACCACAAGTCAATCAGAACAACGGTATCAGCTCCTGTAAGGTTGAGACCAACGCCACCAGCTTTTAAAGAAATCAAGAAAGCATCTTTTGATCCTGCATTAAATGCTCTGGTCATTTCATGACGTTCATTTGCTGGTGTAGAACCAGTGATTTTATAAGTTGTAAGCCCCATAGCTACCATCTCACGTTCTGCGATATCTAACATACCCCTGAACTGAGAAAAAATCAGAGCACGATGTCCATTTTCCTTAATTTGTGTTAAAAGTTGACGTAGGCTTTCTAACTTACCGCTTTCACCATCATAATCCATAAAAAGACGTGGAGTGTCGCAAATTTGACGTAATCGTGTGATGCCAGATAAAATTTCAATTTTACGACGATTTAAGTCAGCGTCACTAGAATGTTGGATACTTTCTTGAATTTGGCGTAATTGCGCCAAATAGATAACTTTTTGACTGTCTGTCATTTCATTTGGATAGTTCATTTCAATCAAATCCGGTAATTCTGGGAGAACTTCTTCTTTTCGACGTCTCATCACAAATGGTTTGATATAACGAGCAACTTGTTTAGGGTTCAACTTCAAAAACTCTTTCTTACCAGGTAATAAACCAGGTAAAATGATCTGGAAAATGGACCAAATTTCTAACAGTTTATTCTCAATAGGTGTTCCCGATAATGCAAAACAGTTTTTGACCTCAAAAGATCTCAAGCTATGGGCTATTTTAGTTTGAGCATTTTTCATAACCTGTGCTTCATCCAAAATTAAATAATCATAATTTCCTTCAGAATAAGTCTCAAAATCCTGCCTAAATGATGAATAACTTGTAATGATTACTTGATGATGTTCAGCAATAATTTCATCTCTACGAATCTTAGAACCATAGGCAACTGCTACATCTACGTCTGGCGCAAATTTGTGGAATTCATCTTGCCAATTATAAATTAAACTTGATGGTGATAAAATAAGCACACGAGAATCTCTAGTTAGTTTTGTACTTAAAAATGAAATCGTTTGAAGTGTTTTTCCAAGCCCCATATCATCAGCTAAAATCCCTGCAAAGCCATAATGATCTAACATACTTAACCAACGGACACCTGTAAGCTGATAATCGCGCAAGGAAGCTGAAACAGATAGACTAGGTATTTTAAACTTTTCTGGGTGTCTCAAATCTTCAATCAATTGGTAAAAATGTTGTGAAAAGCTAACATTATCTTGATTTGCAAACAGTTCTGATAATTGAAATGCTGCAATATTATCTAATTCAATATGCCCATTCTTTGCTCGTCTAGCTCTCAACCCTTGCAAAGTGGCACTTACTTTCTTAGTCTCTTCATCAAAAATAACTAATTGCCCTGATTTATTCACAAAATAAGGATTATTGTCAAACAAGGCTACCAGAGCTTGATCAACATCGTTTTCCAGTAAATCAGAGAAATCAAAAGAAATATCTAGCAGGCTTCCCTTAGCTTCAATATCAATTTGCGGTCGTTCTATGAGACGATAACTTTCCAATTTTGCGGATAAGCTTACTGTTCCCATTTTTTTAAATTGTGGAAGCATATAGGTATAAAAATCGTATAATTCTTGTGCACTGTATGCTGGATGGCTGGTTGAAAAGTGGGGTGCAAAGCCATATCTTTCTAAGAGTTTAAATATTTTTTCTTCATGTTTGAAGTGACTAGCAAATGTTAACTGTTCTAGTTCTTGACGATTATGAACAGTTAAATCATTACCATAATCAAATACCATTTGCAATAAAATTTCATTTTGACTATTAATATCGAACTCAAAATTTACCTTAAAATCATGAATAGAGAAGCTCCGTGGAGCATCCACTAGTCCAATCTCCTTAAAATCCAGTAAATGAGCTGCTAACTTATCTTGATCATCTAAATCAAAATGGATATGTTTTGCTAAATCTCCCTCAATGGGAAGACTACGAATAGCCGTTACCATCTTTTCTTGCTTCAAATTAAGATGGTAGAAAGTATCGCGATAAAACAAATAAGAATTCGCAAATAGTGGTTTTAAGTCTTTCTCTTTGATTTCTAATTCAATTGATTGCCTATGGACAATAACCTTAAATTGATAAAGATGATCCTCACCTTCTAATTCCTTAAAGTAGAGGTGATTAAATTGATGAAAATCACTTTCAAATGAAAAATTTTCTAAAGCATTCATCAAAGTAACACCCTCTTCAAAAAAACCACGAGTGAGACTAAGGTGACGACCTTGATTTGGTAAAATAAACTCTAGATCAATTTTGCTTGAATGACTTGGAATGAGCCTCCATAAAAATTCTATCAATTCTTGACTGGTCTCATCAAACTGTATCAAAGACAAAGTTTCAAAGTATTGTTTTCCAATCTGATAATAAGCTTCTTTTCGAACAGTATTTAAAAAGACTTTGATGTCACGAATAACATAACTTCTATCATCAGGCAGTCGTCTAATTTTTAAAGTCCACCAGATATCATTAGCATAAGGATTTTGTTCTCCTTGAGCCGATAGTTGATATTTTATAGTATCATCTTCATTAATAATTAGACTATCTAAAAAAACACTACCAAAAGAGGTTTTCTTCTTAGTTTCTTGTTGACTTTCTTGTTGAACTTGAACTTTAGATAAGATTGCTTTACCCTCTGGATCGTTTTTCAAGAAATGCTCCAGAGCAGCTAAATGTTGACAATAGCCTTTTCTTGCAAAAAAATCACAAGAACATTTTGTTTCTTCTGTTACTAATGAATATTCAATCTGACAATCCCCAACTTTAGCTTTTAATAGATTACCTTCTTGAGAAATCAAGGACACCAAACCTTGTTCGTAGAGTTCTATACCTTGATTTCGAATACGTCCTGGAATCATTCTACTCATTATGCTACCACCTTCATCTTATCCCTTAATTATAACAAAATTCAAGTCCAATTTCTTGTAAAAATACTAAATTGATTGTTTTTTGATACAGTAACAAATAAAAAAAGGCTAAAACAACTGTCCTAACCTTCTATTTCAATTTCAACAATAAGATGTTATTTACGTTTACGTGCTATTAGATTAATTGGTGTTCCTTCAAAAACAAATGCTTCACGGATTTGATTTTCTAAGAAACGAAGATATGAAAAGTGCATCAATTCTTCTTCGTTAACAAAAACAACGAAAGTTGGTGGTTTAACAGCAACTTGAGTTGCGTAGAAAATCTTAAGACGTTTTCCTTTATCAGTTGGTGTTGGATTAATAGCAATAGCATCCATAATCACATCATTTAATACAGCAGACGGAATACGTTTGTTTTGACTTTCGCTAATACGTTTAATCATATCTGGTAGCTTGTGCAAACGTTGTTTTGTCTCTGCAGAAACAAAGATAATTGGCGCATAAGACAAGAATTGGAAGTTATCACGTATATCAGCTTCCCACTGACTGACAGTATGATTGTCTTTTTCGATAGTATCCCATTTATTAACTACAATAATAATACCTTTACCAGCTTCATGTGCAAACCCTGCAATACGCTTGTCATACTCACGAATACCTTCCTCTGCATTAATCACCATAAGAACAACATCTGAGCGGTCGATGGCGCGCATAGAACGCATAACAGAATATTTCTCTGTGTTTTCATATACCTTACCAGATTTACGCATACCAGCAGTATCAATCATGGTATACTCTTGCCCCTGGCTATCAACGAAATTAGTATCAATAGCATCGCGCGTAGTACCAGCAACTGGGCTAGCAATAACACGGTCTTCCCCAAGGATGGCATTAATTAAACTAGATTTCCCAACATTTGGACGTCCAATCAAACTAAAACGAATAATATCTGGATTTTCATTTTCCTCTTCTACCGGAAGATTTTCCACAATAGCATCCAATATATCACCAGTACCAATACCATGAACTGATGACAAGGGATAAGGATCCCCTAAACCAAGAGAGTAGAAATCGTAAATATCATTACGCATCTCAGGATTATCTACCTTATTAACAGCTAAAATAACCGGTTTATTGGTCTTATAAAGAATACGTGAGACATACTCATCTGCATCAGTCACACCTTCTTTACCCGACACAACAAACACAATAATATCAGCCTCTGTCATAGCAATGTCTGCTTGGTGCTTAATTTGCTCCATAAACGGTGCATCAACATCATCAATCCCACCAGTATCAATTAATGAAAACTTACGATTTAGCCACTCACCCGTTGTATAGATACGATCACGAGTGACTCCTTCAACGTCCTCAACAATGGAAATACGTTCTCCTGCAATTCTGTTAAATAATGTTGATTTTCCAACATTCGGACGACCAACAATAGCAACTGTAGGTAATACCATAATTCTCCTCTCACTATTGGGAATACTCCCAATTCCATTCTATTTTATTAACGGCGATTCGGTCCTTCTAAGTGGAATTCTATCGCTAAATATCGTACGCGCTCCATAACTCGTTTCGCTTGCCAAGTTTCGTCGCTTCCTTTTATATTAGCCCATTTTCTTTCCAAATCGTTAAAACTATAATTTGACGTAAAGAAAGTGGGTAACTCTTCTAGCATACGATGTTGTAATATAACTTGTAAAATCTCGTCACGAACCCAAGACGTTGCCTGTTCAGCCCCAATATCATCTAAAATCAAAATTGGAACACTTTTCACAGCATCAATTTCATCTTTTACAGTCCCGCTTGAAATAGCATTTTTGACATCAATAGCAAAACTAGGGAAATGAAGAAGAGTCGTTGACACACCCTTTCTCTCTGATAATTCCCTCGCCATTGCTGCCATTAAATAGGATTTCCCGACCCCCATATCTCCATATAAATAAAGCCCCTTATGATTATATGAAGGATAAGTCTCTACAAAATCAAGCAGTTGTGACATAGCTTTCATTCGACTCTCGTTATTAATATCAAAGTCAGTCATTCTGATATTCCGATAGGACTTGGGTAGATTAACTAAATTAATACGATCACTGATAGCTTGTTTTTTTTGTGCTTCAATTAACTCTCGTGTTTCTAAATAAGAAACATCTGCATAACCTTCATTCATAACCAAAATAGGCTCATAGCCTTTAGCAATATATTGACTATCCTTATTTTTAAATTTCTGACGCTCAATCAAAAATTGATTAAATTTAGACATGCTGATATTTATTTCACGCTGAGAAAGTTGGTGGATTTTAATGAACTCCGCTACCTGAGCATCTGCTAAAATCATTTGAATAAGCTCATCATTTGTATTACGAGGCACTCTCCCTTGATTTTCTAATGCTTGTCCCACTGATTTCATGATTCACCATCCTTTCCTAATCGTTCTAAACGCTTGAGGGCATCTGTTTTAAACTGTTCTAATTCAATTTCTTTTTCTGGGCTAACCTCATCTTTATAATCAGGATTACTCCATTCAGGAACATTCGATTGTTTCTTCTTCGTTTCTGTTTTAGTCCTTACTTTTTGATCTGAAAAATCACGAATTTTAAGCACAGCATCTTCGGCCGTCATAACATTCTGAAAGGCAAAATCATTAGCAACTTTCATGATATAGGCCTTATTTAAGTTAGCAGATTTTGTCTTATTCAAGGTATATAAAACCATAACATTAATGACTTCGTCTAGGAAATTCATTTTTGCCAAATCCTCAAGTAAAGTCTTCTCACCACTTGTTGTCACTGCCTTACGGCTTCTCTTGATTTTTTCAAGGAACACTAGAGCACTATCATTTTTAGATTCCCTTAGTATGACCTTTTCATTATTTGTAAAACTCTGATTATCTTTAATATGCTGCCCCTCATTTTGTTGAACTTTCATTCGCTGAGGCGCAATCATTCCATTGATAGCTGTTTGTTTTGCTAATTGATAGGTATCATACCAATTTAAATGATAAAGTTCTGATACACTATAAATACCTAAGACATCATCTTTTTCATTGTTAAAGCGTAAGCCATCTCGCGTCATCAAACGTTTGAAACTTTCCAAGTCAAAAATATTTTTACTCCGGTTTACCTCTTGTTTTGGTTGTCCTAAATCTGAGAAAACATCTGTAAATTTTTTAGAGATATCTCTAGCATTTTTAGGTATTTTCATATCTAATTCTGCCACTGCTACCTCTCCTATACGTTTTTCTAACAAACGACGATAGATGGGATTAGATAAAAATAACTCATTTGACATAGCTTGATTCAACTTAACAAGGTAAGTACCTGTGGCTTGGTAAACAGTCAACAAATCCAAAGCTGTTAACATTACCAATGCATCTTGAAATCTTGGCATCCCGTATTGCAGATGATTGAGAACCTCTGAAAATTTATGACGTCGTATTCCGTCATCAAAAAAATGAACAAAATAATCATAGAGTGCCATGGCATCACTTCCCATAATTGGGAAATACAATTGTATTAAACTATTACTATCATAAACAATCTTATTTTGCTTAATATATGTAAACTCATCTATTGGACTCATCACACGCTACCACTCTTTTTACTCCGTACGCGCTTTGTAATTTGTTGAAGCAGTTCTTCAATTTCGTCTACATCTTTAAAAGATTTATAAACACTAGCAAAGCGCACATAAGTAATCTCATCTAATTCGGCGAGTTCATCCATCACTAAATTTCCGATAGTGATACTAGAAACCTCATCTTCATACTCACTCCTAATTTTACGTTCGATACGTAAGATACAATTTTCAATATCTTCGCTCGAAACAGGGCGTTTTTGAGCACTCTGAATAATACCATTCAAAATTTTATCTCGAGAAAATTGCTCGCGAGTACCATCTTTCTTTATGACTAAAAGAGGCAATTCTTCCAAACGTTCAAATGTTGTAAAGCGGTTGCCACATTTTTCGCACTCTCTCCGGCGTCTGATAGTCGTACCTTCTTCAGCTTGTCGGCTATCAACCACACTAGATTTATTATAGCCACATTTTGGACAACGCATGTCAACACCCCTATTCTATCATATCATTTAATCATCTTATTTTAACACAAATTCAGTAATAACAAAAGAAGCGCCTCTCTTATCACCTCATCATATCAAAACACAAAATAATCCTTATGCCTTTTATCATTAAGCATAAGGATTTTTCTTATATTTCTTTAGTTTCTTCAAATTTTTTTATAGGAATGCGAACAATGAATTCAGTCCCTTGATTTAGTTCACTTTTAATATCCACCTTTAAATGGTAAGCATCCATAATTTGTTTAAACACTGAAAGCCCGATACCTAAACCAGCTTGTGTACTTTCTCTGTTACGTGATTTATCAGTTCGATAAAAACGATCAAAGATAAACTCAATATCTTCATCTGAGATACCTTCTCCTTTATCTTTTACAACTACTGTCGCAAAATCATTGTCTACTGATAAAACAACACTGACTTCTTTATAACTAGGAGAGTACTTGATAGCGTTATCAATTAAGATCGTGAGAGCTTGCTCAAAATGTATCTTATATATCTTTCCCCAGACGATATCTGAAATATTATTTTCAAAAATAAATTGAAAATCTTCTCTCAAAATACGGAAATTTTCAATAACAACTGATATAGAGCTTGATAAATCTGTCACTTCATCTTGATGAAGTTCCAAGCTTCCTTGGACACGGATCATATTTAACATGTCATTAATCATTAAGGACATACGATCTGCCTCATGGTATGCCGCTGCTAAACTTTCTTCAAGAATTTCTGGATCATCTTTCCCCCAACGTTGTAATAAACCAATATGACCCTTTACAACAGCGACAGGCGTTCTTAATTCATGACTAACATCACTAATGAATTGTGATTGTCGACGAGTATAGTCTTCCAACTGATCCAACATCCCATCAAAAATCCTAGACAATTCTCCAATTTCGTCTTCTGAACGGACCTTACTTCTAATTTCTAAGTTACTAGGATTTTCAGATATCTGATGCATTAAGTCGTGTAAATTTTTAACCGGACGAACAATACGCTTAGTAGCACTATTAATCACGACCAAGGCTAAAACAGTCCCTAAAACTTCCATCATAATCAAGAAAACAATGATGTTTTGCCTCATACTATAATAACGACCTAAATTATAGAAAATTTGAACGTATCCAAGCAACTGTCCTGTTTTTTGAGAGTAGATTGCTTTTGTACCAACAAAACCTTCCATATCTGCAACTTTAGAGATGATAACTTTTCCCATGGATTTACCAATAGTTGGCATACCCGTTCTCAGTGTAGAAAAAACTGGTTTCCTGTTGACATCGTATAGGGTCATTTCTTGATTAACATAAAGAATACTATCGATTGACTCGCCCGTTCTAACAATTCCATTTTGACGCTTATGAGGATAGATGTCATCCGCAAAAACCTGGTTGTACAGGATCTCTAAAATATCATCGGATGTCAAACTAGAGTTCGCTTGCGACAAACGAACTCTAGTTTTTTCTAATGACCTACCGACATTAATTTTTTCCCTGTGAAGGACGTATCTTGTTGCCGAAGTATAAACTAAAACAGAAAATACTGTAAATAGGCTAAAAAATAAGATAAAAACTAATTGCGATAATTTTTTTGACAGAGGTTGTTTTACCCCTATAAACTGATCTTTTTTATTTTTCACGAATCACATAGCCCATTCCGCGAACAGTTTGAATATATGATTCACGACCTGGGATATCAATTTTACCTCTTAGGTAACGGATATAAACATCAACAACGTTTGTCTCTGCTGCCACATCGTATTTCCAAACATGTTCTAGCAACTCTTCTCGTGTCATAACACGATTCATATTTGTCATCAAGACATTCAACAAATCAAATTCACGTTTTGTTAGTGAAATTTCCTCATCACCACGCATCGCTGAACGATTATGAGTATTTAATGATAAATCACGGAAACTACCGCTATCACCTTTTTCTTTTGTCTTCGTTTCAATTTCTTGGCGTCGGAAAATCGCCCTAACACGTGCTAATAATTCTTCGATTGCAAACGGCTTAACAATATAATCATCTGCTCCACGATCAAGACCAGCTACAATATCCATAACAGAATCACGTGCTGTCATCATCATGATATAGGTTGTTTTTTCAGCCTGCAGGCGACGTGTGATTTCGAAACCATCCATCTCTGGAAGCATTAAATCCAGTAAAATCAAATCAAAATCTTTTTCTAATGCTGTGTCCAATCCTTCACGACCGTTTGTTTCAACAACAACATCATATCCTTCATGTAGTAGTTCTAACGAGACGAAGCGAGCTAAATTTTTCTCATCTTCGATTATTAAGATCTTTTTACCCATCTACACCAACCTTCTTATTCTTTACTTAACACTATCAATTATTTTTTAGAATATCTAGATAAAAAACAAGATAGCCCACATTTTACTAACGTTTCTTTAAATAAATAAATCGCCATCCCAAACAATTGTTCGATAGCGAGACTTAATTTTTATTATTGAGTAGTGTCCTCTGTCACTTTTCAATTCTACTAAAAAAAAATTAAAATATCAACTGATGTTATTAATAATTTTTATCTAATCACTATCAAACATACCTTCTAAGGCTGCGAAAGGATTAGATTTTTCTTTTTCTTTAGCTTGTTTTTCTTCGTACTGCTTTTCAGTCATTAACGACCAATTTTTACCTGATAAATCCGCTTCTACCCCAACCTCATCAGCTGCCAGAACACGAAGAGGTATATTTAACAAGATATTATCGATAACGCTTTCTTCTAAATTAATATCATCTTCCTCTAATATTAAGACCAAATCCTGATCAACAAGCTCTTTTTTAGTGCTAATATTTTCAGCTTCAATAAAGACCTCATTAATAGTTTGCTTTTCAGATAAAACAACTGGTTTCATAGAACGACTAGACGGTAATGTAACATCGTAAGCCATATTATAGTCAAGTAGATAGAGATCATCTTCATACACCACATGACCTGAAACTTGAATATCAGAAATATCCATTATCTCTGAATGACGCTCCATAAGCGACTCTTTGATATCTATTTTTTTATCAAAATAAAGCCCCTCTGGTGATTTTTTGATTTCTGTAAGTAACACGTGCCATCTCCCTTTATAGTATATGTCATATTATATCAAGTTTTAAAGGCTTTGTCTTAAAAAAACAAAACGCAAGGCATAACTACCCTACGTTTTGTTAACAGCTACATATGACGCAAACGCTCAATACGATCTGCAATTGGTGGATGCGTATAAAATAAAGACTTTAACCCTTCTTTTTTCGTTGGGTCATTGATATAGAGAGCCGCACTAGCATCATCTACTGGATGCCCCATAGGTTCAGAACGATCAAGTTTTTCTAAAGCAGAGATCATTCCTTGTGGATTTCTTGTTAACTCAACAGAACTAGCGTCTGCTAAGTATTCGCGCTGTCTTGAAATAGCTAATTGAACTAAACTAGCGGCTAACGGTGCAAGGATTAGTGATAAAATAGAGAAAATCAAAACCAAGACGTTTCCACCATCTTCTCTGTCATCGTCACGCCTACGACCTCCACCGTAAAATAACATACGGCTACCAATGCTTGATATTAGAGTTACAGCACTCGCTAAAGCTACTGCAATGGTTGAAATACGGATATCATAATTACGAATATGACTAACCTCATGTCCAATAACACCCTCTAGCTCTTCGCGGTTCATAACAGCTAATAGGCCCGTTGTTGCTGCAACAGCAGCATTTTCTGGCTTAGATCCTGTGGCAAAGGCATTTAGGGAGTCATCTTCAACAATGAAAACGCGTGGCATAGGTATCTGAGCTACCATTGCCATATCTTCAACAATATGAAAATAATTTGGCGCCTCATCTTCTGTAACTTCACGCGCATTGTTCATTGACATAACAACATTAGTTGATTGAAAAATCATACTTACTGCATAGATAACCCCAATAATTAGAGCTAGAACAAGCCCAAATTGGTAGCTGCCTAATACCAAATAACCTACAGCTGCTCCAATAGCTGCTAAAAGACAGAAGAAGACAATTAACAAGACAACTGTTTTTCTCTTATTACTTGCAATTTGTTGATACAGCAAAAGCCTCTCTCCCTTCTCAATTAAAAGTCAAAGGAAACTTTTGGCACTTCTTTTTCTTCTTCAGGAGTTTCTAAGAATTGGCTTGGTTTGAACCCAAATAGTTTTCCAACAATATTACTTGGGAAAGTTTCTAATTTCACATTATAATTGGATGTTGTTGTGTTATATAACTGACGTGAATAAGAAATTTTATTTTCCGTATTAGTTAGTTCTTCTTGAAGTTTAACAAAGCTATTGTTGGCTTTTAAATCTGGGTAATTTTCAGCAACCGCTAAAATACTTGAAAGCTGTCTTGTTAGCTCATTACTTGCTGTCATTGCTTCAGTAGGTGTGTTAGCTTTAGCAACTTGAGCACGCAGTTCTGCAATCTTCTCAAGTGTTTTCCCTTCGTACGCAGCATAGCCTTTAACAGTTTCGATTAGGTTTGGAATTAAATCGTTACGACGTTTCAATTGAACGTCTATTTGACTCCATGATTCTTTAGTATGCATGCGACTTCTAACTAAACTGTTATAAGCAACAATCAACCAAATAACAAACAAAGCAATAATTGCTATTAAAATCATAGTTCCCATAGTAGTAGCTCCTTTACATTTTTTCCATTATAGCAATTTTCTTTAGATTAGGAAAGTCCTGTTATTCCCATTATTAGTATTTGTGATAAAATAGAGTCATTATACGATATAGAAATTGAGGTTTACTATGACACCCCAAGCATTTTATCAAGTTCTGATAGAGCATGGTATTACACTTACTGACAAACAGAAAAAACAATTTGAAACTTATTTTAGACTTCTTGTTGAATGGAATGAGAAAATTAACCTAACAGCTATTACAGATAAAGAAGAGGTTTACTTAAAGCACTTCTATGATTCTATTGCACCGATTTTACAAGGTTATATTGACAATAGTCCTCTTAGCATTTTAGATATTGGTGCTGGTGCAGGTTTTCCTAGTATTCCTATGAAAATCCTTTATCCTGAAATTGATATTACTATTATTGATTCACTGAATAAACGCATTAATTTTCTAAACATATTAGCTAATGAACTTGAACTTTCAGGAGTTCACTTCTTCCACGGGCGCGCTGAGGACTTTGGTCAAGATAAAGTATTTCGAGCTAAATTTGATATCGTAACAGCTCGTGCAGTAGCTAGAATGCAGGTTCTAGCAGAATTGACAATACCTTTTCTTAAAGTTAATGGTCGCTTGATTGCACTGAAAGCTGCAGCTGCTGAAGAGGAATTAATTTCTGCAGAAAAAGCTTTGAAAACACTATTTTCACAAGTAACTGTAAATAAAAATTATAAGTTACCTAATGGTGATGACCGAAATATCACAATCGTTAGCAAGAAAAAAGAAACGCCTAATAAATACCCTCGTAAAGCTGGTACTCCAAACAAGAAGCCTTTGTAAAGTTGGGAGCTAGTATGAAACATTTCTTTGATTACAAGACAATGTCTGTCGCACGTAAACTCAGCATTAGTTTTATCGCTGTTATCCTATTGGGAAGTATTTTACTTTCACTTCCAATTTTTCAATATGCTAACGCCCCTAAAACACATTACATTGATCACCTTTTCACGACTGTTTCAATGGTATGTGTAACTGGTTTATCTGTTTTTCCTATCAGTAAGGTTTATAACGGTTGGGGGCAGATTGTAGCTATTTTACTCATGCAAACAGGGGGACTTGGTTTAGTAACACTAATGTCATTGTCTTACTATACCCTAAGACGTAAAATGTCGTTAAATGATCAGACCCTTTTGCAGTCAGCGATAACTTATAACAGTTCGACAGATTTAAAAAAATATCTCTATATGATTTTTAAAGTAACTTTAACTTTAGAAGTTTTAGCAGCCAGCATTTTAGCCATAGATTTTATTCCTCGATTTGGTTTGGGTCATGGTATCTTTAATAGTATATTCTTAGCTGTCTCAGCCTTTTGTAATGCCGGTTTTGATAATCTAGGGGCAACGAGCTTAGCTCAATTTAAACTAAATCCTTTGGTTAACATTATCGTTTGTTTCTTGATTATTTCAGGAGGACTTGGATTTGCCGTATGGAAAGATTTAATTGAAGCTACTATACAAACATCTCACAAGGGACCAAAATTAATCAAGACATTTCCAAAACGCCTCAGCAACCATTCTAAACTGGTTTTAAAAACAACAACCATTATTTTACTAACAGGAACTTTGCTTTCTTGGTTATTAGAGTTTGGAAATTTTAGAACAATTGCTAATTTATCTCTACCTAAACAACTAATGGTCAGCTTTTTCCAAACAGTTACGATGCGTACCGCTGGATTTTCAACTATTGATTATACCCAAACTGATTTCGCAACCAATCTTGTTTATATTATCCAAATGTTAATTGGAGGAGCTCCTGGTGGAACGGCAGGGGGATTTAAAGTCACTGTTATCGCCATTTTACTCTTATTATTTAAAGCTGAATTGAGTGGCCAAAGCCAAGTGACTTTTCATTATCGAACAATTCCTTCCAGTATTATTAAACAAACACTATCGATTTTAACTTTCTTTTTTATCATACTTATTAGTGGCTATCTCCTTCTTCTGGAACTCAATCCCCATATAGATCCTTTTTCTCTTTTCTTTGAGGCATCTAGTGCCTTAGCAACCGTGGGTGTAACAATGAATACTACCAATCAATTAACTCTGGGCGGTCGAATTGTAATTATGTTCCTCATGTTTATTGGTCGAGTCGGTCCAATTACCGTACTGCTATCAATTCTTCAGAAAAAAGAGAAGGAAATTCACTATGCTGAAACAGAAATTATTCTAGGTTAGAAAAGGTCTTTTATGAAAACAAAAATTATTGGTGTACTTGGTCTAGGAATATTTGGACAAACACTCGCACAAGAACTAAGTAACTTTGAACAAGATGTTATTGCTATCGACAGCAATCCTGAAAATGTACAAGCTGTCGCTGAAGTTGTTACAAAAGCAGCTATCGGAGACATTACTGATTTAGCTTTCCTAAAACACATTGGGATCAGTGACTGTGATACTGTTATTATTGCTACAGGAAACAGTTTAGAGAGCTCAGTATTGGCCGTAATGCACTGTAAAAAGTTAGGCGTCCCTCAAGTTATTGCTAAAGCTCGAAACCTTGTATACGAAGAAGTACTCTATGAAATTGGTGCTGATTTGGTTATCTCTCCGGAGCGAGAATCTGGGCAAAATGTTGCTGCAAACCTCATGAGAAATAAAATTACAGATGTCTTCCAGATTGAATCTGATATTTCTGTCATTGAATTTAAAATTCCCAAATCATGGGTAGGGAAAACCGTCGAACAATTAAATATCCGTCACAAGTTTGATCTTAACCTCATAGGTATCAGAAAAGCTAAAAACAAACCTGTCGATACCGAAGTTCCAATCAATAGTCCACTTGAAGAAGGTATTATTCTAGTGGCTATCGCTAACTCAGATGCCTTCCAACGCTATGACTATTTAGGATACTTTAACTAAAGAAAATAAAAAACTGACTATTAAGGTCAGTTTTTTATTGCCATGGGTTATAGAAACGTCCATGATTAAGGTGAATTAAATAAAGGCTTACAAACAGACTAGCTAGAGCAAGTATGATTAAGACAATGTCACTTTTTTCCAAAGATTGCTTAGAGTACCAAGTACGTCTTTTATTTTTACCAAATCGTCGAAGTTCCATAGCAGTTGCTACTGTATCAATACGTTCTAGAGAGCTAAAAATTAATGGTGTGACAATCTGTAAATTCCCCTTAATGCGTGCCACTAAGTTCGATTTTTTTGATAATTCTATTCCTCTTGCCTCTTGTGCTCGACGTATTTTATAAAATTCTTCTTGAACATCAGGTATGTATCTAAGGGTCAAACTAACAGCATAAGCTATTTTATATGATAAACCTAATTGATTTAAACTTGATGCGAACTGACTAGGATTAGTTGTCATCAAAAACAAAAGAGCTAAAGGCACTGTACAAAAGTATTTTAAAATCAGATTAAAGAGGTAAAACAACTCTTGGCTAGTCACATCATATGGGCCAATTCCTTTTAACAATAAAGAAGAACTACCATAAATCTTATCACCATAATGGGGAGCAAAAAGATAGACCATTATAATATTTAAAACAGCGAATACAACAACTAAAGTCATAACAAAGGACACCTGTTGCCATTTGATTTTTGCTAATCTAAATAAGACTAGCGATCCCAATGAAACAAGAATTAAAAATCTTGTATCATAAGTGGTCATGCAAGCAACAGAAACTAAAATAAAAAATAGTAACTTACTGGCACCTGATAGTCTGTATAGAAAGCCATAACCCTCTTGATAACCAATTAATTGTTTAGCCATTCTTACCTCCTTGATTATCAATGTACCATTGTGTTAGTTTCTGTGGAGATATCCCTAATCTGTCTGCTAAAGCAAATAAACTCGTTTTCTTTAAATGAGTCTTTTTCAAAAGCTCTGTATTTGAAAGGATATTAATAGGATGATCATCTGCAGCAATAAGACCATTGTCGATTACAATTGCACGATCTGTATACTCTAACATAAGCTGCATATCATGTGTAATCATAACAATGGTATGTCCATCACAACTTAGTTTGTCAAGGAAAGACATCATTTCAGTATAATGCTTCATATCTTGACCAGCTGTTGGTTCATCCAAAATAATAACTTCTGGATTTAAAATCAGTATCGAAGCAATCGTAACACGTTTTTTCTGACCGAATGATAGAGCCGATATAGGCCAATTCCTAAATTGGTAGAGCCCACAAACCTTTAATATATCGTAGACTCGACTTTCTATATCATTATCACTAAAACCTCTTAAACGGAGACCCAGAGCAACTTCATCAAAAACCATCGCTTGACTTATCATCTGATTGGGATTTTGCAAAACATAGCCAATTCGTTCTGCTCTTTCTTTTATAGAGTCTTGACTGACATCTTCATTATTATAAATTAGAGTAGCATTATTAGGGATAAATTGACATAACGCTTTAGCTAAAGTAGATTTACCTGCACCATTTTTCCCAACGATAGCTAACCGCTGACCTTTATATAAATCAAACGAAACATTATCTAAAGTATTATTCTCTAAATCATATGACACCGACAAATGCTGTACTGATAATAATTTATCTGTATGTTTATCTAAATCTAATGCTCGCATTTTAGGTATCAATAGTTCACTGAAATCAAAGTCATCAATAGACGTCATTGTATTTTGTTTTTCAAAGTCATATCCTAAATTTTTGAGGGCAGAAATATACAGTGGTTCTCGAATACCATATTCAGATAAAAAATTAGTTTTTAAAAGTTGATCCGGCTCCCCATTATAAATAATTTGTCCATCACTAAAAAGAACTACACGATCTACTCGCTCATAAAGAACATCTTCCAATCGATGTTCAATAATAATAGTGGTCGCATCTTGCTCTTGATGAATACGGTCAACCAATGCCATGATATCTTGTCCCGATTGTGGATCTAGATTAGCCAAAGGCTCATCAAATAATAGAATTGGGCTATCGTCTACTAAAACTCCAGCTAAACTAACCCGTTGTTTTTGTCCTCCCGACAAGTCTTGTGGACGTTTAGATAAAAGAGGAGCTATTTCTAAACGTTTTGCCCACATTTCAACGATAGAGGCCATTTCTTCCTGTGCTACAACATCATTTTCTAATGCAAAAGCAATATCTTCTGCTACTGTCAATCCTATAAATTGGCCATCTGGATCTTGTAAAACCGTAGAAACTAAATGAGACTTGTCATATATTGACAAGTCAAAAGCATTTTTATGGTTAATCGTAAAAATACCACTATATTGGCCTTTATGAGTATTTGGGATAATACCATTTAAACAATGACCAAGCGTTGACTTCCCCGACCCTGAAGGTCCTAATATCAAGACCTTTTCACCTTTAGGAATGCTTAAGTTAATCCCTTTTAAAGTTGGTTCAGATTGAACGTCATATTGAAAGGTAAAATCCTTCCATTCAATAAAATCTTTCATAGATTACTCTCTTATCCTAATCTTTGGATAAACTACCTTTTTGTGGTCGTGATTTAGCGTATGCTAGCAACAAAAGCGTACCACCTACTCCAATAGTAATGGAATTCACAAGGCTTGATAAGAAACCTTGTGCAAAAACTTTGCTTGCAGGTTCGCTATAAAAGAAAATATCACCATACGGTGCAACGACAGACCAACCTATAAGGTTAGCAATAACTTGAACTACATTAAATAGAAGCAAATCCTTCTTAGTCATGCCAGATAATTGAATAGCTAATTTTTTAGCAAAAAAGCCTATCATCAAACCTAAAAGACCACTAACTAAAACCCAAGTCCACCACGGAGAACCATATTGAATCGAATCTTTCAATGCGTGTCCGATAAAACCAGTAAAAAAACCAACTCCTGGTCCATAAATAACTGCAAATAATGCTAAAACCGCATACTGCAATTGAATATTAGTATTTGGAATTGGTGTTGGTATATTAACTAGCATACCTATAATGATAAAAAGTGCAGCTCCAATTCCAGTCGCTACAACCTTTTTTATTGTGTTTGTATTCATAAAAACCTCTCTGAAAAACAAGCTTAAACAGTCACTTACAATCTGTTTTATTTTATCATATTTCAAGCTGATTTGAAACCTTATTGACAAGAAGAACTGAAAAACGATTGAAAATAATATTAAATACCAAAAAAAGATCTCAGATAGAATACCTAAGACCTTCATTAGTTTATTTTTTTCCAAAAACTGATTTTTCAGCTACAGCCGTGAACAGAACATCTGTCGATGAATTTAAGGCTGTCTCACACGAATCCTGTATCACCCCTACAATGAAACCAACTCCTACGACTTGCATTGCAACGTCATTTGAAATACCAAATAAGCTACATGCCACCGGAATCAATAAAAGTGAACCACCAGTTACACCAGAAGCTCCACATGCTGATACAGCAGCAACCACACTTAATAAGAAAGCTGTTGGAAAATCAACAGTAATTCCTAAAGTATTTACTGCTGCTAAAGTCAGGATATTAATTGTAATAGCTGCCCCAGCCATATTGATAGTTGCACCAAGCGGAATAGATACTGAGTAAGTGTCTTTATCTAATCCTAAATCCTCACATAGTCTCATATTAACAGGAATATTCGCCGCAGAACTACGTGTAAAGAAAGCTGTAATACCTGAATCCTTCAAGCATCGTAATACCAGAGGGTAAGGATTTTTACGCATCATAACAAAAGCAATGATTGGGTTAACGACAAGAGCTACAAATAACATCGTACCCACCAAAACTAATATTAAAAGACCATAATCACCTAGTATACCAATACCGTTTTCTGAAATGCTAGTGAAAACCAACCCCATAATACCAATTGGGGCCAAATTGATAATCCATTTGACAACTTGTGAAGTAGCATCAGCAAAAGTTTGCATTAAATCTTTTGTACGCTGATTACTGCTTCGCATCGCCAAACCAAAAATAACCGCCCAAAATAGAATACTCATATAATTGGCCTCGGTGATGGCATGAATGGGATTATCAACAATTTTCAATAAAAGAGATTGAAAGACTTCTGAAATCCCCTTGGGAGGTAATAAGTCTGTCTTTGCTGGCGTTTTCAATATCAGTGTCAAAGGGAAAATATAGTTCACAACAACAGCGATTAGGGCCGCTGCAAAAGTTGCAGTGATATACAAACCAATTATCGTTGACATATTGGTCTTACCGCCCTCACGATGTTGCGACAAGGCACTAATAACTAAAGTGAAAACTAAAAGAGGGGCAATAGCTTTCAACCCTCCTACAAAAAGTTGACCAAGTAAACCAATCGCAGAGGCTTTAGGGACTAAAATACCCAAGAATAAGCCAATAACGACTCCAATTGCTATTTTTTTTATCAAGCTTGTTTTTCTCCAAGCTTTTAAAAATCGTTTCATAACTAAACTCCTAAAAAATTCTTAAACTCTATGATATGATAAAAAAAAAGATTCGTCAAATACCTTTTTTATTTTTTAGAGGTTGACGAATTCTAAATTTTTCTGATATAATTACTTTTTGAAATATTCAATCAATTTCGAAAATAAAATATTTTTTTGTACAGAAAGGTACATTGATGAAACTAAAAAACACTTATATCATTATCGGCTTGATGCTTTTTGCGCTGTTCTTTGGAGCCGGTAATCTTATTTATCCAGCCTACTTAGGTATCTACTCTGGTTCTAATTGGGCGTGGGCTATCATTGGGTTCTGCTTAACAGGCGTAACTTTACCCCTACTTGGTGTTGCAGCTGTGGCGTACTCAGGAGCAACCGATGTTGAAAGCTTCACCAAACCTGTCTCTAAAACATATGCTATTTTATTTGCAGTAGCACTATACCTATCTATTGGACCTTTCTTTGCCATTCCTCGAACAGGGGCAACCTCATTCTCAGTTGGTATTCAACCTATCTTAGGCGACAGCTCCTTAGTCAAAATTATCTATGGTTTAATTTTCTTTGGTATTTCTTATTTCTTAGCTATTAGACCTAGTCAGATTGTAGATCGTATTGGTAAATATCTAACTCCCTTTTTACTAACTGTTATTAGTATTTTAATTATTGCCTCACTCATCCATCCAGCTGCTATCGTTGGAACACCACATAACGCTTCAACGAATGTCAGCGATGCTTTCAAGGATTTACCATTCCTAGCAGGACTGATTCAAGGTTATGGTACAATGGATGCCCTTGCATCAATTGCTTTTGCTATTATCGTTATTCAAGCAAGTAAACAGTACGGAGCAATTACCAAAAAAGAAATTACTTCTATGACACTTAAATCTGGTGCTATCGCTACATTTCTTTTAGCTTTTATTTATATTTTTGTAGGACGTATTGGTGCAACTTCACAAAGCTTGTTTAAATTTGCAAATGGTTCCTTCTTACTTCATAATACTCCAATAGACGGTGGGCATGTTCTTAGTCAATCAGCTAACTTCTATTTAGGAATTGTGGGACAAGCTATTTTAGGTACGGCTATTTTCCTTGCTTGCTTAACAACAGCTACTGGATTAATCACTGCTTGTGCGGAATACTTCCACAAATTACTTCCAAAGATTAGTCACATTACTTGGGCTACACTCTTTACTTTAATTGCTATTACGTTCTATTTTGGTGGTTTATCAGAGATTATCCGTTGGTCACTACCAGTTCTCTACCTTCTCTATCCATTAACTATAGTCTTAATTTTCTTAGTCTTTTTTGATCAAAAATTTGAAAGTAGCCGCATTGTCTACCAAACTTCTATTGCCGCCACTGCTGTCGCTGCTTTATACGATGCCTTATCAAAACTCGGCGAAATGACTGGTTTATTTACCATTCCATCCGCTTTGACCACATTCTTTACTAAAGTTGTTCCTTTAGGTGAATATTCTATGGGATGGATTAGTTTTGCAATTTGTGGTGTCTTAGTTGGTCTTATTCTAAAAAAAGTAAAAGCATAATAATTTAAAGCAGTACGAAAATTACTGCTTTTATTTTAAAATAATTATTGTAACCGCTTTCTTTTGGTGGTATAATAGCCTTGAAAATAAATAATTTTTGGAGGAACTCTAATATGAGAGCTGCAACTTATCTTTCAGCTAATGAATTATCACTTACTGATAAGGCTAAACCTCAAGTAATAAAACCCACAGATGCGGTTGTAAGACTTGTCAAAACAACCATTTGTGGTACTGATCTACATATCCTTGGTGGCGATGTTCCTGCTTGTAAACCAGGAACAACTTTAGGTCATGAAGGCATTGGTATCGTCGAAGAAGTTGGTTCTGCTGTCAATCATTTTAAAGTCGGAGATAAAGTAATTATTTCTTGTGTCACTGCCTGTAATACTTGCTATTACTGTAAGCACCAGTTGCCTTCACATTGTGAAGATGGCGGGTGGATTTTAGGACATCTTATTGAAGGTACTCAAGCAGAATATGTTCATATTCCACATGCAGATGGTAGCCTTTATCATGCACCTGAAGGTGTTTGTGACGATGCATTGGTTATGTTATCTGATATTTTACCAACTTCATACGAAATCGGCGTCTTACCATCTCACATTAAACCAGGTGATACTGTTTGTATTGTAGGTGCTGGACCAATTGGACTATCTGCCTTACTAACTGCACAATTCTATTCTCCTGCCAAAATTATTATGGTTGATTTATCTCAAAAACGACTTGAAGCCTCTAAAAAATTTGGTGCAACACACACCATTCTATCAACGTCTACTCAAGAAGTTAAAGAAGAAATTGATAAAATTACCAAAGGCCGTGGCGTTGATGTCGTATTAGAATGTGTTGGTTATCCTGCAACATTTGATATTTGTCAAAATGTAGTTTCTATTGGAGGACATATCGCAAATGTTGGTGTTCATGGTAAACCTGTTGAATTTAACCTCCAAGATTTATGGATAAAAAATATAACCCTTAATACTGGATTAGTTAATGCTAATACAACTGAAATGCTCCTTGAAGTTCTTGAGACAGGCAAAATCGATGCAACACAACTAGTAACACATCACTTCAAGCTATCTGAAATCGAGGAAGCTTATAAGGTATTTAAAGCTGCTGAAGAAAACAATACTCTTAAAGTTATCATCGAAAACGATATTACTCCAGCCTGATAATTTTTAAACAAATGAAAATGTGAGAAGAATAGCCTTCTCACATTTTTATTTATGACTCAAACGACGTGTTAAAAAATCACCTAAAAATTGGATAAAGAAAATTAATAATAAAATCAGAATAGTCGCTACTAAAGTAATATCATCACGAGAATAGTTATATCCTTTAGTAATAGCAACAGAACCCAATCCTCCTGCACCAATAGCGCCAGCCATAGCTGTTTCACCTACTAAAGAAATCAAAGTAACCGTTGATACTCGAATTAAATCTGGTAGACCTTCACGAAGATAAACTACAATAATATCCCAAAGTGTTCCACCTGAGGCTTGTGCAGCTTCAATAACTCCACCATCAAGTTCAGCTAAAACAACTTGAACTTGACGAGCAAAAAATGGGAAAACTGCCAAAGAAAGAGGTACCAAAGCTGCTGGTGAACCAAGTGTTGTTCCTACAATTACGCGAGTTACTGGCGCAATCAAAGCAAGAAGAATAATGAAGGGCAGAGCTCTAAAAACAGAAACAACTTTATCTAAAACTCCAAATACTAATTTATTAGCAATAACTCCTCTAGGACTAGTTAAAACAAGGAATAAACCTCCTAACAATCCCATTAAACCTCCAATAAGGAACGACCAAAAAGTCATATAAAGGGTTTGTACAATAGCTGTCTGCCAGCCGTAAGCACCTTCCCAACCCATTTGATATACATTTGGTAAATGTGTTTGAATCCACTCTATCATGCTTTACCACCTTCTTTCAATAACGTTAATTGAACTTGCGAATCTGTAATTGCTTGGCAGGCTTGTCTTAATTTTTCTTCGTCACCTGATAAGATAACTACCATTTCTCCAACTGGAATACCATCTAAAATTTCAATATTCCCATAGAGGATGTTAGCAGTTACTTCAAATTCTTTATAAATTTGATTTAAAAGCGGCTCATCCGTGCTATGCCCAGCGTATTTCAGTTGAACTAATTTGCTACCTAATGGTAGATTTTTGACAACTTCTTGTTGCTCAATCTTAAGCATTGCCTCATCAATCCCAGTAGCTATTTTTATAAAATCTTGTGTAAGACTCTCTCTAGGATGTGAAAAAATGTCTAAAACTGATCCTTCTTCAATCAATTTACCATTTTGCATAACAGCAACGCGATTAGCAATGTCTTTGACAATTTGCATCTCATGTGTAATCAAAACAATCGTAAGTCCCAATTTTTTATTCAGATCTTGGAGAAGGGCAAGTATTTGTTTTGTTGTTTTAGGGTCAAGTGCAGAGGTAGACTCATCTGAAATTAAGATTTTAGGATCGTTAGCCAATGCACGCGCAATGGCAACACGCTGTTTTTGCCCTCCTGATAATTGTGAAGGATAGTTTTGAGCACGATCGGATAATCCAACAAGTTCTAATAATTTAGTAACCTTAGCTGCTTTCGCCTCTTTTGATAAACCTGAATGTTTAAGAGCAAAAGCTACATTCTGTTCTGCTGTCAACTGTGACATTAGGTTAAAATGTTGAAAAATCATTCCAATTTCACGGCGCTGTTCGCGTAATTGTGTGCTAGTCAGTGTCACCTTGTTGTCGTAAATAACTTGGTCATCAATAGTAATTTTACCTGCTGAAGGTTCTTGTAGCAAATTAATAACACGAACAAGGGTAGATTTTCCGGCTCCTGAATAACCGACAATTCCATATATATCACCTTGATTAATATGGATAGTAACATCTTTAACAGCATTAATCTCACGTTTCTTTTGGTGGAAAGTAACATCAATGTTGTCTAATTTAATAATTGGTTCTTTACTCATATGATTCTATTAAAGCCTCCACTAATTCAATATGGGTGTAATAATCAGCAATACTAACATTTTCATCAACGCCATGGTCTCGACTATTGGCATGTCCTATGCCAAAAGCTGCAATTGGCGCTCTTAGAGCTTGATGAACTAAATACATTGGTCCTGTACCTGGTGAGGTAGGTAACAGAGATACCCCTTCTGGATAAAATTGCTCAGCTAAATCAACAACTTTTAGGATAGATGGCGCTGACATATCACTACGATAAGACATTTCACCAAGGGTATAGGTTAGCTCAATGTCATTAAAGCCATTCTCTTTCAAATGATTTTGTATTGAATCTAGTACACCTTTCGGGGTTAACCCTGGCACTAACCTAACCTCTGCTTTACATTTAGCATAAGCAGGTAAAATTGTTTTGACGCCTTCACCTTGATAACCTGAGGTTATACCTTCAATGGCTATAGAAGGTTCAAAATAAAGCTTTCTCAAAAAAGTTTTATGACTATCTGCTAAACTGGGCAAAACTAATTGGTAAGCATCTTCTAGCGCCTTTGCAGATCTATAAGAATATTTTTCAACTAATTCTAACTCTCTCTTAGTAGGCGGAATAACTTTATCATAAATACCTTCTACCAATATATGACCTTTGTTATCCCTTAACGTATTGAGGGCTTGAATTAAATACCATGTCGAGGAATCAACAACCCCACCAAAGGATGAATGAATATCAACATCCGCTGAACTTACTGATAAATCAAAAGTGACAATGCCTTTATTTCCACCAGCAATTTCCAACTGTCCTTTAGGATTTTTAGGGCCATCTTCCCACACGATCAAATCAGCTCCTTGTAGCTGCTCTTGATACTTTTCTAAATAATAATCAAGGCCTACTGAAGCTGATTCCTCCGCTCCTTCCACAATAAAAGTGATATCTAGAGGAAGTTCCCCTTTGTGTCTTGATAAATATTTTTTAACTGCTGATAAACGTGCGGTAATGTGACCTTTATCATCATCTACACCACGTCCATACATCTTACCATATCGAAGTGAAAGTGTAAAAGGGTCCTCAGTCCACTGTTCTACCTCATCTGCTGGTACAGTATCATAATGATTGTAAAAAATAATACGCTTAGCATCTACTTTTGATGATTTGAAATTTGCCACGATAAAGGGAGCGCTATAGCTGTCATCTATAATGACTTCTGCGCCAGCTTTTCTGAAAACTTCTCCAAGATAGCTTGCTAAGTCATTTAAACCAACTTTCTGAGCAAAAATTGACTTAATTGCAATTAAATCTCTTAAAATATTGATATCATCCTGAACAATAGTATCAGATAGAAACTTTTGAATTTGATTTTCTTCGTTTGTTAAAGTCATCTTTCAACCACCTTCTTTCAAAAACAATCCAAGAGCCTGGCACATTGTATTCGTCCCAGGCCCTTTATGGCTATATGGCTGATAAGTTGTATCCTATTAGGATTCCCTGTTAAACTTATACAGTCAATTCACGTTACCATTGTGGAATATCAGCTGAAGTATCTTTGATAACTTTTTTCACTTCATCTGTGTGATAAGCATCCAAGATAGCTTGGATAGCTTTAGCGTTCTTTTGCTTTTTCCAATTTTTACGTCCCGCAATGATATTAATCCATTGTTTTGAATTTTTATCTGATTTCTCAACAAAGATAGCATCTGAAGGTTTTAAATTAGCTTGCTCAATGTATGTATTATTAATAATAGCTGCATCTACATCTTTGAGTGCACGTGGTGTTTGACTCGCATCTAACTCCTGAATATTAATATCCTTTTTATTAGATGTGATATTAGCAACTGTTGCAACCTTCTTACCAGAAACATTCAATTTGATTAAACCTGCTGACTGAAGGACATACAATGCACGGCTACCATTTGTTGCATCATTTGGAATTGCAATAGTGGCTCCTTTTTTCAATTTTTTAAGAGATTTTACCTTCTCAGAATAGATACGAATTGGAGCTAAGTAAGTCTTTTCAAGTGGAATTAAGTTTTTCTTATTTTCCTTATTCCAGTTTTCTAAGAAATTGTAATGTTGAAAGGCATTGATATCCACATCCTTATTAGCTGTTGCTTGATTTGGTTGTGTATAATCTGTAAATTCTGTGAATTTGATTTTAGCTTTATCGCCTACTAGCTTTTCAATTTTATCCCAACGTGCTTTTTCAGTATCAGAAAAGGTCATAACACCAACTTTAACAACTTTACTTGAAGTTGAGCTTGCTGAAACTTCTTGATTACTAAATGTGACTCCTAAAAGTGTTGTTAAGGCTAATCCTAAGACAATATGTTTTAACTTCATAATAAATTCCCTCAATTTTTGTGATAAAGATATTATCCCATAGGAAGTTATTAGAATCAAATTGTTATAAACTGTCTCTTGTTATAGTTTTAAACTATATAACAAAAAAACTAAGGATTGACATCTCCTTAGTTTTTTATTACTACTTCTCCTTAGGAGTAACGAGATCTTTCTCATTTGGTACGTAATCACCTCCAAGGTATTCTTTAGCTATTTTTGAAAGTGTCCCATCTTTACGTAATTGTTTAAGGCGATTATTCACATACTTTTGCAAGTCTTTTTGATCCTGACCAAAGATGAAATAAATATAAGGCTGATCTCTCATAGTCAAAGGGATGATTTTTAAATTCGTGAGACCTTGATTCTTTATGATAGCGTTAACAGTTGGTCCATCAAAAAGTTTAAAATCAGCTTTTCCATCACTCAAATTCGTTAGAATCTGTGTAATATTTTCATTAGTATATTTTAGAGTAACAGGATTTTTCTGATGCTCTTTATTGAAATTTTCTAATTGCTTGGCAGTTGTCGTTCCTTGGACAACCTGTGTTTTATGACCAGTAATATCATTATAAGCTTTGATGTTACTATTCTTAGGAACTGCTAAAACTGAAGGAGTAGAGCCTATTGGGTATGAAAATAAATATTTTTGAGATCTCTCTGATAAATAAGAAATATTATTTCCACCCATTTGAAACTTTCCTGAATCAATACCGGTAAATACCGATGACCACTCTGTTTTTTTAAAAGTGACTTTATAGTTATCTGAACCTTTAAAAACAGCTTTGGCTACTTCAATATCAAAGCCAGTCAGTTTCCCATCCTTTACATAAGAAAAAGGTGCCGTTGTTCCGACAGTTGCAAAATTAACTTCTTTTTTGCCCGTCTTAGTAGTATGAGATTTTGAGCTACACGCAGCTAGAGACGTTACTGTCACTAAAATAATTCCTGTTACACTTAACACTTTTTTTATTGTCATCTTTTTTCTCCTCTTTAATTGTACACGACATCATAACATCTTTAAGTTTTTAACTAACACTTATCTTCTAGCATCTGAGAGTTTTTGCTATTATATGGATGCTACGTTTCATTAACAAAATAACCAAATAAGGTTTGGTTTTCAATTTGGTGAAGCATTAATTCTGGATGCCATTGAACACCTATAATACATTGTTCTGTTCGACTTTCATAAGCTTCTACTGTCCCATCTCTAGGATCTCTAGCACTAACTATCAGACCTTCAGCTAACAGTTTAACACTTTGTCTATGAAGAGAATTGATCTTAAAATCACCTGATATAAAGCCTTCTAGAAAACTCCCTTTTTCCACATTTAAATAATGAGCAAATCCAATGTAAGGCTCTTGATAGTGATTATCAATAGATTGATTAAGTGTACCACCAAGTGCCACATTTACTAACTGCATGCCACGGCAAATCGCAAAGATTGGTTTATTTTGTTTCAACGCTTCGTCGACTAATGCAAATTCAAAAATATCACGCGCAAGTGAATAATCATCACTCTCAATTATCTTCTCTTCACCATAATAGGATGGTAAAACATTTTGGCCACCAGATATGATCAGCTTATCTATCATCTCAACATAAGCTTTGGCACTTTCTGCTTCACTTATTGGTAGAATAACTGGTAACCCGCCTGCATTTTTAACCCCTTCCGAAATATGCCTAGATACCGAATCATAATAATAACCTGGAATATCTGACATTTCTCTTTCATTTCCTGTAATACCAACAATAGGCTTTGTTAACATTTTGCTCCCTCATCAACCAATAACTGTCTAATAATTATCATTTTACACCTAAAAAAACTTTTTGAATAATATTTTTTACCTATCACTTCTTTAACAATACCTATCAACTCTCACAAAAATAAAAACCATAGTATTAATACTACGGTTTTATTTTTTAGAAATCTGCTACATTATGATAAACTTTTTGAACATCATCATCTGATTCGAGTGCGTCAATAAGCTTTTCAAAAGTTTCAAGGTCATCACCTTCCAATACTACTTCTGATTGAGGAATCATTTCAAGTTCAGTAACTTGGAATTCTTCTACACCATTATCGCGAAGTGCTTGGATACCTTTATGAAGATCTGTTGGGGCGGTATAAACTGTTATTGTTCCCTCTTCTGCTTCAACATCATCTACGTCTACATCCGCTTCAAGTAATTGTTCGAAGACAGTGTCAGCATCATCACCAGCAAAAACGATGACACCTTTTTTATCAAATAAGTAGGATACAGATCCTGAGGCTCCCATATTGCCACCGTTCTTACCGTAAGCAGTACGTACATTTGCTGCCGTACGGTTAACATTTGATGTCAAAGTATCCACAATAATCATTGAACCATTTGGACCAAAACCCTCATAGCGTCCCTCTACGAAAGTTTCATCTGTGTTTCCTTTAGCTTTATCAATCGCTTTATCAATAACATGCTTTGGAACTTGTGCTTGCTTAGCACGGTCCAAAACGAATTTTAGAGCTGAGTTTGACTCGGGGTCTGGTTCACCTTGCTTTGCAGCAACATATATTTCAACACCGAATTTAGCGTATACTTTTGAGTTAGCACCATCTTTAGCAGTCTTTTTAGCAACAATATTGGCCCACTTACGTCCCATTGGAAAATCTCCTTTGATTTCATTTTTAATAACCTGCTGGCTCATATTGGCAAGCAATCTTAATTTTAACTCTATTATTATAGCACTTTGATAGCAATTGGTAAAATGGAAATTCTATCACCAAGCTCTAGCATCTGTCTTATGTTTTAAGTAATCAATCCATCTACTATCCTTTACACGACACAAGGTAACTGATAAACCAGCCATATCTAAACTTGTAATTAGGTGGCCTGTTTTAATAAAAGGTAATTGTAAATCGTCTAAAGCCAGAAATTCCATGACAGCATTTGTAAAAAGTAATTCCTCCATTTTAGAACTTCCTCCAAGATTATTTATCAATAGAATGAATGCTTCTCCATCTTGCCAACGTAATTTCATTTTCAATTTGTTAACTAGTTCGTTTGCCAAATGTTCCATGGACACGAAAGGCATTGTCCGGTATCCTGGCTCACCATGAATACCGATTCCAAATGAGATGTAACCTTCTTCTAAATCAAAAACAGGTTGATGCTGACCTAAAATAGTGGCTGACTTACTTGCTACACCTAAAGTAGCCATTGAAGTTGTCAAAGATAGTCCTAGCTGTTCTAATTCATCTAAGCTTGCTCCTTCTAAAGCAGCTTGTCCAATAATTTTATGTAGCAACACAGTACCAGCAACGCCTCGATGACGAATTTTAAAATTTGATGTTTCAACAGAGATGTCATCATGAGAAACGATGTATTTGATTGGAATGCCTTCTTGACGAGCCTGTTCAATCGCTTGGGAAAATTCTTCCAAATCAGCTTCGAAATTTTTGATAATAACAAAAACACCTTTGCCTCGATTGATAAATCTAATAGTCTCTAGAATATCGCTAGCACATGGTGGTACAAAAATAGGACCACTAATCGCTGCCGATAGCATTCCCTCACCAACATATCCAAAGTGAGCTGGCTCATGTCCGCTGCCTCCTCCTGATAAAATCGGAATTACTTGTTCGGATTGCCCTAAATAATGAATAGCGGGCAAATCTTTTATTTGCTCTACTTTAGGGTTAGTTTTAGTGATTGCTTTTATTGTTTCAAAAACATATTCCATTTTATGATGTTCTGTTTTTCTCATATCTTTGTCCTAATAATTTTCTATTGATGTTCTGATAATTTTTTCAATGACTTTCCTATTAAATAATTCTTCTTTTGAGTTATTTATTAACTCATATTTTATAAAATAAGAGAGGGCTTTACTATGATAATTGATAAATGTAACTCTTTCTTTCTGATTAAAGTTAGATTTACTATAATCAGAAAGAAGCTTATCTACTAACTGCTCACAGTAAGACTCAAAATACGAAGAAAAATCATTTTGATCTTCAATTTGAAATAATTTAATATAGAATTCTTGATTCATTTTAAAAAAAGTCAACAACTCTGATAACAACTGAAAACCTGAGATATAGTCTAAATTATCCGTAACTTGTTCGCTTAATTCTGTTTGGAAAATCCATTCTAATAAAGCATATTTATCAACAAAGTGATTATAAAATGTTTGACGTCTAATACCTGCATCTTCCATAATATCACTCACCGATATTTTGTCAAAAGCTTGCGAAATAAATAAACGTTTAAATGACTTGGCTATTTTTTTCTTAGTAATAAGCGAAGAAGTCATAATTTCTCCTTTATTTTATATTGAATTGCTGATGATTTATTATGGTTTAGTGTAACATGATTTATGATTATTGAAAACCCTAACAAAGCGGACAAACAAGAAAATCTGTCCATTCCGGAAAAGGCTTACAAATTTTATAATAAAAGAGAATTAAACATAAAAGGAGTTTCCAAATGAAAAAAATTCTCAATCAACCAACTGATGTTGTTACTGAAATGCTAGATGGATTAGCATATGTTCATAATGATTTAGTACATCGCGTAGAAGGTTTTGATATCATTGCTCGCAATGAAGAGAAGTCAGGAAAAGTGGCTCTTATTTCTGGCGGAGGAAGTGGACATGAGCCTTCACATGCTGGTTTCGTAGGCGAAGGAATGTTATCTGCAGCTGTGTGTGGTGCAGTATTTACTTCTCCAACTCCTGACCAAGTTCTTGAAGCAATTAAAGAAGCTGATGAGGGAGCTGGAGTTTTCATGGTTATCAAAAATTATTCAGGAGATATCATGAACTTTGAAATGGCACAAGATATGGCTGAAATGGAAGGCATTGACGTTGCAAGTGTGGTCGTTGATGATGATATTGCAGTCGAAGACAGTCTTTACACACAAGGAAAACGTGGTGTAGCTGGTACGATACTTGTCCATAAAATTCTAGGACATGCTGCTCGTCATGGCAAATCACTTCAGGAAATCAAAGCTATTGCTGATGAATTAGTACCAAACATTCACACTGTTGGACTTGCACTAAGCGGGGCTACTGTTCCTGAAGTAGGCAAGCCAGGATTTGTTCTTGCAGAAGATGAAATTGAATTTGGTATCGGTATTCATGGTGAACCAGGTTATCGTAAAGAAAAAATGCAACCTTCAAAGGCTTTAGCGACAGAATTAGTTGATAAATTAATTGAATCGTTCGATGCTAAATCTGGCGAAAAATATGGTGTCCTTATTAACGGTATGGGTGCAACCCCACTTATGGAACAATATGTCTTTGCTAACGATGTTGCCAAACTCCTTGAGGATAAAGGCATTGAAGTGAATTACAAAAAACTTGGTAACTATATGACTTCAATTGATATGGCTGGTTTATCACTAACCTTGATTAAACTGGAAAATCAAGAGTGGTTAGAAGCACTTAATAGTGACGTTACAACCATTGCTTGGTAATCATTCCTGTTAATTAGAATAAAAGAAAGGAACTCTTATGGAAGTAAAAACTGCAATAGAATGGATGCACACTTTTAACCAAAAAATTCAATCTAACAAGGACTATTTATCCGAACTAGATACTCCAATAGGTGATGGCGACCATGGTGGCAATATGGCGCGTGGTATGACTGCTGTTATTGAAAACCTTGATAACAATGAATTTAGTAGTGCTGCCGATGTTTTCAAAACCGTATCTATGCAACTTTTAAGCAAAGTAGGCGGAGCATCTGGACCACTCTATGGTTCTGCATTTATGGGAATTACAAAAGCTGAACAGAGTGAAAGTACCATTTCAGAGGCACTTGGCGCAGGACTTGAAATGATTCAAAAACGTGGTAAAGCTGAACTTAATGAAAAAACAATGGTTGATGTTTGGCACGGTGTTATTGAAGCGATTGAAAAAAATGAATTGACTGAAGACCGTATCGATTCCTTAGTAGATGCTACAAAAGGGATGAAAGCAACAAAAGGACGCGCTTCTTATGTTGGAGAACGCTCAGTAGGACACATTGATCCAGGATCATTTTCTTCAGGATTATTATTTAAAGCATTACTAGAAGTTGGAGGTGTCTAATGTCTGATATTGGTATTATTGTTGTTTCTCACTCTAAAAATATTGCTCAAGGAGTTGTTGATCTTATTTCAGAGGTAGCAAAGGATGTCTCAATAACTTACGTGGGTGGAACAGAAGATGGTGAGATTGGTACTTCTTTTGATCAAGTTCAACAGATTGTAGAGCAAAATGATAAAAAGACGTTATTAGCTTTCTTTGATTTAGGTTCAGCAAAAATGAATTTAGAGTTAGTAGCTGATTTTTCAGAAAAAAATATTATCATTAACTCTGTCCCAGTAGTGGAGGGAGCTTACACCGCTGCTGCTCTTCTACAGGCAGGTGCTGACCTGGATAGTATTCAATCACAATTAGCTGAATTAACTATCAATAAATAAGGAGATATTATGACTCAATTTCTTGGGGAATTTTTAGGAACATTTATTTTGGTTCTTCTTGGGGATGGCGTAGTTGCAGGAAATGTGCTCAGTAAAACCAAAGAAGAAGGAACTGGATGGACTGCTATTGTTTTTGGTTGGGGAATTGCTTGTACCGTTGCTGTTTATGTTTCTGGATTATTCAGTCCCGCTCATCTAAATCCAGCAGTCACATTAGCAATGGCTTCTATTGGAGCAATTTCTTGGGGACAAGTTATCCCCTTTATCATTGCACAGATGTTAGGAGCAATGGTTGCGGCAACTATTTTATGGTTACACTATTATCCTCATTGGAAAGAAACAAAAGATAGTGGACTTATCCTTGCCAGCTTCTCAACCGGACCCGCTATCCGCCATACACCATCGAATCTCCTTGGTGAAATTATCGGTACTGCTATTCTTGTGATTACAATTATGGCAATTGGTCCTAGTAAAGTTGCAGCAGGTCTTGGTCCAATTATCGTTGGTATAGTTATTTTCGCAGTAGGATTCTCTCTTGGTCCAACAACTGGTTATGCTATTAACCCTGCACGTGACCTAGGGCCTCGTCTTATGCATGCTATCTTACCTATTGAAAATAAGGGTGACTCAGATTGGTCATACGCTTGGATTCCAGTTGTAGGTCCAATTATCGGCGGTGTCCTTGGGGCTATCTTATACAATATTGCTTTAACTTTAATTTAACTAAAAAACCAGAAAGTATTAACTTTCTGGTTTTTCGTAGTTGCAGTATGCTTTCAAAATAGAAAAAACACCAAAATACTTAGTGTTCTTTCTGGAGATTTTATGAAAAAAGTTTAGGATGTTTATAGTATAACCGCCCTTACTTAACGTTTCCTTAAAAGCTCGGTTATTAACATTACTTCCTAAATTACTATTTATATTCTCCAAGAAATGACTACTATTAAGCTAAAAAGCGCTATTGACATAGCGCTTTTTAGTCTAGTATTATTTAGTTTCAGTAGTAACTCCATCAAAATCTTCTTCATTTTCTTCGGCTTCTTCTCTTGTGGCACGGATAATACCATCTTTGTGATGAGCTGGACTGTAAATTGTATAGAGTTTTAACATCTCAGTTTCAGAAGTGTTAATTACGTTATGTTCAGCACCTGCCGGAACTATTATAGCGTCTCCATCTGCAACTTCATATTCATTACCATCAATGACAACCTTACCATGACCAGCTTCAAAACGGAAAAACTGATCATTTTCTGCATGAATCTCGCTACCAATTTCTCCACCAACAGGCAGTGTCATTAAAACGAGTTGACAATGTTCTGCGGTATAGAGGACTTGGCGGAAATTTGTATTTCCTAGTGTCAATTTTTCGATATTCCCATGAAATCCTTTCATAACGATACCTACCTTTCTATGCCTACAGTCTACTCTTTTTGCTCCTTACTGTCAAAAATTTAGATAAGAGTCTGACATTTTTAATAATATCTACTGTTCCTTGATTCCTATCATTTCATTGCAAACCTAAAATATAGCCTAATGACAATAGCTATCTATAGCTTTAGAAACAAATAATGCTGTTCCCTGGCCTCCCCAATTATCAATAGACTTTTGGAAACGCTCATCTTGGATGTACATTATTCCAAGACTTGCTAATAAATCGTTAGTGCAGTTGTAAAACTGAGCTGTGATATAATCTTGTAAAATCTGAACTTGTTTTTGAACTTTCTCATCTGTCGGAGAAAGTTCTTTCAACTGTCCAAAGTCTTTAAAAATCTGACTCATAGCTTGTGAAATCATTGAAAAATCATTCTTACTATGGCTATTTTCAAATTCTTTGTAACTATCTGTATCCCCCCAGCGTGTTCTAGCTTCCTCTTGAAATGCTTCTAATTCTTCTTGATTATAAGCTGTAAAATCTGACATATTTTTACCCCTCTGGATAGACTTTGCATGTTCAATTACTTCTTCTAGTCGCTGTTTCTTTATTTCCAGCCACCTAATTTGATCAAGAAGTGCTTGATTACGATCATAATTTGGACTATCCATTATCTCTTTTATTTTTTTAAGAGGAAATTCCAGTTCCTTAAATAACAAAATTTCTTGTAACTTAATCAGTGATTCATCATCATAGTAACGATAACCATTCTCTCCTACAAATGAAGGAGGTAACAAATCTATTTCATCATAATAATGAAGTGTGCGCACACTAACACCAGAAATGTGACTTATTTCTTTAACTGTTTTCATAATAACCTCTCTAAAAAGAGTATAATGTATAACGTTAAGTAAGGGTCAAGAGAAAAATATTATTTTGTGATGATTAATTTATAAAGCTTAAATCAAAGGTCACTTTGACTAACAGGTTGATGAAAAGGGATACGTCCCCATGTTTGCTCTGCTATATTAGCATTTCCCATCTGATAAACAGAATCTGCTCGTTGTGTCAAACTATCCCACGTTTGTGAACCAATCCTCGTCACGATATCCACAGACTTCTTCACAGACTTTAAATGCTGTTGACCTTTTTGTGTAAAACCTAAGACATGAATAGCATCTGGTATAGGACTTTCCACAGCATTTATCAAGATATAGGTTAATAAACGTCGAATTCTTGCTTTGGTATACCGTTTAGTTGCGACTTTATCAACTAACTCATCCACAGTCTCCACATAACGAATTTGACTTTTTATACGATTGGCTATCTCTTCATTCACTTGATAAATTTGTGTCAAATCAGAATGCGTCATTATCTGATACTTGAGTAAACTAAAATAATCTTGCCAAACTACTTGTGGACTATTCAAAAACAAGTCACTGTTAGGCATACCTTTTTCTACAAAGAAACGATCAGATTGATGTTTACGAAGACTTGTTGCAGAAGCAAATATCTCTGTTTTTTCTGATGAATGATAACCAGCTCCTTGACGTTGTATCGGATTTAATCGAATACCATTTTGGCTAGCTGCTTTGGTGTAGGCTAAACCTAAAATGTGATTTGGGGTTTGTCCCGAAAATGCAATCCCTGCAAATTCTTGCCACATAGCTTGCATTTTTTGTGGATAGGAAAGAGAATCCGATTGTTTTTTCAAAAAAGCTTCCATCTCCTCTTTTTTATTCACATAAATATCCCCAATACGGTCATAATCAAGCATTTCTTCGGTACCGAAGTATAAGTTATCCACACCTAATCGTGCCAGGATAGACACAGCTCCACTAGCGAAATAATCCGCTGACTGTACCGAAACCAGAAAAGGGAGTTCAACCACTAAATCAGCACCATTTTCTAGTGCCATCTGGGCACGGGTCCATTTATCTACAATCGCCGGCTCACCACGTTGCATAAAATTACCCGACATGGCTATTACTTTTATTCCTTGAGCTTGTTCTAAAAGGTACTTATGGCCATTATGAAAGGGATTAAATTCAGCAACAATTCCTGTAACTGTCATACTTCTTTCTCTTTCAATTGATTATTTAAAGTAACAGCATCAATAATATCTAGGTGATAAGTTTTACGAAGGTATATGAGACGATCTGTTTCTTTTTCAAATGGTTTTAATGCCGATAATAAATCCAAATGAAGTTTAGGGTTCATCAATAATTCCAAAATAACTTTAGACTTTTTCTGACTTACCCGACGTTCAATAATATAAAGTATCCCAAATATCATCAGACAAGCGTATAAGAATATTATCATCTTTTTACCTCCAAATTATTACTTATTTATGAGCTACAAAAAACCAGCGAGCAGAAGTTGCAGTTGGTTTTTTATCTTCAAAATCTGCATACACCTTAACATCTTTAAAACCTGCCTGTTCAAGTAAAATATCATAAGTCAAAATATCATAAGTACGCTCTTCATGAACTTCATCATGACGTGTAAATCGACCATCTTCTTCTTGAACAAAAAATGTTAATTCATGGACAATAGAATGAGGTGCATCATCTTCATAAGTATCCCACACCATAGCAAAGTCATCTGCATTTTCATGATAAGAATAACCAGGAAATACTTTATCTGTTTGATAAGTCGAATGAACATCAAAAATAAAGACGCCATTTTCTTCTAAGGCCTTATAGACTTCGATAAAAACATCACCAACCTCGACTTCATCTTGCATATAACAAATAGAGTCTGAATAGCACGTGATGAGATCATATTTACCTACATTAGATAAATCTAACATATTTCCTTCAATAAACTGGATACTTTGGTGAGCAGAAGTTGCACGTTTTTTGGCAAGTTTCAGCATATCGCCACTAAGATCAAGTCCTGTAACAGCATAACCAGCTTGTGCAAATCGAACAGACTGAATTCCTGTACCGCATGCTAATTCCAAAAGTTTTTTCTTACCTTTTGGAAAATGACGAAGTGAAAAATCAGTCCATTTATCATATAAAGTATCATCCATGACAGCATCATAAACAGCTGCAAAAGTTTCATACGTTGCCATATAATAGTTCTCAAATCTTTCTTGATATTACATCTCTCAAAAAGCAGTCCCAAGACTGCTTAGCTTTATTCTGTCATAAAGTCTTCAGCATCAAGCAATGGTGCTTCATGCCAAAGTTTTTCAAGGTTATAGTGCTGTCTCTCATCTTCAGAGAAGATATGAACCACGACGCTATTGAGGTCAAGAAGTACCCAACCAGCTTTACTATCGCCTTCAAGGTGGCTAGCATCCCCACCATTTCCTTTTACTTGTTCACGGATATTGTCTGCGATTGCTTCTAACTGCCTACTATTACTTGCACTCATAATCACAAAGTAATCTGCAACACTCGTTACAGGCTGTAAATCTAAAATTACAATATCTTCTGCTCGTTTTTCATCTGCAGCCTTAACGACTAGCTGTAGTAAGTCTTTTTCTGTCATTTTATTCCTCGTTTATTAATTTCAATAAGCTATCTTTTGCTACCATTGTCGCAAAACGATGATGCCAAATATTCTCGTAATGTTTTTTAATAGAATCCCCACTTAAAGTTGGTGTATCAAATGTTAGGTGTCCACCTTATGGAATAAAGATATTATAACCATATTCAAAAGCAACTTTTACTGATGTATCAAAACAGTATTCTGTTTGAAGCCCCATCATGATTAATTGACTAATATGCTTACTTTGCAAGTAATCATGTAAATGAGTATCTTTAAAACAACTATTGTAAGTTTTATCAATTATTTTGTGATGCGTCACAAGATGTCGCTGTTCCCAAATCTCCCACTGTGGAGAACCTTGAGGCAATTCCTTATCATGATGCCTTATCCATATCACTTCACAATTAGAACCTTTGGCACTTAAAAGTAAATCATCTAAAAGCTCTGCAAAATTTGTTAAATGCTTTGGTTTCTTATCCATAATACCTTGTTGGATATCAATTAGTAAAAGTGCACAAGTCATACTTTCCTCCAAAATGACCACTGCATCGCCAAACCTATCATGACCATTATTTCAATAAAAGAATTAGTCGAGATAAGGTATATAAGCATTATAGGTTTCAATCGTTTTAGGATAGATAGGCTGAGCCTTACTTGCTAAAAAGGCGACTGTTCTAGCAGTCTCATAAGCTACTGCTTTATTAAGGTCAACTTTCGCTAACTCACGAGCTTCTTCAACTCCTGGAAAATCTCGATTGTGTTCAATGTAATCTGCTACATAAACGATTTTATCCAATGTGGACATTTGAGCTGAACCAACAGTATGTTTTGCAATAGCAGCTAAAATATCTTGATCTTTGATAGCTAGATCCTCTTGTATTTTATAAATACCAACAAGACCATGCCAAATATTATTACCCCATTTTTTTAGGTCGGGATCTAGTTGGTATTTATCAATTAATCTAAGAAATTCATCATCAGATAGTTCCTTAGCATAATCATGTAATAAAGCAGCTAGACCCGCTTTTTCCTTATCATAACCATACCGTTCTGCTAACTCTATTGAAGCACGCTCTACTCCTAACACATGATTAAAGCGTTTGTCGGACATCATATGACGCACTTTACTCAAAAGTTCAGTCCGATCTAAACCTGTGTAATCTTTGTAGGTCATTTGTAAAGACCTTCTTTCCTGATATAATCTAATACCTCTCTAGGCAGTAAATAGTTGGGCTGACGATTACTTTTAATAAATTGACGAATCATACTTGATGAGATATCCATCAATGGCAGATCCACCCAAATAACGGGATATGATGTACCAGCTTTATATTTTGGACGTTGAACACCAACAAACTGCACCATTTTAACAAGTTCATCAATACGATGCCACTTAGGTAGATATTCCACCATATCTGCCCCAATAATGAAATAATAATCAACATCTGGATTTTTTTCAATTAGAAGCTTCATCGTATCGTATGTATAGCTGATACCTTTACGTTCAATTTCAATTGGTTCAATAGATAAACCATCAATGCCTTCTATTGCTAATTCAAGCATCTTGAGACGATGCTGTTCATCAATTGTCTCTTTTTTATCAATATGTGGTGGCTGAAATTCAGGCATCAACAGAACTTGGTCTAAACACAATTGCTGACGTACTTGATCTGCAACAACAAGGTGGGCGTTATGAACAGGGTTAAAATTTCCTCCCATAATTCCAATTTGTTTTCGGTTAGTATCTCGCTTTTTCTCTTCTAATTCAACTTTTGTAAATGGTGTTAGCAATTCGAGTGCCATAATTCCTCCATGAACAAGTAGTATCTCTAAAAAAACAAACACTGATTATCATGATCAGCTATCATACGGAAGTGTAACTTAGGTAAATCGTTTTTTAGTTCTATACTCTATTTCTTAATCTATTGTAGTTTAGTTTGATTTTACTGCTTTTACTTTAACTGAAATTTTACGATTTTCTTTGCGCACTGACTCTTTATAAAGAATCAAGATACGTCCTATTTTAAGGACAGTATCGCAGCCAATTTCATCTTCCAGAACTTCAGCGACATCGTGGATATCTTCATCGGTATTTTGTAAAAGGGTTACTTTGATTAGCTCACGTGCATCGAGTGCATTACGTACGCTTGTTTTGATTTGATCATTTAACCCATTTTTCCCAATTTGAATAATGGGTTTCATAGAATGTGCTTCTGATTTTAAGAAAGCACGTTGTTTAGATGTTAACATATTAGTTTCCTTTTTATCTATTATAGGGTTATGACTGTATCATCAGTTAAATTAGATGAAAAATCGTCATATGTTGCTGGTTAATTTAGTTATTAAATTAAAGCTTTGCGTAAAACAACTGCCACGCCTTCTGGAGCCCAAGCAGCTACTACTACTGGATTTTCTGCTTCTGATTTCACACGTATCCAACCAAGACCCGAATAAACAATATCCATTTTATCTTTGATTGTAAATTCATGACGAACTAATTTAGGAAAATCTGAAACTTCCTTACCTGTTGGTGGTGTCAATAATTTTCCAACATGTTTAGTGTAAAATTCATCTGCTCCAACTAGTTTGGTGCGGTGTAAATTCAGGTTATTATCAAAATATGCCGTAAAACCTTGTTTTTGACCAGAAATAAAATCAAAACGTGCTAGGCCAGCCAAGAATAATGTTTGTTCTGAATTAAGCTGATAAGTTTTGGGTTTTATTTCTTTTTTAGGACTAACATATTTAAGATTTTTTGCTGTCAAATAATGAGCCATTTGATGACGATGAATAATACCCGGAGTATCAAAAATATAGCTACCATCATCAAGAGGTATTTCTATTTTATCTAATGTTGTACCTGGGAAACGTGAGGTCGTAATAACATCACGACTACCAGTGATTTCACGAATAATAGCGTTAATAAGAGTTGACTTTCCAACATTAGTAACCCCAACAACATAAACATCTCGACCATGACGATACTTTTCAATCGTATCAATCAAATCCTTAATAGCATGATGATTTTGGGCACTTGTCAAGATGACATCAACAGGACGAAGGCCCTCTTCATGAGCTCTTTCAGTTAACCATTGTGTTACTTTTCCATCTTTAACCGATTTGGGAAGAATATCTTTTTTATTTCCTACTAAAAGAACATCGTTTCCTGCAACGAAACGACTAAGACCAGGAATAATTGAACCATTGAAATCAAAAATATCAATGACATTCACCACAAGGGCATCACTATCTCCAACCTCATGTAGTAATTTCAAAAATTCATCATCAGTGATATGAACGTCAGTAATCTCATTATAGTGGCGCAATCTGAAACAACGCTGACAGTATAATTCTCCTGTCTCTAAACCTTTTTCAAGTGCTGCACGAGGTGTATAGCCAGCAGCATCTTTATTTTCAGTTTGAATCCTGGCTCCGCAGCCAATACAAAATAACTCTTCCATTAAATTCCTTTTTGATATACGATTTTACCGTAATTCTCTTCTATTTTTTTCCAAACGCGACGTTCACGTAAGCGATTGAACTTGGTATTCCAAGCATCAGATTTAACAATTGGTTTTACCAATACGGACTTTATTCCTGCGCGATGACTAGCACGAATATCTGTCATCAATTGATCTCCAACCATAATCACCTCGTCACGATCAAAGCCATAACGCTCAATTGCCATGTTTATACCACGAGTAAATGGTTTCATCGCACGACTTACAAAATCCACACCAAAACGTGATACTGCACGTTCTACGCGAGCATGATTGTTGTTAGACACTACTACAACTGAAATATCCGCTGTTGTCATCTCATCTAACCATGCACGCACCTCAGCAGTACCATCTGGATTATTCCAAGCAATGAGTGTATTATCTAAATCAACTAAAACCGCACGAATGCCATGACGTAATAAATCTTCTGCTCTTAAATCATAAACTGCCTCAACCACGAAGGTCGGCCTATAATCATCTATACTCAATTTCATCTCCAAAAAATATATTTTACTATTCATTCTACCATAATTCTCAAGAGATAGCGAGTAAAGAAAAAAGGTCTTTAAAGACCTTTAAATTAGGGTTTCAACCCCAAAAGATACTATTTTACTCGTTTCATTTTCTTCAATGCAATTAAATCTTTGTAAGATATTAGAGTTACAGCAAGAAAAATAAACAGCATCCCAAGTAAATCTATTGGATAAAAAATTTCTCCTAAAACAAGTACTGTCAAAAATACCGAAGAAACTGGCTCTACCGATGCTAATAAGCTACCCTTGACAGCACCTACAATACTAACCCCTTTAAGGAAAAAAGTGTAAGCAAAAATAGTCCCAATACCAATAATGCCAATATAAGCAAGTATACTCATCACATTAATTTGTAAGGGGTATTGCCACGCTTTTGTCACCAAACTAAATAAAATCCCACCTATAAACATTCCTGAACCAATAACAATCGTACTTCCCCATTCATGAATAAGTTTTACAGGTAATAAAATATAAATAGAATAAGTAATGGCTGAACCAAGCCCCCACATTAATCCTTTCGGTGTGATAGCTAAACTTCCTAACTTTCCATGCGTTGCAATCATATAGGTTCCTAAAATTGCCATAGCAATTGCTATTATTTCAAAAGATGTTGGTCTTTGTCTGTTTAGGATACAAACAATACTCAAAATAAGTATTGGTGCCATATATTGCAAAACCGTTGCAGTTCCAGCATTTGTTAAATGAATCGCTCTGAGAAAAGCATATTGGTTTAAAACTAAACCAAATATAGAAAAAAGTAAAACCTGCTTTAAAAATTTTGGCTGTTTCCACGCTGCTACTAAATGTTCCTTTTGTTTTGATCTAGCTAAAGACAAGAGAAAGATACCTGTTATCAACAATCGTAAAGAAGTCAAAAGGTTAACGTGTACTCCGTGCGACATCAAGTATTGACCACTAATTCCAGAAATGCCCCATGCTAGTCCGGCAGCTAAGGTCATCATTGTTCCTTTTTCTTTTTTAGTCATTTTTCCCCTCATTTTTATTTCTTAAACACTGTAGTTAAAGTCATCTGATAAATATCTTAGCTTCTTAATTATTTATCCCTAGGTGTTCGTGCTAAATTAGCGAATAAAAACCAGCCAAAAGGCTGATTTCTATTCTTCTTTTAATTTTGCTAATTCTTGCGCTAACAGCTTCAGAGCAACTTGTGGATTAGCTTGTCCTTTTGTTGCTTTCATTAGATAACCTGTGAAGGCCTTATCAGCATTGCGTTTTCCTGACTTAAAGTCAATCACAGCAGCTTCATTATCTGCAAAGACTTGATGAATAATTGGGATTAATACTTCAGGATCTGAAATTTGAACTAAACCAGCCTTTTTAACGAATCCTTCAGCTGAACCACCATTTTTAGCTAAATGCACAAAAACTTTTTTAGCAATTTTGGATGAAATTGTACCGTCAGCAATCAAGCCAATCATCTCAACCAAATTCTCAGGAGTCAGACCAATTTCTTCGATTGATTTTGATTCACTGTTAAGAAATTGCGCCACTTCTCCTTGTAACCAATTGGAAACTTGTTTTGCATCACCCCCAATAGCAACAGCTTTTTCAAAGAAGTCAGAAGTTGCTTTTGTAGCTGTTAATTGGCTAGCATCATAAGATGATAGACCAAAAGACGATACATATTTCGTACGACGTTCCTGTGGAAATTCTGGTAATTCTAAACGAACTTGATCAATCCATTCGTCCGAGATATCAAATAGTGGTAGATCTGGTTCAGGGAAATAGCGGTAATCTGATGAGCCTTCCTTGACACGCATCAAAATAGTCTCGCCTGTTGTTTCATCAAAACGACGAGTCTCTTGCTGAATTTGACCACCAGATCGTAAAACTTGTGCTTGACGTTTTTCTTCATGTATCAAACCTTTACGTACATTATTGAATGAGTTAAGGTTCTTAAGTTCTGCTTTAGTACCAAACTCTTCTTGACCATAAGGACGAAGTGAAATATTGGCATCTACACGCATAGAACCTTCTTCCATTTTAACGTCAGAAATTCCAGTATATTGGATAATCTCTTTGAGAGCTGTCAAATAAGCATAAGCTTCCTCAGGAGAACGCATATCAGCTTCTGATACAATTTCAATCAGTGGAACACCTTGTCTATTAAGGTCAACATAGGAATAACCATCTGTCCCATGTGTATTTTTTCCTGCATCTTCTTCGAGGTGGGCACGCTCAATACGAATTTTTTTTCGTGTACCATCTTCTAATTCGATTTCAATCCAACCATTGTAACCAATAGGCTCATCAAACTGTGAAATTTGATAAGCTTTAGGATTATCTGGATAGAAATAATTTTTACGGTCAAAATGCATGTTTTGATGGATATCCATATTCAAGGCAAGTGCCGCCTTGATTCCTGCATCAATAACTCCTTTATTCATAACCGGAAGAACACCTGGGAAAGACCAGTCAATTACATTTGTATTAGCATTTTGTTCCTGACCAAAATGAGCGGAAGAAGGTGAGAAAATTTTAGAGTTCGTATTTAATTCAACATGGACTTCAAGTCCAATGACTGTTTCAAAATTCATTAGTTCTCACCTCCAAAAATTTTAGGTTGTTGTTTATGATAATCTGTCGTTGCTTCGAAAGCAGCAGCAACCTGATATATTGTTTCTTCACTGAATTTCGGACCAATCAACTGCATACCAACCGGTAGGCCTTGATCAAAACCAGCAGGGATTGAAATACCTGGTAAACCAGCCAAATTAACTGGTATTGTTAGAATATCAGCTAGGTACATTGCAACTGGATCGTGATTTAAAGAATCTAAGTCAAAGGCTGTTGTTGGAGCTGTTGGACCTAAAATCAAGTCATAATCTGCGAAAACTTTTTCAAAATCTTGAATAATCAAACTACGAACTTGACCTGCTTTTTTATAATAAGCATCGTAATACCCAGAAGATAAACTGAACGTGCCCAGCATAATGCGACGCTTAACTTCGTCTCCAAAACCTTCAGATCGTGTATTGACATAGATATCATCCAAGTTTTTATAATTTTCTGTACGGTATCCATAACGAATACCATCAAAACGTTGTAAGTTTGAAGAAGCTTCCGATGAAGCAACAATATAATAAACAGCAACACCGTATTTAGAATGCGGTAAACTAACTTCCTCAATAACTGCACCTAGTTTTTCCAGATGTTTTGCGGCCCTAATAATCGTTTCTTTAACTCCTGGCGCTATTCCTTCTCCCAAATATTCTTTTGGTAAAGCAATTTTCATTCCTTGAATATCTTGACCAATTTTAGCAGTAAAATCGCCTACAGTACGCTCAGAAGAAGTTGAATCTCTTACATCATGTCCAGAAATAACTGTCAAAAGCTGTGCATTCTCTTTTACTGTTTGAGACATCGGTCCAATCTGGTCAAGCGAACTACCGAAAGCAAACAAACCAAAGCGTGATACACGTCCGTAAGTTGGCTTCATACCAACGATTCCATTAAATGAAGCCGGTTGGCGAATTGAACCACCTGTATCAGAGCCCAATGACAAACGTACTTGTCCTGAAGCTACTGCTGCTGCAGAACCACCTGATGATCCTCCCGGAACTTTACTATGGTCCCAAGCGTTATTTGTCTTTTTAAAATAAGATGTTTCTGTAGAGCCTCCCATGGCAAATTCATCCATGTTTGCTTTACCAATCACAATCATATCTTTAGCATATAACTTTTCAACAGCCGTAGCATCAAAGATCGGCTCATAGTTATAGAGCATTTTAGAAGCAGCTGTTGTAAGAATCCCCTTTGTTGAAATATTATCTTTAACTGCTAAGGGAATACCTGACATAACATTATCAGCATCAATTCCTTTATCATCAATTTCTTTGGCTTGAGCTATTGCCATCTCATCAGAAATAGTAATAAAAGATCCAACCGCTTGTTCACGCGCATGAATATCTTCCAATGTAGCTTTTGTTAATTCAGTTGCTGAAATTTCTTTTTTAACGAGAAGATCATGCAACTGATCAATTGATTGATTATTAAACGACATTAGGCATCTCCTCCATCCTCAAGAATTGCAGGTACTTTAATATAATAATCTTGATGCTGTGGTACATTTTTAAATAAGTCATCACGATTATTGCCTGGTTGAGCAATATCTTCACGCATCACGGTTTTGCGATCTGCCATGGTCGTTGTTACTGGTACACCTTCTGTGTCAACTTCATTTAAGAGTTCAATCATATCAACAATCTTTGACAAACTTGACGCAAATTCTTTAGTCTCTTGATCAGAAAAGCGCAATTTTGACAGATTGGCAACATGACGCACTTCTTCTTCAGAAATTTTCATGAGTTCTCCTTATCTCTGTATCATTTTCGTTTTAAGATAGTCTCTACTATTATAGCATATTAAACTCTCAATGTTATCACATTATCCTAGCTTTTCATAATAAACGCTTCTTACCTATGATAAGAAGCGTTTACTGTTTATTTATCTATTGTTATATCATTTCTGCTTTGTTTGATTTTAGCCTGTGCAGCCGCTAATTTAGCAATAGGAATCCTAAACGGCGAACACGATACATAATGTAACCCCTGTTGGTAACAGAACTCAATAGATGATGGTTCTCCACCATGCTCTCCACAGATACCTATTTTAAGGTTTGGCTTAACTTCTTTTCCTAACCTCACTGCCTGCTCAATAAACTTTCCTATTCCTTTTTGATCTAAAACTTGGAAAGGGTCTTTTTTTAGAAGTCCTTTATCAACGTATTCTCCTAAGAATTTTCCAGCATCATCTCGTGAAAATCCAAAGCTCATTTGTGTTAAATCATTGGTCCCAAAACTAAAGAAATCCGCAAACTTTGCAATATCATCCGCTATCATACAAGCTCTTGGTGTTTCAATCATTGTCCCAATAGGGAATGATAAGTTAATTTTTTTAGATTTACTCTCCTCAACAATTGTCTCTTCAATCAGATCACGTATTATAGAGATTTCTTCATGCGCTGACACTAAAGGAATCATAATTTCTGGCTTTGCCTCATATCCCTCTTTCATTGCAAGTATAGCGCCTTGTACAAGAGCTCTCACCTGCATTTGGTAAATTTCCGGATAGGTAATCGCAAGTCTACAACCACGATGACCTAACATAGGGTTGAATTCTTCTAATGTTTGAATCCGTTTTTCAATAGCTAAAGTAGATATCCCCGTTTGTCTTGCCATAGATTCTATAGACTCTTTATCATGGGGTAAGAATTCATGTAAAGGAGGGTCAAGCAAACGAATCGTACAAGTTTTACCTTTCAATACTTTAAAAATTTGATAAAAATCGTCTCTTTGGAAAGATAAAAGCCTTTCTAGAGCCTTCCTTCGACTCAATACATCATCTGCTAAAATCATTTCTCTAACGACTGGAATACGTTCATCGTCAAAAAACATATGTTCCGTGCGACAAAGACCTATTCCTTCGGCTCCAAAGTCCAAGGCCTTTTGAGCATCTCTCGGATTATCTGCATTTGAACACACCATCATATCTCGATTTTCATCTACCCATTTCATAAATATCTCAAAATCACGATCTACGCTAGTCTCTGCCATCGGAACTTGTCCTATATAAACATTTCCTGTAGCACCATCGATTGATAACATCTCACCTTCTTTTATCGTTTGATGCCCAATAGAAATTTCTCGTCTTACTTCATCAACCAATAATTGACTACAACCTGCAACGCATGGTTTCCCCATTCCTCTGGCTACTACTGCCGCATGGGAGGTCATTCCGCCTCTTGCTGTTATAATCCCGTTTGCACTAACCATCCCCTCGATATCTTCAGGTGATGTCTCTTGTCTGACCAATAGCACTGGATTTCCCTTTTTCATCTCTTGAACAACATCTTCTGCATGGAAATAAACTTTCCCATAAGCAGCTCCAGGAGAGGCTGGAAGTCCTGTCGTCAAAAGAATAGCTTTCTTTAAACTTTTCAAGTCAAAAGAAGGGTGTAATAACTGATCTAATTGTTTAGGCTCGATACGTAGTATAGCTTCTTCTTTACTAATTAGGCCTTCATTTACTTGATCTACTGCTATTTTAATAGCTGCCTTCGCTGTACGCTTACCGCTTCTCGTCTGAAGCATATAAAGATTACCATTTTCAATTGTAAACTCCATATCTTGCATATCGCGATAATGAGCTTCTAACTTTTGGGTAACGCTTACAAACTCTTGGTAAATAATAGGCATTTGTTCTGCCAATTTTGATATGGATTGTGGTGTTCTGATACCTGCAACAACATCTTCTCCTTGTGCATTAATCAAATACTCACCAAATAAATTTGCTGCTCCAGTTGATGGGTTTCGTGTAAAAGCAACTCCCGTTCCGCTGTTATTTCCCATATTCCCAAAAACCATAGCTTGGATATTAACGGCTGTTCCAAGCGTCTCCGAAATATCATTTAATTTACGATAAATCTTAGCTCTTGGATTATTCCATGATTTAAAAACTGCCTCAATTGCTAACAAAAGCTGCCTTTTAGGGTCTTGCGGAAATTTTTCTCCTGCTTCTTTTTGATATAGTTCTTTGTAAAATTCAACAAGTCTCTTTAAATCTGAACCAGTTAGTTCTGTGTCATCTTGATAACTTTTATCTGTCTTAAGTCGATCTAAAATGGTATCAAATTTATATTTTGGAATGCCTGTAACCACATCTGCAAACATTTGGATAAAACGACGATAACTGTCATAAGCAAAACGCTCGTCTTCTGTTTTTTTCACTAAACCTTGGACACTACGATCATTTAACCCTAAATTTAAAACTGTGTCCATCATACCAGGCATTGAAAAAACTGATCCTGACCGAACTGACACCAACAAAGGATCATCAACACTTCCTAATTGCTTGTTCTGTTCAACCTCCAATTGTGCCATTGCTTGATCAATTTGACTAAGAATACTCTCTCGGATATGGCAAGCATTATCATAATAATCATTACAAGCCTGTGTTGTAATAGTAAAACCTTGTGGTACCGGTAACCCAATACTCGTCATTTCAGCTAGATTAGCCCCCTTACCACCTAGCAGTTCCTTCATTTCCTTACAACCTTCATCAAAATGATACACAAACTTAGTTTCCATCAGCGTCTCCTTTTACAGATTTTTAGCTACTTGTCCATTTGTTTTTAAGATTTCTAAAATAATCGTTGCTGTTTCTTCGATTGCTTTATCAGATACATTAATGATTGGGCAACCTAAATTTTTCATAACTTCTTCAGCATACCTCGTCTCCTCCAAAATCCGTTCTAAACTGGCATAATTTGCCGTACTAGAAAGACCTAAGGACTTTAATCGAACTTTTCGGACTTGATTAAGATGATCAACCGAATTAGTTAGTCCGATAATCCTCCTAGAATCAATCATACGTAATTCTTTAGGAACAGGAACCTCTGGAACCAAAGGAATATTAATAACTTTAATATTTTTATCTGCTAAAAACATACTTAATGGCGTTTTGGAAGTTCTTGAAATTCCTATAATAACTAAATCTGCTTGTAAAATACCTCGCGGATCTCTCCCATCATCATATTTTACTGCAAATTCTATTGATTCTACTCTTTTGAAATAATCATTGTCTAAGCGTCGTAAAATCCCTGGTTCTCCCAAAGGATCTATACCCGATATCCTTGATATTCCTTGAATAACATTTGTTAATAAGTCAACATAAGCATAATGTTCACTTTCACATCGTTTCTGTGCATAGGAAGCCAAAGCAACATCAACTAAACTAAACATCATAAATACTGTCTTCTGGCTAGCCTCTTCAAAAACTTGTTCTAAGCGTTCCTGACTGTTAATATAGGAAAAACGTTGAAAATGCCAATCATCATGTCCTGGAAATTGTGACAAACATGCTTTCGCAATAGCTTTGGCTGTTTCCCCTAAAGAATCTGAAATAATAAATATAGTGAGTTGATCTTCCATCAGTTTCCTCCTAATAATCTCTTATTTCTAAAAACAAACTAGCGAGGATTGTTTTAGATAATTTCCCGATCACTTTAAATTTTTCGGGATATTGCTTATCATGACGAACGACAGGGAGACTATCCACTTTTCTGCTCACTAATTTATCAGCTGCCGCAAAAAGACTTTCATTTTCTAAAACAGTTGTCACGTGTGGCATACGTGTCATCACCATTCCTATTGGCATTTTAGAAAGATCTCCTCCGCCAATACTGGTTTTTAGTAAATCTTTACGTGACACGACTCCACAGAGAAAATCATCATCATCCAAGATAAAAGCACAACCAGCATCTTCCATAAAAATATGTACAATAACATCATAAACTGAATCTTTTTGATGAACTGTCAGAGGGATCCCCATAATTTCTGAAACTGTCATCTTTTCAAAATGACTTGTCCCTATTGAAGCATGATACTGTCCTAAATAAAAATAACCAACCTTAGGTTTTGCATCTATGATACCTAGCATACTTAAAACCGCCAAATCAGACCTTAGTGCTGCTCTTGTTACTCCTAATTTCTCAGCTATTAGCTCACCAGTAATGGGCTGAAACTGTTTGATAATATCAATAATTCTTTCTTGCCTTTGATTTAATTGAATAAGATCACCTTCTTTATATATTGTATACTATTTATTTTATATGTTATATTATATATCTTTTTTTACTGAAATCAAGTAAAAAAAGATACTATTTTAAAAATAATCATACTATATATTTGCTTTTAGACATATCTTTTGTTAAACTTTCTTCGAAAACGTTTTCGAATATAAGTATCGGAGGTTGTAATATGACAATTAAAAATCTCACTGTTGCAGGAAGTGGCGTTCTAGGTAGTCAAATCGCCTTTCAAGCAGCTTACAAAGGAATGTCTGTCACCATCTATGACATTAACGATGAAGCTTTAAATAAGGGAAAAGAACGCATCAAAAAATTAGCTAAAGTCTATCAATCAGAAATTGAAACAGCAAAAGAAGCATATAGTGATAAAGCTAAAAGTATCAAGTATAATAAAAACTTATTGCCTAGCTTAGACCATATTTTTCTTTCAAAAGTTGCCGATTCATTAGACTTGATTGCTGATTTACCAAACCAAATTACTTTTTCAAAAAACTTAGACCAAGCTGTAAGTGACGCCGATTTAGTAATCGAAGCTGTCCCAGAAACAGTTAGTATAAAAGAAGATTTTTACAAACAATTAGCTAAAGTGGCACCTTCAAAGACAATCTTTGCAACAAATTCTTCAACACTTGTTCCAAGTCAGTTTGCTGATATAACAGGACGGCCTGACAAATTTTTAGCAATGCATTTCGCTAACAATATTTGGCAAAATAATATTGTTGAAATTATGGGACATAAGGGAACTGACGACGAGGTTGTCAAAGAAGCTTTGGCATTCTCAAAAGATATTGGTATGGTACCTTTACATATTCATAAAGAACAACCTGGTTATATTCTTAATTCAATACTAGTTCCATTCTTAGAGAGTGCATTAGCATTGTACTATAATAAGGTTTCTGATTCTGAAACTATTGATAAAACCTGGAAGTTAGGAACAGGAGCACCGATGGGACCTTTAGAAATTTTAGATATTATTGGCATCGATACCGCTTATAATATCATGAAGAATTATTCAGATACCACCAGCGATCCTAATAGTTTACATGCTCACCTTGCAAAAATGCTTAAAGAAGAATTCATTGATAAAGGACGTACCGGTAAAGCTGCTGGACACGGATTTTATGATTACGACTAAATTATAAAAGAGGTTAGATAAAAATCTAACCTCTTTTATAATTCAACTAAAGAATAGTTGCACCAAGAACAGTTTTAAAATGATTTAAAGCCCATTGATGATTACTATCATTTAAGCTGGCTACAGCAGCTGCTGGGACCTCAATTTTATAACCTAAGTTATAAGCATCAATTGCTGTGTGTAATACACAAATATCTGTCAGTACTCCTGTCAATATCAAAGTATCTACTCGTCTTTCACGTAGGCGAATATCTAAATCAGTGCCAGAAAAGGCAGAATAATGGCGCTTATCTATCCAAAAAACACGACTATCTTCCTTAATAGTTTCATATAGAGTTCCCAAAGGACCATATAGTTTTCTACCAGAAGTCCCTTTAATATTATGCTCAGGAAAAAGATTGGTCTCTGGATGAAAAACATCTCCAATATCATGATTATCAATCGCAAAAAAAATATAATCCCCTGACCGGTATGCTTTCTCTGTAACGTCAGCTATAGCCGAAGCGATAGATTGCGCTGGTTTACCTGCCGTTAATTTCCCATCATCTGCCACAAAATCATATGTGTAGTCTATTGAGATGAGTGCTTTTGTCATTTTTCTTCTTATCTCCTCTTGATTTCAAAAAAGGAACTGAAAGCTACTCCCAGTCCCATGCTATGATTAATTATATTCTTTTAATTTGTCAAAAATACCTTCATTAATAACTTTGAGGTATGTTCCCTTCATACCGAGTGAGCGACTCTCAATGATTCCCGCAGACTCCAATTTACGAAGAGCATTTACAATAACGGAACGTGTAATCCCAATACGGTCTGCAATAACAGATGCCGTTAGGCGTCCTTCAAGTCCATCTAATTCTCCTAAGATAGCAGCTACAGCTTTCATTTCTGAATAAGATAGAGTGTTGATAGCCATTGTCACCGCTGTTTGTTTACGAATATTTTCTTCTAGATTTTCTGTTTGAAGGTTAAGTAATTGAATACCAACAACGGTGCTTGCAATTTCAACTAAAATCAAATCATCGTCGCTAAATTCTTTATCATTACGCCAGATAATAAATGTTCCCAAGCGCATTCCACCACCATAAATTGGAGCGATTGTTGTAATACCATCTTGGAAGTTTTCCTTTGTCTCAACTGGGAAAATTGACAAATCATTATCTACTGATAAGTTAGCTTCTGTATCATAAACACGACTAGCAGATTTAACATAGTAATCTGGGAATTGTTTTGTTTCAAAAAATTCTTCCACACGGTCAGTGTTTGTTTTATATTTCATGGCATAGCCAAGTAAGTTACCACCACCATTAATAATACATGCGTTACAGTCAATAATATCAGCTAATTGAGCCGCCATTGTATTATATGGTAATTCGGCATCTAAGCTATCTACGGAACGCTGTAAGATGGATGTAATTTTTCTAGTTTTTTCTAATAAATTCGGCATTTCCTTCATCCTTTGTATGTTTTGCGTTACAATTATATCAAAGCATTTTAGCTTTTGCAAATCGATATCAGTACATTTTAAGAACTTCTATTATTAATTTAATGTTTATCTAATAAAAATTCATTCTAGCGCTTGTATTGGCTTAAAAAGCGAGCCATTTTTTCTTGTAGTTCAGCCAATTCATCAACACGTGGTAAGTAAACAATTCTAAAATGGTCAGCGGTATTCATATTAAATCCTCTACCGTGTGTTAGTAATACTTTTTCTTGTTTTAAGAAATTAAGCACAAACTCTTCATCATTATCAATACGGTACATATCTGTATCAATTTTAGGGAAAAGATACAGCCCAGCATTTGGTTTTACAGCAGATAGACCGGGTATTTCATTAATTGCTTTATGGATATAATTACGTTGCTCGTAGATACGACCTCCTGGCAACAACATACTATCAATAGATTGCTGTCCGCCTAACGATGTTTGAATAACCTGTTGAGCAAGAACATTTGAACACAGCCTCATGTTAGCTAACATATTCAAACCTTCAATATAACCTTTAACATGTTGTCGCGGACCAGACAATACCATCCAACCAACGCGGAAACCACAGATGCGATGTGATTTAGATAAGCCAGATAAAGTAACTGTAAAAATATCCTCTGCAATAGAAGCAATTGGGATATGCTCCATTCCATCCATAACTAAACGGTCATAAACCTCATCTGAAAAAATAATCAAGTCATTTTGTCTAGCGATATCCACAATCTCTTGCAGAATTTCACGCGGATAGACTGCTCCAGTTGGATTATTTGGATTAATGAGGACAATTGCTTTTGTTTTGGATGTGATTTTTGATTTGATATCATCAATATCAGGATACCAATTAGCTTCCTCATCACAAATATAATGCACAGCATTTCCACCAGCAAGGCTAACACAAGCTGTCCATAACGGGTAATCTGGCATTGGAACTAGAACCTCGTCATCATTATCAAGCAAAGCTTGCATTGACATAGAGATTCCCTCACTAACACCATTAACAATGTATATATCATCCATGTCAACATGGATGTTTTGTAACTGGTAATACTGCATAACAGCCTTACGAGCTGAAAAAATACCTTTCGAATCAGAGTAACCTTCTGATTCACGCGCATTCGTAATTAAATCACGAATGACTTCATCTGGCGCTTCGAAGCCAAAGGCAGCTGGATTTCCAGTGTTTAACCGCAATATCTTTTCACCATTTGCCCTCATGCGGTCCGCCTCTTCTAAAACAGGGCCTCTAATATCATAAGCCACATGTTCCAGCTTCATTGATTTATCAAATATCTTCATAAAAATACCTCGTATCTTCCATTATAAAACAAATATTCTCAAAATTGAAACATTTACTGCGGTTTATCAAGCGATTAAGTTAATATTAAGCTATTTCAGAAAACTAACATAAAACGCTTTCATTTTTCTAGAAAAAACGTTATAATATAGCTATAAAATGAATAACCAACATATCTAACTTACTCATCACTCACTCCTTCTGATAAGATTGCTAGTTGAGTGCAAGAGGTTATCTCTTTTGGTTATATTTAGAGGAGGACAGGCTTATGTCACAAAAATATGAACGCATCCTTGTCGCTATTGATGGATCAACAGAATCTGAACTTGCTTTTGAAAAGGCAGTTAACGTTGCTCTTCGCAATGATTCTGAATTAATCTTGACACATGTTATAGATACACGTGCTCTACAAAGCTTTGCGACATTTGATACTTATATCTATGAAAAATTAGAAAAAGAAGCAAAAGATGTCCTTGAGGAATATGAAAAACAAGCTCGTGAAAAAGGAGCAGATAAAGTTAGACAAGTCATTGAATTTGGTAATCCCAAAACATTACTTGCACATGATATTCCAGAAAAAGAAAAAGTAGACTTGATTATGGTTGGTGCAACAGGTCTTAATACCTTTGAACGTTTCCTTATCGGATCTTCCTCAGAATACATCCTTCGTCACGCTAAAGTAGATTTACTCATTGTACGTGACCCTAATAAGACAATGTAAATTTAAATACGCTCACTTTCTAAAATATCCTGAGTTATATTAACTCAGGATATTTTTATTTTCGATTTAAGGATTTCTGAATTTGGCTATCTAATTCACGTCGAATTGATGGCTCAGGAGCGAAATGTTCTTCCCAGTCGTCTGGTTTTAAAATTTTATGAGTAACAGGATCAAAATGAGCTTTGCCATCTGGAAAGATTTTACCCATATTGGCCTCATGTACTGTATCAAAAAGAGGTTTTGGGTCGACTCCCATAAGAACAAAGGAGCCATAAGTCAGATAAAGTAAATCTGTTAAGGCATCCACTTCTCCCACTAATGGTGTTTCTGGATGGTCTTTAGAAATAACCTTATCTCTTGCTTTATCAATAGCTAAGTGTAAATTACGGATAGATTGGTCAAATACTTTTTGGTTACCTTGACTAGCAGCATACAAGAACTCAACGATTTCTTCTACTTTAAAGTCTGACCTGAAACCAGCTTCCTTACTGTCATATAAGCGTGGCGTTTCAATAGTTTCACCATCCATTAATAGATGGAAGGATTTTACTTTATTGAAATTATCGTCACGACTACTGAATGTTTTTTCAATCTCAAATTGAATAAGTCCATAATGGGCTAATGCCTTAGAGATACCATCATCATTATTGTCAGCAGTTGTATAACGTGCATTTTCTTTCACTTGCTGACTAGCGTTCCCCATGGCAACACCAATGCCAACTTGAGATAACATCTCAATATCATTATCAGAATCTCCAAATGCTATCACTTCTGATAAATCAAAACCATAGCGTTGACCAACACGTTCAATTCCCTTAACTTTTGACTGCCCTTCAGAAATGACATCCATTGAGTAAGGACTGCTTCTTGTTAATTTAACACGAGGAAATTGTTTTTGAATTCGCTCTGATTCGCCCTCTGTTGCAACTAAAACGACCTGATAAATAGGTTCTCGTAAGATAACTATGAGGCTATCAATATTTTGAGGTTTAATCCGACGAATAAAATGCTTAAAGCTTCGTTCAATCGCTTTTGCCCATTTTCTCGGAACAAGGCTAGATACAATCTGCCCCAAACGGCTAGTTCCTAGACCAATAATACCTGAACCGAGTAATCCTGAGGCTGTTCCTAATGAAATTTCTCTTCTTCTTGCTCCAGCATAACGAATCAGACGATAGACAGTTGTCTTAGATAATTGATTGGTATAAATAATTTCACTTCTACTATAGATATATTGACCATTATAGGTTACAGCAAAATCTAAACCAAGGTTTTCTAAAAAAGGTTGTACAAAACTAGGACCTCGCCCCGTTGCTAAACCGACTAGTATTCCTTGGTCTTTCAAATTTCGAATTGCTTTAATTGTTGACTTTTGTACATTCTTACGATCATTAAGAAGTGTACCATCAATATCAAAAAATACTGCCTTAATTGCCACTGGGTCAACATCCCCTCTTTTTTATGATAAAATAAATTATATCACAACTTGAAAGAAGTATAAAATCAATGAAAAAAATCCTTGTTCTACACACAGGTGGAACGATTTCCATGAATGCTAACGAGAAGGGACAGGTCATGTCCAGCGTCGATAACCCAATGAAATACGTTGATTTATCATTAGATGACCTTGATTTGACTGTTGTAGATTTTCTAAATCTTCCCAGTCCCCAAATCACCCCTCATCATATGCTTGATATCTATCACTATCTGAAACAACATGCCAGTAATTTTGATGGTGTTGTCATTACGCATGGGACTGACACCTTAGAAGAAACAGCATATTTTTTAGATACAATGATACTCCCTAAAATCCCAATCATCATTACCGGTGCTATGAGAAGCACAAATGAACTTGGTAGCGATGGCGTTTATAATTACCTATCAGCCCTCCGTGTCGCTAATAGTACTAAAGCTGCCGACAAGGGGGTGCTAGTTGTCATGAATGATGAGATACATGCTGCTAAATATGTCACAAAAACACATACAACAAACGTTTCGACCTTCCAAACCCCTACACATGGGCCCCTTGGGATTATTATGAAACAAGACCTGCTTTTCTTTAAAGCAACTGAAGAGAGAGTTCGTTTTGATTTAGATAAAATTACAGGAACTGTTCCTATCGTGAAAGCATATGCTGGCATGGGTGATAGTGGTATCATTAGCTTTTTAAATTCTCAAAATATTAGCGGATTAGTTATTGAAGCACTCGGTGCAGGGAATATGCCCCCAAAAGCTGCACAAGAAATCGAAGAATTAATTGAGCAAGGTGTCCCTGTTGTTCTAGTGTCTCGCTGTTTTAACGGTATTGCTGAGCCGGTTTACGGATATGAAGGTGGCGGAGCAAGATTACAAGAATCTGGTGTCATGTTTGTTAAAGAACTAAACGCTCCCAAAGCCAGACTCAAATTACTCATTGCACTCAATGCAGGTCTCACAGGGCAAAATCTAAAAGACTATATTGAAGGTTGATAAAAAACTCTAGAAATATTTCTAGAGTTTTTTATTAATTTTCAGTTTGTAATACTCTCTCAACACTGCTAATAGGCATTTCTTGATTCGTTATTAATTGAAACGCTTCTGCTCCTTGATAAATCAGCATCCCTAGACCATTATAAGCATGTTTCACTCCATTTTGTCTAACAAATCGCAACAATGCTGTTTCTTTAGGCTTGTAAACCAAGTCGACAACTACTAAATTGGGTGTTAAAATTTCTGGATCGTTAATTAAACTATAATTATCTAATGGCCTCATTCCTAAACTAGTAGCATCAATATAAAAATGACTAGTTCTAATAGCGTCTTTAAATGCTGTCTTATTTTCTAGATAATCAACGACTACCTTTATTTGAAACTGTTTTTTAATTTTATCTGATAAGTCAATGACCTTATCGTAATTTGAGCTGTTACGATTAAATAATCTAATTTCCGCAACTCCCTCCATAGCTGCTTGAACTGCAACTGCTTTACCTGAACCACCAATACCAGCTATTGTAACTATTTTATTTTTAGCACTGAAACCTTGAGCTGCTAAAGCTTTAAAACAACCAATGCCATCTGTCATATGGCCTACTAAACGTCCGGTTCCACCTTGATTAACGATAGTATTTACAGCACCCACTAATTTAGCTTGAGGAGATAAATCATCTAGCAAAGGGATAACACTCTGTTTAAATGGCATTGAAACATTAACACCACGAATACCCAATGCCCTGACACCTCGAACAGCTTCTGTTAATTTACCCTCTTCTACTTCAAATGTCAGATAGGCATAATTCATGTTTTTTTCTTGAAAAGAGGTATTCCACATTAACGGGGATAGAGAATGGCGTGCAGGATTGGCAATTAGACCAGTTAGTAAAGTTTCCCCATTTAATGAATTCATTGTATAATCTTCTTTCTTAACAATTTATTTCAGTTCATTTTACCAAAAACTGACTCAATTAAAAAGAGAGTATGTAATTTATACTCTCTCCCTTAGTTTAAGGCAATATATTACCTGCACTACGGTAAATATCATACCATTCTTCACGGGTTAAAGCGATATCATTAGCCTTATCAATTGCCTTTAAACGAGATGGATTCATTGAACCAACAATCGCCTGTATTTTGGCAGGATGACGTAAAATCCATGCAATCACAATAGCTTCGCTGCTAACATTGTAGTTTTTTGCCAGTTTAGCTATGGTTTCATTTAATTCCTTATAATCCGGATGATTAACAAATAAACCACGAGATAAATCAATTTGAAATGGAGACCAAGCTTGAATGGTAACTCTTTTAAGACGACAATAATCAACAATGCCATCATCATGTTCAATTGAAGCTTTATTTAACATGTTAACATTTAACCCTGCATCAAACATTGGTGTATGTGCTGGCGATAACTGAAGTTGATTCACTGCTAAGGGCTCGTCAAGGTAGGATTGTAACAACTCCATTTGAAACCGGTTTTGATTGCTAACACCAAAGTGTTTTACTTTACCTTCTGCCCTTAGTTTGGTAAATGCTTCAGCTACTTCTTCAGGCTCAACTAATACATCTGGACGATGAAGAATGAGAAAATCTAAATATTCTGTCCCTAATCTTTCTAAAATACCATCTACTGATGATAAAATATACTCTTTAGAAAAATCAAAGTAACCTTCTCGTATCCCACATTTAGATTGAATGATCATTTTGTCACGATTGACATTTAAATGTTTGATTGCATCTCGAAAGCGTAATTCAGATAGCCCTCCCCCATAAATATCAGCATGATCAAAAAAATTAATACCCAAATCTAATGCTGTTCCAACTACTTCTTCAGCTTGTTTTCCTTCCAAGTCACTCATTCTCATACAACCTAAAGCAATTCGAGTTGCTTGAATACCTGTTTGTCCAATGTTTTGTAACATATGCACCCCATTCTAATCTGTTTGTATTAACAGAAAGATTAATCAATTCATTATAACAAAATTTCTATGAAAAGGCTTACTATTACAAATGCAAAAAGCTGAGTAAATTTAACTCAACTTTTTTTCTGATACTCATTATTGACTAAATAAGTCGGTAAGAAAAATCTATTCTGAAAAGTACTATTATAAATTACAGTAATCGTTATTGTCATAACATACCTCCACTTCTGTGATAGGAATATCATATGACATCAAGCTTAAACTGAGCTTAGCACAGCCTTAGTAGAAGCTTAATCAAAATCTGAATGTTGGCGTAAATTATCTAGAATAAGTGCCCATTCTGTATTTTCTTTCCAATTATTATCTTTGACAATATCACTAGCAACACGTCTGGCTTCTTCTAAAATAGGATAATCCTCAACGATATCAGCTACTTGAAATTCTGGAATTCCAGACTGACGAGTACCAAAGATTTCACCAGAACCACGCATTTTTAAATCCGACTCAGCCAAAACGAAACCATCTGTCGTTTCTGTCATGATTGTCATTCGTTTTTTCCCCGAATCAGTTTTGGGATTAGCCACTAAAACAGCGTATGATTGTTTATATCCACGACCAACACGCCCACGAAGTTGATGTAGCTGGCTTAATCCAAAACGATCGGCATCCATAATAATCATGATCGTTGCATTTGGGACATTTACCCCTACTTCAATAACTGTTGTGGATACTAAAATATGACTTTTTTTATCCTTGAAATCTTGCATTATAGCATCTTTTTCATCATTTTTCATACGTCCATGTACAAGAGCAACCTTAGCAATTCCTTCAAAATAAGTAGATAATTCAGCATGCAATGCTACTGCATTCTTTAAATCTAAAGCTTCTGATTCTTCAATCAACGGTGAAATGACATACACTTGAGCATCTTTTTGCAATTCACCTTTTACCCATTCCAACACAGCACCTATCTGCTCGTGCTTCACCCAGCGTGTAATAATAGGTTTACGACCGGCAGGTAATTCATCAATAATAGAAACATCCATTTCTCCAAAAGCTGTGATTGCTAGAGTTCGGGGAATTGGGGTGGCTGTCATCATTAAAACATCAGGATTTTCTCCCTTTTCACGGAAAATTCTACGCTGTTTAACACCAAAACGATGTTGCTCGTCTGTAATTACAAGCCCCAGTTTATGGTACTGTACCGAGTCCTGGATAAGAGCATGAGTTCCTACAATCATATCAACCGAGCCATTTGCAATAGCTGCTAAAACCGTACGCTTGACAGTTGCTTTCATACCCGAAGTTAATATAGCAATTGATAAATCTGGAAATAATTCTTGCAGACTAATGTAGTGTTGTTCAGCTAGGATTTCCGTTGGGACCATCAAAGCCGATTGAAAACCTGCTGTATAAGCTGCATACATTGATAGACCAGCAATGACTGTCTTTCCTGATCCTACATCTCCTTGCAATAAACGATTCATATGAGCTCCCGATGACATATCAGATAATATTTCATCTAAAGAGCGCTTTTGAGCATTCGTTAGAATAAAAGGTAAAGAGGAAATCTTTGTCTCCATAGCATATTTACTATAAAGAATAGGCAAACCATTTGTTTCAGATTTATTTTCGGCTTTCAAAACTTGAAGGTTCATTTGAAAGTAAAATAATTCTTCAAATTTAATCCGACGGAGCGCTTGCTTATACTCTGTGATATCTTTTGGGAAATGCATGGCTAAACAAGCCTGACTACGACCCATCAATCGGTATTTTCCCAATAAAGTAGCTGGTAAATTTTCCTTCAATTCCAAATGCGCATTGATTTCAAAAGCTGACTTAATAGCTTTAATCAAAGTAGACTGTGAAATTCCCTGAGATACGCGATAAACAGGTTGCATGTCATCTTCAACTTGAGCTAAAACCTTCATCCCAGTAATAGCTGATTTAGTTGCATCCCATTTACCAAAGACAGCTACCTCTTGACCAAGTTCTATTTTATCAGCTAAATAGGGTTGATTAAAAAAACTAACATTTAAGACAGCTTCCCCTTGACGCAATTTGAAACTTAAACGGTTACGTTTAAAACCATAATATTGTACATTAGCTGGAGTAACGACTAAGCCTGTAATGACTGCTTTTTCACCATCCACTAAATCAAAAACAGATTTTGATTTAAAATCTTCATAGCGAAACGGATAATAAAGAAGTAAATCTTCTACTGTATAAATATCTAATTTCTGAAATTTTTCTGCTGATTTTGGTCCAAATCCCTTAAGATTAGAAATTGGTGATTGTAATAGCATAAGATTCTCCTTCTAATATCTTTTATTATACTAAAAGATCACCAAAAAGGCGCCTCAAGAGCGCCTTTATTATGTCTAATTATTTATGGCCAATAACATAAGTTAATTGTACAGCTTGTGCTGAACTAAAAGTACGGTAAGAGACAATACCACGTCCCATTGCATTAGATTCTGAAATGAGAACTGAACCATCTTTTTTAACTTCTTCAACAATAGCTACGTGACCGTAAGTGCCATCAGCACCAGCTTGTCCTGGTGAAAATGATACAGCATAGCCTACTTTTGGTGAATGTGTTGTTTCAAAACCAGCCTTATGTTGCCAATCTCCACCATTACCCATAAATGGATCAAATGTATAACCTAACTCTTTAGCGCGATTAAAGACATACCATGTACATTCACCCCATGGATAAGTTGATGCAATATAGCTAGCTGTGTTAACTGCTGTTGATAAGCTAAAACCACTTGGTAAATCTGCTAAACTTGCTGTCGATAAAGCTTTCAAGGCAGCAGGAATTTCTGGTGTCCCTCCATGTTGATCAATCCAGCGGTCTAAATCTTCCATAATCTGGGCACGACGTTTACCAGTTCCAGAGTTATCTGTATAATAAACACCACCCTCAGTAACTGTATTAAGTTGTCCAGAAGATAATTTCTGTGCTTTCAAATCTTGGATTTCAAAGCTAGAGTTGTTGTTTTTAATAATTGTATTTTTTGTCAACAACATAATTGCTTCTTCATCATTATAAGCACTAGCATGGCTAGAGTCATGATCAAAGGCACCATAACCAAACATATTAGCACCTGGCATCTTAGCCACTCCTTGAGTTCCCAATGAACTTTCAAGGACAGCAATAGCTACAATAGCACGGACATCTAAACCACTATCTTTTTCCCATTGTAATAACTTAGCACCATTGATACGATTAGAATCATATTGAATCCCTAAAGATTTTAAGTACCCATCTAATTGTTCAGCTTTGATACCGTAACGATGTGACAACAAATAGTGAGAGTAGGCATCCTGACCAGACCAGTGTTCTACGTAGAATGGCGTTGCTGTCACTGGTGAAATCGGTGTTGATAATAAGTTATCATCAAAGGATAAAGCAGGAACAGAAGCATTCTGATTTGTCTGAACACTTTCTATCTGAGACGGAGCGGGAGTTATTTTAGGCTCTACTAATGGTAAGGTAGGCTCAGGTTTTAATTCAGTCTTTGTTGATTGACCTGGCTTACTGTCTGCTTGACTACTGTTTGTAGTATTAGTGCTAGGAGTAGATGCTGTTGAAGCAGAATCAGATGTTTTAGCATCTTCCTTGGAAGAAGATTGATGTGATGAACTTGATGATGATTCATTGCTTGATGATGTCTCTGTCGTACCAACCTCTGTTTTTTCTGTTGAGATACTTCCTTCGGCTGAAGGTGAAGCAGTTTCTGAATCTGTAGGTTGTGTTTTTTCCTGTTTCTCTGCTTCAGAAGAACTTTCTGTTGATGCTGTTGCCATTGTCAGGCTTGTTTCTGGATTAATAGTTTCTGCTAAGGTCACTATAGGTGATGATAGCGATAAGACTAAAGTGGATAACAACAAAGTTGCCATTACTTTTTGTTTTGACATATACTAATGATTTCCTTCTATAAAAATTGTCACTGATTAGTCTAACATATTTTTAAATTTTTTAAAACAGTTAACTACTGTGTCATTTGTTTTTAATAATATCTCGGAATACGATCGCTTAAAAGACAAAGTACTTCATAATTAATCGTCTGTCTTTTTTGAGCGACGTCCGTAGTTGTAATGTTACAACTACCTTGTTGACCAATCAAGGTTACTTTGGTTCCAATAGTATATTTTTGAGGTAAACGGATAGTCATTTGATCCATCGAGACACGCCCAATAATTTCACAAAGTTCTCCATCTACTATAACTGAAAATCCTTGCATATCTCGTGTCCATCCATCAGCGTAGCCAATCGGTACTGTTCCAACAAATTCGTCTCCAGTAACTTGATAGGTTGCGCCATAGCCAACTTGAGAACCATCGTGTAGTTGTTTAACATGTACTAGCTCAGACTCTAAACTTAAAGCAGGTTTTATAGGGTAAGGTAAATCTAAATCAGTCCCACTTGGATTTAAGCCGTACATAACAACACCCAATCTAACGGCATTAAAAATTGTCTCACTATGCCAAAGGCTTGTAGCAGAATTACTAGCATGAACAAGGTCCGGACAATTATCTAATCCTAAAATAAAGTCTTTAAAAAAAGTAAGTTGTTGATTGAATTTACAGTTATCGGCTTCATCAGCTGTTGCAAAATGAGTGAAAATCCCCTTGACAGAGGCACCACTTTCCCCCAATTCAGAAATTATCTTATTTCCTTCATCTAACTGGCGAACACCTATACGTCCCATTCCACTATCAACTTTGATATGTACTTCTAGACCAGATAAATCTACTGCTGATGTCTGACATAAACGTAACCACTCCAAGCTAGCAACTGTTAGAGTAATATTTTCATTTTTGGCTAGTATAACCTGCTCAGGCATAACAACACCCAATACCAATATCATTTTTACAATTCCTGCTTGACGTAGCTCAATAGCCTCATCTAAATTGGATACACAAAAACCATCTACAACAGACTCAATGTATTTTGAAACTTCAACAGCACCATGCCCATAAGCATTAGCCTTAACTACAGCAAATGTTTTTTTATCACTTGGAATGTGCTCTTGTACAGATTTAACGTTATTTGCAATCGCCTCTAAATCTATCAAGGCTCTGGTTGGTCTATGATAACTTGAAATCATTTTTCTTCCTCCAAAATAACACTAGCTTGTGCATAATTACCACTATGAGATATTGAAACAAAAGATTTCCCATTAAACGGTTCTTTTGTAATCAAAGGCGCTCCTTTATCATCCGATAAAATTTCGATATCATGAAAATTAACTTTCCCAATTCCTGTTCCAAGTGCTTTGCTATAAGCCTCTTTTGCTGCCCATCGCCCTGTTAAAAAAGACATCTGACGCTTGGGATTGGAAATTCCTTTAAAAAGAAGCAATTCTTGTTCGGTCAAAACGCGTTCTGCAAAACGTTGATTACGCTCATATGCTTTGGTAATCGCCTCTATCTCTTGTAAATCAATTCCGTGTCCAACAATCATGTGTAACTCCTATAAGTTCGATACTTACAAACTATTGTAAATATCTCTAATTAGCATTTCTGTTTTATCCCAACCTAGACATGGATCTGTGATAGACTTACCAAAAACGTCTGGTTTATCTTGTCTTCCATCTTCTAAATAAGATTCTATCAAAAAACCACGAACATAGTTTCTAATTTTAGTATGCCACTGTCGGTCTGCAAGTACTGATTTCACAATGCGAATTTGTTCTAAAAATTGCTTACCTGAATTGTCATGATTTGTATCAACAACAATAAAGGGATTTTGCAAATCAGTCTCTTCATAATGAGTAATAGTTTCTAAAAGGTTTTCATAATGATAATTAGGGATACTTCGATAGTCGGCATTATGATATCCTCTCAAAATAATATGTGATAGCAAATTACCATCTGTTCTAACTTGCTTATTTTGATAGAATAATTCCTGTTGATTTTGTGCTGCATAGACCGCATTAAACATGACTCTTAAATTACCAGACGTTGGATTTTTCATACCTACTGGTGCATCTATACCTGAAGATATAAAACGGTGACCCTGATCTTCCACTGAACGCGCACCAATAGCATAGTAAGAAACTAAATCATCCATCACTGATAGCATCTCTGGATAAAGTAATTCATCAGCTGTCAGGAGTCCAGTCTCTCTGATGATATCATAGTGCATCTTACGTGCTTGAAAAAAAGCTCCTAGTTTGTCAGAATGGTGAACTAAGCCTTTATAACCATCACCATTCGTTCTTGGCTTAGCGGTATAAACTCTCATGACCAAAAACATTTTATCTTTAAAGGCAGCTTCCAATTTAGCTAAACGCTTTGCATAAGTTAGCACCGCTTTTGGATTATCCGCAGAACAAGGACCTACTATTACTAGAAACCGCTGATCCTCACCTTTTATGATATTTTTTAACTCTTCTTCTTTAGCTAATTTTTTTTGGCTAACTTCTAGATCTAAGCTAGTTTTCTGCTTCAATATTTCAATATTAACTTTATCACTTAACTGATGAAATCCCATGTTTTTTCCTAATACAACCTAAGTCTATTAATAAGCTCTGCTATACAATATAGTCGTCATACTATTAGACAAGTAATGATAAAACAGTCTTCTCAGACTGTTTTATTTTTATTTTAAAATCATTGTTATTGTAAACATCTCAGACCATGACAATTTTTAAACTTCATGCCAGAGCCACAAGGACATTTATCATTACGTTTAATCCCTTGGTATTCTGGTGATTCATTATTCATAGGTACATGTTGTGCCGAGATATTTTGCTCTGCTGTTGTCGTAGCATGTTGAGAAGCACGTTCACGCTCTTGTTCATGAATTTGAGCTTTCATCAATGTACGTGTCACATCAAACTCAATCGAACCAATCATATCTTGGAACATACGGAAACCTTCTGATTGATACTCAACGATTGGGTTATTTTGAGCATAACCACGAAGTCCAACAGAGTTACGTAATTGATCTAAGGCATCAATATGCTCTGTCCATTGATTATCCACTACCATCAAGATTAAGACTTTTTGGAATTCGATAATAGCTTCTGGATCTTTTAATTTAGCAATTTGTTGCTCATAAACAGCTAAGGCACGTTCATAAAGAAGTTCTTTAATTTCAGCCTCTTTTAGACCACGAAGTTCTGAAACTGTGATAGCTTCTTCATCTAATAACGCAGATCTTGCAAAATTAACAATAGCTTCTGCTGCAGTATTTTTATCGCTTCTGCTATGTGCATCAACTGCTCTTTTAATTGTACGTTTAATCATCCCTTTGAGCTCTGGTCCTAAATCACGCTCAGCAGTAATCACTTCTCTACGGTTAGCATAAATAATCTCACGTTGTTCACGCATAACATCATCGTATTGCAAGACTTGTTTACGTGTGTCATAGTTATTACCTTCAACGCGGCGTTGAGCTGATTCAACTTGTCGTGTCAACATTTTTGATTTAATAACTGTATCATCTTCAGCTAAATTCATTCGCTCAAGAACCACTTTAATACGATCCGTACCAAAGCGACGCATCAAATCATCTTCTAACGAAAGGTAGAATTGTGACTCACCCGGATCTCCTTGACGACCTGAACGACCACGAAGCTGGTTATCGATACGACGGCTTTCATGACGCTCTGTACCAATAACACATAAACCACCAAGTTCACGAACCCCTTCACCAAGCTTGATATCAGTACCACGACCAGCCATGTTGGTTGCGATTGTAACAGCACCACGTTGCCCAGCGTTCATAATGATTTGAGCTTCTTTAAAGTGATTTTTAGCATTCAAAACTTCATGTGGTACTCCAGCAGCAACTAATTTTCTAGAAATTAAGTCTGACGTTTCAACAGCTACTGTACCAACCAGTACAGGTTGTCCTTGTTCATAACGTTCTTTGACATCTGCTACCACCGCTCTAAATTTAGAGTCAAGAGTTGGATAAAGTAGATCTGAATGATCTATACGTTGAACAGGACGATTTGTTGGGATAGGAATAACGCGCATATTATAAATTTCACGAAACTCTTCTTCCTCAGTCTTACCAGTACCAGTCATTCCTGCTAATTTATGGTACATACGGAACATATTTTGGTAAGTAATTGAAGCGCTCGTTTTTGATTCTTCTTGGATTGGCACTGACTCTTTTGCTTCAATAGCTTGGTGTAAGCCATCTGAGAAACGACGTCCTTCCATCGTACGACCGGTAAATTGGTCCACAATTAAAATCTCTTGTTCTTCACTAACCACATAATCAATATTTAACAACATAATATAGTTAGCTCGAAGAGCGTTATCAATGTAGTGAGTTAAGGCAACATTTTCGAGATCATACAAGTTATTTAGATGGAAATAGTTTTCAGCCTTGTCAATACCTGTATCTGATAAACCAATTGTTTTTGTTGGAACATCAATGATATAATCATCGCTATTAAGCGTTTTTACAAACATATCCGCACGTGTATACAGTTGGTTCATCTCAGAGCTTACAGGACCTGAAACAATCAATGGCGTCCTAGCTTCATCGATTAATACAGAGTCAACCTCATCAACCAAAGCATAGTTGAGTGGGCGTTGCACCATATCTTCTTGGCGAACAACCATATTGTCTCGGAGGTAGTCAAATCCGACTTCTGCGTTAGTTGAGTATGTGATATCACAATTGTAAGCTTCGCGTTTTTCAAATGGTGACTTAGCTGCTAAGTTAATCCCTACAGATAATCCAAGCCAACTATAAACCTCACCCATTTCGGTCGCATCACGTGTTGATAAGTACTCATTAACAGTAATAACATGAACACCTAATCCTGAGATAGCATTTAGATAAACAGGCATTGTCGCTGTTAAAGTTTTTCCCTCACCAGTACGCATTTCTGGAATATCACCATGGTGAAGAACGATCCCCCCCATAATTTGGACATGGTATGGGTATAAACCTAATACACGTTTAGAAGCTTCACGAACTACCGCAAACGCTTCCGGTAACAATTGATCTAAAGTTTCACCATTTTGATAACGTTCTTTAAATTCTGGAGTTTTTGCTTGTAAAGCTTCATCTGATAACGCAGCCATATGATCTGCGTAAGAGTCAACTTTCTTAGCTATTTTATCTAATTTTTTTAATTCACCCTTGTCATTTTCAATAACAGTGCGTAGAATATTTGCCATTCTAATTCCTTTCGATACTCTTATCACCACATTTTACCATAAATAATGTTGTCTTTCAATAAATGGTCGTTTTAATCGAGATTAAAAAGAGTGGTATCCCCACTCTCATTATTTTTTAACATGACTTGCTATAATTTCTAACTGTCCATCAATATCCCATTTGACAACGTCATTTGGCAAGATAAAGTGGTCACCTTTTTTAAGTGTATAAACTTTGTTATCTACTGTAATGTGACCCGCTCCGTCTAAGACACTAACCAAAAGGTAGGGTGCAAATTGTTTAAAGTTGGTAACACCAGAAATTTCCCATTTATAAACTGTAAAGAAATCATTTGAAACTAATAAAGTTGAAGATAGATGTTTTAACTTCATATTGGCAGGAACAGTATTGGCAGGTTTACCAATCGTAAGAACATCTATTGATTGTTCAATGTGTAAATCACGTAATTTTCCTAAAGCATCTGGACGATCAAAATCATAAACACGATAAGTAGTATCACTAGATTGCTGTGTTTCTAAAATTAATATCCCTTTACCTATAGCATGCATTGTCCCACTTGGAACGTAGTAAAAATCCCCTGATTTAACAGGAATTCGGGTTAAAAGATGTTCCCAATCTCCAGATTCAATCATTTGGCGAAGTTCTTCTTTAGTTTTAGCATTATGACCATAGATAATTTCAGATCCTTCATCAGCAGAAATAATATACCAACATTCTGTTTTACCAAGTTCACCTTCATGTTTAAGAGCATAAGCATCATCCGGATGTACCTGTACACTAAGCCAGTCATTAGCATCTAAGATTTTAGTTAGTAAAGGAAAGACAGTATCATCAGGGTTGCCAAATAAGCTTTTTTCACCTTGATACAGCTTATCTAAAAAACAACCTTTAAAGCGACCATTCTTAACTCTTGAGACACCGTTAGGATGAGCTGAAATAGCCCAATATTCTCCTGTTGTTTCACTTGGAATATCATAGCCAAATTCATCTCTTAACTTTGTTCCACCCCAGATTTTATCGTGCATGCTTGCTTCTAAAAATAATGGTTCCGACATAAGAATCCCCTATCTTTTGTAAAATTCAAGCCTATTATAGCATTTTATCCATCATATCGCTTACTTTTTTTAATCTTTTATTTGCTCACTAAACTAAGTAGTGACTTAAGGGTTTTATTAACCTTTTGATATCTTCTTTGCTAAAGCAAAATTTCCTAACGTTGCAGAACCATTTTCTTCTATAGCTGGTGTCACAATATAATCAGACAAATCGGGAACTGGTAAATACCCATTTAATAAAGTTGCAAATGTCTGGCGAACACGTCTTAACATGTGTTCTTGTGCCATGACGCCTCCACCAAATACAATGACTTGTGGACGATATAATACAGTTGCTTGCATCGCAGCCTGAGCAATATAATAGGCTTGAACATCCCAAACCATTGAATTTTCTTCAATCAATTCACCACGAATACCAGTCCTAGCTTCTAGAGTTGGACCAGATGCCAAACCTTCTAAACAGCTATTATGAAACGGACAGATACCTTTAAAATCATTTGCTTGGTCCTGCGGATGCATCGCCATATAAGTATGACCTGCTTCAGTATGACCAGTTCCTCCTATAAATTCACCCTTTTGTATAGCTCCTGCACCAATTCCTGTACCAATGGTGTAATAAACAAGTGAATCAATATTGTTACGAGCTATAACTTCACCATAGGCAGAGCTATTAACATCTGTTGTGAAATAAAATGGAACATTGAAATCTTTAGAAATTAAGCCGAGTAAATCAACATTAGCCCAATGTAACTTTGGGGTCGTTGTGATATAACCGTATGTCTTTGATTTTTTATCAATATCAATGGGGCCAAAAGAACCAATAGCAACTGCCTCTAACTTCTTTTCAAATCTTTTAAAGAAATCAACAGTCTTTTTAATCGTTTCTTGAGGCGTCGTTGTTGGAAATTGCATTTTTTCTACAACTTTTAATTCCTCATCACCAACTGCACAAACAAACTTTGTCCCACCTGCTTCAATACTACCATATAACTTTGTCATCTTTTTTCCTATCTATAATCTCTATCTCAAAGACAAAGGTTGGGATAATTATCCCAACCTTTAATCCTCACTTAACATCAATAATCATGTCACCTGTAGTAACAACACCCTCTTTTACCAATGGTATAACATCAGCAAAATCAGCTGTATTAGTCACAATAATCATAGCTGTATTATCCAGACCTGCTTCTGCAATCTTGGCTGAATCAAAGGTGCCAAGAATATCACCTTTTTTCACTTTTTGGTCTGCCTTTACTTTAGAAGTAAACCCTGTGCCATTCATGGTGACAGTATCAATACCTATATGAATCAAAATTTCTGCACCTTTATCTGATTTGATACCGTAAGCATGACCTGTTTCAAAAGCAATTTGGACAAAACCATCAACAGGTGAGTAAATTGTATTACCGCTTGGTTTAATAGCAAGGCCATCTCCCATAATACCTGATGAAAAGACTGGGTCACTTACTGTATCAAGAGCAATAACCTGTCCATCAAGAGGGCTAACAATCGTTTCTGCCCTTAATTGGCTAGTTTGAGTAATTGTTGGATTGTCATCTGTTTCTTCAACCAAAGGACTAACTTCAGCTACTACTTTTTCATCTTTATCTTCATATCCAAACATATAAGTTAATACAAAAGCCAAAGCCGTAGTTCCAATCACCATAATAAGGTACTTAACAATTTGACCATTTAAATAAAGTAATGTTCCTGGGATAATGGTAATACCAAAACCAGTTCCTGCTAATTTCAATATTGAAGCTAACCAGCCACCTGCTGCTCCTGCAATTAATCCCATAATAAATGGCTTACCAAAACGTAAGTTTACTCCAAATATAGCCGGTTCTGTAATACCAAGTCCAGCTGAAAGTGCTGCTGGAAAAGCAAGGGCTTTTAATTTTTTATTTTTTGTTTTAACACCAACTGCCAAAGTAGCACCTGCTTGTGCTGTCATAGCAGCTGTAATAATAGCATTAAATGGATCTTTCCCATCAGCAGCAATTAACTGAGCTTCAAGTAAATTAAAGATATGATGAACACCTGTAACAACGATTATCTGATGAACACCACCTAAAATAAGACCTGATAGGCCAAGAGGTAAATTAAGGACAAATTTTGTCCCTGCTAAAACATAGTTTTCAACTGAATGGAAAATAGGACCAATGACAAAAAGTGCTAAAATTGACATAACTGTAAAAGTTAGGAACGGCACTAATAGTAAATCAAGAACATCTGGGATTTTCTTATGCAACCATTTTTCAAGTTTAGCACCAAGTAAACCTACAAAGAATGCCGGCAATACTGAATTTTGATAACCAACTACTGGAATAAAGCCGAAAAATTTTATGGGATGGGCATCACCTGAGGCTACTGCCCAAGCGTTTGGAAGGGCAGAGTTGACCATCATCAATCCTAATACGAGACCGATAACAGGATTTCCACCAAAAACTCTAAAAGCTGACCAAGAAATCAAGGCAGGAAAAAAAGCAAAGGCCGTGTCAGTCAAAACGACAGTATAGGTATAAAAATTAGAACTTGAAAATGCTTTTGAAGTCGTCCCAAATAAAGCTAAAACTGTATCATTATTAATCGCACCGCGAATCCCCATAAATAAACCAGTAGCAACAATGGCTGGCAACAATGGAACAAAAACATCACCGAAAGTACGAATAGCTCGTTGAAAAGCATTCCCTTGTTTAGCCGCTTCTGCCTTTTGATCAGAGGTTGACGAAGTTGGCAAACCTTGAGCCACTACTTCATCATAAATCTTATTAACAGTACCAGTTCCAAAAATAATTTGATATTGACCTGAATTGAAAAATGCTCCCTGAACTTTTTCGATATTTTCAACAGTATTTTTATCAATGACTGTCTCATCTTTTACCATAACACGAAGACGAGTGGCACAGTGTGCTACGCTACGCACATTACTAGCACCACCAATCGCATTAATGACTTGTTTAGCAATTTCTGTATTTGAAGCCATCTATAAATCTCCTTTGATATTTTGAAAGCGTTTCATTTTATTTACTCTAATATTCTAGCACGTCTCATAAATATATGTCAAGCGTTTGACATAAAATAATATTTTTTGATATTAAGAGTTGATTTCAAAAGAGAAAACGTTTACTATATAGTTATTAGATATTAAGACAGTCAAGGAGTATCAAATGAATTTACCCACTGAAATCCGCTATCGTCCTTATGATGAATGGACTGAAGAAGATAAGGAAAATATTGTAAAGAATGTCTCAAAATCCCCTTGGAGAGCAACTTATCACTTAGAAGCTAAAACAGGGCTTTTAAATGACCCAAATGGCTTCTCTTACTTTAATGGAAAATTCCATCTTTTTTATCAAAATTGGCCCTTTGGAGCTGCACATGGTTTAAAACAATGGGTACATACAGAATCAGATGATTTAGTTCATTTCAAAGAAACAGGAATCAAGCTTAAACCTGACCATGTCAATGATAGCCATGGTGCATACTCCGGTTCTGCATTAGCCATTGACGATAAGCTTTTTCTTTTTTATACTGGTAATGTCCGTGACATGAAATGGAACCGTGACCCCCGCCAAATTGGAGCATGGATGACAAGTGATGGCAAGATTACAAAATTTGATAAAGTCCTTATTTCACAACCAAATGATGTTACTGAGCATTTTCGTGATCCTCAGATTTTCAATTATGATAATCAATTCTATGCTGTTATCGGGGCACAAAATAGTAAAAAATGCGGATTCATTAAATTATATAAAGCACTTAATAATGACATCCATCATTGGGAGTTTGTGGGAGATTTAGATTTTGGTGGTACTGGATCTGAGTATATGATTGAATGTCCAAATATTATTTTTGTCAAAGGAAAACCTGTATTACTTTATAGTCCTCAAGGACTAGATAAAAACGAATTGGACTACCAAAACATTTATCCAAATACCTACAAAATCGGACAATATTTCGATGCTAACTCATCTAAGATAGTTGAACCATCCCCTATCTATAATTTAGATTATGGTTTTGAAGCCTATGCTACTCAAGGATTTAACACTTCTGATGGTCGTGCCTTTATCGTGAGTTGGATAGGCTTGCCAGATATTGATTATCCTAGCGATCAATTTGATTATCAAGGAGCTATGAGTTTAGTTAAAGAGTTAAGTATAAAAAATGGGAACCTTTATCAATATCCCGTTCCTGCTATGAAAAATCTTCGTCAACATCAAGCAGAATTTAAAACACAACTTCAAACTAACAACACCTATGAATTAGAATTACTGGTTCCTAGAAATGATCTTTCTTCATTTATTCTCTTTGCTAATCCGAAAGGACAAGGACTATCCATTACTATTGATACTGCAAAGGGGAAAGTTATCGTTGACCGCTCACAAGCCGGACAGCAGTACGCCACAGAATTTGGTACTAGTCGCCAGTGTGACATTCCAAAAGATGCTACTAGTGTCAATATTTTTGTCGATAAGTCCATCTTTGAAATCTTTATAAATAAAGGAGAAAAAGTATTTACGGGACGAGTCTTTCCAGATGCAGAACAATCAGGAATTCAACTAAAAGAAGGACACGTTCATGGTAAATATTTTGAATTAAAATATTAATATGGTTGCAAAATTAACAGATGTTGCTGCACTTGCCGGTGTTAGCCCAACGACTGTATCACGCGTTATTAACAAAAAAGGCTATTTATCTCAAAAAACAGTCACCAAAGTCAATGAAGCCATGAGAACCCTTGGTTATAAACCTAATAATTTAGCACGTAGCTTACAGGGAAAGTCCGCTAAATTAATTGGACTCATTTTCCCCAACATCCGTAACATTTTTTACGCTGAATTAATTGAACACCTTGAAATTGAGTTGTTTAAGCATGGTTATAAAACTATCTTATGTAATAGTGAAAAGGATCCTATCAAAGAAAAAGAATACCTCGAAATGCTAGGAGCAAATCAAGTAGACGGTATCATTTCAAGTAGTCACAACCTAGGAATTGATGATTACGAGAAAGTTGAGGCTCCCATAGTAGCATTCGATAGAAATTTAGCTCCACACATCCCTATCGTCTCATCTGATAATTTCTTTGGAGGAAAAATGGCTGCTCAAACCCTTAAAAAACATGGCTGTCAAAAGATGATTATGATTACAGGGAATGATAATTCAGATTCTCCTACTGGACTTAGGCGGCTAGGTTTTTCCTATGAATCAAAGGAATCCAAAGTTATCACAGTCACAAATGGGCTATCTAACATGAGACGTGAGATGGAATTAAAATCAATTATCTCAACTCACAAACCAGATGGTATTTTTACATCAGACGACTTAACTGCTTTATTAGTAATCAAACTTATCAGCCAACTAGGGTTGTCCATTCCAGAAGATATCAAAGTGATTGGATATGATGGTACAAGTTTCATTCAAGATTACGTCCCACATCTAACCACTATTAAACAACCTATTCGAGAAATTGCGCAATTGATGGTTGAAATACTCCTAGCTAAGATTGAGGGGCAAAAGACAAATAAGGATTATATTTTACCAGTCAGTCTCATCCCTGGTAGTAGCGTTTAGGAAATCATATTTATAAAATAATTTTTAGCACCGATAGTTATTTTTCAAAGCAAATTAAAAATGTGGAAGAATCTTCTTCCACATTTTTAATTTTCATTTGTTATAAATTGGCTTAATAAACCATTGACAAATTTTGCTGACGTCTCATCTGAATATTTTTTAGCAATCTCGATAATCTCATTTAGAGCTACACGATCAGGCGTTTCATCAAAATATTTAATTTCATAGAGGCCTAAGCGTAAGAGAGATTTATCAACCAATGTTAGACGTTCTAAGCTCCATCCTGATTTTAAGTGACTAGAAATCAAAGTATCTAATTCATCTTTGTGATCTACAACACCATTAACAAGATTAAGTAAAAAGATTGGAACCTCTAAAACTTTGTCTTCAGATACTGTTTTATCATAACCATAAGCAAAGTGAGCCGCATCAATAAACTCTCCACCAGTTTCTAAGCTAAATAGTGTTTGAAAAGCACGTTCACGTAAATCACGTCTTGAATCTTTAAATACACTAGTCATCTAAGAAATCCTCATCAAACAATGACTTCAAGTCTGGTTTTGGTGTTTTCTCTGGAACAATACCTTCAACATGGATATTGACCGAAGAAATTTTTACTTCTGCCATGTCATATACAGCTGTTTTGACAGCTTGTTGAATAGCAATTGAAACTGCTGGTACATTTACACCATACTGCAAGTAAACATAAATATCTGCAGCTACTGTATCATCTTCTTCATTTTTAAGGTAGACACCTCTACCTAGAGATTTCTTACTAAGGCTATCCGTTACCGCTTTGTTACGTAACGAATGAACACCATCAACTTTAGTTGCAGCAATACCTGTAATTACCTCAAGTACACGTGGTGAAATGACAATTTCTCCAAGATTTTCAGTTGTCATAGCTTATCCTTTCTTTTAGTGTTTACTAAGGTTTTTCCTTAGTAGAGTAAATTCATCATGAATCTACTTAACACTTTTTTGAGAGTCATTAGGCGCGTGAAACGTAAGTTCCTTCTGCTGTATTGATTACTAACTTTTGTCCAGCTTCAATAAAGTCTGGAACGTTAACAACAAGTCCTGTTTCCATAGTTGCAGGTTTTCCTGAACCAGTTACAGTAGCACCTTTGATTGATGGTTGAGTTTCAGCAACTGTCAATTCAACAGTTGTTGGAATTTGAACACCAATAACTTCTGTTCCATAGAATTGAATTTTGACTTCTGAGTTTTCAAGAATGTAGAGTAATTCATTTTCAATGTTAACAGTTGGAATTTCATATTGATCGTAAGTTTCATTATTCATGAAGTAAGCTGTATCATCCATTTTATAAAGGTATTGAGCAGGTACAGTTTCAATAATAGCTTGCTCAAATTTTTCTTCAGGACGGTAACTTGTATCAAAAGTTGAACCAGTACGAACATCACGCAATTTCATACGCATGATTGTATTACCTTTACCTGGTTTGTGGTGGCTAGCTTCAAGAACACGGATTAATTTCCCATCAGCCGTTTCAAAAGTCATGCCTGCTTTAAGCTTACTTGCTTCAATCATTTATTAATACCTCTTTGTAAAAATTATTTATCAACTCATTTTATCACAAATAACCTGCTTTCTCAAATAGTTTATTGATTTGGTATGTGTCTGATTTCTTGATAAATAAATAAAATCACCAAGAGGGCGTAAATAAGACTGAAGCACTTGACACTTTCCTCTTACTTCAGTTTTGATAACAGTTTTAATATTATACCGATATCTTGACTAAAATTGAAAGACTGTTTAGGTGTTTTTAGTGACTTTTTAGTAAATTTTGATAAAGGTAGTAAACTATAGTTGTCTTATTGAAACAGATAAAATAAATCACCTACGGAGCTATTCGTATGAAAATGTAGCTATTCTCGATATAAGTTTTAGATACGAACTTAATTTGCTCTATTGAAGCTGTAAAGGAAATCAGGGGGTGTTGGTGGACGTGCGCTAAGCATTGGTACTGATTTTGATGATACCAATCTTGCTTACTACATCAGGTAGCTCTCTGTTTTAGTGCCATATGCAATTGGAATAAGAGCTGTCATTGGTATTGAAGGAGCTCTAGTCCACTGATCATTGAATTACTAATTTAGGAGGTGGAATAATGAATTTTAATATGTCTCATTATAGAAAGTTACAACTATGTCGTTTTCTAATCGTACAGATACCTGCGCTGGCTTTATTAGCTATTCTTTTATACGGGATTTTCCTAAAGTACAGTCTATTTTCAAAAGTATTTTTTCTTATCTTTTAGGGGTTGAAATAGTTATCAATTTTGGGAAGTACATACCAGTTTACACCAACCACAATTTGTCGAGTAAAGAATTGTAATTTAGTAAAGCCTTTTTCGTTTTCTTCTGATAAGTGTATCATGACATCTATCAATAGCATATTCACACTAGTAGCATATTGATTTGTTTTTGAGTAGAATTTACTTTTTAGATTATTTCTATTCTACACTAGTCTTTCCCTTTGGAAGATTCTTTCCCTCTTTATTTTTCCATTTTTCAATGAGACGAGAAACTCTTTCTTCCTCCTCATCATGGTAACCTTCAAAAACAACCTCATCAATATCTTCTTGATTAAAATAGTAAACTTGTTCAAGATTTAAACCCTCAGGAAAAATTCCACCTAGGTAATCAAAATAAACTTCTTGTCCTTCTTGCTCAACAATTGCACCTCTATTTACAATAACTAATTTTTGATTGCCATCAATAAGATAGACAACACTCCCTACTGGTAATAACATACTTCAGTTCTCCCCAATATAATAATTTTTCCCATTTAACGATGGTTGAAACTCAATGAACTTTATAAAAAATAAACTGTTTGAAAAAATAAATCCAAATAAAAATAAGTTTGAAAAGTTTTCGTCCCACAATGCCATTCCCCATAGAATGATATAAGAAATTATGATTGATAATATTACTATAAATGGGCTCTTCCATTTTTGATTATTATATTTCAAAAAACTAGATTTATATTTGGAAAGATCTAATGCTTTATTTCTCCGATTTAATATACATATAGCTAAAACAAGACTAAATATGCTCAATAAAATAAAAAGATAAAAATGTTCTAATATTAAATGCGATCTTGTTAAGTATGCAATATTTATATTTTTTGGAAAAATTGAGATATGAACTAAATAAAATAAAAATAAAATTGTAAAAGTTTTTAAAGATAAAGGCGACTTTTTTTGTTTACTAAAAAAAGTCTTATAATCCGCAGTCACATCATAAATTTGATATTTTTCTACTCTTTCTGGAAAAATACCTATAAAATAATCTTTTATATCACTAGGATTGGCATAATCAATAATGTAATAACGTCCACTAATACTAACTAGATAATATCTAAAATTAAGTTTTGCTACAAGCTCAACCCGTCTATAACTTTTTATTCCCATTAGTTCACGTACCTAACTATTTATTTTTGTAAAATGTTTACCAATATTGTTAATTACATTTCCTGTACTACTTATAACATTTCTAAATGATTTAGAATTATTATATAATGCTTTTACACCAATCGAAGCAACTGCTCCTATCACAGGTGCTATTTCAGTACCAATTGCTAATATCTTATTTAATCACAACTCCTTTTATATATTGGTTCCACTATTACTATTTTTTTCTAATTCGATCAATACCTTTTTTTTATAAGGTCTATATTCCAATATTAGTATTAGTACAGACACAAAAAGTATTCCCAAAATAATGAATAAATTGAAATCTAAAACTTGTAGAAATAATTTAAATAAAAGTAGGATACTAAAACTTAATATGAAAGAGATTGAAATTATTAATATATTATGTACTTTAGCATCTTTAATAAATTTTTTTAACTGTCCAGGGAAAATTTCTAGCTCTTCATAATCATTTTTTCTTCTCATCAATTTTACTGTAAATCCTGAAACTAGTATCAATAAAGATAAATATACAATAGAAAATAAAATTGAAAAACTTGAAATTTCTAGATTTTCACTTATACTTTGAATTATTTTTCCAATAATAGTTGAAATAATAGGAGTTAGTAGCATTATACCTGTGCTATTTTTTTTAGATTAGATTTATATAATTTTTTCGTTTTCATATCATAATAAACAGCATTATCATAAAACCATCCTAAATTAATAAGATTATTTGTTTCTATTTCCGTTTTCAAATCTTGCTCCTTAATTATATAAAGTACCTAAACTATTATTAGTTGAAATGGACTTACCAATATTTTTGATAGTTCCTTGTCCATATTGATGATATCATCTTTATAGTTATCATACACCCAATCAAATGCCATATTAGCATAAACTGGATTTACATCTATTGAGGTCAGCAACAATATCTTTTCTCTTTTTTGTAAATTATTTTTGCAATTCGAGATTCCCAGCAGTACTAATTTTAGATGTTGATAATAGAGGGATCAGCTGTTCTATTATCAACATCTAAAACTTTCTGTGAAAAATCATTAGGAATAATGACTATTAACTGGTGATCACCTTTTTAGGCCATTTTCAGCAGTCCCATAACTAACAATTGACCAATTTTGAGAATTATCTCGTTCAATATATTTAACATAACTGGCCCTTAGATTAAACGATAAAACCTTCAAGGAAGATAGGCATATACTCTATCTTCCTCTTTACTCTTCCATCCCTAGTGTTACCTCTGGAACATCATGTTGAACATAAGCAACTCCTTTTGCTTCCATGAGTTCAATAGCAAATGGGTGTGGGCGATAATTAGCTTTATAAGTAATTTTCTTAACCCCTGCTTGCAAGAGCGCCTTGGTGCAATTGATACAAGGAAAATGCGTCACATAAATTTCTGTATTATTAGTAGAAATACCTTCTTTAGCACACTGAATAAGGGCATTCATCTCAGCATGAACAGTTCTAATACAGTGACCATCTTCCATATAATGTCCCACTTCGTTACAGTTATCTGTCTCAGAGACTCCTCCGTTATAACCTGTAGCAATGATGCGATTATTTTTGACTAAAACAGCTCCAACAAAAGCACGGTCACAGGTAGAACGTTTAGAAATCAACTCTGCATTTGCCATAAAATAATCTTCCCAAGAAAGTCTATTCATTCTATTTTCCTTTAAAGTACAATTAATTCTTTAGGTGCAGATGTCAATACTTCGCAACCTGTTTCCGTTATTAATAAATCATCTTCAATACGAACACCGTATTTATTATCGAGATATATTCCTGGCTCGTCAGTCACTACCATCCCAGATGCAATCACTCCCTCTGACTTGCCAAAATAAGGAATTTCATGAACATCAAGCCCCATACCATGCCCTATACCGTGGGTAAAATGATTACCGTATCCAGAATTTTCAATGACTTGTCGCGCCAAGTAATCATAATCACAACGCTTCATTCCTGATTTTACATTATCAATAATAGCTTGATTACTTTTCAAAACGATATCGTAAATCTCGCGTTCCTGATCAGTGACATGACCGATATGAATCGTACGTGTCATATCACTAACATAGTGCTGATAGTAACAACCAAAATCTAAAGTCAGAGTTTCTCCCGATTGAATAGTCTTCTGACTCGCAGCCCCATGTGGCATCGCTGATCGATGTCCAGATGCTACAATAAAATCAAATGAAGGACCAGTTGCTCCTAATTCTCTCATGCGAAAGTCTAAAAAATTAGCAACTTGCAATTCAGTTGTTCGATCAGGTTTTATAAAATCCAACACATCTAAAAAAGCTTGGTCCGAAATACGACAGGCTTGACGGATGATCGCAAGTTCTGTTGCATCTTTAATCATACGTAACTTTTCAACAACAGATGGAGCTTCTATCAAGCGATAATCTTCAAAAACTTCCACCATATGTTTGTACATATGATAAGAGATATCAGTTTCAAAACCAATCGCCTTCAAGGCGTCATCGCGAATAATTTTCAAAATAGCCGCAAGTGGTTCTCTGCTAATGATAATATCAAACTCTCTTACAGTATTCTTTGCTATCAAGGCATATCGTGAATCTGTAACAAAAATCCGGTGTTTTGGACTAATGAGTACCGTTGCATTAGTTCCTGAAAAACCAGTCAAATAAAAAATATTTGTTAAATTTGTTATTAAGAGTGCGTCACATGATAATTGTGAAATTGCTGTTTGACATCTAGTTAGACGTTGTTCAAAACCCATAAGAAACCTCGCTATTCTAACCTTAATTAGGTTAATTTTATCATCTTTTAAAACATTTAGCTATAAGAAAAGCAACTCATTTCAGTTGCTTTTACTTCACTATTCTTTTATATTAAGAGCTTCTTTTAATGCTTTAACTTGCATCTCAGCATAAGCTTCTGGATTTGTCTTAGCTAATGCCTTTATCTCCATAGCTTTCACTGGGTTTACTTTTGCTTGCAAAGTCATCTGTTCTTTTAGTTTAGCCGCAGCCGATTCTAAGTGTTCAGACTGCTCTTTAGTCAAAACTAACCAAGTTTTTCGTGGTATTTTAGCAACTGATTTCTGAGAAATCAATTCTCCATTTTCACCTGCAAAGCCATAAAGTAGTTTCGAAAGACTATCTTTCCACACATAACGTTTAGTCTTTGTTGTTACTGTGGCTTTTTTCACATCAGCTAATTGGTAGCTAGCAGATTTTTTCACAGCACTTGTCACTTCTTTTGTATTTGGAACAAAGTGAGCTTTTGCTTCTTTTTGATTTAAATCTGTTCGATAAACTAAAACATTATTACTCGAATGAGTACCAATCTCTTTATAAATCATGAGACCAAATGGAGCGTTACTATCACCCGCACTATAAATCTCACGTGTCTTTGTCTTAGTTTCAATAGTCATACCTGTATGATTAACAAAGTGATCCGTTAACATCCAAACTGAGGCAAACAACAGAGCTAGTGAGAGAAAACCTAGAGTATACCGTAGAGCTTTTGGACGAATCAACATCCATGTGACAAATGTCAAAATAGTTGCCAGTGCAATAATCAAAATAATCATGCTATACCTCCTTTTCCGTCTCAATAATTTTCCCTTTTCTCAGGAAAAGAGATACCAGTAAACCAAGAACCGCAAATACAAAACCAATGGCAAAAGAAACATGGAAGCCATCAAGACTAGCATTCAACATCTGATTTGCATATTTTAAAGGATTCATTGTTAGCAAATCTTTTGATGGTTTATTGTTGGTGATAATATTTTGAGCAACACTTGAAAGCAATGCAACTACAACTGCTGAAGCAATTTGACGAGCAGTATTATTAGCTGCTGTTCCATGTGCGGCCTCATGTGGTGGAAGTGCGCTCATCGCACTTGCTGTCAATGGCATCATAACCATAGCAATACCAAACATACGTACTGCATATAAGAGGGTAATAAAATGATCTGGTGTTGTAGTCGTTAAGAAAACAAAAGGTAACGTCGCTACACCTAGTATTGTAAAACCAATCATAGCCATACGTCTTGCACCAACTTTATCATATACAGCTCCAGAAATTGGACTAACTATCCCCATCATCAAGGCACCTGGTAATAAAGCTAAACCAGAATCAAGTGCAGAGAGACCATGAACGTTTTGCAAGTAAAGCGGTAGCATCATTTCAACACCCATCATCGCCATCATTGAAAGTGCAATAGCTGCTGTTGTTACTGAGAATTGTTTATTTTTGAAAACACGGATATCTAAGAACGGTGTTTCTAGTTTTAATTGACGATGAATGAATAAGGCGATAAAAATAATACCAACCACAATAGGAGAAATAACATATCCAATATCTCCCCATCCATAAGTTGCCACATTTGTGAAGCCCCACAAAAAGCTACCAAAACCAATTATTGAAAGGATAAGGGAAGGCACTTCCAATTTAACTGACTTATTATCAACCACATCTTTTAGAACAAAGGGGGATAAAATTGTAGTGACCGTTAAAATTAGTAAAGGAAGAAGGAAAATTGCACGCCATGTCAAATCATGCCCTGCAAAATGAAATTCTTGTTTTAAAATCCACCCTGCTAATGTAGGTCCAATAGCTGGGGCAAGACCAACCACTAAACCATTAAGTCCCATAGCGGCACCACGCTGCTCTGGAGGAAAAACATTCACCATAACAACCTGCATCAAAGGCATAGAAATCCCTACAGAAATCGCTTGAATAATACGCCCTACTAAAAAAAGGTTCCAGTTAGATGTAGGTGCTAACGTTGTCATTAACAGTCCAATAAGTAAAACAACGTAGGATGTCACATACAACCATTTTGTTGAAAAACGTGTCGCTAAATAAGCTGAAACAGGAATCATAATCCCATTCGCTAATAAAAACCATGTTGTTGCTTGTTGAGCCGTTGACAACGAAATGTTAAAGCTATTCATCAAAGTTGGAATAGCCGTTCCCAAACTTGTCTGATTTAACACCCCTGCAAATGTAGCAATCAACAATAAGGTGATCATGGCTGTACGATTATATGGTTTGCCATGAATATCATGTTTTGCTTTTGTAGTCATTTTATCTCCAATCTCTATTTCTGATTTTAACTAATATCTTTTAAGAATAACAAATAGGTCTTATAAGGTTATTTTTTGATTTTTTAATCAAGAAAAAATATTATTTTCTGAAAAAATCATTATTTTAGTTATCGTGAGAACTATTTTATAATAGCTAAATTTTATTGTCAAGAAAAAGATTCTCATAGAAACTATTTTTTTCAAAACATCATTATTTCCTTTTTCTAAAATATCTCCCCACTATTTTTCCTAATAAAGCGTTCTCCATTTAATGACTTCTACGCAATGTTAGCTTACAAAAAGGAACTGAGTAATATTACTCAGCTCCCGATAAACTATCTTGCTAACTTCTCTTTTAAATAATATCCTGTATAGGATTTAGGATTTTCAGCAACTTCTTCTGGTGTTCCGATAGCTACAATTTGTCCGCCACCAATACCTCCTTCAGGGCCAAGATCAATAATGTGGTCAGCAGTTTTAATAACATCAAGGTTATGCTCAATAACAAGCACTGTATTACCATCATCTACAAAACGATCCAAAACCTTAAGTAAACGAGCAATATCATCTGCATGAAGCCCCGTTGTTGGTTCGTCTAATATATAAAGACTCTTACCTGTCGAACGCTTATGTAATTCACTTGCCAGCTTCATTCGCTGAGCTTCTCCTCCTGATAAGGTTGTAGCTGGTTGCCCCAAAGTGACATATCCCAAACCAACATCCTTAATAGTCTGTAACTTACGAGCAATTTTAGGAATAGCTGCAAAAAATGTAACTGCATCATTCACTGTCATATCAAGAATTTGTGCAATATTTTTTTCTTTGTAATGTACTTCCAGAGTCTCACTATTATAGCGCGTGCCATGGCATACTTCACAAGGAACGTAGACATCTGGTAAAAAATGCATCTCAATTTTGATGATACCATCGCCAGAACAAGACTCACAACGTCCACCTTTGACGTTAAATGAGAAGCGTCCTTTTTTATAACCTCGAATTTTTGCCTCATTAGTTTGAGCAAAAAGATCACGAATATCATCAAAAACACCTGTATAGGTTGCGGGATTAGAACGTGGAGTCCGACCAATTGGACTTTGGTCAATATCAATCAATCGATCAACATATTCAATGCCTTCTAAAGAAACATATTTACCTGGTTTATCTGAGTTACGGTTAAGCTTCTGCGCAACAGCTTTTTTCAAAATACTATTAATTAAGGTTGATTTTCCAGAACCTGAGACACCAGTTACGGCAATAAATTTACCGAGAGGGAACTTGACATCTAAATTTTGTAGGTTGTTTTCTGCCGCACCTTTGATTTCTAAAAAGCGACCATTGCCTACTCTTCGTTCAGATGGTACAGGAATCACTTTCTTACCTGACAAATATTGTCCTGTAATAGATTTAGTATTTTTAGCTACTTGCTTCGGTGTGCCAGAGGCCACAATCTCACCACCAAACGCACCAGCGCCAGGTCCCACATCGATTAACCAATCAGCTGCCATCATTGTATCTTCATCATGTTCAACAACAATAAGCGTATTACCCAAATCACGCATTTTCTTAAGACTATCAATCAAACGGTCATTGTCTCGCTGATGAAGTCCAATGGACGGTTCATCAAGTACATAAAGGACACCTGATAAATTAGACCCAATTTGAGTAGCCAAACGAATACGTTGACTCTCGCCCCCGGAAAGCGTTCCTGCAGAACGTGACAGATTTAAATAATTAAGCCCAACATTATTTAAGAAGCTTAGGCGGTCATGGATTTCTTTGATAATTGGTCGAGCAATTAATTGTTCATTTGAAGATAAACGCAACGTTTCTAAAAGTTCTAAATGGTCTGCTATCGATAAATCTGAGACTTGGCCAATATTAAGACCTTCTTCTCCCCCAACTCTTACGCAAAGTGCTTGATCATTTAGACGATAACCATGACAAGTGTTACATTTTAGCTCGTTCATATATTCTCGCATAACATTGCGTGTGTAATCGCTATTAGTTTCATGGTAACGACGATTAATATTATTGACAACCCCTTCAAAAGGCAAATCAATATTTCTCTCACCTCCAAAATCGTTAATATAATGGAAATGGAACTCTCGTTCGCCTGAACCATATAGAGCTAGATCCTTCTCCGCCTTGCTTAATTTTTCAAATGGCGTATCCATATCAACACCAAATTGAGTCATAGCTTGCTCTAGCATCGTTGGATAATAATTTGATGAAATTGGATTCCAAGGAACTAAGGCCCCTTCTCTAAGGGTCTTGCTTTTATCTGGAATAACCAAATCTATATCTACTTCTAACTTAATTCCTAAGCCATCACAGGTCGGACAAGAACCAAAGGGAGCATTAAAAGAAAAAAGGCGTGGCTCTAATTCAGGAACAGTAAAACCACATTCAGGACAAGAATAATGCTCTGAAAACAATAACTCATTGCCATCCATTGTATCAATAACGACATAACCATCCGACAAACGTAGAGCCGCTTCAACGGAATCAAATAAGCGGGAACGAATGCCCTCTTTATTAATTAATCGATCTACTACAATATCAATATTGTGCATCTTACTTTTTGATAATTCAGGCACTTCAGTAACATCGTAAATATCACCATCAATACGAACACGAACGTAACCATCTTTTTGTATTTTCTCAAATGTTGATTTGTGTTGTCCTTTTTTTCGACGTATAATTGGGGCTAAAATTTGCATCTTTGTTCGCTCTGGAAGCGCTAGTACCTTATCCACAATTTGCTCTACAGAAGATGCTGTGATGGCTCCGTGACCATTGATACAATATGGAGTTCCAACACGAGCATAAAGCAAACGTAAATAATCGTTAATTTCTGTTACAGTCCCAACAGTAGAGCGAGGATTCTTACTTGTTGTTTTCTGATCAATAGAAATAGCTGGACTAAGGCCATCAATAGAATCTACATCAGGCTTTTCCATATTTCCCAAAAATTGGCGCGCGTAAGCAGAAAGACTTTCAACGTAACGACGTTGTCCTTCTGCATAGATAGTGTCAAAGGCCAAACTAGACTTACCTGATCCTGATAGTCCCGTAACGACAACTAACTTGTCTCGTGGAATGTCGACACTTATATTTTTTAAATTGTGAGCTCTTGCTCCTCTTATCATTAATTTATCTTGCATAATGTTGTGCCTCAGCACTCCTTTTTGAATAGTGTTGACTTATTATATCAAATTTTAATAAAGTCAGTATTTTTTTAGTTTTAAATTTCATAGAAAAAAGAGATGAACTAATACGTTCATACTCTTTGTTATTATCTTCTTTGTTGTGGTGCCACTGGTGCCATTGAGCTTTGAATATTATATTTACGTTGTAAATAAAAGCGCAAACCAAACGATGCTAAAGCAATAATAAACAAAACAACCTCAGGAAGTTTAGGATTAATAGTTGCAGGTAGAAGAGGTACTACTGCAAATAAGGCAAACCAAACTAACATAACTAGTGCCAGTACTGCGAAAGATTTAAGCCAGCCTGGTCTTTCAGATTTTGGTTTACCCATATGGCGATAAATATAGTAATAAGTAACGTACATGGCCGCACCACCACCAAAACCAAGAGTTAAAATTGAAATAAGCCCTGTATTGACATTAGATTGACCAAATAGCAACATTAAACCATTCAAAGCAGTTACTAAGCCAAGAAATAGTAAGGAAGTATCTAACCACATCAACCAAGGATTGGTATTTTTTTGTACAGATACTCTAGCTTTATCCTCAGGTCGCTCAGTGAATGAGGCTGCCCAAGTAGTTGGTGCTCCTAAGAGTGAGCGTGCGGTAATTCCTTTTTTCTGATTATCTATAATCTCTGGGAGATGTTCTTCTAAAATAGCTTTGATTTCTGCATCTGATTTTCCATCAGCTAAAAGTTGATTAGTTGCAATATGAACAAACTCTTGATTCTTTTTAGTTAAGTCTTGTAAAGTCATGTGAACTCCTTGATTAATATACTATTAAAACCATTTTTTACGAATAAAATAAAATACAACAAATGAACTCATCAAAAAGGCCAAAAGAACAACATAGATAAAGCCATGTGCGAGACCATTCAAAGGCATCCAATTATTTTGAAAGTTCATCCCATACGCCGAAAAAATAACCGTTGGAATATCCAATGTCATGGTTACTAGGGCTAAGGTTTTCATAATGGTATTCTGATTATTACCGATGATTGAAGCAGTCGTTTCTGTCATGGCATTTAAGACATTTTCATAGATATTTGCCATTTCAATAGCCTGCTGAGTTTCGATCAATGTATCTTCAAGCAGATCTTCATCTTCAATGTATTTTTTTAAACTACTGGTACTACTGGTCAATTTTTTGACGATTCGCTCATTAAATTTTAAAGAGGCCTTTAGATAGACAATAGATTTTTCCAATTCCATCATGTCGATCAATTGCTCATTTCGAGTTGCACTCTCTAGTTGTGCTTCAATTTTATCGCTCTGCCTATCGATAGTACGCAAAGCCTGTAAGTATAATTCGGCATTGCGATAAAGCAATTGGAAAACAAAACGTGTCTTCATAAAGGTATAAAAATTTTTGACACGTCGTCTATAAAAGTGATCAAACAGCGTCAAATGTTCTAGGCAAGTAGTAATAACAGCGTTGTCAGTAACGATAATGCCCATAGGAATAGTCATATAATAACTTTTGTTATTGCGTTCTTCATAGGTAGGAACGTCAACAATAACTAAAGTATAATCATCTTCAACCGAGATACGGGAAGTTTCTTCCACATCGAGGGGAGCACGTAAATCATCAATATCAATACCAAATTGATTAGCTACTTGTTCGGATTCTTCCTGGGAGGGATTAACCAGATTTATCCAAGCACCTGGCTCGAATGTTTCAATTTCTTTAAATTCAATTGCCGTTGAAAGAAACATTTGCTTCATGGCGATTCCTCCTTTGTTATAAAAAATCCATACCTTAGTATTATACAGGAAAACCATTTGTTTTGCACGGTTAATACGGTGGTATCCTAAATTTTTCTATTATTTGACTCGTAAATACCAATAATAATGGTAAAAAGAATAAAAAAATAGCCGCTAGGGCTATTTTATATTAATCTTCATTTACGTAAGGCATAAGAGCCATAACACGAGCACGTTTGATTGCTGTTGTTACTTTACGTTGGTTTTTAGCTGAAGTTCCTGTTACACGACGTGGTAAAATTTTTCCACGTTCTGAAACGAAACGGCTAAGAAGCTCTGTATCTTTGTAATCAACATATTCAATCTTGTTAGCTGCGATATAATCAACTTTTTTACGGCGTTTGAATCCGCCACGACGTTGTTGAGCCATGTTTATTTCTCCTTTATAGTTTTAAATTCTGTCCATCTATTATATTAGAATGGTAGATCATCATCTGAAATATCCATTGGATTTGAGTTACCAAACGGACTCTCATCACGACTAAAATTAGGTGTTTGTTGAGAAGGAGCTGAATAACTATTATTTGACGGAGCATTGTTATAGCCACCGTTATTATAAGAGTTAGGTGAACCACCTTCTCGTGTAGCACGACTTTCCAATAATTGGAAACTTTCCGCAACAACTTCTGTTACATAGACACGTTGACCTTGTTGGTTTTCATAATTACGTGTTTGGATACGACCTGTAATTCCAACCAAAGCACCTTTTTTTGCCCAGTTAGCCAAGTTTTCAGCTTGTTGGCGCCAAATAACACAGTTAATAAAATCAGCCTCACGTTCGCCAGATTGATTTTTAAAATTACGATTAACTGCAAGTGAAAAAGTGGCTACCGCTTGATTACTTGGTGTATAACGAAGTTCTGCATCACGGGTCATGCGACCTACAAGTACTACATTATTAATCATAAACTACCTTCTTAGTCTACTTTAACGATCATGTGACGAAGAATGTCACCGTTGATTTTTGAAAGACGATCAAACTCATTAAGAGCTACTGCATCTTCAGCTTCAACGTTAACGATATGGTAAAGTCCTTCAGTGAAATCTTGGATTTCGTATGCAAGACGACGTTTTTCCCAATCTTTTGATTCAACAACAGTTGCACCGTTGTCAGATAAGATAGAATCAAAACGTGCTACCAAAGCGTTTTTAGCTTCTTCCTCAATGTTTGGACGAATAATATAAAGAATTTCGTATTTAGCCATTGATATGTTCCTCCTTTTGGTCTAATGACTCATGAATTTTTCATGAGTAAGTGAGGTTATGCTCACAAGATATTATTATAGTAGAAATAAGTTAATAATGCAAGGTTTTTATGTTTTTATTTCCCTGATATCATTTAAAGACATTTTTTATTTTTCTTTATTGAAATATGCCTTATATCAAACCTATGTAGCCATTTTCTTTTACTGACTTATGTTCAATCCCCATTCTATAATTCAATTAAAAAATAAAAAGGCGAGGTTTACACCTCACCTTCAACATATTATTTAAAGAATTCTTTATTGGTTTAAGTTTTCGTTGGAGAAAAATTCAGTGTCTCCGATTTTATATTTTTAAATATTAAAATACTATTTAGGGAGTCCCTCTTTATTTTTTATTACCTTTGGTAACACCAAAACATACACGAACTTTTATTCATATGTGTTACCATTTTACATCTTTCATATTGAGATATTTGATTAGCAATACCTCCTTGACTAACAAAAATTACTAACACATCTAGGGGTATACCCTAGTTTATATTTGTTCATGATTACCTCAAGCGAGCATGCGCTAATGGTAATGAACTATTACCACATTGTCTGTCTTCCTTAAATTATATAAGGACTTATGTGTCACCGTTACTGTAGCGACCTACATCTAAACCTAACATAAGTGCCCCTCCAACTATTTCTAGGAAATGAAGAAAACTTCAAATCCTTGTGACTGTTTGCAACATCAATGCATTGATAACAATTTTAGCGTATCGCCATTCTTATAGCGACCCATATTAAAAATTAACATAAGCGCTACCTCCATTAACTAAAGTTAGCTTGCCTACCAATCTTTCTTTTGGAGACTAGTCTCCATTCTTATACCTAGAGATATTGTAATAGATCATGGATAACCTCCTTGATTTAAACTTTATCTTTATAATTTAATTATAGTGTAAACGCTTCCTTAAGTCAAGAAAAAAATATTGATGCAACATTTTTCTTCATCATTAATTACGATCTAGTCAACATACCTCTTTGTCAAATCCTCTTTCTTTGATACAATTAATCTATGATAGATTTAAAAGACTATGGAATTGAGATGTGGCCTAAAGATAGAATCGCTTCTTTTCGTCGCACACTTTTAGGGTGGTATGACCAAGAAAAACGTGATCTCCCTTGGCGAAGAACTACTAATCCATACTATATTTGGGTTTCTGAAATCATGTTGCAACAAACACAAGTTAATACGGTAATCCCTTATTATAAACGTTTTCTAGAGTGGTTTCCTCAAATAAAAGATTTGGCAGACGCTCCTGAAGAACAATTACTAAAGGCATGGGAGGGACTAGGCTATTATTCTCGGGTGCGTAATATGCAAAAGGCTGCACAGCAAGTGATGGTTGATTTTGGTGGCATATTTCCTCACACTTATGATGATATTGCTTCATTAAAAGGGATTGGTCCTTATACTGCAGGTGCTATCGCCAGCATCTCATTCAACTTACCAGAGCCTGCCGTTGATGGCAATGTGATGCGTGTCATGGCTCGTTTGTTTGAAGTTAATTATGACATCGGTGACCCTAAAAATCGTAAAATTTTTCAAGCTATTATGGAAATACTAATTGACCCTGACAGACCCGGTGATTTTAACCAAGCACTTATGGATCTGGGTACAGACATCGAATCCGCTAAGACACCTAGACCTGATGAAAGCCCTATTCGTTTCTTTAATGCTGCTTATTTGAATGGTACTTATGGTAAATATCCCATAAAAAATCCTAAGAAAAAGCCTAAACTAATGCGAATTCAGGCTTTTGTCATTCGTAACCAAAATGGCCAATATCTACTGGAGAAAAATACTAAAGGGAGACTTCTAGGAGGGTTTTGGTCATTTCCTATTATCGAAACGTCACCTCTTTCTCAACAATTAGATTTATTTGATGACAATCAATCCAACCCCATAATCTGGCAAACCCAAAATGAAACTTTCCAAAGAGAATATCAATTAAAGCCCCAATGGACTGATAATCACTTTCCAAATATTAAGCACACTTTTAGTCACCAGAAGTGGACAATAGAACTCATAGAGGGGGTGGTCAAAGCAACAGATTTACCTAATGCTCCTCACCTAAAGTGGGTAGCAATTGAGGACTTTTCTCTGTATCCCTTTGCAACACCACAAAAGAAAATGCTAGAGACCTACTTAAAACATAAAAATGCTTAATCACAAGTGAACTATGACGGTTCACTTTTTGTTTACAATTCCTTTACGTCGCTGTAAAGTTTTCCTCAGATTATCTTTTAATACCCTATAAATAGTGGTCTATCCCTAATGTCAAATACATTTGATAGACCCGTTAGCTTATCATCCTTATACTAATATTATGAAAGGAGATATTTATGGAAATTGGTCAGCAAATTATTCGCTACCGTAAACAACAAGCGCTCTCGCAAGAAGAATTAGCCGAGAAAGTCTATGTAAGCCGTCAGAGCATATCTAACTGGGAAAATGACAAAACCTACCCAGACATCCATAGCCTCTTACTCCTAAGTCAATTTTTTCAAGTGAGCTTAGACCAACTAATTAAAGGAGACATTGAGAAAATGAAATATACCATCACTCAGGTTGATAAAAAGAATTTTGAACGAGATACCAAAGTAATGGTAACATTGATGATACTATTAATGATTTCAAGTTATCCATTAGTCTATTTCTTAGAGTGGCTAGGACTTGGCATTTTTGTTTTATTATCGATAATTACTATGACTTATGCTAATCGTGTGGAACGTTTTAAGAAAAAATATGATGTGCAAACTTATAAGGAAATCCTAGCTGTTTCAAGTGGAAAATTATTAGACGAAATCGAAAAACGGGAAGAAAGAGCAAAACTTCCTTATCAGAAACCCCTTATTGTCACTGTATTTTTCCTCATTACTGTTGCCACCTTTTTTGCAAGTCGTTTTATTTTTACATGGTTATTCCATTTAAGTTAGTAGATAATAAAATAAAGCTCAGCGTGACACTGGGCTTTATTTTATTTAACTCAATTCAGCAATAATAGCTTTCAGTTGGTCTTTAGTATGAACACCTGCAACTTGTTTAACCACTTCTCCGTCTTTTTTAAACATCAATGTTGGAATTGACATAATACCAAACTGACGGGCAGTTTCCGGATTTTCATCAACATCCATTTTCAAAATTTTGAGTTCATCTTCATCGATTTCTTGAGATAACTGTTCTAAGATTGGTGCTTGCATACGACATGGACCACACCAAGTTGCCCAAAAATCAATGAGTACTAAACCTTCTTTAGTTTCTTCTACAAATGTAGCATCTGTTACTTCTAATGCCATCTTTTTTCTCCATTTCATCTTAATGATAAGCCTATTGTACAAGAATTTAGTTGTTTTTGAAACTATTTGCTACGAACTCGCTAAATAAATAAACAAAGCCCTAAAATCAAGCCAATAAGGTAACCTACAATAACATCCTTAGGATAGTGAATACCTGCTATCACACGGCAAATTGCCAATAGAACCGATAATATTAAACAAACTATTCCAAAGTAAACATAATATCGTAACAAACACATACTAATCATCGTAGCTGAAAAAACATGTCTGCTAGGCATTGACCTTCCCTCAGTATCCTTATAAATTAAAGGTTTAATATTCCATTTTTCATATGGTCGTGGAAAATCAAGGCGTTTCCTAATGCAAGACAAAGCTATAAAGCCAACAGCAGGGATAATTAATAGCCTTAACCATAATTGAAATGTCATCCCTTGCCAAAGAGTAAATATCAGAAAAGATGGATAGAGTATGTACATCATTCCTGTGACTATTTTTAGTAAAAAATTTAAAAGAATTATTAACTGTGGTTTTTTTCTAAAAGGTTGAGATAGTTTGGCATAAAATTGTTCATATGATTCCATAATTTACCCTAACGTTACAATTGTGGCGCCAGATCCCCCTGCATTTTGTGGGGCATAAGCAAAATGTTTAACGTGCTTATTACGACGAAGATATTTTGTCACTCCCTCACGGATAACGCCTGTACCAATACCATGAATGATATCAACTTGTCCCATATTGTTAAGCAATGCTTGATCAATAAAATTATCTAACTCTTGCATAGCTTCTTCGTATCTTTTACCTCTAAGATCAAGTCGAGCTCTTGGTCCAGAACTATCAGCCTTTTTAACCACATTAATCTGTTTACTTTTGATTTTCTGTTCTTCTTGGACTCTAACGAGGGTAAATTCATCTTGTGTTAATGTCATTTTGATAATTCCCACTTGTGCTTCCCAACGTCCATCTTTTAATTGACTAGTTAAGGTACCTCGCTGTCCATAGCTAGTCACTATAATATCATCACCAATTCTAGGGGCACGAGCTGCTTTGATTTTTTTAGCCTTATTTAAGACTTTATTTTTTGATAAATCAACTTGAGGTGCTAATTTTTTTATTTGTGCCTTAGCATCTATAATTTCGTGAGGTTTTAATTGGCTCTTATCATTGAGTTTTTTTAAGATAGCATCACTCTCATTCAAAGCCATATCTACAATTTCTTGAGCTTCTTGATAGATTTTTTCTAACTCTTTATCGCGCTCATGCGAAAATTCATTATAGAGTTTCTTAACCGCACGATTGAATTTGAGGTTTTCTTGTTCAACTTCTTTAATATGATCCAGTCTTCTACGTGTCTCAAGTGTCTGTGCCTCTAACTGTTCAATAATACGGTTAACATCTGAGTCAGAATCTGTCATCTGCTTAGCTTGTTTAACAATAAATGGAGCTAAACCAAGGCGAGAAGCAATTTCAAATGCATTTGATCGTCCAGGAACTCCTTGCATAAAGCGATACGTAGGGCTAAGCGTTTCGGCATCAAATTCCATGCTCGCATTCTCTACAAAATTTGTCTCAATCCCATAAGCTTTTAATTCTGGATAGTGTGTGGTCGCCATCGTTTTGATATTACTTAACCTAAGATGTTCTAAAATAGCCATAGCCAAACTAGCACCTTCTTGAGGATCCGTTCCTGCTCCCAGTTCATCGAAGAGAACTAAACTATTGTGGTCAGCCTCGTTTAAAATACTAACTATGTGCGTCATATGACTAGAAAAAGTTGATAGACTTTGTTCAATAGATTGCTCATCGCCAATATCTGCAAAGATATTGTTAAATACTGCAATTTTACTACCTTTATCCGCTAATACTGGCAAACCAGACTGTCCCATTAATTGTGCTAAACCGAGTGTTTTTAGCATAATCGTCTTACCACCAGTATTGGGACCAGTGATGACAATTGCAGTTAAATCTTGATCAAAATGTAAGTCATTAGCCACAGGGTTACTTAACAGAGGATGACGAACATTGATTAGTGCTAACGTGCTGTCATTAGAAATCTCAGGTATCGTCGCCTTATTATCAGACATAAAAAGATATTTAGCCCTTACAAAATCAAGATGCCCAAGAATCCATGCATTATTTCTAATAGTGGCGACATGGGGTCTTAACAAGTCTGAAAATGCGTGTAAAATACGACTTTCTTCATGACGTTCGTCAGCTCTAAGCTGCGTTATCTCTTCGTTTAGTGTAACTACAGCACGAGGCTCAATATAAACAGTACTTCCTGAAGAAGAGATGTCATGAACCACACCAGAAATACGATTCCGATAAGTGTTTTTTACTGGTAGGACACTTCGTCCACTACGACTAGCGATTAGATTCTCTGATAAAAGCTCTGCTTTTTCCTTAAGCATATCCTGTAAAATCTGACGAACCCGTCGTTCACTGTTTGTTAATTGACGACGGATACGCTCTAATTCTGGACTCGCAAAATGTTCTAAAAAACCACCATCATTGATAGCTTGAAAAGACCCTTGCAGATTAGGGAATTGTTCCAAATTTTCAAACAAACGATCCAAAGATTGGAAAGAAACATTATCCAAATCAGAATAAAAGTGAATCATATCCGAAGAACTCTGTAAAACTTTTTTGATAGCCAAAAGTTCTTGAATATTAAGATCAGCTGAAAGCTCTAAGCGTTTTAAACTCTCAGAGATTGAACTTAGGCTGACTATGCCAAATGAGTGATGTTCAACAAAAATCTGTTCCATGTCAGAAATTTCATTAAAACTTTTTTCTATTTTAGGAGCCTCCGTCATCGGCTCCAGCTCTGATAATTCTTCTTGTGATTGTTCTGTCTTGAGATAAGGTAATATCAATTCCTTAACTTTGTTAAATTCTAACTGTTCTAAAATCTTGTTATTCATACTCTTCATTATACCTAAATTTATCACAAAATGACAACGTTAAAAAGGTTGGAACTCTTACTCCAACCTTACTAAACATTATATTCAAAGACCTACCGCCCAAGTCCTTACCAAAAACTGAGAGAAGAATGGTAAGTCGTTAATTAAAAATCTAACAAACAGACTATTCCATAACTTTTCTTGAACAAATGACATAGGGACTGTTGCCAGAATAGTCAAACACATACTCATAAATAAGAGACAAACCAGAACGGCTAAAAAACCACTAATAATATTATTTTGCAAGCTATCAAAATGTTCAACTGGTGCTAAATGTAGTAAAACACCTAGCAAGCGACCTACTAAGTAAGATAAACTGTAGATAAAAACAAAGGCAACACCTGCATAATAAACATGACTCAATTGAAATTTGCTAATATCTTTAAAAAAGTAAACTTCCACTCCTTGTACAGGATTAGAATACGGTACCCATAACGTAATCTGACTAGCTAATTCTTGGTAAAATTGACTAGCAATCATCAAAGATACCATTGACATTAACACGTAAAAGACTTGTAAAAAAATACCTCTACTGTAGCCAATATAAAAATGCCAAATAACAATAATCAGCAAAAGCAATGATAGCATGATTAATCCTCACTCACTTTTTCTTTAATGTCCGAAATCGTTTTGGAGCGTAACTTATTGAGCTCATCTTCCATTTTTTCAATGTCAATTTCTCGACTTAGTTGCACTGATAAAGCATTAATTGCCATGAGAATAGCAATCGTTTCATTATCAGCATTAGGTAATTTTTCTTTAATAGCTTCATACTTTTCTGTAGCTACACGCTCAATCTCTTCCATAAAAAGGTTGTCTTTATCTGTCGTCAATGTGAGAGGCTTATCTCCAAAGACAAATTTATAACGATTTTTCTGACTATTATTTATTTTTGTTTCCATACTATACCTCTGCTAGCATTATACCGTAAAATAGGGCTTTCGTAAAATTCTACCCCTTATCATTACTTGTCTATTCCCTTATTCCTCTTTTTTATGATAGAATATTGTCTATGAACACAATCGTCATGCAAGCAGATAAAAAATTGCAAGAAAAGATAAGAACCGATTTAGCTCAACATCATATAAGTAATAATAATCCTTATGTGGTATTTTCAGCTAAAATATCAGGAACTACTGTTCTTTTATATACTTCTGGAAAACTTGTCTTCCAGGGTTCTAACGCTTCACATATCGCCCAAAAGTATGGTTATATTGAGCGAAAAGAAAGTTGTTCCTCTGAGACTCAAGATATTCCCATAATTGGTACTGATGAAGTGGGAAATGGCTCTTACTTTGGTGGACTGGCAGTGGTAGCTAGTTTTGTAACTCCTAAGGACCATGCTTACCTCAAAAAATTAGGTGTTGGTGATTCAAAAACACTTACTGATCAAAAAATTAAGCAAATCGCGCCCCTTTTGGAAAAAGCAATTCCACACAAAGCATTATTGTTATCGCCTCAAAAATATAATCAAGTGGTTGGTCCAAATAACAAACATAATGCTGTCTCCGTAAAAGTTGCTTTACACAATCAAGCTATCTTCCTTCTTCTTCAAGATGGTTTTGAACCAGAAAAAATCGTTATTGATGCTTTTACTAGCTCCAAAAACTATCAAAACTATTTGAAAAATGAAAAGAATCAATTTAAACAAACGATTACTCTGGAAGAAAAAGCTGAAAATAAATATCTAGCTGTAGCGGTCAGTTCTATTATTGCACGTAATCTATTCTTAGAAAATCTTAACAAATTAAGCGACGACGTTGGATATAAACTTCCAAGTGGAGCTGGTCACCAATCTGATAAGGTCGCTACCCAATTGCTCAAAGCTTATGGTATCTCTTCGCTTGAACACTGCGCAAAACTTCATTTTGCCAACACCAAAAAAGCACAAGCATTATTAAAATAAATAGCAGGGAAAATTATGAAAGAATTTATTAAAGAATGGGGTGTCTTTATCCTCATCCTCTCACTTTTTTTACTATCGCGTATCTTTTTATGGCAATTCGTTAAAGTTGACGGACACTCCATGGATCCAACTTTAGCTGACAAGGAACAGCTAGTAGTTCTCAAACAAACAAAAATCAATCGATTCGATATTGTAGTGGCTAACGAAGAAGAAGGCGGCCAAAAGAAAAAAATTGTTAAACGTGTCATTGGTATGCCAGGTGATGTCATCAAATATAAAAATGACACCTTAACTATTAACAATAAAAAAACAGAAGAACCTTACCTCAAGGAATATACTAAATTATTTAAAAAGGATAAATTACAGGAAAAATATTCGTATAACCCACTTTTCCAAGACCTAGCACAAAGCTCTACCGCTTTCACTACTGACAGCAATGGCAGCAGCGAATTTACTACTGTCGTGCCTAAAGGCCACTACTATCTTGTTGGTGATGACCGAATTGTCTCTAAAGATAGTCGTGCCGTCGGTCCCTTCAAAAAATCAACGATTGTGGGAGAGGTTAAATTCCGCTTCTGGCCAATTCGTCGTTTTGGAACTATCAACTAAAGGAAATTAAAAATTCACCTGACAAAAGTTGAAATAGCATATTATATTGAAAATAGGGAGTGACAAATCCATTTAAAATAGGGATTTACAATCACTCCCTTTAACTGTTTATTAAAAAGGAAGGTACAATGGAAGTATTTTTTACAGGAACCATTGAACGCATTATATTTGAAAATGCCAGCAATTTTTTTAAAATATTACTTCTGGAAATCGAAGATACGGATAGCGATTTTGATGATGTAGAAGTAATTATTACTGGTACTATGGCCGACGTTATAGAGGGAGAAGAATATACTTTTTGGGGAACACTAACCCAACATCCAAAATACGGCGAGCAACTACAAAGTGTACGCTATGAAAGAGCCAAGCCTACTTCAGGTGGCCTTGTGAAATACTTTTCTAGCGAACAATTTAAAGGAATTGGTAAAAAGACTGCCCAACGCATCGTAGAACTCTATGGAGATAATACCATTGATAAAATCCTTGCATCCCCTGAACAGTTAAGTACAATCTCAGGACTATCAAAAATTAATAGAGAAGCATTCATCGCTAAACTGAAACTCAATTATGGAACAGAGCAAGTTTTAGCTAAACTCGCTGAATATGGGTTAAGCAATCGTGATGCTATTCAAATATTTGATCACTATAAAGAAGAATCGCTTGAAGTGATAAACGAAAATCCTTATCAACTTGTTGAGGATATCCAAGGTATCGGTTTTAAAATAGCTGACCAACTTGCTGAACAAGTCGGTATTGAAAGTGATTCTCCTAAACGCTTTCGTGCTGCTATTATTCATACTTTAGTTGAGTCTTCTATGGAGCAAGGTGATACCTATATTGAGGCTCGTACTCTCTTGGAAAAAACCATTACTCTCCTTGAAGAAGCTCGTCAAATCGAACTAGATCCTTCAATTGTTGCTAAGGAATTGACAAATTTAATTGCAGAAGATAAAGTGCAACATATTGGAACTAAAATTTTTAGTAATACTCTATTTTTTGCCGAAGAAGGCATCAAAAAAAACTTACAACGAATACTAAATCAGCCCCTTGATAAACAACTAAGTCACAAAGATATTGACCATGAAATCAGAGATATTCAAAAATCTTTAAATATCCACTACGATAATATCCAAGAAAAAGCTATTAGAGAAGCTTTACTAAGTAAGGTATTTATCTTGACTGGTGGCCCAGGAACAGGTAAAACAACAGTTATAAATGGTATTATTGAAGCCTATTCCGAGTTACATCATATTGATTTAAACAAAAATGATATTCCTATTGTACTTGCTGCTCCTACAGGTCGTGCTGCTAGACGCATGAATGAACTTACCGGTTTACCGAGTGCTACTATTCATAGGCATTTGGGATTAAACGGAGATAGTGACTATCAAAGTCTAGATGACTATCTAGATTGTTCCTTAATTATCATTGATGAATTTTCAATGGTTGACACTTGGCTTGCTAATCAATTATTTGACGCTTTGGACTCGCACACACAAGTTATTATTGTCGGAGATAGTGATCAATTACCGTCTGTAGGTCCAGGACAAGTTCTAGCAGATCTTTTAAATATAAATGCACTTCCACACGTTAAACTTGAAAAGATTTTTAGACAATCAGAAGAATCAACTATTGTGACTTTAGCTAATCAAATGAGACAGGGCTTTTTGCCAGAGGACTTTACAGCTAAAAAAGCCGATCGCTCATACTTTGAAGCATCTGCTAATATCATCCCAAATATGATTTCTAAAATTGTTCAATCTGCACTTAAGAGCGGTATTGAAGCTCATGAAATTCAAATTTTAGCTCCTATGTATCGCGGCCAAGCAGGTATTAATAATCTTAACCTTATCATGCAAAATCTTCTCAATCCATTAAAAGATAATAACCAATTTACTTTTAATGATATAAATTTCCGAATAGGAGATAAAGTGTTACATTTAGTCAACGATACAGAGCTTAATGTTTTTAATGGGGATATTGGTTACATAACGGATCTTATACCAGCCAAATATACTGAGAGCAAGCAAGATGAGATTTATATGACTTTTGATGGTCAAGAAGTTATCTATCAACGCAAAGAATGGCTTAAAATAACACTAGCCTATGCTATGAGTATTCATAAATCACAGGGGTCTGAATTTCAAGTTGTTATTCTGCCAATAACGAGACAGAGTGGTCGAATGTTACAGCGAAACCTTATTTATACAGCTATTACGAGATCTAAAAGTAAACTAATACTTTTAGGAGAAATTGGTGCATTTGATTTCGCTGTTAAAAACGAGGGGGCAAAGCGCAATACTTATCTGATAGAAAGATTTGAAAACAAGCAAGAAATAGCTAATTCTCAAAAAATTGAAGATAGCTCAATAGATCAAAAGATTGACAGCACAATAATTAATACGTCCATTCCAAAAACAGCAACGCCAATTGAGCAGACTAATCTTTCAAAAATAACTTATCGCCTAACTGAAGAAAATTATTTAACAATCGATCCAATGATTGGTATTAATCAACAAGATATAAGTGCAATTTTTGATAGTAAATAAATTTTTTCATAAAATCTTGAAAACTCTTCCAAATATGTTATAATATCATTGTATTAAGAACGTAGTTCAAATTTAATACTTTTATTAAGGTTTATTTAGAAAAAGGAGATATTATGGTTTCATATGAAAAAGTCCGCCGCTCTCTGCGCACAGCTACAATCACTATCATTGTATTAAATAGTTTGTCTTTAGTATTCAGATTGTTTACAGGAATTTCAGTGCAGCTAGCCAAAACTGAAATTAATAAAGGGAACACAGGGAATCTTCCTAAAGAACATATCGAAGCAGTCTTGAGCGCCACAACACCATTTATGCTATTTGTCACTGCTTTAATAGTATTAGTCAACATTGCCATTGTTATTTTCTGTATTAAAAATTTAAGAGCAATTAAAAGAAATCAAATGGTTAATTACCTTCCTTATTACCTTGGCTTCGCCATTACTGTAGGACTTGTTATTTTGGGTTTTCTAACTACTAAAGCACCATGGGCAATAGCTATAAATATCGTCTTCCAAGCTATTTTCGGTCTTCTTTATTTCCATGCTTATCAAAAAGCACAAAAACTCAACGAACGTGATCTTGAAGAGACTAACTAAAAGTAAAAGCACTAGAATCTAGTGCTTTTTTCTTTTCAAAGAGAGTTAAATATAGTCATCGTCCCAACTTTTAAAAATCTAAATAGATAGCTTCATGTTCATTTTCCAGGGTCGTTACTGTAACACCTAAGAGTCGTATGCCAAAAACTGACTCTTCTAAGGTATCAAATATCGCTTTAGCAACTTGATCAATGATTTGAAAATCTTGAGTATACTCTTCTAATGTTATACGTTTCGTCAATGTTTCAAAATCCGCATATCTAACTTTTAAAACGATTGTCTTACCAACTTTCTTATTTTTCTCCAGAGAAGCAACAACTCTCTGAACGTTCTTTGAAATCTCAGCTTTGATATCTGCTTCGTTATATAGTAATTTCCCATAGGTTTTCTCACTTCCTATTGATTTACGAACTCTATCAGGTTTTACCGGGGAAGCATTAATCCCTCTTGCTTTACGATAAAGGTCATACCCGAAACGACCAAACATATCAATTAAAGAAATTTCAGACAAGGAAAGGAGGTCCTCACCAGTATAAACCCCTAAAGCATGTAATTTTTCGACGGAGCGTTTACCAACACCATGAAATTTCTCTATTGGTAAGGGCTTCAAGAAATCTTGAGCTTGATCTGGTAGGATGAGGGTAAGTCCTTTTGGTTTCTCAAAGTCAGAAGCCAATTTTGCCAAAAATTTATTGTAGGAAATACCCGCTGAACAGGTCAAATGGACATCATTCCAAATATCGTATTGTATCATTTTAGCAAGTTTAACAGCAGATTTTATTCCCATTTTATTTTCAGTTACATCTAAATAAGCTTCGTCTATACTCATCGGTTCAACCAAATCCGTATACTTTTTAAATATATCTCGTACTTCCATTCCTACTTGGCGATATTTTTGGTAATTTCCCGAAATAAAGATAGCTTGAGGGCATCGTTCATACGCTTCTTTTGAAGACATAGCTGAATGAACTCCAAACTTTCGAGCCTCATAATTACAAGTAGAAACAACCCCTCTGCCGCCGGTTTTTCTGGGATCAGAACCAATAATAACAGGCTTTCCTTTAAGAGAGGGATTGTCACGCTCTTCCACAGATGCAAAAAAAGCATCCATATCAATGTGGATAATTTTACGCGACGTATCATTTATTAAAGGAAAAATTAACATTGTTCTCTCCCCCATTCTCTCTACTCCATTATAACAGATTACAACTTAATGATACAGATTAAAAAAACTGTATTATAAAAGAATAATAATTTTGTCAAGAAATATGCTTGCGAAAACGTTTACTTTTTCCTAAAATGGATATGTAAACAAAATTAAATCTGTCACAATGTTTAAGGAGAAAACTATGGCAACAGTTAAAACAAACACAGATATCTTTGAACAAGCTTGGGAAGGCTTTAAAGGTGTTGATTGGAAAGAAAAAGCAAGTATTGCTCGCTTCGTTCAAGCAAACTATGCACCTTACGATGGAGATGAAAGCTTCTTAGCTGGAGCAACTGAACGTTCACTTCACATCAAAAAAGTGATTGAAGAAACAAAAGCTCACTATGAAGAAACTCGCTTCCCAATGGATACTCGTGTTGCTTCAATTTCTGAATTACCAGCTGGTTTTATCGACAAAGATAACGAGCTTATCTTTGGTATTCAAAACGACGAGCTTTTCAAATTGAACTTCATGCCTAAAGGTGGTATCCGTATGGCGGAAACTACACTTAAAGAAAATGGTTATGAACCTGATCCAGCTGTTCACGAAATCTTCACTAAGTACGCTACAACAGTAAATGATGGTATCTTCCGCGCTTATACTTCTAACATTCGTCGTGCTCGCCATGCACACACTGTTACTGGTCTTCCAGACGCTTATTCACGCGGACGTATCATTGGTGTATATGCTCGTCTAGCTGTTTACGGTGCTGACTACTTGATGCAAGAAAAAGTTAATGACTGGAATGCATTGAATGATATTGATGAAGAGTCAATTCGTCTTCGTGAAGAAATCAACCTTCAATACCAAGCTCTTGGTGAAGTTGTAAAACTTGGTGACCTTTACGGCGTAGATGTTCGTAAACCAGCCATGAACACTAAAGAAGCCATTCAATGGGTGAACATTGCTTTCATGGCTGTATGTCGTGTTATCAATGGTGCTGCAACATCACTTGGACGTGTTCCTATTGTCCTTGATATCTTTGCAGAACGTGACCTCGCTCGCGGTACATTCACAGAATCAGAAATCCAAGAATTTGTTGATGATTTTGTCCTTAAACTCCGTACTGTAAAATTTGCTCGTACTAAAGCTTATGATGCCCTTTACTCAGGTGACCCAACCTTTATCACAACTTCAATGGCAGGTATGGGAGCTGATGGACGTCATCGTGTTACCAAAATGGACTATCGTTTCTTAAATACACTTGACAATATCGGTAACTCACCAGAACCAAACTTAACTGTTCTTTGGTCAGACCAATTACCATATGCTTTCCGTCGCTACTGTATGTCAATGAGTCATAAACACTCTTCAATCCAATATGAAGGTGTATCAACAATGGCTAAAGAAGGCTACGGTGAAATGTCATGTATTTCATGTTGTGTATCTCCACTTGATCCAGAAAACGAAGACAAACGTCACAACCTTCAATATTTTGGTGCTCGTGTTAACGTTATGAAAGCACTTCTTACTGGTCTTAACGGTGGTTATGATGATGTTCATAAAGATTACAAAGTATTTGACATCGACCCAATTCGTGACGAAGTACTCAACTTTGACACTGTAAAAGCTAACTTTGAAAAATCTCTTGACTGGTTGACTGATACTTATGTTGATGCGATGAATATCATCCACTACATGACTGATAAATACAACTATGAAGCTGTACAAATGGCATTCTTACCTTCACATGTACGTGCTAATATGGGATTTGGTATCTGTGGTTTTGCAAATACTGTCGATTCATTATCTGCAATTAAATACGCTACTGTTAAACCAATCCGTGACGAAGATGGTTACATCTACGACTACGAAACAGTTGGTGACTTCCCACGTTATGGTGAAGATGATGATCGTGTTGACTCAATCGCTGAATGGTTACTTGAAGCCTTCCATGGACGCCTTGCTAAACACAAACTTTATAAAGATGCTGAAGCAACTGTTTCTCTTCTTACAATCACATCAAACGTTGCTTACTCTAAACAAACTGGTAACTCACCGGTACATAAAGGAGTATATCTCAATGAAGATGGTAGTGTAAACCTTTCTAAAGTAGAATTCTTCTCACCAGGTGCTAACCCTTCTAACAAAGCTAAAGGTGGCTGGTTACAAAACTTGAATTCACTTTCTAAACTTGATTTCGCTCATGCAAATGATGGTATTTCATTGACAACTCAAGTTTCTCCACGCGCTCTTGGTAAAACATTTGATGAACAAGTTGATAACTTGGTAACAGTCCTTGATGGTTACTTTGAAAACGGTGGTCAACACGTTAACTTGAATGTCATGGACCTTAAAGATGTCTATGACAAGATTATGAATGGTGAAGATGTTATCGTTCGTATCTCAGGTTACTGTGTCAATACTAAATATCTAACTCCTGAGCAAAAAACTGAGTTAACACAACGTGTCTTCCATGAAGTACTTTCAATGGACGATGCATTAACTAACTAGTTTGTATTCGATGAAGTAGGTTTGATATAATCAAACCTACTTTTATCTATATTATCAATAGTACTAATTACTTCTTTATATAACCTCAAGGAGGGGACAATGTTAAATCACAAATTTCTTCAAGTTCTAAAATATGAGGGTGTCGTTTCGATAACAAGCTGGACTGAATTAGCTCCTCACGTTACAAACACTTGGAATAGTTACCTGACTATTACAGATGACCAGCGTATATTAGCTCCTGCAGCAGGAATGACTCATCTTGAAAATGATCTCAATAATAATTCTAAAATTATTATGACTCTGGGCAGCCGTGAAGTCGAGGGGCGTGATGGTTATCAAGGTACAGGCTTTAGAATTGAAGGAACTGCTAAGCTATTAGAAGCCGGAAGCGATTTTGAAATTGTTAAAGAAAAATACCCTTTTCTGCGTAAAGTATTGGAAGTAACTCCCATAAATGTTATCCAACTTTTATAAAAAACTTCTCCTAGAATTTTCTAGGAGAAGTTTTTTATTCAAAGTACGATGTTATCGCCCCTTGTATATGTCGTCGTTTCTTAATCCAAAGTGGACGGTCATCATAGGAAAAGGTTCTGTTTGTCAAAAAAATAGCTGCTGCCTGCTTTTGATAATTTAGTGCAATAAAAGGACCAGTATAACCAGTATGGTTTATCCAATCCTTATCTATATCCCAAGCTAATGATCTTGATTTACTCAAACTATAATTATTCCACAAAGGCTTCGCAAAATCATCTTTTAAATAATGAATAGAAAATCTTTGTAAATCATCAATAGTTGAAAATAAACCTGCAGAACCAGTATGCTTTCCTAATACCTTCGCTTTAGGATCATGTACAATACCATCGTTAATACCAGCTACAGTTGGAACAGCTTCTACTCTAGGACCAAAAGAGGTTTCTTTCATCTGAAAAGGAGTAAAAATATAACGTTTGAAAAGTTTATCCAAACTATCCCCTAATACCTCTTCTAACATAAAACCAAGTAAAAGAAAATTAATATCAGTGTATTTAAACGATTTATCTTCCAAAACCTTGATATGATTAATGGCATCTTTCAGCTGAGTAGCATTCAACTGATCACGATTTGGAATAAAAGGATCAATCCCACTGCTATGTGTAGCTAGTTGCCTTACAGTTAACGTCTGATGATGAAACGTAGGGTAATAATACCTTAATGGCTTATCAATATCAATAGTCCCGTGATAAACTAACTTTGCTAGTAAAGTTCCCACGCCGACAACTTTTGATACACTGGCTAGATCATAGACTAATCCCGCTTTAACTTTCTCATTGCCATCAATTGTCCCCAAGTAATGTTCGTGCCACTCTCCATTTTCATAAATAGCTAAGCTTGCACCATGATAAAGATTATCTTTGATTTGCTCTTTAATGAGTTCTAAAACGGTATTAGTTTTAATCATTCTTTTGAAATCCAAATCTCAATATTACTAGTGTCAGAGATGACTAAAATCTTTTCTTTAGAATCAAGGTAAACACCAAGTTCCAATGATTCAAAAGTTGATTTCAAGTCATTTAAATTAGTATCTTCATTAACACAGCATTCTAGTATCTCAATATCCCAAGTTTCATTTGGAGCAATTTGCAAATCTTGTCCTTGTGCTTCTTTGAAAGATAAATTAATTGGGAACTTCCTAGCAAATACTTTATCGTAAAAAGCTTCAGCTTTCACGGCATCAGGTACATTCAAACTAATAGATTGGAAAACAAAGTTTGATAGACCTGTAGTGTCATCATTTTTTTCTAACTCTGGGCGCTCAATTGCTACTAATTGTGACAAATCATCTTCGGCATGAAGTAAGAAAAGATCTCCCTCGGGCGAAACTGTTTCATAGGCATAACCATTTTGACCTTGATATACTTGAGTGGCTTGCGCACCATTTGCCAAAAGCTTTTCAATATCTTTTGCATCTTGAGACTTAACAATAATCTTTGCTAACTTCTTAGTACCATTCACCGCACGAGTACGATAAGTTGGGGATTCCTCAATAATAAAGCTAGCCTCTTTGTTCTGCCATGCTGAGAAAACTGCGATTGCATTTTCTTCACTTATCAATTTAAATCCAAGAGATTCCTGATAAAATGCAATATTCAAGTCTCTATTATTAACACGTAATACTGGGTGTTTAAATGTCAATGAATGAAATAACGTCATAAATTCCTCCTTGTTCAGTCTAGTCTATTTTAGATAATTTTAGATAATTTAGCAAGAATCTTTGTGCTCTCAATACCATAAAGTCAAATTGACAGTTTCACTATTTTTTTGTAGACTGGATATTATGAATGAAACACTACTATTACATGGGATTCAGCTTATTCTGATTATCGCCATGATTATCACTTTTTATCAGATTGTTAGACATATTAGGTCTCAAAAAATAAATCCTTTCAAACGATTTTTCACTGGTTTGTGGATCGGTTTTGTAACTGATGCTCTCGATACTCTTGGTATCGGCTCTTTTGCAACAACGACCACATTTTTTAAACTAACTAAGCTTGTTGAAGACGATCGTAAGATACCCGCAACAATGACAGCTGCACACGTACTTCCAGTTTTGTTGCAGTCACTCTGTTTTATTTTTGTTGTAAAAGTAGAGGCTTTAACACTAATAACAATGGCTGGTGCAGCTTTTATTGGGGCTTTTGTTGGAGCTAAAATGACTAAAAATTGGCACGCTCCTACTGTTCAACGTATTCTAGGAACACTGCTCATCACAGCTGCTATTATTATGCTCTATCGTATGATCACTAACCCTGGAGCTGGTATTTCAGATTCAGTGCATGGTCTACACGGCATTTGGTTATTTGTTGGTATCGTCTTCAATTTTATTATTGGTGTATTAATGACTATGGGACTAGGTAATTATGCTCCTGAACTTATCTTCTTCTCCCTAATGGGACTGAGTCCTGCAGTTGCTATGCCTGTCATGATGCTAGATGCAGCTATGATAATGACAGCTTCTAGTACACAATTTATCAAGAGTGGTCGTGTTAATTGGAACGGCTTTGCCGGTCTGGTTACTGGGGGAATATTAGGCGTTATTGTCGCTGTTCTCTTCTTAACTAACCTTGACCTTAATAGCTTGAAGACACTGGTTGTAGGTATTGTTTTATTTACTGGAGCAATGTTAATACGTTCTTCCTTTAAAAAAACTATGCCCAAAAGTCATCATTAAACAAAATCAGCTAGCAAGACTGGCTGATTTTTATATTTAAAACAAAAAAGACCGGCAAACCGATCTTTCCTTAACTATTAAAGATATAATAGTTTGAACAAGGCTACAGCGAGTATACTTGCTACGATTGGTGCTAAAACTGGCACCCATGCATACCACCATTTTGAATCTTCTTTAGCTTGTCCAAGAATTTGTTTTGGTAATAAGCGGTGAACAATACGTGGACCAAGGTCACGCGCAGGGTTCAATGCAGGTCCAGTCGGTCCACCTAAAGAAGCAACTAGAGTCATTACCAAGAAACCAATACCTAAGTGAGCTACAGCAAGTGAACCAGTTACGTATGGTGAAATCCTTGTCGCCGCTGTCGTTTGGTCATAACCAGCTTGAACAAGTTTACCAACAAGTTCTACACCGAAATAGTTCTTCGTTAAAGCCAAAGCTCCAAAGAAAAGAACAAAAGAACCAACGAATTCATTTAAGAAACCATTAATGTAAGCCGCTTTACGACTTGATTTCTGTCCATCATCTAATGCAGAAATAGTTGAAAATGATCCAAGAATATGATTTGGATTTTCTGTCTTAACAAAGTAAGGTTGATAAACCATAACGACAACTAACTGTCCAAACATTGCTCCCAAAATTTGTGCAAGAATGTATTGTCCAACGTGTGCCCAAGGGAAAAGACCTGAAAATGCCAATCCAAGTGTGAAAGCTGGGTTAATATGGTTTCCAGAGACATTACCAAACATAAGCGCTGGCATCATAACACCTAAACCATAACCAATTGCAATAATAATCCAACCTGAATTATTTCCTTTTGTGCCTTTTAAGTCAACGTTAGCAACAGCCCCATTTCCTAAGATGATAAGAAAAGCGGTTGCGATAAATTCTGTGATATACTTCACAGTCCAAGTGATTTCGATCAATCCTTGTTTCCTCCCAAAAAAATATTTACAACATTAACCATTCTACCAAGTAAGCTTAATATTGTAAAGCTTATCACAAAATAAAATTAATAAAATTTTTAACCAAATATATTTGATAAAAAAATAGAGTACTAGGTTCGGACTACCTAGTACTCTATTTTATTTAGTTTATAAGGTTTTCTTACTATCACGAACGACTAGCATATCAACTTTCGAATGACGTAAAATGTATTCTGAAGTTGAGCCGATCAATAGTCTTTCAAAAGTGTTTAATCCTGTTGCGCCTACCATAATTAAATCTGCTTTTTCCCTTATGGGGATATCCTTTGCCAAAAGAGTCTTAGGATTTCCGATTTCAGTAATTTTTTTAATCTTTGTAAGGCCTTTTGAATGTGCTAATTTCTCAAAATAGGCTAGCACATCTGCTGACTCTTGTTCTTGCCTATCAAAAACATAGTCACTAAAGACTCCCTCACTTTGGTAAGCGTGAGCATCTATAACATGCGTTAGCAGTAATTCAGCATCATTACGAAGAGCAACATTTATCCCTTTTTCTACCGCCAATTCTGACTCGTAAGACCCATCGATAGCAATAAGAATACGCTCATATTTTTGTGTCATAGCTTAATTCCTCCCTTTTATATAGTTTTAGTTTCAACTTGTCGAGATGATTTTAAGAAATATAGAATACCACAAACAACAGGAATAATCGCTGCTATCCAGAATAATTCTCTAAAGGATTGCACACCAGCTCCAAGAAAACCATCTTTAACAAGTCCCAAAATGTAAGGTCCAGCACCTAACCCTAAATCAAGACCTATCATGTAAGTTGACATGGCTGTATTGAAACGATGTTCCTCAACACCTTTGATTGATGCTGCTTGGCCACAAGACATAAAGGTGCCATAACCAAAACCAATCAAAGCACCTGATAGAAGGTAGGTAACACTTCCCATAGCACTCCCTAATAAAGCAAGTCCCAAAGTTAAGAACAGATAACTTGGATAAAGCACCCACTTATCTCCCTTAGCGTCCATTAATCTTCCCATAGATGGTCTGGTTAAAGTGATGACAAGTGCATAAACAATAAAGAAATAAGCTCCTACTGTCATCAAATTAATTTCTGTTGTATATAATTTTTGGAAACCTAACACGGAAGCATAGGAGATACCCATCAAAAATGCAATAATTGTGATAAAAATTGCTTTTTTCTCAATGAAACTATCAATAGTCCATGATTTTGATTTAGCTAACTGTTCTGGATTTAAAGTAATATTTTTGACTGGGAAAACAAATGCTCCCAACACTACAATCGCAATTAAAATACTACATAATACAATAACCATTTTAAAGTTAATATGAAGGTTGTCTAGCATAAATGTTCCTACAAAAGGACCAATAGCTGCGGCTAAACTTGTTGATAGACCGTAAAAGTTAATCCCCTCACCTCTTTTATCAGCTGGTATATAAGCTGTTACAATAGTATTAGTTGCTGTTGACACGACGCCATAACCAAAACCATTTAGGAAACGAACTAAATACATTACTCCGATACTTGGCATATAAAAATAAGCTAAAGTTGTTAGTAAGTAAAAAATAGCCCCTCCACGTAAAACTAACTTACGTCCTAGAACTTCTAATTGCTTGCCAAATATAAGACGAGCAATCAAAGTCCCTACAATATAAATCCCCGTCGCTAATCCTGCTTGGCTAGTGCTAACACCTAACTCTTTAGTCGCAATAAAAGCTATGATAACGGTAAACAAATAATAGACCATATAAACAATAAAGTTTAAAATAGTAATGCCTATAAAATGTTTGTTGAATAATTTGTCTTCCAATGCAAATGGCTCCTTTTTTCAATTTCATTTTCATAAACATTTTACAAAAATATTAGAAGATACGATATTTCAATGGTATAATATAAGTGCTAGTATCAGACTGCATTAACAAATGTTAAGGTGGTCTATCAAACCTAAAACATTTGGAGGAAGTCATGAATCATCAAATTTTACAAAATTACATTAATAGTCATAATCTTCCAATTATCGAAAAAGACTACCATAAATACCTTACATTTGAAAGTTTAGAAGAAGACTATACTTATATCCTAAAAGATGGTATTGTTAAACAAAGTGTTCTCTCTAAATATGGTACTGAGTTCAATCTGCGTTATGTGACAGGCTTAGAAATCACTTCTATCCTAAATACAGACTACTCCCAACACATGGGAGAACCTTACAACGTTCGGATCGAATCCGAAACTGCCCACTTTTACAAAGTACGTCGCTCTACCTTCCTAAAAGATATCAATAATGATATTGAACTGCAAGGATATGTGAAAGATTTCTATCATAACCGCCTTGAAAAATCTATGAAAAAAATGCAGTGCATGCTCACTAATGGTCGAATTGGTGCTATATCCACACAATTATATGACCTCAGTAAGATGTTTGGTGAAGAACGAGATAACGGTGATATCTATATTAATTTTGTTATCACGAACGAAGAACTTGGCAAATTTTGCGGTATATCCACAGGAAGTAGCGTGAGCCGCATTTTGAAACAACTAAAAGACGATCATATTATTCGTATTGAAAAACAACATATCATTATTACAAATGTTGAGAAATTAAAAGATCATATTGTATTTTAATATAACAATAGAAAGGATATATTATGCGTTATAATCAATTCAGCTACATTCCAACTAAACCTAACGAAGCTTTTGAAGAGCTAAAAGGACTAGGTCTTCCATTAAACAAAAAGAATTCTGATAAAGCTAATTTGGAAGCTTTTCTCAGACATTCTTTTTTAAATCAAACTGATACTGATTACGCTCTTAGTCTCCTTATCGTTGATGCAAAAACCGATGCTCTAACCTTTTTTAAATCAAATAGTGACTTAACACTAGAAAATTTACAATGGATTTATTTACAGTTATTAGGCTTTGTCCCCTTTGTAGACTTTAAAGACCCTAAAGCTTTCTTACAAGATATTAACTTCCCAGTCTCATATGACAATATTTTTCAAAGTCTACATCACTTACTCGCCTGTCGTGGAAAATCTGGCAATACATTAATCGACCAATTAGTTGCTGATGGTTTACTTCATGCAGATAATCACTACCATTTTTTCAATGGAAAGTCTCTGGCCACTTTCAATACTAACCAATTGATTCGCGAAGTTGTCTATGTTGAAACATCCTTAGATACTATGTCTAGTGGTGAACATGATTTAGTAAAAGTTAACATTATCAGACCCACTACCGAGCATACTATCCCTACGATGATGACAGCTAGCCCCTATCATCAAGGTATCAATGATCCTGCCGCAGATCAAAAAACATACCAAATGGAGGGTGCGCTAGCAGTTAAACAACCTAAACACATACAAGTTGACACAAAACCATTTAAAGAAGAAGTAAAACATCCTTCAAAATTACCCATCAGCCCTGCAACTGAAAGCTTCACACACATTGACAGTTATAGTCTCAATGACTATTTTCTTTCTCGTGGTTTTGCTAATATATACGTTTCAGGTGTGGGTACTGCTGGCTCTACGGGTTTCATGACCAGTGGGGATTACCAACAAATACAAAGCTTTAAAGCAGTCATTGATTGGTTAAATGGTAAGGTTACTGCATTCACAAGTCATAAACGAGATAAACAAGTCAAGGCTGATTGGTCAAATGGCCTTGTAGCAACCACAGGTAAATCTTATCTCGGTACCATGTCAACTGGTTTAGCAACAACTGGCGTTGAGGGGTTGAAAGTCATTATCGCTGAAGCCGCAATCTCCACATGGTATGATTATTATCGAGAAAATGGGCTTGTGTGTAGTCCAGGCGGCTACCCCGGTGAAGATTTAGACGTTTTAACAGAATTAACATACTCACGAAACCTCTTAGCTGGTGATTACATCAAAAACAACGATTGCTATCAAGCATTGTTAAATGAACAATCAAAAACAATTGACCGTCAAAGTGGGGATTACAACCAATACTGGCATGACCGTAATTACCTAACTCACGTCAATAATGTCAAAAGTCGAGTAGTTTACACTCATGGACTACAGGATTGGAATGTTAAGCCAAGACATGTCTACAAAATTTTCAATGCATTGCCTCAAACCATCAAAAAACACCTTTTTTTACATCAAGGTCAACATGTGTATATGCATAATTGGCAGTCGATTGATTTTCGTGAAAGCATGAATGCCTTACTAAGCCAAGAACTACTTGGCATTGACAATCATTTCCAATTAGAAGAGGTCATTTGGCAAGATAATACTACTGAGCAAACTTGGCAAGTTTTAGATGCTTTCGGAGGAAACCATCAAGAGCAAATTGGCTTAGGTGATAGTAAAAAACTTATTGATAACCATTATGACAAAGAAGCCTTTGATACTTATTGTAAAGACTTCAATGTGTTCAAAAATGATCTTTTCAAGGGAAATAATAAAACCAATCAAATCACTATTAATCTTCCTCTAAAGAAAAATTATCTCCTGAATGGACAGTGCAAACTCCATCTACGTGTTAAAACTAGTGACAAAAAGGCTATTTTATCAGCCCAAATCTTAGACTATGGTCCTAAAAAACGATTCAAAGATACACCAACCATCAAATTCTTAAACAGCCTTGATAATGGTAAAAATTTTGCCAGAGAAGCTTTACGTGAACTCCCGTTTACTAAAGATCATTATCGTGTCATCAGTAAAGGTGTCTTGAACCTTCAAAATCGTACAGACTTACTTACAATTGAGGCTATCGAGCCAGAACAATGGTTTGATATCGAGTTTAGCCTCCAACCAAGTATATATCAATTGAGTAAAGGTGATAATCTAAGGATTATCCTTTATACAACTGATTTTGAACATACCATTCGAGATAATGCTAGTTACTCTATAACAGTAGATTTGAGTCAATCTTATTTAACTATCCCAACTAATCAAGGAAATTAACTTATGAAACTTCTCACTAAAGAACGGTTTGATGATTCTCAACACTTTTGGTACCAGATCAATTTATTACAAGAGAGTAACTTCGGAGCAGTTTTTGACCATGATAATAAAAACATTCCACAGGTTGTTGCAACTATTGTTGATGATTTACAAGGTTCTGGAAGTTCGAATCATTTCTGGTATTTTGGCAATACTACTGATACTTCCATCCTTATGATTGCTCATTTAAATCGAAAATTCTATATTCAGGTTAATTTAAAGGACTTTGACTTTGCACTCAATTTAATAGCTATAAATAATTGGAAGAGTCTCCTCCAAACTCAACTTGAAGCTCTAAACGATACCCTAGCAATATTTCAATAAATAAGGTAGAATGGAGTGACAAAGCAACGCGAGGGAGACTGATTAATGTCATCTTATTGGAATAACTATCCTGAACTTAAAAAAAATATTGATGAAACCAATCAACTAATTCAAGAAAGAATACAGGTCAGAAATAAAGATATTGAAGCGGCGCTAAGCCAACTCACAGCTGCGGGAGGAAAACAGCTCAGACCAGCATTCTTTTACCTTTTTTCTCAACTTGGTAATAAGGAGAATCAAGATACTCAGCAACTAAAGAAAATCGCTGCTTCTTTAGAAATCCTTCACGTTGCTACATTAATCCATGATGATGTCATTGATGACTCACCACTAAGACGTGGAAATATGACCATTCAAAGCAAGTTTGGCAAAGACATCGCAGTTTATACTGGGGATTTACTTTTCACAGTCTTTTTCGATCTTATTTTAGAATCTATGGCTGATACACCATTTATGAGGATTAATGCAAAATCTATGCGTAAAATTCTCATGGGAGAATTGGACCAGATGCACCTTCGTTACAATCAACAACAAGGTATCCATCACTATTTACGTGCGATTTCAGGTAAGACAGCCGAACTCTTTAAATTAGCTAGCAAAGAAGGAGCTTACTTTGGTGGTGCAGAGAAGGAGGTTGTTCGTCTAGCAGGCCATATTGGCTTTAACATTGGTATGACATTCCAAATTTTGGATGATATCCTGGATTATACTGCAGATAAAAAAACATTTAACAAGCCTGTCTTAGAGGATTTAGCACAAGGCGTTTACAGCCTTCCTCTACTTCTTGCCATTGAAGAAAATCCTGATATTTTCAAACCTATTTTAGATAAAAAAACAGATATGGCTACTGAAGATATGGAAAAAATTGCTTATCTCGTCGTTTCCCATAGAGGTGTTGACAAAGCTCGCCATCTAGCTCGTAAATTTACTGAAAAAGCTATTAGTGACATAAATAAGCTACCCCAGAGCTCTGCAAAAAAACAGTTGCTACAATTAACTAATTACCTTTTAAAACGCAAAATTTAAATAATAAAAAAACATTCCACAATGCTAGAAAAGCAGTTAGGGAATGTTTTTTTACTATCATTTATTTATCGCACCTATCAATTATCATAGATCACCATCATCAGCGGCTTTCAGCTGACGGTAACGTTGGCTACTTTGAGACAATTCTTGAGGAGAACCTTCCAACTCTAATTGCCCATTTTCTATAAATAAGATACGATCAGCATGTTCAATACCTTTTAAGTGATGTGTAATCCAAACTAAGGTCTTACCTTCCAATTCTTTCATAAATACCCTTAGTAAGGCTTGTTCAGTAATAGGATCAAGTCCAACAGTTGGCTCATCTAAGATAACAATTGGGACATCTTTTAGTAAGATTCTAGCCAAAGCAATTCTATGCCTTTCGCCACCTGAAAACCTAAGTCCAGCTTCATCAACCATTGTATAGATACCATCTGATAAATCAGTGACCATCTCTTTCAATCCAACTCGTTCAAGAACTTTCCATACATCTTCTTCACTAGCATCTTGGTTTCCAATGCGAATGTTATTTAGCAGGGTTGTATTAAAAAGGTAGGGCGCTTGTTGTATCACTCCAATATAGTTAGAAATGCAATCACCAACTATTGAAACATCAGCACCGCCTAGGGTAATCTCCCCTTGACTTGCTTTCAAGTCGCCACGAAGTAGACTAGCTAAGGTACTCTTGCCAGAACCACTACGCCCTAAAATAGCAATTTTTTCTCCTTCTTTAATATCCAGATCTAAATGATGCAAAACCCATTTCTCTTGTGGCTTATACTGGAAACTTAAATTCTTGACGGAAAAATCGTATGGCTTATTAGGCAATTGATTTTGAGTTGTTTCAAAATACGTTTCTGATAATTCATTAAGACGATGAATTGAATCAGAATATTTATTTGTTTCTTGAGCAGCAGCAGACAAACCAGCAAATGCCTCTGACAAGGGAAATACTGTTAGAACAAATGCTGCAATCCAGTTAGCTTCGCCACCTCTGTGACCAATAAACTGATTACTAGCCCAAATAATAACCAAAATAGCTAGAAAGTCAAAAACTAATTCCACAATAAGAGCTCTACGATTATCAAAGGAACGAATTTTTTTCTGAACAGCCATGAGTTCACTTTCCGAACGCTCATGCAAGGCGACGTACTCTTGACCACGTTGACTAAAAATCCAGTCTGAAATACCTAAGACATTATCCGTCAAATCAGTATAAAGATGATTTTTTAATTCTTTTTCACGAGTCTGACGAGCACCATTAGCTAAAATCGACCAAAGTGGAAAAACAAAAATCATAATAGCTAAATAAAGCAACATCATTAAAGCAAACCATAGAGAAAAGAAGCCTGTTGCAATAATAATAAAGCTATATAATAACCACGCTATAATCGTTGGAAATATTGTCCTAAGATACAAATTTTGCAAATAATTAATATCCTCCGCTAAAAGCCCCATAACATCTCCTAAACGAAAATCACGCTTCATAAAGATAGCATTGCTTTCTAAGGAATGGTAAAGCTTCAAGCGCAGTTGTGAAGTCATTCGTAATACCCAATTGTGACTCGTTAGGCGTTCTATATAACGAAAAACAGGACGTCCAATACCAAAAGCACGTGTTAGTACAATTGGAACATACACTAGAAGAATATTACTCGGTAGTGAAGCTGACTTACTAATCAGATAGCCCGAATTAAACATAAGAGCACTGGCAGAAAAGAAAGTCATAAAACCAAGGAAAAGAGCAATTACTAAGGAAACTTTATATTGTTTGAAAAATGGTTTTACCCATTGATCTGTCTTTAATTCTTTAAACAAAGGGATTTTAAACATTATTTCCTCCCATAGCATGCTTCAGTTGATAGAGATATCCTTTTTTAGCTAATAATTCCTGATAAGAGCCTACTTCTGCAACTCTCTCCTTCTCCATAACGACTATAACATCCATTTGGTTCAACCAGTGAAGACGATGAGTTGCAAAGATAACTAAACGATCTGACATCAGTGGCAACATTTTCTCTTTTAATTCTAACTCTGTTTCAATATCTAAATGAGCAGTTGGTTCATCAAAAACCATAATACGACGATTTTGATCAAGAAAAGCACGAGCCAGAGCTATACGCTGGGCTTGTCCTCCACTAAGTGGACGCGCTCCATTACCAATACGCGTTTCTAAACCATCGGGTAACTCGCTTAGTAAGCTATCTAAACCTACCATATGAATCGCTCTTATCACCTCTTCGTCACTAGCATTGGGAGTATAGAAGGTAATATTATCACGTAATGACATTTCAAAAACATAAGGAGTTTGAGGAATATAGATCATCTGTTTATGCCAATCTTCTTGATCAAGGTTAACCACTTCTCTACCATCCACTTTTAAAGAACCTTTATCAGGCCCTAAAAAACCACTCAGAAGGTTAATTAAGCTAGACTTACCTGAACCACTAACTCCTACTAAAGCAACCTTTTGATGTCCTCTAAATCGTAAGGTTACATCCTCAACAACACGTTTTTGGTCGTACGCAATAGCAATGTTTTCTAAATCCAAATGACTCTCTTTAGACCAATCATCTATGACTAATTGCTCACCTTTAATACCAGTTTTGTTTAGAACTTTTTGAATCGCTTGAAATGCATTTTTCCCGTCTAACGTTGCATGATAATCACTAGAAAAATCTCTTACGGGTAAAAAGTATTCAGGGGATAAAATCAAAATTGTTAAAGCCGGTAAAAGGTAAATCTGCTCATTTAATAATCGTAAACCTAGAAAAACAGCAACGATAGCAATGGATAAAGTTGTAAAAAAGTCTAAAGCAAACGTTGATAAAATACCAATTTTCAAAGTACTCATTGTTGCTTTACGAAAAGATTCACTAGTTTGATAAATGCTTTTACCATAACGTTTACTAAGACCAAAATATTTGAGAGTATCAATGCCTCGTAATGAATCTAAAAAATGATTAGAAAGTACTTGATAGGATTCATATTGTTTATCTGCTTTAGCTTGAGCCGCATAGCCTAAAATAATCATAAAGATGATAATTAAAGGAAAAACGATAAGTAAAATTGCACCTGATTCAATATCTAAATAGAAAATATAAGCTAGAATAATCCATGGGATAATAGACATGTTAATCATCTTATTCAAGACTAAACGTAAATAATTTTCAACTAAAGAAACGCCATCTAATGCCATTGTAACAACATTACCAGTTCCTTGTTCTTGAACGACTTTAGGACCTAGATCAAATAACTTATCTAATAATTGACGTCTCAAAAGACTAGATTGTGCTGTTGAAAAGTCATCAAGTTTTCTATTTTTGATGTAATCAATAACATGACGGCCTAAATATGAGACCATAAATAACAAAATATAAACCGTTTGAGAAGAAAGTTTTTGCCCTTCCCACAAACCAGTTATAGAAAGACTCAAATAATAAGCTTGTCCGATAATAAAGATTGCTTGAAGAACATCAAGTCCCGCAAGCAATCCTAACAACTTATGAATACCTGACAAGCGCATAACCGCTTTATCTAGCATTATTTTTCTCCTGTCACAATCACTGGCAAGGTAATACGTTTTCTAAAGATATAATATGCCCATGCTGTATAAGCTAGAACAAAGGGAACTAGAGTAATTGCGACAATCGACATTACTTTTAAAGTATATGGCGTTGAGGACGCATTTTGAATCAGCAAATCATATTTAGGGCTAATTGATGAAATCATAACTCGTGGGAATAGACCTTGGAACAACAGAACAACCACTGAAACAAGACTGAGACCACTCGCTAAAAATGCTGTCATCTCTGCTCCTTTAAAAGTTGAAGCATGCGCTAATACAGCTAATACAACAATAACCAAAACCATAATTGTCGTAACTATCGGATGATTGCTGAAGAAATCTGTCTTGAGATACAAGAGAACTGCAAACAAGGCTAAACCAAGATAGAGTACCCAATAAAGCAACTGAGCATAATTACGGGCACGCTCTCTAATCGGCCCTTCTGTCTTCAATGCAATGTAGTTTAAACCATGAAGATAGGCTAGCAATACCATTGCAACTCCACCCACCAACGAGAATATATTAAAGTAATCACTGAATTGAGCTGATAAGTTACCACTGGCATCAAGTGGCATACCTTGAATCAAACTTATAAACATAATCCCAAAGAAGAATGGAACAATAGCGGAACCAATTGTTAAGGTCCAGTTCCAAAACTGCTTTTTCTCTGCAGGAACTTTATGTCTAAATTCGAAGGAAACACCACGAATAATTAATCCAAAGAGAATCGTAAGGAGAATCAAATAGTAACCACTAAATAGTGAAGCATACCAGTATGGAAAAGAAGCAAACATTGCTCCACCACCGGTAAGAAGCCAAACTTCATTACCATCCCAAACTGGGCCAATAGTTTCTACTACTTGGTCTTTTTCATGCTCATTATGTGTTAAAGTTTGAACAGCCATCCCAACCCCAAAGTCGAATCCTTCAAGGAAGAAGAATCCTGAAAATAGGAGGCCGATTAGGAAAAACCAAAAGAATTGTAAAGCACTCATTTAGTATGCTCCTTTCTCAAAGGGATCAATTGAAGTATATGCACCATGATGTCCGTGTTCATCTTCATACTCTGGCCCTTTCTTCAATTCTCTTATTGTTAGGCTTATCATCATCACCGCTAAACCACCAAACAACAAGAAGTACACAGTATTGGAAACAAATAATGATGCAACTGAAACGTTTGGAGAGACAGAGTCCTTAATCTTGAAAAGACCATAGACAGTCCAAGGGTATCGTCCTTGTTCTGTCACAATCCAACCAAATGTATTGGCTAAGAAAGGTGTAAAGGTTGTTAAAGCAACAATCCAAAGCATCCATTTGTGTTTATAAAGAATTGGTTTTTTCTTACGAGTTAAAAAGAGTCCTAAAACAGAAACACCCATAATAGCTGTTCCCATCGCCGCCATTGTACGGAAACCATAGAAAAGTAGGTTAACCATTGGGTAGTAGTTATCTTTACCATACTTAGCAACCAATTCTTTATTAGCTGTATCCATACCTTTCACAGAACCAGATGGTTTCCCGTAAGATAAAATACTCAACATATAGGGAATCTTGATCCCAAAAACTTGTTTGTGTTCTGCTTCATTTGCCCAAGCAACTACACTCCAAGCTGCAGGATCACCCGAATCTTCATAATCACCTTCCATAGCAGCAAATTTCATTGGTTGATCGTGAATCAAGGCTTTCATTTGTAAATCCCCAACTCCCATAACTGAAATTGAACCAAGAAGTGCTACTACTAAACCAATACGAACTGATTTCTTATAAAGTTCAACCGTTGTATCTTTCAGCTGTTCTGATTTTAAGAGGCGGAAGGCTGACATACCAGCAACCACTGTACCGCCCATCGTAATGGCACCAAAAATAACATGGGTAAATTCATAGAAGAACTGTGGATTTTTTACAAGTGCAAGAAAATCAGTCATTTGCGCTCTACCGTTTACAACTTCATAACCAACAGGATGTTGCATGAAGCTATTAGCAGTAAGAATCCACATCGCTGACATTAATGAGCCAAAAACCACTAGCCAAATGAATGTCACATGTAATTTTTTACTAATTTTCTTGTTATCCCATGTAAACATCCATAAACCAAGGAAAGTAGATTCCATAAAGAAAGCTAATAAAGCTTCAATAGCCAATGGAGCTCCAAAAATATCACCTACGAAACGTGAATAGTCTGACCAGTTCATTCCAAATTGGAACTCTTGAATGATACCTGTCACAACACCAACTGCAAAACTAAGGAGCATGATATTACCCCAAAATTTTGTCAATTTTTTATACTCTTCATTTTTTGTGATAACATACATTGTCTCCATAATAGCAACCACTAGGCATGTACCAATTGTAAATGGTACAAAGAAAAAGTGGAAAACTGTAGTCATCGCAAATTGAAAACGAGCTAAAGTTTCAATTGTCATACAAAACCTCTTATTTTGTTTTAATCATTTCTTTTATAGAAATATCTGCAAGAGCTAGTTTCCTAGCTTCGTAACAATTGGTAAATAACTTACTTTAATATCTTAATGATATAAATCAAAACGTCCCTTAGCTAGAAGTTCTTTAAGTCCACCCATATCAACAAGTGATTTGTTCATGATAATCTTCTTCATAACCGACGCAGGGTATTTTTTAATTTTAGTTTTTCCAACAACACCAAGTCCATGCGTATTTCCTACTGAAGCAACTGTGCCTTGCGGACTATACGAAAAGTCTTCTGTAGCCTCACCTTTGATTTGATGTAAAAGGTTTTTAGCAACATGAGCTCCCATACGAGTTGCAATTTGAGCTGTTGTTGGGAATGGGCGACCAGACTCAGTGTCCATAAATGCAGACACATCACCGATAACATAAACATTATCGTATTTTGGATCACGCAAATCACTGTTGACCATTACACGTCCACGACGTTGATCAAATCCTGATTCTCCCATAACCGGACTTCCACTAACACCTGTTGTCCAAATGATAGTACCTGCGGTAATAGATTTGAGTTCTTCATCCTCTTTACTAGTACCATAAACAACTTCACCCGGTTTGATTTCCTTAATCATACTTCCAAGCATCAAATTAATACCTAAATCCTTAATTAAGTTGACACCATATTGCGCTAATTCATCATCAAACATTGGTAGGATGCGAGTTGCTGCCTCTACACAAATAATTTCAATTTGTTCAGGTTTTACACCCGCTAAAGCAGCATATTTTGGTCGCTCATCAACCATAGCTCCGGCTAACTCAATACCTGTAAAACCAGCACCACATACTAAGAGTTTGAGAAGATTTTCATCTTTTGTCTCACGATACAACTTCATTGTATTAACAATGTGATTATGGATGTTTTCTGCTTGCGAAATATTGGTCATCTGCAAAGCATTCTCCATAGCACCCTTGATGCCAAAAGTTTCAGATACAAAGCCTAAGGCAACTACGACATAATCATAATGGAGTTCACCGTTATTTTTAACTGTTACTGTTTTATTTTCAGCATCGACTCTAAGCACCTCATCTTGCATGAAGTTAACCTTATTAGTGTTGATAACATCCTTAATTGGGAATGTAATTTTTTCTTTTGGCTGAGAGCCTGCAGCTACTTCATGTAATTCTGTAGCTTCGTAGTGATAATCATTCATGTCAACAAGGGTAATATGAAAATCACCTGATTGTTTTTGTAAATTACGAACTGCTTTCAAACCGGCATAACCAGCACCTAAAACTAGGATTTCTTTCATGATAAAACTCCTCTAAAAAATGATTCCAATTAGATACGTTAAGACTTGGGTTGCAGATCCCAGTGCTAGAATACGTACCGCACAAACAAATGTTTCTCTCTTAACCTGTTTTTGCCACAATAGTTTTGTCTGCTTATAAATAAATGGTATTAATAACAAACTCAAGAGTACTGTAACAGGCGCAAGTCCAAAAAGAAATTCAAAAACAATTGCCAATAAAGCTATACTATTAGAAATAGCAAACAGCAAGAGTCCACCTCTTATCCCTGTATAATGTACAAGGGTATAGCGATGATTTTTTTCATCTTCTTCTTTGTCGCACAGATTATTCGCCAACATTAGGTTGGCAATCCATAAGGTGTTCGGCAAGGAAATCAAGAAAATTTTGCTTAAGTTGAGGATATCCCACGAAAAGTTTTGATAAGTGTTTAGATATACACAAATTAAACTAATCATAAATCCCATTGTCAAGCCAGAAAATACTTCTCCTAAGGGCAGACTAGATAAAGGTCTTGGACCAAAGGAATATAAAACACCAATTCCAAAACAAAAAAGTCCCATCCATAAAAGAGGCAGACCGACTTGGGAAACTAAAACTAAACCAATCATACTAGAAGTAATGACTAAACTTGCCATAATAACTTCTATTTGGCGTAGGGATAGGTTCTCACGACCAATAATGTTAGTGTCATTCTTATAATCCAAATCCACAGCATTCCGATAATCATTGTAATTATTCCAAATGTCAACGAACATATTGAATAAAAACATAGCAACGAAGAATAAACCGACATATACAGGGTGTACTGAATTGTAGTAATAAGCACTAAAACACAAACCAATCAAAAATGGTAAAACACTAGCTGTTTTGGCTTTCATTTCTACCAACTCTAGAAAGATTGGTAATGTCATTATTAAAGTCCTCTCTATACATAATCTTCAACAATACTATTATAATGCAATTTCTACCATTTTTAAAACAATAGGGCTTGATTTTTGATTAAAAATACAAAAAATTTTTCTTAAAATGAGTTAATCACACTTAGAACACTAAATACTATTTTGAGGAGTCCTATTCATCATACTATGCCATGTAATATTCGGAAAAATAGTATTGCAACCTTCAATTACTCCTTATGTTGGCACCAGCCTTTGAAAGTCCTCTGATTGCACTGCTTAGTTAGTATTTTCATCAGCTGTATGGTCTCTAAGAGCCATCAGCATACTAAAAAAACTAGTGTTACACTTTGAAAAGTGTAACACTAGCTCCAATTTGTTTTAAATAGCTTAACTATTTAATCATTAATCTACTTTATCTATTTAAACATTTAAAGTTGAATGTTGGTTGAGAATACCTGAAAGAGAACCTTGGATATATTTTGGTAATACTTGTTTTTGGGCACGTTCATAGATTTCTGAATCTGTTAACTGACGTTCTGCTTTGGGGCTTGATACTTGCGGTGTCACTGCTGCGTTTTGTTGTTTGTAAAGTGTTGAATGTTGGTTAAGGATACCTGAGAGAGAACCTTGGATATATTTTGGCAATACTTGTTTTTGGGCACGTTCATAGATTTCTGAATCTGTTAACTGACGTTCTGCTTTGGGGCTTGATACTTGCGGTGTCACTGCTGCGTTTTGTTGTTTGTAAAGTGTTGAATGTTGGTTGAGGATACCTGAGAGAGAACCTTGAATATATTTTGGCAACACTTGTTTTTGGGCACGTTCATAGATTTCTGAATCTGTTAACTGACGTTCTGCTTTGGGGCTTGATACTTGCGGTGTCACTGCTGCGTTTTGTTGTTTGTAAAGTGTTGAATGTTGGTTAAGGATACCTGAGAGAGAACCTTGGATATATTTTGGTAATACTTGTTTTTGGGCACGTTCATAGATTTCTGAATCTGTTAACTGACGTTCTGCTTTGGGGCTTGATACTTGCGGTGTCACTGCTGCGTTTTGTTGTTTGTAAAGTGTTGAATGTTGGTTAAGGATACCTGAGAGAGAACCTTGGATATATTTTGGTAATACTTGTTTTTGGGCACGTTCATAGATTTCTGAATCTGTTAACTGACGTTCTGCTTTTGGAGGTGTTGCTTGCGGTGCTGTGAAAGTTGAAGCTGAAACACCTTGTGTAGAACCAAGAGCTACGAATGCTCCTCCAGCAAACATTGCTGAGACAAGACCGAGTTTCAAATAGTTAACAGTTGAGACGTTGTTGACTTTTTTTTCTGTAATAAGTTTTTTCATAAGAATTACCTCTTTCTTTTGGGTTATTTATTTTATGAACTAAGTATAACAACAAGAAATAAAGTAAGGTTAAACTAAATATAAAATAATTCTTAAGTCATTCTTAGGAAACCATAAAATCATACACTAACAAAAAATTGGCTATCTAGATCAAAAGTAAAGGTAGAATAAAGGCTTTTACTTCTGAGCTAGTAATGAATAAATTATATTTGCATCTAGTTTGGAATTAGCCCTGGTGTATTATAATGATTCCTACAAAATAGGATATTTGTTTAACAAACGACAAATATAAACGTAGACATGAAAATACTATATTATCCTTTGGTAAAAAATCCTATTTCTTCAAATAGATTATTTAAACTAATCATTTCAATGATATAATACTACTATATCATTGGAATGGGGATTAAAAATGGGAAGTCGAACACAAAAAGAACTTGAACTTGAAAAAGAGTTGATCCATCTCTTAGAAACAGGTGAAAGTCAATGGACATATCGTAAAGAATTAAAAACTGAAGATGCTTTATGGGATAATTTTTTTAAGATCTTAGCGCAAAATAACACGCAATATCTGAATGAGGAGCCTTTAACAGCTAGCGAAAAAGAGCAGATTAAGAATCAACTTAACTTTGTCAATTACTATGAAGCGGCTAAATGGTTAGCTGGAGAAAATGGGATTGCTAAAGTACAAGTTCAAAGAGAAGATGCAAAACTAGGAACGATTCGTTTAGAAGTCGTTAAAGCAGACAATGTGGCTGGTGGAACTTCTGTTTATGAGATTGCCAATCAAGTTGCTTTCTCTGGTTCTCGTGATAGACGAGGTGATGTGACACTTCTCATCAATGGCTTACCTATGATCCAAATTGAATTAAAATCTCAAAATCATCAATTCATTGAAGCTTTTAACCAAGTCAAAAAGTATGATAAAGAAGGGCAATTTAGAGGTATCTTTTCAACCTTACAAATGTTTGTGGTCTCAAATAAAACAGATACAAGGTATATCGCTGCAGCTAAAGAAAATAAATTAAATCCAAACTTCTTGACACAATGGGTAGATCAAAACAACAAGCCACAAAAAGATCTCTTTGCCTTTGCCAAAGAAGCCTTGTCTATCCCTCGTGCTCACCAAATGGTCATGACTTACTCTGTCATTGATGATGATAAAAAAGCACTAATTCTCCTTCGCCCTTATCAGATTCATGCAATCGAAGCTGTCGCTGAAGCGAGTCGGCAACACAAGTCTGGTTATATCTGGCACACAACTGGTTCTGGAAAAACCTTAACTTCCTATAAAGTAGCTCGCAATATCCTTCAAATACCGGCCGTTGAAAAATCCATCTTTGTCATTGACCGAAAAGATTTAGATGATCAGACCACTTCTGCTTTTCAATCTTATGCCCAAAATGATATCTTTGATATCGATGAAACGGAAGATACGAGGCAACTCATCAAAAATTTAGAATCCAGTGATCGTCGTGTTGTGGTTACCACCATTCAAAAACTCAATGCTATGATCAGTCAGATGGAAAGTTATGACACCCCAAAATTCAAGAAACTAAAAGAGCGTCTTGCACACCTAAATGTCGTCTTTGTTGTAGACGAATGTCACCGTGCTGTCACACCAGAACGGCAACGTCATCTTACCAATACTTTTCGAAACAGTCTCTGGTATGGCTTTACAGGTACTCCAATCTTTGCGGAAAATAAACGGACACAATTAGGTGATCTAGCCCAAACAACAGAACAACAATACGGCAAATGTCTCCATCAATACACCGTTAAAGAAGCCATTCACGATAAAGCGGTTCTAGGCTTCCAAGTTGAGTATAAGACAACCATTCCTGATATGTCTGAAGACAGTATTCCTGAAGAAGCTTATGATCATGAAGAACACATGTTAGCTGTCTTAGATAGTATCATTAATCAATCACGTAAGAAGCTTGGTTTTAATAATGGGATTGGTCAGACATTCGAAGGCTTATTAACCGTTAAGAGTATTGCTCGTGCCCAAGCCTATTATGATCTGATTAAGAAAGTCAAAGCTGGTGAAACGGATTTAGTCATTTCTAAGAAGGTCAAAGAAAAACTGCCAGACTTTCCAAAGGTCGCTATTACTTATTCCGTCACTGAAAATGAGAATGATTCAGTCAGCCGGCAAGATAAAATGACTGAAAATCTTGAAGATTATAACAACCTCTTTGGCACCAACTTTGCCATTGATAACTTACAAGGCTATAACAGAGATTTAAATGATCGCTTAGCCCGTAAAAAAGATAAATTCAAAGACCGGCATGAACAATTAGACCTCGTGATTGTGGTTGATCGTCTTCTAACGGGATTTGATGCGCCATGTTTATCAACGATCTTTATTGATCGTCAGCCGATGAAACCACAACACATTATCCAGACTTTTTCAAGAACCAACCGTATCTTTGAAAATGGCAAAAACTACGGCCAAATCGTAACCTTCCAAACACCCATTCACTTTAAAGAAGCTGTTGATACGGCACTAAGTCTATACTCCAATGGTGGTCAAAATGATGTTTTAGCACCTTCTTGGGAAGAAGAAAAAGCAAGATTCCTTGAAACTGTCAGCGCATTACAAGTGATTGCACCAGATCCAAATACTTTTCCAACCATTGAGAGTGCAGACGACCTCTTCCTCAAACAATTTGCCAAAGCCTATCAAGCATTTGATAAGCTCTATGCATCTGTACAGGTCTATAGCGACTTTAATGAAACACTCTTGAGTGAGATTGGGCTATCAGATGAAGTGATTAATTCTTATACAGGCACTTACCAAAATGTCATCGCAGAATTACGAAAACGAAAACCGGTTGACGAAGGTATTCAAGAAATCAATATCGACTATGAGCTAGAAAGTGTTCAGATGGATGATATCAACTATCACTATATTTTGACCTTAATCCAAGCCTTTGTCGATCAAGAACAAGAAGCCCTTCAAGAAAGGCTTAATGACAATCCCTTGGATCAATACATCCAGGACTTGGCAAAATCAAATCCTGCTATGGCTAACTCCCTAGCTGAATTATGGCACGATATCCAGAAAGACCCCAAAGCCTATGAAGGGAAAAACATTGCTTATGAGTTGGATAGCCTCATTGATGACAAGATTCAAAGAGCCATTGAACATTTTGCGGACCAATGGAAGGCAGACCCTGATAAATTAGCCTTTGTGGCGACAAATTATCATAGTGCTAACACGACTAAACAAGTGGGCATGTCAACCTTAAAAGAATCCTTAGACTACAAAGCCTATAAAGAAAAACAAGGTGATTCTGCCATGAATAAACTCAAATACAAGAGTCAATTTGAACGGGAATTAGTCCAATTCATTAGAAATCAAATCCAACCCTTAAAAGGACACTAAGAAAGGAAAGAGATGACAAAACAAAAACAACCCCAATATCGATTTGACGGTTTTGATGGTGAGTGGGAAGAGAAGAAATTAGGAGAACTTTCTAATATAGTTCGTGGTGCCAGTCCTAGACCAATACAAGATCCAAAATGGTTTGATACCGAAAGTGATGTAGGTTGGTTAAGAATTTCTGATGTTACTGAACAAGAAGGTCGTATTACTTATTTACAACAAAGAATATCTAAGCTTGGTCAAGAAAAGACTAGATTGTTAAAAGATTCACATTTACTATTAAGTATTGCAGCTACAGTAGGTAAACCAGTTATCAATTATGTTAAGACTGGAATACACGATGGATTTCTTGTTTTTTTAGATCCTAAATTCAGCCGTGAATTTATGTTTCAGTGGTTAGATATGTTCAGACCATATTGGAATAAATATGGTCAACCAGGAAGCCAAGTGAATCTGAATTCTGAAATAGTTCGAAATCAAGTTATCAATCTCCCCTCCCTCCCCGAACAAGAATCAATTGGCCAACTCTTCCAAACGGTTGATCAACTGCTTCAGTTACAGGATCAAAAGCTAGCAACCCTGAAAGCACAAAAGCAAACCTTCCTCAGAAAGATGTTCCCAGCCCAAGGACAAAAAGTCCCTGAAATCCGTTTACAAGGTTTTGATGGTGAGTGGGAAGAGAAGAAATTGGGGGAAGCAGTAACATTTTTAAATGGTCGAGCTTATAAGCAAAATGAATTACTTAAATCGGGTAAGTATAAAGTTGTTAGAGTAGGTAATTTTAATACAAATGAAACATGGTATTATTCTAACTTAGAATTAGACCAAGATAAGTATGCAAATAATGGTGATTTACTCTACTTATGGGCTACAAATTTTGGTCCAAAATTTTGGTATGGCGAAAAAATTATTTATCATTATCATATTTGGAAGTTGAATATTAAAAATAATAAATCATTAGATAAAAACTTTTTATTTACCTGGTTATATTTTGATAAAGAAAAAATCAAGCAAAATACCAATGGAACAACTATGGTTCATGTAACTAAAAGTATGATAGAAGAACGCCTATTTTTATTCCCTTCTCTCTCCGAACAAGAAGCCATCGGTGACTTCTTCCAAACCTTAGACCAACAAATGAGTCAAACGGAAGAAAAACTAACAGAACTTAAAGCACTCAAACAAACATTACTCAATCGTTTATTCGTATAAGAAAGGACTCACATGGCAGAGAAAACAACTTCACTACGGCAAGCACTATGGAATTCGGCCGATCAATTACGTGGTCAAATGGATGCCAATGACTATAAGAACTATCTACTTGGACTCATCTTTTACAAACACTTATCTGATAAATTACTCTTATCTGTTTGTGATAATTTAGATCAACACTTTAATACCTTTACAGATGCTCAAAAAATCTTTGAAGATGCCTATCAAGATGAAGACCTAAAAGATGACCTCATTTCTGTTGTTACTGGTGATTTAGGCTACTTTATCGAACCGACACTGACCTTTGAAAAGCTAATCCAAGATATTTATCACAATACTTTCCAATTAGAATCATTAGCTCAAGGTTTTCGCGATATTGAACAAAGTGGTGAAGACTTTGAAAACTTATTTGAAGATATTGATCTTTACTCTAAAAAACTAGGCTCAACGCCTCAAAAACAAAACCAAACCATTGCCAATGTCATGAAAACATTAAATGAGATTGACTTTGAGTCAATAGATGGGGATACTTTAGGCGATGCTTATGAGTACTTGATTGGTGAATTTGCCAGTGAGTCAGGAAAAAAAGCAGGTGAGTTCTATACCCCACAAGCTGTCTCTCACTTAATGACTCAGATTGTCTTTTCAGGTCGTGAAGATCAAAAAGGAATGACCCTCTATGACCCCGCTATGGGATCTGGATCACTCCTTCTAAATGCTAAAAAATATAGTCATCAATCCGATACCGTTTCTTACTATGGTCAAGAGATCAATACTTCTACTTATAACTTAGCTCGCATGAACATGATGCTTCATGGTGTTGCCATCGAAAACCAACACTTAAGTAACGCTGATACCTTGGATGCGGACTGGCCAACAGATGAACCAACCAACTTTGACGGGGTGTTGATGAACCCACCTTATTCTTTAAAATGGTCAGCGACTGCTGGTTTCTTAACGGATCCACGTTTTTCAAGTTATGGTGTATTAGCACCAAAATCAAAAGCCGATTTTGCCTTTTTACTTCATGGTTTCTATCATTTAAAAAATACCGGAACTATGGCAATTGTCTTACCTCATGGAGTTCTTTTCCGTGGAGCTGCAGAAGGTAAGATCCGCCAAAAACTACTCGAACAAGGGGCTATCGATACTATTATCGGACTTCCATCAAATATCTTTTATAATACAAGCATCCCTACGACTATTATCATATTAAAGAAAAACAGAACCAACAAAGATGTCTTCTTTATAGATGCTTCAAAAGAGTTTGATAAGGGCAAAAATCAAAACACAATGACAGATGCTCATATCAAGAAGATTCTTGATGCTTATAAGAGTCGTGATAATTCTGATAAGTTTTCATATTTAGCCTCATTTGATGAAATCATTGAAAATGACTATAACTTAAATATCCCACGCTATGTCGATACTTTTGAGGAAGTTCCTGTTAAGCCACTTCCAGAATTAGCTAAACAACTCAGTGATATTGATCAAGAAATTGCCAAAACAAATGCCAAACTAGATCAACTCATGAAACAATTAGTCGGAACAACTAAGGAAGCCCAAGATGAATTGGATGCTTTTAGAAAATAATAATCAGGCATGTGTCAAACTTCCCAACAGTCAATTTTGAAGTTGAATCAAAAAAGATATAACCTCTTATTTCTCAGATATGTTTCAAAAAGTGAATAAAACAAACACCTTTATATATTTTTAAAAAGCAACCTAGAATTGAGTTATTAGGTGAAAATGATATAATGAATGTCGTACAAAAAAAGATTGCATCTGCTTTTGATCATTTTTAACAATAAGGCAGTGTAAGGCAATTATAAATTAACAACAAGGACTAATCCCTTGATATGAAAGGAATTTATTAATCTTATGATGAATATGCAAAATATGATGCGTCAAGCACAAAAGCTTCAAAAACAAATGGAACAAAAGCAAGCTGATTTAGCAGCTAGCCAGTTTACTGGAAAATCTGCTCAAGAGCTCGTTACTGTGACATTTACAGGCGATAAAAAGCTAATTTCAATTGATTACAAAGAAGCTGTGGTAGACCCTGAAGATATTGAAACACTACAAGACATGACAACTCAAGCTATCAATGACGCTTTAAGCCAAGTTGACGATGCTACAAAAAAAATTATGGGAGCATTTGCGGGTAAAATGCCATTCTAAAAAATAAATCACATTTACTGAATCACCTGTAAATGTGTTTTTTTATTTCAAATCACTTTCATCTTTCACGAAAACAAGTTTTATTTTCAAAAAAATATTTGCAAAAAATCAGCAGAGAGGTATAATAACATTGAAAATATTAGAGAGAAGGTGACTAACCATGGTTATGGATAGTCTAATCATAAAACAGTTGATTAAGAGTACATTTGATATACCCTTACAAGTCACTTATCCAAATGGGAATATTGAAACTTATAATGGTAACAATCCCCACGTCAAACTTAAACTAAACAAAAATTTCTCCGTCTCGGAGCTATCAAAAGATCCTTCTATAGTATTGGGTGAAGCTGTTATGGATGGAGACATTGAAATTTATGGTTCTATACAAGAATTAATTTTATCAGCTTACCGCTGTGGAGACAGCTTTCTACGTAATAGTAAATTTAGCAAATTGATTCCTAAACAATTTCATGATAAAAAACACAGTAAATCCGACATTCAAAAGCATTATGACATCGGAAATGATTTCTATAAACTTTGGCTTGATGATACCATGACTTATTCATGCGCCTATTTTAAACATGAAAATGACAGTCTAGAGCAAGCTCAACTAAACAAAGTACACCATATTCTTAATAAATTAAATGCTCATCCGGGAGGGAAATTACTAGATATCGGTTGTGGCTGGGGGACACTTATCATTACTGCTGCTAAAGAATATGGCTTAAATGCGACAGGTATCACCTTAAGTGAAGAGCAGGCTTCTTTCATTACTAAGCGTATCAAGGAAGAAGGGTTGGAAAATAAAGTAACAGTCCTCATTAAAGATTATCGTGACATTCATGAAACATACGATTATATCACTAGTGTTGGTATGTTTGAACATGTAGGAAAAGAAAATTTATCTCAATACTTCCAAACCATTTCTAAAAGACTCAACATCAATGGTCTAGCTCTTATTCATGGTATTACTGGACAAGTGGGTGGTAATCATGGTAGTGGAACTAATTCTTGGATTAATAAGTATATCTTCCCAGGAGGATATATCCCTCGTTTAACTGAAAATTTAAATCATATAGCTAGTGCTGGACTTCAAATTGCTGACTTAGAACCGCTTCGTCGTCACTATCAAAAGACTCTCGAATTATGGACAAAAAATTTCCACAATGCCCTTCCTGAAGTTCGGAAAACTCATGATAATCGTTTTATCAATATGTGGGACCTCTATCTTCAATCTTGTGCGGCCTCTTTTGAATCTGGCAATATTGATATTTTTCAATACTTGCTTTCAAAAGGTGTTTCAAAAGACACTATGCCTATGACACGCGATTATATGTATTCTGCTAATTGATATAGTTAATATTATAGTATTCCAACTTATTCTAAATAAAAAGAACTCTCTTGAATTCAAGGGAGTTCTTTAACGTTCTTCTCTGGCTAACTCTATACAATATGACTTTTGGTGACAATGTGGACAGAATACTTTTCGCGTCTTAGGGGTATGTTTCGCTAGATTAAATGCTTGATATGTCGGTGTAAAGGTTTGGTGACAATTTGGACAAAGATAAACAACCTGTTGTTTAAAATACCAAACCATACCATTCATAGCTATTAAGAATACTATTACTGCTATCCACATAAGCCATCTTTGATTTAGAGAAACCGCTGCTATTATTAACGTAATATAGACCATAATAATCATAATGACTTGTAGCACTATGCTTTTTTGTAGTTTACCCCATTTTCTTTTGTTTTCTTCCATAAGCACAATGTCAGAAAGATAGCCTAATGTTTTACTGTCTTGTTTTTCTACAGTTTTTAGTAGATTGACAGCTTTGTCAAGTTTGTCTTTTTTACTATCAATAGATAGCCTTAATTCTCTTATCTGCACTTGTAAAAAAAGCTCTAAAACCTGACTAGCATTGTCTTCAGTAAATAGATTTTTGATATTATCAATTGAAAAATCTAAATCTCGTAAATAAATAATTTGTCTAAGATTTTCTAAATCAGCAATACTATAAACCCTCCTACCTCCTTCAGATAGTTCTGATGGGGATAAAATTCCTCTTTTGTCATAGTACTGAACAGTACGAACAGTAACTCCTGCTTCTTTAGCTAAGTCACCAGTGGAATATTTTTCTGACATGTTTCACACCTCCTTTAATATAGTAAACACTTCTTTATCAGAAACACCTTTACTATATCAAATGACCTAAGGTAATAAGCAAGTAATAACGCTAAGTATTTTTAACTTTAAATAAAACTACAACAATTAATCAAACAAATTTCCTAAAGTCGCAAATGGGCTATCAACTGCTACCTCTTTTTGCTGTTTTAAATAGATTTTATTTTCATCCAAGTCCAGAAATTTTTCATAAACACGCGCAGTCATACGGGCATCCTCTAAGCTATTATGTGCTTTACCCTTTATTCCTAAAAAGTCAGCAACAGTAGTCAATTTAAGGTTGACAATACCATTTAAATCTGTACTGCGTCTCACAAAAGCTTCATCATATAAGTCCACCTGATATTGACTAGTTAGATCCAAACCATTTTCAACTAAAAGGGGTAAATCCGATTTATACCCATTATAACCAATCAGTGGTGTATCTCCAACAAAACTCTGAAAGTCTGTCAAAACTATCTCAATTTTAGGAGCCCCTATAATATCTCTAGCTGTAATACCTGTTAAACCATTAATAAAGCTTTGTAATGGAACTTTTGTGTGAACATAAGTATCAAATAAAGCAATCTCTTGATGATTAGAATATTTAACGGCCGATACTTGAATAATATGGCTATGCTCACCAACCGTGTTAAACTCTAAATCAAAAGCTATATATTCTTGTAATTGTTTCATTATTTCTCCTAAAAAGCGCAAGGAAACTCCTTACGCTTTTATTCTATTTTTTATTGAAGAAACGTCCAAAGAAACTTTTTTTAACAGCTTCTAATTCTTGAATTTTTTCTTCTTTGGCTTCTTGAATCTCTTCAACCTCTGCTTTAGCTTCATTTAACTCAAGTTGCAGACGTTGCGTATCTTCCATAGCAGTTAAAGTCAATTGCTGTTGTTGATCTAATTGCTTATCTTTCTCTGCTATTTGAATATCTTTTACATGTAACTGCTCGTCTTTTGAAGCAATCTGAATATCTTTTGCTTTTAACTGTTCATATAAACGTGTGATTTCAGTATTCTTCTCATCAACAAGAATTTCTAAAAGTTCTCGTCTTGATGCTTCTTCGTCAATTGGTTCCTCTTCCAAAATAGTTTTTTTATAGATTTCTTCCAATTTAATCAAGCCATCACGATTAACAACTGTAACGCCTTTACTATTCTTTTCCACACATTCTTCAGGGAGTGTTTTAACTCTGTTATTCATCGCTTGACGACTAACCCCTAAAATTTCAGCTAATTCACTAACCGTCTTTTCAACTGTCATAACTTCCTCTTTTGTACTGATTTTCTTATAAAAGAATATCACAATCCTAATCTAGTGTCAATTTACTGTCAACTTAAAGTGTCAAACAAGACATTTTGACGTCTATTTCTCTATTTATATGCTAGAATAAGATTATGAAGCATTATGACACAATAATTATAGGTGGTGGACCTGCTGGAATGATGGCCGCTATTTCCTCAAATTTTTACGGCAACAAAACACTTCTTATTGAGAAAAATAAACGTTTAGGCAAAAAACTAGCTGGAACAGGTGGTGGCCGCTGTAATGTCACCAATAATGGAAACCTTGATGAGCTCTTAGCTGGTATACCTGGAAATGGCCGTTTCCTATATAGCGTCTTCTCACAATTTGATAACCATGATATTATTAACTTCTTTCAAGACAACGGCGTCACACTTAAAGAAGAAGATCATGGGCGTATGTTCCCTACTACTGATAAATCTCGTACTATCATTAACGCCCTTGAAAATAAAATAAAAGAACTTGGTGGTCAAATTATGACTGACACAGAAGTTGTCTCTGTCAAAAAGATAGGAGATTCATTCTATATCAAAACTAAAGATACACAGTTCGCATCCGATAAACTTATCGTAACAACTGGTGGTAAATCCTATCCGTCTACAGGTTCTACTGGTTTCGGTCATGACATTGCTCGTCACTTTAAATTAGAAGTCACAGATATGGAAGCCGCCGAAAGCCCTCTTTTAACTGATTTTCCCCATAAAAAACTACAAGGTATCTCCTTAGATGATGTCACTTTGTCATTTGAAAAGCATATTATTACACACGATCTTCTCTTTACTCATTTTGGATTATCAGGACCAGCAGCCTTGCGAATTTCTAGCTTTGTCAAAGGCGGAGAAACTATATACCTAGATGTTTTGCCCAATATCTCTGTTAAAGAATTGGAAACACACTTCCAAAATGAAAGAGAAAAATCTTTGAAAAACGCTCTTAAAATACTTCTTCCTGAGCGTTTAGCTGAATTTTACGCTGAAGACTTACCCGAAAAAGTAAAACAAGTATCTGTAAAAGACTTAGAAACGTTAATTCAAAAACTTAAAAAACTTCCTATTTTAGTAACTGGCAAGATGTCTCTAGCAAAATCCTTTGTAACAAAAGGTGGAGTTGATCTTAAAGAAATAAACCCAAAAACACTTGAAAGTAAAAAGGTAGCTGGTTTACATTTTGCTGGTGAAGTTCTAGACATCAATGCTCATACGGGAGGATTTAACATTACTTCTGCCTTATGTACAGGCTGGGTAGCTGGTAGCTTACACTATTAATACAAAAAAGCTGAACAATTCCGTCAGCTTTTTTATATAGAATTTAAAGATAATATTTGGCTCTTAAGGCTTCTTTGATTTTTTCCAATTCATCTGGTAAATTTACCTGATGAATAGCATACCCAATCTGATAAGGGGATACTATAAAACGAGGAACAATTTTACAAATAAGACCCCCATCATGCTTATAGAAAAAGAGATTATAAGATTTACAGCGCCCTCCCAAGAATTCATTTAAAATATAATGACACAAAATTGGTAAACTATCTGCAATCAAAATAGCGTTTTCCAATTTGGATACTTTAATTGTGAACTCTGTGAAATCAAGCATAGGACGATTGGCAATACTAATCTCTGCTTGTTGACTCGTTTCCGAACAAACCTCGATACCATCAAACCAATCTAAGTTCAACGTTTCATAAGCATCTACGTTTTTTAAGCCAACAATTTGGCTATGAGGATGTCGTAAACTTCCGCCAGATAAGGGCCCAAAATTTCGATAAAGAACGACCGAACGGTAATGACCACTTTCTTCCATTAATTGCCATTTTGACAAAAGATAATCTAACAATTGGCGCATCTTTGACTCACTATAAACTGAAATATCCCCATTGTGATTATTTGATTCAATCACCAATGTTTGATAGGTTTCTTCTAAAGTTGGGTATTTATTTTCTACCCAGATCATATCGTCTTTCACGTCTAGGATTTTTCCTAATTGGCTTTTATCACAAAATGGACATTTGTCTTTATTACTGGGTTTTTGTTTCGCGATATTAGGGTTAAATCGGATATATCTTTCATTCATACTGTTATTGTAACACATTCATCACCATTACAATATAATACTTATCCAGTTAACATTTTCCTTGCATTCTTAGCTGAAAAGAGTATAATAGAATCATGTCTTGTTTACTGGTTAATTACCAGTTAACTAGGCACCCTGTTTTGGGATAGAAAAATCTTTTTGGGAAAGGAGAAATCATGGCTAAGAAATCAAAAATTGCTAAATTTCAAAAACAGCAAAAACTCGTAGAACAATATGCTGAACTACGTCGTGAGTTAAAAGAAAAGGGTGATTACGAAGCACTTCGTAAACTTCCTAAAGATTCTAACCCTAACCGACTTAAAAATCGTGATTTAATCGATGGCCGTCCTCACGCTTACATGCGTAAATTCGGTATGAGTCGTATTAACTTCCGTAACCTAGCTTACAAAGGCCAAATTCCTGGCATTAAAAAAGCAAGCTGGTAATTCGTGAAGACAAATAGTTACTTTTTATGACTATTCTATTGAGTGTGGACGAATAGTTAATACATTGTAATTATTTAACCTGTTGAGTATTTACTCAGCTATTACAAACTTCTTCAAAATTTTATTATCATAGGAATGTAGGATCTCATCAATCCTTAAATGACTAATAATAAAAGATGAAAAAATTTTTCTTATCTCAAATCATAGATGCCAATTTATTTATTTTCAAAAAGCCCGGTATGCCAAGATACCGAGCTTTTTATTATTATAAATACTGATAAAATTCTTTTAGTTAATCCCAAAAACAAGACTATTATTTTGTAATAGTCACTACTGAATAATATTTCTTTTATTAAAAACTCACAAGACATTTCTTAAAGCAGTTACATCTTCGCGACTAGTTGACCAACTAGTTGCTAGACGTATTACAGTATGATGGTCATCATATTTTTCCCAAAAACTATAAGCTACATTCTTTGCTAAATCTGCTAGTTTTGTATTTTCTACAATAATAAATTGTTGATTAGTTGGTGATTTTAAATAGAATGAGTAACCTTTTTCTTCTAAAATGATTTTTAATTCCTCTGCTAAGTCGATCGCATGCTTTCCAATTTTTAAGTAAAGGTTATCCGTAAAGAAACGATCAAAAGCAAGCCCCAGCAATCTTCCCTTGGCTAATAACGCACCATGCTGCTTTACAATTGTAGTAAACTGTTTTGGACGATTTTTCTTTGTGAAAACAACTGCTTCCCCAGCAAGAGCCCCCATTTTGGTTCCACCAATATAAAAAACATCTGATAAGGCTGCAATCGTTGGGAAATCAACATCTGTATCTTTCGCAGCCAAACCATACCCCAGACGAGCACCGTCAATAAATAAGGGGATTTGATAATGTTTACAAATCTTCGACAACTCTTCTAGTTCTGCTTTACTATAAAGTGTTCCATATTCTGTTGGATGTGATATATAAACCATTCCTGGAAAAACCATGTGTTGGTAATTACCATCAGCATAAAAAGTCTCAATATAAGTTGCAACTTCGCTTGAGAGTAATTTCCCATTATGAGAAGGTAAAGTCAATACCTTATGCCCTGAAAATTCTATGGCTCCTGCTTCATGACTACTCACATGACCTGTTTCTGCAGCAATAACTCCTTCATAAGAAGCAAGCATACTACTGATAACTACTTGATTTGTTTGAGTACCACCCACTAAAAACTCAACTTCAGCTTGTGGACAGGAACAGACTTCTCGAATTTTATCTGCCGCTTGTTGACAGTAACTATCTGTCCCATATCCCGATAGACCTTGATCATTAGTTTCAATAAGGGCATTTAAAAGCTCTGGATGAGCTCCTTTATTATAATCATTTTCAAAATGTAACATTCCTTAACTCCTTTATTAGTTAAAAAAATAGCGACAATATCATTTGCTAATATTTTTGAATATTCAATCATTATAACAAATAAAAAATATCAAAACAAGCGTTTTGATATTATGAACACTATAAACTCTCAAAAGCTAAACTAGGTTTGGCATTCAATTTTAAAGAAGCAAAATTCTCTTTTTCAAACTCTATCGCTGCTGCTAATGCAATCATTCCTGCATTATCCCCACATAATCTAAGAGGAGGAATAACCACATCAATATCAGGAGAAATATCAGTAGCCAAGCGTTCCCGAAGTCCTTGATTAGCTGCAACTCCACCAGCAACGACTAAAGTTTTCACTGGATACTTTAACAAAGCTTTTTGAGTTTTGGCCAATAAAATATCCAAAACAGCCGCCTGAAAGGAAGCACATAAATCTTCAAGAACCAATGCTTCACCCTTTTGTTCTGCATTATGATGTAAATTGATAAATGCAGATTTTAATCCAGAAAAAGAAAATTCAAGATGATCTTCTTTGATCATCGCTCTAGGAAAATGGTAAGTATCTTGACCCTTATGAGCTAACTGATCAATCTCGCGACCTGCTGGATAAGTTAAGCCCATAACACGGCCTACTTTATCATAAGCTTCTCCAACAGCATCATCCCGAGTTTCTCCTACTATTTTGTAATCTCCCGGTTCAGAAACATATACTAATTCTGTATGTCCTCCACTGACAAGCAAAGCTAACAATGGGTATTGAAGTTCCTTAACGTCACGTGCTGCCATTAAATGACCCGCCATGTGGTTTACAGGAATTAGAGGTAATTTATTTGCCCAAGCGAAAGCTTTTGCTGCAGCCATACCTACCAATAAGGCTCCTACTAATCCCGGACCATATGTTACAGCAACAGCATCCAAATCGCTAGCAACAATACCTGCTTCTTGAATAGCATCCTCAAAACAGGTTGTTACTACTTCAACGTGATGACGGCTTGCCACTTCAGGAACAACACCACCAAAACGTTTGTGACTTTCAACTTGACTTGCAATAATATTAGCTAGTAACTCTTTATCATTTTTTAAAATAGCAACACTAGTTTCATCACATGAACTTTCCACTGCTAAAATATATCTATCTTTCATAATGATATTAATCCATCAATATCGTCTTTTCCATTAGTATTGAGGACTATTCATATCCTTTCTATCATCAACTATTTATCCCTTGCGCATCACTATAGCATCTTCAATTGGATCATGGTAATAATTTTTGCGCTTTCCTAAAACTACAAAACCACACCTCTCATAAAGTTTTTGTGCTACGATATTTGAATAACGAACCTCAAGAAAAACTGGCACCTCTATATCAGCGATCATTGACATTAACTGGTAAGCATAACCTTTACCTTGATAATTTTTTTTTACAGCAATATTAGTAATTTCTACTTCACCTACCAATTGTTGAAGAGCCAAAAAACCAATGACCTCACCGTCATTATAAACAAAAAAATAATCTGTTGAATCTTTTTTTAAATCTTCTGAAATCTGCGATAAACTCCACGGAGATTTGTCATAGACATCAGATAGTACGCTCCATATAGCCAGTGCTTGTTCTGATGATTCCATCTCAAACTCTCTTAATATATTCTTCTGTATTCGTTTCACAGTGGTTTTTTAACCAATTTTCCTCAGCTTCAACACGTTTTAAGTATCGTGGAACAAACGCATCTACATTAACGCTTTTCATTTTTTGTCCTTTGCGCCCAATTGCCACTGCACAAGGTAAAGTTTCTGTAATTTTAGCATGTGGTAAAGCTTTCTTAATCTGGTCAAAAAATGCTGCAACCTCTCCGACAAAATGAACATTGGCTTTATTCCCCACCTCTTGTAAGACTTCTTCAAGAGAAGTGTGACAGTCTGGTTTAACAGTATCACCATTTTGATAGAAACCAACATAAACATTGTTACGTCGTGCATCTATAAGTGGTACCAATAAATCATTTTCTGAAAATCCATTTGTTAAAGCGTACAGGCTAGATACTCCAACTAAGTCAATCTTAAGCGTATAAGCTAGCATTTTTGCTGTAGCAACAGCTACACGTAAGCCCGTATAAGATCCTGGACCCTCTGCTACTACGATACGGTCCAAATCTTGAGGTTCTAAATCAATTGATTGCATTAAAAAATCAATGGCTGGCATCAAATTAATGCTATGATTCTTTTTGATATTGATAGTGACAGTCGCTAAACATTCCATATTGTTTAGTACAGCCACTGATAGTGCTTTGCTTGAAGTATCAAAGGCTAAAACTTTCATCATTTAACTTCCCTTACTTGATTCTACCTCTTATTTTATGATATAATCATGATAATTGCAACGAATCAAGGTTAATTCTATTACTCTATAAAAACTTAATAATGGTTTGTCATTGTCTCACTTAACGGCATTGACCCATTTTTTTATAGTTAGAAAAACCGAGAGATAAGAAAGGATTATTATGATTTATAAAGTTTTCTATCAAGAAACAAAAGAACGCAACCCACGTCGTGAGCAAACCAAAACACTTTACGTTACTATTGATGCAGCTAATGAATTAGAAGGTCGCATTGCTGCACGTAAACTAGTTGAAGAAAATACAGCTTACAATATCGAATTCATCGAGTTACTTTCAGACAAACACCTTGAATATGAAAAAGAAACTGGTGTTTTCGAGCTCACTGAGTTCTAGAAAGGAGTTAAACATAATAGCTAGAGTAATCTACCCATTATGATAAACTTATTATGTCAAATATCAACTTAAAACCCGAAGAAGTTGGGGTTTATGCGATTGGTGGTCTCGGTGAAATCGGAAAAAATACTTACGGTATCGAATATCAAGACGAAATTATTATTGTAGACGCTGGTATTAAATTCCCTGAAGATGATCTTTTGGGAATAGATTATGTTATCCCAGACTATTCATATATCGTTGAAAACATTGACCGTATCAAGGCCCTTGTTATAACTCATGGGCACGAGGACCACATCGGTGGTATTCCTTTTCTATTAAAACAAGCTAATTTACCGATTTATGCAGGCCCTCTCGCTCTTGCTCTAATCAAAGGTAAGTTAGAAGAACATGGTTTACTTCGTGACGCTACATTATACGAAATCCACGCTAATACAGAGCTGACTTTTAAAAACTTAAGCGTTACATTTTTCCGCACTACTCACTCCATTCCTGAACCATTAGGTATTGTTATTCATACCCCTCAAGGTAAGGTTATTTGTACAGGTGACTTCAAATTTGACTTTACACCTGTTGGGGAGCCAGCTGACTTACATCGTATGGCTGCTCTAGGCGAAGACGGTGTCCTCTGCCTTTTATCAGACTCGACAAATGCTGAAGTTCCAACCTTCACTAATTCCGAAAAAATTGTTGGGCAATCTATTATGAAGATTATCGAAGGTATCGAGGGACGTATTATTTTCGCCTCTTTTGCTTCAAACATCTTCCGACTCCAACAGGCTGCTGAAGCTGCTGTTAAAACTGGTCGTAAAATTGCTGTTTTTGGACGGTCAATGGAAAAGGCAATTGTTAACGGTATTGAACTTGGCTATATTAAAGTTCCAAAAGGTACCTTCATTGAGCCAAGCGAACTTAAAAATCTTCATGCTAGTGAAGTTTTAATTATGTGTACAGGTAGTCAAGGTGAGTCTATGGCAGCACTTGCTCGTATCGCTAACGGTACTCATCGTCAAGTTACTTTGCAACCTGGTGATACTGTGATTTTCTCATCAAGCCCAATCCCTGGTAATACAACAAGTGTCAATAAATTAATCAATACCATTCAAGAAGCTGGTGTCGATGTTATTCATGGTAAAATTAACAATATCCATACCTCCGGCCATGGTGGTCAACAAGAACAAAAATTAATGTTACGCTTGATTAAACCAAAGTATTTCATGCCCGTACACGGTGAGTATCGCATGCAAAAAGTCCATGCTGGTTTAGCAGTTGACACAGGTATTCCTAAAGAGAATATCTTCATTATGGAAAACGGTGATGTTTTAGCTTTAACGAGCGACTCTGCTCGCATTGCTGGACATTTCAATGCTCAAGATATCTACGTTGATGGGAATGGTATTGGCGATATTGGTGCGGCAGTTCTACGTGATCGCCACGACTTATCTGAAGATGGTGTTGTCCTTGCCGTTGCTACCGTTGATTTCGATTCAAAAATGATTTTAGCTGGACCAGACATCCTTAGCCGAGGCTTTATCTATATGAGAGAATCTGGGGACCTTATTCGCGAAAGCCAACATATCTTATTCAATGCTATTCGTATTGCACTGAAAAATAAAGATGCAAGTATCCAATCAGTAAATGGAGCTATTGTTAATGCCTTACGACCATTCTTATATGAAAAAACTGAGCGTGAGCCTATCATTATTCCTATGGTCCTTACCCCTGATAAATAAACAAAAGAACGGAAAATACCTTTTCCGTTCTTTTTAATTGCCTATATTAGCAAAATAAGTTAATATATCAAATTACTTCTGGGATAACTATAGAATATAAAAGAACTCCATCCAAACAGTATCGTACTTTTATACCGTCTATGTGAGGAGTTCTTTATAGATTAATTCGGATAAATGTAGCTAACTACCCCTGGTGTCACTGTATTTTGTGGATCAAACCAACCACGATAATTATCAATCCATTGATGACCTGCATAATTAGATTCTAAAACCTGAATTTTATTAGTGACAGGATCTACAGCTGTAACATAAGCCACATGTCCATAACTACCATCAGTCCAACATACGATAGAACCCACGCGCGGTTGTGTTCCTACTGTATAACCAGCTGATGCGGCGCTCGCAGCCCAATCACCACCGTTTCCCCACCAGTTACCTGCCCATGTTGCCATCTCCTTTACACCCCATGTGCATTGACCTAGTGGAAACGTATTACTAGCTGGATGTGCTTGAGCAATTTCCTCCGCACTTGCTAGATAGTCTACATCTACTGCATAGTTATATGTATTCACATCTGCATTTGTTGAAGCAAATGAAAAAGCGGACACCAAAGCCACTGTTCCAAGCATTGTTTTAGACTTTAATTGTTTTATGTTCATGTTTTCCTCCATCTGATGACTCCTAGTTTATCAAATCCATATAACAAATAAATGAAAACCTGTAACAAGTTTTAGGCAATTTTTTACAATAATTTACAAAAAAACTAGTTTTAGACTTTACAAAATAAAGCCTAAAACTAGTTATAAACATTCTTATGATTAATATAAATCTAGGTAATTATCAATTTCCCATTGTGAAACATAAGTCGCATAACTTGCCCATTCAATACGCTTAGCATCTAAGAAATTAGTATAGATATGAGTTCCTAGGGCCGCTTTTACCACTTCATCTTCTTCAAGTGCTTTAAGAGCATTATGAAGAGTAGATGGTAAATCAACAATACCTGCTTGACGACGTTCTTCTACAGTCATAGCATAGATATTTGTCTCAATTGGTTCTGGTGCTTCAATTTTATTCTCGATTCCCTCAAGTCCTGATCCCAAAAGTACTGATAAAGCAAGATAAGGATTTGCTGTTGGGTCAACCGAGCGCAATTCTAGGCGTGTTCCCATACCTCGAGATGCAGGTACACGAATAAGTGGCGAACGATTGCGACCTGCCCAAGCAATGTAAACTGGTGCTTCGTATCCTGGTACCAAACGTTTATAAGAATTAACAGTTGGATTAATGATAGCTGTGTAATTGTAAGCATGTTTCATTAACCCACCTAAAAAGTAGTAGGCATCCTCTGATAATTGCATTCCACGTGGATCTTCTGGATCAAAGAAAGCATTGTTCCCTTCATTATCAAAAAGAGACATATTACAATGCATACCTGAACCATTGATACCAAACTTAGGTTTTGCCATAAAAGTAGCATATAAACCATGCTTACGAGCAATTGTTTTAACAACCAATTTAAATAATTGAATGTTGTCACAGGCTTTTAAAACATCATCATATTTAAAGTCAATTTCATGCTGTCCAACTGCTACTTCATGATGACTAGCTTCAACTTCAAAGCCCATTTGTGTTAAGACATTAACAATTTCACGACGTGTATTATCTGCTAAGTCTGTTGGAGCTAAGTCAAAGTAGCCTCCTTTGTCATTAACATCAAGTGTTGGGTTACCATTTTCATCCATTTTAAATAGGAAAAATTCAGGTTCTGGTCCTAAGTTAAATGACTTATAGCCCATCTCTTGCATACGTTTCATATTACGCTTAAGATTTCCACGTGGATCTCCGGCAAAAGGTTCTCCTTCTGCTGTATAGATATCACAGATTAGACCTGCAACAGCTCCATTTTCATCTCCCCAAGGAAAGACAATCCAAGTATCTAAATCAGGATATAAATACATATCAGATTCATTGATACGAACAAAGCCCTCAATAGAAGATCCATCAAACATTGCTTTATTTGATAAAACTTTGTCTAATTGTTCATCTGTAGCCGGAATTTCGACATTTTTCATTACTCCTAAGATATCTGTGAACATCAAACGGAGGAAGGTAACATTTTTTTCCTTAACTTCGCGACGAATATCTTCTGCTGTGATAGTCATATAGTCTCCTTAATATCTAGCTTGACTGCATGTTTACAAATGCATATTTCCAATGTGCTGTGAAGGACTTGAAAAACGCCCTTGATTACGGAGCTCATCTTGTAAAAGTCGACGAACCTCGGCATCTGATAATGACTTTTGTTTCTCTTTGGACTTATGTTGTCTTTGCATGTATTCATTTTTAATATCAGAAATATGCAAACCATCGCTAATGAAGTCTTTTATTTCCAGTAAGCGGTCCATATCATTCAGTGAAAACATGCGACGGTTACCTTCAGTACGTTCAGGTGTGATTAACCCTTGATCCTCATAATAGCGAATTTGTCTGGCAGTTAAATCTGTCAACTTCATAACAGCTCCAATTGGGAATACAGCCATTGTACGCCTAAGTTCTCTTTCTTTCATGATGGCCTCCTTTCATTAAACCATTATAAACTTTAAAAAGTTTGATGTCAACTCTCATGTGAGATTTTATGACATCAAACTATAATTTGTTATTTTTTAGTTTTTTCCGAAGTATTTCAATATCTGTATTAACCATCATTGCAATAAAAACACCACAAAAAGTTTCAAAAATACGTGCAAAAACGTATAGAATTGTCTCTCCGCTTGGGATTGATAAAGTTATAATAAGTAATGCGGCTGTCCCCCCAATAATACCTGATTTATTATTACAAGCAACATTAATCATGATACATAACATGGTACAAATAGGAACAATTAATAAAGTAACCCAAAAAGCTTGATGAAATATCTCATTGAATGCAAAAAATACTAAGGAGAGTAAGCCACCTATACTATTACCAATAATTCTAGAAAAACCAAAGTGCACGCTTTTATCAAAGTCTTCTCTTAAACTAAATACAGCAGTTAGAGCACCAATTTGAAGCCCTTTCCAACCAAATAAATGAAAAACCAATAAAACTAAAAAGACCGATAAGCCTGTTTTAAATGTTCTCATTCCCAATTTAAACTTTTTAATATCAAATTTGTAATTAGATAATAATTTTTTTAACGTTTTCATACCTATCCCTTCACTATATATTCTAACATATCAATCCATAAAACCCTTTTTGTAAACGTTTTATTTATTACTAGTATATCTTTTATAAACCAATTTATATGAAATCGTCATAAACTTTTGAAAATTGCAGTGTCAACCAAATACCACTATATCTAAAAACTAGTAAATGATAAGTGAAGTCAAGGAAAATTCAATAACTCTACATTATCAACTAAAAAAAGACATGCATCAGCATGTCCTTTAATATAAATTATAATGACTATTATTTTTCAGTCAATGCTGCCAAACCTGGTAATACTTTACCTTCGAGCAATTCCATGCTTGCTCCACCACCAGTAGAGATCCATGAGAATTTGTCAGCACGGCCAAGGTTGATAGCAGCTGCTGCTGAATCACCACCACCGATGATTGATTTAACGCCTGGTTGTTTAACGATAGCGTCCATTACACCGATTGTACCAGCTTGGAAGTCAGGGTTTTCAAAGACACCCATAGGTCCGTTCCATACAACTGTTTTAGCACCAGTAAGTGCTTCATCAAATTTAGCGATTGATTTAGGACCGATGTCAAGACCAAGGAACCCTTCTGAAACTGCTTCACCTTCAGTGTCGCGAACTTCAGTATAACCAGCAAATGCGTTTGCTTCTTTTGAGTCAACTGGCAAGATCAATTTACCGTTTGATTTTTCAAGGAGGTCTTTAGCAACATCCAATTTGTCTTCTTCTACAAGTGAGTTACCGATTTCGATACCTTGAGCTTTGTAGAATGTGTAAGTCATACCACCACCGATAAGAACTTTATCAGCTTTTTCAAGAAGGTTTTCGATAACACCAATCTTATCAGAAACTTTTGAGCCACCAAGAATAGCTACGAATGGGCGTTCTGGAGTTTCAACTGCTTCTTGGATGTAAGCAATTTCGTTTTCAAGAAGGAAACCAGCTACAGCTTTTTCAACGTTTGCTGAAATACCTACGTTTGATGCATGAGCACGGTGTGCTGTACCAAATGCATCGTTAACGAAGATTCCATCTCCAAGTGAAGCCCAGTATTTACCAAGTTCTTCGTCATTCTTAGATTCTTTCTTACCGTCAACATCTTCAAAACGAGTGTTTTCAACCAAAAGAACTTGTCCATCTTCCAAAGCATTGATTGCTTCTTCTAATTTTGCACCACGAGTAACACCTGGGAATACAACATCTTGACCAAGTTTAGCAGCTAAATCAGCAGCTACCGGTGCAAGTGATTTTCCTTCTTTGTCAGCTTCTTCTTTAACACGTCCAAGGTGAGAGAAGAGGATAGCACGACCACCTTGTTCGATGATATACTTGATTGTTGGAAGAGCCGCAGTGATACGGTTGTCGTTAGTGATAACGCCGTCTTTCAAAGGCACATTAAAGTCAACACGAACGAGGACTTTTTTACCTTTCAAATCAACGTCTTTAACAGTCAATTTAGCCATTAGTAAAACTCCTTATATAATTTGATATTATTTATTATAACATATTTTTGTGAACAGTTGTAATTATTGATTACTTTTTCACAAATAGATTTCATAGATTTTCCTAGTTGTTTTCAAGAGAATTCGTATACTTATTAATCATACGAATGCAACATTTTTTGTCGTTCTTTCAATTGTTTTTGAACATCCAGATGTTTTCCTTGATAAATAGCACTTTCCCAAGAACCGTACATAGGATTTGGGAAAACAATAAATTTACTACCAAACTCACTTTGAAGTTTAGTTAGTAGTTGTTCTCTATCTGTACTAGATGATTTAGAAAAATCAGCAAAATCAACTAAATTATCTCCAAAAAGCATAATTAAATTAGTATCTTTTTGAACTGCCTGACGGCGACTCTCTTTAGATTTCATTCCTTTTTTAAGGAAAAGCAAGTGGTCTTTCCCTTGAACAGGTATACCTTCCTTCTCTAAATTTTCTTTAGTCGCATCAACTTGAGCATCTGTACGATCTGAGACATAATAAATTTTTATTCCCTTTTCATTAGCATACTTCAAAAATGCTTTGGCACCCGCAACAGCCTTAGCTGACTTCTTTTGCACCCATTTATCCCAACTCTCTGGCGTGAAACTAGAGCCATCTTTAATATTCTTTGCTTGATATGGGCTATTATCTAAAACTGTTTCATCTAAATCTAAGATAATTGAATATGGTTTTTCACTGGGCTTTTGTAACCAATCATCTAACTTCATTTTAGCAACATTATAACCTTGTAAATATAAAGCCTTGGCTTCTGCAGAATTTTGATACCAAAGGACAGACATAGTGTTTTCCTTAGCCAACAGTTTATTAGAACTTAGAGAAATATTTTTAAATTTCGTCTTTTGCTCCACCTTATCTGGAGACATATCAGCTTTTTTAGTGCTGTGGTTTGACTGACATGCTGTCATCATAAATGCAGCAACAGATAACGATAAAACTGAAAAAACTTTTGTAGTCTTCATAAAACTTCTCCTCTATATTTTTTCAATTAAATCATACCACTGCTTACTTTCAAAATCAAACCTTATTTTAACTTATAGCCAATATAATTCAGTTTTCATTTCTTTTCTGATAATTTTCTACAATAAAATGAAAAAACATTCGTATTATTTTTTATTTATAAAAATAAAAGAGGGATAAATCCCTCTTTTACATCATATTAATTAAAAATTATTTTGCAATTTTTGCAAAGTATTCAAGTGTACGAACAAGTTGTGAAGTGTATGACATTTCGTTATCGTACCATGAAACAACTTTAACCAATTGGTTACCGTCAACAGTTTGAACTTTAGTTTGAGTAGCATCAAACAATGAACCGTATGAAATACCAACGATATCAGATGATACGATTGGATCTTCAGTATAACCGTATGAATCGTTAGCTGCTGCTTTCATAGCTGCATTTACTTCTTCAACAGTTACGTCTTTTTCAAGAGTTGCAACCAATTCAGTTACTGATCCAGTTGGAACAGGAACACGTTGTGCAGCACCATCAAGTTTACCGTTCAATTCTGGGATAACAAGACCGATAGCTTTTGCAGCACCAGTTGAGTTAGGAACGATGTTTGCAGCACCTGCACGAGCACGACGAAGGTCACCACCACGGTGTGGTCCGTCAAGGATCATTTGGTCACCAGTGTATGCGTGGATAGTAGTCATCAAACCTTGTTTAACACCAAAGTTGTCTTGTAAAGCTTTAGCCATTGGAGCAAGACAGTTTGTAGTACATGAAGCACCTGAGATAACTGTTTCAGTTCCATCAAGGATATCGTGGTTAGTGTTGAAAACAACTGTTTTAACGTCGTTTCCACCAGGAGCTGTGATAACAACTTTTTTAGCACCATTTTCATGGATGTGTTGTTCAGCTTTTTCTTTTGATGCAAAGAAACCAGTTGCTTCAAGAACGATTTCTACGCCATCAGTAGCCCAGTCAATGTTTGCTGGTTCGCGTTCAGCAGAAACTTTAACAAATTGACCGTTAACTTCGAATCCACCTTCTTTAACTTCAACAGTACCGTCGAAACGACCTTGAGTTGTGTCATATTTCAACAAGTGTGCAAGCATGTTTGGATCTGTAAGGTCGTTGATACGAGTAACTTCAACACCTTCTACGTTTTGGATGCGACGGAATGCAAGACGACCGATACGACCGAAACCGTTAATACCAACTTTAACTACCATTAGTGATTTCCTCCTTATGAAAATCTCAAATATTTTATTTTAGGGATCCCCCTAACCAATGTGAAAAGATTAACTTGTACATATGTGCAAAAATCTTTCAACACAATTATTATATCTTTTTTCGAGAAAAATTGCAATGAATTTACCACTTTCAAAAAGAAAAAAAGATACTCTTTCGAGTACCTTTCATAAGTTTTCAGAAATTATTCACCAGAGTTTTTCTTGATGATTTCTTCTTGAACTGACTTAGGAACATCTTCGTAGTGGTCAAATACCATCATGAATGTACCACGTCCTTGTGTTGCAGAACGAAGAACTGTTGCATAACCAAACATTTCAGCAAGTGGAACAAAAGCACGAACAACTTGTGTGTTACCACGTGCTTCCATACCATCAACACGACCGCGACGTGCAGTCACGTGGCCCATAACGTCACCAAGATTGTCTTCTGGAGCTGTAATTGTAACAAGCATCATTGGCTCAAGGATAGCTGGTTGCGCTGATTTAGCAGCTTCTTTAAGTGCAAGTGATGCAGCAATCTTGAAGGCTGTCTCAGATGAGTCAACATCATGGTATGAACCATCGTAAAGTTTAGCTTTTACGTCAACCATTGGATATCCAGCAAGAACACCGTTTGCCATAGATTCTACAAGTCCTTTTTCAACGGCTGGAATAAATTCACGAGGAACCACACCACCGACGATAGCATTTTCGAATTCGAATCCTTTACCTTCTTCGTTTGGTGTAAATTCAATCCAAACATCACCAAATTGACCTTTACCACCAGATTGGCGTTTGAAGAATCCACGTGCTTGTGTAGAAGCGCGGAATGTTTCGCGGTATGATACTTGAGGTGCACCAACGTTTGCTTCAACTTTGAATTCACGTTTCATACGGTCAACAAGGACATCAAGGTGAAGTTCACCCATTCCTGAGATAACTGTTTCACCAGTTTCAACGTTAGTTTCAACGCGGAACGTTGGATCTTCTTCAGCAAGTTTTTGAAGGGCGATCCCCATTTTATCTTGGTCAGCTTTAGATTTTGGCTCAACCATCAATTGGATAACTGGTTCTGGAACTTCAATTGATTCAAGAATAACTTTTGATTTTTCATCAGTCAATGAATCACCTGTAGTTGTATCTTTCAAACCAACAGCCGCTGCGATATCACCAGCATAAACAGTTTCAATTTCTTGACGACTATTTGCGTGCATTTGTAAGATACGTCCGATACGTTCACGTTTACCTTTAGATGTATTCAACACGTATGAACCTGAATTAAGAACACCTGAGTACACACGGAAGAATGTTAAGCGACCCACGAAAGGATCTGTCATAATCTTGAAGGCAAGCGCTGCAAATGGCTCTTCATCTGAAGCAGGACGTGTTTCTTCTTCGTCAGTATCAGGGTTAATACCTTTGATTGCAGGAATATCAAGTGGGCTTGGAAGGTAATCAATAACAGCATCAAGCATCAATTGAACACCTTTATTCTTGAAGGCTGAACCACACAATACAGGATAGAATTCAACATTGATAGTTGCTTTACGAATAGCAGCCATCAACTCTTCGTTAGTGATTTCTTCACCTTCAAGGTATTTCATCATCAAATCTTCATCAGTATCAGCAACTGCTTCTACTAATTTTTCACGGTATTCATTTGCTTGATCAACATACTCTTCTGGAATATCTTCTTCAAGGATATCTGTACCAAGATCATTAGTATAGATTTCAGCTTTCATTTTGATTAAGTCAATAATACCACGGAAATCGTCTTCTGAACCAATTGGCAATTGAATTGGGTGTGCATTCGCTTGAAGACGGTCATGAAGTGATTGTACTGAATAGAGGAAGTCAGCACCGATTTTATCCATTTTATTAGCAAAAACGATACGTGGAACTCCGTATTCTGTTGCTTGACGCCACACTGTTTCAGTTTGAGGTTCTACACCTGATTGAGCATCAAGAACTGTTACCGCACCATCAAGTACGCGAAGTGAACGTTGAACTTCAATTGTGAAGTCCACGTGTCCTGGTGTATCGATGATGTTAACACGGTGACCATCCCATTGTGCTGTTGTTGCAGCTGATGTAATTGTGATACCACGTTCTTGTTCTTGTTCCATCCAGTCCATTTGTGAAGCACCTTCGTGTGTTTCACCGATTTTGTGGATTTTACCAGTATAGTAAAGAATACGCTCAGTTGTTGTTGTTTTACCAGCATCAACGTGAGCCATGATACCGATATTACGAGTTTTTTCAAGTGAAAATTCGCGAGCCATTTGGTTTCTCCTATATTTTAAATTATTTACTTCTTTATTATAACACTATTTATAAAAAACGGATAGGCAGGACCTACCCGTTCTAATTGCTAACATTGCTATCTACCAAACAATTTGTTTAGTAGATATGATAAGTCTCAAAAAGAGAGTAATCTTACCAACGGAAGTGTGCAAAGGCACGGTTAGCTTCAGCCATTTTGTGAGTATCTTCACGTTTCTTAACTGATGCTCCTGTGTTGTTTGCAGCATCCATGATTTCTTTTGCAAGACGATCTTTCATAGTGTGTTCACCACGAGCACGTGATGCGTTAACCAACCAACGAAGTCCTAAAGTTGTACGACGTTCTGGACGAACTTCGACAGGAACTTGGTAGTTTGATCCACCAACACGGCGTGCGCGTACCTCAAGTACAGGCATGATGTTTTCCATAGCTGTTTCGAATACTTCAAGAGCATCTGTTCCAGTAGCTTCTTTAATTGCTTCAAAAGCATCATATACGATAGTTGCAGCAGTACCACGTTTACCATCAAGCATTACACGGTTGATAAGACGTGTAACGATTTTTGAGTTATACAATGGATCTGGTAATACTTCGCGTTTAGGCGCTTGATTTTTACGACTCATTTTCTCTTATCCCCCTTCTAATTACCCTTTAGGACGTTTAGCACCGTATTTAGAACGGCCTTGTTTACGATCAGCTACACCTGCAGTATCAAGTGCACCACGAACGATATGGTAACGTACCCCTGGAAGGTCTTTTACACGTCCACCACGGATAAGCACAACACTGTGTTCTTGCAAGTTGTGTCCGATACCTGGAATGTAAGCAGTAACTTCAATAAGGTTGCTCAAACGTACACGAGCAAATTTACGAAGGGCAGAGTTAGGTTTTTTAGGTGTCATAGTTCCAACACGAGTTGCAACACCACGTTTTTGTGGTGCAGATAATTTAGTGTGAACTTTTCTGTGACTGTTGTAACCAATATTCAAAGCAGGTGAATCTGATTTTTCAACTTTAGATTTACGTGGTTTACGTACCAACTGGTTAATTGTAGGCATCTACATTTCTCCTGTAAGTTTTTTATTTTTGGTTGATATAGCACTTGGTGACAGCCTATATCTGCGTGTACTTTTGCAACAATTGTCAGCACGTCTCTGTACACTTTTGAGAGACCAAAAGTAAAAGTACCGTTTATCATAGTATCATTTTACACATGATGTGTCAAGCTTTTATTACTTTTACAAGCAAAAAGAATCAAGGATGTCACCTTGACTCTTTAATCAAATATATTCCCCGCTTCTACAGAGACTCTATTATTTTTTACATCAATTTCAGATACTCTCAGAAGAGATTTATAGGCCATCTTCTCACGTTGTTCCTGAGCATTTTCTGCAAATACAGCGACACCTACTAATGTGCTATCGAATTCTGAGAGTAAACTAATCATCCCCGAAACAGTACCTCCACCTTTCAAGAAATCATCAACTATTAAAACTCGACTGTTAGGTTTTAAGCTACGCTTAGAAAGAAACATTTTTTCAATACGGCCACTTGAACCACTAGCGTAGTTTACTGACACAGTAGAACCTTCCGTAATCTTCAAATCACGTCTCACAATAACAAAAGGAACATCTAAAACATTTGCTACTGCGTTTGCTAAAGGAACACCTTTTGTTGCAACCGTCATGACAGCATCAATTTTTTGACCTCTGTAAGCGTTCGCTATAATGCGACCAATACTTTGTAACATTTTTGGTGTACTGAGTAGATCTGAAAGATAAATGTAACCTCCCGGAAGAATACGATCGTTTTCAGATAAACGCTGTCTTAATTCTTCAACGATTTCTTTCGCTTCTGCTTCAGCAATAGTTGGTGTAAAGATAACACCTCCACTTGCACCAGTCACAGTTTTAATATCTCCGATTTGAGCTTGTTCAAAAGCTTTTTTGATAATAGCAATATCTTCTGAAATCGAAGATTTCGCGGCACCGTATTTACTAGCAAATGTATTTAAACTAGTTAATGTATAGGGATTATTTATTAGGTAATTTGAAATAACAACCATGCGTTCGCTACGTCTTAATTTCATATTTTCTCCTTATTCATAGCAATCTTTACATATAGTATAACATAACAAATGCTAAAAACGAACATTTTATTTTAGGTCTTAATTATTCTACCTAAATTATTTAATGTTCGGTTTATAAAAAGAACGGTTATCCATGGCAAAAATGCGATTTGTCATTTCACCTTCGTTGACACGATTTAAAGCTGTTGTCATCATCATCATATTTGCATCAATGTTATCGATCATATGGATAATTTCTGCCTCCATGATTCTAGGACGAACCGGGCTTCCATATTCTAATTGTCCATGATGACTCAGAATAACATGGCGTAACACTGTAACCTCTTCTTTTGTATCATCAATATTAAGCTCTGCTAGTATTTTTGTTAATTCCTCATCAATAAGTGAAATATGACCGATAAGATTACCTCGAATAGTATATTCTGTATTATCAGGACCCGATAACTCAATGACCTTGGCTAAATCATGTAGCATAATACCAGCAAACATCAAACTTTTATTAAGTTCTGGATAGATATCTCCAATACTATCTGCCAAACGAACCATCGTTGCCGTGTGATATGCCAATCCTGATTCAAAGGCGTGATGGTTTGTTTTGGCGGCTGGATAGGTAAAAAATTCCTTATTGTATTTACGATAAAGTGCTCTTACCACACGCTGCCAGGTTGCATTTTCAATTTTAAAGAGCATTTGTTCCATGTACTCTCTCACGTTGTCAACATTGATTGGAGGTTTTTCTTTAAAATCTCTAGGATCATTAGGTTCACCATCTTTGATGTTTCTTAATGTAATTTGGTTGACTTGGGGAGTTCCATTATAAACTTCACGACGCCCTTTCATATGAACAATTTTACCGGCTACAAACTCTTCTACATTATAGGTTTGTGCATCCCACATATTTCCTGAAATTTCGCCAGTATCATCTTGAAAGGTAAAGGCAATAAAGTCTTTACCTGCACGCGTTTTACGAACTTCTGCTTTCTTTATAAGGTAAAACCCCTCAAAAAGCTCGTCTTTTTTCATTTGGTTAATTTTCATTAATTTCCTCTTCTTCTGTTATAGGAAGGTTTAACAAGCTAGTGGTTGCTTGATCTTGATGTTCTTCAACTGTATTTAAGGCTCTGATAATAGCGTTTGTCCGCGTTGTGAGTAAACTATCAATACTTTTACTTGCTGTATTTAATTGTTTTTGAGCTTTTGATAACATGCCACCAAATTTTCCAAATTCAACCTTGACATTCCCTAAAATTTTACTAATATCATTAGCATTCTTTTGAATATTTAAGGTTTTAAAGCCAACAGATAATGAATTTAGTAAAGCAGATAAGGTTGACGGTCCAGCTACTACAATATTTTCGTCACGTCTTAGACTATCAAAGAATGTTGCATTTCTTACCACTTCAGAATAGAGCCCTTCAGTTGGTAAGAACATGATACCAAAATTTGTCGTTTCAGGAGGATTTAAGTACTTATTGTTTATATCTTTTGCAAATTTACGAATACTTGTCAGTAAAGATTTACGATAGAGTTCTATTTGAACCTTGTCACCCAATTCATAAGCATCTTCCAATCGGTAATAATCTTCTAGAGGAAACTTAGAGTCAATAGGCAAATAGATATAATCTCCCTGACCATTTCCAGGTAATTTAATAGCATATTCAACACGCTCAGAAGAGCCAGACACCGTAGGAAATTCTCTCTCATATTGACTAACTGTCATAATATCTTCTATAATTTGGCCGAGTTGTAGCTCCCCTAATATTCCCCTTGTCTTAGTATTTGACAAGACTTTGTTCAGTGTACCAACATCTTGGGCAACAGTTTTCATCTCCCCAAGACCTTGATTGACACTCTCTAGTTGACGCGATACAGTTTCAAAAGAAGTTTGCAAACGCGTTTGTAGCGTTTTTTCTAGCTTTTCCTCAACAGTTTGGCGCATTTGATCCAAGCGTTTTTCATTGGAATCTTGCATTTTCTGAACTGACTGAGATAAATTGGAGTTAATCAATTCCAAGCGTTTGTCCGATCGATCTCGACTCTCCGTTAAATGCTGATTTAATTCTGTACGCATATCGGTAAGCAACTGATAAATTTCCTGTTGCATACGGTTTAGCTGATTAGTCAACGTTAGAATTTGATCTTTTTGCGCCGCTTCTATCTGATATGTCAGTTGGTCTGATAGATTATCAGCATTATCTTCAAGTTGTTTTTCAACGGACTTTGTTAATTCCGTCATTTTTTGGTAAGAAATTATCGTCACTGTCAGACTAGCTAGTGCAATGATCAAAATGATGACAAGCATATTAACCTCTATCCTTACTATAAATAATGATTAAGTAACCATCTTTGAGCTCTACTTCAATTGGCGAAGTCATAAATTCATTACTGGAATACATTTTTTTCTTAAAATAATTACTTTTGTTCAATTCATATTTAGCCCCAGAAATCTGCAAAGTAGACTCACCCTCAGGCATGAACGAGACATAGGACATCCCTTCAATCCTTGAGACTTGATTTTTCCCGGATGGTAGATAAGTCACTATGTTTTGTTCATCTTTGAGTCTGATTTGTGACATAAATGGTTCTAAATCTGTGTCACTTGGTAAAAAGATATTAGACATCATATGGTCAATCCTGCCACCAAATGCTCCAAATACGGTCACCTGAGCTTCTGGAAATTCTTTGAAAATAGTTTTTAAAGCTAATTCTGTATCTGTATCATTTTTTTCTGCACTAGCAGAAACGATATTGCTACAATAGTGTTTGATATAAAGCAGTTCATCTTCTGTTATAGAATCAAAATCACCCACTGCCATGTCCAAAGAAAGCCCATTTTTTAATAAAAATAGGCTTCCACGGTCAATTCCGACAAAATAGTCAAAATCATATTCAAAATAAGTTAAGTCACCGCCAGCAAATAAAGCAATTTTAGTCATCGAGCGCCACCCTTAAGGTTTCTACTTGTGCAGGTAAATCACTTGCTTTAAAGAGATAAGAACCTGCAACAAAGACATTTGCACCAGCCTCTGCTGCTGCCTTAATTGTAGTATTATCTATACCGCCATCAACTTCAATATCATAATGATGACCGTACTCTTTGCGCCATGCTGCAACTGTCTTTACTTTTGACATCATTTCTGGAATAAAGGCTTGTCCACCGAAGCCAGGATTAACAGTCATAATTAAAATCTGGTCAACCAAATCTAAAATAGGAATAAGAGATTCTACGGGTGTTCCTGGGTTAATAACCACACCTGCTTTCATTCCTGCCTCTTTTATCTTTTGAAGCGCACCATGTATATGTTTCGTTGCTTCAACATGAATGGTCATGATATCAGCACCAGCTTGAGCAAAAGCCTCAATATAACGTTCTGGATCAACAACCATCAGATGACAATCAAAAACAAGTTTACTGTGTTTACGCATGCTGGATACAACATCCGCACCAAAACTAATATTAGGGACAAATTGACCATCCATGATATCAATATGAACGTATTCTGCTGTTGTCTCTTCAATACGTTTCAATTCGTTAGCAAAATTAGCATAGTCTGCTGCTAATATCGATGGGGCAATTTTATTGGTTGACATAGAAACCTACTTTCTTTTAATAACTTTCTTATATGTTTCACGACGGTTCTCAATTTCACTTAAAAATTGGAGGTAGTTATCATAGCGGACTTGCCATAACTGACCTTGAGTTAAGGCTTCTTTTACAGCACATTTAGGCTCATGTGTATGCGTACACGAGCGGAATTTACAAAAATGACTAAGTCTACGAAGCTCTGGAAAGGATTCGTTTAAGTCCTCTGCATTGTCCACTTCATAGTCCAAAGAAGAAAAACCAGGAGTGTCTGCAATTTTTCCTTTATGAACGTTATAGAAACTAACTGCTCTTGTGGTGTGTCGGCCACGGCCTAAACTATCCGAAATTTCACCAGTTTCAAGTTTCAACTCAGGAGCAATTTTGTTGAGAAGCGTTGATTTTCCGACACCTGTCTGCCCCATAAAAACAGTCACTTTATCTGCTAACAGAGGCAAGAGTTCCTCTTGAGAATAACAGAAAACGTAGCCTATATTCTGATAATGTTCGCGAATATCATCAATAACAACCAAATCGTCTAACAAATCCAACTTGGAAATGTAAATGATAGGCTGAATCATCTTATATTCTAGAAGTACTAAGAACCGGTCTAATAAGTTAGCGTTAAAATCAGGTTCTTTAGCAGACATGATAACGACAGCTTGGTCAATATTAACAATAGGTGGTCGTACGAGGCTATTTTTACGCTCTTCAATTGATAGAATATATCCTTCTGATTGATCTTGCGAAGAAAATTCCACCCAATCCCCAACGTAGGGAATTTGACCTTTTTTTCTAAAATTTCCACGCGCACGTGTCTGATAAACAACACCGTCAGATTCCACATAATAAAAACCTGCTAGCGACTTGACAATTCTACCTTGCAATTGTTCTCCTTAATTGTTTAGAATACCACTATTATATCATAAAATGAGAAATAAGCTCTACTCTCAGAGATAAGCTAAATAGAAACTATTTGCAGGTGTTTGATTTCTCTCAAATAACCTCAATTTTATGAATTCCCAACATAAAAGCAGTGATCTTATTTAGATACACTGCGCTTTTTTCCAATTACTATTAAGGCACCTACTGTAATTTCTGATATACTCGCCCAATCAATAGTCGTTTTATCTACGCTAAATAACAACGGTGTCATATCAATGAAAGCTTGACGTTCTTGTTGAGAACAGTTATAGCTTTGAACAACTTTCTGCTCAGAAATAATTTCAAAATTTTCTCTAAAGTGATCTAGAATTTTTTGATTAGAGTAATCTTTCTGTTTCAAGTATTGACTAGCTTTTTCTCGTAATTCTTGAACATGTTCAGCTACAGGAACAACCTTTACAAGGATACCATCATCACTCAGTACCCGCCTAAATTCTTTATAATTTGCAGGAGAAAAAATGTCTAAAATGATATCAATTGATGAGTCTTGAATAGGAAGGTTAGCTAAATCAGAAACAAACCATTTCACAAGCCTAGACTGATCACTTTTAGCAGCTAATTGAATCGAATCTTTAGAAATATCAAAAGCCAAGAAAGTCTTCTCATGCTTGTTAACTAATTGACGAGAATAAAAGCCCTCTCCACAACCAATATCTAAAACCGAATGAAACTGAGAATTATTTTCCAAAACCTTTGAAATAGCTTCTAAAATATGATTATAATACCCGTTTTCTAAGACAAGCTGCCGATTTTCAAATGATTTTTTATCATAATGTTCATCTACCTTCTTTCCTCCAAGAAGATTAACATATCCAAATTTGGATAAATCAAAACAATGATTATCAGAGCATTTGAGGCTGTTACTTTCTTTTATCAAGGGATTTTGACATTTAGGACAAGCGAAATAACTTGCACTATCTTCAAAACGCCACTTCTTGTCAACCAACATAGTTTATATCCCAACCTCTTTCAAGGCATCCGCTAAACTTGCAAAATCAGGGATAGATAAGGCTTCTCCGCGAATAGATGGCTTAATTTTTGCTATTTCTAATGCTTTTTCCAATTTTGCTTTAGTATCTTCTGATTTTCCAAAATGACTCGTTAGATTATTCCAAAGTGTTTTACGACGATGTACGAAGGCTACTTTTGACACTCTGAAAAAGAAATCCTCATCTTGAACACTCACTACTGGTTGATCTCTACGGACCATTTTCAAAATAGCTGAATCTACATTTGGAGCAGGAACAAAAACAGTTCTCGGAACGATAAATGATACTTTGGCAGTCATATAATACTGCACTGCGATTGACAAAGAACCGTATGCTTTAGTATTTGGCATAGCTGAAATACGATCTGCCACTTCTTTTTGCATCATGACTACAAACTCCGCAAAAGGAATCTTACTCTCAATCAAGTGCATAAGGATTGGTGTTGTGATGTAGTAAGGTAAGTTTGCTACTACCTTGATAGGCAGGTCAGGATTCTTGAAGGCTTGAATTTGCGTCTGCAAATCAGCCTTGAGGATATCCTTATTGACCACTTGGACATTGTCAAAATCGCGGAGCGTATCAGCAAGGATAGGAATGAGACGATCATCAATCTCAAAAGCCATTACCTCAGCTGCATTCTCAGCCAAAAACTCTGTCAAAGCCCCGATACCAGGACCAATCTCAATCACGTTGACACCCTTGTCAATCTCTGCCGTGTCAACAATCTTCTGTAAAATATTAGTATCGGTCAAAAAGTTCTGACCGAATGATTTCTTAAATGTAAACCCATGACGCTCCAAAATAGCGCGGGTAACGGTTTTATCTGCGATTCTCATAATTCCTCTATTTCTTAATATTGATCATTTTTGAAATAACATTTGAGGCTATTTGTGATATTACAACTGGATTATACCACTACTTCCTTTTGCCTTTACTATTCTGAGTTATAAACTTATTTTTAATTGCAGTTGCACAAGCTTCGGTTAGTGGTTCTCCTATTGCTTGCTTATAATTAAATCCAATCAACTGCATTGTTTTTAAAGTATCTTTATTCAATAATGTAACCAATTGTTTCATTGTTCGTTCCTGTTCCTCATTTAGACTAGAAAAATTATATAACAATGAGATTCCTTGCTCGAGAGTATTGGATAGATATTCAATATCCTCATCATCTATATTAATTTTTTCATACTCTTCTTTATATGACTGTGCAATGCGAATTGCTTGCTCCCGTTCAGCTAATAATTCGTTAATTAAATCATCATAAGTAGCTCTCAATGTTGCAGCATCTTTTACATCCTTTATTGATTGAATTTTACTGGTTACCATAGTTGCAGTCCCTTTGACTGCAAGCGTTGCTAAATCTACCCCAGCTCTAGTCAATGCTTCCGTTACATTATACTCCACTATTTTTCTCCTTTTCTATTAATACCCCTCCATACACTCTTCAACTTCTGCCTTGGTCACTCCGAAGAGTCTGAGGCGTTTGAGGAGTTGTTTACCATTTGAGTAGCCGATACGGAGTTGATTCCCAAGATACTCACGGCGTTTTCGGCTATCGCTAGCAGTAATGAATCCCCAACGAATGAGGTCTGCTTGGGTGATATCGAAATGATCTTCATCATCGAAATGCTGAGTCACTTTTGAGAGTGCCTTCTGCAAATCTTCAAAACTGGCATGCTCGACACCCAGAGATCGTCCCTTGGTCTTTGAGCCTGGCTTTGCCTCGTCTCGATTGAGAAAGGCATGGCGAACTGTCGGAACGGCATTCATGATAATTTTTCGGATACGCTCGCCATTATAATCTGGGTCGGTAAAGATGATAACTCCCCGCAAATTGTGCAAACGTTCGATACGCTCTAAATCATCTTCATCAATTGCTGAACCTCTAGTTTCATAGGTATCAACATTGTAAAAGCGTCGCAGATTAGCAGTATCATCTTTCCCTTCGACAACGATTACTTCTTGAATATCAATTTTTTTCATCAAGTCTAAATATCCTTACTGCATTTTGGTATGTAGCCTCCGCTACCTCTTCCACAGTTATGCCTCGTAGCTCTGCTATTTTTTCAACGACATATCTCGTATAAGCGGTTTTGTTTTCTCGACCTCTTTTAGGTACAGGAGCCAAATAAGGAGCATCTGTTTCCACTAATATCTTATCTAATGGCAACTCTCGTGCAGCTTCTTGTACATCTAATGCCTTCTTAAAGGTCACAACACCAGAAAAGGAAATCATCATCCCTAAATCAATAAATTTCTGAGCCATTTCCAAAGAACCAGAAAAAGAGTGCATTATACCACCAAAAGGCCCAACTCCAGATTCCTTAATGACTTCATAAGTGTCTTCTAACGCATCACGTGTATGAACGACAAAAGGAAGGTTATACTCTTTTGAAAGTTCAATTTGACGCTTAAACACCTCGATCTGAATATCTTTGGGATCCTCCATCCAATAATAATCCAGACCAATTTCACCAAGTGCAATAACCTTGGGATTTTCTAAATGACTGATAATCATTGACTCAATATTATCATCATAAGAACCAGCTTCAGTTGGATGCCATCCTATTGTGCTATATACCTGTGCATATTGGGAAGATAATTCCAAAGATTTTGAAATGGTATCTTGGTCAAAGCCGACAACATTCATTTTTATAACACCGAGTTCGCTAGCTAAATTAATTTCCTCGTCTATCTTTCCTTCAAAATTTTCCACGTTAAGGTGGGTATGGGTATCAAATATTTTTATCATATCACTGTTCTTTCTTTGCTTATCGTAGCTACAAGCATTAATCTTTATTATTATAACATAAGACTGAAGCATTCTGATCAGAAAGAGTAAATCAAAAAAGTCAAAACATTTTTGCTCTGACTTTTGAATACTTGCTGTAAAAATCCTCTACAAGTGTCTAGCTAATGGTAGAGAAACTAGACTATAAATGATTATATTTTTGCTGATTGCTTTCAATAGCCTCCTCAACCTTTGAACGAAATTCTCCTTTTATTGCCTCGTCCAATTGATTAGCAACTTTATGAATAGCTGTCTTTGTGTTGATGGCTACTTCGTCTATTTCTTTATGATGCAACGTAATAATATCGTGAAACTTAGATCTCTTGCGTGGCGCGTACACGCTATGTATCAATTCTTTATCCAATTGTTTTTTTAAAGTCCTTACTGACTCCTTACCAGTCAGGACATCCCACATTAAACTCAATAATTTCTCCTACTTCATTAATTCTCTTTTCTTTTCCCTTTGCAACTCTTCAAAGGTTAGTTCATGTTCTGAACGTTGCCGAATATAGTTAGCTCTATATTCTTCTTCTTGAGCGGACAAGGCATAGTACTCTTTATGGTAAGCTTGCTCTAAGTCGTCATGATAAGAATCTAAAATACGATTGAGCGTCATCATATCTGAGCTATCATTACTATATCTCAAATCATATTCAACAGCGTCGTAAGTTTCTTGAAGCATATTAGTAATCTTATTTTTTCTTACTGAGAGATCGTCTAATTTTTCTTCAAACTGGCAACAACTATGGTGATAGGCATCATCTAAATCTGATATTTTTCTCTGAGTATCAGCTAATTGTTTTTCAATGATATCAATCAGTGCCATTGTTTAAACTCCCCTGACAAGTTACTATCTTGTTGCAACATAGCTTCAACCCCTTTATTAATTTGGTTTTCTAATTCAACGTAAGCGTGAGAAATGCTTTCTGCCGCTTGAATTTTATTTGAGAAAAAGGTTTGAGCTTCTCCGACAATGCTCGCATAGCTAACACCTGACTGAGCATACACTTCTTCCAATTCTTGAGGACTTAGTTCAGTAACTCCTGTAGGAGCTACTTTTAAAGATTGATAAAGCTCTTCTGCTTTAGCAACTGCTTTTTGCTCAACTTTTTTAACTTCTTCAACTGCTTCTTTTGATATCGTTACCAAACCACTAGAAATCACTTTTGCTTGTTGACTATCTAGGAAAATAGCTTGATTCTTACTAACTTCTTTTCCCGTACTTTTAAAGCTACTAAGTTTCGCTTTGATAGCATGCATTCTTTGATTCACATTCGTATGAACTACTGAATAGTTTTCTTTGTAAGCAAATTTATCTTCTGCTAATTTTAAAGAACCATCTTGATTGTACTGGTAGCCTCCCCAAATATGTTGATTGGTAAAATTAGCAACCCAGCTACCTCCTGAAACAGCTTTACTGTCAACTATTTTAACAATTCCGACAGCATTATCGCTTCCTTCTTTAGGATAACCTATTCCAATTTTATCCTTGGAATCAACATAATTATTGACCACCCCTTTTATTTTATCAACCTGTTCTTTTTGTTTATCTGTCAAAATACTATAAAGGTTTGGACCGTTATATATCCAAGCTCCTTGAACTCGATAAATTTGATTATCATCCAATTCTGCAATAGCATACTGTGCATTCATTGACCCTAACGAGTGTCCGTAGACCGAAATTTTTGCGTTAGGATATTTATTCATAACTTCTTTTAGCAGATGAGCTGATTGTTCTAACTGCTTTGTGCCTTGTTTATGAGATACACTTTGTGAACCAAATTTCTTTAATAATAGTTTACTAGCTATTGGAATATCATTTTTAAACCAGTCTGTTTTCCAATCATCTCCTCCAAATGGTGCTGTTGACCCCTTAAATAAAACCGTAACTTCCTTAACATCCTCTGGCTTGTCTAAAGTTCCATTTGGAGTGATGGTATAAATTTGTTCCCCAGTTTCTTTGCCTCCATCTTGAACGTGAGCAACTTTACCGATGGGGAGTACCTTATCTTGGCTCATTATTTTGACTAGTGTATCAAGTTGGCTACCTAATTCATACTCTTGCTTCGCTATATTTACCCTATCTAAATCAGTCAAGACTTTTTCCATTAATGACCTCTACTTTCCAATAAATGAGTTAACTGGGGAGATTGATGGCTACTTTGACTGACCAAATGCCCTTGATTATCCTTATCCAAATTACAAGTAATATATAAGTTAGGATCTTTATTAATGATTAACCTTACCGAAATCCCTCCCATAGGATTTTTTTTGATACTTTCTTTGTCAATATCATACGACTTAATAACAGCATTCTCTTTGAAAGCGTCTTTATCTTCTGCATAAATCCACTTTTGATAAGCATTTTTAGCGTCCTTGCTATTGGCTATTTCCCATAATTCTTGTTGTTTATTGTTTTCAGTCACTTTTAAACCTCCTACAGTGAAACCAAGCCCTAAAAGGATTATTACAATAAAACTAAGTAATTTTATTGACTTCATCTCTCCTCCTTTTATCATATAACACTCATTTGATATCTAGTTTATCATAAATTTATTCTCATTATAAACGAAAAACTATAAAACATGGATTAGTTATCTTAGGATTACCAAATACAAAGATATTAAAAAAGATGATTAATAGCTCTAATGCTATAAATCATCTGACTCTACTATTTACTTGTAATCACTTGGACGTCCTGTATATTTTGCCCAAGATTTCTTCAAAAATTTATTATTAATGTGATAATTTGGCTTACTGTTTTCCTCTGTTAAAAATGGATTGATATGCTTATCTAGCTCTAACCAACCATTCCAACCTAAATGGATTGTATCTTGCATAAAGTATGGCTTACCTCCATCTCGAGAAAGGTCAGCGATATGATTGAAACCTTGACTTTGAAGTTGGTGTTTTATTTTTTCTACAGATTTTTGATACATTTTTTGATCAAGCCCTGTGTAGTCTGTCCACTTTTTATTTACTGGTGGTATGACAAAAAGGACATCTGTATTTTGTTTTGAGAATTCATTAAGAACCAACTGTAAATCATTAAATTCTGGTGACTTAGTATAATTGAAATGTCGTTGTGACCCTTTCAATTTTTTTAAGTGCTTTTTAATTCTTGTTTGGTAAAAGCGATCATCAATACCAAATTGATTTGATCTCGTTGCTACTTTAGCATCTTGTGATGCAATACGCGATAAATGATTATATGAGAATGCTTTCGGTAATTTACCAACATGAGGCATTATTGCCTGATTATAAGTTTTTCCTAGTGGTAGATAGCTAAAAATAGCATCTGTCTTCTCAAATACCCAATCATTAAACTTTAGTCTTTGTTTGTCTTTATTTGATAGTTTTTGGCCATCTGCAACTTTTTCTATCAAATCTGACATAGAAGCTTCAGGATATAATTTTAACAATCGACGAGCAGCATACCTATCGTAGGTTGTCCCTGTTTGATTTTGCAAAAATCGAATGGTTTGATCGTTGCTGAAATAGTTTTGAAAAGCACCTTTGTTGGCTCCCTTGCGAACAAACCATTGCGGAGAAATAACATAGATAGCTTTTTTATTTTTGATTTGTCCTTTAATCTGTTGAATGCCATAGTATTGTGTCAGAGAAGCCGCCCCTTTTTGACCTAAAAGATATGGGATATAAGGCCTTTTGTAAGCCTCTGCTAAAACTGATGGATGCATTGCATCAAATCTTAACCACTCACTTGAACCAAAGAAAGGGACAAAATTGGCTTTAGGATCACTGAAAGCTCTAACTTTTTGAACTCTGCTTTTAAAACCTGCCTTCGTCAACGCTACTGCACTGTTTTTTTCCTTACCTAAATGATGAGGCTGAGAAACAGGAAAAACAAGATATAATCCTACCAACAATAGTAAAGCACAAACTAGAGGTCCAAATACTTTACCTAGACGTTTAAGCATTGCAGAGCTCCGTTACTCCAGCAACAATTTTATTAGCTGTGTTCCAGTCATTACGACCAAATTCCGCAATCGGAATATCAATATTAAAGTGGCTTTCCAACTCAACAATTAGTTCAACAGTACCCATGCTGTCTAGAACTCCTGCGTCAAATAAGTCTTCATCCATCATAGAAGAAACATCCTCCATAAATAGGTCATCAATAATTGCTAATACTTCTGATTTAATATCCATTATAATACTCCTTATTATTTGTTATGCGGTTGTGGGAACCACAAAAGATCTAAAAATCCTGAAAAAATCAAGAAAGAAAACATAACTACATTAAAGGTGATGAAGACACCCAAAGCATAAGTCCATTTGTTTTCTGGTAAAAGTGGTTTTTTAGCCAATCTTCTTTCTTTATTAATATTTTTCTTCTTACGTACCCAAGCGTCATTAATAACTAGGCCGATCCCATGAAAGAGACCATAGGCTATATAGTACCAAGTTAAACCATGCCAGAATCCCATAAGAAGCATATTGATAATATAAGCTACACTTGAAGTAACATTACGGTTTTTAAAAACTTTATTTTTAACTAAAAGCTTAACAAGCCTCATGAAAACAAAGTCTCTAAACCAGAAAGAAAGGCTCATATGCCATCTATTCCAAAATTCTTTTAGGTCGCGTGATTTGAAAGGTTTGTCAAAGTTAATCGGAGACTTAATCCCCATTAGGTTAGAAATAGCCAACGCAAACATTGTGTAACCTGCAAAATCAAAGAACAAATCAAAACCAAAGGCATACATAACCCCAAGTGTTGGCCAATTAAACACACCACCCTGTTCTAGCGCTAATTCTTTTAGAGGAGGCATAATCAGACTTCCAAAAATATAGGCTAAAATAAACTTATAGAGAAAACCTAACATCAAATAATGAATCGCTTGACCTAACATATCTAGGAGTTCGTTTCGATCTGGGATATTAATGTAATCCTCATTGAATCGTTTAAAACGATCAATTGGTCCACTTGAGAAAGTTGGAAAGAAGAGTAAAAATCTTAAGAATTCCCATAAAGTAAATTCTTTCAAGACACCGTCTCTCATTTCAATAATCATAGCAACAGCTCTAAAAGTAAGGTAAGAAATTCCTAGAAACCCAAAAAGTGACTGATGCCCATCCTCAGATATAGCTGGAATTAATTTTACCAAAAATAGCGGAAAAATAGATAAACAAACCGTTACATAAAAGACCAAAGTATGATTAAATCGTTTCCGGTAAGCTTTATAGATAAAAACTAGCAGAGACTGTCCGACAACGTATGCCAATAGTGACTTCAATTGATTAAAAGTACTACCAGTCAACATCATTACAATAAAACTTAGACTAAAAATAATCTCATATAAGGCAAAACGCTTCTTAAAGAATAAGCCGATGTAAATTGGTAGGACAGCTAAGATAAGGTAGAAGAAATATTGTGGATTCCCATAAACATCCAAGTGAGGAAGTTTTTCTAAAAATGCCTGTATCACTTGTTTACCTCGCTCATAAGACCTTTGATATCAATTTTCCCATTTGGTGTCAAAGGTAAATCTTCTCGATAGATAAATTTAGATGGCATCATGTAATCCATCATAATGTCCTTTAAGTCTTCCTTAATTGCTTTTGTCAAATCCAAATCACGTTCAAAATCATCTCTTACACCTTCTTTTAAGACAATATAGGCTAATAAGTTTTGAACTTTATGATCCTTGTTATAACGTGGCACTGCTACTGCTGATTTTACATACTGCGATTTGTTTAAGTTTTGAGAAACATCTTCTAATTCAATACGATAGCCGTTAAATTTAATTTGGAAATCCATACGCCCACCGTAAAGCAGAAGACCTTCATCGGTCATACTTCCTAAGTCACCGGTATGGTAAGCAGGTAGACCTTCGAATTGGAAAAATGCCTCAGCTGTCTTTTCTGGATTGTTAAGATAGCCTTTTGATACTGCTGGTCCAGCAATAATGATTTCACCTTGCTCTCCGTTTGGTAATTTATGACCTTCTTCATCAATCACATACGTTGGTGAGTCATCTTTAGTGTAACCAATTGGAAGGCGTTTGCATGTTTCTAACATTTCATCAGTAATTGCTACTGCGGATAGAGCAACTGTTGCTTCTGTTGGCCCATATGCATTAACGATACGAGCTTTTGGAAAACGTTGACGAAGTTTTTGTGCAGTCTTGACAGTTAACTCTTCCCCATCAAAATAAAAATGTGTTAACTGTGGCAAGGTCTCTGAATTGAAATCGTTAGATAGTAGCGCCATATCAGCAAATGATGGTGTCGAAGTCCAAACCTGTATTGGCAATTCATTAATGGTAGCAAATAGTTTTTTGAAATCATTAACCACTGTTTTTGGTAGGGCAAACAGGGTGCCTCCCATAGCTAGTGTTGGTGCCCAATACATAACTGATAAGTCAAATGAATATGGCGGTTGCGCCAACATTTGCGGTCTTTCAGGAACTGAAAACTCATCATCAGAAATCATCCAATTTGTAAAGCTCAATAAATTGTCATGTGAAATTTGCACACCTTTTGGTAAACCAGTAGTCCCTGAAGTGAAAATAATATAGTAATTATCATCACCTTTAACAGAATGTGTTACCTCATAAGGAGTCTTTTCTTCAAAAATAGCTGAAACTTGAGAAACGTCTAGGATTGGGACATTATCAACTTCAAGAGGAAATTCACCAATTGAAATGATAAGGCTTGGTTGAGCAACTGTCATAATAGCCTGTATTCTATCCAAAGCAGAGTGTTGGTCAACCGGTATATAAGCATGCCCTGACTTTGTTAAAGCGACAAATGTCGCCAACATTTCATATTCTTGACCACCGAATACTAAGACAGGTGATTTTTCAACAAGGCCTAGGCTATCAATATGAGCAGCTAGAGAGTCAGAGTCTACTTTAAGTTGTCCATAAGTATGGACTTCCCCTAAAATATCATACACTGGAAAATCAGCTTGTGTCTCAGCAAAATGCTCAATTGTTTTAATCATATCATGTATCATTTGTACCATCTCCTAGAATTCATTATAAATAAAACTGCCTTGTCCGCGACCAAGGTATGCAAAAAAGTAAATTAGTAACAATAAAATACCGAAGTATAATAACGTTCTACCAATAAAAGATAAATATGGTTTCATCATTCTTCCTTTAATTAATCATGGTATTGGTCCAAAACCCATCAATTGGTAACTGGACTTCAAGACGTAATTGGTCTTTTTCTTGATATGCTCTAATTCTCCCCTTATGGCGTTCCACGATTGCCTTAGCAATAGATAAGCCTAGACCAAAACTGAGAGAATCTGCATGATCATCTTTAGCTTGATAAAAACGCTCAAAGAGATTATCCATAACCTCTTTGGAATAGATAGCACTTGGATTTGATATTGTCAGAATAGCTTTTCTTCGAGCCTGTTTAAGACTAAACTGGATTTCTGATTTTGACAAAGAATGCCTAATAGCATTATCCAAAAGAATTATTAAAATTTGCTTAATTTGACTCTCTTCTCCAACAATCCAGACATCATCTTCAATCGTATCATTTAAACATTTTTCTTCTTCATATGCCAAACTTTCATATGTTAGAAGTACTTCTTGACATAAGACAGATAAGTTTAACTTTTTGAAATTTACCTTGGAGCGTTTTTCATCAAGTCTAGACAAATTAAGCAAATCTTCAATTAAAAACTCCATTCGCTTAGTCTCCGAAACAACATGATCCAGATAACGATTCCCTGGAATTTGCTGTTCCAGAACCTGAACGTTAGCTCGTATAGCTGCAATAGGGGTCTTTAGCTCATGACTCGCATCTGAAACGAACTGTTTTTCGCGAGTCATTTCTGTCTCTACAGGCCCTACGATAAATCGAGAAAGATAAAGACTTACAGCTGCTAATAAACAAAATCCAAAAATAGTAAAAACAAGAATTAGAAAACGCCTTGCATAAGGGACTTCATAACTAGCCAAATCCATAATAGCTATGGTGTAAGTTTTATCTTTATATTCTTTTATGGAATATATAAAAGACTTCCATTTTCGTGACTTCTTTCCTTGCTCAAGGAACTTCAAACTAGATTTTTCGATAACATCATTTGTCAAATCAGTATTATTGCTTTGAATCTTAACCATCTTTTGGTTATCTATAGTCACCAAAGCAATCGGTTCATCGCCTGGTATTCCTAAATAATCATTTTTGGCAACTAATTTAACAATCCTATATGCATCATATTCATCCCAATATTGATTGTAGCGATTACTCACTGCAAAGAGAAAGAGAACAACGACAATAAGGATTGACATGGTCAAAAAGACAAATTTTTTGCGTAAATCACTAAACATTATGTCATCTCCTCCAAGGAATATCCAAAGCCCTTAGTGGTTATTATTTCAATGTCTGCTTTTAAAAAGCGCAATTTTTTTCGCAAAAAAGAAATAAATACTTCTAACTGGTTATATTCTGAATTGTCTGAAGGTCCCCAAACCTTAGAAATCAACTGATTTTTAGGAATAATCTGCTTTGCATTTCGCATAAAAACTTCCATCAAGAGAAATTCTTTATTGGATAATTTTACACTACTTTCTTTAGATTCTAGCTCATGTGAATCTGTGTTAAGCCTTATATTTCCAAGCCGCAATTGATTTGCTCTGATCAGAGAAGATTGTCTGGTTCTCAGCCTAATTCTAGCTAGCAATTCATCTGCTTCAAAGGGTTTTGTGATATAATCATCTGCCCCTAAATCTAAACCATTAACTTTATCATAAGTCTGTGATTTTGCAGTTAAAAAGATTATTGGGGTTTCTAAACCAGCTTCCCTCACTCTTTTTAAAACAGATAATCCTGAGCGTTTGGGTAACATAATATCCAACAAGACTAAATCATAGAGACCTGTCAAAATGTATTCTAACCCGTCATCTCCATCAAATACTAAATCAACAGAATAACCTTTATCTGCCAATAAAGCCTGAATAGCCTCTGCTATACTTTTTTCATCCTCAACTACAAGAAGTCTCATTTTCTAGTCACCTTACCTTATATATTATAGTATAAACTAGCAAAATTGAAATAACCTTGAAAAAACGATATTAATGAAAGTATTTCCTAAGTCACTAAACTACTTCAATAATACAAGCGTCTAAAAAATAAAATATCACTCGCTATAAAGATATTTCTCAATAAGAAATCTCCTCATATTTTAACAAAAATAGGGGTTATTTGTCTACGAATTTCCGCATTATAAACTCACTTTTCATTAACTTTATCTATAATATACTCAAGCTACTCTCACAAAAACCTTTATCGTTATGAAGGTACCAAAAAAGCCACCAGACTCGAGTACCTGTTGGCTTGATATTATTTTGCTATCTATATTAAGCTGATAACACTTTACGTCCTTTACGACGGCGGCTAGCAAGCACGCGACGTCCGTTTTTAGTTGACATACGGTGACGGAATCCGTGTTTACGTTGGCGACGGATTTTACTTGGTTGATAAGTACGTTTCACGTTGAATACCTCCTGATAGATTTTCGTATTCGTTTAGCCGGCTATTTTGATCAGTTACTAAACATACCATACTATTTTATAACAATTTTAGGCCTCTTGTCAAGAAATACTTTCAAGTTCATTTGTCTTTTTTCAGTAAATAGTTTCATTTGTTAGCAAGAAATGCTTCTCTATTTTCTCCAACTAAAAGAAAAGATGTGCCATCAAAACAATAATAGGTAATGAAATAATTGTTCTCTCTATAAAAATGATAAATAATTCTAGAATGTTGATAGGGATCTTGGAACCTAATATCACCGCACCAGTCTCAGACATATAAATTAATTGCACAATAGAAACTGTTGCGACAATAAACCTTGTCATCTCACTGTGAATTTCAGCCGCCATTATCGAAGGAACAACCATATCTGAAAAACCAACAATCATGGTTTGACTCGCAATATCTGCTTCTGGAATCCCTAAAAGTTCAAGGAATGGAAGGAATGGTGTACCTAAAATTTTAAAAATAGGTGTTGATACTGAAATAATCAAAGCTATTGTTCCGACAGTCATAATTGTTGGCATAACGCCAAACCATAAACTAAGTACTGTCTTAGAGGCATTATTGACAAAAGTCTTCATGTTTCCATTTGCTTTTGATTTATCGATGGCAAGCTTAAGTCCCCACTCTATCTTGTTATAACCATCCGGAATTACCTCAGATGTTTCTTTCTTTGGTTTAGTGTAATAACTATTTGATTGACGAGATAAGGGAGGGATATAAGGGATAATGAATGCACAGACAACACTGCTAATGATGACTGTTAGATAAAAATGGCCAAAATAATCAGTTAAGCCAACATTCTGCAAAACAACAAGACAAAAAGTGATTGATACTGCTGAAAAAGTAGTGGAAATCGTTGCAGCTTCTCTACTGGTATAATAACCCTCAACATACTGCTTATCGGTCAAAGCAATTCCAATAGTACCATCACCTACAAATGAGGCTACACAATTAACTGCTGACCGACCAGGTAGCTGAAAGAATGGACGCATAATAGGGGTTAAGAAGACACCAACAAACTCCAGTAGACCAAATTCTGTCAAAAATGGAAGAATAAAACCTGCAGCAAGGAAAATGGTAAACAAACCACCAATCAAATCAAAAAGGATAAGGCCGCCTGTCTCTTTCCCCCATACCATTTCAGGACCAATATGTAAAACCGTCATCAGACCAAGTGCCAAACCGATCAAACGAATAATCAACCAGAAAATGGTAATGTCAGAAATTTCTTTTAGCAAGGCATTTTTTTCAATAAAGCTAGGTCTAAACAGACGATAACAAAGTGCTAACACACATGAAATAAAAATGATTAGTAAAATAATATAATGTATAGGAAAAACAGCGTTAATCCATTGATTAATTGTCTTAGAGATTACAGAGACAGCTACTGTTGTCATACCATTATATTTAAATGGAGTCATTAATAATAATACTCCAAATAACGACGGAATAATAAACCACAAGATATCTTTAATAGATATACTTTCTTTTTTCATACAATCCTCCTGGATAATATGGAATTGTTTCTAAATATACTCATAACTTCCATTGTAAAATTTTATAATAAAAAAAACAACCTTGAATTAAAGAAAATTTTACTTAGTAATACTTTATAGCCTGCTATTTCTTTTATTCTCTCACTTTTGATGTATTAAAATAATATAAAACTTATATTAAATAGCTAAAACGACTTAAGTCACATTAAAAAACACGCTCTAAAAGAGACGTGTTTTTTTCTATACTATTTAGTCCACTCTGAAACTTCTTTTTTGTGGTTTTTAATCCATTTTTGAGCTGCTTTAGCAGGCTCCATACCTTTATCCATATCTAACATGATAGATTCCATATCTTCTTTAGTCCACTTGAACTTATCGATAATTTTATATACTTTTGGCATATCTTTTTTCAAATTCTTGCGTGCTATTGTATTGATATGTTCTTCACCACCAAATGATTTCTTAGGATCTTTAAGGTATTTTAAATCATACTTAGCAAACATCCAGTGAGGTGACCAACCTGTAATGACTACTTGATCTTTGTTTTTAATAGCCTTCCCTAAGGTTGTTGTCATAGCTCCTGTTGATGCTGATAACAACTTCCAACTTGAAAGGTTTGGATAATCTTTAAGGGATTGTTTAGCAGATTTCATAATACCTGCACCTGGTTCGATACCTGTAATTTGTTTATCTGCTTGATTTGATAATTCTTCAATACTATTTACGTTCATGTATTTAGGAACAACTAAACCTATTTTGACGTTCTCAACGTGAGGGCCTAAGTCATCTAAACTATTTTTGTATTTATTAAAATATTGCCCGTGGGTCTTTGGTAACCAAGCACTTGTTGTAAAATCAGCATTCCCATTGGCGACTGTTTGCCACATGACCGCATTGTCAAGTGGTGTCAATTCAACATCATATCCTTTAGATTTTAAAACTTCAGCAATAACGTTGGTTGAAGCAACTTCTGAATCCCATTGGACATAAGCTATCTTCACTTTTTGACCTTTGGCTTCATTTCCTGAAGTCATATTGACAACAATGCGACCAAGAGCTGCTAGAATGAAGAGGGCCAGGGCCCCTAAACCTACCCATTTTTTAACTTTTGATGTTTTAGCTTGCTTCTCACCCGGTTTGGAATTAAAGAATTGACTAACACGGTCTAACACGATTGCTAAAATAACTAGCGATAGACCACTAACAAATCCTGTACCAATATCAGCATGTTGAAGCGCCGATAACACCTCACGACCAAGTCCAGGTGCACCGATCATAGATCCTGTAACCACCATAGAAAGAGCCAACATCATAGTTTGATTGATTCCTGCCATAATAGTGTTCTTAGCAAGTGGTAGTTCAACTTTGAATAATTTTTGCTTAGCTGTTGAACCAAATGAATCAGATGCTTCTATTAATTCAAGTGGGATTTCACGAATAGCCAAGTTAGTAAAGCGCACTGTTGGAGGCAGAGCAAATACAACAGAGGCAAAGACACCTGGTACCATACCGATACCAAAGAAGGCTACTGCAGGAATAAGGTAAACGAATGCCGGCATAGTTTGCATAAAGTCAAGAATTGGATTAACAACTTGTTTAACTTTATCACTTTTTGCCATCCAAATACCTAGTGGTACACCAATAATAATAGAAATTAAACTTGCTACTAAAACCAAGTTAAAAGTGTTAATCAACTGTTCCCACAGCCCTTGGTTATAGATAAATAGCAAACCAATGAAAGTAAATGTCGGTAATTGCCATTTTTTCTTAGCTAAGAAAAATACAGCAATTGTAATTAGTACAATAAAAAGTAAAGGATTAATGAATAGTAATGTTTTTGTCATCCAATCCATCAATGCATTACCGATTGTCTGGATAAAGTCAAATAAACCAGAAAAAGTTTTCGTAATCCAATTGGTCGTTGACTCTACAAATGGTGCGACCGGTAACTTATGTTGTAATAAATTTTCCAAAATGATTTGTCCTCTCTATTAAGCTTCTACCGTTTCTTTTGGCGATTCTACTACTGTTTCATCTTGAACGTTAGCAAGTGCTTCGATCACACGTCCTCTAATGATAACCCCTAGGAGTCTATCATTATCATCAGTAACGGCTATCGGAGCAGATGAATCATAAATTAAAGGCATGATATCTGTAATAACTGTATCTTTTGAGACCGTTACAACATCTTTATCAATCACTTCAGAAAGCGGCAAACCTTTCTTACGAGCTTCAATTGCAGCATCTGCGGTTAGGGATCCCAGAAGTTGGCGACGACGATTCGTTGCCATTAACATTGAGACTTCCTCACGATGCATTCTTGTTAAAGCAACTTGTGGGCCATCAATTTCTAAAACAGTTGTTAAAGGTTTTATCATAATATTTTGAGCAGTTAACACTTTTGAGCGATCAACGTCTTCAACAAACTCACGAACAAAATCATTAGCCGGATTAGTCAAAATCTCTTCTCCTGTACCAATCTGCATGATTTCTCCATCTTTCATCAGAGCAATACGATCACCAATACGTAATGCTTCATTCAAATCATGGCTGATAAAAATAATAGTTTGTTTATTCGTGTCTTGAAGATCAAGAAGCTCATCTTGCATTTCACGACGAATTAATGGGTCTAAAGCTGAGAAGGCCTCATCCATCAGAAGGATTTTAGGGCTGTTAGCAAGAGCACGCGCTAAACCAACACGCTGTTGCATTCCTCCTGATAATTGACTGGGGTACTGATCTTTAAACGGTAATAGACCTGCATTGTCCAAAGCTTTTTCAGCTAACGTTGTACGTTCTTCCTTAGAAACACCACGCATCTCTAACCCAAACTCTGTATTTTCTAAAATTGTACGATGTGGGAAAAGACCAAAATTTTGGAAAACCATGTTGATATCGTGACGACGAATGTTACGTAAATCTTCTACATTCATCTTTGCAATATCTTTACCATCTAAATAGATATTTCCTGATGATGGGTCAATCAAACGGTTTAACATCCGAACTAAAGTTGATTTTCCTGAACCAGAAAGTCCCATGATAACGAAAATTTCGCCTTCTTTTATTTCAAAACTCGCATCATAGACACCTACAGTCGCTCCTGTTTTTTCAAGAATTTCTGTCTTACTTTTTCCTTGCTTAACCATTTCAAGAGCAGCTTTTTGCTTTTTCCCAAAAATTTTGGTTAAATTCTTCACTTCTAAAATATTTGTCATTCTTATCTCCTACTAAAAATTTCGTATCTTATTTTTAAGGTTATGTGTCTTATCTATAAAGTGACGTTAAGTTATCGTAAAAGGGTAGTCACTTTTTTACTCAAAAAAATAAACTGCCGAAACAGAACATAACCATAATATCATGTATGGTCTCTTTATGTCAACACCTTTGCTTAGAGATATTTTAATTAGCCCACACCATTATTGTTATGGCATTATTGAATTATTTAAAGACTTATTAGTATTAATATTACAACTTTAAAAGTGACCACTTAATACTTTTGAAAAAGCGGTCATTCTTCTATAAAATAACAAAACACCCTTAGAAAAAATCTAAAAGTGTTTTTGTTTGTAAGTATAGGCCTGAAAAAAGTGACTACTTGATATTTTCCCATTTCCAATTTTGTACTTCTGGAATATCGTCTCCGTGTTCACGAATATAGTCTTTGTGATAAGCAACCATTTGATTCATTTCATCACTGAAGACTTGTGCTTCATTTCCTAAAGAAGCAAGAGCTGCATCCTGTGCCAGATGGAATCGGTCCAATTCTGACATCACGCGCATATCAAATGGTGTTGTGATGTCACCATTTTCACGATAACCATGCGTATGCAAATTATGATTGTGACGACTAAAGAAAATATCTCGAATCATATCTTCATAACCATGGAAAGCAAAAATAACAGGTTTATCTGTAGTAAAGACTTTGTTAAACTCTTCATCTGATAAACCGCGAGCATCTTGTGAAGGATGACGAAGTTTTAGGATGTCTAATACATTAACAAATCTAATCTTAAGTTCTGGGAAAGCCTTATGAAGAATGCTAATTGCTGCTAAAGCTTCTAAGTTTGGTTCTGTTCCCGCCGCAGCAAAGACAACATCTGGCTCTTGATTAAGCGACACATTTGAAGCCCAGTCAATCACCTTATATCCTTCTGCCACTAACTCTTCTGCTTCAGCAATAGAGTAAAATTGTGGACGAGGGTGCTTAGATGTCACAATTAAATTAATTTTATCTTCAGCTTTAAACGCTTTATCCATAACAGCTAGAAGTGAGTTAGTATCTGCTGGTAAATATTCACGAATGTATTCAGGTGTTTTTTCAGCTAAGTGAGTTAAAATACCTGGATCTTGGTGAGTATAACCATTATGATCTTGTTGGAAAACAGTTGAAGCTGCAATTAGGTTAAGCGCTGGATAATTTTTACGCCATGTTGTGTGTGTTTTTGATTTACGTAACCATTTGAAATGTTGTGTTACCATTGAATCTACAACGCGAAGGAATGATTCGTATGAAGCAAAGAAGCCGTGACGACCAGTTAAAACATAACCTTCTAAGAAACCTTCTGCTTGATGTTCAGACAATTGGGAATCAATAACACGTCCAGCTGGACTTAAAGCTTCGTCATAATCTGGTTTACGACGACCAAGCCATTGACGGCTAGTACGTGTAAACACTTCTTGAAGACGATTTGATTTCGTTTCATCTGGACCAAAAATACGGAAATTATCTGGATTAGCATCTACCAAATCTGCTGCATATTTTCCAAATTCAATCATATCTTGTGCCATAATTTGACCTGGAACATTAATATCAAGAGCAAATTTCTTCCAATCTGCTGTATCCATTGCTTTAACAATACCAGCATTGGTTATTGGATTCATGGACATGCGACGATCACCTTTTGGTGAAATAGCAGCAATCTCATCAACGATTTTACCATTTTCATCAAATAATTCTTCTGGACGGTATGATTGAAGCCATGACAAAAGAGAATCAACATGTTCCATATGGTGGGCATCTACTGGAATTGGTACTTGGTGAGCGCGGAAGCCACCTTCAATTGGTGTTCCTTCCCAAGCTTTTGGACCAGTCCAACCCTTAGGAATACGTGCAACCAAGACAGGGAATTTTGCTTGGATAGCTTCTTCTGCTGGTTTTTGTCGTGCTTCTGATTGAATGGTTTTAATCTCTTGAATAGCTTGATCTAATTTTTCTGCAAACAAAGCATGAGCAGCCGCATGATCCTCAGAGAGTTCAACAACATCTGCAAAAATAGGTTTCCAACCTAATCCTTCAAAAAACTGAGATAATTCTTCATCTGTCTTACGTTCAAAGATAGTTGGGTTATGGATTTTACCACCATTTAAATAGAAGATTGGTAGAACAGCACCATCATTTACTGGATTGATAAAGGTATTAGATAGCCAACCAGCCATAAGTGGTCCTGTTTCACCTTCACCATCACCAATAATAGTCGCAGCAATAACATCTGGATTGTCTAGGATGGCACCTGTCGCATGAGAAAGAGCGTAACCAAGTTCACCGCCTTCATGAATTGACCCTGGTGTTTCTGGTGCTGCATGGGATGCAATTCCACCTGGGAAAGAGAAGATTTTACATAACTGCTTAAAGCCATCCTCTGTTTGCTCAATATTTGGGTTTAATTCAGTATATGAACCATCTAAATATGAATTAGATACCATAACTTGACCACCATGACCTGGACCTTCAATATAGAACATGTCTAAATCGTATTTATTAATAGCGCGATTTAAGTGAGCATAGATAAAATTTTGTCCAGGTACAGTGCCCCAGTGACCAATTGGATGAACCTTTAAGTCGTTTTCAACCAGCTCTCGTCTCAAGAGAGGGTTATCCTTTAGATACATTTGTGCTGCAGAAATATAATTAGCTGCTCTCCACCATGCATCAAGTTTTTCTAAATATGATTTTGTATCAAATTCTGACATTATTTCTCCTAATCTTAATTGTGATTTTAGTAACATATTTTAAAATTGAAAAACTGCATATCATGCGACATACAGTCTCTCATTAGCCATTATAGAAGTGCTTTAAATTGAATATTTGATTCTTGTTCGAAGCAATCATCAAAACCACGTGGGTGATGGTATTCAATTCTATCTTTATCTTGTGGATAAGTATATTTACCTCCAACTTCCCAAATAAATGGATGGAAGTCATATTGAAGGCGTTCTTTACGCATTTTCCACAATTGTAAGATTTCGTCTGTAGAAGCCATGAAGTTAGACCAGATATCGTAGTGTACAGGAATAATGACTTTGGCACGGAGATTTTCTGCCATACGAAGAAGATCGATTGAAGTCATTTTATCCTGAATACCAACTGGGTTATCACCATAGTTGTTAATAGCTACGTCAATCTTGTAGTCTTTACCATGTTTAGCAAAATAATTTGAAAAATGTGAGTCAGCTCCATGGTAGATTGTTCCACCTGGTGTTTCAAAAATATAGTTAACTGCTTTACGAGCCATTTCTTCATCAGTCACGGCTAAACCAGCAAGTTCTCCATCATGTTCTTCTGCACCATCTACTGGAAGTGTCACTAAGCAAGTGCGGTCAAATGATTCAACAGCAGTAACTTTGATGTCTTTAAACTCAAATGATTCACCTGGTTTAATCACGATGATTCGTTCTTCTGGAACTCCCCATTTTTTCCAAATTTCACCACATTCATATGGCCCAACAAATTTAACATGGTCTAAGTTAGGATTATTAATAATGGCTGCCGCAGTGTTGATATCAATGTGGTCACTGTGGAAATGTGAAACAAGATAGTAATCCAATTCATTAATAGCAAATGGATCAATAACCATTGGTTGTGCGCGTAAGTTTGGTTGGAGTTTACGAACACCTGCCATATTAGCCATTTGGTGTCCACGAACCATATCTTTTACTTTTTTTGTTGATTTACCGCGGTTTGACCATAGGTCCATAACAACATTAGCACCACCTGGTGTTTTAATCCAAACACCACAGTTTCCTAACCACCACATTGCAAAGTTGCCATCAGCAACAACTTCTTCTTCAATTTCTTCGTTTAGCCATGTTCCCCATTCTGGGAATGTTGATAAAATCCATGATTCTCTAGTAATATCTTTAACGTTAGGCATTTTATTTCCTCCTGATTAATTGTTTCTTACATCTACTAGTATAAGTTCAAACACTTTTGAAAAAAAGACCAAGTGTCACACATTTATGTGTTCAAAACTGGGCTGTCTGTTCCAAATTAGACTCATAATTTTAATTAAAATAAGCACAAATAAAAAGTACTCCCATTAAAAGTACTAGCTTTCTCAACTTTAATTATCATGTCATAGAGGAACTCATTGGGATTAAATATCTAGCACATTGTTTAAAAGCACCAAAAAAGCCCCAGCTTCTTTTTCTGTCTTCAGAAAAGCTGAGAGGCTACCATAAAATTATATTTTAACAAACTGTACTTTGAAGGGGAAGGACGTCTTGGAGCAATTCTTGATGAATAAGTTTCTCAATCTTAGATTTCAGCACGTAGCGTTCACTATCTTCCTTGACATATTGAGCAATCGTTTTTTCAAGTTCATTGGTAAATTGATTACTATTTGCACAGTTACCTTTTTTAGAAAAGCGAATCAAGCGAATAATATCATCATCGGTCAAAACAGGGTGAACTACTAACATTGGAAAACGAGATTCTAAAGCATCACTAGTAGAGACAACCATATCTACATGCATAAGATCACTCACACTTTGATACTGTTCGGTTGTAAAAACAGCTTCTATATCACTGTTTGTTAAGTAGCGTTGACATTGCTTTAAAAGAAGTTTCTGAATCGCTATTCCTTCATCAGATACAATAACTAACTTAAGTTTATTAGGAGATTGTTGACTATTACGAAGTTCCCCTCCTAAATGAATCGTTAGATATGCTACATCATCATCGGTCAATTTGATTTGCCAAGCTTTCTCTAAAAGCTTTACAGAAGACGAGGTTATGGCAAAAAGTTCTTCATATTTGTCTTTAATATGCTCTGTTAAAGGATTAACAGAAAAAATACCATAACGTTTACGATATAAGAGTGCCTTGCAGTGAGTAAGAAGTTGTCTTAGTAAGTCCTTTTTATGAACAAAGTGAAGGTGATATCGTTCTTCCAATTCTTTCAAAAAACTGGTTAGAGTAGCTCGCATATCATCATAATCCTGACTCTCTAAATGATTGTCACGGTCCTTGCGGAAACTAAGCATAAGCATGGCCACTAATCCCACTTCAATCTCATCCAGTGATAACTGAAAATTTTCTTCCAGCTCATCAGCCAACTCTTTAGCAATCTCATATTCCTTACGTTGCCAAACCAAGCTAAAATCACTATTAAGAGAGGTCTGTACTTCAGGACTTAATCGCATCTTTCGATAAGCCATTAGTATAAAAGGCAAAATCTGAATCATAAACTGACCATCTTGACTGTTGATTTTCTTACCTAGACTTCGTTGAGAAATGAAGAGATAATGGTGAAAATAATCAAGAACCTCTTTAGAAAAATAAGTGCTGGCACCAAAAGCTTGAGACAGTTTATGATTAAAAAGGTCTATAAAACTACTGCTTCCATTATGGTAGATATCATCTAAGAGCTTATATAAGTACTGGATAATGGACAGTGGGTGACCATCTAAAAAATAACCGCGACATTTTGTTGATTGTAACTGTAAATTATATTCTTTCTCTGCTAACTCACTTCTTAATTCGTTTAAATCGTTTAAGATAGTATTTCGAGAAACATCGTTTAGTTGCATCAACCTATCAATCGTTATGCGGTCCTTAGCTACCACGATAGATACTAAAGACAGCTGCAACCTCTCACTACTTTTCATGACGTAACTATAATCAGTCACTTCATCTAATAAAAGACGACAGGCTGCTTTTTGTTTTTCTGTTAGCAAGATTCCTACACGTGGATAACTAACAATCTGAGGCACATCGCTAGGCAGTGCATCGTTTATCTTCTCTAAGTGATAATACACTTTACGCCTAGACTGATTAAGTGCGTTGGCAATTGCCATAACTGTTTCAGGTTCCTCTAATTTCAATAGGTAAAAGAGGAGGTCATAACTTTTTTTATCGAGAATAATCAAGAATATACCTCTTTTCTACTCGAATTCATACAGACTTATTATAACATCTTTTTAAAGCCTTTTCATTAAAAGTTTTGACTATTGCTGATAGAGATTAAACGTTGAACATCCCTTTTTAATACCTCCAACTCTGTGGGGTATTCTAGAGCTAGATACTCACAATTAGAGAAACTCTTTAACAAATCAGTCAGATCAATCTCTCCTTCGAAGAGGCTCTTCGAGAGGTGAGGCTTTCCAGCTATCTGTAAAAAATTTTTACAGTGAAGGTAGGTGGTATCACAAGCTAAGCTATTTACCGCTTGGTATAGATCTTGGTTGATAAAGGCCCAATTAGCAGTATCAAAAACAAAACTTATTGGTATTTGTAATTCTTTCACTAGAGTCATAAAATATTGGCAATTCTCCACTGTAGCTGCTTTAGGGTCTTGATTATTTTCCACCTTTATACCAATAGTTTGGCTTTTCAATATCTCTTTAAGAGGTTCTAACTCTTCTTTACTTAAGTTTCTGGTTTGTCCAACATTTAGCTTAATGAAAGGAGCTCCTAACTGTGATGCTTCTTTAAGGCCTTTATTAAGATAAGGATTAACTTTCCCTCCTTTGATAAGGTCTTCATTAGCACTATAGTAAAGATTGATATCATAAAAGTCAGCCTCTGCTTTTAAAGCGGGAAGCTCTCTATCTGGATCTTGAAGCAATTCTTGACGTATCTCAAATCGTGAAAATCCTAAATCCTTTACTAACTTAATGAGCTGAACTTGTGTAAAACCTTTGTCTAACTGTTTTTTGAATACAATACTATTGATAATAATATCTTCTTGTTTCATAACAACTCCTTTGATATCCCTACTTATTCAGATGACCCAGTTCCGACCAAATAGGATCCAGTGTTTCCAATAATTTTTGGTAGGCGTGATATTTTTTTTCGTACCCCTTTACTTCGGATAATTGAGGTTTATAAATAGCTTTTACACGAACCATATCTTGGACTGCTTCCTTTAACGAAATCTTATCTAAAGCATGACGTGCTAAAATAGCTCCTCCTAATCCTCCTAATTCTGTGCCTTCTACTGTTTCAATAGGAAGGTTTAAGATATCAGAAAACATTTGCATCCATGCTGGTGAGTTGGTAGCTCCGCCAGAGAAACGAATTATTTTTGGCACACTGCCCCTACTTTTTATTAAATCAGTGATATGCTGCTTATGTGCAAACGCAATACCTTCATATACCGCACGTATCATCTGAGATTTCGTCGATTTAGTTGTTAGCCCAAAAAAGCAAGCGCTAGCATCTTGTGATGTGTTACTACCGTAAAGAAACGGAAAGAAAATAAGTCCATGATGTGTAGCATCAGTATGAGTGAGAAATTCTTCTAAATTATCATAGATAGAACCTCCACTAGATTTAGCGTTATCAATTTCTTGATGCATGAGCATTTTTAACATAAAATTAAGATTCCCTGCAGAAGTAGGGCTACTTGCCTCTAAGAGATAACGACGATCTGGAAAATAGGAAGTCATAAGACCACTATCTTGCTTTGCTGGTTTTAAACTTGGATATGTATTAATATTCCAAGTTCCCGAAATAACACTAAAAGTATCTGACTCTAAAACACCTGATCCAAGAGCACAAGCATCGATGTCAAAGAGCCCTCCAACAACGGGGGTCCCTTCTACAAGACCAGTCTCTTTTGCTGCTTGAGAACTAATTCCCCTAGGAACTAAATCTGCACTATCTATAAGTTCAGGAAGTGAGTTTTCTATCTCTCTAATGCCAAAAAAATCTAAAATAGCTGGATCATAAGTTCCTGTTTGGAAATTTATCCAATGATTACCTGAAGCGTCACCATATTCTTGCTGTACTTTTCCTGTAAGCTTATACCGAATAAAGTCCTTTGCAGAAAGGACCGCCCCTATTGATTTATAGGTTTCGGGCTGATAATCTTTAAGCCAACGTAAAATAACTGGACTTTGTGAAGGGAAAATATGTTGCCGAGTCAACTCCCAAATATTATCAAGTTTAGATTCGAAATATTGCGCCAAATCTTTGGCACGATTATCTGTAGACAAAATTCCTTGTTCAAGTGGCTCCAACTTATTATCTAGCAGATAAAGACCTTTCCCATGTCCAATACATGCTACTGCACTAATCTGCTCAGGGCTGAGTTTTGAGATTTGAATAACCTCTCTAATAGCAGAAGTTATAGCATTCCACGTTTTAACAAGGTTTACTTGACGATGACCAGATTGAGCCTCATTTTTTAAAGTTTCAAAACTCGAAACAGCGATTTGGTGTCCTAATTTGTCAAAAATAAGCGCCTTGGTATTTGTACCGCCGTAGTCAATACTAAGGTAATAAGTCATAATTTGTCTCCTCATTGTTGATTTAAAAAGGAGGTACAAGAAACTCTTGTACCTTGAAAACTCTTCTAATAGAGATTAAGCTCTTTGGTTGTATCATCTATACCTGCTCTGTTAGCCTTTACATGTTCTTCTTTAAAGTAAACACGCTCAGCATTATTGTACATAACATCTTCTAGTTCCTCTTGACTGAAAATATCAACATTCTCTAGCCAAGTAGCTAATTCTTCGTAAGTATTGAAGGTCGCTGACCATGGAGAATCAGTTCCCCAAATGATACGCTTAGCCCCAAGAACTTCTTTAGCAATACGTACATTTTGTTCTGATTTTGGAAAAGGAAAACTATCTGGGGCATCAATATCTTGAATAGCTGAAATATCAGTATAGATATTGTTGAAGTTTTTCCACATATTAAGTTCAGCACGCAATCGATTTGAATGCTCAACATGTGGAAAAGAGAGGTGACAAACAACAAAATCGAGACTCGTATAAAGGCGAGCTAAATTAGCAATAGCATCAGGTTGGTGACTAATTTGATCCCAATTGCCATAATCAACTGTAACTACAAATCCTGGATAGTCTAACAGATAAGTCAAAATACGACTCACATGTGGGTCTGTATCAAGACGGAAAGGCGTTTTTTGTCCACGGTATCCATGGATACCCCCTCCTTGACTAATTTCAAATTTAATAGCTCGAAAACCAAGGACTTCAACATGACGTTTTACAATTTGCATTGCATTATCTGCAAATGGATCAACAGAGAATGCGCCTGTAAAACGTTCTGGATAACGTTTAATAGCTAAATGCGTATAATAATTTTGATAGCCATTAAGATGACCTTGCAAAATGACTGCTTTATCTACACCATTAGCATCCATATACTTCAAAAAAGCTTCAGCTGTAAATGCTTTGTCACCGTATTCGTCTGGGATGAGCTTAATTAAATCACCATCATCCCAAATAGCATAACCGTTTCCAAGGGCATTAAGACGTCCTTTACCATTAAATCCTGCAATTGTATCAACAATATGAGCATGTCCATCAATTTTTTTCATGAGTATTCCTCCAACAGATTTTTAATCTTCAGCAATAAAGATTTTTTCACAACTACCTTCATATCCGCTATTCTTATCAGCCATAGTTTTAAGGTATGCGTAAATAGATTCACGACGAGTACGAAGCAAGAACAAGAAAGCAAGATAGATAATAACTGTCACACCAATATAGAGTGGATTCCCAGATATCCAAGCAAAGAAGACTAGAGCTGTCAAAGGATGAGCTAGGAGATTAAAGCTCATAATCAAAGTTACCCCTGCTGGTAAAGCAGTTCCAAAATGCTTAACAGCTTCTGTGTAGATTGGACCTAGGGCACTAGCAGCATAAAGACCTAGTGAAAACCATATGATTCCATTCAAATAGCTTTAAGAATATTTCCTTTTGACACAGCTATCATAGCTTCAATCATAAAAGGGATAGCAATAAGGTCAACGACTGGTAAAGCTTCATTTCCAGGTAAAATCAAGGAAATAACAACCATTATTGGTACTAAAATGAGACCTGCGATAATAGTTGCTGGTTCACCAAAACCAACACCGTCATCAACTGCAATAAACCAACGTTTTTTATCCAGTGCTCCTTGCTCAGCTTGACTTTCTTTTTTCTTATTGCGTTCAACTGCTTCAGCAAGAGGAGCAAAAGCACTAGCAAATACCCCCGTAATCAAAGGAAAAATAGTCATAACCGCTGCAAGAGCAACTGCAAAACCAAGTATACCTCCCCAAGTATCAATACTTGCAAGGTTACGTAAACTACCTAATACACCAATAATCACACCAAGTATAAAACCAAGTGTCATTGGCTCACCAAATATCCCTAACTTAGTCTTTAATGATTCTGGATTCAACTTTACCTTATTGACACCAAGTAGGTTCCAAAGAGGATCAAGAATAAGAGCTGGAATAAGGGTTTCAATATTATGAATCGAGTTGATCGTTGCATTTTTAACACCGTAATACTCCGACCATCGATCTGCCAATACTTCTGACATCACTAATGAATAGAGTAAGACAAAAACCATAAATGCGAAAGACAATATAAAATTACCTGTTGCTGCATAGGCCATTGTACCCCAAATCATATAGCCAAAGTTATTCCAAAGATTAGATGGGACAAATACTCGGGTAATCCCAAGCAAGAAAAGCCCCAATTCAATTAGCAAGCCAAAAACAAAGAAAGAGAGGCCAATCTCAGAAGAAAAGGCAGTAAGAGAACCAGCCTGCCAACCAATATCTACAATTGGTAAATGGAGCCCAGTAGTTTTAACCATCTGCTGGATATACTTAGTCACCATAGGAGCAAAAGCTGATATAATCCAACCAAAGCCTGTGAGTCCAACACCAGCTCGTAAGGCGCTAAAGAAAGCTCGCCTTGGATTGACCTTTAGAAAAAGGCTGACAATAAAAATCATAGCGGGTACAACAGTTGCTGCACCAAAAACTTCAAAGAATTTATGTAAAGCTTCTAGCATAAGTTCACCTTTATTAAATTATTAAGCGCTTACATTTACCCGTAAAAAAATGGGAGGTCCCATTTTTTCAAAAGATGGCTCTGCGCTCACTAGCCAATTATTTATTGACAATATTTTGTGGCTTGCCATCAAAGAAGGCAATGATGTTGTCAGCTGCTTCTTCAGCCAAAGTTCTACGTCCCTCAATAGTACCTGTCCCAGCATGTGGACTCATGATAACATTATCAAGACTTCTCAAGCCTTCAGATACCTGTGGTTCATTCTCAAAAACATCTAATCCCGCACCCGCGATTTCACCTTCTTTCAGAGCTTCAATAAGTGCTTCTTCAGAAACGATTGGGCCTCTAGCAGCGTTGATTAAGTAGCTTCGATTTTTCATCTTAGCAAAAACATCTTTATTGAATTTGTGGATTGTTGATGGTAATGCTGGGGCGTGGATGGTTATGACATCAGCTGTTTCAATAAGCTGATCAAATTCGAGATAGGTTACACCAAGCTCTTTTTCCTTATCTTCAGGAAGTCGATAAACATCATTGTAAACAACAGTCATCCCAAATGCTTTAGCAAAATTTGCGACTGTCAAACCGATGCGTCCCATTCCGTAAATACCTAATGTTGAACCTTGCAAAGTCAAACCTTGATAACGTTGTTCGCTCGGATCAATCCACTCTCCACTTCTTACAATACTATCATAAAATGCAAGGCGCTTACTGGCAGCTAAAATTAAAGCAAAAGTCATTTCCGCTGTCGGAACTCGTACTGCTTGAGGGGAATTAGAGACTACAATTCCTTTTTCTTTAGCATACGCAGTATCTACATGATCAAAACCAACCGCATTTAAAGAAATAATTTGTAAGTTTTCACCTGCATCAATCATCTCTTTATCGCCTTTTTGTCCCATGAGTAACCATCCGTCATATTCAGATAAATGCTCTAACACATAGTCACGTGAAAATGGGCGATCTTCTGAATAAGTAACATCAAATCGGTCCATAAGCTTTCTTAGACCTTCTTTAGGCACAATACCCGTTACTAAGATTTTTTTCTTGTCCATATTGTCTCCTTCTTAAATTTATTTTACTAATTGATAAAGAGCAACTTCGCCACGTCCGTTATTGGCTGAGAAAAGATAAGCTTTTCCATCTTTTTCAAAAGCTAAGACATTACTAGAAGCTGCTTTTGCATCTACTAATTCTGAAACCAAGTGCCCATCTACAAAGTGAAAAAGCCTTAATTCTGCTTTTTCTGATCGCCACCCGAATACAAAACAAGTCTGATTAAGTAAACGACCACTCCAAATAGCGTGACCAAATGGGGTTTTTTCTGGATAATGGAATAATTCTCGACCGAAATCTTCTGTGAAGATACGTAAACGATCTCCATGAAAACCTTGGATAATCATATACTCATCCTTGCCATCCTGATTAATATCCACTTTCACCACATCGCTTGTCTCCTCATCGAAAAGCCGTTCTAATTGCCAGTCGCCTGTAGTAGAAAATTCTGGATAAGTGAGTTTGAATACCCCTTCTACTGAAGTAATCAATGAATATCCTTCATCCTGAATGGCATAGTATCCATGATTTTTTAATAAAGTTTGAGGCAATTGTTGCAATCCTTCCAATGTATGGTTTTGAGTATTAAAACGAGCAACAAAAATTCGGCCTTTATCACTCCAATCCTCAGTGTAGGCTTTACTGTTAGCAATTGTACAACCTATAAAGTAAAGTTGATTTTCTTTACCTTTAATGAGATCAAAGCGATGTAAATACGGAAAATCAAATGCGTTACAAATGTCCCAATGATCTCCTTGAAAACTTGCATAAACAACCTGACAATCTTTGGCCTTAAACCCTGGGTAAAATTTCTGGGTTGCCAAAAAATCCATGGTTCCGGGAATTGGAATAATACTCATGGTACCTCCCACATCTTCCCAAACAACAATTTTTGCTAAATCGCTATTCAAATCATAAGCAAAGCAGGCTTGATCAACCTCTGAAGCTACTAATAAAAAATCATAGTCTTGATTTTGCAAACGACAAACTGAATAACAAGCTTCAAGTCTGTCTGACAATAATTTATTAATCTTCATTCTATCCTCCTTTGGTGAAGATAAAACTTGAGTTAACCGTTTAACTAATGGTGCAAAAAAATAAAAACATTTGAGTTAAGAGAGTTAGAGATGGTTGGTTAAAAGCTTACCTATTCTTAAGTTAAACGGTTAACTCATTTATAATTCTATTATACTATCATTTTTTATAAAAGCAAGCGTTTACATAGTGTTTTTTGCTTTTTTATAAAAAAATGCTTGCTCTCGCAAACATTTTTAAAAAGATTGACGAATAACGATTTGATTTTTTACTTCTAGTAACCTTGCAGTAGTTGGCTCGTTTCCTTGACTAATTTTTTCAATTAAACATTGGGCAGCCAGGCAACCAATGCCATATGAATCCTGTTTTATACAGGAAACGTTTGGTGTAAGTACCTGCATCCATTCTAAATCTTCATAACTCCCAAGGCCATAATCCTCAGGGTAGCTGACCGTTGATTGATTTAATTTTTTCATAAAATTCAAAAGAGTTGGACCGTTCATCATTAAGAACCCTGGTTTTTGCTCTGAATGTTCAATAATATCAAGAATTCTCTGTGTACTACCATCTTCAGTGATAACAATCAACTTATCAGGATTTGAACTGACCACTTCTTTAAAACCTTCATAACGAAGCTCACGGGTTGAAATCCCTTCAATGGGATAAGTGACAAAATAGATGTCATGATACCCAGCTTCTTGCATTTTTTCAAGAAATATTTGAGTCGATTCTTTATTGTCGGATACTACAGTATCTACCTTAATATCTTTAGCTTGTCTATCAACCATGACAAGACGATCATTACTCAAAGTTTCTATAAATGAATGATTAGGATCTACAGAATCTAAAATAATTCCTGAAACGTTTTGCTGATTTAAACGGTTTAAATTTTCCAACTCAATGTCAATATCATTATCCGAGTTAGTAAAGTTAACCGAGTAACCAAATTGTTGACAAGTATCATGTATTCCCTTCATCACAGACGAAATAAAGGGATTAGTAATATCAGCAATAACGACCCCAATAGTACGGGTATTTTTTGTAACTAAACTTTGAGCAATCTTACTTGGTTGATAACCAGTCTCCTTAATAGCTAAACGTATTTTTTCTTTCGTTTGCAGAGACATCTTCTTATAGTTCCCATTGAGATAATAGGAAACTGTAGCTTTTGACACACCTACTAAATTTGCAATATCACTAATGGTTACCTTCTCAAACATCTCTATTTCCTTATTCTAATTAGACTTAATTTATCCGTATTATATCATTTAATAAGAAAAATGAAAATAAGTGTTCTTATTGGAGAAGATTATAAAAAAAGACAAACCCATTATCAAAGTTTGTCTTGCACTAGTATAATTAAGAGTTTGCTTTATCGTAACACTACTTCTTCTTGAAACTATCCCAATCTTTTAAGAAAGTTTCAATCCCTTTATCAGTAAGCGGGTGAGTAAATAGTGATGCAAATGTTTTATCTGGAATAGTGGCAATGTGCGCACCGCATTTAGCGACGCCCTCCACATGCGCCAATCCACGAATGCTAGCAGCAATAATCTCAGATTGGAAACCATAAAAATCAATAATGTGACGAAGGTCACGAATCAAAGCATAAGCATCTGTTCCAATATCTTCAAGACGACCCACAAAAGGACTAATAAAGGTTGCACCAGCTTTCATTGCCGAAAGCCCTTGAGCCACAGTAAATATTAATGTCACATTTGTCTTTATACCTTCTTTTGATAATTGTGAAACTGCTGCTAAACCTTCTTCAGTCATTGGAATTTTAACAACAACATTTGGTGACCACTTAGCGATTTCTCTAGCTTCGGTAACCATTTCATCACAAGTTAAACCTGTCACTTCTGCACTAACTGGGCCATCAACGATTTGGCAAATTTCGTTAATAACTTCTTTAAAGTCACGCCCCTCACGTGAAATAATAGTAGGATTGGTAGTAACACCATCAACGATTCCTAAACGATTAAGACGACGAATTTCAGAAACATCGGCAGTATCTAAAAAGTATTTCATATTATTCTCCTTAATGTTCTTGTCCTTTTTGACCATAATAAGCATTTGGTCCATGCTTACGTAAATAGTGTTTATCCATAATATATTTTGGAGCTGGTTCAACACGTGGATTAATTTGTTCAGTGAAACGATTCATCTTGGCAACTTCTTCAAGAACGACTGAGTGATAAACTGCTTGTGCTGGATCTTTCCCCCAAGTAAATGGTCCATGATTACGTACAACAATACCAGGAACAGCCATTGGATCTAAATTCCGACGTTCAAATTCCTCTATAATAACACTACCTGTTTCTTTTTCATAAGCAGTGTTAACTTCATCTTCACTAAGTGACCTAGCACATGGTACTGGCCCATAAAAATAATCTGCATGTGTTGTTCCATAAAATGGAATATCGCGACCCGCTTGTGCCCAGCCAACTGCTTCTGTTGAATGAGTATGAACAATACCACCGACTTCTGGCCATGCTTTATAAAGTTGAACATGAGTTGGAAGATCAGATGATGGATTCAAATCCCCCTCCACTATATTTCCCTCTAAGTCTGTGACAACCATATTTTCAGGTGTCAATTGGTCATAGTCAACTCCTGAAGGTTTGATAACAATCAATCCTGCTTCGCGGTCAACTTCAGAAACGTTACCCCAAGTAAATTTAACTAAACCATGAACTGGTAGTGATTTATTAGCTTCACACACGCGTTCACGCATTTCTTGCAATGATTTTGCCATATTATTTCACTCCTGCTTTCTCCATTAATGGGTAAAGAAAATCTTGCGCCTCTTTAATGGCTGCACGTGTTTCCTCTACAGTCTCACAGTTCTCCGACCACATTTCAATCAAGAATGGACCATTATAATTTGTTTTCTTAATGACAGCAAACATTTCTTCCCAATCAACACACCCTTGACCAAATGGAACATCACGGAATTGACCTTTAGACGTTTCGGTAACAGCATAGGTATCTTTAATATGAAGCGCTGCAATTGAGCGATGTCCATTATAAAATTCACTCCAAAGATCATTATGCCATGCTGATACATTTCCAGTATCTGGGTAGACAAAGAGATAAGGAGAATCAATCTCTTTTTCCACAGCCAAATATTTTTCAATGGAATTCATAAATGGGTCATCCATAATCTCAATAGACAGAATAACTTGTGCTTCTTCGGCCCAAGTACAAGCTTGACGAAGATTCTTAATAAAGCGTGCACGTGTCTCTGGAGATTTTTCTTCATAGTACACATCATATCCTGCTAATTGAATATTACGAATACCAATATCTTGAGCAAAGACGATACATTTTTTCATCATATCCATCGCACGCGCTTCTTTCTCAGGATCATTAGATCCCATTGGGAAACGACGATGACCACTAAATGTAATTGTTGGAACACGAACTCCTGTCTCAAAAATAGCTTTGACCAACTCAAGTCGTTCTTCTTTTGACCACTCCAAACGTGCCAAACGTTCATCTGACTCATCAATGGATAATTCTACAAAATCAAATCCCAATTCTTTAGCAAATTGTAGGCGTTCTAACCAGTTAAAATGTTTTGGTGTTGCCTTCTCGTAAATTCCTATTGGACGTGTCATACATTACCCCCAAATACGTTTAATTTCATCCTTAAATGCACGTGCTGCTGCGGCTGGATCATCTGCCTCTGTAATACCACGACCCGCAATAAAAGTAAAGACATCAACACCTTCAAATAATTGAAGAGTATCAGTTGATAAACCACCAGTTACAGAAACTCGGAAGCCCATATCAATCAATTTTTTAACCTTATTAAGATCTTTTTCTCCCCATGTTTCGCCAGCAAGAAGCGCATCACGAGATTGGTGATAAATGGCTTGTGAAATACCTGCATCCAACCATTGTTGCGCTTGCTCATAAGTCCAATCACCATATAGTTCGATTTGAATTTCTCCACGATCGCCGCGTTCTTCTTTGATAGCTTTTAAGGCTGCTTCCATTGTTGGAATAGTAGCACAACAGATACAAGTCATCCAGTCTGCACCGCGAACAGCATTATTTTTAGCAACAGTCCCACCAGCATCAGCACATTTTGTATCAGCAACAATTATTTTGTCAGGGAAGAGACTGCGAAGGACCTCAACTAATTCACTACCTACTTGAAGAAGGCAAACAGTTCCAGCTTCAATAACATCAACTTCATGTCCTACTGATACGGCAGCTTTGATAGCTCCTTGTAAATCTGAGTGGTCAAGTGCAACTTGTAAATTTGGTAAACGTTTTGTCATGTTGTTTATTCTAAGGACCTGATAAAAATACTCACTTTATTTGTGGCAAAGAGTTTCTTATCACAGAGATTTTTTATAGGTCCTATCCTTTCTATTAATATCAGTTTATTGATTAGCTTTCTAAATCTAAACCTTCTAAATATGGGCTGTTTTTTGATTCCTCTACCATTGCAAGGACTTCTTTTGCTTCTTGGCATTCCGTCAAGCGCTGAATTGAATTTTCCAATTCAAAAAGGGCAATAATTTGAGGGATAGCAACAGAAGTATGAATAGCTGAACTTGTTGCAGCAAGTGCTAACAATACTGAGACTTCTTTGCCATCTGGAAAGACTACTGGCTCTGTTAATGTAATTAATGAAAATGCATCACGTTTTACGCCTGCTTCTGGACGTGCATGAGGCATCGCCATACCCGGCATAAGAATGTAGTACGGACCAAATTCCTCTGTAGATTCAATAATGGCATCGTAATATTCTGCATCAACAGCACCACTTTCAATCAATGGATCAATTGATAATTTGATTGCTTCTTTCCAATCGCTTGCAGATAATTTAAGACGAATTGAGTCATTTTCGATAAAGGCTTGTTTTAAATTCATGATTTCTCCTTAAAAGTCTAAAGATATGGGAGAGAAACTTTTGTCTCACTCCCTTTGTCTATTAACTTACAAAATTTCTTGTAGTTTTGTTTTTATTTCATTGTCATCCATAAGGTTATCAAGACCTACTAAATGACCTTTTGTACGTCCGTCTAATTCATGGATAAGGTGGTTTGAAGCAACCACGATATCGTAGTTTGCAGCTAAACCTTTTGCTTCTCCGACTGAACAAGATGCTGACTCAAAGTTGCTAACGCCTAATTGACGAAGCGCATTTTCGACTTTCATTTTGATAACCATTGATGATCCCATGCCGTTTCCGCATGCTGTAAGAACTTTAACCATTTTTATTTCCTCCGTTATAAATTTCTATTATTCTGCAGGCGCATCACCACGATAGTATGCTTCTTTATCTTTAGATTTCATAAATTGAAGTTGTGGAATAGCTAAGAAGAAGAGACATACAATCACGTAACCAGCGATACCTAAATACTTGAAGATGTAACCAAATGCTAACCATGGGAATTCAAAGTCGATATTTCCATGATAACCACCTGCAAGTCCTAAAAGACCTACAGCAACAGCACCAAGTGCCACCTGAATAATACCTGAGATAAATGATAGAGCTACTGCTGCTTTCCAGCCACCACGTTTATCTGCATAAACAGCGATTGCCGCATTATCAAAGAATACTGGAACGAATCCTGTGATAATCAAGATTGGATTTTTGAAGACAACAAGTAGAGCGATTGTAATTAATTGACCAATCAAACCAAAAGCAAATCCTGAAAGAACTGCATTTGAAGAACCAAAACCATATGAAGCTGCAACGTCAACCGCTGGGAATGATCCTGGAAGAAGTTTGTTTGAGATACCTTGGAAGGCATTTGTCAATTCTGTAACGAACATGCGTACACCTTGCATCAAAATGAAAAGGTAAACTGAGAATGTCAATGATGTTTGAAGGATGTACATGAAGAAAGCTTGCTTAGTTGGTACAAATGCACCAGGTCCGATTAATTTAACATTAGACATAATGTCTGGACCAAGGACAGCTAAGATTCCTCCAAAGAAAACTAGCATCAATGTTGCTGATGCAACAACTGTATCATGGAAAATATTTAAGAATGTTGGTAATTTTAAGTTATCAAGGTTTTCTTCTTTTTTACCGAAGAATGGCGCAACTTTATCAACAAACCAAATTGCAAATTGTTGTTGGTGTCCGATGGCAAATCCGCCACCACCTGTAAGGCGTTGAGTTGCTTCAACGGTCATATTAGAACTTACCGCCCAATATAGACCACAAATGATACCAACAGCCCATGCACCAAAACCATTACGAAGTTGTGGAATCAAGAGCAGTACAAATACTGAAATTGTTGCAGCTTGTTGTACCATGATATGACCAGTAATAAAAAGAGTACGGACTTTAGTTACTTTACGAAGAGCAACCAAGAGAATGTTAATCCCAAAACCAATCAAGAGTGCTGTTGTTGCAACACTGATAAAGCCCATTGTTTCTAACTTAGCATTTGCTGATGCTAAACCAAAGTAAGGGTCAATAACAGCAGCTTCTAAATTAAATTTTTTAGCAAGAGCAACTAAGATTGGACGGAATGTATTAACCAATCCTCCTGCACCTACGTTCAAAATCAAATATCCAACGGTCGCTTTGATAAAACCAGCAAAGACATCATGAAGTGGTTTCTTCAATAAAAGATACCCAATGAGTACCAATAGACCTACGAAGAAGGCTGGATTCTGCAAGATATTTTGCGAGAACCAATTAAGGGGAGCTAGGAAGTTTTCCATAACTAAAGACCTCTCTTTATTTAAGTAATGTTTTTTTGTATCTTTATTATATTTTTTGTAAGCGTTTTAAAAAAGACCAAGAAGTACACACTTAAGTGTGCAAAATTGTGCTGAACCTAATTTACAAAAAAATCATGTATCCTAAGATACATGATTTTTCATATTTTTTAATGTAGACTCCTAATGATTTCTACACGCGTCACAAGACCATCGTGCATACTATCAACACGCAATGCAACGTTATTAATATAGACTACTGAACCAATAGCAACGTCCTTTTCCTCATCATTTAAATGACGAACAAGTAAGTCTCCTAAAGTTTCATTGGGTTGACAAGGTAGTTGAACCCTAGCTAAAATATTAGCTTTTTTGACTTTGTTATTAGCACGTAAAACAATGTTGCTTGACCCATCAAAATGGGTGAAAAGATATTTACGAACAGCAAACAAAATAGCAACTGAAGCAATCCCCATAAGGTAATCTGAAACACTACCATGTTCAATTACAAGTTGACGAGCTAAGGCAAACAATAACACTTCAATTAAAGTATCTGGGGAAGGTTTTGAAAACATTTTGATCAACTCAATCCCGACTGCTATTGTCATGGCGCGAGCAAGGAAAGTCTGGAACAACTTATCAACATTTTGATCAACAGACAACATGCTAAACAAATCATGAAAGAGTGCTAAACTAAAAAAAATAATAGCTGTTGCCAGAATAACTGACAAAGCAATCTCTAAATAATAAGCCACCTCTACAATAACATCTTGGAAAAATTTACGCATACAATCTCCTCTTTTATAAACTAATAACATTATAACATTTCGTCGTTAAAGTTACTAATTCAATGAAACAATAGTAACCGCCCCTCCATAAACCTTTTAATCAGTACTAACGAATGTTTGATTATACATTATGATATAATAAGCTTATTGGTAAATAAGTAGGAGGAAATGAAATATTGATTAATAAACGGTTAAGAACAATCTTCTTACTACATTATCTGTTAGCGCTACTACTTCTTATAGACATTATCTTTACGATTGATTTTATAATTCACACGTCAACAATTCCCAAAAATAGTCTATCATATATAGGTTATGGTCAAGGATTTGGTTGGTCTATGATTCTTATTAATTTGATAGCTCTACCTATTTGCTTCCTAGCAGAATTGTCAGCTGGTCTACTATTAAAATTAGAAATGCATAAGCAACATGGCTACTATCCTCTGGAACGCTTATTGATGACTGGTAGTATTCTAACAGTTGTATCGCTAGTATTATTACATACTTTGATTCACAATATCAATTCACTTCTTTTTTTATCAATTATAGTAGTTTTATTGATTTCTGGGAAGTCCTTAAGTCTTATTAGTATCTATCTATTAAAAAGAAAAAGTAAACATCAAAAAGTCTGACTGTACAGTCAGACTTTTAATATTAAATATTTGACCAAACAGACTCAAGAATGTTTGTTTGTTCACGACCAGGCCCTACCGAGAAAGTAGAAATACGAACACCAACCAATTCGCCAACACGGCGAACGTAATTACGTGCATTTTCTGGAAGATCATCTAAGCTACGGCAAGCTGTAATATCTTCAGACCAGCCCGGTAATTCTTCATAGATTGGTTTACAACGTTTTAGCTGTTCAAGGCTTGCTGGGTAATAGTCAATACGTTTCCCATCAAGGTCATAAGCCACACAAATTTTCACCGTATCAAGCCCTGAAAGAACATCAATTGAATTCAGAGAGAGGTTAGTAATACCTGATACTCGACGGCTGTGACGCATAACAACAGAATCAAACCATCCAACGCGACGAGGACGACCAGTCGTTGTACCATACTCTTTACCAATCTCACGAATACGGTCACCAACCTCATCAAAAAGTTCTGTTGGGAATGGTCCATCGCCAACACGGCTAGTGTAAGCTTTACATACACCTACCACTTTATTAATTTTACTTGGTCCAACTCCCGAACCAATTGTGACACCACCTGCTACTGGATTGGAAGATGTTACAAATGGGTATGTTCCTTGATCAATGTCGAGCATAACTCCTTGTGCTCCTTCAAAAAGAACACGTTTACCGGCATCAAGAGCATCATTTAAGATAACGGATGTATCAGTCACATATTGCTTAATTTGTTGACCATATTCATAATATTCTTCGAAAATATCATCAAATTCAAGAGGTGTACTGTCATACATTTTTTCAAATAAACGATTTTTCTCAGCTAAATTAATTTTCAAACGCTCAGCAAAAACTTCTCTATCAAGAAGGTCAGCAATACGGATACCGACACGCGCAGCCTTGTCCATGTAAGCTGGCCCAATTCCTTTGATGGTTGTTCCAATTTTATTATCACCTTTAGCATCTTCTTGTAGTTGGTCAAGCTTGATGTGGTATGGCAAGATAACATGCGCACGATCTGAAATACGAAGGTTATCCGTTGTTACACCTTCTCCGTGAAGATAAGCTAACTCTTTAACTAATGATTTCGGATTAACGACAACACCATTACCAATGACAGAAATTTTTTCTTTGAAGAAAATTCCTGAAGGAATTAAATGAAGTTTAAATTTTTTGTTATCAATAACGATAGTATGCCCAGCGTTATCACCACCTTGATAACGTGCAATTACTTCTGCGTCAGCAGATAAAAAATCTGTAATTTTACCTTTACCTTCGTCACCCCATTGGGTACCTACTACAACAACTGAAGTCATATTTATTTAACACTGAGTGAGCCTTTTTGGGACTCCCCAATCCTTTCTGGAAAAACATGGCAGGAATTTCACCTGCGAGTTTGTCTGACACCTTATTATAGCAAAAAATGTTTTTTTTTGCCAAATTCCTCAAATATTATCGGAAAAAAAGAAAAAAATAATTATTAGAAGTGTAAAAAAACGGTAAAAAACTAACATTATAGTTGATAAAGAAATCTTGAAATTTACTGATACCAGCATTCTTAACAATAAAAAAATTCAACGATCTTTTTATTAGAGTCGTTGAATTTTAAATTACCAAGAACAGTTATCACAAGTCAGATATCATATCTATGTTAATGATATTTACTATTATCTTTTCATGAAGTAACTAGTTATCTCTAGCCTGTAGCTCTTCTTTTGTAACTAATTTATAATCTTTAAAAACAATGCCTCCAAAATAGCCTGCTAGTAAAGATAGGATAATACAACCTAGAGCGGTTATTAGTACTTTTATCATTGGGTTATAGGCAAACATGACAGCAAATCCTGCAATTGGTGTCGCTGTTCCAGGAGTATCATTAACTAATTTCATCAAGGCAATTAAAATACCACAAGCTGCACCACCAACAAAATTAGTGACATAGATTGGAATAGGGTTAGCTGAAGTCACGTCAGCTTGAGTTAGAGGCTCAACAGCAAAAGCTATATTATCTTTACGACTTCCAAGTTTTAATTTATGGAAAAGTACACCATTCATAAATGATGAACCAAAGACAGACAAGGCTCCTATAGCCATAGGCATTCCGGTTAATCCTAGCATAGCTGTCAATGCCATAGAAGAAAGTGGTGCTGTCGCCACTACTACAATTGTCCCGCCAAGTATAATCCCCATTAAAATAGGGTTGCTATGAGCACCTGATGTTAAGATATCTCCAATGGTGAGCAAAGTGCTATTAATAAGCGGCGTCAACAGTTTTGCGACAAGACGTGTTAATGGTGCACCAATAATAATAATTGAAATGAGATCTAAACCACCAGGAATATTTCTTTCCATCCACTTAACAAGAAATCCCACTAAATATCCTGCAAGGAAACCAGGAATAATACCTGTGCCAGAAACAGATAAACCAATTAATACTGCATATCCTGGGGTTACACCAATAGCAATAGCAACCAATATAGCTGCAGCTACACCAGAAAGTGAACCATTAGCACCACCCACTTCACTTAAAAATTGAAATCCCAAAACTTTACCAAAGAAAGAATCTTGAAAAGCTTCTACAAGGAAGGATGCACAAGCCGCAGATGCCAATGCTCCCATTGCTTTTGTTCCGTAGGGTGCTTTATAATTAAATAAAGTGAAAATCGCTAATACAAGTATTAAAAGACTGGTCCCAATAATGATATTCATAAATATACTCCCGCTAAAAATAGTTAAGTTTTTTATTCTCAGTGTCTGTGTACTACTGCTTCAATTTCAATAAAGGCGCCTTTAGGTAATACTGAAACTTAATTGTACTACGAACTGGATAAGGTGCAATAAAGAAGTCCGACATAATTATTAGGCTTATCTCATGGATTACTCCTTAGTTGCTAATATAATCACATTTTACCTGAAAGCATAACCATAGTCAATAATAATTTTTTATTTTCTTAACTTTTTTTTATTACGATAATTTTTTATTACATTAATCTTTTAAAATAGTCTGATATTGTCTTTTAACCATAAATATATTACTATAATAGTAAGATTAGCATAGAGGAACTACGATATGGATAAAGAAAAATTAGACTATTGGAAGACGATAATAACGTTTCTCCATAATGTTTTAGGTGATAATTACGAAATTGTTTTGCATGTAGTAGATGAAAATGATATCTATATTGGTGAGTTGGTTAATAGTCACATTAGTGGACGAACCATAAGTTCACCTCTAACGACTTTCGCCCTTGATTTAATCAAGAATAAAGTTTATAAGGAAAAAGATTTTGTTACTAACTATAAGGCGATTGTCAGCCCTCTCAATAAAGAAGTTCGTGGATCTACTTTCTTCATCAAGAATGCTCAAAATGAACTTGAAGGGATGTTATGTATCAACCTTGATATTTCTGCATACCAAAATCTTGCTTTGGATATTCTGGACTTAGTTAATTTAAATGTTAACAAAATACTACCTAAGTCCCCTCAAAAAATTTCTCTCCCTCAACAGGAGGAACCTGTAGAAGTTCTATCAGGCAATATTCAGGATATTATTAGTGAGATTGTTGATCCTAGTCTTTTAAATCAGAATATTCATTTAAGTCAAGAAGTTAAGGTAGAAATTGTTTCTAAACTTCACGAAAAAGGTGTATTCCAATTAAAAGGTGCCGTTTCAAAGGTCGCTGAAGTTCTCAACATCTCCGAACCAAGCGTCTATCGTTATCTTAAAAAAATTGAAACTCATTAACTCTAAAACTCTTTTTAACTTATAGATTAATAAGATTGGACTCAAAAGTTCAATCTTTTATTTTTTATGACACCGGTATAAGATTATTTTAGTTTTCTGTGCCGTAAAACTTAGTTTTTATTATTTTTTTGATAAACTAGTATCATCTGTTACTAGGAGGAATGTTGTCGTGATTATCGATCAACTGTTACAAAGAAGCCACTCTCATCTACCGATTCTACAAGCTACATTTGGCTTAGAGAGAGAAAGCCTTCGTATTCACCAACCCACTCAAAGGGTTGCTCAAACACCCCATCCCAAAACATTAGGGAGTCGTAACTATCATCCTTATATCCAAACGGATTATAGTGAACCACAATTAGAACTCATTACACCTATTGCAAAGGATAGCCAAGAAGCCATTCGATTTTTGAAAGCTATAAGTGATGTTGCTGGACGCTCTATCAACCACGATGAATACTTATGGCCGCTTTCTATGCCACCCAAAGTGAGGGAAGAAGACATACAGATTGCCCAATTAGAGGATGCTTTTGAATATGATTATCGCAAATATTTGGAGAAAACTTATGGAAAACTAATACAATCCATCTCTGGAATTCACTATAATCTCGGTTTAGGTCAAGAGTTATTAACTTCTCTCTTTGAATTGAGTCAAGCAGACAATGCTATTGATTTTCAGAACCAGCTTTACATGAAATTGTCTCAAAATTTTTTACGTTACCGTTGGTTACTAACTTATCTATATGGAGCGAGCCCGGTAGCTGAAGAAGACTTTTTAAATCAGAAACTTAATAACCCTGTCCGGTCACTTAGAAATAGTCACTTAGGTTATGTGAATCATAAAGATATTCGTATTTCTTATACTAGCTTGAAGGATTATGTCAACGATCTAGAAAATGCTGTAAAAAGTGGGCAATTGATTGCTGAGAAAGAATTTTATTCACCTGTTCGTCTCCGTGGTAGTAAGTCCTGTCGTAATTATTTAGAAAAAGGAATTACATATTTAGAATTTCGCACTTTTGATCTCAACCCATTTAGCCCAATCGGTATAACGCAGGAAACTGTTGATACTGTTCACCTTTTCTTATTGGCGCTTTTGTGGATAGATTCTAGTAGTCATATTGACCAAGATATCAAGGAAGCCAATAGATTAAATGACCTTATAGCACTCAGTCATCCATTAGAAAAATTACCTAATCAAGCACCAGTTTCTGACTTAGTGGATGCTATGCAATCTGTTATCCAACATTTTAACTTACCACCTCACTATCAAGACCTATTGGAATCTGTAAAAAGGCAAATTCAGTCACCTGAATTAACGGTAGCTGGTCAACTTTTAGAAATGATTGAAGGACTTTCCTTAGAAACATTTGGACAAAGACAAGGACAAATTTATCACGATTATGCTTGGGAAGCTCCCTACGCCTTAAAGGGATATGAAACGATGGAACTTTCTACCCAATTGCTACTATTTGACGTTATCCAAAAAGGAGTCAACTTCAAAGTGCTGGATGAACAAGATCAATTCCTAAAATTATGGCACAATAGTCATATTGAGTACGTTAAAAATGGTAATATGACCTCAAAAGATAACTATATTGTACCGCTCGCTATGGCTAACAAAGTTGTTACAAAAAAAATCCTAGATGAAAAGCATTTCCCAACTCCTTTTGGAGATGAATTTACTGACCGTAAAGAGGCACTTAACTATTTTTCACAAATCCAAGATAAACCAATCGTCGTTAAGCCAAAATCAACAAACTTTGGTTTAGGCATTTCTATTTTTAAAACATCAGCTAACTTAGCTTCTTATGAAAAAGCAATTGACATCGCTTTTGCCGAAGATAGTGCTATTCTTGTGGAAGAATATATTGAGGGTACCGAATACCGTTTCTTCGTCCTTGAGGGGGACTGTATTGCTGTATTGCTTAGGGTAGCAGCTAATGTCGTTGGAGATGGTATTCATACTATTAGTCAGCTAGTTAAACTTAAAAACCAAAACCCTCTCAGAGGCTATGATCATCGCTCTCCTCTAGAGGTTATTGAGCTCGGAGAAGTAGAACAGTTAATGTTGGAACAACAAGGATACACTGTTAACAGTATCCCTCCAGAAGGAACAAAAATAGAACTTCGTCGTAATTCTAATATTTCCACTGGCGGTGACTCTATAGATGTAACAAATACAATGGATCCTACATATAAACAACTAGCAGCTGAGATGGCAGAGGCTATGGGGGCTTGGGTTTGTGGAGTTGATTTAATTATTCCTAATGCCACTCAAGCATACTCAAAAGATAAGAAAAATGCTACTTGCATTGAACTAAACTTTAACCCATTGATGTATATGCACACCTACTGTCAAGAGGGGCCTGGTCAATCTATTACACCTCGAATTTTGGCTAAACTGTTCCCAGAATTATAACTAAAAAGAGTTCCTTAGGCTAAGCTTAAGGAATTTTTGGTTAAAATAAAGTTATCCCTTGTCATCACTAGTTCATTTAAGATAAAATATTAACAACTACAGAAAGTCAGGTTAAATATTATTATGGTTAAAAAACGTTATTCCAAAAATTCTCATAATCTAATAACATTACTTGGTATTGTTGTTCTTGCTTCCCTGATTTTAGACTTTTGGAGTGAGGTGATTGCTACTCTGTTAATTATTGGTGGTGGTTATTGTGCCTATTACGTTTATGATAAAAAGCGTCTTAAACGTTTTACATCAAACCAACGTATTGAAGCTTTAAAATCCGATATTGAAGAGACTGACCAAGACATTAGACACTTAGAAATTTTAAAAAAAGACAATCGTTCTAAGGAATATATCAAATTAGCACATCAAATATTACCTCAATTGGACCTAATTCGTAATGAAGCAAACCAACTACAAAAAGCCATTGAGCCTAATATCTATAAACGTATCACCAAAAAAGCAAATACATTTAGTAATGAGATTAACGAACAATTAATAAAGCTACATGCCTCTCCAGAACTAGAACCTATTTCTGATCAGGAAGATGAAATGATACGCATTGCTCCGGAATTAAAACCGTTCTATCACAATATTCAAGATGATCACTATGCTATCTTAAAAAAGATTGAAGAGGCAGATAACAAAGCTGAATTAGCAGCAATTCATCAAGCCAATATGAAACGTTTTACAGATGTTCTGGCTGGCTACATCAGAATCAAACAATCTCCTAAAAATTTTAACAATGCTAAGGAACGCCTAGAACAAGCATTACAAGCAATTAAAAAATTTAATTTAGATTTAGATGAAACGCTGCGCCAATTGAATGAAAGTGATATGAAAGATTTTGACGTTAGCCTAAGAATGATGCAAGACGAAAGGAACAATAAATGAGCGATACCTTTAATTTTGATATTGACCAAATTGCAGACAATGCTATCACTAAAACAGATAAAACAACAGAAATTATTTCCAACCAGACAACAAGTCAAACTGGGCAAATTGCCTTTTTTGAAAAACTAACACCAGCACAAAAGTCTGCTATCTCTGAAAAAACACCAGCTTTGGTAGATACTTTTGTCGGCGATCAAAATGCGCTCCTTGATTTTGGACAATCCGCAGTAGAAGGCGTTAATACCACTGTTAATCATATCTTGTCTGAGCAGAAAAAAATTCAAATTCCTCAAGTTGATGATTTACTAAAAAATGCTAATCGCGAACTAAATGGATTTATTGCCAAATATAAAGATGCTACTCCGGCAGAATTAGAGAAAAAACCAAACTTGATTCAAAAATTATTCAAACAAAGCAAGACCTCGCTACAGGAATTTTATTTTGACTCACAAAACATCGAGCAAAAAATGGATATGATGGCAGCAAATGTTGTCAAACAAGAAGATACTTTAGCAAGAAATATCGTCTCTGCTGAAATGCTCATTGAAGATAATACTAAATCTATTGAAAATTTGGTTGGAGTTATTGCTTTTATTGAATCGAGTCAAGCCGAGGCTGCCAATCGTGCAAGCCACTTACAACAAGAAATTCTAGCATTAGATAGCCAAACGTCCGAGTATCAAATTAAAAGTAACCAATTAGCTCGAATGACTGAAGTTATCAATACCCTCGAACAGCAACATACTGAATATGTCAGCCGTCTCTACGTTGCATGGGCAACAACACCACAGATGCGAAACTTGGTCAAAGTATCGTCAGATATGCGTCAAAAACTTGGCATGTTACGTCGAAATACCATTCCAACAATGAAACTCTCAATCGCTCAGTTAGGCATGATGCAACAATCTGTCAAATCCGGTGTCACTGCTGATGCTATTGTCAACGCTAATAATGCAGCATTGCAGATGCTGGCTGAAACTAGTAAAGAAGCGATTCCGATGTTAGAGAAGACCGCACAAAGCCCCACTGTTTCTATTAAATCTGTCACTGCATTAGCTGAAAGCTTAGTGGCTCAAAATAATGGTATTATCGCTGCCATAGACAAAGGACGTAAGGAACGTGCCCAATTAGAATCTGCTGTTATTAAATCGGCTGAAACAATCAATGATTCTGTCAAAATTCGTGATAAAAAAATAGTTGAAGCCTTACTCAACGAAGGTAAATCTACCCAAGAAAAAGTTGATGAGTCTTAACTTACTATCATATCCACTAAATAAAAACGATACTGTAAAACACAGTATCGTTTTTATATCATTAATTTATACCGTTTTCATCTATATTTTCCTGACTATCTCCAATGCAAAATAAGCCTTTTATGCTATAATATGACTTATGGATAAAATTATAAAATCAATTTCAACTTCCGGTTCTTTCCGGGCTTATGTCCTTGATTGTACAGAAACTGTAAGAACAGCTCAAGAAAAACATCAGACACTTTCAAGTTCTACTGTAGCTCTTGGGAGAACATTAATTGCAAATCAAATTTTAGCAGCAAATCAAAAAGGAAATAGTAAAGTAACTGTCAAGGTTATTGGAGATAGCTCTTTTGGTCATATTATTTCTGTAGCTGATACTAAAGGAAATGTTAAAGGTTACATCCAAAATACGGGTGTTGATATCAAGAAAACAGCTACTGGAGAGGTCTTAGTTGGACCTTTCATGGGGAATGGACACTTTGTCGTTATTACCGATTACGGAACTGGGCAACCTTACACTTCAACAACTCCACTAATTACAGGAGAAATTGGAGAAGATTTTGCTTATTATTTAACCGAAAGTGAGCAAACACCTTCTGCCATCGGTTTAAATGTCCTCTTAGATGACGAGGATAAGGTTAAAGTTGCAGGTGGATTCATGCTTCAGGTGCTCCCAGGTGCTTCTGACGAAGAAATTTCTCGCTATGAAAAACGCATTCAGGAGATGCCTTCTATTTCAAGTCTGCTAGAGTCTGAAAATCATATAGAATCTCTCCTTTCAGCTATTTACGGAGAAGACGACTACAAGCGCTTATCGGAAGACTCTTTAGCCTTCTACTGTGACTGTTCAAAAGAACGTTTTGAAGCCGCTCTATTGACTTTAGGAACTAAAGAATTGCAAGCCATGAAGGATGAAGATAAAGGTGTTGAAATTACTTGTCAATTTTGCAACCAGACTTACTATTTCACAGAAGAAGATTTGGAGAAGATAATTAATGACTCAATTAAATAGTTCATTTATGATTGGGAAGGTTGAAATTCCTCATCGTACCGTACTAGCACCGATGGCAGGTATTACTAATTCTGCTTTTCGTACTATCGCTAAAGAATTTGGTGCTGGTCTCGTTGTTATGGAAATGATTTCTGAGAAAGGGTTACTTTATAACAACGAAAAGACCTTACATATGCTCCATATCGATGAAAATGAACATCCTATGTCAATTCAACTATTTGGTGGCGATGCAGAAGGCTTAAAACGTGCAGCTGACTTTATCCAAAGTAATACGAAAGCAGATATCGTAGACATCAATATGGGATGTCCAGTTAACAAAGTTGTTAAAAATGAAGCGGGAGCTAAATGGTTACGTGACCCTGAAAAAATTTATCATATTGTTAAAGAGGTAACGTCTGTACTTAACATTCCATTAACAGTAAAAATGCGTACAGGATGGTCTGACTCATCTAATGCTGTAGAAAATGCACTCGCTGCCGAATCTGCTGGTGTATCTGCACTTGCTATGCACGGTCGAACGCGTGAACAAATGTATACTGGCACGTGTGACCATGAAACACTTGGCAAGGTCGCTAAAGCTGTTACTAGTATTCCTTTTATTGCTAATGGTGACATTCGTACTGTTCACGATGCCAAATTTATGATTGAAGAGATTGGAGCTGACGCTATAATGGTTGGACGTGGTGCTCGTAGCAATCCTTACATCTTTACACAGATTAATCATTTCTTTGAAACAGGCGAAATCCTTCCTGACCTACCATTTGAGAAGATGTTAGATGTTGCCGAGGATCATCTCACTCGACTAGTTAATTTAAAAGGTGAAACTATTGCCGTTCGTGAATTTCGAGGGTTAGCACCTCATTATCTGCGTGGAAAATCAGGCGCAGCAAAAATTAGAGGAGCTGTTTCACGTGCAGAAACACTAGCAGAAGTTCAAGAACTTTTTGCAGGTTTACGCTAAATCAAAAACAGTCCTTTGACTGTTTTTTCCTATCTCTGTACAAATTTAGCATAAATCATTGTGTAATGAAAACTCAAAAGTATAACAAATTATTTTAGCATAACAGAATTAAGGAGAATTATGTTGATTGTTTTAGCTGGAACCATTGGAGCAGGTAAAAGCTCCCTTGCAGCTGCTCTAGGACAACACCTAGGGACAGATGTTTTCTATGAGGCGGTTGATAATAACCCAGTTTTAGATCTTTACTATCAAGATCCCAAAAAATATGCTTTTTTACTACAAATATTCTTTTTAAATAAACGATTCCAATCTATAAAAGAAGCCTATAAGGCTAACAACAATGTTTTGGATCGTTCTATTTTTGAAGATGAACTATTCCTCACTCTAAATTATAAGAATGGAAATGTGACTAAAACAGAGCTAGATATCTATAAAGAACTTCTTGCAAATATGTTGGAAGAATTAGAAGGTATGCCTAAGAAGAGACCTGATTTGCTAGTCTACATTGATGTTTCATTTGATAAAATGTTAGAACGTATTGACAAACGAGGACGCAGCTTTGAGCAAGTTGATTCTAACCCAGAGTTATACGACTACTACAAACAAGTCCATTCTGAATATCCAGAATGGTATGAAAATTACGACGTTTCACCTAAAATTCGGATTGATGGTAACAAACTTGATTTCGTCAAAAATCCAGAGGATCTTCAACACGTCCTTGACACTATTGATTCCGAATTGCAAAAACTTGATTTACTATAATTAGGTGATATCTATGATTATAAGACCTGTCCTACCCTCAGATGCTAAAGAATTACTTGCTATCTATGCTCCCTACGTTGCTGACACTACAATAACGTTTGAATACGATATTCCTAGTATATCGGAATTCACTAATCGTATCAAAAATATCAGCAAATCTTTCCCATATTTAGTTGCTGAAGAAAATGGGAAAATATTAGGTTATGCATATGCTTCAACTTACTACGCTAGAGCTGCCTATGACTGGACTTGCGAGCTTTCTATTTACCTTGATAAAGATGCACGTAGCAAAAAAATTGGTAGCCAACTATATGATACATTGGAGAAAGAATTAGTTAGCCAAGGGTATGTTAATCTACTCGCTTGTATCAGTTTACCAAATGATATAAGTATTGCATTCCACAAAAAAAGAGGATTTAATCAAGTCGCACATTTCCCAAAAATCGGATTTAAATTTGAACAATGGCATGACATTGTGTGGTTACAAAAGCGATTGAAATCTTAAGGTAATCTTTAGATTTATTTTAAGTTAGCAAAAGATTAGGATATTATAATATATTTATCCTAAAATTTTTCAACGACTTTCAGTCGTACCTATATCTACAAGTGCAATTGTTAGATATAGATCCTTTTACTTTTCATAAATCTATAAGAAAATGTCCAAAATATTTTGGACGTTTTCTTTTTATATTAAAATTCCAGTACCCATCGGTACTGGAATGTTTTATGATTTTGCAATATCAAATTTCAATTTGCCTTTGGATACGCCAATCTTAATTACTTGCCCCTCTTTCACTTGATTTGCCAATAGTAGTTCTGATAAATGATCCTCTACTTGCGTTTGAATAGTTCTACGCAGTGGACGAGCACCCATTTCTATATCATAGCCATCCTCTGCCAAGTGTTTCAAGGCTGAAGGCTGGAATTTCAGATCCATACCTTTATCTTTAAGCGCTAAAATTAAAGGTTTAACCATAATTTTCACAACTTCACGCATATTATCTTGACTGAGACTATGGAATACAACTTTCTCATCAATACGATTGATAAACTCCGGTCGATAAGCTTTTTTAAGCTCCTCCATAATACGTTTTTGCATAGCAGTATAATCATGGCTGATATCCTTAGCTCCAAAACCAACTGTTTTATCGTCACGTAATGCAGTTGCTCCTAAATTAGAAGTCATAATGATTATAGTATTTGAAAAGTCAACTTTTCGTCCTCGACTATCTGTTAAAACGCCATCATCAAGCACTTGTAATAATACATTAAAAATATCTGGATGAGCTTTTTCAACTTCATCAAAAAGTAAAACTGAATATGGTTTATTGCGTACTTTTTCAGTCAACTCTCCTCCTTCATCATAACCAACATAACCTGGAGGTGCCCCATTCAGGCGAGAAGCTGCGAATTTTTCCATATATTCCGACATATCAAAACGAATTAGGGCTGATTCATCATCAAACAACACTTCTGCCAAGGCTTTTGCTAACTCTGTCTTACCAACACCAGTTGGTCCCAAGAACATAAAGGAACCAATAGGACGCTTACCAGTACGAATGCCAGATTGATTGCGACGGATAGCACGACTAATGGCAGTAACTGCATCATCTTGACCGATAACACGTTTATGCAATTCTTTTTCTAAATTGAGGTATTTTTTACTATCAGCTTGTGTCAATTTTTCAACAGGAATACCAGATAGACGACTGAGAGTTGCCATAATATGATCTTCTGTTACGGCAATAGGCTTACGCTTTTTACCCTTATGACTTGCTTTTAGAGCTTTAGAAGCAGATTTCATATCATCATCTAAAATAGCTTGGTCAACTTCTGTTAAAAGCGAAGGAGCATTTTTCTTAATCATCATTTGCACAGTGGCAGAAGCTTCATCAAGTAAGTCTATAGCTGAGTCTGGTAAATTCTTACTTGTCAAATAACGATGAGCCACTTTTACAGCAGTCATAACTGCTTCATCTGAAATAGTAACATTATGAAAGGCTTCATACGCTGGCTTCAATCCAAGTAGAATTTCATATGCGTCTTCAAGATTTGGTTCTTCTACTAAAACTTTTGCAAAGCGACGGGATAAAGCAGCATCTTTTTCAATATGCTTTTGATATTCCTCTTGAGTTGTTGCTCCAACAGTGCGTAAAGTGCCTCGAGCCAAAGCTGGTTTTAAAATATTAGCAGCATCAAGTGTGCTATCAATACCAGAGCCAGAACCCATAATAGTATGCAGTTCATCAATGAAAAGAATAATATGACCGTCTTCTTCAATATCTGCAATGATTTGATTCATACGTTCCTCAAAATCACCACGAAAACGAGTTCCAGCAACAACGCTCATCATATCTAACTCTAGAACACGCATATCTCTAAGCTCATAAGGAATATTTCCATTAGCAATACGTTGTGCTAGACCGTACGCCAAAGCTGTTTTACCGACACCCGCATCTCCAACTAAGACAGGATTATTCTTTGTTTTACGACTTAAGACTTGGACCATACGTGAAATTTCTTTATCACGCCCAATAACAGGTTCAATTTCCCCATCAACCGCCATCTGTGATAAATCACGTGTGAAATCAGCTAAATCACCAGCAGTACTTGGTGGTTTCATCATATCAGAAAAAGAAGCACCCGACTTTGCTTTTTTAGGATTACGTAATTCATAAATTGCTTTGATATCATCTTTTGTAAAACCGGCATGACGTTCTAGAGCCTTACGTAAATCAACCATACGAACTGATTCACCATCGTCTTGACCTCTAAAGCCAACTAATTCTAAGATACGTGTGGCTAATAAATCTTTATTAACCAACATAGCAAGCAAGACATGTTCAGTACCCACATCTTCAGCTCCTACTACGATACTAATATTTTCTGCTAACTTTAAGATCTTTTTCAAAGCTGGTGATTGCTCTAAAAATTGATAATTGGTAATCTCTTCTTTCGGTGCTCTACCTAAAGCTAAAATTGTTGCTGCTTCGTACTCTTCAATTGCAACTTCAGACTCATATTCAGCAAATGTCAAACCAGCTACTGAATCATGAACTAAAACCATTGCTAAAAGAAGATGCCAGCTTTCTAAATAGTGACTTTCATAGCGTGCTGCTTGAAATTGCGCCAATCTGAATACTTCTTGTAATTTTATGGAATAATGACTCATAAATGGAATCCTTTTCTATCTAATCGTTGTAATAATTTACGGAGCATACGAGCTCTAATAACAGAGGCTTGCTCTCCTAAGACGTCATCACCTGATGTCGCCAGAATCAAATTTCCTTCACGTTCTGTAATTATCTCTTCATCGAATAATAATTGAATCAAATCATCAAAGACTTGTTCACTGATACGCTCGCCAATCGTTGATAACATATTTCCAAATAATTGGTGTTGATCAGAAAAATGAACCTTAGCAATGCGGATGTAACCTCCACCACCTCGTTTACTCTCAACCACATAACCACGGCTTTCAGTAAACCGTGTCTTAATGACATAGTTAATCTGACTAGGAACAACTTGAAAAGTATCAGCTAAATTGGAACGCTTTATTTCAGCAATTCCTGATTGTTCTAATAATGATTTTATATATTCTTCAATATTATCGGAAGTATTTTTTATGGCCACAAATTCACTCCTTCCTCTTTGACTATAACTGACTATTATTATATCAAATTTTTAAAAGATACGGAAATGAAATCTATCTAAGGATAGTAAAACTAGAATGACCGCGGATTTTAGTTGTCATTACTAGCAAGATAAGATAAAATGGAATAATACCATAGAAAGGTTTTATTTAATGAATTACATTATTACATTTTTGATTTCAATGATTCCCTTAGTGGAACTACGAGGAGCTGTGCCATTTGCAATCGCTAATGGAATACCTTTGTGGGAAGCGCTAGCTATCGGTGTTGTTGGAAACATGCTACCTGTACCTATCATCTTCTTCTTTGCTCGCAAAGTTCTAGAATGGGGAGCAGATAAACCTTATACTGGTAAGTTTTTCACATGGTGCCTTAAAAAAGGACATAGCGGTGGTCAAAAACTTGAAAAAGTAGCTGGAGAAAAAGGATTGTTTATTGCCTTGCTATTGTTTGTAGGCATTCCCTTACCCGGAACAGGAGCATGGACTGGCACACTTGCAGCTAGCCTCCTAGATTGGGAATTTAAACATAGTGTTATTGCTGTTATGCTAGGTGTTATACTAGCTGGATGCATCATGGGAACATTATCCATTATCGGCTTCAACCTATTCTAGAAAAGTTAAGGTGAGATGACTGTCTCTCCTTTTTTAATATTTGCCAATCCACCAATTCGATACCAAAATAAGACACTTGACTTAAGCCAAGTGTCTTATTTTAAAATATATTTACTGACAACATTTTGCTGCCAAATTATAATATAAAGCGAGTGTTAATTATTTTTCAAGTGCTGCTGCCATTGTAGCTGCAACTTCTGCTTCAAAGTCGTTAGAAGCTTTCTCAATACCTTCTCCAACTTCAAAACGTACGAAAGCAACTGCTTTAGCATTTACTGACTCAAGATAAGCTTCAACTGTTTTGCTATCATCCATGATGTAAACTTGAGCAAGGAGTGTGTACTCTTGGTCAACTTTAGTGTTGTCAAGCATGAAACGATCCATTTTACCTGGAACGATTTTATCCCAGATTTTTTCTGGTTTACCTTCTGCAGCTAATTCTGCTTTGATGTCTTCTTCTGCTTGGGCAATAACTTCATCAGTCAATTGAGCTTTTGATCCATATTTAAGGAATGGAAGAGCTGGTTTGTTAACCATAGCACGACTCTCGTTGTCTTGCTCAATTTTGTGGTTCAACTGAGCTAATTCATCATGAACAAATTGTGCATCAAGTTCAGTATATGAAAGAACAGTTGGCTTCATAGCTGCAACGTGCATTGATACTTGTTTAGCAAGTGCATCGTCGCCACCTTCAACAACAGTAATTACTCCGATACGTCCACCATTATGTTGGTATGCACCAAAATGTTGCTCATCAGTTTTTTCAACTAAAGCGAAGCGACGGAATGAAATTTTTTCACCAATTGTAGCAGTTGCAGTTACAAATGCTTGTTCTAAAGTTTCACCTGAAGGCATTGTTAAAGCAAGTGCTTCTTCATTGTTTGAAGGACGTCCTTCTGCAATAACTTTAGCAGTTTCATTAACTAATGTTACAAATTGGTCGTTTTTAGCAACAAAGTCAGTCTCAGCGTTAACTTCAATAACTGCTGCAACGTTACCATCAACATAAACACCTGTTAAACCTTCAGCAGCAACACGGTCTGCTTTTTTAGCTGCTTTAGCCATACCTTTTTCGCGAAGTAATTCAATCGCTTTATCAAGGTCACCATCAGTTTCTACTAATGCTTTTTTAGCGTCCATAACGCCTGCACCTGATTTTTCACGCAATTCTTTTACAAGTTTAGCTGTGATTTCTGCCATTTTCGTTCTCCTCTTAATTTCAAATAATGATTAAAAAAACGAGACAGAGCGGTTTGCATCTGCCCCGTTTTAGGATTTACAATAAATTAAATGTTAGTCGTTGTTTGATCCTTCAACTACTTCAACGATTTCTTCAATTGAATCTGCTTGTGCTTCTTGAGCGAAGTCAATGTCAGCATCTTCACCTTGACGACCTTCAATAACTGCATCAGCTAATTTAGAAGTAATTAATTTAACGGCGCGAATAGCGTCATCGTTTGCTGGGATGATAACATCGATATCATCTGGATCAGCGTTAGTGTCAACCATAGCTACAACTGGAATACCAAGTTTTTTAGCTTCTTTAACAGCGATTTGCTCTTTATGTGGGTCAACAACATACATTACATCTGGGATGCGTGGCATATCTTCGATACCACCCAAGAATTTTTCAAGACGTGCACGTTGTTTGTTTAACAATGCAACTTCTTTCTTAGGAAGAAGTTCAAAAGTTCCTTCTTCTTCCATACGTTTGATTTCTTTCAAACGAGCAATACGTTTTTGGATAGTTCCCCAGTTAGTAAGAGTTCCACCTAACCAACGGTGGTTAATGAAGTATTGACCAGCACGTTTAGCTTCTTCAGCAACAGCTTCAGCTGCTTGTTTCTTAGTACCAACAAACAAGATAACTGCATCGTTTGCTGCAGCATCACGAACAAATTCGTAAGCTTGGTCAGCTAATTTTACAGTTTGTTGAAGGTCGATAACGTGGATACCATTACGTTCTGTGAAGATGTACTTAGCCATCTTAGGGTTCCAGCGACGAGTTTGGTGACCAAAGTGAACACCAGCCTCAAGAAGTTGTTTCATTGAAATTACTGCCATGAGTAAGTTCTCCTTTAAAAATGTTTTTTCCTCTCTCAGACTTCGACTTGCAGCCTAACCTTTCGGCAACAAGACCACAATTGATCTAAGATGAGTATTTGTCACTTTAAGCAACTATAATAGTTTATCAAAAAAAGTTAGATTTGACAAGCTATAAAATCTTCTACTCTATTAGAAAAATCATACTTTTCTTAGAAAAATGTAAACGTTTTTATTGGAGATTTAAAAGTATTTCGTTTATAATTAGGCTATTAAAAAATAAAGGAGGACATTATTATGTCATTAGTCGGAAAAGAAATTATTGAATTTTCAGCTCAAGCTTATCACGATGGAAAATTCATCACTGTTACAAATGAAGACGTTAAAGGAAAATGGGCAGTTTTTTGTTTCTACCCAGCAGACTTTTCATTTGTTTGCCCAACTGAACTTGGTGACCTTCAAGAGCAATATGAAACACTTAAATCTCTTGATGTAGAAGTTTATTCTGTCTCTACTGATACTCATTTTGTTCATAAAGCATGGCATGATGACTCAGATGTCGTTGGTACTATCACATATCCTATGATTGGTGACCCTTCACACCTTATTTCACAAGGTTTTGATGTCCTTGGTCAAGACGGTCTAGCACAACGTGGTACATTTATCATTGATCCAGACGGTGTCATCCAAATGATGGAAATTAATGCTGATGGCATCGGACGTGATGCAAGTACTCTCATTGATAAAGTCCGTGCTGCTCAATACATCCGCCAACATCCAGGTGAAGTTTGTCCAGCTAAATGGAAAGAAGGAGCTGAAACTTTAACTCCTAGTTTAGACCTTGTAGGTAAAATTTAATAACCAGGAGGTAATCCATGGTCTTAGATAAAGAAATCAAGGCTCAATTAGCGCAATATTTAGATTTGCTAGAATCTGATATTGTATTACAAGCTGATTTAGGAGATAACGATAATTCTCAAAAAGTAAAGGATTTTCTAGATGAAATTGTCGCTATGTCTGATCGTATCAGCCTTGAATCAACACATTTAAAACGTCAACCTAGTTTTGGGATTGCAAAAAAAGGGCAAGAAAGTCGCGTTATTTTTTCAGGCTTGCCAATGGGGCATGAATTCACATCTTTCATTTTAGCTTTGTTGCAAGTCTCTGGTCGCGCACCAAAAGTTGATGAAGATATTATCAAACGAATTAAGGGGATTGAGAAAACTATCAATCTAGAAACTTATGTTTCATTAACTTGCCATAATTGTCCAGATGTCGTTCAAGCCTTTAATATAATGGCTGTTTTGAATCCAAATATCACTCATACTATGATTGAAGGAGGCATGTATCAAGACGAAGTCAAATCAAAAGGTATCATGTCTGTTCCTACTGTTTATAAGGACCAAGAAGAATTTACTTCTGGTCGTGCTACAATTGAACAGCTTTTAGAACAACTAGATGGACCTCTTGATGCTGAAGCATTTGCTGACAAAGGTGTCTATGATGTTCTAGTTATTGGTGGTGGTCCTGCAGGTAATAGTGCTGCAATTTATGCCGCCCGTAAAGGGTTAAAAACAGGTATTTTAGCAGAAACTTTTGGTGGACAAGTTATCGAAACAGTTGGTATTGAGAACATGATTGGTACACTGTACACAGAAGGCCCTAAATTGATGGCTCAAATTGAAGAGCATACCAAATCTTACGATATTGATATTATCAAGAGTCAATTAGCAACTGGCATTGAGAAAAAAGAATTAGTTGAGGTCACACTGGCTAACGGAGCTATTTTACAAGCTAAAACTGCTATCCTAGCTCTGGGTGCTAAGTGGCGAAATATCAACGTTCCTGGCGAGGAAGAATTCCGCAATAAAGGTGTTACTTACTGTCCACATTGTGATGGCCCTCTTTTCGAAGGAAAAGATGTTGCTGTTATAGGTGGTGGTAATTCAGGTATGGAAGCTGCTTTAGATCTAGCCGGTGTCACTAAACATGTTACAGTCCTAGAATTCTTACCTGAGCTCAAAGCAGACCAAGTACTGCAAGAACGAGCAGCTAAAACTGACAATTTAACTATTCTTAAGAATGTTGCTACTAAAGATATCGTTGGTGAAGATCATGTCACTGGTTTAAACTATACCGATCGTGATAAAAACGAAGAAAAACACATTGATTTAGAAGGTGTTTTTGTACAAATTGGTCTTGTACCAAGTACTTCTTGGCTCAAGGATAGCGGCATTGAACTCAATGAACGTCAAGAAATTGTCGTTGATAAATTTGGCTCAACAAATATCCCTGGTATTTTTGCTGCAGGTGACTGTACAGATGCTGCCTACAAGCAAATCATTATTTCCATGGGGTCTGGTGCCACAGCTGCCATTGGCGCATTTGATTATTTAATCAGACAATAATCTAAAAGAGATTGATACAATAGGTATCAATCTCTTTTTTTGGGTAATATGAGGAAGTTTAAGAGCTAAAATTGGCTATTTTACGAAAGAGGCTTGACGAATCTTTTTTTTTTCGATAGAATATTATCTGTTATGGCGGTATAGCCAAGTGGTAAGGCACGGCTCTGCAAAAGCTTGATCGTCGGTTCAAATCCGTCTACCGCCTTAAATATAAAAGATTTTATCCAAAGATAACAAAAAATCAACGATTGTTCGTTGATTTTTTTGTTATCAGAATTATTTTTTTAAATCCAATAATTGATAAGGTATAGAAGATTGACTATCTCTTAATGAATAGCTTTCTAATTCATTGACATTATCCCTTAAAATTTGAGACTCTTTAGAACTAATTAAACCGTCCCTTTCAAATTCAGAGATTGTTCTGCGTTCCAAGTAATATCCTCTTAGAGTTTCATTTAAAATATCTGGCGTTATGCGTGCAATGACACGTTCTACAAATAAACCTGATTTAATTAATTCTGCGTCTCGAATGCGTTCATTTTGTAAGAAATCTATCAAAGTTGCATTATAATAACCTTCCATATCTTCTAGCGTTTCTAAAATGAGCTCATTATTTGATAAGTACAAATCTGTTAAGTGCTGACGATTGACTTCTGCTAACAACCGTTTCCTATTTTTGAAATGTTTTTTCCGATTTCGTATTCCTTGTCCAAATGTTAAAAACTCATGAACAATACCACGAATAACACGCATAAGAATCGTTAAACTATAAGTGATATTTGACACAAAGCTACGATTAACTTGACGTTCTAAGTATTTTAAATAACGCTGGTAAATACGATATTCTTTGATAGAAATATTGCTATAACGATAAGCAGCTTCAAGCCCGTCGCTTTCTATACTAAGCATCATCAGTTGCAATTCAGCTAAGTCCTTCTTAATGTCACTAGATTCTTGTTCTAAAATGAGATGACGAATACGGCTATTGTAATTATCTATAACTGCATAAAATGAAGCTTGATTTTCAGAACTCTTACCGTCTTCTTCTAAGACAGATAATACTTTTGTTAAAATTGATAGACGTATTAAATAATCATCTTTCACCTGTAAGGGAGGCGCTAACTTTGGTAATACTAAAAGTCCCGTTAAAAAACTCATTAGCGTTACTGCACCAACAGTGAAAAGAATCAAACTATACCCCAACTCTCCTATGACTGAGTGCTTGGGTAATAAGAGTATTGTTGCTATGGAAACACTTCCTTTAACTCCTGAAAAAGTCAACAGTTGAATCTCTCCCCAATACTTTTTAAATGATTTATGGTATTTGAAAGATCTCCAAGCATAAAAGCAAGAAACTGCTAGAAAGCGGACTAGAAAAAGTGTGCAAGTAACTAAAACAACAATACTAATAAGATCAAAATTACTATAAGCGTTACTTGTTAAAAGAGGACCAATGATACGTGTCAGTTCTCTTCCAAATATTAAGAAAACTAAACCATTTAAAATAAAATTTAAGGTTTCCCAAATAACAGAGGTAACGCGATCTACTTGAGCATCAAAGAGAGTCACTTTTTTCAAACGATTTGCTTGCATTACTCCTGCCACTACCACCGCAATAATAGCTGAAAATCCCAACAAATCAGCAACGAAATAAGCAACAAAAGGTAAGGTTAATTCCAAAAGTAGAGCCCCTGTAACATCAGCAGCATCAAATTTCTCTAGGACAGTGAGACATAACCTCATTAGAAAAGCAAAAAGCAAGCCAATTAAAAAACCACCCACTATGGCCAATGCTAACTTGAGACTAGCTTTTGCTAAGGAGAAATAACCTGTTACAAGGGCTGTTAAAGCAAACTGGAAGGAAACTAGACCACTAGCGTCATTTAAAAGACCTTCCAATTTGAGGATATTCTCTGCTCGTTTAGGAAATTGAAACCTCTTAGCAATCGATATAAAGGCAACGGCATCTGTTGGGCCTAAGGCTGCTCCAAGCGCAAAGCATGCCGCAAGTGGTAAACTAACTGGCAAAAGGTGCCCTGCTACATAACCAACGACAATAGCTGTTAAAAATACCGTTGGTAAGATTAAGTAAAGAATAATAGTCCGATACTTTATAAAACTACCAATATCACTTTCTTGACCTTCCCTAAAGTTCAAAGGAGCAATAACAAAGGCAAGGAATAACTCAGGATCGATATGGACTTGTGACTTATGAAAAACTAAGCCAGAGAGAATCCCAAAGACCAACTGGATAAATGGTAATGGTAATTTAGGAAATATCCTATTGATAACATTAGATAAAATCAAAAACAGGAGAAAGCTGACTATTAGAATAGTTTCTTCCATATTATTCCTCCTTCATAACATCTATCAATTCTTTCTTCAATTTCTCAATTTTATCATCGATTTTTTTAGTATCTTCTCTCTCCAATCGACAGCGACATCTTTCTTTTTCAAGTATTATTAATTTCTTCTTTTTCTTCTTTACTTTACTTAAGTGAACATTTGAAAATTCTTGATTTTTAGAAGAAAGGTATTTATCTTTTAGTCGATTCAATCGTTCTTCCAAAGATAATTGAGACATCATAACCTCCTATTTAATAACCAAATTATTAATAATAAGTATTTTTTCTTTCATCGGCTATCTCTAGTATAACACGCATTTCTTAAATTGATAGAATTTAAGAATATCGTTGCTCATTATCTCCATATGTGGTAGACTAACAACAATTTAAATAGGAGGTTAACCAATGAAAAAATTAACAAAAGGCAGCCACATTCGTGTTCTTAGTCCCTCTTCTTCCATTGAACGTCTGGATGGTTTTGAGGCTAACCTATTAGCCAAAGAAGTACTAGAAAAGCTGGGATTTCAAGTGTCATTCTCTAAGCACTATCTAGAAAATGATATCCTCTATTCTGCTTCGATTGCTAGCCGTGTAGAAGATTTACATGAAGCATTTGCCGACCCTTCTGTTGATGCCATATTAGCAACCATTGGCGGATTCAATTCCAACGAGCTTTTACCATATTTAGATTATGATTTAATCTCTAAGAATCCCAAAATAATTTGTGGTTACTCAGATTCAACGGCATTCCTTAATGCTATTTTTGCCAAAGCAAAAATTCAAACTTACATGGGCCCTGCTTATTCTTCTTTCAAAATGAAGGAAGGTCAACCTTACCAAACACAAGCTTGGCTTACTGCCATGACAGAAAACCACTATGAACTTTGGCCTAGTGAAGAATGGTCTAGTGATCCCTGGTATGATCCCAGCAAACCACGCCAATTTTTCCCAACAGAATGGAAAATTTATAATCACGGAAAAGCTTCCGGTACGATTATCGGAGGTAATCTCTCTACGTTTGGCCTACTTCAAGGTACTCCTTATGCACCGAAAATTGAACGCTATGTCCTCTTGATTGAAGAGGCTGAGGAAAGTAATTTTTATGAATTTGACCGCAACCTTGCTGCAATTTTACAAGCTTATCCTCATCCACAAGCTATTCTTATGGGGCGCTTTCCTAAAGAATGCGGCATGACTCCACAAGTCTTTGAATATATCCTTTCAAAACATGCTATTTTCAAGGAAATTCCTGTTATTTATGATATGGATTTTGCGCACACCCAACCTCTTTTGACAGTGACTATTGGAGCTGAGATAAGCGTTGACACTACTACATTATCTTTATCTATAAAAGAATAAAAAAATACTCCTGCTACTCATCTGAGTAACGGGAGTTTATCATTTAGAGTTACCAAATAATAACACGTTTTTCAACTGGACGCCACATGTTATCACCATCTTTAACATCAAACTCTTTATGGAATTCTTCAAAATTCGTTACTGTAATATTAGTTCGCCATTGTGCTGGGGCGTGAACATCTACACTAGCTAACATTTGCATATACTCATCACGTGCCTTCATACGCCAAATTGTCGCAAAGTTAATAAAGAAATCTCTCGCTGAAAAATCTGACTCACGCTGCGCAGCTTCTAAAGCACAAGCAACTCCACCTAAATCTGCAACATTTTCTGATACTGTTAGTTTACCATTGACTTTTGCGCCATAAGATTCTAGTCCATCAAACTGTTCAACTACTTTATCTGTAAGTTTTTTGAAAGCTTCAAAATCTTCATCAGTCCACCAATTATTCAAACTTCCATGTTCATCAAATGAAGCTCCATTAGTGTCAAAAGCGTGTGATATTTCATGTGCAATCACTGCACCAATTCCCCCATAATTTGCTGATGAACTTTGCTCTAAAGCATAAAATGGTGCTTGTAAAATGGCTGCTGGGAAGACAATTTGGTTTTGTTGTGGATCATAATACGCATTGACCATGTGGGCAGGCATATGCCATTCACTTCTATCAACTGGTTTATTCCATTTACTCCAACCATAGGCTATTGAAATTTTGTCTAAATTAGTAGCATTTTCGACAAGCGATAGTTTAGGATCAATGATTTTTTTAGTATAAGTCTCTGGTAGTTTCTCAGGGTATCCAATATGTGGTGTGATAACATTAAGTTTCACAATAGCTTTTTCTCGCGTTGACTGTGCAAGCCAATCCGCCTTTTCTAAGCGTGACTTATAGACATCAATCATCGTTGCAATCTTATGCTCAACATCAGCTTTAGCTTCTGGAGAGAATTTTTCCCCTGCATACCACAGACCTAGAGCTTGATTGTAAGGTCCTGAAGCAAGGTAGTAAGCTGCTTTTTTCTTATCCATTGCTTGTGGTGTGCCTGATAAAGCTCGACTGTAAACTCCCGATTTGATACGAATATCATCAGTTAAGTAAGCATTATAGGCATTCGCAGCTGATAAAATAAGATCTGCCTTTAATAATTCCCAATTAGATTCTGAGTAATAGTCAGATGCAAATTCTGTCCAGAAACGTTCTTCAGGAACAATAACTTTATCTGGTTTTTGTCCTAATATCTTTTGGAAAATCGCATCTAATGGAAGTTCAGGTGCTAATTTTGTGAAATCTTCCCAGTTATAAGGATGGTAAAGTTTAACATATTCCGAACTCTCTTCGCGAGATAAGACATATTGTGCCAATTTTGCATCCAATGCTAAAACCTTATCCAAGATATCTTTAATTTCCTGTTCTGAAAGACCAAACAAAGGCAGTAAGTCTTCTTGACTTTTACGCCAAAGAGCAAGGAGTTCCTTTCCTTTTTCATTATCTTCACTATAATAAGTTGTATCTGGTAAAATAATCCCAGGCGCTTCAGCCCAGAGTACATTCAATTGAGCATTCATAAAGTCAGGAGCCACACCAAATGGAAATTCATTTGGTTTACCTTCTAGTTCATATTCTGCAACTTTTGATGCAAACTCAGAGAAAGATTGTAGGCCTTTATATTCTTCAATTAATGGTAATACTGGTGATACTCCTACCTCTTCACGTTTTTGATAATCAGCTGTCATTTTATGAAAAGCAATAAAATGATTTAAAATCGTATCACTTGGTTTATTTTCATCAGCCAGCCACTTATCTGTCGTTGACAGCATTAATGCTTCAATGTCATCAGCAAGATCAGAAAAACCACCTGTCCTTGGTTTGTCATCAGGAATAACAGCTGTCTTAGCCCACTCCCCATTAACCGCTTGGTAAAAATCATCTTGATATTTTATCATTATTTTCTCCTTAATATCTCATATGTAATCTCTTACAGTCTAACAGAAAATTCAGAGTTTGACTATTAAAAATACTCTCATATTGGTGCTTTCTCTAAATATCATTTTGTTATTTTTGCTATACTATAAACCAACAAGGAGGTTGTTATGATTGACAAATATTATAATTGGGCAACGCTTGGAACCGGCGTTATTGCCAACGAATTAGCCCAAGCACTGGAAGCACGTGGACAAAAATTATATTCTGTAGCTAATAGAACTTACGACAAAGGACTTGAATTTGCTAACAAATATGGTATCCAAAAAGTTTATGATCACATAGATCAAGTATTTGAAGACCCTGAAGTGGATATCATTTATATCTCTACTCCCCACAATACTCACATCTCATTTTTACGAAAGGCTTTAGCAAATGGTAAGCACGTTCTTTGCGAAAAATCTATTACTTTAAACAGCACTGAACTTAAAGAAGCCATAGATTTAGCCGAAACTAACCATGTTGTCTTAGCTGAAGCCATGACTATTTTTCATATGCCAATTTACCGCCAATTAAAAACATTAGTTGATAGTGGAAAATTAGGACCGTTAAAAATGATTCAAATGAATTTCGGAAGTTATAAAGAATATGATATGACTAACCGTTTTTTCAGTCGTGACCTAGCAGGCGGTGCTTTGCTGGACATTGGTGTTTATGCACTTTCTTGTATTCGCTGGTTTATGTCAGAAGCACCTCACAACATTACCTCTCAAGTTACATTTGCACCAACAGGGGTTGATGAACAAGTTGGTATCCTACTAACCAATCCAGCAAATGAGATGGCGACTGTCAGCCTTAGTTTACATGCAAAACAACCTAAACGAGCAACTATCGCTTACGATAAAGGCTACATTGAACTTTTTGAATATCCGCGAGGACAAAAGGCAGTTATCACTTATACTGAGGATGGGCATCAAGATATTCTCGAAGCTGGCAAAACTGAAAATGCTCTCCAATATGAGGTAGCTGATATGGAAGAAGCCGTTTCAGGAAAAACTAACCACATGTACTTAAACTATACCAAAGACGTTATGGATATCATGACACAGCTACGTCAAGAATGGGGATTTACCTACCCAGAAGAAGAAAAATGAAGAGAGCTTGACAATGATTGTCAAGCCCTTTTTAGTTAATATACATTACATTTTCTTAAAAAATAGGCGTTTAAAGAAATAAATCATACCAACTGCTAAACTCAAAATAGCATAAACATAGAAAACTGCATTTATTTGTCCTAGTAAATGATCAAAACAAGACAGAAGAATAGCCGCACTAGCTCCACCAATATTACAAAATACTAAAACTAATGTCGTTGCAGAACCAACCAACGAATATTCAACACGGTCTGCTACTAGGCTAAATACAGCAGTGACCATCAGGCTGTAAAGGAAACCTGACGCCATCGCACTAATTGTTAGTACCATTAGATTAGAAGGCAATCCAACTCCAAGCAATGTTAAAGAAAATAAGACAAGGCAGATTGGAATTAATTGTTTATGAAACATAGCTATCAACTGACCAAAACTCATACCTGCTATTATTCCCATAAGCATCATCGCACTAAGAACAAGACTAGCTTGAGCTGGCGTACCCAAACCAAATTCTACTACTAGCAGAGGTATCCTAAGATTAATCCCAGTATTTATAGTTATGACAAATCCTGCTAAAATAGCTAAGGCGACAATATAAGTCAAATCAGCTTTAGGGATTTTTTGACCTTTAGTTTTAATCTTGTCATTTGTATCTTTCACCACTTTCTTAGGCGCAAAAACAAGATATAGAACTAAGATTGGTAAAGCTAAAAAATAAATCATAAATGATTTGGACCAACCAAAAGTCAACAACAGCCCAACTAAAGCTGTCAAACCAGCATTTCCTAAAACTTCAAAGGACCCCCTTAATCCTAAGAGTTTTCTTCTTTCTTTGCCTTGATAATATTCACTAATCACACTAATGGCCCTAGCATTAATAAAACCAATACCACTCCCCAATAAAAGACGCGATACAAATACTAAAAGGTAGCTCTGACTGACAACCGGCAATCCTCCCCCTAATGCTGTTAGCAATAGCCCAAAGATAATCATATGTTTCTCAGAAAGTTTTTTACTTAACCAAGGTGTGATAAGCAAGATGAAGATAATAGCCATTGAAGGAATTGAAAATAATAATTCAACTTGGGGTGATGGTAAGCCCTTATCTCTATAATAAGATATCATTTGTGGTAGGGCTGGTGATGTCGAAAAAGTTGATAGCAAGATAAGTGATAAAGAGAGTAAACTTAGCTTCTCCATAAAGATTTTCAAGTGACAATACCTCTTTCTGATGTCTTTTTTTAGATAAATAAAGTATAATCAATATTAAACTAGAAATATATGACATATGTCCTAAAACTATCTCAAATAGGGAGTCAATACATGGATATAGAAAACTACTGCCAAGACTACTGTTTGGAGACTATCTTTCCAAAACATTATTTCAAGGATTTACAAGTAATCACCCTAACTGCTGGCCAACCCGTATGTAAACAGGGAGAACAATTAGAATACTTGCACTACATCGTCAAGGGACGTTTTAAAATTGTACGTCGACTCTTTAATGGCAAAGAACATATTTTAGATATTAAAACAAAACCAACACTGATTGGTGATATTGAACTTTTGACTAATAGACAAATTGTATCATCTGTTATTGCCTTAGAGGATCTTACAGTCATTCAATTATCACTTAAAGGACGGAAAGAGAAACTGTTAACAGACGCAACTTTCCTCCTAAAACTTAGTCAAGAGCTAGCTCAGGCTTTTCATGATCAAAACATCAAAGCGTCTACTAATTTAGGGTATACCGTCAAAGAGTTACTTGCAAGTCATATTTTAGCAATTGAAGAACAAGGTTGCTTTCACCTTGAACTAAGTAGTTTAGCTGATTCGTTTGGCGTCAGTTATCGTCATTTATTAAGAGTTATCCATGATATGGTCAAAGAAGGCCTTATCCAAAAAGAAAAACCAAAATACTTTATCAAAAATCGTTTCGCACTAGAATCATTAAATATTCAGCCATGAAGCGTAGCTTTATCATTTAATTATTTTATGCTAAACTAAATCAGAGAATACAGTTAGGAGAAAATATGTCTGCTATTGATAAATTAGTAAAAGCTAGTCATTTAATTGACATGAATGACATTATCCGCGAAGGCAATCCAACCCTTCGCAAAGTGGCTGAAGAAGTCACATTCCCACTTTCTGAGAAAGAAGAAATTCTCGGAGAAAAAATGATGCAATTTTTAAAACACTCTCAAGATCCAATTATGGCTGAGAAGCTAGGCTTACGTGGTGGTGTTGGTTTAGCCGCACCACAATTAGACATCTCAAAACGCATCATTGCCGTCCTTGTTCCAAACGTTGAGGATGCTCAAGGAAATCCACCTAAAGAAGCTTATAGCCTCCAAGAAGTAATGTACAACCCTAAAGTTGTATCGCATTCTGTTCAAGATGCTGCTTTATCTGACGGGGAGGGATGCCTATCAGTAGATCGTGAAGTACCTGGCTATGTCGTCCGCCACGCGCGTGTAACTATTGAATATTTCGACAAAACTGGTGAAAAACATCGACTCAAATTAAAAGGTTACAACTCTATTGTTGTTCAACATGAAATTGACCACATTGATGGTATTATGTTTTACGACCGTATCAATGAGAAAAATCCTTTCGCTGTCAAAGAAGGCTTACTTATTTTAGAATAAGGACAAATAACCTAGAGATAATTTTCTCTAGGTTTTATTTTTTAATAGCAAATAAATAAGAAATCTTTTTTAAAAAGTCGACTCTTTCCAAAACATCTGGCAATCTACAATCTGTTGGTTATCGACGGAGTCATCTCCTTCAATACGATTAATCAAAATCTGTGCTACTTGTTCACCTTCTTCATAAGCCGGCTGGACAATTGTTGACACTTTAGGAGATGAAAAGTCTGTCCATTCAATATTGTCAAACCCAACTAAACCAACTCGTGGCATATCAAAATTGAGATTTTTCATGGCAGTAAAAACCATTGGTAAAGCCCAACAATTTGGTGCAAATACTAATGTCTCCTCCTTATCTGGAACTACCGCTTTTAGAAAGTCTTCTATATCACTTTTTGAATGATCATCATCTTCAATCACCAAAGTGTCATAACCGAAACCATTGTCCTTTAAAGCATCCATGAATCCCGAAGCTCTCTCAATACGTGTACTAAGCAAGCTCGTATCAGCAGTAATCATAATAAACTTTTTATACCCTCGATTTAGACACTCCTGTGTCATATCATAAACAGCATCATAGTTATTAGCCTTAACCCAACTCGTCTTATGTTCATAAAGTTGACTATCAAAAAATACCATTGGTTTCTTTTTTTCTTTTAAAATACGAGAATACTTTCGAAAATTTGATGTAGGCTGAATAATGAAACCATCAACACCTAAATTTAACATATTTTCAATATAATCTTCTTCACTTTTGGCATCGTAATTACTATTACCCACAATAATTTGATAGCCTTTTTGTTTGGTGATGTGCTCAATTCCTTTTACAATTTGATTTGAAAATGTGTTTGTTATATCTCCAATTAAGACACCTAGTAGTTTTGTTTTTTTAGAATTTAGACTTCTTGCTATCGTACTTGGTCTATAACCTGTTTCATCAATCACCTCTTGAATACGTTGCCTCGTCTCATCCGACATTTTTTCAAATTTTTGATTCAAGAAAAAAGAAACCGTTGTTTTGGAAGTTTTTGATAATTGAGCGATGTCATTAATGGTCATTTTTTTAGACATAACAAACCTCCTTTCTAATTTTACTGATTTTATTTTTTTATGGTTAATATAGTACTAGTATAGCATAATAATAGCCCTCTTAATTTTTTAAACGACTCATTTTGCCATTATTTTTATCATATACAATGACTTTTCCTTTGCATTTTATCCCTTGCATCAAATAGAGTTTATCCCCAAAGATAATATCATCCATATGCACTCCAATTAAATAATGAAAGTCTTGAGACCTAATATCAAATGCAATGCTATTACTTAGTTCCTTATGACTGTTCGTTTGCACTAAAGGAACACATTTCACCTGACAGTTCCGATCAACTATCAAGGTATAATCCATCACCTCATCAACAAATTTTATTTTCTTAACTAATTTATGACTTTCTGTCAATTGATTATACCGCTTAGAAATAAGGCAATCTTCTAGATTAAAGGTCGTAGGACTTACTAATTTCAAGTCGTTAACAAGCCCATTTTCATAAATGACCTGATCATCTAAAATATATTGATTTGTTAAAACATGCTCTCCTGGACAATTCACCTTATCAATAACTAAGGTAATGGCCTGCGGTAAAGTTAACAACCATCGCTTATGGTAATAGATATCAGAAGCTCTTTGGACATGTAGTTGTCCTTCGACTAAATGATACCTATCCTTTGAAGTCAGCTGACAATAGTCACATTTTGGATAAGAATTGTATGTCCAAGAGTCCTTGATCATTTCTAAGGATTGCCCATCAAGGGTACATGTTGAATGACTAGTCGAACGTTTAAAATCATACCTTAGTTGTTCTTCTTTGTAAGTATATCTTCCTGCATCAATGAAAATAGGTTTCTTTTTATCATAGAGACAAACACTATTATTATCACTATGAGTATGAGCGCTACCAAATGGACCGTTCTTAAAAAATATATAACGCCTATCATCACGTAAACACACATGACCAGAATCTGGAAAAAGATAAGCAGACTCACCTATTGTTGCACGCGGTATTTCTTCAAAAAGATAAATTGATGGCTTCCCAAACAAAAGTAAAGTTTCTAAATTAACATTATCAAAAGAAAATGATTTTGTTTTAGAAGATTTCAACACAAGTGTTGCCAAAGTTAGAATATCACGAGTATCGGTCACATCACTGTCCCCTATAGCTAGTTGACAATAATCCGGACCAGTCATAGCAATTAGATAGGTAACCATTTTTTCAATAGTTTCTTCTAATGGTAGATAATATTTAGGCGCAAGGATAACTAGTTCCATTAAGGACTTCAAGACTTCTACATGATACATAATTGATTGTTCATACTGGCTCCCGTCATCTAAAATTTGAAGCTTGATTTGAAGTAATAATTCTTCTTCAGCAAAACTCTGAATTTCAGGTAGGTTTAATTCATCTTCATAATAGTATAAACACGCCAATATTGCTGTTGTTTGTAAAATTCCCCAGTTACTTAGACTATCTTTTTCACGATAATAGTCCCTCATATAAGTTATCTGCTCCCGTAAACTAGTTAATAGTTTAATTTTTTTAGTTTCTGTTATTAATCCAAAATAATCTAAAAAAATCAAAACTTTGAGCCATGACATGCAACGTATCCCAGTATCAATAGTACGACTTACCGCCCCTTCTGGCTTTAGTGTAAATTGACAATCAATCCAATGGTACATAAAATATTTCATTTGTCTAAGATAAGACTTATCGCCTTCAACAATGTAGACCACCAGGAATTTAAAAAGATAAGTTTGACGATTTAGCATATACAACCATTCTGGATCATCTGTTACTGGATTATCCCACTCCAAAGGATCAAGACAATATGCTTTAGAACAAGGTTCCATATCCCAATTATCATTAAATACAAAAGTGTTCCTCATCATCAAATTAACAGAGGCTTTCATTTCTTGATAGGCATTAGATTGGTATGTTTTAATATACTTTTGACAAAATTCCCTATCAAAATCCTTGAATTTATTATATAAGCGATCTTTCATTTTTTTACAAAACGTCCTCGTCCGATATAAAAAGGACTATGTCATTGATATGTCATAATCCTTATTTATCAAAATTTTATTAAGCTAAAATACCTAACCAGCTACCAAGGATACCAATAATAACTGTAAGGATAACTAACTTATAAGTTGTCCATTTTTTATTTTTAATAAGGTAAAACATAAGGAAAGTGTAGAGTGCTGGAAGTAGAGCTGGTGCAATTTTATCAAGCATACCTTGGACAGTAACAATCTTTTGCGTTGTACTAGTTACTTTTTCTGGAGCAAAAGTGTAAGGGATTGTAAGCTTAACTTGTGTTGCAGCTAAACTTGAGATGACCGTTACACCAACGATATTAGCTGCTCGTGAGATAACTGACATTTGTTCACTCAATTTATCAATAAAACTGGTCCCAAGACGATAACCATACATGCCAGTAACTAATTTAATTCCCGTTAAAATAGTATTCATAGCCACAAAGAACAGAATCGGTCCCATCACCAAACCATCTGTCGCTAAAGAGGCGGCAATCGTTGAGAACAAGGGTGCTAAGCAAAATTGTGATAAAGAATCACCGATACCTGCAAGAGGACCCATAAGCGCCATCTTAATACCGCGAATTTCTTCTTCTGGCCGCTCATTATCAAGCATTGCTAAATGTAAACTAGTTACAAAAGGTAAGAAATGAGGGTTTGTATTGTAAAACTCCACATTTTCTTCTAGAGCTCCCGCTAAAGCTTTTTTGTCATCTCCATAATATTTTTTGAGAGCTGGATATATGACATTAGCATAACCAAGACCTTGATAGTTACTGTAATTAAAGCCATTTTGTAAATAAAAGGCACGTAAAGCTGTTTTAGTGTAATCACTTTTTGCTAATTTTTTAGATCTAGTCATCTTGGTTTTCTCCTTCTGTCTTAGTTTCTTTAGTAGGTGCAGCTGGTTTTCTGAAAATATCAAGCAAAGCAAATATTGTTGCAATTATAGCTACTCCGATAGTTGGAACCCCAAGCACACTGTTAGTAGTCACTGATGTTAAAACTCCGTCTCCATTTGCTGTTGGAGTTAGAACTGGCAAACCAAAATAAACAGCTAGAACATATCCAAGTAGGATATAAGGAATGAGTTCTTTTTTAGCCATTACAGAGAGAATCATCGCAAAACCAATTGCAGGAAGCATTTTCCCAGCTAAGGTTAGACCATTAAGCAAAACAGGGGGAATGAGAGCAAATAAATCTGTCAAAGTTTGCGTTGAAAGAGCACCCAGTACTCCTAAACCAAATCCCAATCCAGCGAATGCCCAAATTGTACCATTTGCTGCAATTTTAAATCCTCGGAAATTACCTGCTTGCAAAGCTTTTTTAGCTGTTTCAGGCGCACCTGCAAAAGCAGTATAAGTTGCTGTTTGAAGAAATTGAATACCAACTGCAATTGGGGTTGATAATGCAAGAGCAGCTTCCGGTGTGATTTTTCCTTTAGTTCCAGCTGTTGTAATAGCCATCAAAGTTCCAAAAATCCCAGGACCGATTGGGTTTGGAGGAACTGTCCCTCCCGCTCCCACACCAAATCCCATGTAAGCCAGTTCAGATATTGCTCCAACTGCCAAAGCTGTTTGAATATCTCCTAAAATAACACCAACGCCTAGAGAGAGAACGATACAACGATTTGTATAGAGGCCAAGCAACATGCCACTAAAACAGAAAGCCGTCCACAGTCCAATTAAGACAGCCTGAAGAATACTAATATCCATATTTTTCTCCTTTATATGATAGTAAGTTTGTCCAACTAAATATAATCTAAAATATTAACTTCCACAGCACCATCGTTACCTGTTGGAGTTGTTTTAGTATTAAATGCAATGTGATATTCTTGGTTTAATTTTCTAATTATCTCTTTATCCTTCACCCCTAAGAAGATAGAGCGACTTACCTGCTCTTTACCTTCTCCATTATGAATATTTCCAATATTAATCTCTTTAATTGGGACGCCCCCTGCTACAAGTCTATAGACATCTTTCAAATCTTTAACAATTATAAAAATCGTCTGTGCTGGGTTAGCCTTGTGAATAATATCAATGACTTTTTGAATATCAAAAAATCGCAATGCAATTGATTCTGGCACCACCGTCTTCATTAACGTTTGTTGAAGATGATCTTTGGAGACATCATCATTTGCCACAATAACAGTATTACAACTTAAAAATTTCACCCAAAGTTGTCCTTGTCCATGAATAAGACGCTCATCAACACGTGTCATTACAATATTTGGTCCTGCTGCCATTTCTGACCTCCTTGTTTTCTATTATTTATTGTTTATTTTGTTAGTAAAATACTCTTACCAATAAAGTTCCCAGTCTTTATAGAATCTTATTAAGGCTTCTAAGTAATAATAATCTCCCCAAATATTACCTTCATCTACTCCTTTACCTGAATGCCACGAATACACACCGTGCAATAGAAGAGGACGTCCTGCTATAAATTCACTATTACTATACTGTTCAATCAGACTACGAAGCATTGTATGCATAGCATATTTGTATGTCTCTTTATCAGGATCTACTTCTGGTAAATGTTTAAGCATCTCATGAATCCCACACACAGCTGTTGCTGTTGCGGATGTATCTCTAGGCTGACCCGAGCCATCCGTAAAAATAAGGTCCCAATAGGATACCTTGTCTTCAGGTAAACGATTTAGAAAATAGTTTGTCATACCTTTAAAAAGGATAATCTGCTGATAATCTTTCATTTTCCGGTAACTAAGCGGAATACCGTAGATGCCCCATGCTTGCCCTCTTGCCCAAGATGACTCATCACTATAACCCTGTCGTGTGACACCTTTTAACGGTTCTCCAGTTTCTGGGTCGAAATAAAAAGTATGAAAAGCAGAAGAATCATCACGCACCACATTGTTAGCTGAAGCGTAGAAGTGATTCACCGCAACTTGTCTATACTTTTCATCACCTGTCTGTTCATAAGCAAAAAATAAGAGTTGGATATTAAGTAAGCAATCGATAATTAAGCGATAGTGTTCCTTATACCCGAGTTCTCCCCAAGCCTGAATAAATCCACCTTTTTCTTGATAGCGCTCCATCAATTTATCTGCAGCTTTTATAGTGGCTTCTAAAGCTTTAGCATCACCATTGATACGATATTCTGCTGTACAAGATGGTGTGTAAAGAAATCCTAAGTCGTGGTGATCTAATGCTATACGATTATTAATACGATTTAGAAATGACAATACATTTTTGTGGGCTATGTTTTTTAACTTTTTATCCTGATTATACTCATAAGCTAACCACAAGCACCCTGTCCAAAAACCATTTGTCCATTCTGTGTTATCCATAACTTTATAAGTATTATTGAATGTTGCAGGCGTTGGATACTCTTCACCAAAGTAATCAATATTAATATAAAGTTGCTTCAAGGCTTTTTCAATCGCTTCCTCAACTTCAATCTTAGTTAATAATCTACTGTTTAAAAAACGCTTTGGATTTTCAATTGACTCAACCTTGACCGGTTTTATTTTCATCATTATTAAATGCCTCCCTCAAAAGTTGCTTCTGCAGTTTGTGTAGCAAGGCAAGTAGAAAAATCAACAATTCCTTCATGAGATGATGTTACAACTTTATCAACAAGGTCATCTACATGTTCAAACATCGTTCTAGATAAAACAGCTTCCATTAACATTGAAAGGTTCAAACCCGATAAAACTTTTATCTTTTTATCTGTATATTCTACTGATAAGGCGGAAGAAACATTGAAAGGAGTCCCACCTAGCAAATCAGTCAATACTAAAATTTCTTTGAAATCGATAACCTCTCTTTGCAATGCAACTCTAACATCATTAGAAGACATGCCTGCAATAAAGTTAATACCAACAACATATTTCTGATGCCCAGCAATAAGTTCTAAAGAGCTTAAAATACCATCTGGAAAGTTGCCGTGTGCTACAATAATAATTTTTATCATATTTTCTCCTCTTGAGTTTACCGGTTTACTTTTATAATCAGATTATAGCGCTTTCATTTTTGGGTGTCAACATCTTTTTTATATTTTTTGAGCAGTTTACTTGATTTTTTATAATGATGTCTTTTTTATCTTTAAGAATCATAACTTAGATAAAGCTTTATTATATATGTTGCCAAGTTTTATAGGAGAAGAACTCTATGGTTGACAAAACCGGTTTACTTTGTTACTATTCATGTAAACAGGTTTACTTCCTGAATTTTTTTACGGAGGTCATATTATGACTGAACAATTCTTAAAAGACAACTTTTCACTAGAAGGTAAAGTCGCCTTAATAACAGGCGCTTCTTACGGCATTGGTTTTTCAATAGCAACTGCTTTTGCTAGAGCTGGAGCAACTATTGTCTTCAATGATATTAAGCAGGAACTCGTTGACAAAGGCATCTCCGCCTATAAAAAACTTGGCATTAAGGCCCATGGGTATGTTTGTGATGTTACAGATGAAGATGGAATCAACGAAATGGTGAACAAAATTTCTCAAGATGTTGGGGTAATTGATATTCTAGTTAACAACGCAGGTATTATAAAACGCACCCCTATGCTAGAGATGAGCGCTGCAGATTTTCGACAAGTTATTGATATTGATTTGAATGCTCCCTTTATCGTATCAAAAGCGGTATTACCTGGAATGATCCAAAAAGGACATGGTAAAATCATCAATATTTGCTCCATGATGAGTGAGCTTGGACGCGAAACAGTTGCTGCCTATGCTGCTGCCAAAGGGGGACTTAAAATGTTAACCAAGAACATCGCTTCTGAATACGGTTCTGCTAACATCCAATGTAACGGTATCGGGCCCGGCTATATTGCCACACCACAAACAGCTCCCCTTCGTGAACGTCAAGATGATGGTTCACGTCATCCATTCGACCAATTTATCATCGCTAAAACACCTGCCGCTCGCTGGGGTGAGGCAGAAGATTTAGGTGCACCAGCTATCTTCCTTGCTAGCGATGCATCAAACTTTATCAATGGTCACATACTCTATGTAGATGGCGGTATTTTAGCTTACATCGGTAAACAACCTCAATAATAAAGGAGTAATATAAATGAAAATTGCATTAATCAACGAAAATAGCCAAGCAAGTAAAAATACTATTATCTACAAAGAATTGAAAGCGGTTTCTGACAAAAAAGGATTTGATGTTTTCAACTACGGGATGTATGGCAAAGAAGAAGAAAGCCAGCTAACTTATGTACAAAATGGTTTACTGACTGCTATTTTACTTAATAGCGGTGCTGCAGATTTTGTTATTACAGGCTGTGGGACAGGAATTGGAGCGATGCTTGCTTGTAATAGTTTTCCTGGAGTAGTCTGTGGATTCGCTGCTGATCCTGTCGACGCTTACTTATTCTCTCAAGTAAACGGAGGAAATGCTCTTTCTCTTCCTTTTGCTAAAGGATTTGGTTGGGGAGCTGAATTGAATCTGAGGTATTTATTTGAACGTCTTTTCGAAGATGAAAAAGGAGGGGGATACCCTAAAGAGAGGGCTGTGCCTGAGCAACGCAACGCACGTATCCTTAGCGAAGTAAAACAGATTACTTACAGAGATTTACTCTCTGTTTTAAAAGAAATTGATCAAGATTTCTTAAAGGAAACCATTTCTGGGGAGCATTTCCAAGAATATTTCTTCGCTAATTGCCAAAATCAAAATATAGCAGACTACTTGAAATCTGTCTTAGACTAAAGCGTCTGTTTTAGAAAGGACTTTTATGTCTAAGATTCTTTTTTTCGGTGAACCTCTCATTCGCATCACTCCAAAAGAAAATGACTATTTTGCAGATAGTATCTCAACTAAACTATTCTATGGTGGCTCTGAAGTTAATATCGCAAGAGCTCTACAAGGCTTTGGGCAAGATACTAAACTCCTCTCAGCCTTACCCAATAATCCCATAGGTAATAGTTTTCTTCAATTTTTAAAAGCACAGGGTATTGATACTCATTCTATTCAGTGTGTTGGAGAACGTGTTGGGTTATATTTCTTAGAAAATTCCTTTGCTTGCAGAAAAGGTGAGGTGGTCTACGACCGCGATCATAGTAGTTTACATGACTTTAGGATAAACCAAATTGATTTCGATCAATTATTTGAAGGAGTTTCTCTCTTTCATTTTAGTGGCATTACACTATCATTGGATGAGTCTATTCAAGAGATAACATTGCTTCTTTTAAAAGAAGCTAAAAAAAGAGAGATAACAATCTCCTTAGATCTCAATTTTCGCAGTAAACTAATTTCTCCTAAAAATGCCAAAATCCTTTTTTCTCAGTTCGCTACCTTTGCGGATATTTGTTTTGGTATTGAACCTCTTATGGTTGACTCACAGGACACTACCTTCTTCAATCGCGATGAAGCTACAATAGAGGACATCAAAGAACGTATGATTTCTCTTATAAATCACTTTGACTTTCAAGTCATTTTCCATACTAAACGTCTACAGGATGAATGGGGACGAAATCACTACCAAGCTTACATAGCAAATCGTAAACAAGAGTTTGTCACTTCAAAAGAAATCACCACAGCTGTAAACCAGAGAATTGGAAGCGGAGATGCTTTTGTGGCTGGAGCGCTATATCAACTACTTCAGCACTCAGACAGCAAGACAGTCATTGATTTCGCTGTCGCTAGTGCATCTTTAAAATGTGCTTTGGAAGGAGACAATATGTTTGAGACCGTTGCCGCAGTTAACAAAGTACTAAATCAATCGAAAGACATTATTCGTTAAAAGGGAGAATTATGATAAAATCAAAGATTTTGTTGCAATTAATGCAAGGAAAAATAGTTGCTGTCATTCGTGGAAATAGCAAAGAAGAAGCTTTTCAAGCTGCTCAAGCATGCATAAAAGGTGGTATTTCTGCTATCGAAATCGCCTATACTAATAGCAAAGCTAGCCAAGTCATTGAACAACTAGTCACACAATATACTAACCAAGAACAAGTTGTCGTTGGGGCAGGAACTGTTCTAGACTCAGAAACTGCCCGAATGGCTATTTTAGCAGGAGCAAAGTTTATTGTATCTCCCGCATTTAATCTACAGACTGCTAAATTATGTAATCGTTATGCTATTCCTTATTTACCAGGTTGCATGACCTTATCAGAGATAACAACAGCACTTGAAGCTGGTTGTGAAATAATTAAAATATTCCCAGGAGGTACTCTAGGAACATCTTTCATCTCATCACTAAAAGCACCTTTACCTCAAGTACAAATTATGGTGACTGGTGGGGTAAATCTCACAAATGCCAAAGACTGGTTTCTATCTGGAGTAACAGCCATTGGTATTGGTGGAGAGTTCAATAAACTAGCAGCTTTGGGGGAATTTGATAAAATCACAGAAATGGCTAAACAATACAAAATACAGCTAAATCTGAATTAACACAATAAAAAGACAAGGCACCCCCACACCTCAATCATGAGACAGAAGAAAAGAACTTTTATAAAGCCATTTTTCTGTAGTACCGTTTATCTTAATCAGACTCATTATCTCGATTTTCTTATCAGACCGAGATAATTTTAGCTAATCTTCCTGTAGACATAACCGTTCTACTTCCGACAACTGATCCATGTCTTCACCAAAGATATACTACTTGCCCGCAGATTGATATAAGTAGTGAAGCTCATCATTCTCATATCATTTCAGCAAATAATAGATTTGATATCATTTTTATATCCAAAAACTTAGCAATGACCTATCAGGCTTACCCGCTTTTCCTATCTCAACACAGGCTAACTTAGCTCCTATCAAATACATTTTTTAAACATAATTAAAAACATTTCTGATTATAGTTTATTAGATTTCAACAGAAGTATTTTTCCTGCGTCTCAGCTTTTGGGTGTACCGTTATTTTGAAGTTTTGATAGTTGAGTGATATCATTAATAGTCATTTTTTAGACATTCTAAACCTCCTTTCTAATTTGACCGATTTTATTTTTTATAACGACTCGTTTTACTGTTATATCTCTTTATAATCACCTATTTAAATAGATGCATTTAAAATCAAAATTAATCCAAGATTTTTATTGAAAAACATTTTTTAATATGCTATTATTTATTTATTAATAAATGAGGAGATTTTTAAAAAATGAAGAAAAAAAGATTAAAATTAACTTGTGTTTTATCATTTGCTGTAGCTTCAACATTATTCAACCTATCTGATTTAAATATATCATATGCTAATCAAAATAATATTCAAGAAACTAATCTAGTTGAAAAAAACAGTGAAGATAAGTTTATTCAAGAGTTAAATAGGTATAAAACAGAGATACCAAATTTCAAAGGTTTTAATGTTTGGATTTTAGGTGATAAAGGCTATTACAAAAACCTTATCAATTTAGAAGAAATTAAAAATATCCAATCTACATTAAAAAAAGAAAGAAATGAAGAATATGTCTTTGTCAAATTAAATGGGAAAATCGCACATGATACAACAGTATTCTTGATGAATAAAAAACATAAATTACTTAAAAATATAGAGGAATTTAAGACGATAACCCAAAAAAGGCTAACTGAGAGAGGAAAGTTCCCATATGATACCGTTCATTCTACGTTTGAAATTAAGGATGAAAACTTTATCATGGAAAGATTGAAATCATCAGGGTTATCTATGGGTAAACCAGTTGATTATATGGGCGTAAATGGTATCCCTATTTACACTAAAACATTATCTATAGATAATAAGTTTGCCTTTGAAAATAATTCAAAAGATTCTTCATATTCTTCAAACATTAATATTAGTGAAGATAAAATAAAAGAAAATGACCAAAAAATTCTAGATTTAATAGTTAAATCTGGAGCTAATAATCAAAACTTAACAGATGAAGAAAAAGTAATTGCTTTCACTAAATATATAGGTGAAATAACTAATTATGACAATGAAGCTTACAGAGCTAGAAATGTCGACACAGAATATTACAGAGCTTCAGATTTATTTTCTGTAACAGAAAGAAAACTTGCTATGTGCGTTGGCTATAGTGTAACAGCCGCTAGGGCATTTAATATTATGGGGATACCTAGTTATGTCGTTTCTGGTAAAAGTCCTCAAGGAATATCTCATGCAGCTGTGAGAGCGTATTATAATAGAAGTTGGCATATCATAGATATCACAGCCAGTACATATTGGAAAAATGGTAATTACAAAACAACGTATTCCGATTTTATTAAAGAATACTGTATAGATGGTTATGACGTTTATGATCCCGCAAAAACAAATAATAGATTTAAAGTTAAGTATATGGAATCAAATGAAGCGTTTGAAAATTGGATACATAATAATGGAAGCAAATCTATGTTATTTATTAATGAATCTGCAGCTCTAAAAGATAAAAAACCAAAAGATGATTTTGTACCAGTAACAGAAAAAGAAAAAAACGAGCTGATAGATAAGTATAAAAAATTATTGTCACAGATTCCTGAAAACACACAAAATCCAGGAGAAAAAAACATAAGAGATTATTTGAAAAATGAATATGAAGAAATATTAAAGAAAGATAATTTATTTGAGCATGAACATGCAGAATTTAAAGAAAGTCTAAATTTAAATGAATCATTCTACCTACAATTAAAGAAAGAAGAAATGAAACCGAGTGATAATCTCAAAAAAGAAGAAAAACCAAGAGAAAATTCAGTAAAAGAGAGGGAGACTCCAGCTGAAAACAATGATTTTGTTTCAGTAACAGAAAAAAACAACTTGATTGATAAATATAAAGAATTATTATCAAAAATCCCAGAGAATACACAAAATCCTGGGGAAAAGAATATACGAAATTATCTAGAGAAAGAATATGAAGAACTACTACAAAAAGATAAATTATTCAAGCATGAGTATACAGAGTTTACAAAAAGTCTAAATTTGAATGAAACATTCTATTCACAATTAAAAGAAGGAGAAATGAAACTAAGTGAAAATCCCGAAAAAGGAGAAACGAACACGAATTAACCTTTCAAATATCTACATCAAATAACAGAAGTCTCTGTATCAAGCGAATTGTAGCTTTTTTGAATATACTAAAAACACTCCTACCTCTATTTTACTAGAAGTAGGAGTGTTTTTTCATTTTATTTCATAGATGCAGTGTCATTGCTATCCTTGCCTTTTTTTGTACAGTATTATCCGATGACTTTAAAGCGGTCATCATCATTCATGAATTCTTTTTCTCCTGTTTCAGCTTCGATTGAACCAAAATTTAGTTGTCCACGAAGTTTCCAACTAGCTGGAACACCATAAACAGCTTGTACTGATGCATCAATAACTGGATTGTAATGTTGTAAATTACCACCAAGTCCAAGTTCTGCAGAAAGGGCTGTCCAAGTATTTACTGAGGCAATACCTGTTGATTGCTCAGACCAAACTGGAAAGTTATCCGCATAAAGAACGAATTGTTCTTGAAGAGATTTGACAACATCTTGATCTTCAAAGAAGAGTACTGTTCCCTTTGAAGCTCCAAAACTAGCTAATTTTTCCTTAGTTCCAGCAATAGCTGTCTCTGGAGCACCTTGTACTTTCATTGTTTCTACCAAATCATTAGCAACCAATTCATCCCAGAACTTAGTAACTTCATCATTCAATAAAATGACAACACGGGAAGTTTGACTATTAAAAGCAGATGGGGATTGGCGAACTGCCTCTTTAATAATCTCTACAATTTTCTCATCAGAAACTTCTGTATTGCGACCAAGAGCGTAAATAGAGCGACGGTTTTTTAATTCTTCCAAAAATGACATATTTTTTCTCCTTGTTCTTCAATCTCAGATATCTTACTACATTTGTTCTAGTGACATATGAATTAGATTAAAGTTATTTATTACTATGTAGTAATTATATTACCACTATATCGTAAAGTCAAAGAATGTGACTCACAAGGTTTTAAATTTTTTTAAAAGGTTAATCAAGTCTTCTTGCTCTGTTTCTGTTAAGACTGAAAAAGCATCTTCTACACGTTTAATATGCTCTGGTAGAGCTTTTTTTATCACTTCTTCTCCTTCAGTTGTTAAACTCACCAAAAAGGCTCTCTTATCATTCGGACAAGAATGGCGTAATACCCATCCCTTTTTTTCCATATTTTTAATAACAACAGTCATATTACCTGATGTAGCAAGCATATTTTCAATCAATTCTCCAATTTTCATTGTGCCTTTAGCATAGAGAACATCCAAAACTGCAAACTGAGTTGGTGTTAATTCAAATTCTTTAAATGATTCTGAGACTTTTCCGTCTATTGTTCTAAATGCTTTTCGCATGACAACCATAGATTTAACCGCTGAATTTTTAAAGTTTCCCATTTCATCTCCCAAACGTATTTTTTCTTATTTTATCACTAATTAGTTATTTCAAGCAAGAATATCATCTTTGCCCTATCAAAAGCAGCTGGCAAATAATAAGGTTGAGTAACTACTCAACCTTATTACTTAGAAGAAATCATCAAAAAGACTCAACTGATTGTCTTCTGGTAAATTTCCCAAAATACCCATCTCATCAAATTTTTCAACTAAGGTACTTGAGACTCCTCCTCGTTTACGAAGCTCTGTTTTTGATAAAAATTCACCATCTTCACGTGCCCGAACTATCTGTTTTGCAACGTTTTCTCCCAAGCCTTCCATAGCAACAAATGGAGGGATTAGCGTATCCTCTTCAATAATAAAGTCAGTCGCATGGCTACGATAAAGATCTAATTTCCCAAATTTAAAGCCACGCTCAAGCATTTCATTAACCAACTCTAATGTCGTAAAAAGATCATTTTCGACATTCGTCGCCTCATTACGCTGACGCTTCTCAGTGATATCCTTCATGCGCGCCTTAACGGCATCAAGTCCAGCACTCATTGTGCGTAATTCAAAAGCTTTGGCGCGAATAGAAAAATAAGCACAATAATAAAATATTGGATAATGTACTTTAAAGTACGCCACACGTAATGCCATTAAAACATAGGCTGCTGCATGGGCTTTAGGGAACATATACTTGATTTTTCCACACGATTCAATATACCAATCCGGGACATTATTATCACGCATTGCTTGGATATAACCATTACGCTCATCTTCTGAAATTTTCAACCATAACCCCTTACGCACGCGCTCCATGATTGTAAAGGCCATCTTTGGTTGTAGGCCAGCGTGCATTAAATAAACCATGATGTCATCACGACAACCAATAACAGTTGATAAGGTAGCAATACCTTCCTTGATTAAGTCTTGAGCATTACCTAACCAAACATCCGTACCATGTGATAGCCCTGACAGTTGCAACAATTCTGCAAATGTGGTTGGATGGGTTTCGTTCACCATACCACGAACAAAGTTCGTACCAAACTCTGGAATACCAAGCATTCCTGTAGGAGTTCCAATTTGCTCTTCTGTCACTCCTAAAACTTCCGTACCAGAAAATAACTTCATAACGTCTGGATCATCTGGAAGGATATTTGATGGATCAATTCCTGATAAATCCTGAAGTTTACGAATCATAGTAGGATCATCATGTCCTAGAATATCTAACTTCAAGACATTCTCATCAATATCATGGAAATTGAAGTGAGTTGTCTGCCAAGCAGCTGTCATATCATCTGCTGGATATTGAACCGGAGTAAAATCATAAACATCCATATAGTTAGGAATAACAACAATACCACCGGGGTGTTGACCTGTAGAACGTTTAACTCCCGCAGCACCAGTCGCTAACCGTTCGACCTCTGCATCGTTATAAAATTTATTGTAATCTCGTTCGTAACCTTTGACAAAACCAAAGGCAGTTTTTTCAGCTACGGTACCTACCGTTCCTGCACGAAAAGCATATTCTTCTCCAAAGATATCACGAACGTCTAAGTGAGCAGAAGGTTGATCATCTCCAGAGAAATTCAGATCAATATCAGGAACCTTATCTCCATCAAATCCTAAGAAAGTTTCAAACGGAATATCCTGTCCATCTTTCTTGTACAAAGTACCACATTTAGGACAATTTTTATTTGGTAAATCATAGCCTGAACCACAAGAACCATCTGTGATAAATTCAGAATGCTGACAATTTGGGCAAACATAATGAGGTGGCATTGGATTAACTTCAGTAATTCCTATCATGGTCGCTACAAAACTCGACCCAACAGACCCACGTGATCCTACTAGATAACCACGTTCATTAGAACGTTGCACCAACATTTGCGAAGCAAGATAGATAACGGCAAATCCATTACCAAGTATAGATGCTAACTCTTTTTCGATACGTAAATCAATAATATCAGGAAGAGGATTACCATATATTTCGAATGCTTTAGCATAAGTTAATTCAGCAACTCGTTCTTCAGCACGATCAACAAACGGGGTATAGAGATCCCCTTTTACAACTTCAACGTCTTCAAATCGATCTGCAAAAGTATTCGTATTGGTTACAACGATCTCATAGGCTAAATCTTTACCAAGAAAGGCAAATTCATCTAACATCTCATTTGTTGTGCGGAAATGTGCTTTTGGCAAAGGCGCTGGTTGAGCATCCTCCCCACGACCTATAGTCCTATTAATCATGGCACCTTGTCCAAGACTACGAACAATAATCTCACGGTAAATCTCATCTTCAGGCTCAATATAATGAACATTTCCCGTAGCTAAAACAGGCTTATCTAAACGCCGACCGACCTCTATTAGGTCTCTAATAATTTGTTGAATCCCCGCCTCATCTTTAATTAAATCACGTACCACCAAGGGGCGATAAATAGCAGGTGGCATGACTTCAATAAAATCATAATATTTAGCTAGGGTCACTGCTGCATCAATTCCATTTGATAACAAGGCATCAAAAACTTCTCCATCAGAACAGGCAGTACCTAGCAAGAGACCTTCTCTGTGAGCATCTAAAACTGATCTAGGAATTCTTGCCACCCCTTCAAAATATTTAACATTTGAAAGGCTAACTAACTTAAATATATTTTTAAGTCCAACCTGATTTTGGACATAAATGGTTGCATGCTTTATGCGTGCCTTTTTGTAAGAGTCTTCAGCTACCAATTTAGTATTGAGCTCCATCAAATTAGTCACATCACGATTTTCCCGCGCCTCTTTTAAGAAAATAAAGAGTAAGCGACCCGTTGCTTCAGCATCGTAGTTGGCCATATGATGATGTTCCAAAGCAACTTGGAAACGTTTGGTTAGAGGCCCCAAACCATGACGCTTATATTCAGGATAAAGATTTCTTGCAAATTCTAAGGTATCAATGACTGGCTGTGTGATCAAAGGCAGATTATGACGTTCATAATTCGCATTCATAAAACCAACGTCAAAGGTTGCATTATGCGCAACTAAAACCGTACCTTGACAAAAATTCTGAAATTCCTGAAGGACTTGTAAAATAGGTTTTGAACCTCTGACATGATTATCCGTAATACCTGTCAACTCAGTTGTAAAGGCAGAAAGAGGATGACCTGGGTCAATAAACTCATCAAATTGCTCAATAATATTACCCTTGAACATTTTTGATGCTGCAATCTGAATTAGGTCATTATTAGCTGCAGAAAGACCTGTAGTTTCCACATCAAATACAACATAAGTTGCTTCGTGCAAATTCATATCAACTTCGTTGTAGGAAATAGGCACTTTATCTTCAACAATATTTGCCTCTAATCCAAAAATTGCTTTTATACCTGCTTTTTTTGCTCTGTGGTAGCCGTGCGGAAAACTTTGAACATTGGCATGGTCAGTAATTGCAATAGCTGGGTGTCCCCACTTAGCTGCAGTATCAATGAGGCTCTCGACAGTTGGTAAAGCATCCATCGTTGACATATTGGTATGAGCATGAAATTCCACACGTTTTTGATCTGCTGGCATTAAGTCTTTACGTTCATGATGCACAATCTCTTTGATATCTTGAACATTCATTGTCAAAGATTTAGTAAAGTTATTGTTCTCAATATTCCCTCTGACTCGCAACCACGAACCTTTAGAAATCATATCGTACTTCTTCAATTCTTCATCATCTTTAGCCCACTTTTGCATAGCAAAACTTGAGGTATAATCAGTCATCTTAAAATTAATGATATGACGTCCAGTGCGGGTTGTTTTTCGTTCAACACTAAAAACCATTCCTTCAAAAACGATACGATTTTCTTCTGTTGTCACCTCAATCATGGGTGTAATCTCTGCTTTTTCAAAGCCAGCTTGACGTTGTTTGATACGCTCTTTGAAATCATAATTTTGAGTTGGTGTCACTTCTTCTGATGGAGGCGCTGAATCTTCTAGTGATTTTTGTGCTTCCAAGGCTTGCATAGCCTCTTGGTTAGCTTTTTCAAGCAATTGCTCGCGATTAGTTTCAAATGATGATTTTAAGTCTTGCGTCATTTGTTCATCAGAAACCATATCAATAGCAAGTTTACCAAATCCAAACAATGAAAATTGTTGTTCCAAACGCGGCAAATGATTCTGACGAAAATGATTATTATTGACAAATTGAGGTGCAGAAATAATCATCTGACTGCCATTGTAATGAACTTTTAATTGTGAAAAAGAACTCTTAAAACTTGCACTATTACACAAGGGTTCACAAAAAGCTTGTTGATAATAATCCTGTAGCAGATCATCAGAAAAATCAATAGTTTCTGCTCTTATATCAAAAGTAGCCTTTATATCTGCTTTTTCAAAACTATTCACTAAACGAGTTTGTAATTCACGATACACCTCAATTGGCAATAATTCTGGAAATGAAAAATGAAATTCCCATAAGCGTGATAGAGAATGAACCTTTACCTCGATAATATCAGCAGACGAAAAAACACTTGAATTCTTAATTTCAAGCGGCATTTCAATCTGATCCATAAGTTTCTTGAACAATTCTGACATAGTTTTCTCCTGAATATCTTACTTCCATTTTATCACATATCTGTAAATATTTCGAGATAACAAAAGGAGGCTGTTAAAAAAGGCATTTATTAGCCTTCTTAACAACACTCTCTTAACTGAAACTATTTATCATAAGCATCTAGACTGTAGGTTTCAATAATTTGGTTTAATTTACTAGCATAAGCAGTATCTGTCGCATAAAGACCTGTTAGAGCTGCAGTAGCATCCTTATAAGAAGAAGTATTTGATTTCCAAACAGATGCATACTTTTGACTAGATACTAACTCAGCATAATCATATAGTGAAGCAGAATAATTTGGATAGGCGCGAAAAGGAGCTTGGATTTGAGTCATATTGCCTTTCCCATCATCTTCTAAAGTAGGCATTTGAACAGATTTACCTTTATATTCTCCTTTGATGCCAAAGAGGTTATAATTAGGAGCCTTAGACAAATCTGATTGTCCACTGGATGATTCCAAAATAGCTTGTGCTAATAAGACTGACGCATACAAATCATAGGTCTTAGAAATTTCAATAGCTGTTGGGGAAATCGTTTGAATAAAAGTCGTCGTTTGATCCGATGCACTAGTGACTGTCGGTTCGACATTATCATTTTTATAATTGTAAAACCAAACCCCACCCAAACCAAAAACTAATAGTGTTGTTGTTAACCTCAATACCAATTTATCTTTTTTTCGACTTTTCATGATGGCTCCTTTCTAAAATATCATTTCATTATAACAAAAGGCAGTTGCTTTTTACCAATAAGAACTATACTAAATTTCACTCCATATAAAAAAGTTAGCACATTAGACTAACTTTTTTATCGGCTTATTTTTTTGTTAGAATCTCTAAAGTTTCAATTAAGTTATCAGCGTGAACCTCAATCGTATCACCACTTGCTTTAATTTTCACTTCAACGATACCTTCAGAAGCTTTCTTCCCAACAGTTACTCGAATTGGAAGTCCAATTAAGTCACTGTCTGAGAATTTAGAACCAACACGTTCATTACGATCGTCTGTCAGGACTTCATAACCTTTAAGCATCAAATCAGCTTCAATTTTCTCAGTAAGGTCTTGTGACTCTTGATCTTTGACATTGACAGTAATCAAATGTACATCAAATGGGGCTAATTCTTCTGGGAAATTAATCCCCCAAGCAAAGCGATAAGCTCCTTTTGGTGTCTTATTCACAAAAAGTCGGGCATGTTGTTCAATGACAGCTGAGAGAATACGACTAACACCAATACCATAACACCCCATAACAATAGGATTTGAGCGGCCATTTTCATCAAGGATGTTTGCTCCCATACTATCTGAATAACGGGTACCTAGTTTAAAGATATGTCCAATTTCAATACCACGAGCAAATTTCAGAGTACCTTTACCGTCTGGAGAAATCTCCCCTTCTTTTACTTCACGAATATCAACGTATTCAGCTGTGAAATCACGTTCTGGATTAACTCCAGTAAAATGATAACCATCTTGGTTAGCACCAGACACAGCATTAGCAAGGTCTTGAACTTTACGATCAGCAATAATTTTAACAGACTCAGGTAGGTTAACTGGCCCAAGAGAACCAAAACCTGCACCAAAAATCTCTTTTGCTTGCTCTTCACTTGCAGGCTCTAAGAAATCAGCCGCTAAATAATTTTTTAACTTCACATCATTGACTTGATCGTTACCAACTAGTAAAGCAACCACGGGCTGTTCATCAGCAATAAACAATAGTGTCTTGATAGTTTGATTTTCATCAATTGATAAAAATCCAGCTACCTCATCAATTGATTTGCAGTTAGGAGTTTCTACTTTTGTTACTTCTTCAAAGGTAGCAGCCTTAGTAGATGGTTTGTACTCATTCGTTGCCATCTCAAGGTTAGCAGCATAGCTTGATTCAGTGGAGTATGCAATAGTGTCCTCACCAGAAACTAGCCAAGCCGAGAGTTCTGCCTTAATTTCTTCTAAAACATCCTCTGGAATATCATCAATAGAAGGAATAGTTTTATCAAGGACTAACCAACGATTTAAATCTGTACGATTGGGAGTTACTGCCATAAATTCTTGACTATCTTTACCTCCCATAGCACCTCCGTCACCTATAATACCTTTAAAGTCAAGTCCAGCACGTGTGAAGATGGCTTCATATGCTTTACGGTAATCTTCATAAGTGACATCAAGGTCCTCATAATCTTTGTGGAAGCTGTATCCATCTTTCATGATAAATTCACGTGTTCGAAGAAGTCCATTACGAGGACGCTTCTCATCACGATATTTAGACTGAATTTGATAAAGGTTTAGTGGTAACTGCTTATAAGATTTTACTGCATCACGAACAAGAGTTGTGAAAGTCTCTTCATGAGTTGGTCCTAAGATAAAATCCGATTGATCACGATTCTTTAATTTATAAAGGTCTTCACCATATGTTTCGTAGCGCCCAGATTCACGCCATAAATCTGCTGTAAGAAGAGCTGGAGCTAACATTTCAACTGCACCAATCTTCTCAAATTCTTGACGCATAATTGTTTTAAATTTTTCAATAGTACGGTTAGCTAGAGGCAAATAAGCATAGATTCCAGCCGAAACTTGGCGGACATATCCTGCACGAACCATAAGAGCATGGCTGATAACCTGAGCATCACTTGGCATTTCGCGAAGTGTTGGAATAAGCATTTTACTTTGTTTCATTACAATAAGATACGACTAATCAAAGTTGATTCTTTTTCAATTGAGAATTGCAATTGAAAAATTCGTATTTCCTTTCACGTTTTATTATCTTTTAGAAGAAAGCTCGCATGATATCGTTCCAGGTTACAGCAATCATTAATACTAACATAACTGCTACCCCAGCGAGCGTAATATAAGTTTCTGTTTCTTGTTTAAGTGGTTTGCGACGAATGGCTTCTAAAATATTCATCACTATCTTACCCCCGTCAAGGGCTGGTATAGGGATGAGATTCATAATACCTAAGTTGATAGAGATTAATCCCATTAAGTTGAGAACTGTGACGAAACCATTTTTAGCAGCTTGGCTACTAGCCTGATAGAGAGCTACTGGACCTCCCAATTTATTAATACTAAAATGAGCAATAAGTTTCTTTAATTCATTTAAAATTCTAAAGAAACTTTCCCATGCTAGTTTAAATCCACCTAAAAGCTTGTCTTTAAAGCTTGTCTTTAGAACTGGCATAATACCGATGATGTAGGATTTATCAACTTTCTGTGGCTTAACGTTGATCGTTTTCACCACCTCTTTGCTCTTAATTTTAAGGGCAAGTTTTTGGTTTTTTTCTAAATGACTAGTTGACTTTTCTACTGCTGCTGTCAACTGTTCCCAGTTAGAAACTTTGTGCGACCCTATTTGTAAAATACGGTCATTATTTTTTAAACCTGCACTAGCAGCAGGACCATTTTCTGATACACGGACCTGATTGGTTGATAAATCTTGAACACCTCCTTGAACAAAAGCAAGTGCAATAAAGACTACAAGACCTAAAATAAAATTATTCATCGGACCTGCAAAATTGGTAATTAAGCGCCCCCATACAGAAGCATTCTGATACTGCACATCTAAGGGAGCAATACGAATTTCAGTACCATCCTCCTCAATGATAGTAGCATCGTGATCAACACTATAGGTTTTTGTCTCACTTAAGACCAATCCTGTGATAGTTAGTTTACCTTCTAAATCATAAGCTGTTACATTGATTGGTAAAGAAGTATTGTCTAATTGTTTTCCTGATAAATTAATACGAGTTACAATGCCTTCTTTATTTAAAGTAAGGCTAGCCGGCGTCCCTGTCTTAATTTCAGTCTTATCATCACCCCAACCAGCCATACGGACATAACCACCTAGCGGTAATATACGAATAGTATAGGTTGTTCCTTCTTTATCAATGTGAGAAAAGATTTTTGGACCCATACCAATAGCAAATTCACGAACAAGAATTCCTGATTTCTTTGCAAAATAGAAATGCCCAAATTCGTGAACAACTACAATGATACCAAAAATAATAATAAAGGTTAAAATTCCTAGCATTCAATTCCTCTCTAAATACAATATATTATTTTAGAATAAGCCAAAGAAGTGCATGATTGGGAAAACAAAAATCATACTATCAAAGCGATCCAAAATCCCCCCATGACCCGGAATCAATTTACCCGAATCTTTAACACCAAAATGACGTTTAATACTACTTTCAACTAAATCTCCAAATTGACCAAAAATGCTAAAGATAGCCACTAAAACTAACATGACTAGGAAGCTATGAGGCGCATAGACGGTCTTATCAAAAAGCATAAAAAAGAAAGCTACCACAATGGCTGAAGCAATCCCCCCCAGACTCCCTTCAATTGTTTTATTTGGAGACACTGAGGGTAGTAGTTTGCGTTGTCCAAATTGACGACCAATCATATAAGCACCGATATCAGTCGCCCAGACAATAAATAAAGCTAACAACACCTTATCTATTCCAGCCATACGAGCACTAACTAGATTTTGAAAGCCAATACCCACATAAAAACTAGACGCAATTGGAAAGGCAGCATCTTCAAAACTGTAAGAATTACTGTTCAAAACAGTACCTGCCAAAATCATAAAAATCACAATACCGTATGCTGATAAACTAGCGTCAACTGGTAAAAAGGACAAGTAACTATCTAAAGGAACTGTTAAAACAAAGGCTCCTATCATAGCTAATGCACCTTCAAAGGAAAATATTTCTAAACGACGCATACGAAGTAATTCAGAAACACCAATCATAGCTAAAAGTCCAACTAAAAATTGGAAAGGCAAACCACCCATTACTAAAAAAGGGATAAATATGGCAAGCGCGACAGCTCCCCAAATAACACGTTCTTTCATTTTCTCTCTTCTTTCTATACACTACCAAATCGACGATGGCGTTGATTATAATCCACAATGGCCTTATGTAGTTCGTCTTTTTTAAAATCTGGCCATAAAACGGGAGTAAAGTAAAATTCACTATAAGCTGATTGCCAAGGTAAAAAGTTACTCAAGCGTAACTCTCCACTAGTGCGGATAATCAAATCAGGGTCTCTATAAAGATAGGGTAAGCTATTTGTCATTAAATGATTTGCTACTAAATCCTCTGTAATATCGTCAGGATTCAACTTAGCTTCCAAAACATCCTGAGCAATTTCCTTAATGGCATTAGTGATTTCTGAACGTCCGCCATAATTTAGCGCAAAATTCAAGACGAGCCCTGAATTATGTTTTGTCCTCAAACAAGCGCGTTGCATTGCATCGTATGTTGCCTTGGGTAATTTATGAGTATCTCCGATGACCTGTACACGTACATTATTTTTATCTAACTCTGGTACATATTTATCAAAAAATTCAACCGGAAGGTTCATAATAAACTTAACTTCATCATCTGGGCGTGACCAATTTTCTGTAGAAAAGGCATAGACAGTTAGTACTTTAACACCTAATTCTGAAGCTGCTATTGTAACTTCTTGAAGAGCATCCATCCCCGCCTTATGTCCCATAACGCGTGGTTTTAAACGTTTTTTTGCCCAACGTCCGTTACCATCCATGATAATACCAATATGTGCTGGTATTTTCTCCAAAGGCATTTCTACTTGTTTTTTTCTTTTAAATATAAACATAATGTTCCTTAATTTAGCAATCGTTTTTCTTATCAGCCCTTTTAAAAGAGCTGGAAATATCCCATACTATAACATTTTACCACATTTTAACTTATTTTTGAGTATTAAAATGCCATTTGTGACAGCAAACTAAAAAGACCAGAACAATCATCTGGTCCTACATATCTTATTCAGTTTCGATGGCTGTTTCTTTATTTTCGTCTTCATTGACTTCAATAATCTTAACATCTTCAACTGGTTCTGTTGGTGTTGCTGCCTTAGAGACAACAGATTTGATAGCTGCCAACTCAAACGTCAAGTAGACACCATCAACATCTAAAACCATTCGTTGTGCTTCAGTATTAACTTCATCAACTACTCCAAAAAGACCACCAATTGTGACAATTTCATCACCTTTTTGAACAGCATTCAATTGTTTTTGACGTTCTTGTGCTTGTTTCTTTTGCTGACGTTGCATGAAGAACATCATACCAACCATAACAACAAGCATAATAATAGGTAAGCTCATTTGATTCTCCTTTCCGTGTTCTACGTAATCATTACTATAGCAGATTTATGCTATATCTGCAAGGAGATACTGTCTCTTAGCCAATAAATTCACGGATTTCTTCTTTTGTCATTTTTGAATCGCACTTCACCTTGATAGTTCCGTTTTTAACAACCATCAAACCTGGCACTGTAGGAATGTCATATTTATTTCGAAATTCTTTATTTGCAGTCCAATGATCAAAATCTTCACTATCTAAATGGAATAATTCAAATTCATCTTCATCAGCTACTTCTACAATTTTAGGAACAAAGAGGTGACAAAATGGACAAGAAATACGACCAATGAACAGTACAAAATCTTGATTTGAATCAATTTTATCTTCAATTTCGGCAGCCGTTATCAAAGTCATGGTTGCCAAAAGTTCTTCAAAAGAATACATAGTTAACCAACTTTCTAAATCTTATATTTAAAGAATAACCTATGATGGCAAAACTTGCAAGGCAAGAGTAACAACGATCCTATCAAAATCATTAACTCACTTCTCGCTTCAAACTATCCTCAAAAATGCTCACTCATATTTAAATGACTCATCAAAAAAACTTAGGCCTGTAGACCTAAGTTTTTTTAATCTTCGTAGCCATTTGGATGACTAGAATGCCATGCCCATGCCGATGAAATAATTTTATCAATATTATCAAATTTAGGCTCCCACCCAAGGATTTGACGAGCTTTCTCTGAGGAAGCAATAAGCGTATCTGGATCTCCTGGACGACGAGCTGCCTTTTGAGCAGGAATTTCTTTCCCAGTAATACGACGAGCTGCCTCTAACATCTGAAGGTTAGAAAAACCTGTCGAAGATCCGAGATTAAACACGTTTGATTCATTCCCTTGGCGAAGGTAATCAACTGCTAATATATGAGCATCTGCCAAATCAAATGGATGCACATAATCTCGAACATTAGTTCCATCTGGAGTATTGTAATCATCTCCAAAAATCTTTATTTTGTCACGTACTCCTTGAGCAACTTGAAGAATGATTGGTAACAAATGTGTTTCTGGTTTATGATCTTCCCCAATTGAGCCATCCGGTTTATCTCCAGAAACGTTGAAGTAACGTAGAGCGACAAACTTAATACCGTAGGCTTGATCAGCCCATTTCATAATTGTTTCCATCATAAGCTTACTTTCGCCATAAGGATTAATAGGATTTTGAGGAGCTGTTTCTAAAATAGGAACTTGTTCTGGAATACCATATGTTGCAGCTGTTGATGAAAAGACAATATTTTTGATATCACATTCATTCATTACTTCTAAAAGCTTTATCATTCCAGCAGTGTTATTATCAAAATATTTTAAAGGATTTTCCATTGACTCAGCAACTAGTGAAAATGCCGCAAAATGGATAACAGCATCTACATCAGGATTTTCCCTAAAAACTTGACGCATAAATGTTTTATCGGATAAATCTCCTTCATAAAAAATCGCATCTGAATGCACCGCTTGACGATGACCTGTTACCAAGTTATCAACAACAATAACTTTCTCTTTTCCTTGTGTGATTAACTGATCAACCATATGCGAGCCAATGTAGCCGGCGCCACCTAAAATCAGAACTGCCATATTTTTCTCCTATTTCAATACTCTTTTAACATCATTTGTTACCTCATTATACTGAGAATAAGCTTTTTTTGCAAATATCTACCGAAATTAGAATAGCTCTATGCAGAAGGCATCCCACGGCTTAAGAGTGTTATTTGATAGTACTTCTTGAACCTCTGTATTTGAAATAATAGTTTCTTTAACAGCTTCTGGAAATTCAAAAGATTGGTTTTGATCGGATAAGTTCGCAACTATTAAATAACGTTCTTTATCTGTTTGACGAACATAAGCAAATACCTTATCTGCTGTTTCCAAAAGTTTAAAATCAGCATCAACTAACCAGTCGTGTTCTTTACGTAAAGCAACTAATTTTTGATAAGTATAAAAAATACTTTCCGTATCATTTAACGCGGCCTCCACATTAATTTCCTGATAATTGGGATTGACTGCTAACCATGGGGTACCTTTAGTAAAACCAGCTTGATGTTCTTGACTCCACTGCATTGGAGTACGAGCATTATCACGACCGACTTTACGAATACTATCTAAAATTGCTGCTTCAGATACCCCATTATCCATGGCTTCTTTAGCATAGTTAAGGGATTCAATATCATCTACATCCGCTAAACACTCAAATGGATAATTAGTCATACCAATTTCTTCACCTTGATAGATGTAAGGCGTTCCACGCATCAAATGTAGTAGGATTGCTAGAGCCTTGGCAGATTGTTTTCTGTTATCACTATCATTTCCCCAAATCGAGAGCACTCGAGGAAGGTCGTGATTATTCCAGAATAAAGAATTCCAACCTTGGCCAAGCTCCAATTGTGTTTGCCATTTTGTAAAAATATCTTTCAATGCTGGAACATCTAATCCGTCACTGTAATCCCACTTAGGAGCGTCAGGTTTATGTTGAAGACCTACATGTTCAAATTGAAAGACCATAGATAATTCTTCATTATCGGGATTTGAGTATTGTTTTGCAATGTCTGGCGTTGCTCCCCAAGTTTCACCCACCGTCAATAAGTCATGCTTTCCAAAACTAGCTCTGTTCATTTCTTTAAGATAATCATGGAGTTTTGGTCCATTACCAGTAATACCCTTATCTGGAATTTTCCCAATTAAATCAATGACATCCATACGGAAACCACCAATACCCTTATCAATCCAGAAATTCATCATATCATAAATTTTATGACGTAAAGCTTCATTCTCCCAGTTGAGATCTGGTTGACGTTTGCTAAAAAGGTGCAAATAATATTGACCTGATGCTTTATCATATTCCCAAGCTGAGCCACTAAAAATAGAAGTCAAATCGTTAGGTTCATCTCGCCAAATATAAAAATCACGTTCAGGACTATTAGGGTTTTCTCGCGCTTCTACGAACCAAGCATGTTCATCAGAGGTATGATTCACTACCAAATCCATGATGATTTTAATCCCGCGTTGATTTGCCTCTTGTAACAGTTGGTCCATATCATTCATGTCACCAAAAATATCTGCAATGGCTTGATAATCTGAAATATCATAACCATTGTCATCCATTGGACTTTGGTAAACAGGTGATAACCAGATAGCAGTAATCCCTAATTTTTCAAGGTAGTCTAGTTTGCTAGTAATCCCTTTAATGTCCCCCACACCATCACCATCTGAATCCATAAATGAACGTGGGTAAATTTGATAAATCGTAGCTTTATGCCACCAGTGTTTCTTCATTATTCTTCTCCTATCAATAATTCATTCATCTTTTATTTTAACGTTTTTCCTCTTTTAGTGCAAGCGTTTGCGCAAATAACATTATAAAAAGGCTGGAACCCAACCTTTTTATGAATATCGCTTATACCTTAACGAATAGCTTGTTCAGTATCTGCATCAAAGAAATGCCCCTTAGCAACATTAAACGTTAGGTTAACTTTTTCTCCTGGATTATGGAAGTCACGCGCTTCAACACGAGAAGCAAATTCTGTTTGACCTAACTTAACATAAAGCATAGTTTCGCTACCGAGTAATTCAGAAACTAAAACTTCTGCTTCAACATTGGCATTTGGATAAGTATCTTGGACAAGAAGATTGCTTGAAATGTCTTCTGGACGAATACCAAAAATCAATTCTTTTCCTTTATAGCCTCGTGATTCTAAAAGTTTTTCTTGACCTTCAGGGATAGCGATTCGAAGACCATCTTCACTAATAATCATACCATTTTCAACTTTAACTTTGAAGAAGTTCATAGATGGACTACCGATGAATCCCGCAACAAATTTATTAGCAGGAAGATTATAGAGTTCTTGTGGTGAACCAACTTGCTCAATTTTACCAATTGTACCATCACCATCAGGGTTCTTAGTAGCTGACATAATGACAATACGGTCTGCCAAAGTCATCGCCTCTGTTTGGTCGTGGGTAACATAAATAGTTGTTGAACCAATACGTTGATGAATTTTTGCAATTTCAGCACGCATTGAAACACGTAATTTAGCATCTAAATTAGATAAAGGCTCATCCATTAAGAACACTTTGGCATCACGCACAATAGCACGTCCCATAGCAACACGTTGGCGTTGTCCACCTGACAAATCCGCAGGTTTGCGCTCTAAGAATTCAGTAAGGCCAATATTAGCTGCTGCTTCACGAACGCGCTTATCAATTTCTTGTTTTGAGAATTTACGCAATTTGAGCCCAAAAGCCATATTATCGTAAACAGTCATATGTGGATAAAGAGCATAGTTTTGGAAAACCATAGCAATATCACGATCTTTAGGTGATTTGTCATTGACAACTTCGCCATCAATCTTGAGCTCACCTTCACTAATATCTTCAAGACCTGCGATCATACGAAGTGTTGTTGATTTCCCACAACCTGATGGTCCAACAAAAACAATAAATTCTTTGTCTTTAATATCCAAGTCAAAGTCTTCAACAGAATAATGCGATGCACTTGGATATTTTTTGTAAATATGATTTAAATTTAATTCTACCATTAGATTGACCTCTTTTATTATTGTGATTTTATTATAGCAAAGAAAGGGTTTTCATATAATGGTAACCTTGCCTAAATTTCTTGTGCAAACTAACTAAATTTTAGGTATCCATCGAAATTAAATAGGCATAGGCTAAATCATCTAATATTTTTAAATTAAGCCCCGAAGATTGGGTAAATTTATCTAATTTATATTGCAATGAATTCCGATGAATGAAAAGTGCCTTAGCCGTTTTAGCAAGATTCCCTTGCTCTTGCCACAAGGCTTTTATTATAGCCGAAGTATCACTCGTATCAAGGATATGTTGTAAACATTTTGCTTTAATAGAAGGCATGGGCGATTGATTTGCCAAAGCCCATAAAGCCATCTTTGGAAATCGACAGTAATGTTGTTCGGCCTTGTGACTAAGAAAAAGCGTAAAAAGTTTATATTCTTCTTCATATAATTCTTTCCAGTCCACTGCTTGTAGATGCGTCCAACTATTTCCAAAATAGCACCTTAAACGCGTGTTAAAGTCATTTTCAATCGTTGGTAAAATATCTGTTAGTAATTCCGTAGCATTAAAGAAATTATCCTGATTTAAAATCATGACACTTTGGGTTTGATTAATTGTCATAATTGTTTCTACGTTTATTACTAAAGGCGACAAGAAATCCTTAAGTTCTTCTGATAAGGTAAATTGATGCTCAATAAAAATAAATTGGACTGCCGAATGAGATTGGGGCAACCTTCCACGACCTTCAACTAGATAGCGGTACCAAGGATTCTGAGAATCCACTGAACTCGCATCTTCCAGGCTTGGTGTCATTTGTAATAAGTATAGTTCACGCTTAGTTAGCGAAGATTTTGGAAAGTGGAGGACATGACCATCTTGCTCAACGATGATATAATCCTCACTCTGTTTAACTTCCTGTTTAGTAATAACTTCTGGAAACAGTTCCTTAAAATCCATGGCATCCTCCACTACAGTTTTGTTCATTATATCATATTTATAACCTCTTTTTGAGCACAGAAAAAGAGGAGAATGTCTCCTCAGAAAGTTTCTGTTATAAAATAGTGATCCGAATAGAATGCTGTTTCGACTGCTTTGGATTAAGCCGTACGATATTTTGTTTATCTTCTAAAATATCAGACTCTTCAATAGAAGTTGACAAAGAACTCCAGGGTTCCAAAGCCAAAAAAGGACCACCATTGTTACTTGTCCAAAGAATAAGATTCTCAAAATCATCAAAGTCAAGTTGGATTCCTTTTGCATGATTTCTAGATTTTAAGTAAACCGTCTTAGATCGTAGTTGGTCTAAAGTAATAGCATCTTTTTCAAATAAAGCATGATTAAGAGATAATTGTTTTTGATTTTCTAAAAAAGGATGTCTAGCTTGTAAATCTAACAAGCCTGTATCCGGAAACGACTCAGGAATTGTGCAAGTTTCAAACTGTTCAAACTCTAGATAGTAATCACTAAATACTTCCTTTTCAAACAAAGGGCAATTAAAGCCTGGGTGAGCTCCGATAGCATATGGCATATTTTTTTCTGATTCTAAGTTTTTGACAATATATGTAATGTCAATGCTTTTATTTCTTAAGGTGTAAGTTATTTCTAAACTAAAACGATAAGGATAATTTATCAACGTTTCTTCACTACTTTTAATTGTAAAACGAACAGAAGAATCCGATATGTAATCATAGTCGAATGTTTTGTGACGTACAAAGCCATGCCTTGGTATGATACCCGTAAAATGTGGAGCTTGAGCTGGTCTGTAAATGACGCAATCATTTCGAACACTTCCGCATATAGGAAATAAAATAGGAGCTTGCCCACCCCAATAAGTGGGGTCCCCTTGCCAAAGGTACTCAACGCCTTGACTATCTGTAATAGAAGTCATTGTTGCACCTAACGCTTTTAATGTCACTTGCAACTCATGATTTTGTATCATAATAGCCATTATTTTTCCTTTCATAAAGAGCAATAATTGCTTTACCAGCTTTTCTCTAGCAATTATCTTTCCTTCCAAGAAGTTGCTGTTTTTTGCAAAATTTTATTTAGTTCATCAATATTTTGAAAACCTATTGTACGTAACCATTGACGTGCACCAGCTTCTCCTTTTTCAACATACTCTTTAACACTTCCAGCCCAAGTTGCTCTACCACAAAGGACACCGTTAAATTTAGCACCAGCTTCTTTAGCAAACACAAGAGTCTCTTGAAAAAGCTGAGCAGAAACTCCTGCACTCAAAAAAATGTAGGGGAGTAGTGTCGCCTGATCTTGTTCTCTAAAATATGCCGCAGCTGTCGCTTTATTATAAGCAGTCTCTCCTTGCGCAAAACCTTCTACATAGTCCATATTGACAGGCACTTCCACCTTCAAGACATCAATATTAAATCGAGGATTTGAAAAAACTTTCATAGCTTCAATAACCTTACGTGGCTTAATTTTGGCATACTCAATACCTGAGCTATCCGTAATCTTTTCATCATATGACAAAATTTCAAGGAAAAAAGGAATGTCTTCTGCAACACATTCAGAACCAATCCGTTCAATATAAGCTTCTTTTTCTTCGTTTACTTCATCCGAACTATCAACATCATAATAAAGTAAGAACTTAACTGCGTCTGCCCCCTCTTCTTTAATGCGTTTCGCAGACCAAATGTCTAAACAGTCTGGGAGTCGCTTGGTACTACTGGTATCATAACCTGTTTTTTCGTACGCTAGTAAAAGACCGGCATTGTCATCTAAAACTTTCGTAGCTGGCAACCCATATTCTGGATCTAACAACATTGATGAAGCGTAAGGGGTTAATTCTTCAGCTACCAAAACTTTAAGTGCTTCTATTTGAGAAACAGTGGGCTCCTCAGATTGATATTTTGCCATTAATCGCTTCAATGCTCCACGTTGGTCAAAAGCCAAGGCCGAAATAATACCATTTTTATCACTCAATTGTTCCATATGTTTTTGTTTTTGTTCCGTTAATCCCATCCTATACCTCTTTCACTTGGATTTGACTGATTAATTCTTGATAGTAGGTCAGATTGATATGCCCTGTTAATGTTTCTTGTGCATTAAGCATACCCAAGACATTAGCTCTCTTAAGTAAATTTATATCATCTAGTTGATGTTCTAAAGCAGACGCGATTCCTGCAACCGTTGCATCCCCTGAACCAACTGGATTGATAACTTCTATTTTTGGAATCGTCACTTGATAGTAGTGATTCCCATGTTTAGCAAAAGCTCCCTTAGCACCTAAAGAAACAATAACCCAATCAATTCCTCTAAAAATATCTTGCTGTAAGGTAGATTTTAATTCATCTAAACTATAGCTAATTGGCTTTCCAATTAATTGTGTTAATTCTTCAAGGTTAGGTTTAATGACGGTCGGCTTAGCACTAGATTTTAAAACCGAACGTAATGCTTCTCCTGAACAGTCTAAAACAACTTTCTTATTAAAGTGATTCGCTAGGGAGATTAACCTAGCATAATAATCTGAGGGGAGTCCCTTTGGTAAACTTCCTGATACTGTTATGATAGTTGCAGCATCAAAGATAAGTTTTAGATGATTCAAAAAGGCGTCTGCTTCATCTTTAGTAATATGTGGACCTTTTTCTAGAATTTCAGTCTGCTGACCCTCATGTAAAACTGCAATACAATGACGTGTTTCTCCACCAATACTTAAAAATTGGTGTCTGATTTCCAATGCATCTAAGCCACTTCGGATGAAATCTCCAAAATGCCCCCCTAATAGACCAGTTGCCACTACATTATCGCCAAGTTGAGAAAGAACACGAGTCACATTTAATCCCTTACCACCAGGTGTTTTGGAGACGTCGGTAACTCGATTTACAGTATCCATGTTAAAGTTTTCTAAGCAGTACGAAATATCAATAGAAGGGTTCAAAGTTACTGTTAAAATCATAGATATCTCCTTAGTCGTGATATTCACCACGATTCCATTTATCTAAGAACTCTGTGAAAAAGTCATTCTCTTCTTGATGGGCATTATGAGTCTCAACCTTGGCTATCTTTTCAATTAATACTTTGTTTTCTTTTGTTGGTTTATATTTAGCTCTTATAAATGCCTCGATGATATCTGTCATTAACAGCCCACCAGTAATTTTCCCACCAAATCCGATAACGTTAGCATTTAATTCTTCTTTAGCATAGATAGCTGATGTCAAATCACGTACCAGAGCTGAGCGAATTCCTGGAACTTTATTAACAGCATTATTAATACCAACTCCAGTTCCACAAATACATACACCTAAGTCGGCTTTTCCACTAGCGACAGCTTCTCCTACTTTCTTACCATAAATAGGATAGTGAGTACGGATGTTATCATAAGTTCCACAATCAATAACCTCATACCCTTTTGTTTTTAAATAATCCACAACTGCAATTTTGTCATAAGTTACAATATGATCACAACCGACCGCAATTTTCATCTGCTTTACCTCTCTTACGCTTAGCACATTTTATTCAACATATCGACCCGAATTTGATGACGACCTGCATCGTAAGTCCCATCAACAAAACCCTCTACTATATGTTTAGCAACTCCTGGACCAACAATCTCTGAACCTAAAGTAATCATCCTAGCGTTATTATGAGCTCTAGTCATATAAGCTGAGCGTTCATCTGAAACTTCTGCTGCAATCATCCCCTTAACCTTAGTGGCTACCATAAAAGGACCAACACCGTAAGCATCAACCATTATTCCTAAGTTATCTTCTTTTTGATTCACTTTAGCAACGATTGCTAAGGTATTATCAACGAAATCTTTGCTAGTATCCGTTAAATCAATAATTTCCTTACCTAAACTTGTAAGGTGTTGTCTAATCACTTCCTTAAGTTCAACACCATGCGCATCCGCCCCAATAATAATTGTCATTTCTTTCTCCTTATTTCACTTTTAATACAATTGTATGTAGTTGGAAGATATTGTTTGTTTTTGTTTGTAATATCATCATATATCTTATTTTTGTTTTTGTCAATGTTTTGTTTTGTTTTTGTTTGAAATGAACAAAAAAACTCCGTGATAACTATGTCAACTAGAATTCACTACTAGCTAGCTATCACGAAGTTTGATACTTCTCATTATTTTTATTTGTAGGAACGGTTATTCCGCAAGCCATAATCATAAATAAAATTTAAACAAAACATGCCAATTTGCTGCCATTTTCTCCCATAAAGTGCCTTGCTTCTCTGTATTTTGACTAAGAAAACTCCAATTAAAAACTTTGTAATTTAAAGTAAAACTATTTTGATGTTTTTCTCTATGTTCATAAAGGACACCAAATTGATCATTATTAAGTTGTTGAACAGAGTTGTAAGCAAACGAACCATCTTGAATGTGATGGTGATATAACCACTTAAAACTACCATTTCGATTAACTTGCGCTAGACGTGCATATCCATCTTGGCGCTTCTTACCTGGCCCATTAGCATTCACTAATAAAATATACTCTTTTTTGTCATGCTCAAAGCGAATAGCTGATAGTTGGACGTAAGCATCATGAACTTCCTTATATCGTTTAACATGGTTTTGCCAACTCTCCCCGCCGTCTTTACTTGTGGCTACTTCTAGGTTACCAGTTAGATTCCTCATAAATAACTTAATGTCCCCATTTTTCAATTGAACGGGTACGGATTCTGTATTTTGTTCTTTTTTATTATCCATTGTTAATGAGTGAATTTTTTCACCATTAGAAAGTACACGGTTATCATTGACTGCTTTTCCAGTATGCCACGTTTTTCCATGGTCGTCTGAATAAATTAGGCGTGAAGATTGTGAACCTCTTAGATGAGATTTCCAATTCGTAGAATAGGCAGGAATAATAATACGACCAGCGTGTGGCCCCCATTTTAAAACTATACCTTTTCCAGGTCCTATTCCCAAAAATTTCATGCCTTTCTGACGAAGACTTGCTGTTATATCTCTAGGTGATGACCATGTCCTACCATCATCATCGCTATATGACATCCACACATAGCTTGATTTTGCTAAACGAAATGGCGACGTTTTATGTTTTGTAAAATATATATTTCCAAGTAGCTGTTTTCCCTTATAAATATCCCCTAGATTTGAATGGTCACTTTTAGTAGTTTCTGTTATAACATGATAATCAGTCTTTTTCCCTTTAAAATTATATACAATACCTTTGTCACGGATAGTAAAAACCTTCGATTTCTTTCCATTATTATATAAATTAAGATAAGACTGTCCTCCGATTTGGGTATATTCTTTTTCAGGTGTGTTAGCAATACTAATAACGCCTCTTCCTTCTGGAAACATATCATATATTGAAAAAATACGTTTCGTCTTGGAGCTAGTATATTGAACTAATGCCATATCCATATTAATAGGTGAGCCACTATAGTCACCACTAGTAACTAGCGGAACTCTAGGGTTATTACGGAGATTGACAATAGTTTCTCTTTTTCCCCAAGTGACACCATCATCCTCACTACGGCGAATAACCATTCCTATGTTTCCCCAATCACAAGCTTGCTCAATTCTTTCATCAGCTCCCGCAAGTAAAGTTCCTTTTTCGGTTTTCAATAATGAGGGGATACGGTAACCAAACACATTATCTTTATTTTTTCTCCCAAAATCTCCTCCCCTATATACTTCTGTTTTAGCAGAAAGTATAGCACCTTTAGGTAATTTGAGCTGATGGTTTAGATGACAATAATATTGAAAATAAGATTTTATATCTTCAAAATTCAAATTATCAACACAGCAAACAAGGCAGTGTGCCTTAGCTTTTAATTTTTGCCATAAATTACCACTATATTTTATTTCCTTCTCTACTTTCTCTTTGCCAATAGCAAGCATCCCCTCTATAACAGACGATAACTTTCCATCCTTTTGAGAGAATGTTTTAGTAAGATGGTGTTCCTGCATCGCATTCTTTTTAAAGCCCAACGATATCTGACTAGCAATGTCCGTATTACCTATGACATTACTTGTCGATAAATCTCCCTTAGGAATGATATCCAAAGACCTCAACTTATCCCTTTCAAAACCTCTATCCTCTCCCGCTGTCTTTCTAAATTCATCGCTATTAAGTAATGCAACCGAAGAACCCTTTGATTCTATCAGGAATCTCTGTTGTTCTGCGATGGAATGACTGCTTTCGGGTATAATATAGGTAGTTCTATTATCAAGTTGAGTTACATTTAGTTCTGCTAAATTTGCCTGTTTACGATTTTCTTCTGTTACTATTTCCGCTTTTAGAGGAGATGACAATTTTTCTTGACTGTCAGAATCACCTAAGACTACTACCATATTTTTATCTTTTTGATCATCTACTATTAAACCGTCCGATGTATCAGAATCTAATTCTAACTGCCTCTCCTCTGTTGAATTAGTAAGCTTATCTAAAGTAGAGTCAAATATGGGAGCAGTAGTTTTTTCATCATCTATTGATATAAAAGAATTTATATTAGATTTTATTTCCTCACTATAAATTGTACTAGGATGCAAAAATCCACATAATAAAATAAAACCTAGCATCATATATGTACTAGTTATCACTCCTAGACGGCGTATCGTTATAGAAGGTTTCCCAAAGGTTAATGTCATAGAAACTCCAAGTCTTAAAATATTGGTTGCATACATCAACTCTAGAAAAATGGGAGTTCAGTAATGTTTCCAAAAAGGATTGTATACCAACTTATCACTATTTTCAATATATTTTTATAATTTTACTAGTTTTTTATTATTAAAATGAGCGAAAATTAATTATATATATTATTTTTAAAATATTTAATATATCAAAAACCTAGGAGAATGTGATATTTCCTAGGTTTTTGTTTATTCTATTTATTTTTGATTAGCTGCATATTCTGCATTACGGCGTTTCATTTGTTTAGCATACCACATAAACAAACCAAGATAAGCTGTCGCAAAAATAATTAATGTTATAATCGCTGATAATTGACCTGTTGTCGCTTTACCAATAACGTAACCAAAGATTTTCTCCATAGGGCCTTCTAGTGTAGAGTGAGTGATAAGTGAACCTGCTCGCGCCCCAGCTGGGAATGCGCCTACCTTTTTAGCTAATTCAGTTGCAAATGGAGCAATCATTGTTCCTGATAAAAGGAATAGCGGTAATAGCAATGTTCCAAAGGTAATCATACGAATTAAACGGCCACGTGTAACAACCAGCAAAGCAGGGGTTACGCCCATTGCGATAATACCGGCAAGCGGTAGAATACCATTACCAACTTTAGAGAGTAAAATAGCTTCTACTAGCATAATCGGTGCAAGAATGTTAGCACATGCCCAAATCTCTGCACGTCCGGCAATAAATGGCCAGTCCAAACCAATATTGAAACGACGACCATGCATTTTACCATTAGCAAAATTAGTAATTCCTTGAGAAAGTGGTTCTACTGCAGCAATGAACCAAGAACCAATCAAAGAGAACAACTCTAAACAAGCACCTGCTGTAAAACCGAGAGAGAACCAGCCACCTAATGCTGCAAATGAGAACACGGGGTTGCCCATAATCCCTATGACAAGTCCTAAAATCATACCAATAAAGAACTTAGATCCCCAGAATCCAATGGCTTTATTTAATTTAGCCGCGTCAAAGTCATATTTATCTAGCCCTGGAAAAACTTTATCAAAAAGCTTATCCAAAACCATAATAATGGGGTTCATCATATAATTCATATGCGTTGAAGTCATGGGAGAAGTTGGACCTGTCCCCAATAAATCATCAAAGGTAGGTTTCATCAAATCAGAATTGATAATTTTTAGAACACCAACAAAGATAATAGCTACAGTTGCAATAATGACAGATAAAAGTGTTGGTAGATTATTTTTTTTAGCATACCACATAATTAAAAGACCTGTGATAGATAAATGCCAAATATCAAAAATATCAACATCTAAGGTATCCGTTTTTTTCATAACAATCATAACAATATTGACAATAAGCATGATTAATAAGAAGTAAAGCGTATATGGTGATCCCCATGTAATAGTTGCTAATGGAGCCCAACCAACGTCAATAATGCTTAGATTGATTCCTGTATTTTTAACAAAAGCTTGAAGTGATTCGGAAAAAGCACCAGTTAAAATACCAATAATAGCACCAATACCCGTAAGAGCAATAGCTAACTTAATACCACCTTCAAGTGCTTTAGAAAACTTCACTCCAAATATCATGGCTAAACCTGTCATGACAATTAGCATCACAACTCCCGAACCCATATGAATAACTGGATCAAAGAATTTATTGACAATATTTAAAAATACCTGCATGTTCCTTCTCCTTTAAGACTAATTCCAATTTTAAATATGTTATGATAGGTTGTGTTCTTTGATAACTTGTTCTAAAGCAGTAAATACTGGTTCGCTCATAACTGGTATGCGATAAAGAATAGGTCCTGCTTCTACAACTGGAATTGGTACATTAAAACCTAAATCAGTTTTAGCAATAGGAGTAAAGATATCATATTTGTTGACCATTTCCTCAGTGATATCCTTAACCATAACAGCATCACAATGTACATTGTAACCTCTATCTCCTAATTGTGTCTCGATAGCATCTTTAATTTGATGGCTTGAGTTTACGCCTGCACCACAAGCTGCTAATATTTTGATCATGTTAAAACACTCCTTTTTCTATTAAATAATGATTAATTTTTTCCTTATTGTCGCCAATCTCATGTAGCCGATCTAGGTTTCCTTTTGTAATAAAGAAGGTAATCAAATTAGATAAAATATCACTTTGGTTACTATTCCTACTATTAATGATGAAGAAAAAATCCTGAACCCTACACTCCTCTTCTGGATTAATCATATGTTTGAAAGTAATTGGCTGACTATTTTTGACATAAAAGATTCTATCTACTAGACAATACTGCGTTTCAGTGTGTGGAATAGCAGCATATTGAATAGGAGTCCCATCTTTTAAATCAATTTTTAACCCCGTTGGAAACTCTCTCTCCCTTTCTTTTACTGCCTGTCGGTAGTCAGGACTAACATAGTGTTGTTTTATCAATGCTTTTGATACTAAGTCAAATAATTCTTCCTGAGAATGGGCATCAATAAATAAAATATCTTGAGTCACAGCAAACACCTTTCTTTTTAGTTAAGCGGTTACATTTTGTTGTAAGGCAAATAAGCCTTATCAACTTATCTACATCAATATTATACAAAACAAAATAAAACATTACAAGACATTTTTTATTTATTTTTGTTTATTATTGTTTATTTTTTCAAAATTATTATTATTTTAGCTCTATTTATGGTATGATATATATAACGAAGAGGTAGGAGAGGTCATTATGTTAAAGCGAGAAAGATTACAAAAAATAATAGAAAAAGTCAATATAAATGGCATTGTCACTGTTAATGAAATCATGGAAGAACTTGATGTATCAGACATGACTGTTAGGCGTGACTTGGATGAATTAGATAAAGCAGGACTGTTAATACGCATCCACGGTGGTGCACAAAAAGTAAACGCATCACCAATTCCACAAAATTATGAAAAATCAAACACTGAAAAATACGATATTCAAACAAATGAAAAATTAGAAATTGCCCAATTTGCAAAACAATTCATCAATGATGGTGAAACAATCTTTATTGGGCCTGGAACAACCTTAGAGAAATTAGCTACGCAATTACTTGATTTTAAAATTAGGGTAGTAACCAATAGCCTTCCTGTTTTCAATATTCTGAATCAAAGTTCAACACTTGACCTTATCCTTGTAGGGGGAGAGTACAGAGAAATTACTGGTGCTTTTGTCGGTTCTGTTACTATTAACTCTATTAAATCACTTAATTTTTCAAAAGCTTTTGTTAGTAGTAATGGTGTTTTTGAAAAGTCTATCGCTACTTATGACGAGGGAGAAGGTGAAATCCAGCGCATCGCTCTTAATAATTCCTTTGAAAAATTCCTTTTAGTTGATAGCCAAAAATTTGGTAAATATGATTTTTATACTTTTTATCAATTAGACGATATTGATTTTGTATTAACAGATCATAATATTGATAATGTTGTTAAGGAGCAATACAGTAGCTTCACCAAAATTTTAACTAATAACAATTACATGTAATAAAACAAGTGAGCCACTACTAGAAACCTGTTATACAGCTTTTAGTAGTGGCTCTTTATTTAGTGATTATAACTTTAGTCGTTTTATAAAAGTCAAAACAAGAAAACTTCCTCAAACAAAAATACATTAACTCTCTTTTTAAGCGTAAAACAATGGTTGTTCAAAAGAAGAATTAGATATATCATTAAAATCTTCGCACGCTAGAAATCATAACTAAAAAACAAACAAGTACGGTGACTTGTTTGTTTTTAGTTGTCAGCTAAGTTTACTCAACTCTTTTATTATTTCACTTCTGCTAGTGTTTTAATATCAACAAGCACTTTAGAGCCATCTTTTTTAGTAACTTGAACTTGACTACCATTAATATAATTAAAGCTTTCAAAACTTACACTATATTTATTTGATAATTGGATGAGTTGCTTTTCAAAAGATTGTCTATCCATACCATATTTCTTAGCGTTTTGTGCCATTCCTAGTTCATATTCATCTAGCTCTGATTCATCTTCTTGTTTTTCTGGTTCTTCTTCGTCTGAACCTTTATTAACATCATAAAAACCATAGTTGTGAGTTACTTTCCCTGAATCTTCAGGTTCTTCATCTGGAGCATAATTTTTGGCTTTATTGTCTTTATTTGAGCCTTTGTTATGATCACTGTCGTGTCCCCAACCTTTTTCTTTTGGTAATTCATTAGGATGTTCCATGTAGTATTTAATTGTTGAGAAGAGTTGTTGTAATGTATAGCCTTCTGGTGCTTTCCATAAACCACCCTTGTCAAACCATGCCATAGGAACATTATGATAATGATCATGATGAGGAACAATCAATTGATCATCTTCAAATCCAACTGCATATGCCATGTGAGCAGCAATTTTATCAAGCGGTACAATTTTTTCTGGTTTTGCTTGTTTGAATACTTCTGCAGCACTTAAGTTTTTATCACTAGAATTTGATGTTGATTTATTATCAGTTGGTGCAGGACTTGGTTTATCTGTTTTATTAGAGTCCTTTTCTTTATAAATTTCAGCATCTTTACCCCATCCTTCAACTTTAGGACGTTTTTCTGGGTGCATCATGTAATATTTAGCCGTAGCTAAATAGTCTTCTAAAGAATATGTCTTATCTGAATCAGCTAAAAGATCTTTTTCTTCATCAAACCATTTTAATTCCACATAATGGTAATGATCTTTATGAGGAATTACAAATGTACCATTCTTATAGTCTGTCGCTTGTGCAATTCCAAATAATAAATCTTCAGGTTTAACAATTGCTTTTGGTTCAATTGCCTCATAGATTTCTTGAGCTGTTTTACCTGTTTTTGGTTTGTCTTGATTTGCTTCAGATTTTCCTGAAAGAAATTCTTGAGCTGCTTTTAATTCCGACTCTGATAAATCTTTCTTTGGTACCCAATGCTCATGTGTCATATGTGGAATGACATAACCTGTACCTGTATCTTTTTTAATATCTTTGGCATCAAAAATGTAACCATCAGATGTTGTGTATTTACCAGCTTTTTTTGCCTCTTCAATTTCTTGAGCACTGTAGACAATCTGGCTATTTGGTTTGCCTTTACGTTGGTCTTTCGGTGTTACTGCATGGTGTTCTTCCTCTGTGTGAGGTTCCTTATTAGGTTCATGAGAAATATGCTTTGGTTTCTCTGTAGAATTTTTTTTCCCTAATGCATCAATATGATGTCCTCTATGCTCTGCCACCATCCTTGTTGCTTCTAACTCTAATGGAGACATATCCTTATAGTGAATAAAGTGGAAATGATTACCGTGCGGAATAGAAACACCGATTGCTGTGAAAGCATTAACTTGTGCTGGGTCATAAACCAAACCATCACTTTCTACGTGACGAGCAGATAACGGTTGAGCATATAAACGTTTCAACATTTTGTCTAAAGCAGAATCTTTGTTGATTGGTTTGGTTGTAGGTGCATGGTGTTTTGGTGCCGTAGCATGATTACCAGCTGGTTTTGACCAGTGATTTGCGTGAGTGACTCTTGGAATAGAAATAGGGGCATTAGCATGTCTTCCTGTTGATACATTACCGCTTGGTGCACTTGCATGAATGTATGAACTTGAATTTGATGGTTTTGAGCTATTACCTGATCGGCCAGTCTTGCGGTTCCAATATGCTTGTGCGGCTGATAACTCTGATGGAGATAAATCAGCTTTCGGGATATAATGGAAATGATCGCCATGTGGTACTAAAAAGGCATCTCCCATGTCATCAATGACATCTGTTGGACTAAAAACATAACCATCATCTGTAGTATAGCGACCACTAGCTTTCGCTTCACGTACGCTGGCTGATAAAGCTTGAGTTTTTGCACTACTATGCTTTCCTGATTCTCCCTTAGAACCCCCCTTAGACCATTCTTCGCGTTGCTTTTGGATTTGTTCCTTTGTACGAACATTTGTTCGTTTGCTACCTTCTTTAAGATAGAGGTAATACTTACCGTTAACTTTGATAATATAACCATCTTTGACTTCATTAATGACATCAGCTTTATTAAAGACATAGCTAGGGTCTTTCATAATCAATTCTTCACTAATGATGGCATCATATGGCACTTTACCATTGTAATAATGGTAATGGTCTCCATGAGAAGTTACATAACCATCATCAGTAATTTTAACAACGATTTGTTCTGCAGATATGCCTTCTTCTTTACTGATTTGGTCGGGCGTTTTATTTGCAGCTGTTGCTTGTGCTTTGCTATCAGATTTATCTGTTTTCACATAAGAAACACTATTGTCTGATTTTTGGGCATTATAACTACCTAATTGGTAAGCACCTACACCAGTACCAAATAGAGCTACTGATAAAGCACTAATAATAACTGTTTTTTTACGATTCATCCTGCGTCCTTTCTTTATATAACTACCTATTGATTTAACGATTTGACAAGTACCTTAAGATTAGTTTCCAAATTTTCTAAGTAATCTTTATTGTTTTTGGGAACTGCTTCTAAAGGACTTAAACTTGCAATTTTAACTCGAGTAGCTGAAGCTACTGCTTGAGCTAATTTAGGTGAGACTCCTTCTTCAACAAAAATAGTCTTAACCTTATATGTTTTCACAAACTCCTGAATTTCGGCTAATTTTTTAGCACTAGGTTCTTGCTCGGTTGAGACACCTGCAATACCTAACTGAGTCAATCCGTATCGCTTAGCTAAGTATGAGAATGCTGTATGTGAAGTCACAAAGTATTTAGACTTTGCAGCTTTAAATTTTGGCTTATACTTCTCTGCAATAGCCATTGCCTTGTCACTAAATTGATCAGCATTTTTTTGATAAACCTTAGCGTTTTTAGGATCCTTTTTAGCTAATTGTGTAGCGATGAGTTGTGCTTCCTCAGATACTTTTACAGGGTCATTCCAAGTGTGAGGGTCATACAAGGTTGACTCATCTACTCCTTTTTCTGCCTCTACATCTTCTAAGCCATGAACTTTATCCAAAGTCATACCTTTTGAAGCTTCAATTACAGATACTTTAGAGTGATGCAAACTAGGTGCCAAACGTCTCGCCCAAGCTTCTAGTGTGTGCGAATGATAAAGAAATAGATCAGCATCATAAATGGCAGCAACATCACTTGATGAGGGTTCAAAACCATGAATGCCTGACTGTGATCGAATCATTTTAATATCATTCAAATCACCAGAAACTGCTTTTGTAATGGAATATACTGGATAAAAGCTAGTCACGACCGACAAGCCATTTTTTTGCTGGCTCTGTTTAGTACAAGCACATAAGCAAATTAGGGTAACTATTCCGAGAACAAAAATAAGGCTTTTCCGTATCCTTTTCATTAAACCTCCTTTAAAATAAAAAATACTTAACCAGTTAACATTTTAGAGTATTCTTATTTTAGTGTCAACGAAAAACCATAAATCTAATATTTTTCTATTTTTAATATTGTTAAGTGCACTTAATTTCATATCAACAACCTTTATTCATGCCTTTCCAAGCTACAGTAAACCTTTTCATAAACATGCATGGGTTAAGGAGTATAATTAGAACCACAATAAAAAGAGCCAAGCATTTTGCCCAACTCTTTGGTTTTTTATTTATTTTTAGTATCTAAAACGATAGTCACTGGTCCATCATTAATCAGACTGACTTGCATATCAGCTCCAAATTGACCTGTTTCTACCGAAACATGATTTGCTAATTCTTGATTAAAGATATCATAAAACTGATTCGCTTTAACAGGATCAGCTGCCCCAGTAAAAGCTGGACGATTTCCTTTTTTGGTATCTGCAAAGAGTGTAAATTGTGAGATAGATAAGACGCTTCCTTTAATGTCTTGAATTGAAAGGTTCATTTTCCCATCATCATCAGAAAAAATACGCATGCTAGTAATTTTACGAACTGCATAAGCAATATCTTCTGTTGTATCTTCTGGAGCAATCCCAACTAGAAGTACTAAACCCTTCTCAATAGATCCGACTACATCATCTTCAATAGAAACACTTGCTTGACTAACACGTTGAATAATGATTTTCATTTTGCTCTCCTAACCATTCGTACGTTTAACAGAATAAACATCTGGGATAATTTTGATTTTATCAACCACAGTTGTCAATTGTGCTAAATTTGAAATTCCAAAGCTAACATGAATATTAGCAAATTTCATATCTTTTGTTGGTTGTGCATTTACTGTCGATACTAGCTTTGTTGCATTTGATAAGGTTTGAAGGACATCATTAAGGAGGCCACTACGATTCAAACCATAAATATCGATTTCAGCCATGTACTCTTTTTTAGATCCATCATCATCCCACTCAACATCAATCAAACGTTGTTCGTAGTTCTCCTGACTCTTTAAATTTTGACAATCTGAACGATGGATAGCCACGCCTCTACCTTTAGTTATATAGCCTTCAATAAGATCTCCAGGAACAGGATTACAACATTTTGCAATACGCATTAATAAACCTGAAGCTCCTTGAATGATAACACCATTTTCACTCTTAACTTTGAGAACATCACGCTTATCGGTCTTGATTTCGCCACCGTTAATAAGTTCGTCTGCTTCCGCTTTAGCCTTAGCACGTTCCTCCTCACGGCGTTCTTTTTCCGTCAGTTTATTAAAAATACTAATCGGACTCAAATCACCAAAACCTACGGCTGCATACAAAGCTTCCTCACTTTTAACACTGACACGTGGAAGGATTTCTTCAATATGTTTCTTATCTAAATATTTGTTAGGCACATAACCTTGTTCTTGGAAATAATCAACCAGTAATTCTCTACCTTTATTAATAGAAGTTTCTTTATCTTGGTTTTTGAAGAACTGACGAATTTTATTGCGAGCTTTATTGGTCTTAACAATCTTAATCCAATCACGACTTGGTCCAAATGAATTAGGGTTTGTGATAATCTCAACAACATCTCCTGTTTTTAACTTAGCAGTCAATGGAACCATACGTCCATTTACTTTAGCGCCAGTAGCTTTTTCTCCAACTTGCGTGTGAATAGCATAAGCAAAATCAATTGGTCCAGATTCCCTTGGCAATTCCTGAACAGCACCATTTGGGGTAAAAACATAGATGCGTTCTGTAAAGATATCTTCCTTAACAGAGTCAACAAAATCCTTGGCGTCTTTTGATTCATCTTGAAGCTCAACTAATTCTTGAATCCATCCCATACCAACCGATTGCTCTGCTTGATTAACCTTACTGGTGATTCCTTTTTTATAGGCCCAATGGGCTGCAACACCAAACTCGGCAACTTGATGCATTTCTTTAGTTCGAATCTGAATTTCAATTGGCCCTTTAGGTCCATAAACCGTCGTGTGAATAGATTGATAACCATTGGCCTTTGGTGCCGCAATATAATCTTTAAACCTTCCTGGCATAGGACGCCATAACTCATGGATATACCCCACCATGGCATAAACATCACTAGCAGTTTCCATAATACAGCGTATCGCAATTAAATCATAAATCTGATCAAAGCGTTTCTTTTTATCACGCATTTTTCTGTAAATAGAATAAATGTGTTTTGGTCTACCATAAATATCACCATATAAACCCTGTTCCTCAGTATAGGATCTGATTTTATCGACAATTATATCAACCAACTCTTCGCGTTCACGACGTTTTTCACTCATCATATGAGAAATCTTATAAAATTCCGTCTCATTCAAGTAACGAAAAGATAAATCTTCTAATTCCCACTTGATACGACTAATCCCCAAACGATGCGCTAAAGGAGCGTATATTTCCATAGTCTCACGTGAAATACGCTCTTGTTTATCTTTTCTGAGGTGTTTAAGGGTTCTCATATTATGTAAGCGGTCAGCGAGCTTAACCAAAATAACACGGATGTCCTTAGACATAGCCATTAACATTTTACGGTGATTTTCTGCTAACTGTTCTTCATGAGATTTGTACTCAACTTTACCCAATTTTGTTACGCCGTCAATAATATCGCGAACATCCTTGCCAAAATCAGTTTCAATCTCATCAAGGGTAATTTCCGTATCTTCTACAACATCATGTAAAAAACCACAAGCTACCGTAACGGCATCAAGGTGTAAATCTGCAAGAATACCTGCTACTTGAATTGGATGAATAATGTAGGGCTCGCCCGACTTTCTTGCTTGATAATAATGAGCTGCGGTTGCGTAATTTAAGGCAAATTTTACAAAAGCAACATCCGTCTCACTCATGTACTGGGATGTGATTGCAACAACCTCTTCTCCTGTTAAATTAATTTCTTTGACCATAGTTATCCTCTTTAATCATAGTGATAGATTGTACCTATTTTATCACTTTTTAACCTAAAAATAAAAGAAGTTAGAGGCTCAAAAAGAATTAAATACCAAGTAAATGTGTCTCACCAAGTTATCCTTTATAAATAAACGATTATTTTTGGTGTAATCACCAAAAATAATTCGTAAATGAGATTGATTAAACGTTTTCAATAAGCTATAATAGTTTTTAGATTAGGATAATATACATGTAATGTTTTAATGGAGGAGATTTATGTCAAAACATTATTTTTCAAAAAGCGTATTCGCTTTAACTGTCTTAACAGCTACAGCAACAAGTGGTTTAGCTGTTCAAGCAGAAGACATTGTTACAACACCAAGTTCAACCGCTACAAAGGTTGAATCAACTACCCCCACTAGCACAATTGCAGAGGAAAAGTCAAACGTTACTTCTACTCCAACTGCAATAACTGATGCTTCAACAGCCACAAGCACAAATACCACTGCCAATAATCAAAATCCACAGCCTGTTGCCACAGAAACCACAACTGGTGATCTCAAACCTATTGAAGGTGAAAAAGTTGACCTTCGCATCATGTCAACCACAGACCTACACACCAATTTAGTTAACTATGATTATTATCAAGATAAAGAATCTCAAAAAATAGGGTTAGCAAAAACTGCTGTCCTTATTGAAGAAGCAAAAAAAGAAAATCCTAATACCGTCTTAGTTGATAACGGAGATGTCATTCAAGGGACACCTTTAGGAACTTATAAAGCAATCGTTAAACCTGTCGCAGAAAATGAAGAACATCCTATGTACCAAGCCATGAATGCTCTTGGTTATGATGCATCAACACTAGGTAATCATGAGTTTAATTACGGTTTAGATTACCTCAAAAAAATCATTGCTACAGCCAACCTTCCAATCCTCAACGCAAATGTTTTGGATTTCAAAACACATCAACCAGTTTTTAAAACTTATGACATCATTACTAAAACCTTCAAAGATTCAACAGGAAGATCTGTTGCACTAAATATTGGAATTACAGGAATTGTACCTCCTCAAATCTTAAACTGGGACAAGGCTAACCTAGAGGGAAAGGTTATTGTCAAAGATTCAGTTAAAGCAATCGAAGAAATCGTTCCTACTATGCGTGCTAAAGGAGCAGATGTCATTCTCGTTTTATCACACTCTGGCATTGGAGATGATCGATATGAAGAAGGTGAAGAAAACGTTGGCTATCAAATTGCCAGCATCAAGGGAGTGGATGCCGTCGTTACGGGACACTCACACGCTGAATTTCCATCAGGTAACGGTACGGGCTTCTATGAAAAATACACTGGAGTTGATGGTATCAACGGAAAAATAAATGGAACACCTGTTACAATGGCAGGCAAGTACGGAGATCATCTTGGTATTATTGATTTAGGACTTAGTTATACTAATGGAAAATGGCAAGTCTCCGAAAGTAGTGCTAAAATCCGTAAAATTGATATGAACTCAACAACTGCTGACGAGCGTATCATTGCATTGGCTAAGGAAGCACACGATGGCACTATCAACTATGTTCGCCAACAAGTAGGTACAACAACTGCGCCAATTACAAGTTACTTTGCACTAGTTAAAGATGACCCTTCAGTTCAAATTGTTAACAACGCTCAACGTTGGTACGTTGCAAATGAATTGAAAGGAACACCTGAGGCAAATTTACCACTTCTATCTGCTGCAGCACCATTTAAAGCTGGAACACGTGGCGATGCTACCGCATATACTGATATTCCAGCTGGACCTGTTGCAATTAAAAACGTAGCTGATCTTTACCTTTATGATAATGTTACTGCACTTTTAAAAGTGACCGGAGCAGACTTACGTGAATGGTTAGAAATGTCCGCTGGTCAATTTAACCAAATTGACCCTAACAATAAAGCACCGCAAAATATTATCAATACCGAATATCGTACCTATAATTTTGACGTTATTGACGGCTTGACTTATAAATTTGATATTACACAACCTAATAAATACAATAAAGATGGAAAAGTTGTTAATAGTCAAGCTAGTCGAGTACGCGATTTAATGTACAATGGTAAGCCTGTTGCAGACAAACAAGAGTTTATGATTGTGACCAATAACTACCGTGCTAGTGGTACCTTCCCTGGGGCTAAAAATGCCACAATGAACCGTTTGCTGAACTTAGAAAATCGCCAAACTATTATCAACTATATTATTTCAGAGAAAACCATCAATCCTACAGCTGATAATAACTGGGGCTTCACAGAGTCTATTAAAGGCCTTGATTTACGATTCCAAACAGCCGATAAAGCTAAAAATCTTGTTACTAATAGCAAGGATATTCAGTATATCGCTAGTTCTACCAAAGATGAAGGATTTGGTGATTATCGATTTGTCTATACTGAACAAGAAAAAGTAGACCTTACTGAGCCATCACATCAAGAAAAGTTAAGCCAAATAGAGAAACAAAAAATTCACCACATGGTTGCAACTGCTTATACAAAAGCAAAAGCTTCTCCAAATATCGCAGACACTATCTATACACAACAGAAAGAAAAAACATTACCTAAAACTGGACAAGAAAAACAATCTTATCTGGCTTTCTTTGGTGTCGCAATACTTGGACTCGTGGGAAGTTTACTTAAAAAGAAACAAATATAGTCATCACTAAAAACTGAGGCCAATCAACCTCAGTTTTTAGTCTCAACAATAGATTTTCTCTCTAAATAGTCAGATATTGAGATACCACTCTAGCTTGTTTATCTGACATGATTTTGCTAAACTGATAACAAGAAATTTAGATTTAAGGAGTACTAAATGCCTAAATTAACCCTAGTCTATATCAGTCTTAGCGGCAATACTCAAAGCTTTGTCAAACGTCTTAGTGAACAACTGTCAACTTGGCATAACTGTCAGGTTTCGACTATTAATATCAAGGAACAAAATCATCAAACCTTTCCTGTTGACCAACCTTTCGTAGCACTATTACCCACTTACCTCGAGGGAGGAAATGGCATTGACAATGGCGATCAAGAAATTCTTACCATTCCACTTGGTGATTTTATAGCTGCACACAATAATGTCAAAAATTGTATCGGAATTGTTGGCTCTGGAAATAGAAATTTTAACAATCAGTACTGTTTAACTGCAAAACAATACTCTGAACGGTTTGGGTTTCCTATGTTAGGAGACTTTGAATTGCGAGGAACTTCTAGCGACGTTGAACGTATCGCAAATATTATCGTTGAAACATTATCGAACTTTAAAGCCTAAAGGAAATAGTATGGAAACAACATTAAACTACATTAAAACCCTGACATCAATCCCTTCACCAACAGGGTTTACCCAAACAATCATGACCTATATCATCAAAGAATTGGAAGCGTTTGGCTACTCACCAATTCGCACAAACAAGGGAGGCGTCATGGTTTCTCTAAAAGGAAAAAATGATACTAAACATCGCATGATAACTGCTCACCTTGATACACTTGGTGCTATGGTTAGGGCCATCAAACCAGATGGTCGGTTAAAAATTGACCTTATTGGTGGATATACATACAATGCCATTGAAGGAGAAAACTGTACTATACACCTCTCAAAAAATGGTAAAGAAATTTCTGGAACTGCTCTTATTCATCAAACTAGTGTCCATGTTTACAAAGACGCTGGAACTGCTGAACGTAATCAAACAAATATGGAAATTCGTTTAGATGAGAAAGTAACAACTGCTGACGAAACACGTGCTTTAGGCATCCAGGTCGGTGATTTCATTTCATTTGATCCGCGTACAATCATAACAGACAGCGGCTTTATTAAATCACGTTACCTAGATGACAAGGTATCCGCTGGTATCCTAATGGAACTTCTTTCTGTTTACAAGAAAGAAGACATTCAACTTCCTTATACTACTCATTTCTACTTTAGTGCCTTTGAAGAGCTAGGACATGGAGCAAATTCAAGCATTCCAAATGAAACTGTAGAATATCTAGCAGTTGATATGGGAGCTATGGGAGACGATCAAGAAACTGACGAATATACTGTCTCTATCTGTGTTAAAGATGCTTCTGGTCCTTATCATTATGAATTACGTCAACATCTTGTTTCTCTAGCTGAAAACAATAATATTCCTTATAAACTTGATATTTATCCTTATTATGGTAGTGACGCCTCCGCTGCCATGCGTGCTGGTGCGGAAGTTAAACACGCGCTACTTGGTGCAGGTATTGAATCTAGTCATTCTTATGAACGTACCCATATCGATTCTATTCAAGCAACTGAACTCTTAGTGGATGCCTATCTCAAAAGCAATATGGTGAACTAATGGTAGCCACGCTCATTATTATCAGGGGAAATTGAGCTAGCGGAAAGTCTACAATAGCTAAACAACTTCAAGCCAAATTAGGGGAAGATACCCTTCTCTTATCTCAGGATTACCTTCGTAGAGAGATGTTAGGAACTAAGGATGGTGAAAATACTACTACCATTCCCCTTTTGATCAATTTACTAAATTATGGTTACCATAACTGTTCCTACATCATCCTTGAAGGCATACTTCGTTCTGATTGGTATACGCCTGTTTGGAAACATATTTTAAAACATAACCCCAACAATACTTATGCTTATTACTATGATTTAAGCTTTTAAGAAACTGTTAAAAGACATTCAACTCGACTTAAATCTTTAGAATTTGGAGAAGATTCTCTTGCAAGATGGTGGCTTGAGAAAGACTTCTTAAAAGAGATACCTGAAAAAATATTAACAAAATCTATGAGTTTAGAGGATGTCAAAAAACTTATAATGACCGACGTTTTACCTTAACATTATTGTACGCACTATAAACAATAATGACTTCTTATCATTGGAGTATATTGCCCATGGATACAGTGATTGACCTCTTATTTATTATCGTTCCCATTATAGCCGGATTTCTGGCATGCATTAGTCTTTATCGTTATTGGAAAAAAGATTTCGAAAGCGACGAGGACGATGATTAAACTCCTCGGAATCAATGATTCCGAGGAGTTTTTCTATATTCTCATTTAATCAGCATTTCTACGAATACGATTATAGGTTTTAAGGATTTGGCCCTTATGCTTAGTGACATAGCGATAATCTTCTTTAAGAGTAGCAATATCCTTTAAAGCTTTCATGCCATTACTCGTTTGGGCATCTTTACGAATAGGTCGGTTACTCGTTGACTGCCCAAAGGCATTTTGAACATCTAAAGAAAGCATAAAATTAATAAATAACTTTGCTTCTTTCATAGAAGGAGCATTCTTTATAATTGCAACCGAAGATGGGACAAAAACTGTCCCTTCTGTCGGATACACAATAGAAACATTGGCACCACTTTTTTGCAAATTGACACTAGGGTCTTCGTAAGTCAGCCCCACAATCATTTTGCCTTCTGCAACTGATTGATAAACTTCTGAAGAGCTAGAAGATTTGATAGCATTAATATTATGTTGTAGCTTTTTAACATAGTTCCACGCTTTTGGATTGGTGTAACCACCCTTTGCCAAGAGTATATTGGTGAGTTGTGAGAAAGCACTAGAGGAAGTATTCGGATCTGCAAAGGCAATTTTACCTTTTAAGGAAGGCTGTAATAAATCTTCATAACTCTTGATGGTAAGTCCCTTAGCTAATTCGTTATTTACAATCAAGACACTCCCATTTATAGTATAAGGTGTCGCCGTATCACTTGGATGGATATAGTCTGGAATAACAGTATGAACATTCTTTGATACGTAAGACTCAAACAATGCCTTATGACTTTCAAATTGCGTATAATTTCCTCCAAAGAAAACATCCGCCTTTAACTGCTTACCCTCCTTACTTAATCTATCTATTAGTTGCCCTGTCCCACCTTGAATAAGCTTAACTTTTATACCGTATTTTTCCTCAAAAGCTGGAATCGTTCCTGTTAAAATGGCTTGACTATTTGGACTTAGAATAACTAATTCTTTTGGTGGAAGTAGTTTAGAAGGCTGGCTAATACTGTATGTAAAAACACTTATAAAAATAATGGGAACAACCAGTAGTATATAAATAAGCCTTTTCGACTGTTTTTCTTTCATCTTTCACCTACCTAATCCATCTGTTTAAAAATATGTTCTTCCTTAAACGCTTTTACTGTCTGACCCAAGTACTTTTTAAAAACCCTATCAAAATAACGATAATCATAAATACCAACAGCTTCTGCAATTTGGTAAACCATTAGGTCTGGTTCTCTAAACATCAACTGAATGGCTTGATTAATACGATATTGATTTATATAATCACTCAAAGTTATATGAAGGTGCTTTTTAGTGACTGTGTAAAGATAACTTTCACTGTAACCTAAATCGTGAGCTAACTGGCTAATCACAATTTTCCCATGAAAATGGCTATGAATCCATGCTAGCATATCTTTAATAACTTCAGGAACTTGGTCATTAGCTTGTGGTAGAGGTAAATACAATTCTGTATGCTCTTGTAGGTGCTTCTCCTTATGTTCCTCAATTCTAGCCATAATTGTTTTTAAACAATCAATCAAAGCTTGCTTTTCTAGTGGTTTTGTTAAAAATTCAAGAACGCCATAGTGAATAGCTGATTGCGCATTTGGAAAATCAGCATAGCCAGATAAAATAATTTTGGCATAAGATTGTCCTTTGGTTGCCTCAAACATATCGAATGCTGTCATAATTGGCATATTAATATCACTTAAAACAATGTCTGGCTGCTCTTCCTGAATTAATTGAGCTCCTTCTTTACCATCTTTTGCTTCACCAACCACTAAAATATTCAATGATTGATAATCAATAGCATAGCGTAACCACTTACGAATAAGGTGCTCATCCTCAACGATAAGTAATCTATACATAACTCACTCCTTTACTATATAGCTAACTCGAAAAGCATCATCTGTCTTCGTAAACTCTAACAATACTGTTGAAAATTGATATTGTAATCGTCTATAAGAATTAATAAGCCCATGATGCGAGTGAGTTGATCTTAACATTGTACGTATGGCTTTTTGCCTAGCCAAACTAATACCTGATCCATTATTTGAAACAGTAAACCAAATTCCATCACTATCTTGCCAAATATCTATGTTTATTGCTACATCATGACGTTCTTTTAAGCCATATTTAATAGCATTCTCAATTAGCGGTAACAAGAAAAGTTTTGGTACACGCATGTGTTCAAGTTCAGGGGATACTGAAATAGTGTAAGTTAATTCTTCAAATCTCACTTGATTAATCAAGAGGTAGGATTCAATGATTGCTAAATCATCCTTAAGCACAGCTGCCTCTGTGCTACCACTAAGGCTATAGCGCAATAATTTTGTTAGTTGTATAACGATTCTTTCTGTTAATTGTGAATCATAGTGACTGGTTATTAAAATTGTCTCAAGGGTATTATAAAGGAAGTGAGGATTAAACTGAGCTTCTAACATCCTCTTTTCAAACAGCAACTTTTGTGTTTCCAAATCGAGAGTTTTCTCATGTAAATCTTTTAACCGTGAAACCATCTGATTGATTTGAACAGATAGATATTGAAATTCATCTTGACTATCAAGCTCAATACTAGATTTTTCTTGGCGGGAAATGGCATCCATATCTAGCACCATTTGATTTATGGCGCTAGAATTTTTTACTGCGATGCGATCGGCTAGAACTCTAGATTTTCGTCGTAAAATTACAAAAATAATAACTGATGATACTAGAGAAAAAAGGACGACCAGAGTTACTGGTATCAGGGGACGATACATGTAAAGTAGGATATTGTCTTGCAGAGCTACTTTCCTAACAACAAAAGCTCGATGATCGTGAAAACTAAAATATCTAGTTAAGAATTGACTATCTACCTTATCTAAACTAGAGGAGATAAAATCACGATTAGTAAAAGTAAAGCTATTATTTAGCTGATCGGCAATAATCAAGTCTGAGTTAATAGCCTTCGTTGGAAGTAAAAAGTCTTTCCCATTCATCAATAAAAAGGCATAACCTGAAACTTTTTTATTAACTATAATTGGCTTAATGAGTGCAAGGTAATGCCCTCCCTCACTATCTACAATAATTTTTAGTAGCCTTTGATTTATTTTAGCCTTATCTAAAACTTCACTAATGTAAATAGACTTACTAAAAAAATTACCTAAATGTGAATTACTAGCAAACAAAAGTTCTTGATTAGGTGAGAATACTAAAAGTTCTGTTTGACTTTGTAAATGATTCCTTAAATGATAATATTGCTTACTCAAATCAGCACTTCCTAAGTGTCCTGAGACAAATGGTTTCAAACTATTTTTACCTAAGTCATCTAATAAGGTATCATGTTTTTGAATCAATTGCTTATAACTATAGGAAACTGAATTAACATCTTTATAAAGGCCTATCTGCTGAGGCGCTAAAGAAAAAAGGACGAAAAGTGCAATCAATAACAAGGATAAAATTAAAGACTGGCGGGAAAAATGTTTAGAGATATCATCTTGTAGTCGTTTCTTAAAGCGTTCTTCCATTCTATATCCTCTCATTTCCATCTCCTTTTATTATAGCAAATAGCTATCCAATAAAGATAGTCAACTCCTTTCATACAATAACTTTCAAAAGAAAAAAAGATAAGCTAAACAAGTATCGTCTTGTTCCACTTACCTTTAATGCTAGGAGATTATTAGCAAATACCTAAGAGACCAAGTACAATACCTAACACCATAATACCAAACATGATCCAGTTGATATTGACTTTTTTACGTAGAAGCCAGAAGGCTAATATCGTTACCAACAGTGGCACTACGCCAATAAATAATTGGTCAAGGTAACTTTGTATGGAAGCTGCTTCCTTAGCTCCTTTAGCTGCTACCGTTAAGATTGTCTTGAATTTAACATTTGAAGCAGTCATTGAGCCTACCATCATTAAACCAAGCATACTTGAAGTCTTAGTAACAATTTTAATACCACCTGATTCATACAATTTTTTGATAAACCCTGCACCTACAGAGTAACCTCCATAGAGACTATAATAATGAATCAGAAAAGCTGGAATGTTATACAAGAGTAGAAAGACAACAGCTCCCATGGCTGAGCCTGTACTTGCCAAGGAGATACCGATACCTGCCGCAATAACCCTTAGAATTCCCCAAAAGAATGAATCACCAACGCCAGATATAGGTCCCATCAAAGAAGCCTTAACTGCGGTGATGGCACTAGCATCAAAATCAGGATCTTCACTGTTTTTCTTTTCCATAGATGCAACAAGACCCATAATAAAATTGTTAATGTGCATGGTGGCATTAAACCATGTTGTATGACGGACCAGTGCCTCTGCTTTATCCTTATCAGTCTTATAAAAACGATTGATGACTGGTAGTAAAGTATAAATAACCCCTACTGCGTGGTATTGTGTTGCCCCAGTACGACTAGCATTCATCGTCCATGAGCGCCAGAAGACTGAGCGAAGCATTTTACGGTCTTCTTTAGTCAAATTATCCTGTGATTTCATGCGAAGAAGTCCTCCTCTTCTGATTCTTTAGAGTCAAAGGTTGTCTGTTTACTGATCGCACCTCTAGTAATTGCGTCTAATTCTATATCACGTTGTGAACTAATGACGCAAATAACTGCTCCTAGGGCAGCAACTGCAACCGCTGGTAATTTTAAATAAGCTGTTAAAACAAAACCAAGCAAGTAAAAAACAGCTAATTTATTTGTCCATAATAATTTCATCAGCATAGCAAAACCAACAGCTGGAAGGAGGCCTCCCGCCGCACTTAAGCCATTCATCAGGTTTTGAGGAATATGATGGACAAAACTATTAACAGGCCCACTACCTACTAAAATACCAATGAAAGAAATAGAAGCGATAATGAGATAGTAAATAATCCATGTACCATAGTGAAGCATCACAAGTTTACCTTGATGGTTTGCGGCTGCAGCTTTATCCACCATCGGTGCAAAGATATTCATGAAGACGTTTTTCAAAAACATAACAACAAATGCTGCCAACATTCCAATCGGAACAGCTAGAGTCATTGCTGCTTTTTGATCAATGTTTGAAATAATGGTAAAAGTTGTTGCCATCGCTGTTGCTGTTACTGGCTCTGCTGCAATAACACCCCCAATATTAACATTTCCCAAAAATAGCGCTTCTAGGGAGGCTCCCATTAAGATACCAACCTTAATATCACCTAGTAGCATTCCTGTTACAAGACCAACTACAAGTGGTCTCTCCATCATACTTTGACCTGTTAAGTAATTTCCCCCAAAACAAATCAATACAGCTAAAGCTGCCATCGTCGCTGGCATTATCATATGTCATACCTCACTTTATTTGACTAGCTGACTCAAGTTAACCTTAGTATTTGAAGGCAATACTTGGTTAAAGACGTCTAAATCTGGTAAGCTGGCTAATTCTTTTGCGGCTTCCAACTCTTCTGGATTTAATAAGAGACTTGATGTTAGTTTGACTTTTGTAGCTGGATCAGACTTATCAAAGCGTCCTACATTAGCGACGTTTACTGCTTCTAAATCAGTTATATTTTTAGCAATTGTACAGGCATCTTTAACAGAATTGACAATCACAAAAATACGCTTGTCAGTTGCGCGTGGATCTTTAAATAGAGCTATTGATTCTTCAACTGAACGGATTAATAATTTCATGCCATTAGGCACAGCCATTTTAAGAGTCATCTGTGTGATTTCATTTTTTGCAGCTTCATCATTAGCCACCACTAAAAGTGGTGCATTTAATTCTTTAGTCCATACAACTGCCACTTGCCCGTGAATCAAACGGTCGTCAACACGAATTTGAGTAATCATTTTTTTCCTCCTAATTATTAATCGAAAAAGTCATCTTCTGAACCCGCTTTAAAGCTGAGATCTACCAGCTGCACTTGAGATTCATTGATAACGGTTACAATTTCTTCTTTAGTTAATTCCTCTTCAGGTTTCAAAAATAGTAATGACAACAAGGTCGCTAAATTGCTATTCGTTATTAAAAAAACATTATTTTTCCCACTATTCATTACAGCAGTCGCCATTTTCTGATTAACGCTGCCACCTAACAAATCTGTAAAAATAAGCCCCTGTTCATCTGGTGCAATCTCATCAATAAATTCTACAATAGACTTGGTATAGTCACTATCATCAATGTAAGCATCTATTGTCTGAATCTCTTGTCCCTTGCCTGTCAGAATATCAATAGAACTCTGCAACCCACTCGCAAGTTTTCCGTGACTGCCAATTAGGAATTTCCGCTTCATCTTTCTCCTCCTATTTATTACATTACCCTAAATTAGTTCTGAAAGTTTTATCAATACTTTGAATAAGATAACCTTTACTATCATTCTAACAAATGAAAGCGGTTTAAAAAATGGACTATTCTACTCTATGTGTGGACTATTCTATATAATTAATTTTTAAAAACAGAACAATAAAAAGGTCATGTATCCTAATAGTTTACACAACCTTTACATCACTATAACTTTAAACTTTCTCTTATATGAATCACTATTTCGAAAGAGATAATGGAATAATTTTTTGATAGGGTATCTTATTAACAACCTTTATTATGAGTAGAGCACAAGCATGTGTTAATGCCAAGGTTATCACAAAAATCACTTTTCCTTGATGGTGTGCAACTAAGGAAGTTGATTTTAAACAGTAAGACACTATGCCAATAAAAAGAGGGTGAAGGAAGAAATAATAGACACTCAACTGCTTTAAAGGACTTAAACGATAGTCCTTAAACAGTGATGTACGTATACTCCAGTTAAATAAGAATACTGCACATAAAGGAGCTAATAAGAAGAAATTTTTATCCAACCCTTGATTAAAATAAATAAGAACATTCTCTAAAGCTAGAAGTAAAAGGAAGAGGATATACTTAAGACCACGCGATTTGGTAAATAGGTCAGTATTAAAATAATCATAGAGTAAATATCCTGCTAGAAGATAAACTGGAGTGTAAAATAATCCGTTTCGTGTTGTCTGAAAAATTGACATATAAGTGGACATCAGGGGATAAAATTTTGTTGACTGTACAAAGACAGAATAGGTCTCTACTGCTCCAATACAATAGAGTACAACAACTGTGATAAATGTCCCCCTAGTTCCTACATACTTCAATAATCCTTGAATAATGAACCAACCTAGAATAACAGCAGGGATGTACCAAAGAGTATGTGACATACCCAAATACAAAAATGCCACAATAAAACCCGGCAGCAAATAGATCTTCGCTATATTTAGAGATTCAAAAAAGAAATAACCATAAGGCAAATAAATGATAGTCCACATGCTATACTTTTTAATCAGTTTACGAAAGTAGGAGTGATTACACAAACCTTGCTGTATACGACCTCTCAAAAAAAAAGCAGTACAAATCAAAAAATAAGGAACAGCCATCCGACCTAGGAAACTTTTAAAGGTAAAATGAATGACATCCTGACTAAATAACCTTCCACTATGAACTAAAATGACCAGTATGGAAAAAAGGTATTGTAGCAAGCTAATCATTGATGTATTATGCTGCTTATTATCCACGCACTTACTTCTCTTCATCCTTAACATTACTTTCTATAAGTTATCATTACTATGATACCAATCTCTTCAGAAGAATATCTCAATTATCCCAAAAAGTCATTGAAACGCCTTAAATGGTATCTGATAATTATTGTTAATACCTTATCAACCATATTAGGAAATAAAAAAGCTGATTTCGCAAAAGAAAATCAGCTTAGAATAATTTCTTGTTCAGATAACCAGTGGGAACTATAAACTTCTTCGTCGCATTAAACGATAGGTATAAGCTATCAATAACACTGCAATTAACATACGTAGACTGATCAGACAGATTTCATTAGCAGAAAAACTATCAAAGAAAAAGCCAGGACTACCATTACGTGATAATTTTAAAAGTAAAGCTGAAGTGTCTGTCGTTGATACTGAGAAAATAGTTAATAACTTGTTTATCACACCTTTATTAAACATAGCCATTAAAAAGCTAGGAGCAAAAAAGGCAAGCGTTGAAACAGCAAAAGATGTTAATGGCGAATTTGTGATACTTGATATAAAGAAATTAAGACTGGCTATAAAAAGGAGTCCAACAAATTGTAAGACAATAATATGAACAAAAGCAGTTGATATTGTCATAGGTACAGGAAATCCCATAATATTAGCCAAAGGTGATGTCCAGTATAAATTCAGTTGAACGCTTGTCTCCCAACCACTAAAACCAAAATAATCTGCAAATACCGTCAGAATGAGGGCATATGCTAGGATAAATGTGGAAATACCGATGGTCATTGTACTAGCTAACTTAGCCCAGGTCAACTGACCACGTCCATACCGAGTCGTCAGTAGTATAGGATTAATCTTCTTAGCCCTATCTCCTGAAAAAAGAGGAGCTGATAAGAATAGAGTAAATAAGACAATTAAAATATAAGTACTATTACTTACTTCGAAAAGTTGATTCCAAGGAGCAAAGTTACCTAACTTTAGTTGTTTTAGTGGTAGCGCAGAACCCAACTGTTTTTGATCTTTAATATTTATTTTATTAAAATCAATTGTTTTATCATCTTTCAATTGGTTATAGTAAATTAAAAAATCACGATCAAAAGTGTCTGCCACATAATAACTAAAAACATCAAATATAGGGGGGCGTCCTGCTGGTGGATTAACATAGTTTTTAATAATATTTGTTACTCGTTCTTCAGATAAATCCCCTGAATATTTTTCAGCTATTCTACGATTAATGGCAACCGCTTCTCGACCATGTATTTTATCTGCAGAATAGCCACTAATTTGCCCAACAAAAAAATGCTGGTAAAATAGACCAAAAATAGCAAGAAGGAAGATAATAAAAGCCCCCAATGCTGCCTTACGTTGTAGAAGTTTTTTTAATTCAAAAGGAAAAATTGATATCATCTTGCTTACTCCCCTCTAAAATGATAGATGTAGAAATCTTCTAGAGTCGGAATAACCAACTGTGCCGAATCACTCGGACAAATATCACTCACTACACGAAATACCCGACTATCTGAAATGACTTTTTCATTAACAATAGCAATATTGGGTATCTGAGATAAATCTGGTTCAGTCGTTATTTCCCACACTTTTCCCTCAATAGTTTTCAACAACTGTGCGGTGTTGCCCTGTTCGATAAATTTACCATTTTTTAATACTATAATTTCTTTGGCAACAGCTTCCACATCCGACACAATATGCGTTGATAAAATGATAATTTTATTGGTAGATAACTGACTCAAAATATGGCGAAATTTAACCCGTTCCTTAGGATCAAGTCCAACAGTTGGTTCATCCAGAATAAGTATTTCAGGGTCATTGATAAGTGCTTGAGCAATGCCTAAACGTTGCTTCATACCACCGGAATATGATGAAATCTTCTTTTTACCTACATCGCCTAAACCAACAAGCTCTAGTAATCTAGGAATTTCTTGTTTAGCTTTCTTTTTATCAACACCTTTTAAGGTAGCGATATAATTTAAGAAAGCAATGCCAGTAAATTGATCATAATAGCGAAAATGTTGCGGTAAAAAACCAATGTGACGATAAAATTCTTCCGACTGCTCCTGTCCATTCCAATAAATATTCCCACTATCTGCGAATGTAAAGTGGCTCATCAAATTTAATAAGGTTGTTTTGCCAGTACCATTTGCTCCTAAGAGTCCATACAAACCAGGAGTAAACTGGTAGGAAATCTGGTTAAGTACTATTTTTTTTCCGTAGCTTTTAGTGATATTATCTAGCTGTAATAACATAGTATTGTCTCCTTTCAATAATTAAGACAGTTGAAAAATCAATTACTAAAATATAGCGACTGAGCTAAAGGTTAAAAATGAGCTTTCTCACTTACTCTCTAAATGATTGTAAAGTAATATAGCTAAAAGATTATTTCTAAGCCCTGACGGAAAGTATGTTGTTCACTATTTGTACTAATAGATGCATTAGGATAACGGTCAATAACTTTCATGACATTATAAAGGCCTAACCCTCTATCTTCTCCCTTGCTACTTGCTCCATAACCAAACAAACGTGAAGCATCTATTCTTTCCTCGACTATCGAATTTTCTATGATAAAAATTTGCTTATGTTTAATGTAAAATAAGACATGGCTATCTTAGGTTCATCTGTCTCTAAAGAAACTTCAATATGGTGGCTATAATCTATCATATTAGCCAATTGGAGTTTTCTTTGAACAACCAACCTCTCCTGTAAAGAAGTTTTGAAGTGACAGTCTAAAATAGAACTCATCTTTTTCTATCCTTTTGATATTTATCCACTATAGATACTATATCTCTCACTTTATTGCGTGAAATCAGACAAGTCGTTCCATTTTGGAAGTAAACTAATCTATCTATCCTATCCACTTTAAAAATATTTAAGGGATTTACTAAAAAAGAGCGATGACATTGAAAGAGCCTAGGTTCTTGTTTTAAAATATCCCCCAAAGTGGCTGTGAATTCCATTCTATCTTTTTCAGTATAAAGGACAACTCTATGTGATCTTGAGGATGTTTCTATATAAAGAAGATCGTTAAAAGGTAATTGTACCTGGCTGTAACGCGACTTAAAGTAGAATGAATTTTCCACTAAGGGCTTATTGCAAATGCCATCTACGTACAACAATACTTCCTCAATCCTTTGGCTAAACTCTTCCTGTGAAAGTCCTTTATCGATATAGTCTAAAGCTGATACCTGATAACGAAAGGTTAAAGGCATTAATTCTGAATGAGTTGTAACAAAAACAATCTGAGCATAAGGATCAACTTGTCTAATTTGTTTTGCGACCTCTAAGCCTATCTGCTCATCGTTTTTTATTTCAATATCTAAGAAAAATAAATTATGCAAACCTATTTCATAAATTGACTCCAATAATTGAACTGGTTTAGCAAACGTTTCTACTGTTTTGAAATGCAGATTGTACTGTACTCTAATCTCTTTAATGATTTTTTCCAAATGGGCTTGTTGAACAAAATCATCCTCAAGTATAAAAATATTCACCTTATATCCTCTATCTTATTACTTGAATATTAATAGTCACAATAGAGCCACTACTATATTCTTCTCATAGGTATCGTTTGTGAGTTATCCCATCTTAATATGTGACGTCCATGAGGCTAATTTTAAAAGCATAATAAATATATGCTAATTTTAACATATATATAACTATTTGAACACCTAATTAAGTAGTTAAGTATTAAAAATAAATTATTTCTATTAAAATACCCTTAGATACAGACTTTATCTGAATCTAAGGGTATCTTTTATTATAAGATATTAGAAATCTATGGTAATTTCCAAGCCGTAATGATCACTAACGACAGGTGCTTCACCACCTTCAAAAACTACTTGACTTGAACTGATTGAAAGGTCTTCGCTAGTAAAAATATGGTCAACTTTAAGAGCCTTTTTATTCCCTTCCCAACCATCAATATCAGCCATAATAGTATGGTCCCCAAATACATGATTGGCTATTTGGTGGCTATCCTTTAATGCTAATGGACTATTAAGAACAAGTTCATAACCCTGATTTCCAGTAGGATTATTAAAGTCACCCATGAGTAAAAGTGGAGTTTCTACCTCAAGTAGGGTAGTTTCTAGTCGTTTCCACTCCTCCGCAAATCCTTTCTCAAACCATGATAAATGGAGGCTAACTACTGTAACGACTTTGTCATTCAGAGTGGTCTCAGCTACCAGAGCACGACGAGTATGATAATCAGTCTCATCGTCTACAGCTGAAACTAAAATATCATTTGGCTTTAATGGTTTCAGAGAAAGTATCGCTACCCCTTCATGGTACTTGCTATAACCAATATGATTATAAGCCCATGTCCAATGATAGTGTAGACCTTGAAGATTTAGGTAATGCACTAATTGCAAGGCAAAGTTATCTTGATGAAGAGCTGGTGTACCTTCAATCGGATGATAATTTGGACTACTCTTAGCAAGAGGGGAAGATATGCTCTGGTTCACCTCTTGTAGGCAGATGATATCATATTTTTCACGGAAGATATGCTCTGCTAAATCAAATAATTTCTTTAGAGCATTTACTTCCATCCATGAATGAGTATTTAACGTTAAGCATTTTGCCATAGAGTATCCTTTCATCAGAAAGAAGCTGAGACTTGCCCAGCTCCTATCGTTTGTTACAGTTCGACTTTTGCCACTACTGTTTTAGCTATTTGTGGACCTGATTTTTCAAGTTTAACAGTTTTTATATCTGAAACATTTGTAAAGACGATAATCACACTTGTCTCTTTACCAGCTGCTTTGATAGCTTCCAAATCTGCTACCACAGCAAGATCACCTGCTACCACTTTTTGACCACTAGAAATTTTAACCTCAAATGGTTGACCATCAAGAGCTACTGTATCTAGACCGATATGTACTAAAACTTCTAGGCCACTTTCTGTTAATAAACCAAAAGCATGTTTTGTTGGAAAGACACTAGTAACTGTACCTGAAACTGGAACATAGATATTGCCATCAGTTGGTTCCACAGCAAAACCATCACCCATCATTTTTTGAGAAAAGACAGGGTCTTTAACAACATCCAATGCTTCTACTTGACCATTAGCCACCGAAACAATTTCTTCTGTTATTCCTTTATAAGTTGTAACTTGGGCTGCTGCTACAGGTTGGCCTGTTTCTAAATCAACTATTGGAATAACTGTACCTGAATCTAGCAAATCTTGAATGTCTGATTTAAGGACATCTGCTTTAGGTCCGTAAATAGCTTGAACACCATTACCTTTTAACACCAATCCCATTGCACCAGCTTTTTTCCAAGCTGCTTCAGAACCCACGCTATTTCCATCTTTAACTGTGACACGAAGACGAGTCATACATGCATCTACATCTTCAATGTTATCACGACCACCAAGTAAATTAATAACTTGTACAACTTGAGAATTTGCATCAGCAGAACCAGAAGCTGTTGAAGGAGCATTATCAACCTCTTCGTTATCATAATTACCATTACGTCCTGCTGTTGCTAAATTGAATTTTTTAATCATAAAGTTTGCGATAAAGTACATCAATACTGCAAAAAGAAGTGTCACCCAAACAAAGTTGAAAATATCACCACCAAGGCCCGCTTTTATGCCCATGGGAACACGTGTTAAAAATTCTATATTACCAAATGAATGAACGCGGAGGTTAACAATATCTGCCATAGCAAACGCACATCCTTGAACGACAGCATATACAAGGTAGAGTGGCATTGCTGCAAACATGAACATGTACTCAATTGGCTCAGTAACACCTGTCAAGAAAGTAGCCGCCGCTGCTGAAATAAACATTGACTTGTATTTCAATTTTTTATCTTTATCAACGTTACGATACATAGCATAAGATAATCCCATCAAAATACCTGAAGCACCAATCATTTGCCCCACTTTAAAACGTGCTGGAGTGACACTTGTCAATAAGTGATGGTATTGACTTGAATTTGAGCCTTTTAAGTTAATTAAATCACCAACCCATGCTAACCACAGTGGATCTTGTCCCAACACCTGTGCTCCTTTAGTTGCACCTGTAAGGACAGTGTATGTGCCACCTAGTTGCGTGTAGTTCATTGGAATAGTTAACATATGGTGTAAACCAAATGGGAGCAATAAACGCTCTAACGTACCGTAGACAAATGGTGCTAATATTGGAGCACTGTCTTGTGAACTTGCAATCCATTTACCAAAGCCATTGATACCTGATTGAACAACCGGCCAAAATACTGATAAAATTAATGCAACAATGACTGAACGATAAATAACAACAAATGGAACAAAACGTTTTCCATTGAAAAAAGTTAAAGCATCTGGTAATTTACGATAGTTATAATATTTATTAAAGGCAGTTGCACCAACGAAACCTGAAATAATACCGACAAATACACCCATATTAAGAGCAGGTTGTCCAAGAACGTTAACAAAGTAATCTGAAACTCTGATGGTTGCACCAAATACCGTTTGAACAGTTGCTTTACTGTCTGCTAACATATCTGTTTTAACACCAAAAAAGTTCCCCGTAATAAGGTTAATAAGAATAAAGGATAAGCCAGCCGCAAAAGCACCACCGGCACGTTCTTTAGCCCAGCTACCACCAATAGCCAATGCAAATAAGATGTGTAAGTTACCAATAACTCCCCAACCAATTTGAGCAATGACATTAGCTATGCGCCCTAATAAAACATTTGATGGATCCAATAGACTAATGGAGTTACCAATACTAACCATCAATCCTGCTGCTGGCATAACAGCAATAACAACCATCAAAGCCTTCCCAAACTTCTGCCAAAATTCAAAACTAAAGAGCTGTTTGACATTATTTTTCATCTTCAATCTCCTTTTATGCACTTAATAGTGCAAGCGTTTGCGTTATTATGGTTTTATTATAGCACTTATTTGTTTTTTGTAAACCCTTACTTGTATATTTTTTCTGAATTACTAAAAAAGTCTAGATAATATCATCTAGACTTTTATTTGTGAGTTTTTATTGTTTGTGAAGTAAAACGGTCATTGTTGTTCCCTGCCCCAAATGGCTGTCCACTTTTATACTACCATTGTGAAAATCTAAAGCACTCTTTACAATAGACAAACCTAAACCAGTCCCTCCAACTATTTTTGAGCGACTTTTATCGACGCGATAGAAACGTTCGAAAATACGTTTTTTGTCCTTCTCTGCAATGCCTAGTCCCGTATCACTAACTTCTAAGGTAATTGTATCAGGTGAATTTTTCAAAGTCACATTTACTTGACCTTTCTCATGATTATAGGTGAGAGCATTGTCACACAAGTTGTACACCAAGGAATTCAATAAAACTGGATTCCCTCGCAAAATAGCTTCTTCTCCATTAAAATTGATTTGTATGTGCTTCTTATCTGCTTTAGCTTGTAAACCTTCTAAAACTTTTTGTGTTAAGTCATACAGATTTACTGTCTCTTGCGGTAATTTTTCTTGTTCATCAAGGTGAGAAAGGTTGATAATATCCTCAACCAATTTAACTAATCGTTCAGATTCTTTATGAATTTTAGCTGCAAATTGTGGGACTTCTTCGTTTGGAACCATTTGATTAGCTAACAGTTCTGAGTAACCAGAAATAACATGAAGCGGGGTTTTCAATTCATGAGAGACATTGGCAGTAAATTCACGTTGAAGTTGTTCCATTTGGAGTTGATCAGTCACATCAAACAGTAGAACAACCAATCCTGTTACTCGGTTGTTATCTGTAGTTGGTCTTACCAAGACGCGGTAATGATTATTTTCAATGCCAATATTAGCCTCTTTCTTTTTCCCTTTTAGTCCTTGATCGATTAAGTCTTTGAGAGTTAAATCTCGGCTAACTTCCATCATAAAGCGCCCATGCCAATCATCATTAATTTGGAATAACTTTAAAGCTTCTGCGTTGATACTAACGATTCTTGCTTGATCATCTAAAAGAATCATTCCTTCCTTAATTTTAGAAATAATGGTATCAAATTCTTTTTGACGCTTTTGTAATAACAATTTTTGATGTTGAATCTTAGCCTGATGGCTATCAAGACGCCTTAATAATGGTGTTATCTCCTCGTAACTATCATTTGATAAAGGATGATCTAAGTCAATATTGTTTAAAGGCTCTGATACTTTTTTCGCTATATATCGTGCAATTAATACAGATAAAATAATAGCAAGTAAGATGATAATTGCTAAGGGACTCATCATACCAAGGAGAAGATAAAAAATAGTTTGTTGCGCAACTGATAAACGAACTATCGTTCCATTATTTAAACGTTGCGCAGCATAGATAGACTTCTCAGTAAGTGTCGCTGACCACCTCGTGCTCTCACCATAACCACTCTTGATAGCTTCTTTAATTTCTTGACGATTGGCGTGATTTTTCATATGTTTTGCATCTGATTGGGTATCATAAAGCACTTGTCCCTTATTATCTACCCAAGTAATACGCACATTTGAAGTTTTAAGATTTTCAAAATAATCTTTACCTTCAAAGGAAATTCCTTGTGACGCCAGTGTCGTTTGTGTTCTCAACTGTTCTCGCTGAATGTGATTGAAGTAATTATAGAGAAATCCCATAATCATCAAAATTGTAACTAAAACAATTCCCAAACTAGCGGATAAAGTTGTACGGAAAATTTTTTTAGTCATGTCTTTCCTCCAAACGGTATCCAACTCCCCTTACTGTAGCGATCAAATAGCCATCCTCACCAAGTTTTGTTCGCAGTGTCCCAATGTGAACATCCACGGTTCTAGTTTCTCCTAAAAATTGTTCTCCCCAAACCTTATCCAGAAGTTCTTGCCTTGTAAAGACTCTATTGGGATTACGGAAGAATAATACTAATAACTCAAATTCCTTTAGGGTTAAGTGGATTTTTTTCGTTCCCCTTTTGACCCAATAATTAGTCGGGTCAATCTCTAAATTTCCAATGATAATATGAGCTTTTGAATCTACTTGGCGGCTACGCCTCAAGACTGCTTTTATTCGTGAAATCATTTCCATCATCCCAAAATGTTTGACGAGATAATCATCTGCTCCAAGATCTAACCCTTTAACTTTATCATACTCACTACCTTTAGCAGTTGTCATGATTACTGGTATCATTTCCGTTTGATGTTTTCTCCTTAAACGCTCTAAAATAGTCAAACCATCATCTCCCGGCAACATAATATCAAGTAAAATCAAGTCTGGAACTTTCTCCTGAATAGCTTCCCAAAAAAGCTCTGAACTCGAGAATCCTTGAGCTGTAAAACCTGCCATTTGCAAAGTATAGAGCATCATTTCGCGAATATCAGCATCATCTTCAACACAATATATCATTACGCTTCTCCATCTAGGTTACCTGTTATTGAGAAAAGCACCCATTTAGCAATATTTACTGTATGATCACCAATACGCTCTAGGTACTTGGCGATCATTAAAACATCTATGGGATATTCACCATCAACATCCTGTACCGAAAAATATAACACTAACTGTTTCTTTATTGTATCAAATTCCTGGTTAACTGTCCTATCTTGTTCAATTACTTGATGCGCTTGTTCTTCATTGTCATAAATAAAAGCATCTATACTCTTAGTCAGCATACTAATGACATTATTAGACATGCTGTTAAGTTGGTCCCTTTCAGAACCTGCACCTTGGATAATATGACCTAAACTAACAATTTCCGCAATTTCATAAGCTTGAGCACCAATACGTTTCATATCATAAACCATTTTTAATGCAGAAGAAATACGGCGTAAATCCTTGGCAACTGGTTGCTGACGAAGTAAAAGTTTTAAACATCTCTCCTCAATATCCCGTTCCATTTGTTCAATCTTGTGATAAGTTTCAGAAATATCGTCAAGGTAAACGTCATTACTATTTGTTAGAGCACCTAAGGACTTCCCAATGATGTCCTCACACAATGCCCCCATAAAAATAATTTCTTTATTAAGGTCATTAAGTTGACTTGCAAATCGTGAACGAATCATCCGAATCTCCCTGTAATGTAGTTTTCTGTACGCTCATCTTGTGGCAATGAAAAGAGTTGGCTCGTTTTGTTATATTCAACCACTTCTCCCATCAGAAAGAATGCTGTTTTATCAGAAATACGAACAGCTTGTTGCATATTATGTGTCACTATAACAATAGTGTAGTTCTTCTTCAGTTGGATAACCAATTCTTCAATTTTTGCTGTTGAAATAGGATCCAAGGCACTTGTGGGTTCATCCATAAGTAAAACATCAGGCTCAATAGCAAGAGCACGCGCAATACACAAACGTTGCTGCTGTCCGCCAGACATACCCAGAGCAGATTTGTGAAGACGATCTTTAACCTCATCCCATAGAGCCGCCTGTTTAAGGGAACGTTCAACGATATCATCTAACTCTGCTTTGGAATGAATACCGTGCGTTCTTGGACCAAAAGCAACATTATCATAAATGCTCATTGGAAACGGATTAGGTTTTTGAAACACCATTCCAACCTTTTTACGCAATTGGTTAATATCCAATTGTCTATAGACATCCTCGCCTTCTAAAGTAATATCCCCTGTGATTTTGCAATTTTTGACCAAATCATTCATACGGTTAATACTTTTCAAGAGAGTAGACTTTCCGCACCCAGAAGGTCCAATAAAGGCTGTGATTTCTTTTTCTTCAATGTCTAAATTAACATCCTTCAGAGCGTGAAATTCTCCATAATACAAATCTAAATTATTAATTACTAATTTACTCACTGTTCGACTCACTTCCTAATCGTTTGGCTACTAGTCCAGATACAAAATTGACAATAATAACTAAAAGCAATAAGATGACCGCAGTCGCATAAGTTTGGTCAACATATAAGCCCTCACCCGAAATAGCATACATATGTACTGCTAAAGTACGAGATGAACTAAATACCGAATGTGCTACTTTTGCAACTGTTCCAGCTGTGAAAATAAGTGCTGCTGACTCACCAATGATACGTCCTACCGCTAAAATAATACCAGCAAAAATACCAGACATAGCACTAGGTAATACGATTTTAAATATGGTTCTCAATTTACCAGCACCAAGCGCAAAGGCTCCTTCTCGATAAGAATCCGGAACAGATAGTAAAGCTTCTTCAGTTGTCCTCATAATCAAAGGTAAAATCATGATGCTCAAAGTCAGAGAACCCGATATCAAAGATAAGCCTAAGTGTGTGTATTTTACAAAAAATAATGCACCAAATAAACCATAAATAATTGAAGGTATCCCTGCCAATGTCTCGGTTGCAACACGGATAATTTTGAGATAAGGATTATCACGTCTAGCATATTCCGTTAGATAAATTGATCCACCAATACCAAGTGGAACTGCAAATAATAAAGTTAAGGCGATGATAAAGATAGTGTTAATGAAAGCTGGTAATAGTGAGACGTTCTGAGTATTATAAGTCCATGCAAACAAGCCAGTATTCACATGAGGAAGCCCCTTAACTAAAATATAAATAACAACAAATGCAATTGTAGCAAAACTTAGAATTGCTCCCAAATAGACAATAGCAAAAAGAAAGAAGGAAAGGGGATCTTTTTTTAAAGATGCTAAATATTGTTTTGACGTTCTTTGGTTAATATTTTCCATCTTATTCCTCTTTCTGTAATGCTGAAAAACTGATATTAATCATTAATATAAAGATAAAGAGTACCACAGCTGTACCAATTAAGGCTTGACGATGCAAACCAGAAGAATAGCCCATTTCCATGACAATATTAGTGGTTAGAGTTCTAACGCCTGATGTCAGCGATTGAGGCAAGACAGCTTGATTACCCGCTACCATGATGACAGCCATTGTTTCACCAATAGCACGTCCAATTCCCAAAACAACCGATGCTAAAATACCACGTTTAGCAGCTGGTAAAACAGCAAAGAAGACACTTCGTTCATGAGAGGCACCAAGGGCAATACCACCTTCATAATAGCTCTCTGGAACAGCTCTTAAAGAAGATTCTGAAATGCTAACAATTGTTGGTAAAATCATAATTCCTAGCAAAATTGAAGCTGCTAAGACTCCCATACCAAAGCCACCAATATATTGCCTTATCATAGGGACAATAACAACGAGTCCAAAGAAACCATAAACAACTGAAGGGATTCCCGCCATTAAATTGATAGCTGACTTTAAAGGCTTATAAATATTTTCTGGGCAGAAATAAGCCATAAAAACAGCAGTAAGGATACCTATCGGTCCTCCTAAAAGTAAAGCTCCCGCTGTAACATATAAGGAACCTACAATCATTGGAAAGATGCCAAAAATATTATTACTAGGATGCCAGACTTTACCAAATATAAAATTTCCCCAGCCGATTTTCGTAATAGCTGGAAGACCACTAGAGAAGAGAAAGAGGCAAATTAAAATAGCTGATATAACACTGACGCAAGCCGTGATGAAAAACACAGCTTGCATAAGACCTTCTTTTGTTTGTTTCATTGTTTACTCTTACCTTACTTTGATAAGTCAGACCAAGACGTTGTCTTTCCAGTAAAAATGTCTTTTACTTGTTTTGTTGATAGATCATTAACTTTATTTTTCTTATTAACAACTACTGCTATACCATCTGTTGCAATAACAGTAGCTTTGACCCCTTTGGATGACTCTGTCTTATCCAATTCACGTGATGCCATACCTATATCTGCTGATCCATCAATTGCGCTTGTAATCCCAGTTGAAGAATCACTTTGTTGAATTTCAACATCTACTTTTGCATTTACTTTATGATAGGCCTCTTTAATCTTTTCCATAACCGGCGTTACTGAACTTGAACCTGCTATAACAACTTTACCAGATGACACTTTTGCTTGATATGCTTTGGCATTGTCAAGTGGAATATAGCCATTTTTCTCAACGACTGCTTGCCCATCTTTGCTTAAGATATAATCAATAAAATCTTTTGTTGCTTCTTTTTCCTTACCTTCTTTTGTTACAATATTGAAAGGACGAGAAATCTTATAGCTTCCTGATTTAATATCTTTTACAGTCGCATTTTTGCCATCAATTTTAAGCACTTTAACGCTACTATTTAATGAACCTAGTGAAGAATAACCAATAGCTGACGGGTCTTTAGAGACAGTGGTTAGCATAACTGAAGTTGAATTGGTAACAGTTGCTGCATCAGAAGTATGGTCTACTTTTTCGCCCTTTTTATTTTTTGACTCGATCCCAAATAACTCTATGAAAGCTCCACGAGTTCCAGACCCTTCCTCTCTAGAAACAATGTTAATTGTCCCTTTAGATGAAGATGATGAATCATTTGAGCATCCTGCTAGGATGCCAATTCCCATAAGACCAGATACCGCCAAAAGAGATAGCATTTTGTGTTTTTTCATGATGAACTCCTAAATATTTTTTGATTTGATTTTATTATAGTTAAGAAATATCAAATCTCTTTGAGGATTTTTGTAAAATCAATGTAAAATTAAAAAGAGTTGGAAAATTATCCAAACTCCTTTTTTCTATTATGGTAATTCAGCCACTTCCTCAGCATTTAAATGATTTGTATTAATATGAATAACATTGGAAAATGTGTCTAAATAATGTTTTTTAGCAGGCAACAGGTGATGAGTATACCATTTGAAAAAATGACGCCGTCTATTAAAATCATTTTTTTGACGTTGGTATAGGACCATCTCATCTGCATCTAGAAAAATAATATAATCAGCAAAACATTCCTTTAGCCTATTTACCTCTAGTAACAAATTAGAAGGTAAAGTCCAACTATAACCCGCCACCTTTGGAAAGTATTGTGTATAGAAAGCAATTTCCTCAGCTCCATAATCCATTAATACTATTTCATTATCTCTAACAAGTTCGTATCTATCTCGCTCATGCTGAATAAATAGTTGTTGAATTTCACAATAATCGTCTAATTTATTGTTATCAAGCTGATGTTTATTAATCTTATCAACTACTGGAGAAATGTCCACAAAACTAATAGCGATTTTCGAGTAAACTTTCTCAATGATTTTCAAAGCTATGGTTTTCCCTACAGCCATACCACCTTGAATAGCAATAATCATAATAACTCCGCTGAGTAACTAATAACACTTAGAGCATAGAGCGGTGCTGTTTCTGTGCGCATGATGCGTGGACCCAGGCCCACCTTGATAGCTCCAACCTCTTCAAAAGCTGCGATTTCTTTTGGAGAAATGCCCCCTTCTGGTCCAAAGATGAAGAGGAGCTTGTCACCTGCTTTTACAGTCTGCAAGTTCTGGGCTAGCGCTGACATTTCACCCTCCTTGGCAGACTCTTCATAGGCGATAAAAATTTTATCAAAGCCTGCAAGCTCCGCTTGAAAATCAGCCTTCTTCTCAAATAAACGAACCTGAGGAAGACGATTACGCTTGCTCTGCTCCGCTGCGCCCAGAGCAATTTTTGCCAGCTTATCTTCTTTTTTAGCTAGTTTCTTGCCGTCCCACTTGACGACTGACCAGTCAGCTGGGAATGCCCAGATAGCCGCAGCACCCAATTCTGTTGCCTTTTGCGTCACAAGATCCAACTTGTCTCCCTTGGGAAAACCTGAGGCAATGGTCACTTGAACTGGCATTTCAACATTGCTGTCTAGCTCTTCTAGGATTTGGAAGCGATGAGCAGAGCTATCCACCACCTTTGCCAAACGCTTGATAGCATCATCAAAAACCAAGACCACTTGGTCATCTTCTATCAATCGCATGACATTGAACATGTGCTTGATGGTATCCTTGTCCTCGATGGTCACAAAGTCATCTGCTTTTCCATTTACAAAATACTGTTGCATTAGCCGCCAATCACTCCTGAAATATCATCTGTCTTTTTGAAAACGCAGGCATTCCACTCACCTTGAACCATGTGAGTCTCAAGGAAGAAACCAGCTTTCTCAGCACTTTCACGCACCATATCCCATTTTTCAGAAATGATACCAGACATGATGAGATAACCCTCATCCTTGACCAAACGGTAGGCATCGTCTGTCAGATGGATCAAAATATCCGCCAAAATATTGGCAACAATGACATCTGCCTCTTGCTGGACACCTTTGAGCAGGTCACCAGCAGCCACATGAATATTGTCAGTACCAGGGTTCATATCGATATTTTCCTGAGCCACGCGCACCGCAACATCATCCAAATCATAGGCATAGATGTCCTTGGCACCCATGAGAGAGCTAGCAATAGACAAAACGCCAGAACCAGTCCCCACATCGATAACCGTCTCACCACCACGAAGTACTTGCTCCAAGGCAAAAAGACTCATCTTAGTCGTTGGGTGAGTCCCAGTCCCAAAAGCCATACCAGGATCCAGCTTGATGATTTTCTCACCAGCCTTAGCCTCATAGTCAGTCCATGACGGCACGATGGTCAAATCATGGGTAATGCGAGCTGGCTCATAGTACTTCTTCCAGTTATCAGCCCAGTCCTCTTCGACCAATTCCTGACTGTCAAGGTTGACGCTACCCGTCGCAAGACCAAAGCCTTCAAAATTAGCCAAACGATCAGCCAAATCAGCCTTAACCGCCTCAATATCAAGCGTATCAGGATAATAAGCAGTAATAGCGATCATATCAGATTGCTCCACCTCAGGATAAAGCTCACCGAAACGATCCTCCTGTCCAAGGTAGTCAGCCGAATCGCTAATGGCAACCCCCTGACTGCCAGTTTCAATCAATAAATTCGAGACAGCTTCCTCTGCCTCACGATTCACGTGAACCGTTAGTTCATTCCATGTGTTCATGTAGTAACTCCTTCATTATTTCTACTTAAATCAATAAAATAGTTCAACTGCCATCGCTGTGTCACCAAAGCTGTTCTATTTAAATCGCTACACCAAGGAGGGTAAAATCGCATAGCCATCTTTCCTTGAGAGTTAGCAGATGAAAGAATACCCTTACTCACTGCAACCTCTTTGGGAATGATGAACAAACCTTTCCACCTACCATCTTTAATGACAATAATCAAATCTTCCACTTCATCTTGTTCATAAAAAGGAATATTTTTACCATTTCCATCTTTCTGCCAAAATACTGTAAAATACCCCATCTTGCTAGCTGTCTTATGAGCTAAACGACACCTTTTATAGTTTCTATCGCCTTCAATTCTTATGAGGATACCTTCATATTTTTCATTCCACTTTTCTTCTTTAACTTCAAAGGAAGAATACCATTCCCTTAGTAGCTCAACTATTTCTATAACTATCCCTCCTTTATCTTCAAATCAATATGATTAACCATACTTTTCAAAATAATTTATTTTTTGCTTGACCCTGACCTTAGGTTATCCTTTATACTATGTAAGTGAGAGGAGGTTATTACCATGAAAACAGTTAAAGAAGTCAGTATCTTAAGCGGTGTAAGTGTGCGCACCTTGCATCACTATGATAAAATCGGTTTATTCCCACCTACCGCCCTATCCGAAGCAGGCTATCGACTTTATGACGATGAAGCATTGATTCGCCTGCAAGAAATTTTGCTATTTCGTGAGTTGGAATTCCCTCTCAAAGATATCAAATACCTGCTTGAGCAAGCAAAAGAGGAAAGGCAAGACTTATTAGCCCAACAAATCAAATTGCTTGAATGGAAAAGATTGCATCTTGAGCAGGTTATCACCCATGCGAAACGATTACAAGAAAAAGGAGATGATTATATGAATTTCGATGTTTATAATAAAACAGAATTAGAACAATTACAAGCTGAAGCAAAAGAAAAATGGGGACAAACAGCAGCCTACCAAGAATTTGCTCAAAAACATGCTTCAGATGACTTTGCACAAATTAGCCAAGAAATGGCAAAAATAATGGTACAATTTGGGCAATTAAAGACACAAAATGTATCTGATGAATCTGTTCAAATGTGTGTGAAACGGCTACAAGACTATATCTCTCAGCATTTTTACACCTGTACCAATGAAATCCTTGCTGGACTAGGACAAATGTATCAATCAGATGACCGGTTTAGTCAATCAATTGACAAAGCTGGTGGAGCAGGAACAAGTGAATTTGTCAGCCAAGCTATTGCTTACTATTGCCAATAAACTATCAGAAAACTAGACAATCATCTAGTTTTCTTTTTTTATTCTATCTTCTTTGTCATATAGACCATATCCATTCCTTCTTGCTCAGGTTCGGTATGGGTTGAATGATAACCACATTTTTCATAAAAACTGACCATTAGTTTTTCTTGCGCAATCGTACATAAATCCCACTTTGTAAGCTTAGGATAGGTTTTCTCTAATAAAGCCATCGCTGCTGAGCCGTAGCCCTGCCCTTGATATTGGGGAAGAATAGCCGCCGTACCAAGCCAAGCACGCTTCTCCTCGTCCTTGATAACCAATCTAAGAAAACCAACAATTGTCTCATCAACAAGGACAAAATGATAGAAACAATCTGGTCGCTCCACTAGTTTCCATCGAATCTGCTCAACTTCTTCCACATAGGGATCGTATTGATCGTGGTATTTCTCATAGACTGCCTTAAAGCTAGCTCTCTGAATGGCAATAATCTTCTCTAAATCACTAGCTTCCGTCTTTTGTAAAGTAATCATCTTCCACCTCCAAATAATCTCTCAACCTCTCCTGCAACTGAGGAATGACCTTTTTATGGCTTAGAAATTCGTCAATGGACATGAGCTTGTAGCCTTGTCCTTCATCACCTAGAACAATGCTATCGTACTCTTTCTGACTGATATGTCCAACCATAAAAACTGATAATTTATCAGGCTTCAACATACCCCTATAAGTCTTGACCCAATTAATATGGTTTCGAGTTAAGGTCAGATTTAATTCTTCATCAACTTCTCGAAAAAGACATTCCAAAGGTGTTTCATTGTCCTCACGACCACCTCCTGGTAAGTCCCAAAACCTGCATAAGGCAAATCTGGAAAATCATCTCTTAGGCTGGTCAAAATCTTTCCTTCACAGAAAAGAGCGATCTTTGCACCTGAGAAATCAAATAACTCATCAAAACTATCCATGCAATAACCTCAATTCTATTCCTAAAGCTCCATATTTTCTAATTTGTTCAGGGGGATAATAACGTTCCATCTCCTCTGGTCTGGCTGTTTCTATATCATCCAATGTATATCCACATTTTAGCAAATCTAAACTTTCATAAAGTTGAGAAAAATCATCAAATATATGTAAACAAACAACTTCTGTGGTCAATTTCTTTCTTTTATCATTTAACAGATAAAAGACAATGTAATCACCAATTGTAATAGTCTGCCTTCGTTCGTCATATAACCTGAGTTCAATTATTTTCTGACCTGATTTCATTTTTCAAATGGTTCCGGTGCTAACATCATTTCATGCTTTATCTCAATACCTCGGATATGCATAAAACTCTGTCTCTTTCAGTTCTGCTCTGCCATTTTCAAAAGCATCCGTATCCCAAGAAAGACCGAACTCTTCGATACTGTCATCGGTGAGGAAGTCCATGAGGTCGCTCAGCCCTTCAGTGGCAACCTCGTTGAGAGTCTCCGCAAAATAAGCCAGAAACTCTCGTGACAATCCCTTCTTAGGCTCATAGGGGATAGTCACCAGATAGTCCTCAGCATCAAAGCGTGACTTGGCAGGGTTGTAAAAGAGCACATAGTCCTCAAAAACGATGTCCTCGCTACTCGTCTCCCCTTGGTCGTCCACGGTTTCAATAGCAGAGCTGTTTTGTGCTTCTAATATAAAAGTGACTTCTACAGTATGATTTTTCTTATCCCAATCCATGGCAAAGTCATAGTTTAAGTGCTTGTCCAATTCTTCTTCCAGAACAGACAAAAATCCAAATTTAGCCATTTTAAATCCTTTACAAATTTACTTTCTTTCATTATAGCAAAAAAGAGCTGGTCTTCCCAACTCTTTCAAGAAGCTATTCACGCTCTTCCTTACCTTTTCGTCGATTAAAATAATTGACGACAGCCGTCGATATACCAAAGAAGCTACCTGTAAAGACTAAGGTGAATAAGGCTTTACCTGATAATAGATAATCAAAATAGCTAAGCGGACTATCTATCCAAGTGTAAGAAGTCAAATACATGAAAACACCAAAATAGATACCTGACTTCCAACCAATATGACGTATACTTTTTCGCTCCTTATCGGACAATTCATCCTCATCATACTTCGTCAACTGTGTCTTATTGCTAGCATAGACGAGGTAACCAAACAAGATAAAAACAAGTAGCTCCAGAATCATCGGATAATACATAGCAACCTCTTGGGAAAAATCCTCTGCCAATAGGAGCGCTACAACATTTCCAAGCATCAAGAACCATACCAGAAAGATAAGAGCTATATTCCCCATGCGGTCGGCTTCACGTCTCTTGTACTCATCCAAAGGGCCAGAAATACCGTAAAAACGTTTAATCAAGCAGTCTGTAAATTTTTCTTTGTTCATTTTCAATCCTCCCAAAACAGTACATTCAAATCAGTCCCTAAAGCCTTAGCCAGCTTGATACATAAATCAAGCGAGGGATTATACTTGTTGTTCTCAATCATATTTATCGTCTGCCTAGAAACTCCGATTTCCTTCGCCAAAGCAAGCTGAGACTTCTTAGTTTCCAAACGATAATCCTTAACTCTATTCATCTATCTCCTTTCTATTGCGGTAAGGTTTCACAAGAGCATGTCACATATATACGACACACTTGCTTAAAAAATTTTGTTGGCCTAAAATGTGTCAACTATATTTGATACTTTTATTATAATCTTTTGAAAGGGATTGTCAACTATATTAGACATCTTTTCTCAAATTTTTTTATTTTATGTTACAATGAGAGTGGGACAAAAATCGGTAATTCCAAAGGAATTCGATTTTGTCAGCAAGTTTTGATTTTCAGTTGCTGACCTGAAACAGTCTATCCCCAGACTGTTTCACTCCCACCTCCGCACAGTTGAGTAGGGATGTAAAAGTTGATTCATCAACGAATTAGAACCCACTCAACCACTGCGTCTTGCAAATCAGACTACAAAAAATTAAGAGACCTAGAAGTTTTTGCCCAGCCTCGGCTTTATACTATATTAAAAGCGTCAGCTAAGAGAAAGACTCTATATAAAAATAGAAAGGATTTGAACACGGGACTAATTTTCGTAAACCGAACCGTCCCTTTGTATCATCAATTATGATTATCAGACCTATGCAGGACTGCGACCGTGAGGCAGTTCTGACCTTACAAAATACAGGCTGGACTGCTCTTACCTCTCCTGTTTATGACCGCAAGTGGACTGAGAGTGACTTGGAGAAGAATCTGGCAAATGGCATGTCCTTCTTTGTCGCTGAGGTCGATGATAAGATCGCTGGCGTCTTGGACTTTGGTCCCTACTATCCTTTCCCAGCTGGCAAGCATGTTGCCACTTTCGGCATTCTCATCGCTGAACCCTACCAAGGTCAGGGGCTGGGTAAAACTCTCTTGAAAGCTCTGCTAACTGAGGCTAAAGCTCAAGGTTATATCAAGATTGCCATGCATGTCATGGGCAATAACAGCAGAGCCATTTCCCTCTATCAAAAATACGGGTTTACCGAAGAGGCTCGAATCACTAAAGCCTTTTTCATTAAAAATCATTATGTTGATGCTTTAATTTTCGCAAAAGATTTGGAGAATAATCATGGCTGACAATCTTGCTCTACGTATGCGTCCTCGCAATATTAATGAAGTTATCGGACAACAACATCTCGTTGGTAATGGCAAAATTATTGATCGAATGGTTGCAGCTAATATGTTATCTTCCATGATCCTATATGGACCACCAGGTATCGGGAAGACTTCTATTGCTTCTGCTATTGCTGGTACTACTAAATATGCCTTTCGTACTTTTAATGCCACTGTTGATAGTAAAAAACGTCTTCAAGAAATTGCAGAAGAAGCTAAATTTTCTGGTGGCTTAGTTTTATTACTTGACGAGATCCATAGACTTGACAAGACAAAACAAGATTTTCTTTTACCTTTACTTGAGAATGGCAATATTATTATGATTGGAGCAACAACTGAAAATCCTTTCTTTTCAGTAACTCCTGCCATTAGAAGTAGGGTACAAATTTTTGAGTTAGAACCTCTTTCTAACGAGGATATTAAAAAAGCCATTCAACTAGCAATTTCCGATAAAGAACGGGGATTTCCTTTTTTAGTGACAATTGATGATGAGGCGCTAGATTTCATTGTTACCGCCACAAATGGAGACCTACGATCTGCTTATAATTCCTTGGATCTAGCAGTCATGTCTACTTCTCCTAATGAAGATGGTAGCCGTCATATTAGTCTAGAGACAATGGAAAATAGTCTGCAGCGTAGTTATATTACAATGGATAAAAACGGAGATGGGCATTATGATGTCCTATCAGCCTTACAAAAATCAATTAGAGGTTCTGATGTCAATGCCAGCCTGCACTATGCCGCTCGTTTAGTAGAAGCTGGAGATTTACCTAGTTTAGCAAGACGTTTGACCATTATTGCTTATGAAGATATCGGCTTAGCTAACCCCGAAGCACAAATACATACTGTGACTGCATTGGAAGCTGCCCAACGCATTGGTTTTCCAGAAGCTCGTATTCTTATTGCTAACATTGTTGTGGATTTAGCTCTATCACCTAAATCAAATTCAGCCTATTTGGCTATGGATGCAGCCTTAGCTGATTTACGTCGTTCAGGAAATTTACCTATTCCACGTCACCTAAGAGATGGACATTACAGCGGTAGTAAAACCTTGGGCAATGCAAAGGATTACAAGTACCCTCACGCCTATCCTGAAAAATGGGTTAAACAACAATACTTACCAGATAAACTAGTAGGACATAATTATTTTGAAGCCAATGAAACTGGTAAATACGAACGCGCACTTGGTTCAAATAAAGAGCGCATTGATAAGCTCTCAGACTGATTGCTAGTTTTAAAAATCGCAATCGATTTCAAAAATCGATAATTTTGCTTGAAAATTTTATAAAAAGTGGTATCATAAAGACATAGAAACATTGCTGTGGCATACGAATCCACATCTAAGTGTTGACCGACTATTTCTTTGTATTTCGGGAAACGAAGTCATCTCTAGTGCGCAAGCCGTTAACACGCGGAAGCCACTTAAAGAGGTGCGAGTTACCCACCTGCTTATTTTGTGCGGGATCAATACAAAAAGTGGATCATCGGTGCCAATACAGCTTCCTAGCCTCCTTAGCTCAGTTGGTAGAGCAGTAGACTCTTAATCTATGGGTCACAGGTTCGAGCCCTGTAGGGGGCATATAACTATACATAAAAAAGCCTTTAAATAAAGGCTTTTTTGCTTGTCTAAAGAGGATTTGTCCCCGAAATTAGTTATTATTTTTCTTGAAAATCTTTATGAATGGTAATTGAGTTTAGACAATCACAGCCTATTATCTTTATACACAATAATGTTAGTTGAAATCTTGATATGAATTTGTCAAAACATTATTCATGAATTTCATTGCTGATTGATATTCTCCTTGGTTCAGATTAAGTTTCCTATTAATAGAAATATATTTCGCCATTTGATTTGTTTCATCCAATAAAAATCGCAAATTAGCCTCAATGTCTTTTAAAGATTTATTTGAAAAAATTTTCAATAGTTGATCTTTATCTGTAATATATTGCAAGATATCCTTGTCGAGCTTTCCAAAAGATAATGAATCAAGCTCTTTTTCTATTAATATTTTTTGTTTTAGAAGTTTAATAAAAGCATTTTTAATAGGATTAGATATCATAAACTCTGAATAAATAATATCATTTCTTGCTATCCCCTTGACTACATAAGTACTAACCCAATATATTTCATTAAGAATTTTGTTGATTTCATCTTCTGACAATTGCTTTGTTTCGTACAGAGAACTTCTTTCAAAATTATAATCAAGATATTTATTCTTTTTATCTAAAAGTACTTTTGAAAAAGCATCATCTAAATAATCCTCCAAGAATTCTGGTTTAATAAGTCTTAAATCAATCCTCGTCAGATCTTGAAACTGCATTAAGTAAGCAAAGCAATTGTATTCCGTCTTATTTCTAAACTCATTTGGTTTCTGCATTATAAGAATATCACCGAATTTTTTATGATAATTAGTTTCAGAAATAATATCTTCTATAAAATTAGTAACAAAAACAATATCATAATCTTGAAAATCATCTTTCGGTACATTTGGGTTAGCCCGAGATCCATTCAATAGTACAGCTTCGATTCTCTTATCTCGATTTGCTATGTTTAAAACCAAATTATATATTTCTTGCTCATCTCTCATAATGGCTACCTCCTACTTCACTTTATGTTACCATATTTTTTCTAATACCTTTATATTACCCTTGTATTTTTCTCTAAGCATGTAATCATAAACTTAAATTAGCATGGATATACCTTTACGACCTCCAAGGATTCAATTTTAAATTTTTCTGAACAACTGATTATGATTCAAAATATTTTCAACCGTTTAATGTTATGACTTTTCATACTTTAAAGAACTTTGTTCCAACTTGTAGGGGGCATCATATTATACATAAAAAAGCCTTTGCTTAAAGGCTTTTTTGCATGTCTAACGAGGAATTGTCCCACCATTTGTCACCGAAATATTTTTCTTTTTTATGATATAATTGTTAGTAGAAAAGGATCCTAATGAAAACATTTGATAAATATATAACTAACATAAAAACATTTATTAACAATAAAGAAAAAGTTGCTATTAGAATTTATGGCCATGGTGCTTCCGGTAAATCTACTTTTTGTAAACTATTAGTTGAACAACTTAACCTTGACCAAGTTAATTTATTAGAAACCGACCCCTATATTATATCCGGAAACTACCGTACTTTAGTTCAACCTAAGTTATTTCCAAATCAGAAAGTAACTGCGAATATACCAGTTTCACATGAACTAAATTCTTTAAAAAGAGATATACTTGCATTACAACAGGGACTAGACGTTTTAACAATTGAAGAACCTTGGTGTAAAAGCGTGATTTTAAATTATGAAAAACCTATTTTGATTGTTGAAGGAATGTCTTCGGCATTCTTACCCAAAGAAATTTTTGACCTATCTATTTGTTTAAAAACAAGCTCTGAAACTGAATTTAAAAGAAGATCTATTAGAGATACTCAAGAAAGAGGTCGTGATTTAAAATTTATTCATAATACACATGAATCTCGAAGAGAACAATATAACTATTATTACCAACCATTTGAAAAAGATGCTGATATTGTAATCGAAACGTAAAAATAGCCATTTTATATTTGGTTATTTTTTTCAGTTAACAAGTTATCTTAATCAAAGTATTTCCATCAAATTCTGCTTCTACAATCCATGGGAATTTATGTTTGTATTTATCAAACATTTCAAACTTAAAGTCTTTTTGATAATAATTAATTATTGTTGATAGTGCTGTCCCATGTGTTCCAATAACAATTGTCTCATCACTTGAAGTCTTCTCCAAGATAGCATTTATGGCTTTGATATTTCTTTGTTGAACTTCTCGTAAACTTTCTCCCTTTTCCAACTTATAGCTAAAGTCTTCCCACTGTTTTCTTGCCACTTCATTAAAATTATCAATCCATCCTTCAGAAAGTTTACGCTCTCTTAGTTCGTCAATTATTATTATTTTTTTATTTTTACTTTCAGCTAGTGGTCTGATAGTATCTATTGATCGTTTATAAGGGCTTGAGTAAAATTTAGATATTGAAACAGATGAAAATTGATTAACTAATTTTTTACTTGAATCTACACCCTTTTCAGTTAACTCTCTTAACATATCATCGTGATTATTGTAATTAGGCTCAGCATGCCGTATAAAATAAATAATTGTTGTCATATTTCTCCATATTTTTCTGTGGATTTAAAAAATAATTTAAACTGTATCATAACTATCTCCCCCAAAACCCAACTGATTAGCAGTATTAAGTAACTTTCTTAATCGATTCGTTTCAAGTTCCACTATTTCTTTTCCTATCTCAGTAATAATATAAACTTTTCTTCTTCTATCGTCACTTGGGATAGACTTTATCCATTTTTGTTTAAGTAAATTTTCAATGGCACCGTACATTGTCCCTGCGGCTATTCTAACATCACCGCCACTCATTTCTTCAACTTTTTGCATAATAGCATAGCCATGTGCTTCCTCAAACAAAGCTAATAAGATATAATAGGTAGTTTCTGTTAACGGTAAATGTTTATTCCTTTTCATCAATTTTCTTTCTATACAGTTAAACTTTATATAGTTATTCTATATAATATAACTATATAAGTCAACTGTATATTTAAACTTATTAAAAAGAAAAGAACAGATAGCCTATCCAATTATTCGTTTGGAGTTTTTTATTTTAGTCGTAACTTCTCAAAAGTACTATAGTTTTTTATAATCTATTGACTATAGTACTGTTGTTTATTCATCTCATCCTGATCTTAATACCTTTAATTATAACTTCTTATCCAATCTATACAGTTAAAATACCTCCTCATAAACACAATAGTTTTTAAAATTAATAATAGAGACTAGAGTTCATCACTCTGGCCTCTATTATTTTTTATTCAATTTATATCCATTGATTCATCTCTTATGATATTACTTGAATAAGCTACCATAACCAATGATAACAGTAATCCTAAAAATTTCTTTTTCTATATTCTACAACCACTTTTCCAATGTATTATCTAAAATAATCGTTATTTGGGTTTATTCATCTGTTTGGCTAGTTTTCTTCACAATTAATCAAGAAGTTTTACATATATCCTTGAATCTCTATCTGGAAAAATGTAGTCTACATCTAGTTCATCTCTTGTTATTTGCTTAAATCCTTGATTTTCATAAAAGAAGTGAGATCTTTTCTCTTTTTCTGGAGTATCCAGGACAATTCTTGTGAATTTACTAGCTCGAGCAAAAAGCATAAATCTTTCAAATAATTTTCGACCAAGTCGAACAGGATTTCCTCTATATTTTGGATATGTAAAAAATTTTTTTAGAACAGCTGTTTTATCATCAATACGCAGTAACGCAATCGAACCAACTACTTTTTCATTTTCTAAGGCAATCCAAAATTGACCTTTTCTGTTTTGATAATAATTTTCTATTTGAAAAATATCGTCTTGTTCAGCCATCTTTATATCAAGTTTAGCTTCTATATTCTGACAATAATTAATTAAATCTACTAGCTGTGCTAAATGGTACGGATTATTCTCGTATTCTTTAATTTCCATAATATATTTCCTTATTTTGACTTTAAAGTATATTTCTGCAATGAGGTATGCATAGGATATCATATTAGTTGGAAATATTGATCTAGATAAGTCAAATAGCAGCAGGACTCTTAATTCGGTTTTATTTTTTCAAAAAGTAGCTATCGCCTTATTGATATCTTATCAAAATTAAACTTCACTTTTTTCAAAAATGTACATGCTAAGTAATAACGTCATTATAATAAGCAAAAACACTAATATGCTCGGTTCCATTAAGTCCTGAACTTTAAACTTTCCACTTAACATTTCTCCTTGTTTTTGGATAAGAAGCATAGGATTATAGCTTTTACTGATTTTAAAAAATCCAGATACTACACATAACACCACCATAAAAAGACAACCTAACAAAACCCCTAAAGTTTTACGAAAAAGAACTGAAAAAAAGAGTATTAAGCTTATGAAAAGGATACCGATAAACCATGTTGCACCATAAACCATTAATTTATGACTTCCTTCGTTATTAAAGTAATATAACGTATAACTAAAATGGATGACAACACTTAATAAGTATGACACTGTCCATAGAAGGGTAATTACTATAAATTTAGCAAGAATTATAACTTTTTTGGCTAATCCCTTCGTAACTAGATTAATTAAGGTTCCTTTTGAAAATTCTTGCGTCAGTGTACTACTAAATAAAAATACTAAAATAACTAAACCAAGCTGATTCATATTTTTAAAATACTGAATATAAGAATCAATATAGGTAGGCTCTGGTATCGCTCCCTGTAGTTTTTTAGGTAAAATTCCTGCCATAATATCAGGCATCATAAGTGCAGTTAAGGGACCTAATATACCAAATATTGAACAAGTAATCAGAATAGATATAACTTTGTATGTCCTAACATTCTCCATCCATTCTTTTTTTAACATTACTGCTAAAGATTTCATTTGGTAACCTCCAAATAAAGCTCCTCTAAACTATTGTCAATGACTTCAATAGCTGATGGGCTAATCTTTAAAGAAACTAAATCTTGGTAAAAACCAGCTAGTAAATCTGCTTTGTTATCCATTTTAGAGCCTTTGAGAGTCAGTGCATACTCATTATCTTTCTTTTCTATCTGATAGTTATGAGATAGTACCTTAGCTTCAGACTTTGTCACTTTTATTAAAATACGAACCGAATAATTTTCCTCTGATTTTTTTCCTTTTAACTCTTCAAGAGAATAAATCCCACACTTAGTTAACACCAGAACGTGATCACATATTTTTTCGACATCAGAGAGAATATGGGTAGAAAAAATCACAGTTTTTTCTCCTCTAAGATTTGAAATAATATCTAAAATATCTTGGCGACCTTTCGGGTCTAATGCAGAGGTTGGTTCATCGCAAATAATAATTTTAGGATCATGGACCAGTGCTTGGGCTAATCCAAGACGCTGTTTCATTCCTCGAGAATAAGTAGCAATCTTTTGGTGATTATCGTCAAGTCCAACTGACCTAAGTAGTTCTTTGTTAGAAAGCTTATGCTTTGATCTCGCTAAACCAGAACATAAATCAAGATATTCTAGAGCTGTCATATAATCGTAGTACTCGGGAACATCTGGGAGATAGCCAATCAGTTGATTGGTATCTGTTTTTCCAAAATTAACTTTTTTACCAAAAATTGTTATGAAACCCGTATCAAATTTTAACAGTCCTAAAATCATTTTTATTGTCGTTGTTTTACCTGCTCCATTTGGTCCTACGAATCCATAAATCATATTTTCTTCTAAATCAAAAGAAACATTATTTAATATTTTTTTAGGACCAAAAGATTTTGTAACGTTTTGAAATGAGATAGCTTTCATTTATTATTCCCTTCCAAAATAAGAAATGCAATTGGCCCAATTATATTAAGAAATATAATGACCAAAAACCAAACTGGCTTTGAAAGGTGTTTAGTCATCTTAAGTTTACTTAGTTTGACTAGAGAAATGATAATTAAAGCTCCTTGCAACATAATCAACGGAACTAGGAATGGTAATAATTGATTTGGTATTTCTGTATTCATATTAGTGATCCTTTTTTAAATCGTTAAGTTTTTGAATCATTTGTTGAAATTCTTTACGCCCTGATAGTTCTTTAAATTGTGAATTTTGAAATAAGTCCTCAACTCGTTCTATTACCTGTAATTGACTCGTCGGTGGTGCAATACCAGTAGGTATTGTCTCTAACCAATCATCGATGGTATAAAAGAAAGTATCACCGTGTAATTCAAATCTTTGGAGCAATTGTTTTAAAGATTTAAAACATTGTTTTAAGTATCCTAATGCCTTATCATCATCACTTTTACTATAATGACAAGCTAAACTATAATAACACTTGATGACTGTGTTGGGATGCAAAGAGTTTAATTGAAACGCTTCTATCATATGTTCAAGCCTTTCAAAAATATCGCCTTTGTTTTCTTCAACTTCAAAAGTTGATAAACTCAATAGATACTCGCATACAAGTAGAATCTGCTGATAAATTTCAACCTGTAATACTTGCTTAGCTCGGTAAACATCGCCTTTTGCAAAAAAGCTATTAGCTAAAAGTAATTCTTCACCTAATTTATAGGGACTATTCTGGTAAAGGTTTATCACTTCATCATATTCAAGGTTGTGAAAAAGAACGACCGTTTTGAACATTATCGCCGTCTGGAGGTCAGACTCAACTACTGTTTTACTAATAATTTTATTTAGTGTACTTAGTGACCACTCTTTCATTTCTGAATCATTAAGGTTGGTTAGGTTGCTCAAGACCATATTAATCATTATCAACAGAGTCTTAAAATCGTTAGGGAACTGTTTTGATAATTCCTTAACTTCCTGAAAGAAATCTCTCTCAGACAATACATTTGCTTTTATTTTTAGATCCTTAATGAGCTGATTTCTTTGATCATCTGACAATGTTTTTTGATAACCAACTAAGTCATCCAAGCTAATATCAAAAAGATTAGCCATCAAAATAAGATAGTCAATATCCGGTTTAGCTTGATTATTTTCCCACTTTGAAATTGTAGTTTTTGTTAAATGCAAATAATCACTCAAATTCTCTTGCGTCATACCAATCTGAGTACGTTGTAAATAGATATTCTCTCCAAGCATCGGTCAATCTCCTTTCACGTCCATTATAGAGTTTCTAAATCAAAAATAAAAGTTCCTATCAGGAAATATAATATAAAAAAGTTTCCCTAGAAGAAACTTTTTCGTTGATTAATAATGCTTGATTTTTAGTCAGACAGATAAGATAAAACTAATCATGGCAAGATATTTTTCAAACTAATAACTAAATTTAAGGCTCTCCTATTCATCTCTTAATATGCCATACTTGATAGTATCAGAATATTCTCCTTGTCAGAATCCAATTGAGAGTAACTGTTCTTCCAAATAATTTTCATACTGTCTTCAGGAAAATCTTTTAGACTAACCTTATTGTGTAAATTAAGGTTTCCCTCCAATTACAATTCGACTGTTTGCCTCACTCAATACTTATCTTGCTTAACTCACGAGATAAGTTATCATGGTTGTCATAGTTGGACTAAACATTACATCTAAAATATAGTGTTTTTGTCATATTATTCCTTTTACCAAAAGTTTTTATTGAAACCTTTATTGGAATTAGCCAAAGTCATTTCTAAGAATGTCATTGCTGAAGCGCTGATAATAACTCAGATGAATGATACTCTGTACAAAGTAGCCACGCCAATATAAAATAAGATTAAAAGATACTAGGTTTGAAAAGCTTTCTATAATAACCAGATAATCAGACTATAAATAAACTAAAAAACAAGGAAAAGAAAATACCTTTTAGAGATGGAAATAACCTATTAATAATAACAATGGTTAAATAAAAATTAACTTCACTAATATTTGTCATTGAAAAATAATGAATTATAAAAGAGTCCTTAAGAAAGGCTCTTTTATAATTCATTGGTAACTACTATTTTTATTGTAACTCTTTCAAAGATACAATAGCAGACAAACCACAATATGACGATGCTCCTAGTAACAACGACCCTAAAATATCCGTTAAAAAATGATTTTCTAAATAGATTCTTGAAAAAATAACTGATGCAAGGATCACTAATGCAAATATTACGAAAACTACTTGTGACAACACTCTTCTCAATCTCTGTCTCGCAACCACTAAAACAAGAATCATTAATAAAAACGTTGATATCGTATGTCCACTGGGGAAACTATAACCCGAATCAAAAACAAGTTGATTCATAGGTCTATGACGTGCGATGATATCTTTTAAAAGCAATGCCAAAGCATTGGTACCAAAAAATAACATAAATAGCCACACAGCTATTCTTTGGTTTAAAAAATATTGATACCCAAGGATAACAAGTGCTATTAATGACGTTGTCAAAGGGCTGACAACTGTTGATATTATCGTCATTAAGTTAGTTAAATCGGAATTTCGTATGCTTTGAAAAAAAGCTGAAGTGATATTATCCAAATAACTTATCATATCACTTTGAGATTTAACTGCTAATGTTAACACTAAAAAAGAAACAAGTAGTATAACACACTGGAAAAAGGATTTCTTGTTCACTACATAACCTCACTTTAATAAAGAGATAAATCTTCATACATTATGGTTTAAAATATTTAAAAAATGCTTAAAGCACGCGCTAACCTTTTAGGTTTAAATATGACTATTCACAAACTAGAAGAAATACCAAATACGAACTTTTCCTATTAATTAGCGTTCAAATTTTCATTAATAAAGCAATATTGCTACAATATACTTGAAACGGAGGGAACAATGGATATTACAGATTATCAAAAATGGGTGAGCGAATTCTATAAAAAAAGAAACTGGTATCAATACAATTCTTTTATTAGAAGTAATTTTCTTTCAGAAGAAGTCGGCGAATTGGCTCAAGCCATTCGCAAATATGAAATTGGACGTGACAGACCTGACGAAACCGAACAAACTGATTTGGAAAATTTAAATGATATAAAAGAAGAACTAGGAGATGTCTTAGATAATATCTTCATACTTGCTGATCAGTATAATATCTCACTAGAAGAGATTATCAGCGCACATCGCACTAAATTAGAAAAGAGGTTTGAAACATGAGAATAACTATTTTTTGTGGAGCAAGTACTGGGGAAAATCCTGTTTATAGTGAAAAAACAGTTGCCTTAGCACAATGGATGGCACAAAACAAACATTCTCTGGTGTATGGTGGAGGAAAAGTTGGCTTAATGGGAGTCATGGCTGATACTGTGATTGCAAATGGTGGCTATACTACTGGTGTTATTCCGGCATTTTTAAGAGATCGTGAAATTGCACATGAAAATTTATCAGAGCTTATCATAGTAAATAATATGCCTGAACGTAAGGCAAAAATGATGCTACTTGGAGATGCCTTTATCGCTCTACCTGGTGGACCTGGTACCCTTGAAGAAATTTCCGAAGTTATCTCTTGGTCTCGCATCGGTCAAAATGATAATCCTTGCATTTTATATAATGTTAATGGCTACTTTAATGATTTAAAAAATATGTTTGATCATATGGTTGGTGAGGGTTTTCTTAGTCTGGAAGATAGAGAAAATGTCCTATTCTCAGATGATATTGCTGAAATCGAAGATTTTATAACGAATTATAAAGTCCCTAGCACGCGCCAATACTAGATTGATAAAAAAAGGAAGTTTCTAATTGAAATTTCCTTCTTTTTTCGAAGCGATTACCCTTGGTTCATTTTTCTTTCAGCTGGTCAAGCCCCTCCTCTCAATATCCAAACTCATCCTTTCTGATCGAGAACTTATAAATTTTTAGGTAATCTTTAGAGAAGCCAAAACCATAGTCTTGTCTATGTATTTTATCTTATTAGAAGTATCCAAGTGCCCGTCCCTATTGACTAATGACTTAGAAACCTATACATTATACATTATAATATTTCTTTGTCGTTACCGTTATTAATAAGGAGGTAATCAATTGAATCAAGAAAAAAAGAGACTTAACCTAATCGGGCTGATACTTTTAGCTCAGGCTATTGTTTTAAGTTTGGCGACTACACTATTTGCTGAAATCTTACAAAATGATGTCTGGATAGGTATAGCAAGTACTTTAATCGCCTTACTCATTCCTTGTTTTTTTATGGGTTTTAAAAATTTAAAAAAACATCTAACGGCAACTCATCATACAATCACTTTCACCACTATTTTATTCTTGTTAAGCATTATATATACTACTAATAATATAGTCTCCACAATATGGGATGCTGTGCTAAATCATCTCAATATTATGGAATCGGAAAGTCAAAATTATGATGCCACATTCAGTATACTTATGATTAGTTATTCTGTTGTTGTAGGTCCTTTTTTTGAAGAAGTTTTATACCGAGGAATAGTATTGAATTTATTATCCAAGTATGGTAAATGGTTTGCCATTATCACTTCTGGCATCCTATTTGGTTTAATGCACCAAGACATTTCTCAGCTATTGACTACATCTATTGCGGGTATCATAATGGGTTTTATCGCTTACCATTATTCCTTTAAGGTAGCCCTACTCCTTCATATCTGCAATAACTTTATCGTAGAAATTTTCACCCAGCTATCAACAGTAAACGAGTTATACGGGACTTATTTTGAAAATATATTGCTAATTTTAGCAATCTTATTTATATTATATTACCTTTTTACTCATAGGAATACTGCTCGCCGTCGTATAAGTCTGCACTCTAACGTTCGAGAGGCTGACTCAATAAACTCTAAACAACACACAAAATTATTACTTACTAGTTGGCCTTTTATTCTCCTTGTCATTTACGACATTGTCCTAACAACTATTAATTAAGACCAAGCCACAAGACACAAAAAGTATGGTTTTGAAAAGGATAATCATCCTCCTTTTCAAAACACATACTTTTCTTTATGTTTACTAAAAGGTCATTAATAGTGAGATAATGTCAATTTTTTTATTATCAAATATGGTAGACTACACAGGACATATTTACACTTCTAGATTTCCTCTCCACGCTTCTGTGCCGCCATCTACATTGATTACTTTGTAGCCTTTCAACTCAAGAAATTGGCATGCTCTAATAGATCTTCCCCCTCGTTGACAAACAAGATAATATTCCTTATTTTTATCTAACTGTTCAAACTTATGACTGAGTTGACTCAAAGGAAGATTTATCGCACCTGGAATATGCCCCCCACGATACTCATGCTCTTCACGAACGTCTATCAAATGGATATTATTATGCTGGGCAATCAATGTTTCTAATGCTACAACAGTTATCTTTTTAGTCATAATCTTTATTTCCTTTGATACTTGGCAAATTTAGTCAAATGACTAATCACTTTATTATTTAAAATGGTGACATCGTTCTACTATTATGACTATTGTCGTAAACCTTTTAATCATAAAAATCATGGTAGTACAAAATCACGAAGTCGACAGCATCACACGAAAAATACAAATATTATTTTAATGCTGTTTGAAGTGCTGCTTGTAATGTTACAATCTCTTGATCAACTTGTTGTACCGTAACATTTGGATTCAACTGAACTCCAACAGCATGTGTGATTGCTTTATTTAAAGTATTGTAAACTTTAAATTCTTTGACGTTAAGTACTTTTTTATCTCTAGTAAAACGTGTATTCCAAATTTCCTTATCAAGTTTTGATTTTGTATAGATGGTAGCTCTATCAGTTGGTTTTAAATCAGGATAAGTTAAAACCTTTTGTTCTAATGCCTTTACATCGTTAACTTGAGCTTTAATTGAATCAACTGAAGCAAATGGATCTAAAATGCGAATAACTAGCTTAGTTATCCCAAATCCCATATCAATATTTGCTTGACTAACCTTATTTGCTAAATGTTGAGTTGAAAAAGTGATTGCTTCAATCACATCTGTTAAGGCTTCTACACGACTACCAATAGAATTCAAATCATAAACTGTCTCAGAGTTGGCACGCAATGAAGTCTTTAATTTTTCAACACTAGTAATAGCCTCATTAACCGGTTTTTCATAATCTGTTCCCTGAACATTATCTTTGATATTTCTCAACTGAATGCTATCTTGATCAAGCTTTTGAGCCATTTGCTGGGCTTGATTATTACTATTTACATGATTTACCACTTGTGGAGTTGTCACTTGATCAGCATGTACTTCTAATACAGCTGGTGAAAATAACAATGCACCAGCCACTAGAGTTCCAGATAGATACATCATATGTTTAACGTTCATAATGAATTTCCTCCTTTAAACTAAAATCACTTTTACTGCAGTATTTTTAATTTACAGGGCCCATGTTTGTATCTTACTACTTGTCCAAAAGGTCGTCAAGCGCTTTCTTTTCCCCTATATTTTACATTATTACAAATAAACTGCATTTTTTTCATAAAACTAATATTATCATTTTGCTATAATATACTTGCGCCTATCCTTTTGTTAATTTCTGATAATTTAATTTAATTTTTCATGTAAAAAACCATAACGAGAATTTACCACCTTATATAAATCTAAATATTTTAGAAAATTTCTACTTATCACTATTTTTATCAAATAGATTAGCCTAATGTTTTTCTTAAAAAATAAATTTAATAAGAAACGTACTATTTTAGATAAAATCGTTCCATTATGCCCAAAAAACCATACTAAAACTCATTATTTTTACTTTCTGTTTAGAAATTCATACTAGACCAAGTAGTTTAGACGCTTAAAAAGCCTTAAACATAATAAGTTCAAGACTTTTTATTACTTAGTATTTTAAACTGTGAGTTTGTTTGGCAGTTCCCTCCGATGATTTTTACCCAATTTTTTGAACCAAAAGTTAACAATATCGTCAACCATAGTATTGATATCTAGATTACATTTACTGGTAATTATGTTACCATGTGTATGGATAACTTATATCAAAAATATATTAATCTAAAAAAGTGAATAACCCTTATAAAATAAGTAAATCCTAAGTACAGCATTAACTTCAAGTAAACAATTTAACGGAGGTAGTATATGAAAATAGCAATAATCGGATATAGTGGGTCGGGTAAGTCCACTTTAGCGAGAAAATTGGGAAATTACTATAATTGCAATGTATTACACCTTGATAGTATTCACTTCGCCCCAAATTGGGAAGAGAGAAAATATGATGACATGATTGACGATGTCAGCAGCATGTTAGAAAGAAGAACATGGATTATAGAAGGTAACTACAAAAAACTGCTATATCAAGAACGTCTAGCAGATGCAGATGAGATTATTTTTTTTGACTTTAATCGCTTCAACTGCTTGTGGAGAGCATTCAAACGTTACTGTAAGTTTCGTGGTAAGACTCGACCTGATATGGCCAATGGATGCCCGGAAAAATTAGATTTTGAATTTATCAGTTGGATTCTTAAAGACGGTCGCTCTGATAAACAAAAATCAAATTATAAGCAAGTTATTGAGAACTACCCTCAAAAAATAAAGATTCTAAAACACCAACGCGATCTTGAGCAATACCTAAAAGAACTCCCTGTTGCATCCAATACAGACCCTCTCAAGAGCTTATAATTATTATACTGACAGTATTTACTCGTATATCTCGCTTTACCTTTTCTATTCTTATTCTTGAAAATTAAATTGTTTTTCATGTTCCAATTTTCTGAATATTCTGCTATAATATGATAATCACTTGGTCAAGAGACAAAAAACTATTCACTTTTAGAAAATAGCTGTCTCTAATCGACCTTTGGAATAGAGGAGGACACTGAATGACAACAAATGTAATGGCAAATTATAGCTACGGAGAAGATTGCTTCAAAGAAATTCCTAGCGTTTTGGCAACTTACCGTATTCAAAGCATTGCTTTCGTCGGTGGCAAACGTGCCCTAGACAGCTCAGAAGCCGAGGTTCGCTCTATTTTAGAGGAAGCAAATATTAAAGTCACAGGAAGCTTTGTCTATGGAACGGATTCAACACAATCTAACATTGACAAGTTAGTAGCCAACCCACAAGTTCAAGCCGCTGATGCTATCTTAGGTTTTGGCGGCGGAAAAGCTTTAGACACAGCTAAAATGGTAGCAAAAGAGTTAGGTAAAAATAGCTTTACTATCCCAACTATTTGTTCTAATTGCTCCGCAGGTACTGCCATTGCAGTTGTATATAATGATGACCATTCTTTCTTAAGATACGGCTATCCCGAGTCTCCACTTCATATTTTTATCAATACACGGATCATTGCACAGGCACCAAGCAAATATTTTTGGGCTGGTATTGGGGACGGTATTTCAAAAGCCCCTGAAGTAGAACGTGCTACCTTAGAGGCTAAGACCAATAAACTACCACATACTGCAGTATTAGGACAAGCAGTCGCTCTATCTTCAAAGGAAGCTTTTTATCAATTTGGTGAACAAGGTCTAAAAGACGTTGAAGCTAATTTAGCTTCGCGTGCAGTTGAAGAAATTGCGCTTGATATCTTAATCTCAACTGGCTATGCTTCTAATTTAGTTAATCAACCTGATTTCTACTACAATTCTTGTCACGCGCATGCATTTTACTATGGTACAACCGCTATTCAAAGACAAGGTGAATTCTTACATGGCGTTGTAGTTGCGTTTGGTGTGTTAGTTTTACATGCTTATTTCAACGAACTAGAAGAACTTGAAAAAGTAGCTCGTTTTAATAAGTCACTAGGTTTGCCAACAACTCTAGCTGACGTCTCTTTATCAGAAAAAGATATTCCAAAAATTGTTGAAATTGCAATGACTACTAATGAATACAAAAATACCCCTTTCGATCCCAAAATGTTTGCTCAAGCTATTTTAGCAGCAGACGCTTTCGGACAGACACTAGCCTAATAATTCACCAACTCAATTATTCCGATACAAAAATCCCTTAGACACATCATCTAAGGGGTTTTTGTTATTAATAAAGTAAAAATACTGCTCTCCATTATAGGAGGTTGCAGTATTAATTTAAATTCTTAGTATTGTATCAGTATTTTTAAATAACTGCTAAAAGATTATTTTTGTAGTTGTTTCAATTGTGCTAACTGATTTCCCAATGATACTAGCATTTCTGTCTGTAACTTTTGAATTTCTAACAATTCAAACTGATCTTGTTGTACCATATGGTCAATCTTTTCGTGCAATAATCTAATTTCTAACTCAGAGGTTTTATTGACATTAAAGTCATTTCGAGCTTGCAAACGATCATAATCAGCAGCACGATTTTGACTCATCATAATAAGTGGTGCTTGGATTGCAGCAATCGTTGATAAAGCTAAGTTTAACAGGATAAATGGGTAAGGATCAAATTGAATACCAAAAGGCTTCATGATATTAACCAACATCCAAATAGCCATAATGGATACAAAAACGATAATAAAAGTCCAAGATCCGCCAAAACGTGCAACATCATCAGCAATTCGTTGACCGATAGTTGCTTGCTTGTTCAAACGCTCTTCAACGTTGAAGGGCTTCTCTTCTTCTTTCATCAAGGTAGTCACATTATATTTTATCTTCTCATTTTTCTGATTCGCTCGCTGAACAATTTCATCAAGATAATTCATACAATAATGACTTAAATTTCCATACGAAATAAAGTCACTATCCAGAGCAAAAGGATAACGTGCTCTTATTAAACCTTTAATGCCTAAGTCTAAATCGGAAACAAATAGACCTTCTGCTTCACTATAAACTTTTTGATCAATAAAATCGACACATACCATTTTTATACCTCCCTTTCTCAACCAAGATTTATTCAATATTTGAATACGGTCAAGCTAGCCAACAGGCTATAGGCTTTTGGTACTATATAAGTGAGTATTTGATACACCCCTATTAAGCTTTACATCGTTATTTCGTTAGTCTAAAAAAATCGCTGACATCCATATTATGCCTTGATTTTATGCTACCCATCAAAATAACGCTTTATTCTAAGTCTATAAACTTAAAGAAAACTTAAATTAACTAATTTATCTTAGTATAGAAGGTGGCTTAAAAATCTAGTTTAACCTCTGTTTTGGTACGTAACTTTTATTATAATAATAAACGACCAACTAAAAAGTAAGAAAGTTAAGAGGACTTTCTTACTTGCTTTTTTTGTATATAGTCAATTAACTCAAGAGTCAGATCATAGCGTAAAAAGGGAGTAATCAAATAGATACCATTAAAATAGTTCAAGGCCTCATCAATCAAGGACTTACTCTCGTTTAAGGCCAAAGTTAAACAAGCTTCTTTGTCGTCCTTTACCTTTTCAAGAGCAGATAAAAATGACTCAGAAAGTTTAATACCGGGAACTTCATTGTGTAGAAAAACAGCGTTATTATAACTTGTTATTGGCATAATTCCGATAAAAAAGGGTTGTTCAACTGTTTTAGTAAGATCAGCTAATTCCTTTAACACAGAGTGATCAAATATTGGTTGTGTCATAAAATAATCCGCACCAGAAGCTACTTTTTTCTCAATCAATTTTACGGTTCGAGTAAGGTTTTTCACATTAGGATTAAAGGCAGCAGCAACTGTAAAATCGGTTGGACGTCTCAAGCTAGCACCACTATAAGATAAACCTTGATTAAGTTGTTTAATCAGAGAAAGGAGTTTAAAGGAAGTCACATCATAAACACTAGTCGCTCCTGGGAAATCACCAAGTTTAGTCGGATCTCCTGTTATGGCTAAAATATGGTTAAAACCTAATAATTCCATGCCCAACAGTCTAGACTGTAAACCAATTAAATTATGGTCACGACAAGCTATATGTAGTAAAAAGGGTGTACTAATTTCGTCTTTAAGCAAGCTAGCTATACTTAAATTACAAATACGTGTATTAGATAGTGAATTATCTGCTAAAGTAATTGCTGCAATACCTTTTTGGTCAATCGCTCGTATAGCCTTTTGAAACTGAACGATATCTAAATGCTTTGGAGGATCTAATTCTGCGATAATTGTTACTTCTTTTTTTACCTTATCCACTAGAGTATCTGTTCGTCTGATACGCCTAACAAAATCTTTTACAGGTATTATAGGAGTAACAACCTTTCGTTCAATAGGTTTCAATCCTCTAATAGATCGTTTCACAGCTCTAATATGATCTGGAGTTGTCCCACAACAACCACCAATAAGCCTAACTCCTTCTGCTACGAGAAGTTCTGCAGATTTTCCAAAATACTCTGAATTCTGACTAAACTGGTATTGACTATTCTCACCATCTAAAGATAACTGACTTGCATTAGGATAAACTGACAAATAAGACTGGGCAAATAAAGGAACTTGCTTCAATGATTGGATCATATGATAGGGTCCAAGGTGACAATTTAAGCCAATCACATCTGCACCTAGCATAACTAATTGGCTGAGCGCCTCTACAATAGGCTTTCCATTTGATGTTACCCCTGCTTCATGAAGAGAAATATTAGTAATAATTGGTAGATCAGTCATCTCCCTCACAATTTTTAAAACTGTCGTTATCTCCTCAATATCATAATAAGTTTCAAACAATAATCCGTCTAGCTGTCCAGTCGCCAATAAAGCCTCAACTTGTTCCAAAGTTTCTTCTACAATATTATCCAATGTTAAATCGCATTGTCTTTGAGAACGAAAACCTCCAACAGTACCTAAAATAAATGTTTCTTTACCCAAAGTCGCTTGATGAGCTAGATTAACTGCTGCTTGATTGATAGAGACAACCTGATCTTCCAAACCGTAGTTCTTTAATCGATGACGTTGAGCTCCATAGGTATTCGTCTGAATAACATCTGCACCCGCTTCAATATAAGCTTGATGAATGGCTAGAACCTTTTCTGGATGTGTTACATTGTAGGATTCATGACAAGTATCTAGCCCATAAGTATAAAGGAGAGTTCCCATTGCACCGTCAGCTACTAGAATATCTGTTTTTAATTTCTCTAAAAACTTGGACATCTTCTTTACTCCTCCCTCATGGCAATCCTTTACTGATTAACCTATTAATTATCTAATTGCTGACGAACCTCTTTGGTAGCTGAAACAAGAACCTCCAAGGCAGCAATTGTTTCTGCTTCACGGCGTGTTTTTAAGCCACAATCAGGGTTTACCCAAAATTGCTCTTTTGATAGACATTTTAGTGATCGTTGAATATTGACAATAATTTCTTCCTTAGTAGGTATGCGAGGGGAATGAATATCGTAAACACCCAGGCCAATTCCTAGAGGATAGACTGCTGTTTCAAAACTTTCAATGATGTCCCCATGACTTCTACTCGTTTCAATAGAAATAACATCTGCATCTAGTGCACGGATAGAATCAATAATTTCGTCAAATTTTGAATAACACATATGTGTATGAATTTGTGTCTCATCTTTCACAGATGAAGTTGCAATTTTAAAGGCCGCAACAGCATCATCTAAGTAAGCCTGTTGCTTTTGCTGGCGTAAGGGTAAACCTTCTCGAAGAGCTGCTTCATCCACTTGTATAATAGCAATACCTGATTGTTCCAAAAGTTGAATCTCATCTTTTATAGCCAAAGCAATTTGATTAAAAAGATCAGATCGGCTAATATCATCTCGCTCAAATGACCAGTTCGTTATAGTAATAGGACCTGTCAACATGCCTTTAACAGGTTTCTTAGTCAAGCTTTGGGCATAAACCGTTTCTTCAAGGCTTAAGGGTTGAATATGTTTGACATCACCATAAATGATAGGTGGTTTGACCGCCCTTGAACCATAAGACTGTACCCAGCCTAATTTGGTTGTCGTAAAACCAGCTAACTTTTGACCAAAAAATTCAACCATATCCACGCGCTCAAATTCGCCATGTACTAACACATCAAGATCAAGATCTTCTTGAATAGCAATCCATCTTCTAATTTCAGTTTTTATGAAATCTTTATAATCTGAGTCAGATAGATCTCCTCTTTTCCAAGCAAGGCGTTTCTTCCTAATTTCAGGTGATTGAGGAAAGGACCCAATAGTTGTTGTTGGTAAAATCGGTAACTGTAATTTTTCAGCTTGCAAAGCTTGGCGTAATTTATACGGACTTCGTTCAAGCTTTACTTCTGCTAATGATTCCAATGCTACATGACGAAAATCAGCAGCTTGAAGAGCTGAAAAACGAGATAAAGCTTCGTGATATCCCTTTGTTTTATTACCATCAAAAGCACTAGCTAATAGTTCTAATTCCTTTAGTTTTTCATCAGCAAATGATAAGCCATTCTTTAACACAGGGTCTAAATGTGTTTCGTATTTAGTCGTCACCGGTACATGTAAAAGACTTGAAGAAGGTTGAAGGGTCAATCGTTTAACAAAGGGACCTATCTCTTCCAATAAAGCCAACGTTTCTTCTAAATTTACTGCCCAGATATTTCGACCATTAACAATTCCTGCAAATAATTCTTTTTCGCGGAATAGACCTTGCTTAACAGCAGCTAAATTTTCCGCCCTACCATGTATAAAATCAAGGCCAAATCCCGTTACTGGCAGCCTAGAGAGTTTATCTAAACAGACTGCTGATTCAAAGTAGGTTTGAAAGATGAAGTGGGCTTGTGGTACTTCTCTTGCAAAAAAATCATAGACAGACTTAGCTATATCTACTAAAAGTTCACCTTCATCAGTTACAAATATCGGCTCATCAATCTGAATATAGGTGGCGCCTGCATCTATCAGATCTTGAAAGACCTGCTTATAAAGTGGTAATAACCGCTGAACAGTCGCTTCAAAGTCAATAATTCCTGATGATAAGGAAACATAGGTTATTGGACCAGTGATAACCGGCTTTGCTTTATCACCAACTACTTCCCTAGCTTCTAGATAAAGATCAAGTAAGTAATTATTCTGCAAGTGAGGTTTAGTCTCAACCTCCCATTCTGGGACTATGTAGTGGTAGTTGGTATTAAACCACTTTTTCATAGATGATGCGACATTATTTTTGTCACCTCTTGCAATAGCAAAATAAAGTTCTAAATTCCTCTCATACTCATCGAAACGCTTTGGGATCACATTAAATTGAAATGACAAATCCAAAACATGATCATAACAAGAAAAATCCCCCACTGGAATAAGGTCAATACCTGCCTCTTTTTGTTTCTTTAAATGATTGATACGTAATTGTTTTAGTTGTTTTTCTAAATCTTTTTGTTCAAGATTCCCTGCCCAGAAAGCTTCAATCGCTTGCTTCCATTCGCGCTGTTCACCAAGACGTGGATACCCTAAATTTGAAACTTTTACCATAATTTCCTCCATCAAGTTATAGCTAATAACTAACCCTTTTAGTTTTATGAATTATTTTAGTCCATGAAAACTATAATATCAATAGCTTTTAATATTTTATATTTTTAGCGATTTATATAGTTTTAAACTATATAAACCACTATGGACCTTTTTATAAATTTTAAAACAGCAGCATGTAGATATCTTTAAAAAGCAATCTTACAATCAACTCATATTATCAAGATACAGAAAAATCTGTTGATATTATTAACAATTAGTCAAACTATTACACATCGGCTATCAAAAGTTCCTGTCTAGACAAAAACACAAAAAACGTATCTAGAAATAGATGCGTTTTTTGTGTTTTTATTAATCTTTCATTCCTACACGTTAAAATAGTAATCTCAATAAAGCCATAGTAACGATACCAGTAAGAACAGTGTAAAATAAATTTCGATATCGAATAGTGACAACTAGAGTTGGTATGCCAGCCAATAAATCTAAGCATTTTAGTGTTGGCAATTGTCCTAATTTAACTGAAAAAAAGCTAGAGAATGTTAGAGCAAATAAAATAGAAAGAGGAAGAAATTTTAAAAATTTCACAAGACTATTTGGTAGCCCTTTGTATTTTACAAATATGAATGGAGCGACTCTTGGCACCCAAGAAACAACAAAACCTAAAAGAATAGCAAGAAAAACGGTACTATTTATCATCTAAAACAACTCCTACACTACATCCAACAACAGTCGCAAGCAATACTGATAAGGCTCCTGACAAAAAAGTGGCTAATAAAAAGTAACTTAAACCTACAGAAGCAAGAACATATACAACAAGTCGCTTTCCATCAGATAACATCCCAAACAACTGAAATACAAAGAGACCTATAAACATGGCGACTAATGCAAAGTCTAAACCAAACATTTCTGGATTAGGAATAGTACTCCCCAGTAAAGTTCCTATTATCGTTGAGATTACCCATGTCAAATAACTCATCACATTATTACCATGCATCCAACTAGGCGATACGACTTTGTGATGTAATGCTTCTCCAAGTAAAACGCCGTAGCTCTCATCTGTTATTAGAGTTCCTATGGCTAATTGATTCATTAGGTGAGCGGACTTGAAGATAGTAGTCGCATGTAAACTCATTAACATATTTCTCAAATTAACTAAAAATACTGTCATCGTAATAGTCATCAAGTCTGCTTTTGCTAATAATAGCGCACACATAGCAAATTGAGCAGATCCCCCATATACCAAGGCACTCATAAGACCAACTTCTATTGCAGATAAATCTGATGCTGAAGCAACTATCCCAAACGCCAAGCCTATTGAGATATACCCTAAAGCTGTGGGCAAGGCATCTTTCACTCCATCTTTAAATCCTTTTTCCATCATATCCCCCTAAATTTTCAGTATATTCAGTTATTATAGCACAACGGTGATTACTAAGAAAGAAGGGGAACGATTATTTAGCTTTGCCAGCAATTAGACTAATAAATATCCTATAATTATTCTATAAACCTTTGATATTGTAGCCATATAGTTGGATAATATTATTATTTTCATAGAATGATTTTAAAAAAATGCTTTAGGTATGGTATTAAATTTACCACAAAATAATTTGTAATGAAAATTCAGAAAATTATAGAAAATTTTGATTTTTTATGTTTTAATAGTTTTTGTAATTATTATGTTACAAGAAAAGGAGATTTTTATGAACACAAAACAGCGTTTTTCAATCCGGAAATATAAGTTAGGTGCCGTATCTGTACTTTTGGGAACCCTATTTTTTTTAGGTGGTATCACAAATGTAGCTGCTGATTCTGTCATAAATAAGCCATCTGATATTGCAGTTGAACAGCAAGTAAAAGACAGTCCAACGAGCATAGCAAATGAGACACCTACTAACAACACGTCATCAGCCCTTGCGTCGACAGCTCAAGACAATCTTGTTACAAAGGCTAATAATAGTCCAACAGAAACACAACCAGTAGCTGAGTCTCACTCTCAAGCCACCGAGACATTTTCCCCAGTCGCAAATCAACCGGTTGAAAGCACTCAAGAAGTTTCTAAAACTCCTTTAACCAAACAAAATTTAGCAGTCAAACCTACACCAGCTATTTCTAAAGAAACCCCTCAAAACATTGATAGTAATAAAATTATCACTGTCCCCAAAGTATGGAACACAGGTTACAAAGGAGAGGGAACTGTTGTCGCAATTATTGACTCAGGACTAGATACCAATCACGATGCTCTCCAACTAAATGATTCGACAAAAGCAAAATACCAAAACGAACAGCAAATGAATGCTGCTAAAGCAAAAGCTGGTATAAACTATGGAAAATGGTATAACAACAAAGTAATCTTTGGTCACAACTATGTTGATGTCAATACAGAGCTAAAAGAGGTGAAAAGCACTTCTCATGGTATGCACGTAACCAGTATCGCAACAGCTAATCCTAGCAAGAAAGATACAAATGAATTAATCTATGGTGTTGCTCCTGAAGCACAAGTAATGTTTATGAGAGTCTTCTCTGATGAAAAAAGAGGAACTGGACCAGCCCTTTATGTTAAAGCTATTGAAGATGCCGTTAAACTCGGTGCTGATAGCATTAATTTAAGTTTAGGTGGAGCTAATGGCTCTTTAGTTAATGCCGATGACCGACTTATAAAAGCTTTAGAGATGGCTAGACTCGCTGGCGTTTCTGTTGTTATAGCAGCAGGTAACGACGGTACATTTGGGAGTGGAGCATCAAAGCCTTCTGCTCTTTATCCTGATTATGGTTTAGTTGGTAGTCCATCAACAGCTCGTGAGGCCATTTCTGTAGCATCATATAATAATACAACACTGGTTAATAAAGTCTTTAACATTATCGGATTAGAAAACAACAAAAATCTCAACAACGGATTAGCTGCTTATGCAGATCCTAAAGTTAGTGATAAGACCTTTGAAGTAGGGAAGCAATATGATTATGTTTTCGTAGGAAAAGGAAACGACAATGATTATAAGGACAAAACTTTAAATGGTAAAATCGCCTTAATTGAACGTGGAGATATTACTTTTACAAAAAAAGTCGTCAATGCTATTAATCACGGTGCTGTGGGAGCTATTATCTTTAATAACAAAGCTGGGGAAGCTAACCTAACAATGAGTTTAGATCCTGAAGCAAGTGCTATTCCTGCCATTTTTACCCAAAAAGAGTTTGGAGATGTTTTAGCTCAAAAAAGCTATAAAATTGTATTTAACAATATCAAAAATAAACAAGCTAACCCTAATGCAGGTGTCCTATCTGACTTTTCAAGCTGGGGATTAACAGCAGACGGACAATTAAAACCTGACTTATCTGCTCCTGGAGGCTCTATTTACGCCGCTATCAATGATAATGAATATGATATGATGAGTGGGACAAGTATGGCTTCTCCCCATGTCGCTGGTGCTACTGCTCTAGTTAAACAATACTTATTGAAAGAACATCCAGAACTTAAAAAAGGTGACATTGAAAGAACTGTCAAATACCTTCTTATGAGTACTGCTAAAGCACACCTAAACAAAGATACAGGCGCTTACACCTCACCACGCCAACAAGGAGCAGGTATTATCGATGTCGCAGCAGCAGTTCAGACAGGATTATACCTAACTGGTGGGGAAAACAACTATGGTAGCGTTACATTAGGAAATATTAAAGATAAAATTTCCTTTGATGTTACTGTTCATAATATCAATAAAGTTGCAAAAGATTTACACTATACAACCTATTTGAATACTGATCAAGTTAAAGATGGCTTTGTCACATTGGCTCCTCAACAACTTGGTACATTTACAGGGAAAACGATACGGATTGAACCAGGGCAAACTAAAACGATTACAATTGATATAGATGTTTCGAAATACCATGACATGTTAAAAAAAGTAATGCCAAACGGCTATTTCCTAGAAGGCTACGTACGTTTTACAGACCCTGTTGATGGTGGGGAAGTTCTTAGTATTCCTTATGTTGGATTTAAGGGAGAATTCCAAAACTTAGAAGTTTTAGAAAAATCCATTTATAAGCTTGTTGCTAACAAAGAAAAGGGATTTTATTTCCAACCAAAACAAACAAACGAAGTTCCTGGTTCAGAAGATTATACTGCCTTAATGACTACAAGTTCAGAACCTATCTACTCAACAGACGGTACTAGTCCTATCCAATTGAAAGCCTTGGGAAGCTATAAGTCTATAGATGGAAAATGGATCTTACAACTAGATCAAAAAGGCCAGCCTCATCTAGCCATTTCACCTAATGATGACCAAAATCAAGATGCCGTTGCAGTGAAAGGTGTTTTCTTACGTAATTTCAATAATTTAAGAGCCAAAGTCTATCGTGCAGATGATGTTAATTTACAAAAACCACTATGGGTAAGTGCTCCCCAAGCAGGAGATAAAAATTACTACAGCGGAAATACTGAAAATCCAAAATCTACATTTTTATATGACACAGAATGGAAAGGAACCACTACTGATGGTATTCCTTTAGAAGATGGAAAATACAAATACGTTTTAACTTATTACTCTGATGTCCCTGGCTCTAAGCCACAACAAATGGTGTTTGATATCACTTTGGATAGACAAGCTCCTACACTAACAACAGCAACTTATGACAAAGATAGACGTATCTTCAAAGCTCGTCCTGCAGTAGAACACGGGGAATCTGATATCTTTAGAGAACAAGTTTTTTACTTAAAAAAAGATAAAGATGGTCATTATAATAGCGTCTTACGTCAAAAAGGAGAAGACGGTATCCTTGTTGAAGATAACAAAGTATTTATCAAACAAGAAAAGGATGGTAGCTTTATTCTACCTAAAGAGGTTAACGATTTCTCTCATGTCTACTACACTGTTGAAGATTATGCAGGCAATCTAGTATCAGCAAAACTCGAAGATTTGATCAATATTGGCAATAAAAATGGTTTAGTAAACGTCAAAGTGTTTAGCCCTGAGCTTAACAGTAATGTCGATATTGATTTCTCTTACTCTGTCAAAGATGACAAAGGTAATGTCATCAAAAAGCAACATCACGGGAAAGACCTCAATTTACTGAAATTGCCTTTTGGTACCTATACGTTTGATCTATTCTTATACGATGAGGAACGAGCAAATCTAATCAGTCCCAAAAGTGTCACTGTAACTATTTCTGAAAAAGATAGCCTTAAAGACGTCTTATTTAAAGTTAACTTACTCAAGAAAGCAGCCTTACTCGTTGAATTTGACAAGCTTTTACCAAAAGGAGCAACAGTCCAGTTGGTTACTAAGACAAATACTGTTGTTGATCTACCAAAAGCAACTTATTCTCCTACTGACTATGGTAAAAACATACCTGTAGGAGACTATCGTTTAAACGTAACTCTGCCTAGTGGGTATAGCACTTTAGAGAACTTAGATGATTTACTTGTATCCGTAAAAGAAGGTCAAGTAAACCTAACAAAATTGACGCTGATTAATAAAGCTCCTCTGATTAATGCCCTAGCAGAACAAACTGACATTATTACCCAACCTGTGTTTTATAATGCTGGAACTCACTTAAAAAATAATTACCTAGCTAATCTTGAAAAGGCACAAACTTTAATTAAAAATAGAGTGGAACAAACAAGTATTGATAATGCTATTGCTGCTTTGAGAGAAAGTCGCCAAGCTCTTAACGGTAAAGAAACAGATACTTCTTTACTGGCAAAAGCTATTTTAGCTGAAACAGAAATCAAGGGAAACTATCAATTTGTTAATGCTAGTCCATTAAGCCAATCAACTTATATCAATCAAGTCCAATTGGCGAAAAACCTTCTACAAAAACCTAACGTCACTCAATCAGAAGTAGACAAAGCCTTAGAAAATCTTGATATTGCTAAAAATCAATTAAATGGTCATGAAACTGATTACTCTGGTTTACACCATATGATAATTAAAGCAAATGTTCTGAAACAAACATCATCTAAATATCAGAACGCCAGTCAATTTGCTAAAGAAAATTATAATAACCTTATCAAGAAAGCAGAATTGCTGCTTTCCAATAGACAAGCTACACAAGCTCAAGTTGAAGAGTTATTAAACCAAATAAAAGCAACCGAACAAGAGCTTGATGGTCGCGATAGAGTTTCTTCCGCAGAGAATTATAGTCAATCACTCAATGATAATGACTCTCTCAATACCACACCTATCAATCCGCCAAATCAGCCCCAGGCGTTGATATTCAAAAAAGGCATGACTAAAGAAAGTGAGGTTGCTCAGAAGCGTGTCTTAGGGGTGACTAGTCAAACCGATAATCAAAAGGTAAAGACAAACAAGCTTCCTAAAACAGGCGAAAGCACTCCTAAAATAACCTATACAATATTGCTATTTAGTCTCTCTATGCTAGGTCTGGCAACAATCAAACTAAAGTCTATCAAAAGAGAATAAAATACTTTAAAAAATAGAGCAAGGCATCAATTACTAGCTATTAATAGTTAGTGACGGGTGCCTTTTTGAGGAGCTTAAAATGATGTTCCTAAAGACCTTTTCTCTGCAGTATCTTGTTTTATAACACTATAACACTTCAAAGAATAGGAAAAAAACTCTTTTTTTGTTATATTTGATATGACATAAACAGCTAGCTAAAAGTCAAATTATAACTATGGGTATTGAGGTATACATGACAAAAATAATTTATTTCGCTGATGATGAAAAGAATATTCGTGACTTGGTGGTTCCTTTTTTAGAACATGATGGTTTCACTGTTCGAGCATTTGAAACTGGAGACCTTCTCTTAGAAGCCTATAAAAACCAAAAACCCGATTTAGTTATATTAGACATAATGATGCCTGGAACTAATGGTTTAGATGTTATGAAAAGCATCCGCCAATATGATAATGTTCCTATTATCATGTTAACAGCTAGAGATTCTGATGTTGATTTCATTACGGCTTTTAATTTAGGAACTGACGATTACTTCACCAAGCCTTTTTCACCTATAAAACTTAGCCTACATGTTAAAGCATTGTTCAAACGCCTTGATGAAAAAGCAATCAAAAATGACACTCAGTATCAGTTCCTAGATTTAACTCTGGATACTGAAAAGCGAATAGCCCTATTATCAAATGAAGAAATGCCCTTAACCAAGACAGAATTTGATTTTCTTTTAGTATTAATTGAAAAACCTGAAACTGCTTTTTCTAGGGAAACACTGCTTAATCGTATTTGGGGATTTGATGATATTGAAAGCAGAGCAGTTGATGACACTATTAAACGATTACGTAAAAAATTTAAGCAATACCACAGTCAAGTTAGTATCAAAACTGTCTGGGGTTACGGCTTCAAATTAATCAAAGAGGACAAATGAAAAAGAAAAGTTTAATTAGCAATCTTATCCTTATTAATAGCATCACTCTATTTCTTGGTTTTTACCTCATCTATTTTTCTGTCAACTATGTCATTAAAGACTATGTCCATCAAATGACAAGGAATTCCATGCAGGCGAATTTCACCATTTTAGATAGTATCTATAACAACAAGAAAATACCAGATGAAAATATGGTTAACCAAGATAGCATCTTTGTTTGGTCTTACTATGCTATTTTTGACCAGCATTATCGTATGAAATATGGCACTGATAATCATAAAAAAGAGAGCCATGATATTATTCGCTATCTTACCCAAAAAAGATTGTGGCAAATTTCCAAGGAAAAAGATGGTATGTTTGTAACCATCAAGAAAAAAACCTATTATGTAATGAGCAAAGACTACTCTGGTATCCTTGTTGATGGTAGCATAAAAAAAGTTCCTAAAGCACAGTCGCAACTTTTTCATGTGATTAACTTTTCAGACATTACTTACACCCAGCATCTAATTACTAAAATTAATCATTTTCTTATAGTTATCTTAGTACTAACCTATATTCCCATGCTATTTATTATGAGGAAGACTTTCACTGGAATTAGAGAATCTATTCAATCAGTACAAACTTATATTTCCAACCTTTGGAAAAATCAAGGCAATCATCAATCTAGTCAAAAAGAAATTGTCTTTTCTGATTTCGATCCTCTTCTACTTGAGAGCCAAGAAATGGCAAATCGAATCTACCAGGCAGAAGAGAGCCAAAGAAACTTCTTTCAAAATGCCTCCCACGAGTTACGGACACCTTTAATGTCCATCCAAGGATATACTGAGGGAGTTCAAGAGGGTATTATTGATGCCGAGCTCGCACACTCTGTTATTCTGCAAGAGAGCAAAAAAATGAAACAGCTCGTAGACGATATTATCTTACTCTCTAAATTAGACAGTAACTTAAGTGATCAAAAAGATGAATTTTCTTTAAATGAATTACTTAATAGTATTATTGCTTATTTCAAACCCCTAGCTAATAAACAAAAAATTAGTATCACTTATAGACCAGACGAGCATGAAAAGTTACTAAAAGGTAACGAAGAGTTGATTCAACGAGCTATCAATAATATCCTTAGTAACGCACTACGCTATGCTGTTTCTCATATTGAAATCTCTTACACAAATCAAAAACTGACTATCTCAAACGACGGACCAGCCATTTCAAAAGAAGACTTACCTTATATTTTCGATCGCTTCTATAAAGGACATGGCGGCCAAACAGGTATTGGACTTGCAATGACTAAAGAAATTATCAAGCAACATCATGGTAATATCATCGCTGAGAGTGATTCAACCTCAACAACTTTTACGATTTATTTCAATTGCCACAAAATTGCCTAACTTTTCCTACAAAAATTCAAAGAAGTTATTGCTTTTTTAACCTATAATACCTATAGATCAAAAAGTTATTCTAAAAGAAAGTGAGTTTTTATATGTTACATTCTAAAAAAATACATTCCTTATCGCTTATTGCCGTTCTCTCTTTAGCAACATATACGAGTTTACAACCAAATCATGTAACGGCTGAACAATCACAAAAAACATCAACTGTTCATATGAGTCAAAAAACTATTGAACATAAGTTAAAAGTTGCAGATAAAGAAGCTGCTCCTCTCTACGCTAAAATCGACCATATCCAACGACATATTGAAGTCAAAAAAGCAAAAGATTTAAAAGTTATTGAATTGTATATTAACAAAGATATCAACCAACTAGAGAAGCAAAATAAACGTCTACTAACTAAATTCTATACTTCTATTGATAATCAAACATGGGATAGCACAAGTGAGGTCAAAAAATTGATTGATAAGACAAACCTATCCACTAACGAAAAAAATAGATTAAAATTATATTTTGAACAACGTGCTTACCTTGAGACAAGGTTGAACGACCGCTATCAAAAATTTGATAACTCTATTGAAAACCAAAATAAAGAACTAAAAATATTAACGTCAAAAATAGAAAAAATCTATCAAAAACATGGTATTACAAAAGAGGTATTAAAAACTTACTATGCTAAAAAAACAGTACGAGCTGACTGATTTAGCTAAAAATAGAAAAATCCCAAAAGTTCATAAACTTTTGGGATTTTATACGCGTAAATATCACTATTTCTAGTAAAATCTTTATCTTATTTCACCACAATATTAACCAGTTTGTTTGGTACTGCGATGACTTTGATGATGTCTTTGCCTGCAATTTCGGCTTGGACTTTTTCGTTAGCAAGAGCAAGATCTTGCAATTCTTCTCTTGAAAGGTCTTTAGCAACGACGAGTTTAGCTTTGACCTTACCTTTGATTTGGACAACGATTTCAATTTCGTTTTCAACCAATTTACTTTCGTCATAGCTTGGCCATGGCACGTAAGAGATTGACTCACCTGAAGCTGTCAAGACTTGCCAGAGTTCTTCACCCAAGTGTGGTGCGAATGGTGCAATCAATTGAACAAAGCCTTTGGCATAGTCGCTAAAGAGTTTGTCTTCCTTGTTGGCTGCATTGACAAAGACCATGAGTTGAGCGATAGCTGTGTTGAATTTCATTTGGTCAACTTGCTCAGTAACTGCCTTAACGGTTTCGTTATAAACCTTGTCAAGGGCTCCGCTATTTTCCTCAGTGATCTCTTTAGTCGTGATCAAACGGTAAACACGGTCCAAGAACTTACGTGAGCCTTCAAGACCTTCCTCAGACCAAGCGATTGAAGCGTCAAGTGGTCCCATGAACATCTCGTAAACACGAAGGGTGTCAGCACCGTACTGTTCAACAACATCATCTGGGTTGACAACGTTCTTAAGTGATTTAGACATCTTAGCTGGTGCTTGTTCAAGCTCTTCCCCAGTTTCCACATGGAAGAAGCTACCATCACGTTTTTCAACCTTGTCAGTTGCCACAAGTGCACCACGGCTGTCGCGGTAGCTTGTTCCCAAAATCATCCCTTGGTTAAAGAGTTTTTGGAATGGCTCTTTGGTAGGTACGACACCGAGATCGTAAAGAACCTTGTGCCAGAAGCGAGCGTAGAGAAGGTGAAGCACGGCATGCTCTGCACCACCGACATAGATATCAACTGGCAACCATTGTTTGAGAAGTTCCTCATCAGCCAGTTTTTCGGTGTTGTGTGGATCAATGTAACGGAGATAGTACCAGCTTGAACCTGCCCATTGTGGCATGGTGTTAGTCTCACGACGACCTTTAACACCATCTTCACGAGTCACTTCCAACCAGTCTGTCAAGTTAGCAAGTGGGCTCTCACCAGTACCTGAAGGACGGATATCCTTGGTTACTGGAAGAACCAGTGGCAATTCACTCTCAGGAACCGCTGTTGATGTCCCATCTTCCCAGTGGATGATTGGGATTGGCTCACCCCAGTAACGTTGACGGCTGAAGAGCCAGTCGCGGAGACGGTAAGTGACTTTCTCATTACCAACACCTTCTGCTTCAAGCCATTCGACCATTTTGGCAATAGCTGACGCTTTATCGAGACCATCTAGGAAGTCTGAGTTGATGTGAAGACCGTCTTCTGTAAAGGCAGCCTCTTCAACATTACCACCTTCAAGAACTGGAATGATGTCTAGCTTAAATTGTTTTGCGAATTCCCAGTCACGTTCATCGTGGGCTGGAACAGCCATGATAGCACCTGTACCGTAGCTGGCAAGGACATAGTCCGCAATCCAAACTGGAATTTCTTTACCATTAACTGGGTTAATAGCATAGGCACCTGTCCAGACACCTGTTTTTTCTTTAGCAAGGTCTGTACGGGCAAGATCTGATTTAAGACTTGCTTGACGTTTGTATTCGGCAACAGCTTCTGCTTGGTCAGCTGTTGTAATAGCATCAACCAAGGCATGTTCAGGAGCAAGAACTGCGTAAGTTGCACCAAAAAGGGTGTCAGGACGTGTTGTGAAGACAGTGAAGTCCTTATCTGTATCCTTAACCTTGAAGGTTACATTGGCACCAGTTGATTTACCAATCCAGTTGCGTTGCATGTCCTTAATTGATTCTGGCCAGTCAACTTCTTCCAAGTCTTCTAGCAAGCGCTCTGCATAGGCAGTGATTTTGAGCATCCATTGGCGCATTGGTTTTCTGACAACTGGGTAGCCGCCACGTTCTGATGTGCCATCTGGAAGAACCTCTTCGTTGGCGATGGCCGTTCCCAATTCTTCAACCCAGTTAACGGGAACTTCAGCTTCATAGGCTAGGCCTTTTTCATAAAGCTTAGTAAAGATCCACTGTGTCCACTTGTAGTAGTTAGGGTCAGTTGTGTTGACTTCGCGATCCCAGTCGTATGAGAAGCCAAGAGCGTTAATCTGGCGCTTAAAGTTAGCGATGTTTTCAGCTGTAAACTCGGCTGGGTCATTACCAGTATCCATAGCGTACTGCTCAGCAGGAAGTCCAAAGGCATCCCAACCCATTGGGTGGAGGACATTGTGACCTTGGGCACGTTTGAAACGGCTGAGAATATCAGTTGCTGTATAGCCTTCTGGGTGACCAACGTGGAGACCAGCTCCAGATGGGTATGGGAACATATCTAGGGCATAAAACTTAGGTTTTGATGCATCTGTTCCTGTTTTAAAAGTATGATTATCTGCCCAAAAGGCTTGCCATTTGGGTTCGATTTCTTTGTGATTATAGAATGTCATCGCACTTCTCCATGTCAAAAAAGTATAGTCTTCTTATTATAACACGAAAAATAGCAATAAAAAAGGTGAAAATACCCTCAACAGCAGGTTCTCTCCCCACTTATCCTTGACAATAAACTAAACTTACTCTATACTATTTCCAAATGACATAATGCTTTAACCGTGTCCTGTGAGACATATAAGCGACCAAAATAGGATTCTATACAGAAATCCTACTATTTTTGCGAGCGTTTATAGAACTCAAGGGTAGCATCTTGAGTTTTTTCTTTTACATTATAATGAGTTGAAGCAGCTATGACATCTCTGTTTTAGAATTTTTTCTATTGACAGTATTTAATAACGGTGGTCTGTGAGCCATCATTAAAGGAGGAGACTTATGTCACCATTAAATATCAATAAGAATAATTGGCGCGCCCTAATCGCTGCCATTGTCGCATCCGGGACCGATGATTTAAATATCATGTTCCTTGCATTTTCTATGTCAACTATCATTACTGATCTTCATTTATCTGCGGCACAGGCTGGTTGGATTGGGACAATTACCAACTTGGGAATGCTCGTGGGAGGACTAATATTTGGTTTATTAGCTGATCGCTACAATAAATTTAAAGTTTTCAAATGGACGATTCTAATCTTTTCAATCGCAACTGGTTTAGTTTTCTTCACTACTAATTTATCATATCTCTATATCATGCGCTTCATTGCAGGAATTGGTGTTGGTGGCGAATATGGTATCGCTATTGCCATTATGGCAGGAATTGTCCCAGCTAATAAAATGGGCCGGATTTCTTCACTAAATGGTATAGCTGGTCAAGTTGGATCTATTAGCTCAGCACTCTTAGCAGGATGGCTAGCCCCAGCACTCGGTTGGCGGGGACTTTTTCTCTTTGGCCTTCTCCCTATAGTTCTCGTCCTATGGATGCAATTTGCTATTGATGATAAAGATATCTTAGATCAATATAATACAGACGCAGATGATGAACCTCTAGATATCAGTATAAAAGCTTTATTTGATACTCCTGTATTAGCCACACAGAGCCTAGCACTAATGGTTATGACAACTGTTCAGATTGCTGGATACTTTGGCATGATGAACTGGTTACCAACTATTATCCAAACCAACTTAAACGTTTCTATCAAGAATTCATCATTATGGATGATTGCAACCATTCTTGGAATGTGTCTTGGCATGCTAGTATTTGGTCAATTGTTAGATAAATTTGGACCGCGTTTAGTATACGGGTGTTTCCTTCTCTCATCTGCAATTTGTGTCTATCTCTTTCAATTCGCAACAACAATGCCTTCTATGATTATAGGCGGGGCAATTGTCGGATTCTTTGTTAATGGTATGTTTGCAGGTTATGGTGCCATGATTACACGTCTCTATCCACATCATATTCGTTCAACAGCTAACAATCTTATCTTAAATGTTGGTCGTGCAATAGGTGGCTTTTCATCTGTTATCATCGGAATGATCCTAGACGTTTCAAATGTCTCTATGGTCATGCTTTTCTTAGCAAGTCTCTATATCGTTAGTTTCTTATCAATGCTAAGCATTAAGCAATTAAAACGTCAAAAATATCACACTAATTTAACACAATTAGATGTCAAACCAACTGACTGATATTACAAAACAGTATTCCTCAATTGAGAAATACTGTTTTCTTTATTTCATTAGATAGCTATTCAGCTCAGGCATCATACTTTTAGCATCTTTCATACCAAGCTGATAAATACTATCAAGTTTATCCGGATTCTTCTCTAAGCGGCCAATAACCAAGCTTTTACTCGGCCTAATTGCAAATAGATCGCCTGTTTTTTCAAGGCTCATGACCTTTTCAAGGCTATTATTATACTGTTGGTACCGATTCGAGGCTGTCTTTACAAAATTAGGATATTTCCTATACAGAGTTTTATACAATCGTCCACTTGAAGGCTTTTTCTGATAATTGAGCGGCCTAGTCATCACAACAATCAACTTGTCAAATCCTAAACCACGGGCAAAATCAACGGGAATACTATCAGATAAACCACCATCTAAGTACTTTTTCCCCTGCCAATCAACCATCTTTGAGACTACTGGTAATGCTGAACTAGCACGTAAAATTTCCATTTGTTCAAAAACACTATCAATTTTAAAATATTCAGGTTTACCAGATGTCATCTCTGTAGCAACTGCGTAAAAATCAATATTTGATTTTTTAAATGCTTCATCGTCAAATACATCCAATTTCATAGGAACTTCATAATAGGTGAAATCTTTATTAACAAAATTCCCTGTTCGAAGCCATGATCTTAGACTCATATATTTAGGATGGGATAAATACTTTTTATTGTATCGCAAAGCCCTCTCTCGTTGTCTAGATACAAAATTAACACCAAACAATGCACCAGCAGAGACAGATACGATACCATCTACTTTTATTCCTGCATCTAGAAAAGCATCTAAAACTCCAGCAGTATAAAGACCTCTCATTCCGCCACCCTCTAAAACTAAACCAACAGACAACATAGGCAATCACTTTCTAATATTGATATTTGATTAAAGTATAGCAAAATATAGCTATTTTTTCTGAAAAAGAATATAAAGTTTAGATCATGTTAACTAAAAAGCCATGATAAACAACCGTCTAACATAGCCTTTTTGTTTTATAATTCTGCAACTTGGTACAACTCAAGTTCTGCTTGTGTTTCTGAGCCGAACATGTTGATCATTAATTTAACTTTGTTATTCTCAATCTCAACTACACGTCCTTCTTGTCCGATGAAAGCACCATCAATGATTTGAACAACATCACCTTCCTTGATATTAGTATCAAAGACATCAACGGTTTGTCCCATTGAGATGAGTATTGAACGAATCTCTTCTTCTAACAACGGTGTTGGTTTAGAGCGATTGCCGTGTGATCCAACAAATCCAGTAACGTTTGGAGTATTACGAACAACAAACCAGGCTTCATCAGTCATTACCATTTCCACAAGTACATAACCTGGGAAGCGATTTTCTTCAATTTCTTTTGTTTTCCCATTTTTCTCAACATTTACAGTTTGAGTAGGGATTTCCACACGCAAAATGTTGTCTAACATATTATAAGTTTGCGCACGTTGCAAAAGATTTTCCTTTACTTTATTTTCATAACCTGAGTAGGTTTGGAGTACAAACCAACCCTTATCAAAAGAATCTAACATAAGTTTTCCTTTCCTTAATAAAAAAGCCTTTTACGGCTTATTGGACTGCTATTTTCAATATATATTATAAAGAAAATAAAATAAGCTGTCAATTAAAGTACCGACTAAATCATTCTAAAATTCAAATAAAAAAGGCAAAGTTCTGATGAGGTTTGCCTTAAGATTTTGAAAGGATAGACCTTTCGGTTTATGTTTAAAAATAAATTTAATTTTTTTTATGCTTTAAAACTATCGTAATAAGACCTGCACTTAACATAACAATTAGTGATACAATTGCTAAGAGTGGACTTGCGGCTTCACCCGTTGATGGTAATTTTTTACTATACTTTTTGTTTTCAATAGCTTTTTTAGCCGCCAAGTTTCCGCTAGTATTAACCGATTTTTTGGTTGCTGGTTTGGCTTCTGGTTTAGCCTCTGGCTTAACGTCTGGTTTAACTTCTGGCTTAGCCTCTGGTCTGGCCTCTGGCTTAACGTCTGGTTTAATTTCTGGTTTAGCCTCTGGTTTGGCTTCTGGCTTAGCCTCTGGTTTAACTTCTGGCTTAACGTCTGGCTTAGCTTCTGGCTTAACGTCTGGCTTAACGTCTGGCTTAGCTTCTGGCTTAACGTCCGGTTTGGCTTCTGGCTTAACGTCTGGTTTGGCCTCTGGCTTAACGTCTGGTTTAACTTCTGGCTTAGCCTCTGGCTTAACGTCTGGTTTGGCTTCTGGCTTAACGTCTGGTTTGGCCTCTGGCTTAACGTCTGGTTTAACGTCTGGCTTAGCCTCTGGTTTGGCTTCTGGTTTGGCCTCTGGTTTGGCTTCTGGTTTGGCCTCTGGTTTGGCTTCTGGCTTAGCTTCTGGCTTAACGTCTGGCTTAACATCTGGTTTGGCTTCTGGTTTAACTTCTGGCTTAGCTTCTGGTTTGGCTACTTTTTTATCTTTTAATTCTAAACTTTGTAAAGCATCACGTAGCTTGTTAGCTAATTGATTTGCTTGATCAGTGGTAATAAATTTTCCCTCTTCCACATGATCATAAGCTTGGTCAACAGCTTTTTGAACTGCAAGTATATCTACGTATTTGTCCTTTACTTGATCATCTTTAAGCAGATCTTTAGCTTGATTATACCATGTAGTCAATCTTGTCAAGGCTTCTGGTGACAAAGCTGGTTTTGCAGCTTCTGTAGGTGCTTGTTTAGGTACTTGAATATTTGGTTTGGCTTCTGGCTTAGCTTCTGGCTTAACGTCTGGCTTAACATCTGGTTTGGCTTCTGGTTTAACTTCTGGCTTAGCTTCTGGTTTGGCTACTTTTTTATCTTTTAATTCTAAACTTTGTAAAGCATCACGTAGCTTGTTAGCTAATTGATTTGCTTGATCAGTGGTAATAAATTTTCCCTCTTCCACATGATCATAAGCTTGGTCAACAGCTTTTTGAACTGCAAGTATATCTACATATTTGTCCTTTACTTGATCATCTTTAAGCAGATCTTTAGCTTGATTATACCATGTAGTCAATCTTGTCAAGGCTTCTGGTGACAAAGCTGGTTTTGCAGCTTCTGTAGGTGCTTGTTTAGGTACTTGAATATTTGGTTTGGCCTCTGGTTTGGCTTCTGGCTTAACGTCTGGTTTTTTATCTTCTTTAGTACCTCTGGTAAGGTCTTGAAGTTCTTTTAAAAGCTTTTTGACTTCATCAAGCATTTTTTTTGCTTCATCAAGTCCACTTTGACCAGTCCAAACACTTCTATTTCCGAAAGTTCGTTTATCTCTAAACCTATTCAAATAAGTTCCCACAGAGTCTGCATAATATCCAGGTGTAGGCAAAATACTTTTATGCTTTTCATAAATTTCTTTAGCCTTTTTGGATAACGCTAATCCTTTTAAACTTATTCTTTCAATTTTTTTAGCATACTGCTTTTGTAAGTTTTTCTGGGCAACTTCCTGTGCTGCTTGCTTAATACTATTTAAAGCATTCATTGCATCAGTAATATTGAGCTTACCTTCATTATACTGTTTCACTATATTATCAATTGCAGTATTATATCTCAACATTTCATCGTTAGATAAATTTTCTAACTTAGCAATTTCTTGCTTTTTACCATTGGCCTGATTTACCAATGTTTCTTTATTGGAATTAACAACTTTTTTAGCTTCTGCTACAAGCTCATCAACTTGACTCTTAGTGCTAGCTCTTTGAATTTTTTCTTTATATTCTTCTAAGACTTCGAGGCTTATATTTTTTATTGAAGCCACGTCATTTTGAGCCATGTGCTTAGCTTTTGTTGATTCAGCATTATTCAGTTGCGTGGCTTGTGTTACAAATTTAAGAATAAGTTGCGAATCTTTTGAAGAGCTAATAGATTTAACTAAAATATCTTTTTGGTCTGATGAAAGGAAACCTAATGATTTAATGATATCTTGAGAACGTCTTGACTGCTTAGCTAGTTCTTGATCACTAACTTTAACATGTGTAGCACTAGTACTTTTTATTGATTGAGGTTTAATTTTATGAATTGATTCAGCCTTAATTGTATTAATAGACTCGGCTTTGATTGTGTTAATTGGCTTAGCTTGAATTTTATTAATTGATTCGGCTTTGATTGTATTAATAGACTCTACTTTAATTTTATTAATGGACTCAGCCTTAATTGTATTAGTTGATTTACCCTGAATTTTATTAATTGATTCAGCTTTAATATTATTAATCGACTCAGCCTTAATTGCACCACTTCCCAATCTCTCAACTTTTAATCTTACGACTGGTATACTCTGTTTAATAATTCGTCCCTGAGGTAAAGTATTGTTAATTTCTGCTTCAGTACTATTAATTAATTGTGGAAGTGTATCCTGTGATGCTCTATTAAAATCATCTACTCTACTTAGAAGTATAGCAATAGCTTTGTCATTACCACGATATTTAGAAATCAAATTCTTCAGAGTAACCGCCCCTAAATTAACTTGTTTCTTATGAGGAATTGAATCCGATATTCCTGAACTAGTATCCGCGTGTACAATACCACTACATACAGCAAACGCTGCTGACATTGAGGCCAAACCATAAGCTGTTTTTCTTAAAAAGTATTTTACTTTTTTTTCGTTATTATTCATATTCGCTCCTTTATATAGTTAGTTAAAAATCCTAATTTATTAGGATAGGACCACGTTTATTTTAATTTAATTTGAGTTCCTTAACTAATTATATATCTTGTAGCTTTTTATTTCAACACTTTTCTTTAATTTATTTATATTTTATTAAAATAAATATCTTTTTTTTTAATATTTTTTTGCTCAACAATCTAGTAAAAACAATCAAAAGATTATTTTTTTATAATCTAATCGGATATATATGTTATTTTCCACACAAAAAACCCTTAGTAAAATCTAAGGGTTTGGGTTGTTTCTATCTAAAATAATCTATTATTAAAATCGATTAATCAAGTCCATGACTCCTGCGGCTAACAGTTTGTCAAAGATGTAGATAACGATTGTGAAAAATACAGTGTATTCCAAGATGGAAATAAAATCTTTCCAACGTTGTTTTCGATTTGGCCAAGTAGTGTCACGCAATACTTGAAAAATCCCTTTGACAAACATTATCAGTTCTCCTTTTTGCAGTTTGTTACGCTATATCAACGCGTTTCTTTGTGTATTGTATATTTCTTACAATATTTACAAAATTTATTTACTTCTAGTCGTGTTGGCTTGGGGGTGCTACTTACTCCGATTGAGTAATTTCGGCTTCCGCATTCTGTACACGCTAGGCTTGCTTTCTTTTGTGCCATAACGCCTCCATAAATGCTATTTTAACATGATTTGTATAATCCTGCAAGCTATCTAAAGTAGTCCTTTAGACTATTCCAAGCATCTTTTACCTTCTCTTGGAAATTTGAATCTTCCACCGCTCTAGAAATATCTTGTGCAGCCTTACTTGCCGAATCTTTTAAATCATTAATAATTGAGCGTGATTCTTGGTTCGTTGTATTACTAGCATCTTGTGCATTATAAACTGAACCAATACCGTTTTGGAAATAAGCATTCTCAATATGAGTAAAACTAGACCCCTTAGTATACGGTAGTATATATGAAGCTTGAGTGCTAAATATATTTGAAGCTGTACCTGCACTAGAATCTGTCAAATAATGGTGTTTATCTGTGTTCTTAAACCCAACCCATTGACTAATAACGACATCAGGCGTATAGCCGACTACCCACTGGTCTCCAGACAAATTGGGGTTAAAATCTGTTTCGGTTGTTCCAGTTTTACCTGCCATTGTATAACCATAAACATTGGCATTAATAGCTGTACCATTTGAGAATGTTCCTAACATCATACTAGTCATTTTACTAGCCACTGAGCGACTAATAACTCGCTTAGGCTTATCTGTAAATTGCTTTACTAATTTTCCATTAGCTGTCTCAATTCGAGTAATCAAATGAGCGCGATGCATTATACCGTCATTTGCAAAAGTTGAGTAAGCTTGTGCCATTTCTAAAGGATTAGTGGTTACACTTCCACCTAGCGCCACTCCTAGCTCTTTGTTTGCTGATGACATATTTAGACCAAACTTCCTGCCATAAGTAAAGGCTTTATTGATTCCTAGTTTGTCTAAAGTATAAACAGCAGGAATATTATAAGAATTAGCTAGTGCTTGATACATCGGGATACTTTCAGTCTCAATCCCACCATAGTTACTTGGTTTATAACCATGAAAATCTTGAACTTTATTAGGAAGTTCTTTATCTATTGACCATCCTGAAGCAATAGCTGGTGAATAAACAACTAAAGGTTTTATGGTTGAGGCTGGACTTCTCTTTGATTGAGTCGCGTAGTTAAAACTTCTAAACTGTGCATCTTTAGTACTTTGAACACGTCCAACTAAACCTCTTACACCACCAGTTTTTGGATCTAAAGCTACGCTAGCACCTTGGGCAGATTGACCATCATAGTCAGATACAGGGAAGAGGCTAGTATCATCAAATGTTTTTTGCATTCCTGATTGATAATTTTGATCTAATGCAGTGTAAATCTTATAGCCATTATTGACAATATCTTTTTCTGAAATACCATAAGTATCAATGGCTTCATTGACAACAGCATCAAAATAGGATGGGTACCTGTAATCATTAATTTTACCAGCATAGGTATCTGCTAATCTATTTTTCATACCAATTGAAGCAGCTTCTTTAGCTTGAGACTTGGTTAGTTTACCTGCATCAACCATCGCTGCCAAAACAGTATCTCTTCGGTTAGTTGCATTTTCAACAGAATAATAAGGATTATAAACTTCTGGCCCTTTAAGCATTCCAGCAAGTGTAGCAGCCTCATCTACTGTCAAATTAGCAGCACTGGTTCCAAAATATTTCCTACTAGCATCTTCCACACCCCAAACACCATTACCAAAATAAGAGTTATTAAGATACATGGTCAGAATCTCAGCCTTGCTATATTTCTTAGTCAATTCTAGCGCTAAAAAGAATTCACGCGCCTTGCGTTTAATCGTTTGGTCCTGTGACAAGTAAGCATTTTTTGCTAATTGCTGGGTAATAGTTGAGCCTCCGCCAAATTTCCCAAGTGTAGCTACTGCCAAAAAAAATCGCTTAAAGTTTACACCATTATTTTCATAAAAAGTTCTATCTTCAGTTGCTATAACAGCATTTTTGAGATGATCAGAAATAGCATTTAACTCTACATAAGTTCCCTTTTGTCCCGAAAGTTTTCCAGCGTATTCTTTATTCTTATCATAAATGGTGGTAGTTGTTTTTAGAGCACTCTGTAAATCACTAACTGTAGCAGTTTTAGAAAGATAAAAAAGATAGCTACCAAATATAAGAATAAAAGCCATTAAGGCGATAAAAAGCAACTTCCCAATACGATAGCGCCGCCAAAAACGACGGATAGGATTCTTAGGAGAAGGGAGGTAACGATCAACTTTTTGTAGCCATTCAGGTCGAGATTTAGCATTTTTCTTTTGGTGACGAATGCCTCGCTGATACTGGGATTTACTAGGTCGGGTAATATCATCAATATCATAGACTTCTTCGCCATCCAAATTACTAGTTTCTTCTCTAGTTTCTTGTTCATTTTTTCTTGTCATTTCGTCGTTGTCTTCGTCAACACGAAATAAGTCTATAAACTTATCAAATAATTTCATAGACTTATTATATCAATTTTCAATAAAATGCTATAATAAAACCATGTCATTTTCATTAAAAATTAGAAATCCATACGGTGAACATACCGTTAAAGAACTCCTTGAAGATTATTTTTTGATTCCACGTAAGATTAGACATTTTTTGCGTGTTAAAAAACATGTACTTATAAACAATGAATTCATTAATTGGCAAACTGTCGTCCAAGAAAACGATACTATTACCTTAATCTTTGATGATGAGGATTACCCTACTAAAAAAATTCCTCTGGGCAGAGCAGAGCTTATTGATTGTCTTTATGAGGATGAACATCTTATTATCGTTAATAAACCTGAAGGTATGAAAACTCACGGTAACCAACCAAATGAAATAGCACTGTTAAATCATGTATCTGCCTATTCTGGACAAACATGCTATGTTGTTCATCGCCTAGATATGGAGACCAGTGGAGCTGTTTTATTTGCTAAAAATCCATTTATACTTCCCCTTATCAATCAACGCTTAGAACGAAAAGAAATTTGGCGTGAATATTGGGCTTTAGTTGAAGGAAAATTTTCACCTAAGCATCAAGTCTTGAGAGACAAAATTGGACGGAACCGTCATGACAGACGTAAACGAATCATTGATTCTAAAAACGGTCAACATGCTATGACAATCATTGACGTTTTGAAGTATACCCAAAATAGTAGTCTCATAAAATGCCGACTGGAAACCGGAAGAACCCATCAAATTCGCATTCACTTATCTCATCACGGACATCCTTTAATAGGAGATCCCCTCTACAACCCTTCTTCTAATAATGAAAGGTTAATGCTACACGCTCACCGATTGACTCTATCTCATCCACTAACTTGCGAAACTATTAGCGTAGAGGCCCCTTCATCTACTTTCGAGAAGATTTTAAACAATTATAAAAAAGGAGTTGGATAATAATTATCCAACTCCTTTTAATCATTATTGCTTAGTTAATGGCTTACTGAGTAGTGGTTTATGGTAATCAAATTCTCCATCACTAGATGTCTGCCAGATTACTGGGATGATCTTATTCCCTTCAATTTTTATTCCATAGGCGTATTTAACTTTAAGACCACCGATACCTCCTGTTACAAAAGTTGTAGTATCAGTACCTGATTCATATTGATAAAGGTAGAGCCCATTTCCCTTATCCTCCAACTTCGTAACTTTAGCAGAATGGTTACTTTCCTTAGATTTACTATCCTTGTAAACTTTTTTCTGAGTAACTTTACCATCCTTATCAAAAGTCATCGTTACTGTACCGTCCTCAACTTCACCTTTCCAACTTCCTACAAGGTTCTCTGGAAAAATGGAAACGGGATCAGCCTTAACTTTATTAGTTTCCTTAGCTACTGTGATATCTTTTTTACCATCATTAGAAATAAGGTAACTATTTCCTGATTTTTTCATAATAAAATTACCAGTTAAATTCTGAATAATGTGGCCATATGTTTTCTTATCAGGATCTGTTGATTTATCATAATTAAAATCATAATCGGCAGCAAAATTAACTTGATAACTTTCTTTCCCAACCTGTGTCATTTTATTAAGGACAATATTAGGAATAGTGAAATGGCTCGCTTTACGATTATCAGTTACAAATTTTGCTTTAATACTTTCTTTCAATCCTTTGTAAAAATCATTTTCGGCACCTTTTTCAAAAACTGTTCCTAAAGTCTGAGGGTCTTGCCCAGTTGATACATAAAGTATCAATTGATTGAAAGCAGTTATCAATTTCTGTCCAGCTTCTTTTTCATTTAATAAACCATCAACATCTAATTTGATTGTCTGATTATCAGCGATAGAGATTAATTTTTGTTTATGAGAGGTTATCTCACCATCATTAAAAACCTTTTTGATATAAGCTTTTGAACCATCAGTCACTGGATAATTCTCTACGGAATAGCTACCATCTTTTAATTTAGCAATACGATTATCACCAAAATAAAGATTACCATCCATAAGATTACTTGTTACTGTAAAAGATTTAAAAGCGACCGATAAATCAATAGTTTGGTTTTTACCATCATAATCTTTTTTGAGTTTAATCTCTTTTCCGTCACTAGTCCCTTCAAGGCTAGCAGTATAATGGGTTCTAGGTAAACGTTCCACCGTTACTGAAAAATGATCTGAATTGCTTGTTGCGACCTTTTTTTGATTCAACAAAACATCCAATTTAGGAACATTGGTTTTCAAGGTCAAAGACATAGGCTTATTAGCAATACGATAATCAGGGAATATACCTAAGCGACTACCTACACGCTTTAGATACATTGAATCATTTTTGTTTCCTTCTTTTATTTCCTGCCCTAATTTACGCGCCTCACTTTTAGACAGGGGCTCAAAATTAGCGTAATTGGCCTCATCATTTGTGATAGATTCTCCCGTATCTGACCAAACCATGTATTCTTTAATATTATCAAACGCTTGACCTGACGTACGAGAACGTGCTGCTACAAAACGACTAAGTACTTGTCCCTTTGAAAAATAAAAGAATCCTAGACTCAGAAGTGATACTAAAACTATACCAAAAATAACTAAGCACACTTTAACAACTTTTTTCTTAAAAAAATCAAACATACCTTATCCTCTCATTCACTTTATATTAAAGTAAATTGCTTAAAGAAAAGTTACAACACTGATAAAACAGCTGTATTTGTACTTGTAACCGCTATTTTTCTATTATAACAAAACGAAAAAAGGATTGAAACCATAATCCGATTTCAACCTCTAAAATTTTTGTCTATGATTATACCAAGTCCTGCAAGAAGCTCTCTCCAATCATCGCAGTATCAACACCAAAGTTATCCGCAACTGTTGCTGAAATATCTGCGAAATGCCCTACTGGGATAAGTCCGTTTCCTGTGAAGGATGGGCTATAGGCTAAGAGAGGAATGTATTCTCTTGTATGGTCTGTGCCTGCATAAGTTGGGTCATTACCATGATCGGCAGTGATCAAAAGTAAGTCTTTGTCACGCATTGCTGAAATGATCTCTGGAAGACGCTCATCAAACTCATGAAGACAATCACGATAGCCATGAGGATCACGACGGTGACCATAGAGAGCATCAAAGTCAACCAAATTAGTAAAGGAGAAGCCTTTTTCAAACTCTGATAACCCCATTGTTTTTATCAAAGTATCAATACCATGACTATTTGATTTGTTATGTCCCATATCATGATTAATGCCTGAACCATTGAAAATATCATTGATTTTACCAACAGCATAAGTATCGATGCCAGCTTGATCTAGTTTATTTAATACGGTATCTTCAAATGGTGATACTGCATAGTCGTGACGGTTGGCTGTACGCGTAAAGTTGCCTGGTTCACCTACATATGGACGAGCGATAATACGACCAAGGAGAGCTGGACGCTCCATTGTGATACTACGAGCATATTCACAAATACGGTAGAGTTCTTCTAGAGGGATGATATCCTCATGAGCTGCAATTTGTAGGACTGGATCAGCTGAGGTATAGATGATGAGCTCACCAGTTTCCATTTGGCGTGGTCCGAAGTCATCAATAACAGCTGTCCCTGAATAAGGTTTATTCGCTTCACGAATAACTTTACGTCCTGAAAAATCCTCAATCTTTGTGATGATATCTTCTGGAAAACCATTCCAGAAAGTATCAAATGGCTCTGTAATATTTAAGCCCATGATCTCCCAATGCCCTGTCATTGTATCTTTACCAAGTGATACTTCTTGTAACTTCGTCGCGTAGCCACTTGGATTTTCTTCTGCAGGGACGGTCTTAAGCGCTTGGGGACGAGGAATATTACCAAGTCCGATTTTAGCCATGTTTGGCACCGCAAGTCCAACTGTTTTTGAAATGTGGCCAAGCGTGTCTGAAGCACCATCAGGAACTCCTGCATTGACAAAATCATTGGCATCTGGTGCCGCTCCAATACCCACTGAATCTAAGACAACTAAGTGAATGCGATCAAATTGTGACATAACTTCTCCTTTATCAATTGAAAATAGGAAGTCAGACCAGCATCCTTCCTATTTCCTTTATATTATTTAATAAGTGCCTTCTTCAACTTTTTGGTTCTTAACAATCTTGATGATACGGCTAGTACCCAAGCGTGAAGCTCCTAAAGCAATAAATTTTTCAGCATCTTCCAATGATGAGATTCCACCTGCTGCCTTAATTTTAACACCTTCGCCGACATATTTTGCCATCACTTCAACATCTTCAAATGTAGCACCTGCTGTCGAAAAACCAGTAGAGGTTTTAATAAAGTCTGCACCTGAACGTGTGACAACTCCACAAAGTTCGATAAGTTCTTCTTTAGTTAATTGACATGTCTCAACGATAACTTTTAAGATATGGTCTTGACATGCAGCCTTGATTTGACGAATTTCTTCTTCAACAGTATCAAAATCCCCATTTTTAACGTCTGTCAAATTAATGACCATGTCAATTTCATCAGCACCATTTTTAATAGCATCTTGACATTCAAAAACCTTCGCTGCAGTTGTACTATAGCCATTTGGGAACCCAATAACAGTACAAATAGCTAATTTACCTGAAACGTACTCTGCTGCTTTTTTGACGTAAGAGGCTGGAATACATGCTGAAGCTGTTTCATAAGCCATTGCATCATCTAAAATTGTTTGGATTTCTGGCCATGTTGCTGTTGTTGCTAGCAAAGTATGGTCTACCGTTTTTAAAATATCTTTTACTTCCACGTTACTATCCTTCTTTCTTTTGTCAACTTTTAGAATAGAGTTACAATACCGACGATAAAGGCGCTAAGCATACTTACAGCAATACCACCAATCATTGCACGGAAAACAAGTCGAGCTAGGGTGCCACGTTTCTCTGGACAAAGAACAGCAATACCTGAAACACAAATACCTAAACTTGATAAATTAGCAAAACCACAAAGTGAAATAGTTGCTACCAATGCTGTACGATAATCTAAAGATTTGATTAGGTGACCCAATTGTTGGAACGAAACAAACTCATTTAAAATCAACTTACTTCCAAGAAGGTTTCCTTCTAGAAGAATGTTTTTGTGGTCAAATCCCATAAGAAAACCAAATGGAGCAAAAACATATGAGAAGATTTGTTCTAAGCGGATTCCCAATCCACTTAACATCATATTAATCAAAGAAACTAAACCAACAAAGGCAATCAAACTAGCACCAATTGAGAAAGCCATTTGTGCACCTGTGCTTGCACCCTCAGCGATTGCATCAATCACATTGGCGTTATTACCTTTATTATCCATCTTAATGTCATCAATTTTTTGAACAGGTTCTGTTTGAGGCAATAAGATTTTAGCAATGAGAATACTGCCAATAGGAACCATTGTTGAAGCAATCAAGAGATATTCCATTGGAATGCCTAATGCAATGTAGCCACCAAGAATAGAAACTGACATACTTCCCATACCTGATACCAACACAACCATTATCTCACTATCAGTCATACGACCTAGGTATTTGCTAACCAAAATTGGACTGTCTGTTTGACCAAGAAACATATTAGCTACGGCAACAAAACTCTCAACCTCTGAGGATTTCATAATTTTACCAACACCCTTACCTATCCATTTTACTACAAATCCAAGGATTCCTACATAATAAAGTAGACTAACTAGGGCAGATAAGAAAACAATATTACCAAGCGTTTGAATGGCGAAAATAAAACCAGTTTTTGCTCCACTATCTGCTAATGAACCAAACACAAAATTTAAACCAGCTTGACCACAGTTGATTACTTTAGTAACTCCAGTTGAAACAACACTAACAACTTGTTGGCCTAGTGGGATACGTACTAAGATTAGCGCAATAATGAATTGAACGATAAGAGCTTTTCCAATTAAACTTAGAGAAACACTCTTACGATTGAAAGAAATTGCATACACAATTCCTAATACCAATAAAATACCAATAATACTATAAATAAATTGCATGATGACTTCCAAAACCTCGCTTATTGTGATTTATCATTTTCAATAAGTGTGCGGAGTGCTTCAACAGCAACTTGAATAGCTGCTTCTGTGTCATGAGCCATTGGGTTATCCATACCCAAAGCGTTGCGTTCTTGATTACCAACAACAAGGAAATCTGATCCACAACGAACTCCTAGATGACTTGCTGCTACAAAAAGAGCTGCAGATTCCATTTCAGACGCTTTTGTTCCCAGACGTTTCCATGCTTCCCATTTATTTAATAATTCATAACTAACTGGCATACGTTCTGGCTCATGTTGTCCATAAAATGCATCTTTACATTGAACTACTCCTGCGTGACTTGTGTAACCAAGCTTTTTAGCTGCATTAACTAGAGCATTCGTTACCTCCAAGTCAGCTACAGCAGGAAATTCAATCGGAGCATATTCTTTACTTGTACCTTCCATACGGATAGCTCCAGTTGCAATAACGATGTCTCCGCCTTTAACATCAAGGTCAATACCACCACATGTTCCAACACGGATAAAGGTATCAGCGCCACAGAGTTTCAATTCTTCCATCGCAATAGACGCTGATGGACCACCAATACCAGTTGAAGTAACACTGACTTTTTCACCGTTTAATGTACCTGTATAAGTAACATATTCACGGCTGTCTGCTACAAGAACTGCATTATCAAAATGTTCTGCAATTTTTGCACAACGTTTTGGATCACCTGGCATGATAACATAACGACCTACATCACCTGGACGAATCTGTAGGTGATATTGCAATCCGACTTCACCTGAATAATTCTGCATGATAAAGACCTCCTTAATGTCTTGTCTATTTTTTTTACACTTGTATAATAACATACAAGACAACCTTTGTAAACGCTTTTATCGAAAGAAAACGTTTTATTTTTTAACTTGATTTTTCTAATTTTTTCAATTAAACTAACTTGTATACGGAGGTTACAATGCCTAAAAATGAACTAAATAATAAACTAAATAAACTAAAGCATGTGCAAGTCTACAATAAGATTTTTAACATGATTCAAGACGGTACTTATTCTCCTGGAATGCAATTGCCTTCTGAGCCCGAATTAGCAGGGCAACTTAATGTTAGTCGAGCTACTTTACGAAAGTCATTAGCACTATTACAAGAAGACCATTTGGTTAAAAATATCAGAGGAAAAGGTAATTTCATTAGAGAAAATTCTAGCAACTTGTCTGAAAACGGTTACGAAAATAGACAACACCCTATTAAAACTTGTCTAACTTCCAAAATTACAGAAGTGGAATTAGAATTTCGTGTAGAGGTTCCTGCAGAAGCTATCACAGCTTCACTTAAACAAGAAACCCCTGTAGTTGTTATTGCTGATCGTTGGTACCACACCGATGATGGACCATTAGCTTACACACTTTCTTTTATCCCTATCGAACTTATTTCAGATGCTGAGATTTCTTTACATGATACTAAACAGTTGTTAAACTTCATTGAAGAAGGTATCTATCAAGAAGGCATATCAAGCCACTCACAAAGCCATTTGGGATATGCGACATCTGGCAATTTTTCAGCAACCAAATATACCCTATCCGATCATGGACAATTCATATTAATACAAGAAACAATTTTTAACCAAGAGAAAATACTAATGTGTAATAAGCATTACGTTCCCATTGAGCACTTTGAATTGTCCATTACCTCTCATTAAGGAGACAAGCCTATGCAAAATAGACTATTAAAAGTTGCTTTTTTCATAACTTTTACCGAATTAATTATGGGCCTAATAGTTGGCGCTTATTTTAAGTTAAGTTATTTTCTAGCCCCTCCAAAGGAACCGTCAATGGGTGCTGGGTACGGAATGCTCTTTGCTATGTTATTTATACTTATTAGTTACTTAATTCTATTAGCCATAATTCAATTCTTAGCTTATCAATCTCAATCTAAGATAATAGCAATCATTGTTTTGCTACTTTTTTTCCTCCCACTACTGGCAAATATTGGATGGCCTATCCTTATGATCTTCTTACCGCAAGTGGTAGTGACTATCATATCTCTATTATCACAACATAAAACTCCCCTTTGTTAAAGGGGAGTTTTATGTTGTGATAAGTTAGTGATTAGAAGCCACCCATCATAGATGGATCCATTGCAGGAGCTGTAGGAGCTTCTGGTTCAGGTTTATTTGCTACTACTGCTTCTGTAGTCAAGATAAGACTTGCTACAGATGCCGCATTTTGAAGTGCAGAACGTGTTACTTTGACAGGGTCAATGATACCTGTGGTAACCATATCTACCCATTCTCCATTAGCCGCATTAAATCCTGTACCAATTTCAGACTGTTTTAAACGTTCAATAATAACTGAACCTTCATATCCAGCATTGTAAGCAATTTGACGAACAGGCTCTTCGAGAGCACGAAGAACAATATTACGTCCAGTCTCCTCATCACCATTAAGTTTCAGTGCCGCTACTTTTTCAATAACGTTCACAAGAGCCGTACCTCCACCTGAAACAATACCTTCTTCAACTGCAGCACGCGTTGCATTTAACGCATCTTCGATGCGAAGTTTCATCTCTTTTAATTCTGTTTCAGTCGCTGCACCAACTTTAATTACTGCTACACCACCGGCTAACTTGGCAAGTCGTTCTTGTAATTTTTCACGATCAAAATCAGAAGTTGTAGCCTCCATCTGTGACTTAATGATAGCTACGCGATTAGCAATTGCTGATGAGTCACCGGCACCTTCGACAATAACAGTAGAATCTTTATCTACTGTTACTTTAGCAGACTGTCCTAAAACTTGCATAGTAGCATCTTTTAAGTCTAAACCAAGGTCTTCAGTAACGACAGTTCCTCCTGTTAGGATAGCAATATCTTCCAGCATGGCTTTACGACGATCACCAAATCCAGGCGCTTTAACAGCTACGACATTGAAAGTTCCACGAATTTTATTAAGAACAAGCGTTGGGAGAGCTTCTCCATCAACATCATCAGCGATGATTAGCAATGGACGATTTGTTTTAAGAACCTCTTCTAATAATGGTAAAATTTCTTGGATATTTGAAATTTTCTTATCTGTAATAAGGATATACGGATTCTCAAGTTCAGAGACCATTTTCTCGTTATCAGTTACCATATACTGTGACAAGTACCCACGGTCAAACTGCATTCCTTCCACAACTTCAAGCTCTGTTTCCATACCTCGCGATTCTTCAATAGTGATAACACCATCATTACCCACGCGCTCCATAGCTTCAGAAATGTATTCCCCAACTTTTTCAGAACGTGAAGACACAGCCGCAACTTGAGCAATAGCTTCTTTGCCTGAAACTGGTTGTGCAATCTCTTTTAGCTCTTCAACTGCTGCTGAAACAGCTGTTTCAATACCACGACGAATGCCAATCGGATTTGCCCCTGCAGTTACATTTTTAAGACCTTCCCGTACAATAGCTTGGGTCAAAACAGTAGCAGTTGTAGTGCCATCCCCTGCAATATCATTAGTTTTTGAAGCCACTTCTGACACAAGTTTAGCTCCCATATTTTCAAAGTGATCTTCTAGCTCAATTTCTTTAGCAATTGTCACACCATCATTTGTAATTAAAGGAGAACCAAATGCTTTTTCAAGAACAACATTACGGCCTTTAGGACCTAATGTTACTTTGACTGTATCAGCTAAAATATCAACACCACGCACCATTGCTGAGCGGGCATCCGCTGAAAATTTAATATCTTTTGCCATAATTTAATACCCAGGCCTAAAATTTAACAAAGCCTACTTTGCTTTACAAAGCAACTTTTCTCTAATAGGCCTATATCCTTTCTTGCTTAATAAAACCTATTTAACGACAGCAACAATGTCACTTTCGCGAACAACTGTCACTTTTTCGTTACCGTCTTTAACTTCCAGACCAGCACCATTTTCGACTAAAACAGTATCACCCTCTGCAACACTAGGTGCAACTAATTCCCCTGTTAAGGTACGAATACCGTCACCCACAGCAAGAACTTTGGCTGTCTTTGTCGCATCATGGCTTGCTCCTGCAAGAACAAAACCACCGACAGATTTCTCTTCAGTTTCAACAAACGAAATGATCACACGATCACCTAATGGTTTTAACATAATAAACGAACCTCCATACGAGATATATTTTGATTTTTTAGCACTCCCATACAGAGAGTGCTAACTACAAAAACTATTCTATCACTTGGTCAGAATTAGTCAAGAGAAAAGGCATGTTTCAAACAAGAAAAATTTCCCTAGTTATCCTGTCCATTCACTAGAGAAATTTATATTTTAACCTAAGACAAGGGCATCATCTATCAACTGTTGACCTGAGTTTTTATGGAAAAGTTCCATTAATTCTGCAACTGTTAAGTTTCTCTTTGCTTCTCCTTTAACATCAACAACAATTTTCCCGTGGTAGAGCATCACAAGACGATTACCATAAGCAATGGCATGTTCCATATTGTGTGTAATCATTAAGGCTGTCAATCGTTGTTCTTCTATCACTTTCTGTGTTAATTCCATAACCATATCGCTAGTTTTGGGATCTAGAGCCGCTGTATGTTCATCCAGTAATAATAATTTGGGACGAACAAGAGTTGCCATAGCTAACGTGAGGGCTTGACGCTGACCGCCAGATAAAAATGCAGCATCAGTCTTCATTCGATTTTCTAAGCCTAGACCTAATTGTGATAGAGACTTTTTAAATAGTTGACAGTCATCGTCAGTCACTGACTGTCTAAAAATGTGACGCTTATTGCCTCTTTTATGTGCAATTGCCATATTTTCTTCAATCGTCAAATTTGTTGCAGTTCCCATTCTAGGATCCTGAAAGACTCGACTAATATCCTTAGATCGTTTTTCTACAGAGTCTTTAGTAATTGATTGGTTGTCTAATGTGATTGCCCCCTGATCAATAGGGATCAGACCAGCAATACAGTTAAGGAGGGTTGATTTTCCTGCACCGTTACCTCCAATTACTGAAATAAAATCACCGTCTTCAATCGTTAAATCTAAACCACGTAAAACATGGTTCTCATTGACAGTTCCTTTTTCAAAAGTTTTGTGCAGATTGACTAATTCAAGTAATGACATGTTCTTATCCTTCCTTTGTAAGCGATTTAGAGGTTTTTACTCCTAATTTAGCTCGTAATTCTGGGACATACAAAATGAGAGCCAACAAAATTGCTGAAACCAACTTTATCATCTGTGCATCAATATCGGTTGTTAATATGAAAACAATAATCATACGGTATAAAACAGAACCTAATACAATTGACCATAACCTTTTACCAAGAGGTAAGTATTTTATCATTACTTCTGCCAAGATAATTGAAGCTAATCCAATAACGATTGTACCCACTCCCATATTCAAATCTGCATAGCCATTATTTTGCGCTAAAAGTGCACCAGATAAAGCAATCAGACCATTCCCAATCATATATCCTAGCATTTTCATCCGATCTACTTTAATACTATTGGCTTGTCCCATAGCCTCATTATCACCTGTCGCTCTTAAAGCTAATCCTAGTTGGGTATTTAAAAAGAGATACAAAATTAAGATAACCAAACCTACACAAACAATTCCAATTAATAAAACTGCTGAAAGTTTATTTAAACCTAATCTTGTTACCATTGTAACCAAAGTATTTTTGAGAGCAAAAGAGACGTTTGATCTTCCTAAAACAAGTAAATTAATAGAGTAAAGTCCTGTCAACGTAATAATACCTGTGAGGAGGGCTGGTATTTTCATTTTAGTATGAAGAAAACCCGATACTAGTCCTGCCAACATACCACCTAACATGCCCGCTATGGTAGCCACAATTGGATTAATATCATTAACGATACATAAGGCGCAAACTGCAGCCCCCATAGGGAAAGCACCCTCTGCAGAGAGATCGGCTATGTCTAAGATACGAAAAGTGATAAACACGCCAATTGCCATAATTGACCAAAGTAATCCTTGCGAAATTCCGGATAAGATAATATCTAACATACAATACCTTTCTGATTATTTATTATTTTTAATACTTGAAACATCAATTCCAAGCTCTTTTGCCATATCTTCATTAACTACTACTTTTAGATTTTGAGGATATTCTGAAGGAATGTTAGCGACGTCTTTACCTTTGAGGATTTTAACAGCTTGTCTTGCCGTTTGACGACCCAAAGCCTCATAATCAGCCCCATAAGAAAAGAGCAAACCACTTGGTACCATATCTGCTGAACCTCCCACAACAGGCACTTTTAATTCTTTCGATAAATTCCCTAACAGCGTTACTGAGCTAGCTATAATATTATCTGTTGGTACAAAAAGAACATCTGTTTTAGACATTAAACTCTTAGCAGTATCTTGTACATCATTAGTGGAAGAAATGCCTTTAACACTTGTTTTAATCCCCGCCTCTTGGAAGATCTTTTTTGCTTGTTTTACCTGAACTTCTGAGTTACGCTCGCTAGTGGTATACATAATACCAACACGTTTAGCCTTAGGCATTACTTTTCTCAAAAGGGATACTTGCTTTTTAATTGGAGACATGTCACTTGTACCAGTTGCTAAACCTTCAGGTTTTTTCATTGATTTTACTAATTCGGCTGATACCGGATCTGTCACTGCTGTAAACAAAATAGGTGTTTCTGTTGACACAGTTGTCAACGATTGAGCCGCCGGAGTCGCAATTCCCAATACTAATTTATTATCTTTAATGAGTTTTTCAGAAATTGATTGGATATTTGACTGATCCCCTTGAGCATTCTTATACTCAATTTTGATATTTTTGCCATCTTTATAGCCTTCTTTAGCTAATTCTTTTATAAATCCTTTTCTAGTGGCAGTTAGAGAGGGATGTTCTACATATTGTAAAATACCAATATGTAGAACATCAGATTGACCATTTTGAGAAGATTGTGAACAAGCTGTCATCAGAACAGTTGCTAAAACGCTGCCAATTACCATCTTTGTTATTTTTTTCATTACTATCTCCTTGTAATACCATCAAATTTTCCATAAAACAAAAAACCAACTAGACCCTACATCTAGTTGGTTAATTATTTCTCTCAATTCCTCTGTGCACGGGAGGACGAAAAAATATTGCCTTAGCCAACTAGATTATTGAAATGATCTAATCGGCTCTGCTTTCATCATAAAATGCTTTAGCTTCATAGATACAAACTTTGCGTGACGTTTGTATCCTTGAGGCTACAAACGTCTATCTAAAGAAACTAAAGTAATAATAAGTATTTGTTTGTTTAATAATAGACGATTTGATTAACATATTATTCTCTCCTTGTTTATGGTTGCCTATAAGTTTACGTCATTTAAAAATAATTGTCAATAGTTAAATTTGATTTTTTTGAAAATTCTTGTTAGATAGATAATTTAAATAACAGTCATTCGTTGATATAACACGCTTTTAAGGAAATTTAGATTTGCTATCCTTTATTTTCCATATACTCTACTAAAGCATAATAAATACCATCGTTATCATTATCCTGAGTTACATTTCCAATTCTCTCTTGTAAATCTTTAGGAGCATTCGCCATGACAAAACCTTTACCCACAATTTCAAGCAGATTTAAATCATTATAGTTATCACCAAACGCAATAGAGTCTGCAAGAGAAATATCTAAATAGTCTGCTAAAGTTTTAGCAGATTTTCCTTTTTCAATACCTGGAGCCATTATTTCAATAAAGTAAGGAGCAGATTGTGCGATTGATAAATGTGGATATTGAGCTTTCAAAGTGTTCTCCAATCCTCCCATCAGAGATGGTTCTCCCATCAAGAGAAGTTTATGAATCCTATCTTGCTTCTCTAACTCCATCAAACTCATCTCTTTAGATTGTAAACCAACAATCTCCTCCTCTTTTTGGACCCACTCATTTTCTTTATCACAGGAATACCATTCATGATAACGATAGACATTCCATGCAATTTTCGAATAATGCTTGCTTACATAAGAACAAACTTGTAAGGCAACTTGACCATCCATTGTGTGGGAAGCAATTGTATTTTGTTGCATATCTTGTATTAAAGCCCCATTATAGGAAATAATATAAGAATCTATTCCAATTTGTTCCATAATCGGAGTAATTGCCTCAGGCATCCTAGCTGATATGGGAACGAAAGTAGCCCCTTGAGCTACTATTTGTTTAATTCCTTGCCGTGTCTTAGGTGTTACTTTAAAATTACTGTTAATTAAAGTACCATCAATATCACTAAATATTAGCCTCACCATATTATCCTCCAAAATATAATTGTACGCGCTTACTTTAGTCTAACACTTAAATTTTTGTTTCGCAAATAAACTTCGTCTGGTCTAATGAGACTACTAATATAAGCTATATTTCAAAACAAATTAGTTTATTTCTCTCAATGAACGGTGTAATATGTTACTATATAGTAATAATAGGAGGATTAACTATGCCGTATCCATACAAAGCCAATCATTCCATTGAATCAATCACCTTGAAAGTAAATGACCTCGTAAACCTCGTAAACTTCTATAGCGATATCATTGGGTTAACTGTTATTGACAAATCAAGCACTAGAGCCTTACTAGGGGTAAATCAAAAAATCCCTCTTATTATCCTTGAAAAAACTGAACTTGAAAAGCATAGTACCTATGGCCTTTATCACACTGCTATTTTAGTACCAGATGAATACCATCTCAGTCTAGCTCTAAATCATTTATTATCTCAGCATATCCCTCTAGAGGGTGGAGCTGACCATGGCTATAGCAATGCTATCTATCTAAGTGATCCTGAAGGTAATGGAATCGAAATTTATAATGATAAGGATATCTCTATGTGGGATATCAGAGAGAGTGGACAAATTATTGGTATTACTGAAAGACTAGATATTGACAATTTACTTGACAGCCTTGTCAACGTTCCTAATAATTATAAGCTTTCTGAAAAAACTCGTATTGGTCATATTCATTTGAGTGTTAAAGATGCTAAGATTAGCTCAAAACTCTATCAAAATGTTTTTGGCTTTGATGAGAAATTTGCAATCCCGACAGCTCGTTGGATTGCATCCGGCAACTACCATCATCATCTAGCCTTTAATAATTGGGCTGGTCCAAATCTTTCTAAAAACCAAGAAGATAGACCCGGAATTTCCTTATTGACAATTGCTTACAATGATGACAACCTTTTTAGAGATAGCTTAAAAAAAGCGCAACTTTACCAACTGACTTTCCTTGAAAAACAAGATCATTATTATATTATTGAAGATTTTGATGGCATCCGAATTAAAGTTGTTCTAAAACCAGAGAATTAACCATTACTTGACTTTTGCCTCTTCATTTTACATAATGTCAATATGATAAAAATTTTGATCCCAACTGCAAAAGAAATGAAAGTGTGTCAAAACATTGCAAGACCTAAACTGAGTGCTCAAACGAAAATTATAATTGATTATTTTTCTACTTTAACTGTTTCAGACTTAGAGGATATCTACAGAATTAATACAAGTGCAGCTCGTTGTGAGGCTCAAAGATGGCAAGATTTTAAATCTAAACAACTTACTCTGAATCCTGCTATTAAGTTATTCAACGGTCTTATGTACCGCAATATCAAAAGGCACAACTTATCCATAAGTGAAGCACAATTTATGGAAAATTCTGTTTTTATTACTAGTGCTCTTTATGGCATCATTCCTGCTATGACACTAATATCCCCTCATCGTTTAGATTTTAACACTAAAATCAAAATCAACAATAACTCTCTTAAAGTTTTTTGGCGTGAAAATTACGATACTTTTATGCAGTCAGATAACATTATGGTTTCTTTGCTTTCTAATGAATTTGAAACCGTCTTTTCTCCTAAAGAGCGTCAAAAACTAATACATCTTAACTTTATTGAAGATCGAGATGGCCAATTAAAAACCCACTCTACCATATCAAAAAAAGCAAGAGGAAAGTGTTTAACTGCTATGATGGAAAATAATTGCCAAACTCTAGAACACTTAAAGCAATTACGCTTTGATGGCTTCTGTTATGATAATGAACTCTCAGACTCTAAGCAATTAACTTTTGTTAAAAAACAAACTTAAGTAACTATTTATCCACAATTTATTCACACAAAAAGCAAGAGATAATCGTATCTCTTGCTTTTTGACAAACTTGTAAGGTCTAAAAACCTCTCTATATCAAGGTTTCAAATAATATTAACAAAAAATAATTGTTATCAACAACTTGTGGATAACTATGGGGATAGACAGAGGATAATCTGTTTATATAAAGTTGATTACTTAACATTAATGTCATTGTATATACCTTTAGATTTCAAAAATACTTGTTAAATTAACAATAATAAACGTCAACATCTTGTCACAGACTGTCAAATACTTATAAACAAGCTGTGGATAAACATAACTTTCAATTTCTATTTAAAAGTTAATTTTTGACACTAAAGTAAATCATCTCGTTTGACTTGTTCATAACTATTGTCACCATCGTTTAATCCTTCCCAAATCACGACTTCACCTTCTTTTAAAGATTTTTGTACATCAATGATTCTTTGATTTGAAGATCCTCTAAATTGTAGCATTAAATTTCGCTTACTTTGATCAAACCTACCATCCACTAAAATATCAATCAAAGATAACATCTCCAATTTATCTTGAGTCTCCAGCATCATTTCTTCCCAAGTATACCCCGTCCATGACCAAATATCTTTTTCTGGCAATTCACGTCGGATACGCTGAAGAAGTGGCAACAAAATACCTGTATTTAAGAACGGCTCTCCACCTAATAACGTTAAACCTTGGACGTAAGGTTGTTCTAAATCTGTCATAATTTGATCTTCAAGCTCTTTTGTATAAGGGATTCCGGCTCGAAAGGACCATGTAGCAGTATTATAACACCCTTTACAGTGGAACATACATCCAGCTACGTAGAGTGAATTTCTAACACCTTCACCATCTACAAAATTAAAAGCTTTATAATCAATGATATGGCCATGACTTAATTCTTCGCTTTTCCACTCCCCAGGCTTTGGAGTATTCCAACTTGCTTCTTCTGACATTTCTAACCTCTCTATTGATATGAAAAGAACCAGAACTAACTGGTCTTTTTATTATTATCTTAAAGTACTATTTTAGGTTATCCAATAACGCTCTATCTGATGACGACAATCTTCTAAAATACCACCGTTAGCTAATATTACTGACTTGCTGGCATCATTGTCTACATGGCATGTCACAAGTATTTCATTGATATTTTTTAGATGTGCTTGCTCAATTCCTAGCTTCAACTGTTCTTTAGCATAACCTTTACCACGCTGGCGAGGTCGTATGGAATAACCAATATGTCCACCTTTTTCTAAAAGAGTATCATTTAGTCTTAAACGTAAATTTAAGAAACCTATAGCATTATTGTCATTGTCAAAAGACACAAACTGAATATATGGAACAAAATTATCAGGAACACCTATCCCTAACTCCATATTTAGGTTATGATCTAGCCAGTCTTCAAAATGCGTAGTTGGTTCATAAAAACCACCATCCATTGAACTACTTTCTTTTTGAAACTCTTTATACATGGCTAAAATTTCTTCTTTATCTTCTAACACTGGGCGCCGTAATTTCATATTGTTTCCTATTCCATTATCTTCAAGTTAAGCATTCCAAAAGGAGCATTCGCTTTATTAATCTGGTCACAAATAAAATGACTCAATAAACTAGACTTTGGTGATATAGGATTGACACCTGTAGTGATAGCTTGAATAAAAGCATCAATCATTGGTTCAAAACCACGTTTCTCTAGAGTGCTTGCCCAAGAACCAAAACCGATAGCACGACGGTCAAAGCCATCAATAACAGAAAGATTTGACAAATCATCTAATGAATAGGTTACTTCTGGCGACTCTATTTCAATTATTTCTCGACGAGACCCCGACTGCAGGTTCATGCTTGCTTCTATTATCTCACTGTCTGTTTCTAGTGTTACTGATACTTGTAATATCTTATTCCCATCACGTTTAGTCACAAAGTATCCTCTTTTAACAACATTATTTGTCAAAAATAGCGCCGTATCTAAAGGATGGATAAACATATCAAAAAGCTTATATTGAAAATCCGCTGGTGCATTGACAGCATTTTTAAAGGTGCGAATATGGTTTTTATCTTCTACTTTTTTCATTTCCATAATACGTGGTGCAAAGCGACGATTAAAACCTGCCATTAAAAATGTTTTATGATCCTTCGCCAAATCATACAATGCTTTAGTTGAAGTATAATCTTCTGTCAAAGGCTTATCCATAAAAACTGGAATACCCTTTTTTAAAAAAAGCTTTGCTATATCAAAGTGAGCACTAGTCGCGACATGAATGAAGACTCCATCCAAAGGATGCTCGGCTAGACTATCTAAACTGTCATAAGCTGTAGAAGAACCAAAAAGCATATTAACTTCTTCTAAAATCTGTTTTTGGCGTGTAAAAAGATGCCAGTGCACACCTGTCACTTGACGCATATAAGGTAGATAAGCTTTCTGTGAAATACCTCCTAAACCGACAATTCCAAGTTGCAACATAGCATCCTCCTTCTATTTTTTCTTTGCCCTTTCCAAAAATTGTTTCCTTAAATCTTTTAGACGTGATTTTTGATTAGCATTCTCTCCAGTAGAGTGCTTCTCATGGAACTTCTGTACTTGTGCTTGCCCTTTGTAATCTAATTGGTATTTCCCCATATCTTAATAACTCCTTCTATTTTATCTTCTTATTTTAACATATAATAGACCAGAGGTTTTAATTAATTACCTTGATTTTTAATACTTGATCCGTTCATATGTTTTACACGAGCAGAGATTTCCTTATGACGACCATTAACCATCGGACGAGCCTGTGGATTACCTAAGTAACCACATGTACGTTTGACAACATCTACTGTCTTAGGGTCGCTGTTACCACAATTTGGACAAGTAAAACCTCGATCTGTCGGTGTAAAATCCCCTTCAAATTGACATTGGTAACACTTATCAATCGGTGTATTAGTACCTAGATAACCTACCCGATCATAAGCATAGTCCCAAACTGCTTCTAAAGCTTTTGGATTCTGTTGCAAAACAGGGTATTCACAGTAGTGAATAAATCCTCCTGATGCACCCGTTTCAGGATAGATTTTCTCAAAATCTAGTTTTTCAAAAGGTGTTGGATTCTTACGCACATCATAATGGAATGAATTAGTGTAGTATTCCTTATCAGTAATATCAGTTACTATACCAAATTTTTCAGTATCTAAACGACAAAACCGGTCAGTCAAGCTCTCCGATGGTGTCGAATAAACTGAAAAATGATAATCATACTCATCAGACCAATCTGCACATAACTGCTTCATCTTACGAACGATGTCTACAGTAAATGCTTTAGCTTGATGGTTATCTTCCCAGTCACCACCATAAAAAACACTCGCCACCTCATATAAACCAATATAACCAAGAGACACCGTTGCACGGCGGTGATTAAAGAGTCGATCAACATTGTCATATTTTCCTAAACGTTCTCCAAATGCTCCATACTGGTAAAGAATGGGCGCATTTGCTGGGATAGCCTCTTTGACACGTTCCACACGATAAACCAAGGCATCTCTAGCAATACTCATACGTTCATTAAATATCTCCCAGAATTTATCCATATCACCGTTAGACTCCATGGCAACACGCGGTAGATTAACTGTTACAACTCCAAGATTCATACGACCAGATGTTACATCCTGACCATTTGCATCTCGCCACCCTTGTAGGAAAGAACGACAGCCCATAGGGGCTTTAAAAGAGCCCGTTAAGTCAATAATTTTATCATAAGAAAGGACATCTGGATACATCCGTTTTGTCGCACACTCTAATGCTAATTGTTTAATATCATAATTGGGGCTATCTTCTTCTAAATTAAGACCTTTTTTAAGCGTAAAAATTAATTTTGGAAAAATAGCAGTACGATGCTCGCTTCCTAAACCTTGAATCCGAATTTTCAAAATCGCTTTTTGAATTTCTCGTTCAAACCAATTAGTTCCTAATCCAAAACCAAGCGAAGTAAATGGCGTTTGCCCATTTGAAGTAAATAAAGTATTAATTTCATACTCCAAAGATTGCATGGCATCATATATATCTTTTTGTGTTTTAGCGCGCGCATAGTCTTCTTGTTTATCTTCAATAACCCATTCTTTTGCATCTTTTAAATGTTTTTGATAATTTAACTGTGCATAAGGAGCTAAAAACTCATCAATGCGATCTGCTGTACAGCCACCATATTGACTTGAAGCAACGTTCGCAATAATCTGTGAAATCTGAGCAGTTGCTGTCTGAATAGATTTTGGACTCTCAACTTCTGCATTACCAATCTTAAAACCATTTGCAAGCATTCCCTTAAAATCGATTAAACAGCAATTTGTCATGGGAGTGTATGGGCTGTAATCTAAATCATGATAATGGATATCACCCTTTTGATGTGCATTTGCTACATGAGAAGGTAACATTTTCAGACCAATTGATTTCCCTACAATACCTGCTGTTAAATCACGTTGGGTATTAAACACATCAGAGTCTTTATTAGCATTCTCATTAACAACAGTTTGATCCTTATTAATTAATTTTCCAATAGAAAAATTGATATCTGTAGCCTGTGAACGCTCAAAATCGCGTTGGGTACGATAATTGATATATTCTTGTGCAATAGCGTACTCATTAGCTTCCAATAATTTATGTTCAACGATATTTTGTATTTCATATATCTTGATGTTATCTTTAAAACGATTGTAGATCTCAGCGATGACATGATCTGCAATCATCTCAAGTTTAGCCTCAACTAAAGGAGACATTTTGATAACTTTATTACTAGCTTTTAATAGAGCCGTGTAGATTTTATACTTATCAAAGCTGACCAAACGCCCGTCACGTTTAATCACTTTGATATCAGATTCTGTCATAAATCGTTCTCTTTCCAATACCATCATGTGAAATATCCTCCAGTGACAATTATAGCATGCAAAGAAAAAAAATCAATATATTGTGTCAAGTTTTTTGCTCAGACACAATATATTGATTTTTTAATCTATTTGAAACGATATAGAACAAAATGAGTGATATTTGATAGAGGAACTTCTTGGTAGTGCTTCTTAATATCAGATTTCAGTTCATTTGGTAACTTCTCATTTTTATTTAAGATAAAGTATTTAGCCCCATGCTGAAGCAGCTCGTCCTTCAAAATTTTCTCATTATTTTTTTGCGCTGTATTAATATGTGGCAAAACAAATTGAGAAGCAGATTTTAACCGAGTCTGGCTATAAATGCTAGCAACTTTGTCCCAAACATAAATCTTACCATCTCTATCAATTTTTGTAGTCAAATAATGTGAAATGTCACGCCTTTCTTTACTAAGAGTAACATTTTGATAAGTATTATAAACAAGTAACCCTATCGATAAGGAAACTAGTAAGAGGGGCAAATAATATGTTTTCTTTACAAAAAGGTCTACGATAAGAGATTTACCAGAGAAATACTGACGTCTATGTGAACGCCTGTCAATCACTTTTTGGTAAAGAATAGTAATTTTATTACTCGTTAGCAAAAGACCAAATGGTAAAGCAGGTAAAAAGTGGTAAAGGTTAAAATCTCTTGAAAAAATGGCCATTATAGCGTAAATAATAAAAATACAGGCAATAAAGTTCAAGCCTATTTGATAAGATGCTTTTTTACGATTTTGAATAAAATCCCATAGTCCAAAGAGACAACCTGACCCTAGAAGGACAACAATTTGAATTGCTAGACTAAGAAGGAATGAATGGTTTGTCCTAGCGAAATACGTAAAGGGGTAAAAAATAGCTTTGTCAATATAAGAAGAGATAATCTGTAGATTAAACATAAAGTAACCAACAGTATAAGCAATTAAAATCATACCAAAAACAACGCATAAAAACTGATAAAATCCTCGTAGTGACTGCTTTTGCTTAATATTGGTTGCTGTTAAGAGAACAAAAGAGCAAAGCCAAAAAATCAGTGTTTGGGGATCTATAAATAGTGAGAATGCTGCTAAAATACCATAAAATATAAATGCTTCATCAACGATATTATCGACACAAAATTTAATTAAAAACCATAGCGAAATGAGCATAAAAGGTAATGCCCACTGTATTGGGTACATACCACCGAATCCTAAGACAATATTCATTATATAGAAAATCAACGTCATGCCTATCGAGACAATTTCACTTTGTGCCACATAATAAACTAATTTATAAAAATAAATTCCAGATACATAGTAAGCAATAAACTGTACAATAAGTAACCAGATACTAGACCCTAAAAGGTAACTTAGAGCAATCGTTACATAGTATAAAAATCCTCCTGTAGCAAAAACATCACTATAAGGGATCTGTCCTTTGGTCATCATCAAACCTGTATAGAGATTCTGAGTCTGCAAACCATTTGCAAAATAAGTCAATAAAGGATTTGCAATTGCTAAGAGAGTTGACAAAACACTATATAGTAAAATTGAAAATCGACTAGATTTCTTCATTCTGATAGCCGTTCGTTTACTCATTGATGGGCTATTTTTATAGCTCACTCCAATTGGTTTTTCTAGGTTTTCTACCACTATTTTTCTCCTCATATTTACATACTACCAGTATATCAGAAAACCTTATTTAGTCAATTTAGCCAACACTTGACCGTAACGAATAATATCCCTAAAGTAGTGGTATTTTCTAGACATATATTGTTTGAGAAATTCTTGTTCTTCTAATGTTAGCTGAGTATCTGACATTAACATCACCTCCTTTTACTACATCATCACTATTATTATTCGAAAAAAAAACGACTGAACAATTGCTCAATCGCTTCAATATTATTCTTCATCTAGAAAGCTGTTGAAAACTTCCTCAATCATGTCCCATTCTGCATCTGAATCTTCTGGTATAGGCTGAAGGTCTCCTTCAGTTCCATCGGCATTTTCTGTAAATGAGTAAGCTTGAATCTCAATTTCACCTTGTTCGTCTTCTTCTGCACCTGCAGGAACGAGGAGAACATAGTTTTTGCCAAACTCTTCACGTCCATCAATAGTTAGTAGGATTTCAAAAAGTGTTTCGTTCCCATTCTCATCTACAAGAGTGATTACTTCATGTTGATGTTCATGGTTATGATCGTGGTTATGATTATGTGCCATTGTTTCTCCTTTTTATGCCGAATGCTTAAAACATGCGGTCTAAATAATTTTGTAAGATTAGTTGAGCTGCTAATTTATCGATAACTTTCTTACGCTTACCACGACTAATATCAGCTTGCTCAACTAGCATACGCTCTGCTTGAACAGTCGTTAGACGTTCATCTTGATATTCAACTGGAAGATTGAATAATTCAGTGATTTTATCACCATATGCCTGACTAGCCTCTACACGAGGACCACTTGTATTATTCATATTTTTAGGTAGACCAACTACAAATTTATCAACTTTGTACTCTTTTACTAACTCTGCTAAGCGGTCAAAACCAAAATTTCCAGATTCTTCATCAATCTTAATGATTTCAAGACCTTGTGCAGTGAAACCGAGTGGATCACTAATTGCAACGCCAACAGTTTTCGAGCCGACGTCAAGTCCCATTATTCTCATTACAAATCTATTCCATTTCCTTGTAAATAATAACGAACGAGCTCTTCTACAATCTCATCACGTTCATATTTACGAATTTGATTGCGAGCATCATTGTAACGAGGTACATAAGCAGGGTCCCCACTCAATACGTAACCAACAATTTGATTGATGGGATTGTAACCTTTTTCTTCTAATGAACGATAAACAGCTGTTAATGTTTCACTAATTTCTACTTTGTTACTATCATCTAATCTAAAACGAACAGTTTCATCTGTAAATCCCATACCTACACCTTCTTTCCTTTAATTCTTTCACTTATTATAACTTAAATAAAGTATTTGTACAAGAAATTGATAAACACTATATTAGAAAATCAAAAAGGGAGCACAAGAAACCAAGAGGTGATTCTTTGATTTCTTTACTCCCTACCTTATAGGTGATTTTTACAGGTTATCGTGTGACTCTCACTTATGCTTATCTAAAGCTCAAAGTGCTGCACGAAGACGAGCTTCTGCATTTTCAACGTTACGAATAGAGCGAGGTAGAAAAGCACGAATATCATCTTCCTTATAACCTACTTGAAGACGTTTGTCATCAATTAGAATTGGACTCTTTAAAATACGTGGATTTTCTTGAATAAGATCAATAACTTCATTTACACTCAACTCCTCAATATTACAATTGAGCGCCTTAGCATAACGATTTTTAGAAGAAACGATACTTTCAATACCACTTTCAGTTTTTGTTAATATTTCTAAAATTTCATCACGTGTTAGTGATTCTTTACCTAGGTTTTGTTCTTTATATGGAAGTTGATGAGCATTTAGCCAAGTTTTTGCTTTTTTACAACTTGTGCAACTTGAAATAGTATAAATCTTAATCATGTGCCTTCTCACTTTCTATCCCATGATAGTTATAGTTTAACATAGTCACAAAAATCAAACATGGGACTTAAGACCTATTTTTTATCAATTTACTAATAAAAATAAATAGATTTTAGGGATTTTTAAGCTTATTTTTAGTATAAAAATAAGTTCCAACCACTGTCAGAACTTATTTTAGTTACATTTATTCAAGTTCAAGATGTATAGTTGCTATTTTATTCCTCAATTTCAATAGCATTGTCCAAATCTAAAACAAGATCATCAGCTTCATTTTTTTCTTCAACGAGCTCAGACTGAACTGGCGAATCATCTTCAGTCATTCCAAAGTGCACGCGCACTTTATGGTCAATTTCATCAAAAATTGCTGGATTATCTGCTAAATATTTTTTGGCATTTTCAGAACCTTGTCCAATTTTCTCACCATTATATGAGTACCATGCACCTGCTTTTTGGATAATATCCAAATCACTAGCAATTTTAATTAACTCACCCGTGCGAGAAATACCTTCACCATACATAATTTCGACAAAAGCTTCACGGAATGGTGGAGCAACTTTATTTTTAACAACTTTGATTTTTGTCTCTTTACCAACATTATGATCTTTATGCTCACCAGTCCCCTTGATTTGAGTATTACCACGAACATCTAGACGAACCGATGAATAAAATTTCAAAGCACGACCACCAGGTGTTGTTTCAGGGTTACCAAACATAACGCCTACTTTTTCCCTTAGCTGGTTGATAAAAATTGCGATTGTCTTTGTCTTGTTAATGGATGCTGACAATTTACGCATTGCTTGACTCATCATACGAGCTTGCAAACCAACGTGGCTGTCACCAATATCACCATCAATCTCAGCACGAGGAACAAGGGCTGCAACTGAATCGACAACAACTAAATCAACTGCGCCTGAATCAATCAATTTACCTGCAATTTCAAGACCTTGCTCACCTGAGTCAGGTTGAGACAAGAGTAACTCATCAATATTAACTCCAAGAGCCGCAGCATAGGCTGGGTCAAGAGCGTGCTCAGCATCAATAAAGGCAGCAATCCCACCTTCCTTTTGGGCTTGAGCTACGGCATGAAGGGCAACCGTTGTTTTACCAGATGACTCTGGTCCATAAATTTCGACGATACGTCCTTTAGGATATCCACCTGCTCCTAAAGCGATATCTAAAGCAAGAGAACCTGAACTCATTACTTGAACCTTTTGTTCAGCTCGCTCACCTAAGCGCATCACTGCGCCCTTACCAAAATCTTTTTCAATATTTTTCAAAGCATCATCTAAGGCTTTTCGACGTTCATCACCGAATTTCTTAGTAATTTCTTCTGCTTTTTTCGTTTTTTTAGCCAATGTCTTCTCCTTATATTTCTATGAATCTAGGTTGATTCAAATTTAGAAATCGTTCTACTAATTATAACAAATATTATATCTTTAATAAAGCCCTACGCACCAAGTCAAAAGCATGTAAAGTACTGATATGACGGACATCTGAGCGACTCTTCCCTCCAATCGATACTTTAATAGAAGAAACGCCTTCAGGGGTTGCAATCCCAATAAAAACTGTACCTGCAGGGTATCCTTCCAACTCATCAGGACCAGCAACTCCCGTTAAACCGATACCAAAATCTGCTTTTAAAAGTTGGCGAGCTTGCTGAGCCATTGCCTCAGCTGTAAAATGACTGATAACTCCATATTCTTGCAATTTTTTCTTAGGGATGCCGAGAAGTTGTGATTTTGCTTCCATACTATAGGTCGTAAAACCACCATTAAAAACTTGCGAAGCACCAGAAAATTCTGCTAACTGAGATTGAAATAACCCTGCTGTTAAGCTCTCTGCGGCAGTAATCGTTTTATTTTGTACTTTCAATAATTCTAAAACAGTACGTGCCATACTATTATTATCACCATAACCATATAATAAATCTTTTAATTTACGGTTATCTAATGTCTTAAGAGCAAGTATTTCTTTTTCTAAGCTATCTAATTTAAAGTCGGCTTCATCCTGATTTTCAGCTTTCGTTGATAACCTTAAAGTTACCTCACCAACCTTTGCATATGGTGCTATAGTTGGATCTGTCTGATTCTTAATTATGTCTTCTAAGATTGTGACTAACTGACTCTCACCGATACCAAAGAATCTCAATACACGTGAATATAATTTTGTACCATTATTTGACAAAATAGGTACCACCTGCTCCATAACCATTGGATTTAATTCACTAGGCGGACCTGGTAAAACCATATATTGGACTCCCTTAGATGTAACGATACCACCAACAGCTAGACCAGTAAGGTTTTGTAGAGGTATTGAGCCTTCAACCAATTGAGCTTGTCGTTCATTATTTGGTGTTCTAGCAAACTGAGGACGACTTGCAAAAAAACGATCCAATTTTTGACTAGCTAATAAATCCACTGTTAATGATTTACCTAAAAATTTAGCCAAAGTTTGTTTCGTTAAATCATCCTCTGTAGGTCCAAGTCCACCACATAGGATAACCAATTGACTGCGCTGACTAGCTATATCTAAAAGCGATAATAAACGTTCCTCATTGTCTCCTACAGCTGTCTGGAAATAAATATCAATTCCTAATTCTGCCATTTTCTCCGACAAAAATTGTGCGTTTGTATTAACGATCTGTCCTGTTAAAATTTCTGTTCCTACAGCGATAATTTCAGCCCTCACAACTTCACCCTCTTATCTATTCGAAATAATGACTACATTTTAGCAAAAAAAGTAGCAGAAGTGCTACTTAAAACATATCACATTGATATTACTTGAAATCACATATATTTTCATGGTCATTAACCATACCTGCGGCCTGAATAAAAGAATAGAGGCAAGTTGGACCAACAAATTTAAAACCGCGTTTTTTTAAATCCTTAGATAAGCGTTCGGATAAGGTAGTACTTGCAGGCACATCGTTGTAGTTGTTAACTGAGTTAACCTGTACTTTATTATCTACAAAAGACCAAATGTAGCGATCAAAACTTCCGAATTCTTTCTGAATTAATATAATTGACCTAGCATTTTGTCGTGTTGAGAAAAGTTTTAGACGATGACGAATAACCCTAGGATTTTGTAAGATTATCTCTAAATCCGCATCTGACATTGCAGCTACCTTTTCAATATTATAGTGATGAAAAACTTGTCTGAACTCCTGACGTTTATTTAATACTGTTTCCCAAGATAAACCCGATTGATAAGTTTCTAAACATAGTAACTCAAAGAGTACATGATCGTCATGAACAGCTCTCCCCCACTCTTTATCATGGTAAGCTACATATAATGGATTATCTAAATTCACCCAAGAACATCGTTTCATGTGAAACCTCATTACTTCTAAATTATTTCATCAACATCTTCAAACTAGATTTGATGTATTGCTCCACAGTCTCGTTCGTACCTTCAAAAAAGGCTTTTACTTTTTTCAATTCAGTCGCCTTATACCCCAACGCTAACAAAGCTTCCATAGCTTCTTCAAGATTGCTATTCTGCTCAGAGCTAACCTTACGACTAGTCGCACTCTCACCAGAAGCTTCTACAAACTTCCCTGACAAATCAAGGATCATCTGTTGTGCTGTTTTTTTTCCTATCTTTGGAAATTTAGTCAAATACTTAATATCACTATTATCAATGGCACTTACGAGACCTTCATTGTCATCGACTGCAATAATTGCTAAAGCGGTCGTTGGACCAATTCCTGATACTGAAATTAAATTAAGAAAAATTTCTTTTTCATTTTCCGTATGAAAACCAAATAAAAGATGTGCATCATCGCGAATGACTTGATGTAAGTAGATGGTAACTTCTTGATTAACGTAACCTGAAAAAGAGTAGGGATTTGCCACATATATCACGTATCCCAATCCAGCTGTTTCCACAACAATAAATTTAGCCGTTATTTTACTCAATTTTCCTTTAATATAATCGTACATTCTATTTTCCTATCTCAATATTTTTCATTTTGGTAGCGTATAAGATTAAAACCAGACCTGCTAACATAAAAATGGTCAATGTTATTTGAACACCTATTTTTCCTGTAAAATAGCTGAGCGAAACCATGGCACCTGCTAATACACTTGCAACAGGTTGTGCGATAGCTAAAAATCCAGAATATGATCCAATTTTTCCCTCCACCATCATCTCCGCCCTTAGAACCTGACTAGCTGGAACATAAATCATTTCGCCAAAGGTGAAAAACGTCATGGCAATCAAAATAGCTCCAAAAGTGTTTAGAGAAATATTAAAAAGCATTCCAAAACCACAAATCAAGCTTCCTAATATTAGTTGACGTTTCAAAGGCCAATTCTCTATGAATTTATTTATAGTTGTCATTAGTAAGACAATTAATAGAGTGTTCGTAAAGACTGCTAAACTAAGCATTTTAGCACCTGTGATTGTATGTCCTAACACAGACACTACTTCAAAATTTTGCTTGAGATTGACCGAGAAATAATTATCAACCTGGAGCCAGACAACACTGGAACCAATTGCTCCTAAAGTATAAACAACAAACGCTTTATCCACTAAAACCTGACTATAATTTTTAAAAGTTCCTAAAACTCCCTTATCATGCTTGAAGGTTCCCTCCTGTGGTTTTGTCTCATCAAACTTGAAGTAAACCACGAAACAACAAATCGCTGAAATAATAAGAAGAACTATTAATAATTCAAAAAAATGGTGATCATAGAAAATCCCAGCAATCCCAGAACCTAGCATTACAGCGATGTTAACCAACCAATAACCTATAGTGTAAACAAAGCGACGATTCTGTTCGTTCGTCAAATCAATGGTCATAGCTTCATAGGCAGGGAAATAAAATTGGTGAGCTATTTCAATGATAAGGATACCTACAAAGGTCAAGTGTGGCGTAATATGATTTGGAACATTTGCAGCTATAGTTATAGCCCAACCAATGGTTGCCAGCAGTGAACCTATAATCACAACTTTTTTCCTCCCCATAGCATCTGACAAATGGCCTCCATATAAGGTCGCTACAAACCCTGATAGTTGAGTTATGATGATCAAAATTCCTGTAACTAGATTTCCAAAATATTGAACATAATACATTGCCATAAAAGGAAAAATAGCTGAACCAACCGTAATGGAAATAAAACGCAATAATTCTCTTAACTGTAGCTGTTTTGGCAAAGCAAAAAACTCTTTCACTTTTTCTCCCTTCTTCCCTAACAAGTAATTATCAATATTTTCCTAAATCCCTGAGGCTTGTATGATTTTCTTGGATTCGTTTAAACATTTTCTCCATATCAGCTTTTGTAAAATTAACTAAAACAGGTCTTCCATGAGGGCAATTATAAGGATTTTTACATTGCGCTAACTGATCTAATAAATGACGTGCTGAGTAATCGTCTAGCGTATGGTTTGCTTTAATAGATCGCTTGCAAGACATCATAATAGCTAACTCTGCGCGATATTTTTTCACTGATACTTCATTAGTGAGCAACAACATATCACACATTTCATAAACGCCAGACTCTACCTCTTCTTCTTTCATCCAAATTGGATGTTCCCTTAAAATGAAAGTATTATTACCATACGGTTCCAAGAAAATACCAACATCTTGTAATAATGACATTTTTTCTTGTAATTGAAGAAAATCTGAACTTGAAAATTCAAATAGAAATGGTACTAACAATTGTTGAAGACTATTATCAACCTCACCTATCTTTTCACGGTAATACTCGTATTTTACACGCTCTTGAGCTGCATGTTGATCAATAATATACAACCCACCATTCCCTTGAGCAAATAAGTAGGTCCCATGCATTTGACCAAAAAATTCGAGCTCTGGAAAAGTCGAACTTTCTTCCGAATCTAATTTTTCAACAAGTTTGTTAAGTGACTGTTTACTACTAAGGTAGTCCTGAGAATGAATGAAGTTCTCACTATCAGCTTGATCTCTACTAGCATACTTTATATTAGGAGACTGCGTTGCTCCTTGATTAACAGAGTTTTTTACATCATTGTCAACTGAACCGTCACTTTTGTCAAGGTTTGTAAAGTTAGCAATAGGTTCAGATACAGTATCTGCATCTATAAAAAAGTCATTTTTAGTCCTATCGTAATACAAACCAGACTGTTTTAGTGAGAAGCTTGTTTGTATAGGCTTATCTACACTTCGGGTACTAGTTTTCGCTAAATTCTCTAAAGCATCCGGAATCAAATCATATTGTTTCAGACTCTCAGAAATTGCTGAGCTTATTAAACTCATTAATTCTCGTTCCTTAGAAATTCTCACCTCTTGCTTAGTCGGATGAACGTTGACATCTGCTAGATAAGGATCTATCTGAATATCAATGACAGCAATTGGAAATCTTCCAACCATCAACTTTGAACCATAACCATCTAGAATTGAGCGGTTTAAAAGAAAATTTTTAATGTAACGACCGTTAATTAATAGGGTAATATAGTTTCGGTTAGCTCGTGTCAATTCAGGCAAACTTACATAACCCGAAATTTCAAAATCTAAATCTGCATTTGAAATCTCAATCATTTTTTTTGCAGTATTTAAACCATAAATACCTGCAATCGCCTGTCTCAAATCGCCAGTCCCACTAGTTTTAGTCATTTCTTTACCATCATTTATCAGTGTAAAAGCAACTTCCGGATGCGCTAGACTGAGTCTATTAACAATATCAATAATATGAGCTAGTTCAGACTGTAAACTCTTCATGTATTTCAATCTGGCAGGCGTATTAAAGAATAAATTTTCAACTAAAATTTTTGTTCCACGAGGACTTGAAACAACTTCCTGTTTTTCAATGTTTCCCCCTTTAGCAACAAGTAACGTCCCTTGTTTCCCTTGCTCTGTAGCTGTTTTTATTGTCATTAAACTAATCGAAGCGATTGATGGTAGAGCTTCACCACGAAAACCTAAGGTCCGAATACGAAAAAGGTCACTCTGGCTTTTGATTTTGGATGTAGCGTGACGTCGTAAACTGAGAACGGCATCCTCACTAGTCATCCCTTCACCGTTATCCGTTATTTGAATCTTTTTAAGACCAGATTCTTCAACCTCTATGGTAATTTGGCTACTTCCTGCATCTATGGCATTTTCAACTAATTCTTTAACGACGCTACTAGGCCTTTCAACAACCTCACCAGCAGCAATCTGGTTAGCTAATATATCCGGTAATTCAATAATTTTAGACAAGTTCATCCCTCCTTTTTTTATGATTTTTTGTAACTTTTTTTGTGATATCTTAGCCATTATACCATATTCAAAATATTAATTTGACAATAACACAATTTTTAGTTGACATCACTCCTATTACCTGTTAGACTTAGGGAGCGTAATAAGTTTTGAAGTTGTATTTTTGTTTAACATTTTTACCTTTTTTATTTTTTACAGTAACATTTTTAGAAAGGTAATAAACAAATGACACAAGGTACAGTGAAATGGTTTAACTCAGAAAAAGGTTTTGGCTTTATTTCTAGCGAAACTGGAACAGACGTCTTCGCTCATTTTTCAGAGATTAAAGTTGATGGCTTCAAAACTCTTGAAGAAGGACAAAAAGTAACATTTGATATTCAAGATGGTCAACGTGGACCACAAGCAACAAATATCAATCTTGTTAAATAATTAAAAAAGAGCCTAAATGAATTATTTAGTCTCTTTTTTGTTGCCTAAAGGCTATTTTATAATAATTTCTTTAAATCAAATATAGCATTCATAGCTTGCATTGGAGTTAGATTCATTATATCTATCGCTTCTAACTCCTCAATAACCCTACCTGCATTTGAATGTTCTTCAAAAAGCGATAATTGTCCTTGTTGCTTCCCAGGATCTAGTTCCTCATTTAAGTCAGCAGTAACAGCTTCTTGGGGGGCTGATACGATCAACTGTACTGCATCAGCTTCCAACTGTGATAAAATATCAGTTGCCCTATCCAATAAGTCAATTGGTAAACCAGCTATTTTTGCGACGTGTATCCCATAAGACTTGTCCGCAGGTCCAGGTTCAATTTTATGTAAGAAGGTAACTTCTCCATCTCTCTCTAAAGTAGCCACGTGTACATTGACAAGCCTTGTCAATTGTTCAGATAAATCTGTCAACTCATGGTAATGAGTTGCAAACATTGTTTTTGCCCTAACACGGTCATGAATATATTCTATAATCGATTGAGCTAATGCCATACCATCATAAGTGGCTGTCCCTCGACCTAATTCATCAAAAAGAATCAAAGATTTATCACTGGCTCGTTTTACAGCCTGATTCGCTTCCATCATTTCTACCATAAAGGTTGATTGCCCAGAAATTAAGTCATCAGCAGCACCAATCCTAGTAAATATTGCATCAAATACAGGCAAATCAACTTCGTCTGCCGATACAAAACCTCCCATTTGTGCCATAATAACTGTCAAAGCTAACTGGCGCATATAGGTCGACTTACCACTCATATTTGGTCCTGTAATCAACTGGATATCTGTCTGACTATCAAAATAGATACTATTGGGAATATATTCTTGCACTCCCATCACTTTTTCAACGGTTGCATGACGCCCATTCTTAATCTTAATCTGATGTTCATCATTAAATTTGGGACGAACATAGTGATGATTTTCTGCAACTACTGCCAAACTCTGTAGAACATCAACGGTTGCAATAGTCTTTGCTAACTCTTGAAGACGTTTAATATAAGATTCTACTTGAGCACGAACACGCATAAAAATATCATATTCTAAATTTGAAGATTGCTCGCGAGCTTCGAGCATTTCACCTTCAATTTTGGCTAGTTCTGCTGTTCCATAGCGTTCAGAATTTTTTAATGTCGCTTTACGGAAAAAATGCTCCGGTACTAGTGATAAATTGGAATTGGTCACATGGAAGTAATAGCCGTCTTTTTTATTATAATCAATTTTAAGGGTACCGATACCACTTGCTGCTCTTTCCTTAGCTTCAATATCAGCAATCCAACCTGTACCTTCACGCATCACTGTTCGATAATTATCCAATTGCTTATCAAACCCAGACTTGATAATGTTTCCCTCAGTGATAGTAGTCTGTGCTTCTGGGGCTATCGCCGTATTAATTAAACTTTCTAATTCAGGCATAGTGTCAATCTTGTTGACAACAATGTCAAGCTCAGGTTGATTGAAGGACTGTAAAATCATTTTAATCCGAGGAATTTGTGATAAGGTCCGTCCGAGTTGCAATAGATCTTTAGGGTTGGCTTTTCCGAAAGATACTCGACTTGCTAGGCGTTCAATATCATATACACCCTTTAAACTTTCTGTGAGATCGTTTCTCTCAAAAAAATAATCAAGAAACACTTGAATAATATCTTGACGTTCCTTGATTCGATTCATACTTACCAAAGGCCTGTCAATCCAAGTTCTCAGCATTCGAGTTCCCATCGCTGTTTTAGTCTCATCTAACAACCAGTAAAGACTTCCATGCTTCTTGCTTGTTCTAGCATTCTCCAGTAAATCTAGACTATTTTTCGTTGCATATGACATTTGTAAATAGTCCTTTATTTCATAATGAACTACTTTCTGTAAATGACTAAGTTCACGCTTTTGTGTTCTATGCACATATTGTAAAAGTTTTTCCGCAGCAGATATTTCCAAATCAGTTAACTGCTCATCAATCAAATGAATATCATTAAGTCGTTCGTCTTCGTATGACAAAAGCAAGTTCATCTGCTTCGTCAGTAGGTGATTTTTTTCGTCCGTCAATTGATATCCTACTACAATCTCACGAGCTTTTAAATTTAGTATTTCACTACGGACGGACTCAAAATCTGTTAAAAGGGTTGCCTGAAACTCTCCAGTTGAGACATCCATATATGCTAGACCAAATGTTTGTTGATCTTGCGAATCAATCGCTACTAAGAAATTATTAGCACTATCCGGCTTCGTTGACTCCACAACCGTTCCTGGGGTAACAACTTGCACTACCTCACGCTTGACCACTCCCACAGCTTTTTTAGGATCTTCCATCTGCTCAGCAATGGCTACTTTGTAACCTAATTCAACTAAAACGTCAATATACTGTTGAGCTGAGTGATAGGGAACTCCTGCCATTGGGATTGGCTTTTCTGCGTTCTTATTTCGACTAGTCAAGCTAATTTCCAGGATTTGTGCTGCTTTTACCGCATCATCATAAAATAATTCATAAAAATCACCCATTCTAAAAAGCAAAAAAGCATCTGGATAATTCTCTTTTATATCCAGATACTGTTGCATTCCCGGTGATATCGTTGGCTTGGCCATTTCTCACTCCTAACTAACGGGGCTGGCTGCCATGCTCAGCTCCTCAATCATTATATTTATAAACCTACTGATAGTTCTTTTTCAAAAACTTTGGCAATATCTTCATTTTGACAAATCACCAACAAGGTGTCTGCTCCTGCCATTGTTCCTAAAATCTCTGGCAGCCCTTTCTCATCAATAAAGTTTGCTAAAACGCTAGCCTCCCCTAAATTAGTATTTAAAACTAACATAAAACTTGCTCGCGATACTTTCAAAATATATGAGCGTAAGGCTGGGCTAAATCGATTTGAAGTAGCTGTTGATAAACTATAATATAGCTTACCTTCTGGGCTACGTAATTTTAAAAGACCAATCTCACGCAAGTCTCTTGACAGAGTCGCTTGTGTGACATCGATTCCTTCATTTTTTAAATGTAATTTAATTTCTTCTTGTGTGCCAATCTGCCCTGATTGGATTAAACGTTTAATACGTTTTTGGCGTTCTATTTTATTCATGTTATTCAATCCTTTTTAGTTAGAATTATGCTTACCAAATTATATCAAAAAAAATTGTCTTTTTCACTTAGTAGTGATATCGTAATCATTCTGTAAAAAAGCTATAAAGTAGGCTAGTTCTTTACAGAATGCATTATGAATTTAATCAACAAGTTCTCGTCTATTTTTCATAATTATGTTAAAATAGGGTGACTATATTACTAATTAAAATAGGAGATACCATGGATACAAAACATCTAATTGCGAGTGAAATTCAAAAAGTTGTTCCAGATATGGAACAATCGGCCATTCTTTCTTTATTAGAAACCCCAAAAAATTCGAGCATGGGAGATTTAGCTTTCCCAGCATTCTCTTTGGCTAAAACTCTACGCAAAGCACCTCAAATAATTGCTAGTGACATTGCTGAACAAATTAAAAGCGACCAATTTGAAAAGGTGGAAGCTGTTGGACCTTACGTTAACTTTTTCCTTGATAAAGCCGCAATCTCAAGTCAAGTTCTAAAACAAGTCTTATCTGATGGTTCTGCCTATGCTACTCAAAATATTGGTGAAGGACGAAATGTTGCCATTGACATGTCTAGTCCAAATATTGCTAAGCCATTCTCAATTGGACACCTTCGTTCAACAGTTATTGGTGATAGTTTAGCTAATATTTTTGATAAAATTGGCTATCATCCTGTTAAAATTAATCACCTTGGCGACTGGGGTAAACAATTTGGAATGTTAATCGTTGCTTATAAAAAATGGGGCAATGAAGAGGCTGTCCGTGCTCATCCCATCGATGAACTTTTAAAACTTTATGTCCGTATTAATGCTGAAGCCGAGACAGACCCTAGCGTTGATGAAGAGGCACGTGAGTGGTTTCGTAAACTTGAAGCTAACGATCCTGAAGCAACTGAATTATGGCAATGGTTCCGTGACGAGTCATTATTAGAATTCAACCGTCTTTACGATAAAATGAATGTTACATTTGATAGCTATAACGGCGAGGCATTCTACAACGACAAAATGGAGGAAGTGCTTGAACTGCTAGAATCTAAAAACCTCCTGGTCGAATCTAAAGGTGCACAAGTTGTTAACCTAGAAAAATACGGTATTGAACATCCTGCTCTCATTAAGAAATCCGATGGAGCAACTCTCTACATTACACGCGACTTAGCTGCTGCACTTTACCGTAAACGTACCTACGATTTTGCAAAATCAATCTACGTTGTAGGAAACGAACAGTCTGCACACTTTAAACAACTAAAAGCTGTTCTTAAAGAAATGGACTACGATTGGTCCGATGATATGACTCATGTTCCTTTTGGCCTTGTAACAAAAGGAGGAGCAAAATTATCAACTCGTAAAGGAAATGTAATTCTCCTTGAACCTACTGTTGCAGAAGCTATTAATCGTGCGGCATCTCAGATTGAAGCTAAAAACCCTAACCTAGCAGATAAAGATAAAGTTGCTCAAGCAGTTGGTGTAGGTGCTATTAAATTTTACGATTTGAAAACTGATCGTACAAATGGTTATGACTTTGACTTAGAAGCAATGGTATCATTTGAAGGTGAAACTGGGCCATATGTACAATATGCACATGCTCGTATTCAATCAATCTTACGTAAAGCTAACTTTAACCCATCTAATAGCGATAATTACAGTCTCAACGATGTTGAAAGCTGGGAAATCATCAAACTCATCCAAGATTTTCCTCGTATTATTGTACGTGCGGCAGATAATTTTGAGCCCTCTATTATTGCAAAATTCGCTATCAATTTAGCTCAGTGCTTCAATAAATATTACGCCCACACACGTATTTTAGATGAAGACGCTGAAATCAGTAGTCGTCTAGCACTTTGCTATGCAACTGCTACAGTATTAAAAGAATCTCTTCGCCTCCTAGGAGTTGATGCTCCAAATGAAATGTAAGAAATGACACTACTAAGACTGTCAAATTTATGACAGTCTTAATTTTTTATATTATAATAATAGCACAACAAGTTACAGGAGAATGCCATGCCATCAGAAAAAGAAATATTAGATGCTCTTAGTAAAGTTTATAGCGAAGAAGTAATACAAGCAGATGATTATTTTCGTCAAGCTATTTTCGAGCTTGCTAGTCAACTTGAAAAAGAGGGGATGAACTCACTCCTAGCTACAAAAATTGACTCACTTATCAATCAATACGTCTTAACACATCAATTTGATGCTCCTAAAAGCATATTTGATCTTAGTCGCTTGGTAAAAACAAAAGCTAGCCATTACAAGGGAACTGCTATCTCAGCTATTATGCTTGGTAGTTTCTTAAGTAGAGGACCAAAATAAAAATACAGGCCAGACAGCCTGTATTTTTATTTATCGTAATTTCTTCGTCGAATTTTAAAATCTGAGCTAATAACTTCATCTACATTTATAACAGAAATAAAAGCATCTGGGTCTAAATCAGCCATGATTTCTTTCACATCACGCACTTCACTTGGGTTAAGAGCTACGTACAAGACATCATGCTCTCTACCTGAGTAGGCACCTTGGCCCCGTAAAAAAGTTACACCCCTATTAATTTCATGCAAAATGGTTGCTGCTGCAGATTCTGATTCTTTGGTAATAATGATCATTCCACGAACAGTGTAGCCCCCGTTTTCGACATTTGTTAACACTTGACTAAATACAAAGCTAGCTACTAACGTATATAGCATCTGTTGTAAATTAATATAAACAAGTGAAGACGTTAGAACTATAGCATCAATAAACAATAAGGTTTGCCCTAATTTTATTCCAGATTTTTCCTCTACAATACGACCAATAATATCTGCACCACCTGTAGTTGCACCATATCTAAATACTAAACCACTACCAGCTCCTGCTAAAATTCCAGCAGCTACTGCAACTAACATCATATCGTTTTTCAAAGGGACTGTTACAGGGATTTGTTGCCAAAACCACATGAAAAAAGACATTAACACTGTACCATATATAGTTAACAATAAGGATTTTTTCCCTAAAATCCTAGCCCCTAATATAAATAACGGGATATTAAGAAGAAGTGATGAAAGTGCTGGATTAACTCCGAAAAGTGCATGGATAATCAAGGTGACACCGGAAATACCTCCTTCAGCCAAATGATTAGCCATATTAAATTTGACAAATCCGAAAGTATAGAGAGCCACACCAAAGGCAATTAAAATAGCTTCTTTTATCTTTGTTTTTAAATCCAGTTTCAACATAGGCTTAATCCTTCCTTATTCAAAAAAGCTAAAGTTGTTTAAACAACTTAGCTTAATAACATCATAATGTTTCCTTAGTGGCGGTTGACCAAAAGTCATATATACAGTTAATCATCATCAACGAATCGTCCAATAATATGAACATTTTCTGCAACGGAAACAAAGGCTTTTGGATCTGCTTTTAGCATTAAATATTTAAAATCACTAAATTCTTCACGTGTTAATATAGTTATTAAAACTGCTTTTTTCTCATGATTATAAGTACCTTCAGCATCATTGATACAGGTTACACCACGATGTAAATCACGATGGATACGTTTAATGACGCAATCAGGCTTACTGGTAACAATCATCGCTTGCATCTTTTTTTGCTTTGTAAAAATGGCATCTGTAACTCTACTTGATACAAAAATGGTCACCATCGAGTACAAAGCGTACTTCCAACCAAATAAAAGACCTGCAAATAATAAAATAATACCATTAATAATAAAAGAAATACTACCTACATCTCTGCCTGTTTTCTTTCTAATTGTCAAACTGATAATATCTGTTCCCCCACTAGAAATTCTAGACTTAAAGCTAAAACCAACACCAGCTCCCATAATTAAGCCACCAAAGATAGCATTGATTAAGGGATCAGTTGTAAGGGTGATTTGAGGCATTAGTTGAATGAAGATAGAGCTTACAGTTACTGTGATAAACGTAAAAATAGTAAATTTATGTCCAATCTTACGCCAAGATAATATCAGCAAAGGGATATTAATGGCATAAAAAGCTAAAGCAACTGGTATTTCAAAAGAAAACCAGTGTTTACTGACAGCTGAAATAACCTGAGCTAAACCAGTTGCTCCACTTGAATAAACATGTCCAGGTTGAAAAAAGAAATTGACAGCAACACTGGATAGAATACCATACAGTAGTGAAGCCGAAATTTTCTCTGCATATTTTTCTCGTGAGATACTTTTTAAAGTGTGTAAGAGACCAAATTTTTTAGCCCATACACTGATAATATATTTTACCTTTTTTTCTAAAGGGGTTCGTCTAGTTTTCATAACTTTCTACAGTAAGTGATAATTCTTCTAATTGTTGTTCTGAAACGAGACTAGGAGCTTGAGTCATTGGATCACTAGCCTTATTGTTTTTAGGGAATGCAATAACTTCTCGAATATTGTCCTTGCCTGCTAACAACATAACAAAGCGGTCAAGGCCTATTGCCAATCCACCATGTGGTGGGAAGCCGTAATCCATAGCTTCAAGTAAGAAACCAAACTGTTCCTGAGCTGATTCAGCGCTAAATCCTAAAGCCTTGAACATACGCTCTTGTGTATCTTTTTGGTTAATACGTAGGCTACCACCGCCTAACTCATATCCATTCAAAACAATATCATAGGCAACTGCACGTACTTTAGCCAAATCCCCTTCCAACTCATGCGCTGTCTCCGCTGTTGGCAAGGTGAATGGATGATGAGCCGACATATATCGTCCCTCTTCTTCTGACCACTCAAACATTGGCCAATCAACAACCCATAGGAAATTAAATTTAGAATAATCAATGAGTTCAAGTTCTTTTGCAATGCGTGTACGAAGCGCTCCTAAAGTCTCGTTAGCTACTTCAAGACTATCTGCTACAAATAGAATTAAGTCATTATTCTCTAGCTGCAAAGCTTCTGTCAACCTACCTTCAATAGCTGTCAAGAACTTAGCAACCGGACCTGAAATAGTATTATCTACATATTTTAGCCATGCTAAACCTTTGGCACCGTATTGTTTTGCAATTTCTGTTAATTTATCAATATTTTTTCGAGAGTACTTGTCCGCCTTATCTTTGACAACAATCGCTTTAACTACTGAAGCTTCTGAGAACACCTTGAAGTCAACTTCTTTTACAATTTCTGTCAAGTCTTGTAAAAGCATATCAAACCTTGTATCAGGCTTATCAGACCCGTAGTTATTCATTGCATCATCATATGCCATCCTTGGGAATGGTAAAGAAACCTCTAAACCTTTAGTGTCTTTCATTACTTTAGCAATCATACCCTCAACAATGTCTTGAATTTCTTGATCACTAAGGAATGATGTCTCCAAGTCAACTTGTGTAAACTCAGGTTGACGATCTCCACGTAAATCCTCATCACGGAAACATTTGACAATTTGATAATAACGATCAAATCCTGCATTCATCAATAGCTGTTTTGTAATTTGAGGGCTTTGTGGAAGGGCATAAAAATGTCCTTGGTTGACACGTGATGGAACCAAATAGTCTCGTGCCCCCTCTGGAGTTGATTTTGTTAGCATCGGAGTTTCGACATCAATAAACTCTAAGTTGTCAAGGTAATTACGGATTGAGTGTGTTACTTTCGCACGTAATTTGAAATTTTCAAGCATTTCCGGACGACGAAGATCCAAGTAACGGTAACGCATGCGTGTATCATCATTTGCCTCAATACCATCTTTAATTTCAAATGGTGTTGTTTTCGAGGTATTAAGAACCGATAATTCTTGCACTTTTAATTCAACTTCTCCTGTTGGTAAATTATCATTAGCTTGTTCTCGTGCTGTCACTACACCACTAACCTCTATAACAAATTCACTACGGAGACTTTCTGCGGTTGCCATAACTGAGGCTGATACTTCTTCAGGATTAATAACTAATTGCATGATTCCCTCGCGATCGCGAAGATCAATAAAAATAAGGCCTCCAAGGTCACGACGACGACCAACCCATCCTTTTAAAGTAATCGATGTTCCTATGTGCTCACTACGAACACGCCCAGCATACATACTACGTTTCATCTATTTTCTCCATTTAAAATATTCATTCCAACCTATTATAACAAAAAGCACCTAAAAACCCCACCCATTAAGGAGAGTTTTTAGGAACTGTTTTACAATCCTAATTGTTTAAGCACAGATGAAAAATCTGTTTTAATGTTTTCAAAACTAACTTTAACTTCTTGACGTGTTTGATTATTTTTTAAACTGACCTCTTTCGAATCTACTTCACTGCTACCTAATGTCATAATCACTTTAGCATTAAAAGTATCTGCAGACTTAAATTGTGCTTTGATTTTACGACCCAAATAATCACGCTCTACTTTAAAACCTTGATGACGTATTGATTGTGCCAAATCTAAGGCAGCTAGATTAGCCTCTGTTCCTAATACAGCTATATACAGATCTATAGTATTTTCTATTGGTAAAGAAATCCCTTGCTTATCTAATATTAAGAGCAAGCGTTCTAATCCTAATCCAAAACCAAATGCTGGTGTTTCTGGTCCACCAAAATAGGATACTAAGCCGTCATAACGGCCTCCAGCACAGATCGTTAATTCATTATCTTCAATCTCAGTGATAAACTCAAAAATAGTATGGTTATAATAATCAAGACCACGAACCATATTAGTATCAATGATGTATGGAATATTTAGAGCATCAAGCATATGACACACAGCATCAAAGTGGGCTTGGCTTGACTCATCTAAATAATCTAAAATAGAAGGAGCATTTTCAACTGCTAGTTTGTCTTCTGGCTCCTTAGAGTCTAGTACGCGCAATGGATTTTCATTCAAACGACGTTGACTATCCTTAGACAATTGTTCACGTATGGGTGTTAAGTAATCAATAAGAGCTTGGCGATAGGCTTGACGACTTTCTGGACTCCCTAAACTATTAAGATGAAGTTTAACATTTTTGATACCTAAATCTTCAAATAGATGATGTCCCATTGCGATTGTTTCGACATCAGTTGCTGGATTATTTGATCCAAAGCACTCAACGCCTACTTGATGAAATTCTCGTAAACGACCAGCCTGTGGGCGCTCATATCGGAACATTGATCCAATATAATACATTTTGGTTGGTTTTTGAACTTCTGGTGCAAATAGTTTATTTTCAACATAAGAACGTACAACAGGTGCTGTTCCTTCTGGACGAAGCGTAATGTGACGATCTCCTTTATCATGAAAATCATACATCTCTTTTGTAACGATATCCGTTGTATCCCCAACTGAGCGACTAATAACCTCGTAATGTTCAAACATTGGTGTACGAATTTCATCATAATGATATTGTTTAAAGAGATTGCGTATAACATTTTCAACGTATTGCCACTTTGCTGATTCTCCAGGTAAGATATCCTGAGTCCCTTTTGGTTTTTGAAGTTTCATAAGTTTACCTCTTCGATTAGTTTTCTCTTTAAACATTCTACCATTTTTTCTTATATTTTAAACAAGCATATATCATTTGCTTTAGTTTGATAGTATTTTCACCATGAAATTGTAAAAATAAAAAGTTTTGTCAAGTAACTTTACTTTACAAAAAAGATATGTTATCATAGTGAAGTTGATGAAAATCAAAACTTACACATCGAAAGGAAGAATAAGAAAATGGCAGTACCTGCACGTCACACTTCAAAAGCGAAGAAAAACAAACGTCGTACACACTACAAATTGACAGCTCCATCTGTACAATTCGACGAAACTACTGGAGATTACTCACGTTCACACCGTGTATCACTCAAAGGATACTACAAAGGACGTAAAATCGCTAAAGCTAACGAAGCTAAATAATAGAAGGGAGATACCATGCGCGTAAATATTACACTTGAACATAAAGAATCTGGTGAACGCTTGTACCTTACTTCAAAAAACAAACGTAACACTCCAGACCGTCTTCAATTGAAAAAATACTCACCAAAACTTCGTAAACACGTTGTTTTCACTGAGGTTAAGTAGACATTCAACACACGTCAGTTGAGACGAAAAACATTGATTTCATGCGATTTTTGAAATTTTAAATTTCAGTAGATTGCAATAAAAATCAGCCGAATGACTACATTTTTTGTGAAATAAATTTAGAAATTCGGATATGCAAAAAGCCCCCTAATCAATTGATTAGAGGGTTTTTTCTTGATTTTAACTCTATCAAATAAATCACCCCTGCGAAACTCTTGCCAGTATTGTTTATCAAATAACTCTAAAGCGTCTTCTTCCTCTTGGGTTAGTTCATAATCTTTAAAGCCGCTTACCTACAAAGCTCTTACCAGCCTTTCCAAAACCAATGACCAGTAAATCATATTGTTCTATAACATGCTCCTTTTCTTTTTTTCAACCTTAGTCTAGCAAAAAAGAAAATTTTAGACACAATTCCGTTACGGCTCTATTATGGAGTCCAAGTTGCAGAAAAAACATTACAATAACTGAGAAGGTTTAGATAAAAAATAGGTGAATAATAGACGAAATGTACTTTTTTTTGATACAATGTATCTATACACTAGTTTATTAATACAGAAAGGTCAAACTATGAAAGAAAAATTTCAAATGTGTAAAACCTATCTTCTAGTCGTCTTAGCAACGATTGGATTTGTCAACGGTTGCAAAATTATCTTTGGAGAATTAGGTAAGCCAAATGGCATGGAAGCTAAATATCCTCTCTTTCTCCTAACCATTTCCTTGGTCGCTATCTACCTCATTCCCCTACTAGTACTGACATATTACTTAGCTAAACGCTATAACATTTCTAAACAAGTTATAGGTCTTAGCTGGCTTTTAGGCTTAACAGGTAGCATCTCTTTTTCTGAACTGGGACATACAGCTATTGGATATTTCCTACTCGAAATTGTTAAAGCTAGTGATAATTTCCTAAAAGACTGGGGCGCAGCTATTTCAGGTCCATTGGCAGAAGAAATCGGTAAAGGGCTAACTGTTCTACTTGTACTACTTATTTGTAGAAAAATGACACTAAAAAATGCATTGGTAAGCGGAATGATTGTTGGATTAGGCTTCCAAATCATGGAAGACATCACCTTTGTATTTAGAGACATGTTCATGAATAAGTTAGACGGCTTTGAAACCATTCTTGAACGCGTTGGTCAAGCTGGTTGGGTTCATTGGGTTTTCACGCTTCTCTTTGCCATTGGCTTAGTAGCCCTTCTCACGAAAAATACAGGTATGTCAAAAGCACAGGGAGTATTTTGGATTGGTGCAAGCTTTGGAATCCATTTTCTCTTTAATTCACCATTCAACACTGGTATCTTCCAGACAGTGTTCCCTATCTTGAGTATTCTACTTGGCTTACTTGCCTATCGAACGATTGAGAAACTATCTGAATAGACAAAAAATCCGCCTTTGAGTGGATTTTTTATATTCATTCTTGTTAGAACAAGCCGATAGCTGTCTCGTCTGCTGCCACATCCATGTTGAGAGCTGCGGGATCTTTTGGCAAACCAGGCATGGTCATGACATCACCTGTTAAGGCAACGATAAAGCCTGCACCCAATTTTGGCACAAATCCACGGAAACATCATGAGCCTTAAGCAAGTTCGGTACCTTAATGGCGATGAACTTCTCTGATCCGAGGTCAACTCCGAAACCTGCTTCTTTGACCGTGTAGCCGCCCAATCGCAAAGCTGTAATTGTTGCGAGAACTGAGTTACATCCGTGGGCAATATTAGCAAATGGACCACCATGGACAAAGGCAGGCGTGCCATAGATGGTTTGGACAAGGTTTGGTTTGATAGCATCTTTCAAAATAAGGGTCAAAGCACCTTCCACCGCCAAATCACGCACGTAGACAGGACTGCGGTCAAAACGATAAGCAATAATAATATTTGCCAAACGTTCTTTCAAGTCATTGATGTCTGTCGCCAAACACAAAATCGCCATGATTTCAGAAGCCACGGTAATATCAAATCCATCTTCACGAGGAATACCATTGAGCGCTCCCCAAAGCCAACTGTTACCTTTAAATCTTCAATGAGCCGACGAGCATGGAAAGAATTTACTTTCAGAACTACATAACGCTAGGAAAAAATTTTATTTTTAGAAATTTTTGTATCTATATTTCATATCTAATTCTTGATAGATATAATATCTCAGAACTTCTTGAAGAAGCAATTTAGCCTCATACATCTCATGGACATCAGTTATCATTTTTGGGTATTTATCTTTCGAATCACCATGAGTACAGTAATTTCGTGTTTGAGCTAATTTTGTTATTAATAATTCTCTATCACAGTCCGAAAAAATTTTAGTCTGATTAAGCTCACCTATTAAATCAAATAAATTTTTGAGGCGTTCGGAAAGACTAGGCTCTTTCTTCTTAAATTTCAATTTGTTTCTAAATTTTCTTCTGATTTCTTCTAAAATATGTGTATTTATAAAATCAACCAACGATTTTCTATCTTTTTCTTCATCATCAGATAGACACTGTGGAATTTTAAAATTCTTAAAATTTCTAGAATAAACTTCTAAATTCCTAATAGCATCAATTAACTGGTCTTCTAAATATAAATCACCATGAAGATTTTTTGAAAATTGTCTCACTATAACTTCAAGTTCCTCAGATTTATCATAAAGGAACATTACTATCAAATGCGATTGCGGACGACTCCAAGATTTAAGGAAAGTATGGAAGTGGTGTATCACGTCGGAGCATCTCGGAGTGAAAAGTCTTATCAGCAAATCCGCTTGATGGATGAATATGAAGTGGACAACGTCTATGTCTGGAGTGACTATCAAAATGGTGGGCTTGATACATATCTGGGAGAAAAAATCCTTTTCATGGAAGAATTCAAGGGAGAATTATCTTACCAAGAATTTCTTCGTGTGACAGACTCCTACGTTCAGCAATTTCACGCCCGATTTACTAACATCTATGCTTTGTGGGAAAAGTACATATCAGTTCGATATTCCCACCCAAGGAACTGTATAAGTTAATGGTTAGTGATTCGCTAAGAGCAACTGATACAATGGACCAAATGATGTTGCGGATAAGAAAAGTAGTCTATCATTTCAAAGTTAAAAATCAAGGCAAGGTGCAATACAAATCTATTTCTTTTTCAATAGAAGATTTTAATCGCCATACAATAGAACAAATTGAGAAATTTGCCTATCAGTTTGACAAAGCCAATCCAAATATCCTTAACTATAACTTTGAGACAGATGCATTTTTATCCACAATGAATCCGATTAAACATCTAAAAAAAGCCATCACTACTACCGACCAAAGCAGGAGTGATGACCTAAATCAGTGAGATAAATAACAAACCTATCTCTATTGTTATTATCTCATATTTAAAAGAAAAAGGATAATACAAATGAACTCTGAAAGAATAAATCATATTGAAACTCTGCTGACTCTGCTAGTTAGCTTGATTCAGCAACAGGTAAAACAACGTATTACATTTGGAATTGTGACACAAAAGGAGCTATTAGTTCTCTTAGATATTTCTCCTAATACTTTGAAAAGTTGGAGAAAAAAGGCTTGCCACGACTTGCCCCCCCAATTGAAGGTACTAGAACTGTATATTATAAACTATCAGATGTACTTGATTTTTTGGAAAACTAGGTAAGAATGTGCTAAAATAGATTCATCTAATTAGGAAAAGAGGATAGTCTATTTTAGCCTTTTCATTGTCTGCATGAAGAGGCATTATGAAAACTGAAATAATTATCTATAAAAATAAAAAGTAATTAAGAAGACCAAAAACAATGGTGATATCAACTACGTTTTAAGAGGTGTTTATCTAGGACTTGATGAAAAAAACTGGTAAACAGGTCACTACCTCTATTACCGCTAAAACTCTTCGCCAATTGGATAGAAAGTATATTCAAGCTAAACTGGATTTTGAGGAGCAAGGAAGCGCCCGAAAAGAAGTTATAAGAATCAATACTTTAGAAGAGATTGCTGAAGAGTGGTTTAAAAACTATCAAAATTGGGTATCATCCGAAAATACACTCAACCGTGTTAGAGGTTATCTTGACACCTACATCATTCCACGTTTTGGCGATTATAGCCCAAATAAAATAGAGTCAGCTGAGATTCAGTCGTGGGTTAATGAATTAGCCGAGAAATCTAAGAAATCTGTTGAATCTGGGGTGAAGCGAGCAGAAAAAGGAAGTGCAAAAGATTTCGGAGCTGTGATTCATAAGTTGAGAGATATTTTCGACTTCGGAATAACGAACTATGGATTGTCAAAAAATCCAGTATCCACTGTTAAAATACCTCCAAAGGCAAAAGCCAATAAAAAACGAATTATGGTACTTCATGATGACGATTTAGCATGTTGGTTAAATTTTTTATCAAATTTAACCAATACTCGAGCTAATCGTAGATTTAAAGTCATTTGTAACATTCTACTCGCTTCAGCTTGCCGTATCAATGAATTACTAGCATTAGAAATTCATGATTTGGATTTAGAAACAAGTGAAATTATTGTAAATAAGACTCTGATATGGAAAAGAGCGAATAAGAAGTTAGGAATAACGGGGAAATGGTTTGTAAATCAACTCCCAAAACCGATGCTGGAAATAGGAGAATCCCTGTACCTTCAGATACAATTGCTTCACTCGTCGAATTTCATAACGAGATGAATACTTATTTTGAAAAGCATGGATTGCCTAAGTCCGACCTGATATTCCCAACAATTTATGGTAATTATATGTGTGATAGAAATGAGCGTGCCACACTTAAGAAACGTCTATCCTCACTTGGACTACCTGATTATGGTTTTCATTTATTCCGTCACACTCATGCTTCTTTGATGTTGAATGCAGGAGCAAACTGGAAAGAATTACAAACTAGAATGGGGCATCAGTCTATATCCACTACTATGGATACCTATGCAGAAATCGCTCCAAAACGAAAATTTGAAGCAGTTAATATTTATCTTGATAAAGTTGCTAAATTAACAGCTTAAGTTATCTCTACATTTTTCTCTACACTTTTGAAGACAATTCATAAAAGTCTTGCTATATCAAGGCTTTCAATAGCTAAAATAGACATTATTAGACCCTCACTGAAGTTAAATAATTGAATATAAAAAAGCCTATGAAATCAATATTTCTGGGCTTTTTATTTTTAAAAATAAAATCTGACAAAAAAGTATAAATTTACCTCTTACCTTCAGGTAGTTAGTCATTCTTTTAAAACTCACTTTTTTATAACTGAAAATATTGTTCTTAATTTTAAAAATTCATTTTAGATTCATTTTACGACTATATACTCAGAAGTAACAAACCTAATCCAAGGTTTGAAAAAAGAAAGAAGGAAGTCAGTATGACAAACTATAAAAACAACTTTAAAAAATTCATGAGCAATAAATTATACGTAGGGTTAGCTTCCATTACGCTACTTGGTATTTGGGGAGCTATAGGAGTAAGCGGAGCTGCATTAGCGCATAACCATCACTCAGAACACATGTCTTTTGAACATAAGCATGAAGGACACGATAAACATCACGATCATAGAGAAAAACACTCACTAAAAACATTAAAGAATATCTCGACAAAAATCGATTATAAGACTGCCTTAGAAACTGCCAAAAAAGAAGCTCGCTCAGGCTTTATTTCACAAATTGAATTAAAGACCAAAGGTGATACACCTTTTTATGAAATCAAAGTTATTGATAATAAAATAGCTAAAAAATATAAAATTGATGCTAATTCTGGGAAGATCCTTTCAACAACATCAGATAACCAACTCAATTCAAAAGATGCCCAATTAAAACAACCAAGTAAAGATATTCAGACTGCATTACAAGCTATTCAAGCAAAATATAAAAATGCAAAAATAAAAGAAATTTCTCTTGCGAATAACAAATCAAATAAGCTAGTTTATAAAGTAAAACTACTTGATGGAAATACTCCTAAGATTGCCCAATTTGATAGTGATAAAGCATCATTTATAAAGGCAAATAAGCTTAATACAACTCATAAAAATCACGACTAATACTAGTGTATTAAAGGGAATAGGACCTCAGTACTCCATTCCCTTTTGTGATATAATGGAAAAAAGCCATACGGAGGCCAAAAAATGAAAATCCTTGTTGTTGAAGATGAGCTTGACTTGAACCGTAGTATTGTAAAACTTTTAAAAAAGCAACACTACAGTGTTGACAGTGCTTCAAATGGTGAAGAAGCCTTACAATTTGTTTCAGTGGCAGAATATGATGTGATTATCTTAGATGTAATGATGCCAAAAATGGACGGCTTCACCTTTTTAAAACTGCTTCGCAACAAAGGAAGTCAAGTATCTATTCTCATGTTGACTGCTCGAGATGCCGTTGAAGATCGTATCGCAGGTCTAGATTTTGGTGCGGATGATTACCTTGTAAAACCATTTGAATTTGGAGAACTCATGGCCCGAATTCGAGCTATGTTACGACGTACAAATAGACAAGTATCTTCTGATGATATTCAAATTCAAGATATAACAATCAATTTATCTACAAAGCAAGTTTGGAGAAACGACAATTTGATTGATTTAACAGCTAAGGAATACGAAGTCCTTGAGTATTTGGCACGTCACAGAGACCAAGTCCTCTCTCGTCATCAAATTCGTGAACACGTTTGGGATTATGATTATGATGGAGAGTCCAATATTATTGATGTCCTTATCAAAAACCTTCGTCGAAAACTAGATAACAACCGAGACGGATCACTAATAAAAACTAAACGAGGTTTAGGATATGTTATTCCAAAGTAAAATAAATTACCCTAAAAAGTCTAGCATCATCACTCAAATTACCCTCTGGTACAGCTCTTTTATTTTTATCCTTGTTATCGGTGTATTAATTGGTTCATTTTTTATTTCAAAAAGCATTGCTGAAAACAAATCTGAAAAAAATTTAGAAGCTAAAGCTGTGCAAATGAGTCAAGCGTTAGCTAAAGGTCATCGGTATGAGGCTTTTGAAGATGGAATATTTTATTCAGTCTATGACCAAAATGGAAAAGTTATCTATTCTGGTTTTCCAAAAGGATTTAAAAAGGATTTAGACCATCAACATAAACATAAAAAGAAATTATCTCTATTTTCCATGGAGAATCGTACCTTTCAGTATGTTGATATTCCAATTTCTAGGAAAAATCAGTGGTTACGTGCTATCCGTACTGTTGACAGACTGGATAAGCAATTAACTGAATTGTTATTTAGTTTGGGTATCGTTCTTCCTCTTATGTTGATTATAATAACTGTTGGTGGCTATTTAATTTTAAAGCGTGCTTTTAGACCGATTCAAGAAATTACTGAAACCGCTCAATTTATTACCCAAAATGAGGACTATACTAAGCGAATTATCACAAAAAATAACGAAAATGAATTAACTGAGCTAGCAGCTGTTATCAATACTATGTTGGCTTCTATTGAATCATCATTTGTTCGGGAAAAACAATTTAACAATGATGTTTCTCATGAACTACGGACTCCTGTAACAGTCATACTTTCTGAAAGTGAATACGGAAAAAACTACGCAGAAAATTTAATTGAAGCAAAAGAATCCTTTGAGGTTATACACCGTCAGTCACTATCAATGAAAAAATTAGTTGAGCAACTTCTAGAATTGACTAAGGCAGAAAATCCATTATCAATTCAGTTAGAACCTCTTAATTTCTCAATTATGATGAAGCAACTAGTATCCGATTCAAGTAGATTATTAGATAATACCCCTATACACCTTGACTCTCAAATCGAAGATGACCTTTGGATTATAGGTCAACAAACACTACTCAAACGGCTTTTTGATAATCTATTTTCAAATGCTATTAAATTTACAAACAATCATATTTCTATTAGTCTAAGACAGTCCGATAATCAAATTGTCTTCTCTATTAAAGATAATGGTCTAGGTATCTCAGTTGATGACCAAAGTGAAATTTGGAACCGTTTCTATCAAGTGGACTCTGCTCGAACCAAGGATAGTCAGTCTGGAATTGGTTTAGGGCTATCTTTAGTAAAACAAATCGCTACAATACACCGTGCTAAAATATGGGTTGATTCTAAACCTGATGATGGCAGTCAGTTTACGCTCACCTTTCCAAAATTGAAGAAAGACTAGAGAAAGGAAATAAAAAAACGATAGATTACACCTATCGTTTTTTTATTTAACTTAAACTCAATTTATTATATCTCTTCAGATATTTTTGAGACTAATAGCTGAAATCTTTAAAGTATTAAAACTTGTAGAACTAACAAACCGCCACCAAATATTAGGAGGAATAAAACAACCGGCCACACAAATTTTAGCCAATGGGAGTACTTCATATCTAACATCTGCAAGGTTGCCATAACTAGTCCAGTAGGTGCTAAAAACAACATTGCATACTGCCCAAATTGATAAGCCATTACTACTACTGAACGAGGAATCCCAACAGTATCTGCAAGAGGTGCTAGAATTGGCATTGAAAGTACTGCTAAACCCGACGAGGATGGAACAACAAATCCTAACACAAAGTAGATAAACATCATAACAATGATAAAGACAGGGCCACTAACATGTGAAGCTAATTTTGAAGCTGTGTAAAGCATCGTATCTGATATATAACCTTGGTTCAAAATAATATTGATACCACGCGCTAAACCAATGATTAATGAAACCCCAACAAGGCTTGATGCACCATTAACAAACTCATCAACAACATCCCTTTCTCCAATACCATTTGCCCCAGTTGCTGTTAAAAACATAATAATAATTGTAATAGCTAAAAAGGAAGAAGCCATGGTTGGAAACCACCATCCCTGTGACATTACTCCCCAAACCATCAAAGGAAATGAAATAACAAATAAACTTAAAATAATTTTTTGTCTGACAGTAAAGAGTGAGGGGGTATGGTTAGTTGTCATGCCCCATTTAGCATTAAATTCTACTCTATCTTCATAGGAATATGAAAACTCTGGATTCGCTTTTATTTTTTTAGCATACCAATATAGATACACCACAACAAAAATAGCACCTGCAATACACCCTACTGTACGCCATGATAAGCCTTCTGTGAAACTAATACCAGCTGCATTTGAAGCAATAACAGAAGAAAACGGATTAATTGTTGAAAATGATGTCCCAACAGAACTTGCTAAGAAAATAGCACCTACACAAATGATAGAATCATAACCCATGGCTAAAAAGATTGGAACTAAAATAGGATAAAAAGCAACTGCTTCTTCTTCAATACCACATAGAGTACCGCCTAAAACCATCAATAAGGAAACTAAAAATATCAATAAAAACTCTCTACCTTTGGTTTTCTTTGTTAAAGCTAGAAGACCAGACTCAAAAGCGCCACTCTTTCTAACTACTCCTATCATGCCTCCAAGTACCATGATAAATACCATAATATCAACAGCTTCAATGGTTCCATTTACCATACTAGTCGTCACGGAGCCAATGCCTGCCGGATTTTGCTTCAAACGTTTGTAAGTATTTGGAACTGAAACTGGCTTACTAATAGCACCAGAAGTAAATTCTTTAATTTTAATTTTGACATTCATCTTATCCAACTGTGTTTGCGTTGCTGGAACATGAACTGTCTTACCATTTGGATCTGTTACTACTAGTTTGGATGATGCTGTATCAAATTGTAATTTTGAATAGGACCCAGCAGGTATCCACCATGTAGCCAAAACCGAAAAGATTGTTAAAATGAATAATATTGTAAAGGCACCTGGCATTCGAAAACCTTTACTCTTTTTGTTTTCACTGTTTGTCATTTTTTCTGGCATGACACGCCTCCTCTATAATAAAAATAGATTGACTTCATCAGAAAAAGTGCAAAGATGAAGGTTAAATAATCATTTCTTTGCACTTATCTGAGATTACTTAGTTATACGTGTTCCTAATTTCCCATCTAATGCATCTTCTAAACCATTTAATGAGGTGATTAAGGCTGTTCCTTTCGGATTGTGATCTAAGAAACTCATACAGGCTATTACTTTAGGTAACATGCTTCCTTTTGCAAACTCACCTTGGTTAACGTAATCAATCATTTGATTCTCATTAACCTCTGTTAAAGCTTTTTGATTTTCTTTACCAAATTGAGTATAAACATAATCAACTGCAGTGAGAATAATCAATTGATCCGCAGCTAGTTCTCCTGCTAACAGTGCACTAGATTTGTCTTTATCAATAACAGCTGCAATACCTTCATAACCTCCCTTATTAATGACAGGGATGCCTCCACCTCCACCTGCGATAACTAGGGTATCATTTTCAATAAGTGTTTTAATGCTATTAATTTCGATGATTTTTTTAGGTTCAGGTGAAGCAACAACACGACGATACCCTCGTCCAGCGTCTTCTACAAAAGTATACCCTTTCTCTATAGCAATCTTTTCTGATGTCTCCTTATCATAAAAGGTACCTATAGGCTTGGTAGGTGCGCTAAATGCTTGATCTGATTCATCCACCTCAATTTGGGTAATAATTGTAGCAACTTCCTTATTTATTCCTTCTTGACGTAATTCATTTAAAAGGCTCTGTTGGAGATGATAGCCTATGTATCCTTGGCTCATTGCTCCACATTCTGGAAAAGGAAAATTAGTTCCTTGACCACTCTCAGCCGCAAAATTCATTCCTAAATTAATGGCACCAACTTGTGGTCCATTACCATGACTTACAACAATTTCGTGTCCCTTTTTTATCAAGGCTACCAATGATTTTGCAGTATGTTTTACTAATCTTAATTGTTCTTCTGGAGAATTTCCTAAGGCATTTCCTCCTAGTGCAACAACAATTTTTGCCATGAAAATTCCTCCTAATCACCTAAAGTTGCTACCATAACTGCTTTAATAGTATGCATACGATTTTCAGCTTCTTGGAAAACAACTGAGTGAGGGCCTTCAAAAACTTCATCTGATACTTCCATTTCCTTCAAACCATATTTTTCATAAATGTCGTATCCAACTTTAGTATCTATATTATGAAATGAGGGCAAGCAATGCTCGAAAATAACGTTTGGATTTTCTGTCATATTAAGCATTTCTTGGGTAATACGATAGGGTTCTAAAAGAGCTATTCTTTCTTTCCAAACTTCATCCGGTTCTCCCATTGAAACCCAAACATCTGTATATAGGACGTCTGAATCTCTGACACCTTCTGCAATATCATCAGTGATTTCAATAGAAGCACCAGTAGTTTTCGCAATTTCTTGACATTTAGAGAGTAGTTCAGGATCTGGCTCTAATTCTTTAGGACAAACCAAATGATAAGTCATGCCTACAATAGAAGCACCGATCATCAAGGCATTAGCGACATTGTTACGTCCATCACCCACATACGTAAAGCGAATATCTTTATAGGGCTTATGTAAGCATTCCTTAGCAGTCAGAAAATCGGCTAGTACTTGCGTGGGATGATCAGCATCGGTTAAACCATTCCACACAGGAACTCCTGAAAATTCGGCTAAAGTCTCAACTGTTTCTTGAGAAAATCCACGATACTCAATACCATCATACATACCACCTAGCACACGCGCAGTGTCTTTTGAGGTCTCTTTTTTACCCATCTGACTGCCTGTTGGACCTAAATAAGTAACATTAGCTCCTTGATCGTGAGCAGCAACTTCAAAAGCGCAACGTGTCCGTGTAGAATCTTTTTCAAAAATCAAAGCGATATTTTTACCAACAAGTTTTTGTTGTTCAATTCCTGCGTATTTAGCACGTTTTAAATCTTCTGAAAGTTTTAAAAGAAATTCAACTTCTGCTGTACTAAAATCCAATAAAGTAAGAAAACTACGGTTACGTAAATTTTTCATTGCTTATTGCCTCCTTTTTTTTTATACTCTTATTGTAGATAGCGCTTTCAAAAAAAATCAAAATTCATCAAAAATCTTCAAAAAAACTTTAAGGACATTTGTATGCTAGATATATTATCAGAAAAACATCTAGAAAGAAGGCAGCGTATTATTATCTCTGCAATAGTTATCGCCTTAGCTGCTCAAATAAATATCTCAATACTTGCTGATGGGTTTATTATGACCTTATCTTTGTTCATTTTGCCTGTCTTTTTATATTTTAATGACGACATTAATCCAATTCTTCTCTGTCTAGGAATTACTTTTGCTTCTCCTATCTTCAGAGGAATCATATTAAGTATCGCTGGCGAGGCTGAGATTCATCAAATAATTGAATTCGTTTTAACTGATATGGCGTTTTATATTTGTTATAGCATCACCTTTTATACTATTTATTGGCATCGTTCCTACCGTAATAAAGGTACTTTTTTCTTTTCTATCATTATTTGTGATTATTTTGCCAACCTTGTAGAAATTAGTTTTCTCATAAAGTTTAACAATTATACTATAACTATATTCGCTACTTTATTTGCCATAGCACTTTTGCGAGCTTTTATTAGTTGCGCTGTGGCTTATACTTATAGTTATCTATCACTTCTCTTACAAAAAGACGATCACGAACGTCGATACTATTATTTTATGTGGTCAACTTCAGCCGTCAAAAGCGAGGTTTATTTTATGCAAAAAAATATCATTGAAATTGAAAACATCATGAAAAATGCTTATTTATTAGATAAAGAGTTATCCAAATATCACCTACCTAAAGAATACCAACACCTCTCTCTAGATATTTCGCGGGACGTTCACGAAGTTAAGAAAGATTACCAAAATATTATTAAAGGCTTAGGAACCTATTTTAGTGTAAAAAATGAATCAACTATGGCATTGAAAGATATCTTTCAAATTGTTTTATCTTATACTAGGAGTATTATTCAATTTCGGCATCAAGATATCATTATTCTCGAAAATAATAAATGTAATTTGATAATATCAAACTATTACTATTTACTAACCATTATTTCCAATATCGTTTTAAATGCAGTAGAAGCTATTGATAAACAAAAAAAGGGTACAATCAGTGTTCACACAGAAGAATTAGAAGATTTTATTAAAATTGAGATTAGTGATAACGGACCAGGAATACCTGATAAAATGAAACACATGATTTTCAAACCTGGATTTTCGACTAAATTTGATGCTAATGGTGATATCTATCGAGGAATCGGGCTATCCCACGTGCGTATTTTAATGGAAGAGCAATATCAAGGAACGATAACTGTTTGTCCTAATCAGCCAAATGGAACAACATTTACACTGTTATTCCGTAAAAATCGATTTAAGTTAGGAGATAATACGTGAAATTCTATATTATTGATGATGACCCCACTATCACTATGATTTTACAAGATATTATTGAAGAAGATTTCAATAATACAGTAGTCAGAGTGAATAATGTCTCCAGTAAGGCATACAACGAATTGCTGATTGCAGATGTTGATATCGTATTGATTGATTTATTAATGCCAATATTAGACGGTGTAACATTAGTCCAAAAAATCTATAAACAGCGTTCCGATTTAAAATTTATTATGATTTCCCAAGTCAAAGATAATGATTTACGACAAGAAGCATATAAAGCAGGAATCGAATTTTTTATTAATAAACCCATTAATATTATTGAAGTAAAAAGCGTCGTGAAACGTGTCACTGATACTATCGAAATGCAAAAAAAATTAAATACAATCCAAAATCTCCTAGAAAATACGCCATCATATCAAAAGCCTATAACAACTAGTAACCTCACTAAAATCCGTTCAATACTCAGTTATTTAGGTATTACTTCAGAGACAGCCTACACAGATATTCTTAACATCTGTGAACTTTTATTAAAACAAGAATTAAATTTTGCCCAATTTGATTTTCAAAAAGAACTTTCTATCGATGAACACCAACAAAAAATCATTTTACAACGTATTCGTCGTGCCGTTAAAAAAGCTATGATAAATATGGCTCATCTGTACATTGATGATTTTGAAAATGAATTAACACTGCAATATGCTAATGCATTGTTTGGATTTCAGAATATCCATAATGAGGCACAACTTATTCAAGGAAAAAGCATGTATGGTGGTAAAATTTCACTTAAACGTTTTTTCGATGAACTTATTTTACAGAGTAAAACGTTTTAAGACTTGTTTAAGCATGGCCTTATATACTATAACCATCCTAAAACTTTTCTTTTCATAAATCTCCAACAAACACCTTGTCTACCGCAAGGTGTTTGTTTTTGCTTCTAGTTTATCGTTTCTGACAATTTAAATGTCAGATAGTTGTTTGAATGTCTACTTTATGCTAATATAACCCTAATATCATACGACCTACACTCGTTACGCACTAGAAAGTAAATTACATGATTTCATTTGAAAATGTTAGTAAATCATATGGTGATCATACCATCATTGATAATATTAGTTGCCATATTCAAAGAGGAGAATTCTTTGTCCTTGTGGGGGCCAGTGGCAGTGGTAAAACTACCATCCTCAAGATGATTAATCGTCTCATCGAACCAAGCCAAGGCGCTATTACTTTAGATGGGGAAAACATTACATCACTTGATTTGCGACAATTACGCTTAGAAACTGGTTATGTCTTGCAACAAATTGCACTTTTCCCTAATTTAACAGTTGGAGAAAATATAGAACTTATCCCTGAAATGAAGGGCTGGTCAAAAGGTGACCAAAAAAAAGCCGCTAGCGACCTTCTTGATAAGGTGGGTTTACCTGCTAAGGACTACTTTAATCGCTATCCTCATGAGCTCTCTGGTGGTGAACAACAACGCATAGGTATCTTACGAGCAATCGTTGCTAAACCTAAGGTACTACTTATGGATGAGCCATTTTCTGCTTTAGACCCTATCTCAAGACGTCAATTGCAAGATATCACCAAACAATTACAGTCTGAATTGGGTATTACATTAGTGTTTGTCACCCATGACATGAAAGAAGCTATGCGTCTTGCAGATAGAATTTGTGTTATTAAGGAAGGTAAGATAGTGCAATTGGATAGACCAGAAATAATTCAAAATAATCCCTCTGACCAATTTGTTAGAACCCTATTTGAAGAGGAGAACTGAGTATGACAACACTAATCACTACCTTTCAAGAGCGTTTTGGAGATTGGACTCAAAGTCTTATTGAACACCTCCAGCTATCACTACTAACACTTATTTTAGCAACCTTAATTGCTATTCCACTCGGTATCATCATTAGTCATTATAAAAAAATCAGTCATGTTGTCCTTCAGATAACTGGGATATTTCAAACAATTCCTTCTTTAGCCTTGCTTGGTTTATTTATACCTTTTATGGGAATTGGAACTGTACCAGCTGTCGTTGCACTAATTATTTACGCTCTATTTCCAATTTTACAAAATACTGTAACAGCACTGATGCAAATTGATGCTAATCTCATTGAGGCAGCAACTGCTTTTGGAATGACACGTTGGGAAAGGCTTAAAAAGTTTGAGTTAGCTTTAAGTATGCCTGTTATCATCTCAGGCATTAGAACTGCCTCTGTTATGATTATTGGTACAGCTACATTAGCTAGTCTTATCGGAGCTGGTGGCCTTGGATCATTTATTTTGTTAGGGATTGATCGCAACAATCCTTCTCTAATTCTCATAGGGGCAATCTCTTCTGCTGTCTTAGCTATTATATTTAGTGGTTTAATTGGATTACTAGAAAAGGCTAGATTACGAACCATAGCCGTTTCTGGTATACTTTTACTAGCAGGCTTAGGACTATCCTATGCTCCAAAATGGATGCCTGGAACAAATACTGCAACGATAACTGTTGCAGGGAAGTTAGGAACTGAACCAGATATTTTAATTAATATGTACAAAGAACTTATTGAGGATCAGACAGATATCAAAGTTAAGCTTAAACCTAATTTCGGAAAAACAACTTTCTTATATCAAGCCCTAAAATCTGGTGACATTGATCTTTACCCAGAGTTTACAGGTACTATTACATCAAGTTTACTTAAAAATCCTCCTAAAGTAAGTAATAACCCTAAACAGGTTTACAACTTAGCCAAAAACGGTATTTTAAAACAAGATAAGTTGTCACTTTTGTCACCTATGGCTTATCAAAACACCTACGCTGTAGCTGTTAAAAAAGATTACGCTGAAGCTAATCAACTCAAAAATATCAGTGACCTAAAAAAATTAGATAAACTAAAAGCTGGTTTCACTTTAGAATTTAAGGATAGAGAGGATGGGAGTATTGGTTTACAGAAACATTATGGTTTAAACCTTGATATCTCAACCTTAGAACCTGCTTTACGATACCAAGCTATCAATAGTAAAGATGTCAATATTATTGACGCTTACTCTACCGATAGTGAATTAATCCAGTATCAACTTCAAATTCTCAAAGACGATAAGCATCTATTTCCGCCATATCAAGGAGCACCGCTACTAAGGCAAGATACGATTAAAAAATACCCTCAAGTAAAAAAAGCTCTCAATAAACTTGCTGGTCATATCACTGAAAAAGAAATGCAAGAAATGAACTACCAAGTAGCTGTAAAGCATCAATCAGCAGCTACAGTAGCTAAACAATATTTAAAAGCACATCATATTATAAAGTAGATTCAAGCAGTCAATGGTATTAAATGATTTAAAAAGAGCATGTCGCATGACATGCTCTTTTTAATTGCCAAATAAAGCTTATTTAACAACCTTAATTTTACTATCTTCCATTAATAGGGCACAAATAGCACAAATTAACCAGGACGAACGAGAACAAGAAATATAACGTTCCGACCACAATGGTGTAAACTTCTTCTTATACTTGTGTAAACCATTAAATGAGTAGAAATGACTACCGAAATGATAGACAAGATACGCCATTCTCTCTTTAGCAAAACTTGTTTCAACGCGACCAACTCCTGATAAAGGTGCCATCCCCAAATCAAAATAGTGGTATCCCTTCTCTTGATAATAAGAGAATAATGATAAAAAGAGGAAATCCATAACGCCATTCGGAATTTTCTGTTTATCGTGACGCATTAAATCAATAGAGATAATACTCTTTTCATAGTTTGGCATAATATTAGCAAAAGCAACAACTTCGTGTTCAGCATTTTTTACCAAAGCTATTGGGGCTTGTTGGAAATAATCTTTATTAAAATATCCTAATGAGAAACCTTTTTCAGGACGTCCTTCTAACCAAGTATTAGAAATCTCTTCCAAACTATTTAGTAGCTCTTGACTATGTGGCGATTGTACAACTTCGAAATAGAAACCATCCTTTTCAACTCTATTTAGGGCATTTCTGAAAGGTTTGTACTTATTCCCTTTAAGAGTAAACGTTTCTAAATTAACTAAAGCATCTTCACCAACTTTCATAAAGTCAAAACCATACTCATGTAAAAGTAGTGTCAACTTCTGTCCAATACTGTAAAAAACAAGGTCGTAGTCTAGCTTATCAGCATCATCAATAAACGATTCAATAGCCTCACGAATATAAGTGTCATCACCGGCTGGTTCACCCATAATAAGACATTTATTATTGGCAATTACAAATTGGAAAGCAACGCAATCTTCTCCATTTTTTTGGTACCAGTAGAGCCTTTTATCATTTAAAAAGGCTAAACCGCTATCCGAAGAGCCACCATAAGCTTGAAGTAGTTTTTTATAACGATCCACATTGAACACATCACCAATCTGACAAGATTTTCCTTGTAAAATCTTAACCAAACATAAATAAACGAGAGTAAGAATCAACGTAGCCAATGCTATCGGCTCCCATGCTATGATATAATGCAGGCGTTCAATACTACCACCTGTAATATGAGCCCTGATAGGGAATAGTAGTCCTGCAATATAAAATAGAACTCCCATTAAACTAACGATAATGACTCCATCCTTAATACGCTCTTCCCAGCTATAAATAAATTGTTTTTTATAGAGAGTTGGCTTAATGACTAATAAGCCTAACAATAGTAAAATAAACCAGAAAGATAGTCGCCAACTAATATGACCTAAATTAAGATAAAACAATGTCAAAGTAATCCAGATAATAGCAATTGGAAAAGCATTTTTCACTTTTTGATCAATAGTTCTAGCTAAGAGAATAAAACAAACCCCCAGCAATAAACCTGGAAACTGCCATAACATTTGCTCTTGTAATGGGTCCAAGCCTAGCTTCTGCAACCACATAATATAAGTAATATTTTCAAAAAATGCTGTTGAAAATATTAAGAATGCACCTAAAATACGCATCAAATGGCTCACCATGGTTTGTAGAACAGTTGATACTAACTCTTTCGGGACATTTTCATACCGTTGATTTATTTGACTACCTAAATAATGGATAAAGAAATAGATACCTGCAAAGAATGGAATAATATAGTAGGCTAAACGATAAAGTAATAACCATGCAACCACAGTTTCTTTAGGTAGTCCCTCGGCAGCAAACCCTGTAAATAGAACTAATTCAAAACTTCCTAATCCACCGGGAATAAGAGATACAATCCCCACGGCACAACCAATACAAAATAGTGGTAAAATTTTATAAACTGGTAGATGAATGCCCATTAAATAACCGATAATTATAAATGCTGCGGCTGCACATCCCCATTCAAAAAAAGAAACAACACCTAATTTTATACGAGTACTAGATGGCATATCTCCGAAATAATGGCTTCCTTTATGACCAGAAATCCAATAAATAACAGGAAAATACATACTAGCACCAATTAATACCAAATAATAGTAATCAACACTAGCTTTGGCATGAAAAATATGGCTCATGATTAAGGCAATCACACTAATAAATGACAGACCAGAAATAAGATAGGGTAAAAAACGAGTCACTTCTCTTAGGTCACTCTTCTCTTGACCTTTTTTACCATAAAAAGCCATGCGCAACCCAATATCGATTAAGCCACCGAATCCTGACAAGTTATTAAAAGTGTTGATACACCAACTAGTCTGTAAAATATACCTTTTGCTTTTATCTGTACGTAAAAGTCCATTCAGTACAAAGTCATATCCGGTTGTCGGTAAGACAGCGATAACCCCCACAAGGATAATTAAGAAAAGATTCATTGGAGATAATTGCCCAAAAACACTCTTTAGTTGCTCAACAGAAATAGTTCGTTTCAAATGAATCATTTCAACAATAATAAGTACTAAAACAGATATAAAAAATACAATTTTAATCACAGAAGTCAGTGATTTGACTTTTTCAATTAGCTTTTTCAACAATTTCTCCTTTCAACGTATCGTTGATAAACTTTTTTGCAATAATATTAAAAACATGGGAATCTTGCTTAATAATGTGATGCCCAAAGCCAACTAAAGAATAAAACTCCCCCCTTGGAAAATAAGAAGCAAGTTTCTTAGAATGATTTAACTTAATTATGTCCTTATTTCCAACCAAAACCATTACAGGAGTTGACACATGCTGTAAATCAGCTGGACTAATCTTCAAATCCTCCAACATAAGCGAAATAACTTGAGCTTTTTGCCTCATATACGGAAAGAGTTTCCCTAAATAGTGAAGGAATTTATAGGCAATCCTTACTAAAAGAATATCCCACCATCGCTGACCATGAATAGTCAGGTTCCCTGAATTAAGCAAAAGCCCTCTAACCATATCTGGAAACATCGTTTGAAAAACTAAAGCTAAATTAGCACCATCGCTATGGCCTACCAATATAACTTTATCAATCTCTAAATGAACTAAGATATCCTTTAAGTCCACTGCTATTTGCCTGAAACTAATGGTATTTAGCTTTGCATGACTTTTGCCATGCCCTCTACTATCCATAACAATAACCTGGTAATACTTAGAAAAATATGCTATTTGCTTATCAAAATAGCGACTACTTAAGCTATTGCCATGTAAAAAAACAATCGGTTGACCTTGACCAACGACACGATAATAAATATCTGAACCATCTTTAGTATGTAACCAGTTCTCAGTCATAACCAAAGTCACCTCTCTTTGAATTCGTAGTTATATTATACTATTTTTAAAGACAAATTACTTAAACTACCTGTATTATGAGAAAAAAATGATTACTAAAAGCCGTTCAACTAAATCGAACGGCTAAGTAGTATTAAAATAAGAATGTGAAAAGAGCTAATATAGGTAAACCACCCTGTTTTAATAAGATTTTTTTATCAACTGTCAAAGCACCATAAACGGCAACTAGCAACACATTGATTAAAAAAATAGCTACAATTTCTTGATTCTGTGAAATATATAACCCATAAAGGAGGAATAGACCAATCAAGCCGTTGTATATACCTTGATTCTTAAAAAGTTTAATAACGGGTAAATATGACAACTCTTCTTTAGACATACTAAAAATCTTCCCAGTCATATTTGACTGGGTGGCTAACGTCTCCAAATACATAATATAAAAATGTTCCAAAGCAGTTAATGTTGCAATAATTATTGTTAAAGTAGACATATCTTCTCCTCCTAAATACTTTGACATACCATATCATACTGTTAGTCTATCACTAGATACTTTCTATTAATCTTCTTGTTTACGATAAATAAGAAGAGCAAGTATCATCGATGATACTAAAAAGATTACTAGCATTCTCCATTGATGGTTAACGTCTCCCGTCAACGAGATGGTCTCTCTTAATCCTGAAACAGAGTAAGTCATCGGTAAAAATGGTTGAATTGTTTGAAAGAATTTAGGACTCAATTCTATTGGGTAAGTTCCTGCGCTTGAACCAAGCTGGAATAATAATATTAATAACGACAAGAAGGAACCGTACCTATTATCCCATCCCACTAAAGCAGTTACTAATGCCATCAAAGTCCATGCTGTCAATAGGATAATAAAGTAGGTTTTTCCAGGGTAATCTGGTTTAAGACCTATGAATTGAACTGCAAAAAATAAGATAGTTGCTGCTAGAGTTGCAATGAATCCATTGATTAATAATTTATTTTTAGCCCAACTAAAACGATTAGCTGGCTCTTTGCCAGATAAAGCTTTCGCAAAAATAACATTGGCTGATAAAGCTACCACCATCAACGCAACTGAAATCATGTATGGTGCCATTCCAACACCATTCGTATCAACGCTATCATAATCTTCATGCTTGATAGTGACTGGGCTAGATACTGCATTGGCATTATCTTTATTTACAGAAACCATGGACAACTGGTCCCCAGCTTTCCCCAAAGAACTTGATAATTGAGAAACACCACCTGACAACTCTGTCAACCCATCTGTCAACTGATGTCCTCCCCCAGCAAGCTTATTAGAACCATCTGCAATTCTATCAGAACCACTAGCTAATTGCCCCGCTCCATCTCTCAATTGATCCGATTTACTATCTAAAGTTTGAGCTCCCTGACTTGCTTTTTGTGTTCCTGAAATCAATTGATTGGATTTACTATCTAAAGTTTCTGCACCTTTGCGTAATTGCCCTACAGCATTCGTATAATCCGTGATTCCTTTTGTCAAGGTTTGACTACCTTGATATAACTGCTTAGTAGCCGTTGGCAATTTTTGAATTTTATCTAAATCTGAGATAGCTTTTAATACTAAATTGTTAGCTGTTCCTGACAAAGTTTGAAGATTTTGTGAGTTATTATTAGAAGGGGTTGAACTAGATGCTTCACTAAGCACAGTTTTCATATTTTCTATATTTGAAGAAATATTTGCTGCAATTGTCTCAGCTGAAGTAGGTGTTCCAGTAACCGCTGAGGTAATTTGAGATTGTTGTTCAGGGGTTAAACTTTTAAAAGCTGACGTTGATTGTACCGCAGTCATTTGCTTTTGTTTATCAGCAGCAGCCGTATTCATCAAAGCCTTTGTACTTGATTCAATAGTTGATAAAAAATTAAATAACTTACTATTAGTATCGCTATCAGTAGTTGCTGTCGATTGTAAATTTGTAATAATCTGATTTAGATTCTTTAATCCATCTGAAAGGTTCTGCAAAGTACGTTCTTGCTCTGGTTTTAGTTGAGTTGCTTGTGACAATTGTTGTAAACCATCCATCAACTTTTCTGATCCTTCCACCAATGCTTGAGACTTATCATCTAATTTTTGACTACCTTCACTCAACTTATGCACACCTGTTGTGTAAGCAGTAACACCATCTGATAATGTTTCTAACCCGTTAGATAGGGTCCCCACACCATCTGTATAAAGGTTTATTCCACTATTTAGTTTATTAGCTCCTCCAGAAAAAGTTTGACTAGAACTTGCTAAAACATCTAAATTACTTGTCAAGGTTTGACTGCCATCCTGTAGCTTATTAGAACCATTTAATAATTCTTGACTCCCATCAGCAGCTTTATTGATACCTGTTTTCATAGAACCCATATTTTTAAAAACTGATTCAGTATAAGTCCCTGTAATAGATTCTGCTACCTCATCTTTTAGTTTATTAGCTGCTGTCTCACTCATTTTTGAAGCTACAAAACTACGCCCCTTAGTAGTTTTATAAGTAATATTTAACCTTTCTGGTTTTTCTGTCATGAGAGTTGTCGCTTTTCTAGAAAGATCTTTAGGAAAGGTAATAACCATATAATAGTGACCCTTTTCTAATTCTTTTTCTGCTCTTTTAGCTGTTGTAAAATGGAAATCTAAGCTATCATTTTTAGACAAATTGTCCTCCATATCTTTGCCAATTGAAATAGTTTTTCCATTTAATTTAGCCGATTTATCTTGGTTAACGACTGCCACAGGTAAATTTTTAGTATTCCCATAAGGATCCCACATTGAGCTTAGAAAGATAACATTATATAGCGTTGGAATCAGTGCAACCCCAGCCATCGTAATCCATAATTTTGGGCTTTTTATGATTGCTTTTAATTCGTCTAACATTTTTTCTCCTATTTTGGACATATTGTTCATTTTTTTGATAAAATATATTATACAGTGATGATAGATAATTTCAAGATAAAAATCTCGTTTTTGGACACTGTGTTTAAAAATGTACAAAAATATTAAGGGGTAATTAATATGGTAAACGATACGAGGAGAGAAAAAACAAAAAGAGCTATTGAAGTAGCTATGATTACGTTATTAAAAGATCAGAGCTTCGATGAAATTTCAACGATTAATCTAACTAAAACAGCTGGAATCAGTCGTTCTAGTTTTTATACTCATTATAAAGATAAATATGAAATGATTGATCAATACCAACAGTCACTCTTCAATAAAGTCGAATATATTTTTGATCGCAATCAATTTAAAAAAGAAGATGCCTTGCTCGAAATTTTTCAATTCTTAGATAGAGAATCATTATTTGCTGCTCTCTTAACCCAAAATGGAACAAAAGAAATTCAGACCTACATCCTTAATAAATTACAATTAATGCTTTCTAAAGAATTACCTGAGGTCAATCCAGATGCAACAAAGTCTGATATCAATCGTTTGTATTATAGTGTCTATCTCAGTCATGCTATTTTTGGAGTCTATCAAATGTGGATAACACGAGGAAAAAAAGAAAGCCCTCAACAAATTACACAAGTGCTACTCAGTTTATTACCTCAAACTTAAAACCAGCCTTCCTTATAGGCTGGTCATTTTTAGTTAGGTTTATTTTGTCTTCATTATAGGATAACAACACTAATAAGGACTGACATTATAAATGACGATACATTTGAGAAGACATGTCTAAAAATTGGCCTACAAGCTCGTTATGTTCTCCTATAAAATCAAAGAGCTGATCCTCACTCAGTACACCGCATTTGAGATTATTTTCTGTTTGTTCTGATAGTCTAAACCAGTCTTCGCTACCATAAAATTCTCTTAATTTCACGTAATCTTCATAGTGCTTTTGAAAATCATCTATAGCTTCTACTAATGCATTGATTCTAGGTTTGAAGCTATCATATTTCTCTTCCATTTCTTCTATTTTTAATCTATCATTTAGATCCATAATAAAATCTCCTTAGTTATATAAGATTCGACGAGATAAGTTATCATTCTCAAGTATTTGTAACATTAATTCTACTATATCCTTTTTACAAAGTAAAAAATTACTCATTACAAACTGACAGTGTTGATTTTTATTCTAGTGTTAGTTTAAAATCTTTTTGGTTCATTAAATATAATGACTCACTAAAAAGTATATAACAAAAAAGCCTATCAAATAGGCTTTTAAAGTATGTAATGTAATAATTAAAGCATTTTGTTGTACTGTATTTTTGAGACTTCCTTAAGGTTGCTTTACAAGTCTTTATAGCTTTAAATCAACATTTTAAACTTTTTTTGTCAACATTAGTTGACATTAAAATTTCCTTCAAAGTTAGCAAAAAGTAAGCAAAAATTTAATTTACAACTCTGTCAATCAATGAGTTCAGCAGGCAAGAACTAGCACCCAATAAAGGTGCTTTTTAGTTTGCTGTAAATCTTGCGTTTTTATTTTTTCTTAAACAGTTTGATATAGTCTTGTTTGCTATGGATAATATAAGATACAAAAACGGCTTTTCTGTCTTCTAAAATGTGATAAAAAGCTAGGTAGTCCCCTAAAACAATACAACGAGTATTATGTGGCGGGTAAATAGTTTCACCTACTCTGTCATCTGCGTTAAATCCTGCTTCTGGGAAAAATTCAAGACGTTCTAGCCCGTAAAGAATATTGTTGACGGTGTTAGCCCCTGCCTGCTCCGAAAAGTAAGTAGTTTCAATATAGCTTTTTATCTCCTGTAATTGTTCTTGTACGGTTTCAGGGATAATAAGGCTATGGGTTTTATTATCAGATACCAAGGTTAGCCCTCACTTCACTAGCGTTGTATACCCGCCCATGCTCTAAATCGTCAAAACTTTTAGCAATTTCAGCTCGTAAACCTGCAAGTAGTTCAGCTCGTTCTTTATCGGTGTCAGTCTCAAAAGGTAAGGCTTTATTTTGTACAATGTTTTCTAAAAACAAATTAAAGCTAGCTGTCATGTCAAGGTTTTGGGCTGCGATAATAGCTTTAGCTTTCTCTAGTAAATCACTGTTGGTTTTAAAGTTGACCTGCGTATTTTTTTCTAAAGCGTGCATAGTAGCACCTCCTTTTAGTTATTATAACACTTTAAACTATACCTGTATAGTTGCATATATCCAAGAGCCTATGCTGTTGTTATTAACACACCATTCCTATAACTCTGGGCGAATTCAAGCAAAGCTCTTTTCTTAGTCTCGTAGTACCAACTTTGACTTTTGTTAAGTTCTGCTATGATGTCTTGCTGAGTTTTTTTCTCACTAATCAAGTAACACTCAATCAATATCTTTCTGTAGTCTATCTTAGACAGTTGGTTGATAGCATACTTGATAGCGTCTAGCTCCTCTAAGGCACATTCTCGGCTTATTTCAAGGTGTTCTCTGCGCGTGGGATGATATTTTATATCAAACTGGTAACGCTCGTTATAGCTTAAATCAAGGCTATTGGCGATACGTTGCCATCTATGAAACTCTTTTAATTTACGAATAGCGTTCTTCTTGCTCATCTAATACCTCTAAAGCTTCTCTATGTAATTTGAATGCAGTATTCCTTGAATAACCTAGCTTGTCGGGTATCTCATCCCATGATAAGTCATCCACGTATCTAGCTTTGATAACAGCTATCTGTTTTTCCGAATGTTATAGCCAGTATTTGTCCCCCTTATCCATATAGTAATGGAATCTCTTCCAATGATATAAGTATTTAGTCATTCTCATGTACTTTGGACGCTTAGGAAAGTCATCATAACTATAATAACCATGTTTGTGTTTTGCTTTTGAATCTACTTTCAGACACTCTTTAAAGGCTAGTTGCCAATAGTATTGACAATCTGTCTTACTTCGATTGAGTGTCGCTTGATGAAGCTTCTGACAAGTACCACAAGCAAAGGCATGAGAAGCCTTAAATAACTTTCTACAACGTCTCTCACAGTCAGGACACAGGAAGAAGTAGCGCTTACCACCATAAGTTCCTGGTATCGTTTCAAGTAAGAATTCTTGCCCCTCATAATGGACGATTAGGTTATCTAGGTCTATGGTGATAGATTGGTCATTTATTGTTCCTGTAACTCTAGTCTTTTCCTGTTTCTTCATTGGTTTAATGATACTCTCAATAGCTAGTTCTAACATCTTTTCTCCTTAGTATTCAAATAACCCAAAACTATTGATAAACGACAAAAAGAGGGAAATCCCTCTGATTGTTTATTTAACCAGTAACTCACCCTCAATAGCCATATCATACAAATAATTAAAGCCTTGGCTGATAGATTCAAGTACAGCTCCTAAATCCTCTTGAGTCATCTTTTTATAATTCATGGAAACGTGTTCGGCGAGTTGGTTGTGGTCTGAGATGAAAGCCATGAATATGTCTTGTTTGTCCGCTTTCTCTTGGCTATTGTCAAATAAAGGAACCACGCGCTTCTTGTCAGTACTTTCAACCTCCTTTAGTAACTCAGTTTCTTGAGCTACGTCATCAAGTTCTTCATCCGTCATATCCTCAGGTTGGTTGTAATAGTCCTTAAAGCTGTCACAGATACGCTTGAAGACCTTGCTTAACTTTCTGTCTTCAACATATTTTAAGACTAACTGATTAGCATGACCACCTTGATCATCATTGTGATAAGTTGCGTCAATCACTGGTTGCTCATAAGTACCAGTCATGTAACCTAAGATAGCATGACAAGCTACTTGTGCAGTGTCAAAGTCTCTAAAAGTATAGTGAAATGTAAATGTTTTAGGTGTATCTGAAAATGTTCTCATGTTATTTCTCCTTTGTGATTGCTATAATTTCTGATAAATTGATGGTGCCAGAAGGAGTCTTTACCCAGTTAGGTTGTCGGCCAGATAGGAGAATCTCAACCAATTCATCATAAAGGGTGCGGTCTCCTTGTACGGTGATGGTGTTACCACCTCGTGTGTGTAGTTTTAGTTTCATACTAGTTACCTGTACGAGACCAATAAAGAAGTTGTAGTACTCATATCCTCATAATTGCCATAAGTTGCTTCTGAAAATTTGATATCTATTACAGATACTGATAGAGTAAAGAGATTGACCCGATATTCAAAATCATCTAGTGATTCATTGTGTTTTTGATAAAATAGTTTGATTTTCATTTTTTAGCTCCTTTTTTTCAATTTGTTACCTTCTTTAGTGATTTTGTTACCTTCTAGGTAACATAGCCCCGCCTTACTGCCACAAGGGTTTAGATCATCAAAAGAAGGTCAACATTATTCTTTTTTTGTTATAGCGTGATTTACTCTCCCCAGTTTCGGTCTCTCAAACTCCAAAGGGTCTAACTTGTCAAGATCTTCAACCTTTACACGCGCTTTTTTGAGTTGGTACTTATTTTGTGTTAGCTGTTGTAAGTGCCTGATTGTCTCCTTACCAGCACCGTAAACATTTGGCTTAGGTATTCCCATATCTTCAGCATAATGCTTCAAGGATCTTGTAGCGATAAAAACGGGGACTACGTCCAGCTCGTGCCAACCTCTTTCCATGTACTCATGTTTTACCCAAGATAACAAGTAATCATTATCTTCCTGGTATTCCTCTAACAGGCCTTTGACTGCCTGCGGTTCGATAAAATGAGTAAACGACTCCTGGTTGATAGCTTTATAAAGGGCATACTCTAGCACCTCTTTTTCGCCTAAAAAATCATTTTTAATCCAGGGCTTTTCTTTCTCACCGTTAAAGTCAGCATTAAATGGGACAATCATAATACGCCTATACCAGCCCTTTGTCTTATTTCCACCGTTGGGAATATAGTTTCCTGAAAAGACATTAAAGAGTTTGAAGGTCGCTTCAAAAGCTGGGCGCCCCTTTGGATTGACTAGCACGGTGTCCCCGCTGGTAATACTCATTAGGTCAGACGGATTTTTTAAGTATTCATTAGGTGCCTCGTCTCCAATATTGCAAACTTTACCTACTAGCGTTTCCAGGTTATGCTTTTCAGCAAACTGGACGGGCTTCAATGCTGATACGTTACTTTCTCCTATCAGATTGATAAGAAACCGCTGAAACGTCCCTTTTCCGTTGTTACCGTCCCCGTAAAAGATAGCAAACTTATTCCGTGTATGGTTTGGATTGATAGCCTCCAGGATAATCTGCCAAAACAAGGTTACTAGTTCACTATCATTGCAAGCGATTGAGTTTAACCAATCGTCAAATGTCTTCCCTTCCCTATCGGTTGGGACCCGCTTAGGCGCGTGGTAAGCTGTACTGATTTTACTTGTAATCACATATTTAGGACTGAAAGGAAGTAGCTCCTTAGTCCTTAAGTCAATAATGCCATTCTGTACAGGGATAAAGTAGGCGCTCTCCAGCGGTTTCTTTATCCTTGTCAATGTCCTAACCATTAGCTTAATCTGGGGCCATTCCCTAGGCTTAATCCTCACGTCAAAAGTCTTACAAAATCGGTTAAATAGGTCATTACTAGCCGTATATATGCCCTCATCTAAATCATAGATATAGAGTAGGCTATAATCAGGTACGTTGCTTTTACTGATAAAAGTAAAGGTGATAATTTCGCTTAGCATTTTGGCAACTGTGAAAACCTGGGGCATGGCCACCTTTTCGGTAACGTCCCCTGTACTTTCATTTATTTTGGTTTCCGTGTGTTCTTCCCGCCATTGTTCACCAGCTTGAAAGATACGGTTTTCTAGCTCTCTCATGGTCTTGGGCGGTTGCTCATTCTCACGCGCCTCTAAGATTTTACTTTCCAGGCTTTTCAATTCTTCCTTTTCTATGATTCTATCCTCTCTTTCTAAATTCTGCTCTTGCTATACTTTCAAAAGTCCTATCTAGCTCCCTCTCTGGTAGGGGGTTAGTTGTCACGCTGTTAGCTATTTGTACCAACTCATAAGCTGTTTCTATATCACAATCAACCCACTTATTAAATAGCAAGCCAACAAACTTAGTTAAGGCCACGTTGCGCCCGCCTTCGTCTCCAAAACCATTAAACAAGGTATCTATGACCCTCATGGTAATAGAACGCTGACTTCTAGGGCGTGGCGTGTAAGTAGTAACAACCTGTCTGTTTGGTGTGCTACCGTTTTTAGGAACAGGATAATCAAGACCACGGTTCACAGAGCGCTGATAGTCCTCTGGGTCGCCTGTTGTAACGGGTAAGCCTTGTAATTGCGACCAGGTAAGACTAGCTAAATCAAAAGGCAGTCCAATCTTATCGGCTATCTCCTTGACCACTTGTTGATAAGTCGCTTCAGTCATTACGTCACTAGGCTTCACAACAAGACGATAACGGGGCTTCTTGGGTGTGTGTTTAATCGTTGGATAAATAATATAACTGTACTCCCAAAGTGTCTCAGAAACGATTTTAGGTAGGTTTACGCCTGTTTCTATTTCATCATAGTCAAGAAAAATCAAATCACGGTAAACCAAACTAGCATTATTACGCTTATAGCTACCGTTTTTCTCTGCTGTGACTTTGCCACTCAGGCAGTAGGGAGCTTGTGTTCGCTTGTATTCTTCAATATCGATGCCTTCAGGAGGTTTCAAAGGTTTAAAATGAGCAATATAGTCAAATGGTTCTAACTGTCCTTTGTAGGGGTAGAGATAAGAACTAAAACCTCTTGTTTCATAAATAGCCATTTACGTATCCACCCCCAAAAAAATAAGAATATCACTGACTTTATAGTAATGCTTCCTCGTATCTTCTAGTGGTGGTTGGTATCGTCTTAGACCGTTATCTTCCCAACGCTTTAATGTCTTGGCCTTTATGCCTAGTTCATCTTTAATTTGCTGGGCTGTTATCAACCCTAATAGTCTGGGCTGGGTTTGCTCACGTACTTCCAGGTAATTTCCTACCAGCTCCAGTACCCCCTGAGTTAAATCCTGTTCACTCTCTTTACTTAAACTAAACATTCATATCAGCCTCCTTCAGTAACTTCTTATAACTCTCTAGGTCCGCATTCATTAATACAGACAAACGTTCTTGTTCTTTTTGTACTTGGTTATAAAAGGCTTTGGCACCCTCTAGTAATTCTTCCTTATTAGCTGGGATGAAGTAGCCACGATTAAACCCATGTCTTATAGCGACAATAGGGACGTTATAGCGCGTGATTAAGTTACTGATGATACTTTGGACGGAACGTTCTTCAAGTTTCAGTATTAAGCCAATCTCTGCCCCTGTAATGGGATTGTCTGCCCCAACCTTGATCAGATTAAGGACACGTCTATAATTCTCTGGTAGTGTCATTTCGTGTCCTCCTTATCATTTGGAAACAGGATTTGGTTATCAATAACACCAAGCACTTGATTTTTAAGACTATCTTTTAACTCGTTCAATGCTTGTATAACTATATTTAGCACTTTTTTATATTCCATCTCTATTGGCATTGATTCCAAAAATTTAACAACGGCATCAGCTTTGTTATAGTCACGTTGTGTAGTATTGATAAATATTTTTTTCGTGAATAACGGAAAATCGTCCCACTCTGCTTCAATATCTTCATCTAGCATTTTGATATTTTTGTCTAAAACCCTATCACTTAACCAATTTGTAGGATGTTTTTCGCTATCTTCTAGCAATTTTTTAAAATATTCTTCCGTTGTCATGCAGTTCCTCTCTAATTGTAATAATGGTTCTGTGATTGAATATAAGCCCCATAGTTTGCGTTCTGAGGTAGTTTAGGTGCTTGGGTATCTTCTGGTAAGTCAATCTCTATTAATGGCTTAGAACGGCTAAGAAGAAGCCCTAAGAGACCTAAAACAATGAATAAAATAAGTGTCTGTGTTGGTGTAAGGTTAAGTTCTTGCATCATGCCGATACCTCACTTAAATAAGTTTCTAATTCCCCTGTGTCTTTCTCTGAACAAGGTAAACCGTTAACGGCTCTAAAGACAATCTCTGTGGTTTGTTTATAACCTAAAGCGCCCCATGCTTCTTCAAAAGTAGTGGCACTTTTCCTGAATGTAGTCGTATACTCTGCCATTACATTAGCAATAATCACCCGAGCAATATGTTGGTTATATAGTCGAGTGAAATAGACTTCAGCTTTATCTTTGCTGAGTTGGCGATTTTTGAACATTTCTCGTTGTTCAGGAGTGTATCTATCTTTTGAAAAAGGATTTGTTTCTACTCTATATTTCATTATGTTTTTTCTCGCTTAATTTTATTTTCTGTGTAATTGCCGGTTTCCTATACTAGATTCATGCTAGGTTTAAGGGGTAGCTCCCTGATTAGTTCATGTTAGTGTATAATTCTGCGAATAACTCGCTAGGGATACGCTCTAGCGCTTTTTGTTGTAAGTGGATGGCTTTAATTCTATCTTGTGTTTTGGTTTTAATGTCTTCTATAATTTCGGATGTCGAGACCACTTGTTCATAGTAAATGTTAGCTTTATAAATGAGTCCTTGCTCTTTTAATTCCTTATTAGCCATTTTTTCAAGCGTAACTTCATGTAATACTTCAACATTACGATAATGACCGTTTTTGAGGTCGAATTTTAGCCATTTTTTACGCTTCCATTTGTATAGGGCGCTTCTGCAAACTTCTGAATTCCCAAAACCAAGAAAAAGAAGCGGTTTCTGTTAATGTTTTCCCTTCAATTTCAGATAGTTTATAAGCGACGTTTCTAAATAACACTCTCGGATTTCTTTTTTTCTTAATCATGTTGTTTTGATTTTTGAGCACACAAAAAGCGCACTCCCTTTCTATGAATTTTAGGTTCACAAAATAGAGTACGCATGATATACTATTTACGTACCTACTTTGTGGGTGCTGGGAGTTCCTAACGTGTACGGTCGCCAAACTATACCACGTTAGGAACTTTTTTATTTTTCAGACTCATAAGAGTTTACAGCTTTAACGATTAAATCCGCTTTAGATAATCCATTTTTATCCGCTGTTTCTTGTATTGCATTATACTCGTCAGCGGTCAAACGAACTTCCAGCCGTTTATCACGTTTAGCTGTACCTTTTACAGGTCTGCCCATTTTTGGACTCATAGGAGTTCCTCCTTTCATTTAAGCCCGTGCTTATATCATATGATAAGCACGTACATAAGTCAACCCCTAAATCAAACTTTTTTGCGTACTCTATTCAGTTGTTAAAGGACTAATTTTTTAATATCGTTATATTCTGCATTGAGCTCCAATAGGACAATTACTTTTTGTTCAAGTTTTCTATATCGCGTCAACTCATCAGCACTTAGGCAATCTAATGCAATTTCATAACCTACCCGTGACTGTTTCAGTTGTTTAGCAGTCTGTCCTGTGACAGATTTTAGCAAAAGGTCGCTAATAGCCTTGTAGCTCCATTGATTAAAGTGTTCCCAATCCTTGATAGCTTGTGTTAATTCTTTATGATTAGACTTTTCAAGCTCTCGTATCAGTTTAAAGTTAGCGTTTTCTCTTTCTAGTTCTTCGATATGGTCATAAATCCATTGACGAAAGATTTTACCTTTCTCCGTTTTGGACAGCATACCGATCTCAAAAATTCCTCGCTTATTGAATAGTCGGGTCTCGTATTGTTTGCCATCAGTAGCTGACAATTTGTCAGTAACTGAAAATCGCTTTTCTTTGAGGTAGGGTTGGCGCTCTATCATCTTTTCAATAGCATTTCGGCTCTTATATCCAAATCCCTGCGCTAATTGTTCAATCGTCACAAAAATATTTCTATTCCTGTCCAGATAAAAATCAATTTCAAGTTCTCCAAAAGAACTTTTTACTTGTTTTATGATATTCACTGTTTTACCTCGTTATTTGATTATTGTTGTTTTGTCGGGGAGAACTGCAACTGTTAAGTCGTTGCCTGCTCTGCGGTAGTATGATACAATGGAAGTATCAAATCTTTTACTAAAACCCCTTTAATAATAGCTTGCCTGCTTTATTAATTGAGTTTAGTTATACTAGTCAAAGGCTTGGAAGTTTGGTCGCTGTCAAAGCCTTTTTTGTTGTTCTCACGCGCCTTGTAGCGTGTTTTTTAATGCCATTGTCTTAATATCTTGATAGGTAAAATTAAGATTGATAAGAGCGATTGCCATATCTTCTAAAGCGGTGTACTGTGCTAGCTCAATTGAGTTTAAGCAGTCAATACCAGAATAACAACCTCTGGTTGCTTTTAATTGCTTGCTATTCTTACCAGTAACAGCTTTAAGCAATAGATTGTACACAGTCGGATAAGCCATTTTAGGCGCGTGTTCCCATGTCTTGATAGCTTCATTAAGCGTTTTTCGTTTAGGAGCTTCAAGAGAACGCTGTAACCTAATTTGAGTGAGTTCTTCTCGCATTCCAAAGAATGCCTTGACTAGGTTTTGTTTAAACACCCTAACTGGATTGGTATTATCTAGGTAAGTAACTAATAAAGTCGCCTGCTGTTCATTTAAGCGATAGATTTTTCTAGGTCGCCCACCTAAAGAACCTTTGTGGGGTTTATGGATTTCAAATGACAAAACCCCAAAGGCTTCTAAATCTTCTCTGTGCTTATCAATTAGCTTTCTCACTGAAATGTTATCAATTTCAGCATGTTCAGCTATGATGTCTTGTGTCGTATACGGCTCTTTCTTGCCGTCTAAATATACTAGATTCATGATGTTCCTCCTATTCTTCAACCGTTAGTAATTCATCTAGCGTAACACCCAAAAAGTTAGCAATCTTCAAAAGCGTTTCTACTTCGGGGTTCTTGGTACGTTCATAGTACAAAGCTGTTAGCGTTGTTTTTGATAAACCTGTAGCTTTTGCCACGTCAGCGATTTTTTTTCGCTTCTTGGCTAAAACAACTCTAAAATTATTTGTCATTTTCCGACCTCCTACAGACATATTTGTCACTTTATAAAATAATTATAATGACAATTATGTCACTTGTCAAGTTTTTTTGCCTATGTGTTGACATATTTGTCACTTTGATGATATATTTGTGGTGTAAAATAAGGAGCACCCAATATGTCTAATGTAAAAAATCGTTTAGCGGAACTTATAAGAAAAAGCAAGTTTACTAAAAAAGAACTTGCTCATGAAATAAAAGTGAATCCTAGGACAATTACTAGATGGGAACGGTCGGAAAGCCCAATCCCATCAGATAAAATAAAAATTCTAGCTGATTTATTAGATACAAACATAACTTATTTATTAGGCCAATCAGATTTTAATTTGAATGAAATTACCCATGTAGGTAAAGATTATTTTGGAGATGATATAAACATACTTCAAAGAGATAGATTAGAGTTTCTCAAAACTTTAAAAAATGAGATTGATACATTAAAAAATACTTCTATCAGCGCTCGTAACGAGGCTGAAAGTATAACTAATATAATACGTTCACTCAATTCATTAAAGCATGATGAATTATCTACTAAAATATATGAATATGCGTTAGATTTATATGATCTAGTATTGTATAGAGCAGTTTCAGAATATCAAGCAATAATAGAGAAAGAAAGAAATTATTAAAATTTACACGTACTCCCCCAACCGTCCACACTATACCCTAAAAGTATGGCGTGACTTGAAAACACCCCAAAACAGACATTACTATTAGTAAGGTCGTTTCAACCGTCCACATGCTAAGAAAAAAATATATCAACCTTTCCTTACTTTCCCTCACAAATTACGAATAAATAAGTATGATAGATTTAAATGACTTACACCAACAAGTAACCACTGGCAGAATTGCCAAAGACAATGTAAAAGCCATCATGAAAGATGGCCGTATCACTGATTATTATATAGATGGCGAACCACTACAAGCTAGTGAAACCATTGTTAACATGGATTTAATGACTTTATTAGCCAACGTATTTGAGATTTAACTTCAAGTTTTTTTAAAGCCCACGCGCCAGTATTTTCAAGGGTTTTATCTATATAAACAAAACCATGGTATCTGTATTTAAACGCTTTATACAAAGGAGAAAAATTTATGCCAAGAAAAGTAAATAAAGTAATTTATGTTCTATTAGCTCTGTTTTTAGGTGAATTTGGCTTACATAAATTTTATGCCGGTAAAACAGGAACAGGAATCCTATACCTTATTTTCTGTTGGACATTTATCCCTGGATTCATTGGAGTTGTTGAAGGAATCTTAGCAATCCTAAAACCAGCCGATCAAGATGGAAATTTCTATATATAAAGAATTATTATCTTCCACAGCTTTTACTGTATTCCGTATCTGAAAAAGATTCACGCTAATTCAGCAATCAAGCTGTTCTTGCTTTTGGTTATCTGGTAGGGTGGCAATAAGGTAGAGAGCTTCTGTTCCGATATTTCCTAACGTCGGGAAATTTGGTAATTCATGAGCTATTTTCATCATTCACTTTGCAAAAGTATAATCGATTTCCAACTTATGCAACTACTCCTCCAATAAAAGCAATGGCAGTTAGAAACGTTTGTCTCTTTAATGATGTGATAATTTAGTATTCTTATCTTCGGGGTGGGGGGTCGTGCGATAAAAAAAGCAAATATTTGGACAGTTGACCCTTCCCACCGGTTTCAAAACTTGGATTGAACAACATTTTTTTATGATGGGGGTAACCTTAAAGATACTAAATTAGAAAAAATTCTGAAAACTTGTGGTTAAGTATTTTGTTGATGTTAATAAAATTGTACAGATCGATTTCGAAGCGCGTGAAAAAAACTAGAAAGGAAATATATGGAGAATTTAAGTACAAGGTTAGTTGATAAAAGTATTGAAGCTTTTATTATGGGACTTGAAATATACAATAAACCAACGATTAAGTACCGAATTGAGGGCTTTAGTTTCTTTATTTGTAATGCTTGGGAATTGATGCTTAAAGCTGAAATGTTAAATCGTAATCAATCTATCTATTTTAAGGATAATCCTGATAGAACACTAAGCTTAGAAGGTGTTATAAAAAAAATATACTCGGACAACAGCACTAGAATTCGACTTAATCTTGAGCGCATTATTGAACTAAGGAATATTAGTACTCACTACATAACAGAAGATTATGAATTAAAGTATGCTCCACTTTTCCAAGCTTGTGTACTTAACTATGTCAATGAACTTCAACGATTTCATTCAAGAGACGTTACAAAGGCCATTTCCCAAAATTTTTTAACTATCACTGCAACTTACGAACCATTATCTAACGAACAAATTAGATTAAAATATCCTGCGGAAATTGCTGAAAAATTCATCCAACAGGCAAATGCCATAGATGTCTTAGTGACAGAGTATAATTCTGATAAATTCGCTATTGGTATTAAACAAAATCTTTATATTACTAAGAAAAAATCTGAAGCCGATTTTATAGTATCAATTGCAAATCAATCACCTTCTCAAGTTGCTATTTTAAAAGATTTAAAAGATCCATCAGAAACGCACAAATATTCATATGCAAATATTATATCTGTTGTAAATGATAGACTAAATAAAAAGAATATTAAACTTAATTATAAATCTGGTTTTAATCAATATGTCCTAACATTAGTGATTGATTTCTATTCAATAAAGTCTGATGAAAAATATTCTTATTGCCATAAAATAGGTAAATCTGAACACTACACTTATTCTCAAAAATTCGTTGATTTTATTATCTCTGAAATAGAAAAAGACCCTCAACATTTTGTTGAAAGTCTGAAAAAATCTAAATAAAAAAGATAACCCCTGGCACATAGGAATGCTCAGCCCGAAGGCTTACCCCATTCTGGGACCCAGCGTTAATCCTTCACAAGTTATCTTTGTTAACTATATTATATCACGCACGTTCTAAATGTAAAGGATTTTGTTAGCTATCCAGTAAGCTAACTTTGTCAAAAACCCCTGAAAAACAGCTTTAAATCATCCATAATCGCATTTTAACCTTTAACCAGGTAATTTTACCGACTTCTCCAAAACAAACGAAATAAGAATCTTCTCGTAAGCTCTGGCATGATATAAACCTAAAATCCCTTTAATAATAGCTTGCCTGCTGATGGAAAGGTTTATGATCATGAAAATAACTGAAGTAAAAAAGAAAGATGGTACGGTAATTTATCGTGCCAGTATTTATCTTGGTACTGATAAAGTAACAGGTAAAAAAGTAACTACTAAAATAACAGGACGAACTAAGAAAGAAGTTAGAGAAAAAGCTAAGCAAGAAGCTGTCGAGTTTATAAAAAATGGTTCTACTCGCTTCAAAGCTACTTCCGTAACAAGTTATCAGGAACTTGCAACCTTATGGTGGGATAGTTACAAACATACCGTAAAATACAATACTCAGCTAGCTACTGAAAAGCTGTTAACCGTTCATGTCATACCAATTTTTGGAGCATATAAGCTTGATAAGTTAACGACACCACTTATACAGTCTATCATCAATAAACTAGCTGATAAAACTAATAAAGGAGAAAGAAAAGCTTACCTCCATTATGACAGAATACACGCGCTGAATAAACGTATACTACAGTATGGCGTTATCATGCAAGCTATACCATTCAACCCTGCGCGTGAGGTCATTCTCCCTCGCAACACTAAGAAAGCTAACACTAAAAGAGTAAAGCATTTCGAAAATGATGAACTAAGAACATTTTTCAACTACTTAAACAATCTAGATAAAAGTAAATACAGATACTTCTATGAAGTCACACTTTATAAGTTTTTATTAGCTACAGGTTGTCGCATTAATGAAGCGTTAGCTCTAAACTGGTCAGATATCGACTTGGATAATGCCGTTGTTCATGTCACAAAAACGCTAAATTACAAGCAAGAAATTAATAGTCCAAAGTCAAAGTCAAGCTATCGTGAAATTGACATAGATAATCAAACAGTTACAATGCTTAAGCAGTATAGACGACGACAGATTCAAGAAGCATGGAAGTTAGGGCGTTCAGAAACAGTGGTATTTTCTGATTTTATCCATAAGTACCCAAACAATAGAACCTTACAAACTCGATTAAGAACACATTTTAAAAGAGCAAATGTATCGAATATAGGCTTCCATGGTTTTCGTCACACTCACGCTAGTTTATTGCTGAACACAGGTATCCCCTACAAAGAACTCCAATATAGATTAGGGCACTCTACTCTATCTATGACTATGGATATTTATAGCCATTTATCAAAAGAGAATGCAAAAAAAGCTGTCTCATTCTTTGAAACAGCAATTAACTCAATATAGTAAAAAATCAAAAGTTAGCAAAAAAGTAAGCAAACCCAGAAATCAATGTTTTAAGATAAGACAAAAAGCCCACTGTTGTAGGCTTTCTGTAAGATATATCTTAAAATTAAAGCATTTTGTTGTAGAATTCAACGACAAGTGCTTCATTGATTTCTGGGTTAATTTCATCGCGTTCTGGAAGGCGAGTCAATGAACCTTCAAGTTTTTCAGCATCAAATGATACGAAAGCTGGACGTCCTAAAGTAGCTTCAACAGCTTCAAGGATTGCAGGTACTTTCATTGATTTTTCACGAACTGAAATAACTTGTCCTGGAGTAACGCGGTATGATGGGATATCAACACGTTTACCATCAACAAGGATATGACCATGGTTAACAAATTGACGAGCTTGGCGACGAGTTGTTGCAAGTCCTAAACGATAAACAACGTTATCAAGACGACGCTCTAAAAGAACCATAAAGTTAAAACCAAGAGTTCCTTCTTTTGCTTTAGTAGCTTGTACGAACAAGTTACGGAATTGTTTTTCACCAAGTCCGTATGAAAAACGAAGTTTTTGTTTCTCAGCTAACTGCAAGCCATATTCTGAAAGCTTGCTACGGTTATTAGGACCGTGTTGACCAGGTACGTAGTTACGACGTGCCAATTCTTTACCTGTGCCTGTAAGTGATAAACCAAGGCGACGTGATTGTTTCCATGATGGACCAGTATAACGTGACATCTAAATGTCCTCCTCTAAAATAATTGAGGAAATAACGATTTAAAAAATCCTGATTCGTGCAGGGGATTTTCGCCTAAACAGCAAAGGGTACTAGATTAGTTAACCACCTGTTGACGAGCTTCATATTTTTCTGCTGTTATTTCACACAAGCTATATTATATCATGAAAATAATATTGAATCAAGTTTTTATATCTCTTAAACCTTAAATACAAATAGATATCTAATAAGTATTTCCGATTATAATAAGAAAAATTCTTAATTCTAACCACCAATAGAGAATTAGTAAATTTTTTTATAGAAACAAAAAACCTCAGTCGAGGTTTTCATATTATTCTGCTGACTCGTCATCAAAATAACGAATTAAAGTTTTCTCAGTTAAAATATCTGAATAAGTGTAAGACTCTACATAAGTATTATCAATTGCTCCTGGTACAGCTGCAGTATCCTTATACTCTACGATAAACAAAGATGGGTAAACTTCAATTAGGCGCCCAATTTTATTTTTTTCCCTCTTACGACCATTTTCGAGAGTAAGTTCTACCATCTGTCCCTCATGTGACTTGATATCTTCTTTTATTTTTTTCATTTTTGCAACATCTGCAAATGCATCACTCATATTAACATCTCCTATTCTTCAAATTGAGCTATACTAGAAAATTTATTATATTCCTTTTGAAACATTAATTTTACTGTCCCACGCGCACCAGCACGGTTCTTTTCTAAAATAACCTCAACGGTATTATCTTCTACAATTTCCTCTGCTTCTTCGCCCTCTCTACGATAATAATCATCTCGATATAAGAAAGCAACAATGTCAGCATCTTGTTCAATCGATCCAGATTCACGAATATCAGATAAGACCGGTCGTTTATCCTGCCTTTGCTCAACCCCACGAGAGAGCTGGCTTAATGCGATAACAGGAACCTTTAATTCTTTAGCTAAAATCTTCAACTGCCTTGAAATTTCAGAAACTTCTTGCTGACGATTTTCTGGTCTAGTTCCTGAAATTAATTGGAGGTAGTCAATGACGATTAAACCCAAACCATCATCAACTTCTTGAGATAACTTCCTAGAGCGTGCTCTAATTTCTGTAATTTTAATCCCGGGCGTATCATCAATATAAATTGGCGCATCCGCCAAAGCTCCTTGAGCAATCGTTACATTATTCCAATCTTGATCCGTCAACTGACCAGTTCGTAAACTATGGGAATCAACCATTCCCTCTGCTGCCAACATACGGTCAACTAAACTCTCAGCCCCCATTTCAAGTGAAAAAATAGCTACAGGTCTATTTTGTTTAGTTCCAACATTTTGAGCAATATTTAAAACAAAGGCTGTTTTACCTACTGCAGGACGAGCCGCTAAGATGATTAATTGATCTGGATGTAAACCTGTAGTAATCCTGTCTAAATCCCTAAATCCAGTTGGTAAACCTGTGACATCTGAGGTTTGCTGTGAACGTAATTCTAAGTTTTCGTAATTAACTTTTAAAACATCAGATATCTTTCTAAACCCACTACGATTACTGTGTTCGTTAATATCAACTAAAGCCTTCTCAGCGGTAGCAATAATTTCATCAGAATCATTTCCTTCATAGGCCATATTGACAGTATCTGTCAACTTAGAAATGATATCTCGCAACATGGCTTTCTCAGAAACTATTTTGGCATAAAACTCCGCATTAGCACTTGTTGGAACACTATTAACTAATTCAACAATATAGCCCAACCCACCAATGTTTTGAAGATCACCTTGGTCATCTAAAATATTTCTAACAGTAGCAGCATCAATTGCATCATTTCTATCAGCTAAGGTAATCATCGCTCTGAAGATAACTTTGTGTGAATATTTATAAAAATCATCTGGACTTATAAATTCTCTCACCATAATCAGTTTCTCTGGTGAGATAAAGATAGATCCTAAAACGGCCTGTTCTGCCAACAGGTCTTGAGGTTGTACTCTTAGCTCAGATACTTCTGCCAAACTTCATTCCTCCTGACTTGTCAACCTTTATCATCTCTCAGTTTACGCTTCTTTGATATCAAGCTTAATCTGTGAAGAAACCTGTTTATGTAATTTTACTGGTACTTCAACCTTACCAATCGCTCTAATAGTATGATCTAAATCAATATGACGTTTGTCAATTTTAATGCCGTATTGTTTTTGTAACTCTTCAGCAATCTTTTTGGCTGTGATAGAACCAAACGTACGACCATCTGGACCTACCTTTTCAATAAATTGCACTCGTGTAGTTTCGGATTCTAATTGTGTTTTCAGCTCCTGTGCCTGTGCTAAAATTTCTGCTTGCGCTTTTTCTTCGGACTTTTGTTTTCCTTTTAATTCACCGATAGCTTGTGTCGTTGCTTCTTTAGCTAGATTCTTTTTTAATAAGAAGTTTTGAGCATAACCAGTAGGTACTTCCTTAACCTCACCCTTTTTTCCTTTCCCCTTAACATCTTGTAAAAAAATAACTTTCATCTCAATTAATCCCTTCTATTTTCGACTGTACTATTTTCTCTTAAATCTTCGTCAATTATTTCAAGTAACATGCGTCTAACTTGCTTTACAGACTTGTCTTGTATTTGACAAGCAGCAAAACTAAAATGTCCGCCACCACCAAGTTTTTCCATAATGCGCTGGACATTGATATTATTTCTACTGCGCGCTGAAATACCAATATTTGAACTGTTTTTAGTAATAACAAAAGTAGCCTCAATACCTGCCATTGTCAACATGGTGTCAGCTGCTTTACTAGCTATAACATGCGAGTAAACTTTATGTTCTTCTCCGGTAGCAACAATGATGTTATCATAAATACGCTCACCTTTTAAAATCAATTCATTAATTAAACGATATTCATCAAAATCTGTAGCTGATATTTTTTGAATAGCCATACTATTACTACCTAAACCGCGTAAATAGCTTGCCACATCAAAAGTTCTACTCGTTACATTAGATGCAAAATTTCTTGTATCAAGCATGATACCAGCCATTAAAATACTTGCTTGACTGCGGCTTAATTTATCTTTAGCTTGTTGAAATTGAATCAATTCTGTAACTAATTCGCTGGCACTACTTGCGCCACTTTCTATAAATGAAAGGACAGCATTTTTGGGAAAATCTTCATCTCTTCTATGATGATCTACCACAATAACATCTGCAAACTTGTTAAAGAATTCCTTAGATAAGGTTAAAGCTGTTTTAGAATGGTCTACCATGACTAATAAAGAATTTTGAGTAATTAGTTCAAAAGCTCTCTCAACACTTACGAGACGTGTTTCGCCGTCTTCTTGCAAGTAATCAATTGCTCTTTCAATATCAGAATTCATGTCATTTGGGTCATAAACTACATAACTGGCATTAACAATATTACTAGCAAAAAATTGCATCCCTACAGATGCACCTAGTGCATCCATGTCCAATTTCCTGTGTCCCACAATAAAGACACTATCAACTACTTTCAAACGGTCAGAAATAGCAGTCATCATAGCTCTGGTACGTGTTCGTGAACGTTTAATAGTTGAAACAGCACCACCACCAAAGTAAAGTGCTTTTTTACTACTATCATTTTCACGTACTACTATTTGATCTCCTCCGCGAACGAGTGCTGTATTAAGATTTTCTAAAGCAATTTGCCCAATTTGATTATGGTTACCATCACCATAAGAAATTCCCATACTTAATGTTAATGATAAATGGTTTTCCTGAGCGCGTTTTCGAAACTCATTTAAAATATCAAATTTATCTTTTATCAATGTATTTAAAACGCTATAGTCGGTAAAAATATAGTATCGATCCATATTGACACGACGATAAAAAATATTTTTAGACTGTGTAAAATCAGAAATAAAACTAGTCACGAAGGCGTTAATCTTTGACATATCAGCCTCTAACATAGTATCCATAATATCATCGTAGTTATCAATGGAAATAATACCAATAACTGGACGTAGCATTGAACTATCATAGTTTCTTCTATTCCCCATGAAATTATCAAAGAAATAGAAAACACCCGTCTCTGTATCCAAATAAGCTGAATATTTGTTATCACCGTATTCAAATGATTGCCCAGCCGTTCCATTACGTCTACTAGTAATGATATCTTTAACAGTAGCAGACTGAAAATGGCCATTATCCCCAGTGAAAATCAATTCTGCATAAGGGTTAAACCACTCAATATCATTTGTTTCAAGATCAAATTGTATAACACCAACTGGCATTTGTTCAAGAAGACTCTTAAGAGAAACTTCTGTTTGATCATTAAGTAATTCAATTTGTTCAACTTCAGATAGTTCATAAGTTATCTTTTGGTAATATAATAAGGCAACAACAAAAGATAAAGCAACAAAAATAGCCAATAATAGAGCCGTATAGGATTGAAATAACCTAACACAAATAGCTAATAGTCCAAATAAAATCAGGCCTATTAAAACTAAATGGACGGTTGCAAAACGAAATCTTTTCATTAAATAACCTCTTAAGACCTAATTATAACACAAAACGCCCCTGATAAACAGGGGCGAACACTATTATCAATTGATATTTTTACGGCCTTTTTGTCTTCCTTCAAGGTAAACCATTAAAATACTAATATCGGCTGGATTAACTCCTGAAATACGACTAGCCTGACCTAGCGTTTCTGGGTTAATTTTTTTGAATTTTTGTCTAGCTTCTGTTGCGATAGAATCAATGTCGTCCCAGTCAATATGAGGGGGAATACGTTTTTCTTCCATTCGTTTCATTTTTGCAACTTGATCTAAAGCCTTTTTAATATAGCCTTCGTATTTAATTTCAGTTTCCAAAAGTTCAATAACCTTACTGTCTAATGGCTCATCAGCACAACCAACAAAATCCGTTGCTACTGCATATGTGATTTGTGGGCGGCGCATAAATTCTTTGGCAGTTAAAGCATCTGTCAAAGGTTTAAAGCCCAATTCTTGAATCCGTTTATTTGTCTCAGAAACTGGCTTTAACTTTATAGAGTCTAAACGTTCTAATTCATTTTCAAATTGCATTTGACGCTTTTTAAATATCGCATAACGCTCTTCATCTACTAGGCCAATCTCATAACCGATTTCTGTTAAACGCATATCTGCATTATCATGACGAAGAATCAGACGATATTCTGCGCGACTTGTCAACAGACGATATGGTTCTAGAGTCCCTTTGGTAACTAAATCATCAATCATGACACCAATGTAAGCATCACTTCGTTTTAAAATAAGTTCTGGCTTCCCTTGAACTTTAAGAGCAGCGTTGATCCCAGCAACCAACCCTTGACCAGCAGCTTCTTCATAACCTGAAGTACCATTAGTCTGTCCTGCAGTAAACAAACCAGCAATTACTTTTGTTTCGAGTGTTGCTCTTAATTGATGAGGCAATACAATATCATACTCAATAGCATAGCCTGTACGCATCATTTCAGCATTTTCAAGCCCTTTTATAGAACGTAATAAATCAACTTGAACATCCTCAGGAAGACTCGTTGATAGCCCTTGGACATAAACTTCTTCAGTGTGTCTACCTTCTGGTTCTAAGAAGAGTTGGTGGCGCTCTTTATCAGCAAAACGCACAATTTTATCTTCAATTGACGGACAATATCTAGGACCAACTCCCTTAACGATTCCAGAAAACATAGGAGCACGGTGTAGATTTTGATTGATGATGTCATGACTCAAAGTATTCGTATAGGTCAACCAGCACGGTACCTGGTCAGTAATATAATCTTCATCCCTAGACATAAATGAAAAATGATTTGGTTGCTCATCCCCAGGTTGTATCTCTGTCTTTTCATAATTAATAGAGGAGGCTTTTACACGAGGAGGTGTTCCAGTTTTGAAACGACCAATTTCTAATCCTAGGTCTCTTAAATTATCTGCCAATGTCACAGAAGCTAAACTATTATTAGGGCCCGAGGAGTACTTAAGATCACCTAATATAATCTCTCCTCGAAGAGCAGTACCTGTTGTTATAACAACAGATTTTGCTGAAAATTTCTGATTAGTTGCTGTACGAACCCCCACAACCTTTCCATCTTCAACAAGTATTTCGTCAATCATAGCTTGTCTTAAGGTAAGGTTTTCTTGCTTTTCTACAGTTTGCTTCATTGTTTGTGCATAGAGGGCTTTATCAGCTTGTGCTCTTAAGGCACGGACAGCAGGCCCCTTACCTGTATTGAGCATTTTCATTTGGATATAGGTTTTATCAATGTTTTTACCCATTTCACCACCTAAAGCGTCAATCTCTCTGACAACGATACCTTTAGCAGAGCCACCTATAGAAGGATTACAAGGCATAAATGCTAACATTTCTAAATTGATAGTAGCTAGAAGTGTCTTACATCCCATACGACTAGCAGCTAGACTAGCTTCCACACCTGCATGACCCGCTCCAACAACGATAATATCATAGTTTTCTGCAAAATTATGTGTCATTTTATTCCTTTCCAATTTCAAAGTCTAATTCATTAAAACACAAAAATAGCCAAAACTCTCGAAAATTGTACGTCAAAAAGACTTACAAATTCCATGAGCTTTGACCATCATAGTTATTGTTAAATTTATTTTAGCATTTATCTTTTAAAAGTCAACCAGAGGGGACAGACTATGTTAAATGAAAACCAATTTTTATGCCTGTTATTAGCATCTCTATCCCGATAGTCATCAAAATAAGTCCCATCATTTTGGTGATTATAGTCATTGCATTTTTTCCAAGAAATTTAGTAATTTCGTTTGCACTTATTAAAATAACATACATTATCACACATAGTATGGCAAAAGCAAGTATAGTAATGAGTTTGCCAGATAAACCACCACTTGATAAACCCATAGCAGTTGCAATAGTACCCGGACCTGCCAAAAGGGGCATTGCTAATGGTGAAACTGCCACATTCATTGGATCATCCTTATGTTCCTCTAGGTTTTTATTGGTTGGTGAATGTATGCCATTAATCATTTTATAACCTATAATGCCGACCAATATTCCACCAGATATTTTTAGGGCGGCTAGGGTAATCCCAAATAAGTTAAAAAGTAAGTGGCCACTTAATACAAAGATTACAATAATGACAAAAGCAAGTAATACTCCTTTTGCTGCAATCCGACGTGAAATCTTCTGATCATCATCAGCTACTAAAGCCATAAAAGCTGGCAAATTAGAAATGGGATTCATAATGGCGAAAAAAGCCATGAAAGCTAAAATAAATTTTGAAATCATACGATTACCTCACTTAATAATTAAGTGTCAATTAAATGTATTGACAGATTTTATCATCACGATAAGCCTGATCAATCATCCCACCACCTAAACATTCTTGTTCATTATAAAAAACAACAGCTTGACCTGGTGTGATTGCTCGTTGTAAATCATCAAACACAACCCTTGCTTGATTACCTTTTACGTAAACTGTAACTTTACTGTCAGGTTGACGATATCTGAACTTAGCCGTACATTCTAGCTTAAATTCATTAGGCATATCACGTGTAAAGTGGATTTCAGAAGCTGTCAAGCTAGTTGACATCAATGACTCATGATAGAAACCTTGACCGACATAAAGAATATTTTTACTTAAATCCTTTCCAACTACAAACCAAGGTTTATTATCTCCACCATGTTGCCCACCAATACCAAGGCCCCCTCTTTGACCAATAGTATAATACATTAAACCAGCATGTTCACCCATGTCACGACCATCAACAGTCATCATACGACCTGGTTGAGCCGGTAAATATTGACCCAGGAAATCCTTGAAATTTTTTTCTCCAATAAAACAAATACCAGTAGAGTCTTTTTTCTTAGCGGTCGCAAGTCCTGCTTCTTCAGCTATACGGCGAACTTCTGGTTTTTGTAAATGACCAAGTGGAAATAACGTTTTTTGCAATTGCTCCTGAGATAATTGACTTAGAAAATAAGTTTGATCCTTATTATTATCTACTCCTCTGAGCATATGAACTATTCCGTTTTCATCACGTGTTACTTGTGCATAATGACCTGTTGCTACATAGTCAGCACCTAATGTCATCGCATAATCTAGAAATGCTTTAAATTTAATTTCCTTATTACACATAACATCTGGGTTTGGGGTACGACCTGCTCGATATTCTGCTAAAAAATATTCGAAAACCCTGTCCCAATACTCTTTTTCAAAGTTGACAGAGTAGTATGGTATGCCGATCTGATCAGCAACAGCAGCAACATCTTTATAATCTTCAGTAGCCGTACAAACACCAAATTCATCTGTGTCATCCCAATTTTTCATAAAAACACCAATAACATCATAACCTTGCTCTTTTAAAAGCAGGGCAGTTACTGATGAATCAACACCTCCACTCATGCCTACAACGACACGAATGTTTGAATTATCAGTCATAAGAATTCCTCCCATCAAAAAGTTTTATTTTTAACTTAGGCTTGAAGGGCCAAGTTGTTCTTAGATCAATCATATTGACTAAGAAACACTATAAAAGTGCTTATATATTATAGCACTATTTGTTGTCAAGTTGTATGTTTTTGTTATGATAAATATTTATTACATTGCAGTTTTTTTATCTTTTTATGATATTTTTTAGAAATAATCTGTTATAATGAGAATGTACAAAAATCACGAGGAAAAACTATGAAACATTTAAAATTTCAATCGGTCTTCGACATTATTGGTCCTGTTATGATTGGACCATCAAGTAGTCATACTGCAGGAGCTGTCCGCATTGGTAAAGTTGTCCATTCTATTTTTGGTGAACCTAGTGAAGTAACCTTTCATTTATACAATTCTTTTGCTAAAACTTACCAAGGACACGGTACTGATAAAGCATTGGTTGCAGGGATTCTAGGAATGGATACAGATAATCCAGATATTAAAAACTCTCTTGAAATTGCTCATCAAAAAGGAATTAAGATTTACTGGGATATCCTAAAAGATAGTAATTCACCACATCCAAATACTGCGAAAATAACTGTTAAAAATGGGGATAGGAGCATGAGTATTACAGGAGTGTCAATTGGTGGCGGAAACATCCAAGTTACTGAGTTGAATGGGTTCTCAGTTTCATTAACAATGAATACTCCTACTTTAATCATCGTTCACCAAGATATCCCTGGCATGATTGCTAAAGTAACTGATATTTTATCTGACTTTAACATTAATATTGCTCAAATGAATGTAACACGCGAAAGTGCAGGAGAAAAAGCTATCATGATTATAGAAGTAGATTCACGAGATTGTCAACAAGCTGTCAAAAAGATAGAAGCTATTCCTCATTTACACAATGTCAACTTCTTTGATTAAGAGAAAGGGTAACTATGTTTTATACAATTGAAGAGCTGGTAGAGCAAGCTAATAGCCAACATAAGGGTAACATAGCAGAGCTCATGATCCAAACGGAAATTGAAATGACTGGTAGAAGTCGTGAAGAAATTCGTTATATTATGTCCCGAAATCTTGAAGTCATGAAAGCTTCTGTTATTGATGGATTAACCCCTAGTAAATCAATCAGTGGTTTAACAGGCGGTGATGCTGTCAAGATGGATCAATATTTACAATCAGGAAAAACTATTTCAGATACCACAATCCTAGCTGCCGTTAGGAATGCTATGGCTGTTAATGAGTTAAATGCTAAGATGGGACTGGTCTGTGCAACACCAACTGCAGGTAGTGCAGGATGTTTACCAGCTGTGATTTCTACAGCCATTGAAAAGCTTAATTTAACAGAAGAAGAGCAACTTAATTTTCTATTTACAGCCGGCGCATTTGGTCTCGTCATTGGTAATAATGCCTCTATCTCAGGTGCAGAAGGAGGTTGCCAAGCTGAAGTTGGGTCAGCTAGTGCTATGGCTGCGGCTGCTTTAGTTATGGCTGCTGGAGGTACTCCTTTCCAAGCTAGCCAAGCTATAGCATTTGTTATTAAAAATATGCTTGGACTTATCTGTGACCCTGTTGCAGGTTTAGTTGAAGTCCCTTGCGTGAAGCGGAATGCTCTTGGATCAAGTTTTGCACTTGTTGCTGCTGATATGGCCTTGGCTGGTATTGAATCGCAAATTCCAGTAGATGAAGTTATTGATGCAATGTATCAAGTTGGATCAAGTTTACCGACTGCTTTTCGTGAAACTGCAGAAGGAGGACTTGCTGCCACGCCGACAGGAAGACGTTATAGTAAAGAAATTTTTGGGGAATAAAGTTTATCAATTTTCTACTCTTTCCCTGAAAATAAATAAAAACGCTACAGTAAAGCTGTAGCGTTTTTATTTATTTGTTTTAGCAATCTGTAATTATTGTTGACAACAGTGTAAAGTTAATTTATAGCTATTCACTAGTAACCCCAAGCTGATAAACCTTGAGCACGATAAGCTTTAATAGCTGAATTAACTTGATCCTGAACTGTAGCTGTTGAACCCCAACCTGGCATCGTTTGGAAAAGTCCTGAAGCTCCTGAGGCATTAGCAACATTAGGATTACCATTTGATTCACGGGCAATAATATGTTCCCAAGTAGACTGAGGGACTCCTGTTGCAGCAGCCATTTGTGCTGCAGCTGCTGAGCCAATAGCCCCTGCAGTATTTCCATTACTCAATACTTGGCCACTTGTCTGGTGTTGAGCAGGTCTATAAGTTGTCTCAGTAACAGCATAAGCTTGTTGTGCCTGACTGGTAGCAGGGGTGTTTTCTGTTACAACTGCTTGTTCTACAGCTGCCTCTTCACTCGCAGTAACTTGTTGCTGAGAATTAGCTTCTGTAGATTGAGAACTTGATTTTGGGGCTTCATTAGATGCCTGAGAAGGTTTTGGAGCCTGTTTTACATCTTCTACTTTTGATTTAGATGTCGCCCTAGTCATTTTTGATTTTTTGGCTACGCGAACTTTATCTGCTTTTGACAAAGATTCAGTGGTAACTTGTGAACTTTTAAAAATGACCGTTACAGCCAAAATACATGAAAAAAGGGCTACTAAAGTGATAGCTCCATAAGCTAAATGTTGTTTTTTTACATTCAATTTTGATAATTTTCTTCTTTTATTCATGTTACCTATATTATACTTTATTTGTTACCTTGCAATTGAATAGATGTTAAAAATATTACAAAGAGATTTAATTTTAAGTAAATCTCTTTGTTTTATCAACTTTTATTAATACCAACCGTTACTATTCCAAAATGATAGCGCTGCCGACCAAGATCCGTAACGAGAAGCCACATAATTGTCCGCTACTTTTTCTTGATTTTCAGGAGATAAGTCGCCATTTAGGTAAGATTGAGACAGTTGATATCTTCCATAATATTGTCCATTCTGTGCAGTATAACTACCATTTGATTCACGACGAGCTATTTCTTCTTTTGCGGCTGAATCACTTGAACTCAAATTTGATGAAGAATTCATTGAATTTTCAATTGTTGGTTGAGATTTTGCTTCTGCTTGACTAGCTGTAGAATTATCCAATTTTAAAACATCACCTATACTGATGACATCAGCATTACTGATACTATTGAGAGACACTAACTCTTGTACCGTAGTTTTATGATTTTTAGCAATAGCTGATAAGGTATCACCTGATTTCACGGTATAAGATGCTGCGCTTACTGAAAGTGGTAAAGCTAATGAAGCACCCACTAAAAGACCTGCCACTCCTAATTTAAATGGTTTTGATTTTTTAACCGAGGTTATTGACATAATATATGCTCTCTTTCATTAATTGATACGCGTACTATCATACCTTGTAAATATTACTAATTGTTTTGCCTTAGATGAAATTTATTACAAATAAATTGTAAATTAATAAAGAAAAGGCCTCCAAAAAACAATTTTTAGTTTTCTTTAAGTAAAGTTGTTGAGCTTTTCACATTATATAAATGAAAAGGCTAAGACCATAAACTGACCTTAACCTTTTAATTTTTTAATAGAAACAAACTCAAACCCAATAATAACATCAGTAATATACTAAAAGTATCCCGAACAGTCCACTTCAATAAACGGTACTTACTACGATTGGCTCCGCCTTGATAACCTCTTGCTTCCATAGCAATTGCCAACGCATCTGCTCTTTTAAAACTAGAAGCAAATAATGGAATCAAAATAGGGATAATGGACTTAACCTTATGAATTAGGTTTCCCTCTCCAAAATCAACTCCACGAGCTCTTTGAGCATTCATGATACGTGTTGTATCATCCATTAAAGTAGGAACGAAACGTAAGCTAAGGGATAACATCAAACCAATCTCGTGTGCTGGTACTCTCAGTACTTCCAATGGTTTTAACAAAGATTCAACAGCATCTGCTAAACTTAACGGAGTAGTAGTTAAGGTAAGTAATGTCGAAAAGAAGATAATTAAAACAAATCTCATAAAAATAAGTGCTGCTTGTTGTAACCCAAGGCTAGTGATGCTAAAAATCCAAAACGAGAAGATAACCTGCCCGCCTTGTGCAAACAGCATCTGGAACAGGGTTGTAAATAAAATAATACCAACCATCGGTTTAATACCATTGAAAAAATAGGAAAATTTTATCTGAGATAAACCCACAATAACCAACGTAAAAATGAATACGATCACATTTGTCACTACATTATTTGCCCAAAAAACAATAATGATAAAAAGCAACATGGCTAGTAACTTACTTCGAGGATCTAATTTATGAATGAGAGAATTACCTGGTATGTAACGTCCCAAAATCAATTTATCCATGCTTAATAGCCTCCACAAATTCGTTAATAGTAATTGGTAAACTAGGTAAATTTAATCCCTTATGAGATAGCCTTTGAGCAAACTTGGTGATTTTGGGAACTCCTAATTGTTTACTTTCTAAAAGTTCTACTTCTTGAAAAATCTGCTTTGGTTGTCCTGATAAGGTTACTTTCCCTGCTTCTAAAACATACACATAGTCAGCATAATCCGCTACATCGTCCATTAAGTGAGTCACTAAGACGATAGTCATTCCTTTTTTATGAAGATTTTTAAAAAGAGTCATTAATTCTTTTCTTCCCTTAGGATCAAGTCCAGCTGTTGGCTCATCTAGTACTAGTACTTTGGGTTCCATCGCTAAAATACCAGCTATAGCAACCCGCCTCATCTGCCCTCCAGAAAGTTCAAATGGATTTTTATCGAATAAATCCTCACTGATACCAACTAACCTTAATTTTTCTTCAGCCAGCCTTTCAGCTTCAATCTGAGAAATACCAAAATTTTGTGGTCCAAAAGCAACATCTTTTAAAACTGTCTCTTCAAAAAGCTGACTTTCTGGAAATTGAAAAACTAAACCAACTTTTTGCCTTATAAATTTGATTTCTTTGTTCTTGTCCCCTGCTTTAATAGAAAAATCATCGACAATTACCTCACCTTTTGTAGGAATATGTAAACCATTCAAAAGTTGCATAATAGTTGATTTTCCAGAACCTGTGTGCCCAATGAACGCGGTATAGGAAGCATCTTCAATTTTCAGATTGACGTCAAAAAGGGCACGCCCTTCAAAAGGAGTGCCGGCTTGATAGGTATAACTTACATTTTTAAATTCAATTCCCATAATTGTTCTTCTAATTCCTTCTCTGTAAGATACTCTGTCCCTATATCAAGACCATTAGCAGCCAGTTCTGCCATTAACCTACTTGTAAAGGGAACATCTAAACCTAAACTAATCAAACGATTTCCACGACCAAATAACGCTTTTGGAGTGGATGTCGACTCAACTTTACCATTTTTCATAACGATGACACGATCACTCAATGCAACTTCATCTAAGTCGTGTGTAATTGAAATAACAGTAAGATTATATTTTTGACGAATAGCTCGTATCGTTCTTATCAGTTCCAATCGTCCCTCAGGATCAAGCATACTAGTCGCCTCATCCAAGATGATAACTTGTGGACGCATAGCTACAGCTCCTGCAATGGCTACACGCTGCTTTTGTCCCCCAGATAAACGTGCAGGCTCCCTCATTTTAAATTCAGACATGCCTACCAAATCAAGTGCTTGGTCCACTCTTTCTTTCATGTCTTTCAAAGGAATACCTTTATTTTCCAAACCAAAGGCGACGTCATCTTCAACAGTTGCCCCTACAAATTGGTTATCAGGATTTTGAAATACCATGCCAATCTTGTGACGTAACTCCCAGACATTATCTTCGGTTAACTCTTGTCCATCAATGATAATCTGGCCTGACTCCGCCTCTAAAAGCCCATCTATTAAACGAACAGTAGTGGATTTCCCAGAACCATTATGACCAATAATAGATAGCCATTCTCCTTGTTTCACATGAAACGATACATTCTCCAATTGATAATGTGTTTGATTACTATCATATTTAAAAAAGAGATTATTAACGGTAATAATATTTGTCATTATTTAAAAGTATCCTTAAATAAGAAGCCTGCACCTTTAAAATAGTCGTAGCCTGAATACAAGGTAAAGAATAAAGCAATGTATAACATGATGTTACCAAGTGTCATCCAATGTACTAACAAAAAAATAACTGCAAACATTTGAGTAGCCGTCTTTATTTTCCCTGGCATAGCTGCAGCAAGTACTGTTCCACCTGTTTCAACTAAAAGTAAACGCAAACCTGTAACTGCTAGCTCTCTACAAATGATAATAGCTGAAACCCAAGCCGGTGCTAAGTCTAGTCCAACTAACATGATAAAAGCACTCATAACTAGCATTTTATCAGCTAATGGATCTGCAAATTTCCCAAAATTTGTTACTAATTGCCATTTACGTGCTAGATAACCGTCTAGGTAATCGGTCAAGCTTGCAATAGCAAATACAATAGCTGCAACAATATGCCAAGTTGTACTTGTTGTTACTGAAGTTAATACTATAAATAACGGAATCATTAAAATTCTGACTACAGTTAATAGATTCGGAATATTTTCTTTCTTCACCATAAATTCTCCTTTTGGAAACATAGTATTCCTATATTATGTTATTTCAAAACTAGTAAAAGACTTTTGACATACCAACTTTATAGATGTCTAAGCTTCCTTATTATATCAAAATTTCAGATTATTTACGAAGATTTTGGAAAAATAACGAAGTCAGATGTGTCAGCATTATCTAAGAAATCCTTACCAATCGTAATGACATCTTCCAAGTCTAATTCTTCAACGATAGATGGCAAATCTAAATACATCGTTTTTCCATCATATAAATAGGTGACGAATTGCATTGCGAGATTTTCAATAGAATCTAAGCTCCTTAAAAAATCGCCATAGAGCTCTCTCTTAACGTTTTGTAAGTGGCTTTCGGTAAGATCAGATGATTGCAAAGCATTTTTTAGCAATAACCTCAACTGAGTTGAAAAAGCAATTGGCTCTGTCGTATCTAAAGAAATAATAACGCACTCAAAATCTGGATGAACTTCAATTTCTATATCAAAAGAGTCATCAATTTGACCAGATTCGTACCAGTCTTGATTAATTGTAGAAGTCCATCCTAAAAGCATTGCAAAAAATAGCTGTAATCCGATTTTCTCTTTTAGGTAAGAACCATGTCTCATATGACTTGATTTTCGATAACCAATAGCTAATTTAGGTTTTGTCACTGTCATATGGCAAGAGTTGTTTTTTATAACAGGTTCAAGACTAATAGAATCTCGGTCAATATTCTGTGAGTAACTTGTTAAATGAGAATTTTTTTGAAGGTAAGTTATAATTTCTTGTGGACTAAATTGTCCAACAAGAACTAAATTCATATTAGACAACTGATAAAAGTCTTTGTGATTTTCTTGTAAATCGGTTAAGGTTATTTGAGAGATTGATTGGTAATCTCCAGCGATATCAAATGCTAATGGAGAGTTGGGATAAAGGTTCGATAACACTCCTTGATAAAGCCTATATTCAGGGTCATCTTGATACATTTCAATTTCTTGTTTGATAATGTCTTTTTCTTTAGTAATTGACTCTTCTGTAAAGTTTGTTGTCAATACAAAGTCAAGTAGTATATCTAAGCAGTTTGTAATGTGACTTATAGTTGAAAAATAAAAACTAGTTTTATCAAAAGTTGTAAAGGCATTACTCTCGGCGCCATATTTAGTAAATTGAGTTGCAGCGTCTTGTCCTTTATCCAGTTCAAATAATTTATGTTCTAAGAAGTGAGCAATTCCTGCCGGATAATGTTCTACACAACCATTCCTCGTATATCTTGTATGGAGTGATCCAAAATTTGCTGTCAATACTCCAACAGTTTCCTTAAATGATGGTTTTGGAATAAGGTATACATTTAGCCCGCTCTCTAATGTTAACTTATATACTTCCTCCTGAAGGTTCTGATAAGTTATTTTATTAACTGTCATCCTAGTTTCCTTCCAAAAAATAAAAAGCTTGTAATTTTAATTTTGTTGCTACGCTGACAATATCTGATTTTGTTACATCGTCCACTTTGTCAATGAATAGTGCTGAAGTATGAAACTGATCTAAATAATGTTCATGATAAATGTGGTCAACTATGACCTTAGGATTATCAGAAGCTAAAACATAGTTCATTTTCAATATATCTTTTGTTTGTTTCAATAATGTAGAAGAGAACCTGCCCATCTTAATATTATTGAATTGCTTATTAATAAGCTTCAAAAAACGCTCACGATTCTCTTTATCAATACCTGCATATATCGTAAAGAGACCTGTAAAGCTGTCAAATTGACTACCTATAGTATAGGCTAAACCTTGCTTTTCTCGAATTTCTGTAAACAACAAGGAATGGGCAAAAGCACCAAATAAACCGTTAAATACTATTAAAGCAAAATAATCTTCATCTTTATAAGTTATTGGAAGATGATAAGCCAATTGCATAATAGATTGATTAACGTCCTTATCTTCTACTTGACTTCTCGTTATATTTTCATAAGTCTGCGTATAATCAAAAGCTAATACTTTGTGACGTGGCTCAAATGCCATACGATTAAATGCCTGAATCATTCGATAGTCATCAAAATCTCCTACGACAAAAATATCTAATTGATCTTCCTTAAGCATCTTCTGAAATTCTTGATAAGCTGTAAATGAATTTTCTGATTCCACTAAAGATGCTGTACCATACTTAGGTAAACGAAGTGTCTTATTATTGTAGAATAAAGATTTTAGTGCTAAGTCACTGCTATAAAAATTATCTTCAATATCGGCCTCTAAATATTGAATAAGGTTTTTCTTCTCAGTATCAAAAATAGATGTTTGATACTGTTCTAAAGAAATTAAAGGAGAAAACAGCATATCCTCCAAGAATGTAATAATTTGTTCAACGATATTTTCTTGTTCTAAAGTAAAGGTATTTTTAACAAATACAATATCAATATCAACAATGTGAACAAGACCCTTAGTAGAAATCTTAGTTGATAAACTAGCACCATATAAGGAAGCTAACTTTTCTCGAAATTCTTGTACCTTAGGGTACTTAGCATTTGCAGTAACTAACATTTGAGCAACGAGCGATCTACGTGCTACTGTTTTATTATTAAAATCACCTGAAAATCGAAAAGTAAGATGATTAGTCTTAAATTGTTGGTTTTTAATTAAATGTAGAGAAACGCCTTCAACTATTTTCATTCAATATCCTTTGTGTTCTGTATTGTTAGCTAAGATTATATCATTTTTAAAGGCGTTAAAAAAGATTAAACATCCAAGATATGATTAATTCTAAATTTCAATCTTCTTCAAAATTGACAAAGTCGTCAACCAATATTTACTCCCATTTTTTATATCTTGTCTCCATATCATAAGTTCAACTCAAAAAATAATTTTATGCTATAATGATGTGATATCTAAAATTGGAGATTAAAAAGTCATGGATTATAAATTATTTGATGAATATATTACTTTACAATCACTTCTAAAAGAGATTGGTATCATTCAAAGTGGCGGAGCCATTAAAAAATTTTTAGCGGATAATCAAGTATTGTTTAACGGTGACCTTGAAAATAGGCGTGGAAAGAAACTCCGCCTGGGGGATATTATTACTATTCCTGATCAAAATATCGAGATCATTATAAGGAAGCCATCAGATCAAGAAATTGAAGAACGTAATGTAGAAATAGCTGAAAAACAGCGTGTTTCAGCAATCGTTAAAGAAATGAATAAAAACACCAACAAAGATAAATCAAAAACTAGCAAAAAACCAGTTCGCTTTCCAGGGACATAAAAATGTGGATAAAAAATATTTCTTTAAAACATTATCGTAATTATGAAGAAGCACAAGTAGATTTTTCACCCAACCTCAATATTTTCATTGGCCGCAATGCTCAAGGAAAGACAAATTTTTTAGAAGCAATCTACTTCTTGGCTTTGACTCGAAGTCATCGTACCCGTTCTGATAAAGAACTTGTACATTTTAAACACCATGATGTACAAATTACAGGTGAGGTAATCCGCAAAAGCGGCCATCTTAGCTTAGATATTCAATTATCTGAAAAAGGAAGAATCACTAAGGTTAACCATCTTAAACAGGCAAAATTATCTGATTATATTGGGGCTATGACTGTCGTACTTTTTGCCCCTGAAGATCTTCAATTAGTTAAAGGTGCACCTAGCCTAAGACGGAAATTTTTAGATATAGATATTGGACAAATTAAGCCAACGTACTTAGCTGAACTTTCAAATTACAATCATGTATTAAAACAAAGAAACACTTATCTAAAAACTACTAATAACGTCGACAAAACTTTTTTATCAGTCCTTGATGAACAATTAGCTGATTATGGAAGTCGTGTCATTGAACACCGTTTTGATTTTATCCAAGCCCTAAATGATGAAGCGGACAAGCATCACTACATTATCAGTACTGAGTTAGAACATTTATCTATTCACTACAAATCGTCAATAGAGTTTACAGATAAGTCAAGTATTAGGGAACATTTTTTAAACCAATTATCTAAAAGCCACTCAAGAGACATCTTTAAGAAAAACACAAGCATCGGGCCTCATCGTGATGATATTACTTTCTTTATTAATGATATCAATGCTACTTTTGGTAGCCAAGGGCAACAAAGAAGCCTTATTTTATCATTGAAATTAGCAGAAATTGAGCTAATAAAAACCGTTACCAACGATTATCCGATTCTCTTACTTGACGACGTTATGAGTGAACTTGACAACCATCGTCAACTAAAACTCTTAGAGGGAATCAAAAAGAATGTTCAAACATTTATTACTACAACAAGTTTAGAACATTTAAGTGCTTTACCTGATCAACTCAAAATCTTTAACATTAGTGATGGTACTATTAGTATTAATGAAAAAAAAGCAACAGATTAATCTGTTGCTTTTTAATAAGATTTAACAATGCCAAGTAATATAGCACCCATAACAAAACAAAGGATACCCATGACAACCCATTTCTGCTCTTTCTTCGTTTTTGTCTCACCTAAAAATAAAATACCACCAATAATAGAGATAATTACACCAAGTTGAGAAAAACTAAAAGCAATTGCTAGCCCTGCTTTAGCTGCTGCCAATAACATGAAGACATTACCAACGCCCCACATGAGACCTGTAATCATATTTTTAACAACAACAGCCTCAAAGTTAACACGAAACTTCATGAAACAAATTGCACCTAGACACATTCCAACAGCCATGGGTAAAATAACGGCCATAGCGTCGAACTTCATAATGTTATTAAATAAAACTGCGTATGAGATGTAACCTACAGTTGAATAAGCAATTGTAGCAAATCCTTTTGAAAACTCTTGATGTGTTGCCAAAGCTTGTTCTGAGACATCACGTTTACTTGAGAAATAGAAGCCGATAACTAATAATGTCAACGCTGTCAATCCTAAAATAAATTGGATTGGCTTAGTCCATTCATGAAAGACTAAAGCACCAACTAGGCTTCCACCTACTAATTGTGCACCACTTGACAGTGGATTAGCAACAGAGACTCCCATATATTTCATTGCTTGGAATTGACCATTTTGGCCGACTGACCATAGGATACCACCTAAGATACCAAAAATCCACAATGAGGCAGTCATCTCTGGCTGTTTAAATAACCATACGATAATCGCAAATAGCAATGCTCCTAAAGTCATTCCAAATGTTTGTTGATTTGGACGTCCTCCAATTTTATTACTAACAAATCCAATACTTCCCCACGCAAACATGGGAATCAATGCAATAAGTAAACCTTCCAATTCTTTCTCCTTACAATGGAATATTAAGTATTACCTATTTTCAATCCTAGAGAATCTATTGACTAACTTTATTAGCAAGATCAGCAAATACTATAGCTTTATCAACACTATCTTTTTCCAAAGCTATAATGACTTGTTTTATCAATAAATTGACCAGTGATTTAGAATAAGGTAACTGTTCTTTAGTCATATTACTAATCTTATTTAAAATAACATCTTCAGGTAAAATATCTTGAAAATAGCAGATGACTTTGAAATAAAAATCATTGTACTGTGTCACACCATTCAGATAAGTAACTACCAGGTTAATCTCATCTTGAGGCAGCCTCATATTTAACCCTAAATTTGAAATAAAAAGTTTAGCCAATATTTTGAGAACATTGCTTTCTATTCTATCACAGGATTGTTGTTTTTGGAAACTGAAAATTCTCATGATATCTTCATTATCTCGATAAGATTCCAGTAAAGTTAATTGCTCTAAATCAGTATTAGAAGTTCCAGCCTTAACTTTTGAATCTAGAATGGATACTTCATTGATAGTTACCCCAACCTCCAACGTTTGTAAAGCTTTAATAAATTTATCAATACCTATTTGTGTCTCACCATTTTCAAAACGTGATAGAGTTGATTTTGATAATTGAGCACTTTTGGCTAGAGAACTTAGGGATATACCTTTGTCTTCTCTCAACTCTTTTAAAATTTTTCCATAATTTTTCATACAAAAACTTTACTATATTTGTTTCTTTTATGCAACAAAAAGCATCCTCATAGGGGATGCTTTTTGCCCTTATTTTAGTGTACTGAATAATTTGGTGCCTCATTTGTAATTTGAACATCATGGGGATGGCTTTCTTTCAAGCCAGCTCCTGACATTTCAACAAATTGAGCATTATCATGAAGTTCTTTTATGTTCGCTGCACCTACATATCCCATACCAGAGCGAATGCCACCAAGCATTTGGAAAACAATATCGGCTACTGAACCTTTGTATGCTACACGACCTTCAATACCTTCTGGAACCAATTTGTTAGCCTCGTTTACAGAACCTTGGAAATAACGATCGCTTGAACCTTTTTTCATTGCTGCAATTGAGCCCATACCACGGTATGTCTTGAACTTACGCCCTTGGAAAATTTCTGTTTCTCCTGGCGCTTCATCTGTTCCTGCAAACATTGAACCTAGCATAACTGCATTTCCACCTGCTGCAAGTGCTTTTACAATATCACCTGAATATTTAATACCACCATCAGCAATGATAGTCTTACCGTACTCACGCGCAACAGCCGCTGCATCGTAAATAGCTGTAATCTGAGGAACACCTACCCCAGCAACGACACGAGTCGTACAAATTGAACCTGGACCAATACCAACTTTAACGACATCCACACCTGCATCATAAAGTGCACGCGCTCCTTCTGCTGTAGCAATATTTCCCGCAATCAATGTGCGATTAGGGAAGTGAGCACGAATTTCAGCAATTTTACGGAGCACACCAGCTGAATGTCCATGTGCTGTATCAATGACAATAGCATCTGCACCTGCTTCAAACAAAGCTTCTGCACGTTCAAAAGTATCAGAAGTTACACCTACTGCACCTGCAACTAAGAGACGTCCAAATTCATCTTTTGCTGCCTTCGGAAATTCAATAACTTTTTCGATATCCTTAATAGTAATAAGTCCTGAAAGACGTCCCTCATCATCTACTAAAGGTAGCTTTTCAATACGATGCTCATGAAGAATACGCTCCGCAGTTTCAAGATCTGTACCAATAGGAGCTGTTACAAGATTTTGACTTGTCATGTGCTCTGAGATTAGTTGTTTATAATCAGAAATGAAACGCATATCACGGTTAGTAATAATTCCAACTAATTTACGATTCTCGAGTGTCTCCACAATAGGAACTCCACTAATGCGATAGTTTTGCATCAATTCCTCAGCTTCAGAGACAGTATTATCTGGTGTCAAGAAGAATGGGTCAATAATAACACCATTTTCTGAGCGTTTAACTTTACGAACTTCTTCTGCTTGATCAACTATTGACATATTTTTATGAATGATACCAAGCCCACCAGCACGCGCAATAGCAATAGCCATCTTACTATCTGTAACTGTATCCATTGCAGCTGTAATGATTGGAATGTTTAATGTCAAATTATCAGCCAACTTTGTCTTCATATCAACTTCATTTGGTAAAACATGGCTTTCAGCAGGAATAAGCAGAACATCATCAAAAGTAAAACCTTTTTTCAAAAACTTAGTATCCCAATTTGACATCAAAAAATCCTCTTTTCTTAGATAGTAGATATAAAAAATCCCATTAAAATTATATTGTTACTATCATATCACGCTAAAATCATTTGTCAATATAAAAAGAGCATAGAATTAATAGCTTCTAGCTCTTTAAAGTAATGAAAAAATCTTCTTAATTTTCTATTTTTTTGAGAAGAAGAAAGGCGGCGTATACTGACTTAATTTCTCAAAACACTTTTGAGCTTCTTCACTATTATTACAAATAATCAAACAAGTATCATCACCACAGACAGTTGCTAAAATCTCAGGTAATAAAATCGAATCTAATATGGAGCCAAAAGATTGAGCTAAGCCAGGTAGTGTCTTCAAAACGATTTGATTTTGAACTGGAAACAGCATGACTAGGGCATCTTCCATGTAAAAACGTAACCGTTCTTCCCAACGCTTCTGAGATATACTATGAATCTCATAATAAGTTTCTGTAGCATTATCACTGCTTTCGTTAACCTTAATTAAATTAAGTTCTTTCATATCTCGAGATAATGTTGCTTGCGTCACTGAAACGCCATTTTTTTCTAGTAATTCCCTTAACTCATGTTGTGTACGCACCTTAGTCTCAGAGACTAAGGAACGAATTAATTGGTGTCTTGTTTCTTTTTTATTCATATAAACTCCTTATTCAATGAATTTCTTGAAATAATTTTTATTATTATAGAGAAGTTTCTTTCCTTTCATTTCAACGATATCTTTTTGGCGTAATTCCTTTAAAACATGACTAACTGTCTCGCGAGTAGTTCCGCTCATATTGGCAATTTCAATCGTTGTAATAGGAAAAGGTAAATGTCCCCTTTCTGTAGGAACTTGCAAAAGTAGAGTTGCAAGTGATTGGATAACTCTCATACTGGCACTTGAAGTCACCATATTACGAAGTCGTATTTCATGAACTCGTAATAGCTTAGAATATTTCCGACAAAGATGCTTCATTTGATTGATATTTTGAAGAGAGTATTCTTCGTATAAAGCCATTGGCAGAGAAAAATACTCAATATCCGTAATAGCTACTGCTGAAAAATGGTAATCATCATCCAAAAAGAGACCTCCATAAGGAAAAACTGTATCTTGTCTAACATAATCTGTATAAATGAAAGAACCAGAAGCGTCTGATTGTTCAATTTTTACATGTCCTGACTGGATTAAAAACAGTTTTTCACGGTAATCACCTTCAAAAAATAAGGTATGATTTTTTAGAGCTGTACGATGTTTAATGTGGCTCACAATATGGTCAAATTGTTCAATAGTAAAGTGTTTAAAATCATCTAGTTGTCTGAAATAAAAATATTGTTCTTTTGTAATCACCTGATTTTCTAGACCTTTCTAATCATTAGATGCGAACATTTTTTGTATAATGAAAATTTTTTAATGTATAAAATTTTCTTGTCACGATAAATCCTCCTTCATTATAGCAAAAAAATTCGTAGAAAGAATGTTTTTCGTTGAATTTTGAAAACGCTTTTGAGAAAATGTAATTGTTCTGATATCTTTTAAAAAAATTGAGAGGCCTTCATGACTAAATTTATTGTTGATTCATCGTACTGGAATTTGTTTCCAACTTCTAAAATTGGAGTAATATTAATCAAAGATTATCACATGGACAGGAACCTTGAAACAGAACTTAAACAGTTACTGTCTGATAGTCATTCTTTAGCAAAAAAATATTTGCAAGAGAAAGAATTCAGTCAAAACAGAGTTATTCAAACTTATCGCAAGGCATATCAAACCTTTAAAACTAAAAAAGGTGCACGTTCAAGTATCGAAGCATTATTGAAGCGAGTTAATTCAGGAAACGAAATTACTAGTATAAATCCTCTAGTTGATATCTATAATGCCGCTAGCCTTAGGTTTGGATTACCTATTGGTGCTGAGGATAGCGATACATTTAGAGGTGATTTAAAACTAACTATTACCAATGGTGGTGATGAATTTTACTTGATTGGCGAAGATTTTAACAGACCAACTCTTTCAGGTGAGCTTGCCTATGTTGATGATGTTGGAGCAGTTTGCCGCTGTTTTAATTGGCGTGATGGAAAACGTACTATGATTACCGATAATACTCAGAACGCTTTTTTAGTTATCGAATTAATTGATAATAGAAGAGAAATTATTTTTAAAGAAGCGTTGGACTTTATCGCCACCAATACAAATCGTTTTCTAAAAGCTAAAACACAGACCATCATATTAGATAAAGAACACAGTGAAATAACGCTATAACATTAAAACGAAAAGTAAAAATTTTACTTTTCGTTATTTTTTTAGGTTAATAATTTCTCACTTTCCAACGATAAAAGAAAAAAATTGTATAGAAATCGCTTTCATTTTTATAAATTTAAATTTTTTTGGATATAATCGTGACATTCTTAACACTTTTAATGCGAATAACTTCCCTATTTTATATTCAAAAGAAAGTAGAATGTAAGTGTAGATATAGAGATAAATCCTGTTTCAATGCAAATCTCTAACTAAGAAAGGAGTAAAATATGACTCAAACACATCCAATTCATGTTTTCTCAGAAATTGGAAAACTTAAAAAAGTTATGCTACACCGTCCAGGTAAAGAAATAGAAAATCTGATGCCTGATTATTTAGAGAGACTCTTGTTTGATGATATCCCATTTTTGGAAGATGCACAAAAAGAACACGATGCGTTTGCACAAGCACTTCGCAACGAAGGAGTCGAAGTACTTTACCTTGAAAATCTTGCTGCCGAGTCGTTAACAAACCAAGAAATTCGTGAACAATTTATCGATGAGTACATTGGCGAAGCAAATGTTCGCGGTCGTGCTACTAAAAAAGCTATTCGAGAATTATTACTCAATATCAAAGATAATAAAGAACTTATCGAAAAAACTATGGCAGGTATCCAAAAGTCTGAGCTACCTGAAATCCCATCTTCTGAAAAAGGTCTAACTGATCTTGTCGAATCTAATTATCCATTTGCCATAGATCCGATGCCAAATCTTTACTTTACACGTGATCCATTTGCAACTATTGGGAATGGAGTTTCATTAAACCATATGTTCTCTGAAACACGTAATCGTGAAACTTTATACGGTAAATATATCTTTACACATCACCCAGAGTACGGTGGAAAAGTCCCTATGGTCTATGATCGTGAAGAAACAACTCGTATTGAAGGTGGAGATGAGCTCGTCCTTTCTAAAGACGTCCTTGCCGTGGGTATCTCTCAACGTACTGATGCTGCCTCTATTGAAAAACTCTTAGTCAATATTTTTAAACAAAATTTAGGTTTTAAAAAGGTTTTAGCATTTGAATTTGCAAATAATCGTAAATTTATGCACCTTGACACAGTCTTTACAATGGTTGACTATGACAAGTTTACAATTCACCCAGAAATTGAAGGCGATCTTCGCGTTTACTCTGTAACTTACGAAAACCAAGATCTTCATATTGAAGAAGAAAAAGGTGATTTGGCAGATCTTCTAGCGAAAAACCTAGGAGTTGAGAAAGTGGAATTGATTCGTTGCGGGGGTGACAACTTAGTCGCTGCTGGACGTGAACAATGGAATGATGGTTCAAATACATTAACTATAGCACCAGGTGTCGTTGTCGTTTACAACAGAAATACAATTACAAATGCAATCTTAGAGTCCAAAGGATTGAAATTAATTAAGATTAATGGAAGTGAATTAGTTCGTGGGCGTGGTGGACCACGCTGCATGTCAATGCCATTTGAACGTGAAGACCTTTAAAATTTATGAAGCTATTAGTCAATCACTTGCCTTACCAAAGAGCTGCAAGCCTATATATTCGCTTTTCTGTTTTCGTTATCGAAAGAAATATAAAAATGGAAGAAGAATTCGATGATAATGACGAGCAAGATACTATTTATGCTGTTCTTTATGATGGGAAACAGCCAGTTTCAACAGGACGCTTTCTTCCTGAAACTCAAACAGAAGCTCGTTTGACTCGAATTGCGACTTTAAAAGGTTATCGTGGTAACGGCTATGGTACCAAAATTATTATAGCACTAGAAAATTATGCAAAAGAAAATGGTTATCACTATCTAACTATACATGCTGAATTGACAGCAAAAGATTTCTACCAGACACTTGGGTATCAAGCTATTGGGAATATTTATATGGAAGACGGGGAATCCTGTCAAACACTCGAAAAATATTTAATTTAAAGGAGACATTAACATATGACACAAGTATTTCAAGGACGTAGTTTCTTAGCAGAAAAAGATTTTTCTCGTGAGGAATTTGAATATCTTATTGATTTTTCAGCTCATTTAAAAGACCTTAAAAAACGTGGTGTTCCTCATCACTATCTTGAAGGTAAAAATATTGCTCTCTTATTTGAAAAAACATCTACTCGTACTCGCGCAGCCTTTACAACTGCAGCAATTGACCTAGGCGCTCATCCGGAATACCTTGGTGCAAATGATATTCAACTTGGCAAAAAAGAATCAACAGAAGATACTGCTAAGGTTTTAGGGCGTATGTTTGATGGTATTGAATTCCGTGGTTTTAGCCAAAGAATGGTTGAAGAGCTTGCTGAATTTTCTGGAGTACCTGTTTGGAATGGTTTAACAGATGAATGGCATCCAACACAAATGCTAGCTGACTACCTTACTATCAAAGAAAACTTCGGTAAACTTGAAGGTATTACTCTTGTTTACTGTGGTGACGGACGTAACAACGTTGCCAACTCACTTTTAGTGGCTGGGACTTTGATGGGGGTCAATGTACACATCTTTTCTCCAAAAGAACTTTTCCCTGCTGAAGAGATTGTTAAATTGGCTGAAGGATATGCCAAAGAATCTGGGGCTCACGTTCTCGTTACTGATAATGTAGACGAAGCTGTAAAGGGAGCAGATGTCTTTTACACTGATGTCTGGGTATCGATGGGAGAAGAAGATAAGTTCAAAGAACGCGTTGAACTTCTTCAACCATATCAAGTAAACATGGATCTGATTAAAAAAGCTAATAATGATAATCTTATCTTCTTACACTGCTTACCTGCATTCCATGATACAAATACCGTTTACGGCAAAGACGTCGCTGAAAAATTTGGCGTCAAGGAAATGGAAGTTACTGATGAAGTCTTCCGTAGCAAATATGCCCGTCATTTCGACCAAGCTGAAAATCGTATGCACACTATTAAAGCTGTAATGGCTGCAACCCTTGGAAATCTTTTCATTCCAAAAGTTTAAATTAAACGACTATAGGGAGTTGACATATAGTCAATTCCCTATTTTAGGAAATGAGGTATAAAATGGAAAAAGAAAAAAAATTAGGTCTTTTACCACTAACAATGCTTGTCATTGGCTCTCTTATCGGTGGCGGAATCTTTGATTTAATGCAAAATATGAGTTCCAGAGCCGGTTTGGTACCAATGCTTATTGCTTGGGTAATTACTGCTATCGGGATGGGGACTTTCGTTTTAAGTTTTCAAAATTTATCTGAAAAAAGACCGGACCTAACAGCTGGAATCTTTAGTTACGCTAAAGAGGGATTTGGAAACTTTATGGGATTTAACTCTGCATGGGGTTATTGGTTATCAGCTTGGCTTGGAAATGTTGCCTACGCTGCACTCTTATTCAGTTCACTCGGTTATTTCTTTAAATTCTTTGGTAATGGAAATAATATCATCTCAATTATTGGAGCAAGTATAGTTATTTGGGTTGTCCATTTCTTAATTTTAAGAGGTGTTAATACAGCTGCATTTATTAATACCATAGTTACCTTTGCAAAATTAGTACCTGTTATTATTTTCTTAATTTCAGCGTTATTAGCTTTCAAATTTAACATTTTTAGTCTTGATATCTGGGGAAATGGATTACATCAATCAATTTTTAACCAAGTCAATTCAACTATGAAAACCGCTGTTTGGGTATTTATTGGTATTGAGGGCGCCGTTGTCTTCTCAGGTCGTGCTAAAAAACACTCTGATATTGGTAAAGCAAGTATCCTAGCATTATTCACTATGATTTCACTTTATGTATTGATTTCTGTTTTATCACTTGGTATCATGTCACGTCCAGAACTTGCAAACTTAAAAACACCAGCTATGGCTTACGTTCTAGAAAAGGCTGTTGGTCACTGGGGCGCTATCTTAGTTAACCTTGGTGTTATCATTTCAGTATTTGGCGCTATTCTTGCTTGGACTTTATTTGCAGCAGAATTACCATATCAAGCTGCTAAAGAAGGTGCTTTTCCTAAATTCTTTGCAAAAGAAAATAAAAACAAAGCTCCAATCAACTCACTCTTAGTCACTAATCTTTGTGTACAAGCATTCTTAATCACGTTCTTATTCACACAAAGTGCTTATCGTTTTGGTTTCGCATTAGCATCATCTGCTATCTTAATTCCTTATGCTTTTACAGCACTATATCAATTACAATTCACACTCCGTGAGGATAAGTCAACTCCAGGACATCAAAAGAATTTAATTATCGGTATCCTCGCTACAATCTATGCTGTTTACCTTATCTATGCTGGTGGTTTTGATTACTTACTTTTGACAATGATTGCTTACACTCTAGGTATGATTCTCTATATTAAAATGAGAAAAGATGACAAGCTTCCTATCTTTGTGGGATATGAAAAAATTAGTGCCATTGTCATTCTAGCGCTTTGCTTACTATGTATTATTGAAATTATGACTGGACAAATTGACATTGCTGCAATCCTAGCAGGTTAGTCATTAGAAAGAGGGATAAATTGGTAAAAGAACATCAAAAAATCGTAGTTGCCTTAGGTGGTAACGCTATTCTATCAACAGATGCTTCAGCAAAAGCACAACAAGAAGCATTAATCAACACATCAAAATCACTGGTCAAACTGATTAAAGAAGGCCATGATGTCATTGTTACTCATGGAAATGGTCCCCAAGTTGGTAACTTATTGCTACAGCAAGCAGCTGCAGATTCTGAAAAAAATCCAGCAATGCCTTTGGATACTTGTGTTGCCATGACAGAAGGAAGTATTGGTTTTTGGTTACAAAATGCTCTTAACAATGAATTACAAGAACAAGGCATTGACAAAGAGGTTGCAACAGTGGTAACTCAAGTTATTGTAGATGAAAAAGATCAAGCTTTCACTAATCCAACAAAACCTATTGGCCCATTCTTATCTGAAGAAGATGCCAAGAAACAAGCCCAAGAAACAGGTTCAAAATTTAAAGAAGATGCTGGTCGTGGATGGCGTAAAGTCGTTCCTTCACCAAAACCGGTTGGTATCAAAGAAGCTTCTGTTATTAGACGGTTAGTGGACTCTGGTGTGGTTGTTATTAGCGCAGGTGGCGGAGGTGTACCAGTTATTGAAGATGCTAATACAAAGGCATTAAAAGGGGTTGAAGCTGTTATTGACAAAGACTTTGCCAGTCAAACTTTATCAGAACTTGTTGATGCTGACTTATTCATCGTCTTAACTGGCGTTGACAACGTTTTTGTTAATTTTAATAAACCTAATCAAGAAAAATTAGAAGAAGTTACTGTTTCACAAATGAAACAATATATCACTGAAAATCAATTTGCCCCTGGCAGTATGCTACCAAAGGTAGAAGCTGCGATTGCTTTTGTTGAAAATAAACCAGAAGCGCGTGCTATCATTACTTCACTTGAAAATATTGATAATGTCTTAGCAGAAAATGCAGGGACACAAATTGTTGCAAATTAAACAATGTAGATTACCATTACATACACTCCTTATTAATGTCACTCCTTAGGCATTCCTATAATAAAAGAGAGCTAGATATATCTAGCTCTCTTTTATTATAGGACATATATTATTTAAAATAGTTCAAACCCATGGCTGATTTAACCTCATCCAAAGTAGAGGCTGCAACAGCTTGAGCTTTCTCACTACCTTTTTGTAACATTTGATAAACTTGTCCCATATCTTTAGCATATTCAAGGCGACGTTCTCTAATAGGTGATAATTCACGCTCTAAGATATCAAGTAGATAACGTTTTGTTTTAACATCTCCAAGTCCACCTTTTTGATAGTGTTCTTTCATAGCAGTAATCTCTTTTTGGTCTTCATCTCTTCCAAAAACATCAAGGTAATGGAATACCATATTACCTTCTATTTGTCCTGGTTCTTCTACTTTAATATGGTTTGGATCAGTATACATGCTCATAACTTTTTTCTTAACTGTATCCATATCATCTGCTAAAAAGATTCCATTATTTAATGACTTAGACATTTTTGCATTACCATCTAACCCTGGCAGACGACCTGCTGCATCATTTTCTGGATAGATTCCTTCTGGTTCAACTAAAACCTGACAATTATAAGCATGATTGAAAGATCTAACTATTTCACGTGTTTGTTCAATCATTGGTTTTTGGTCAGTCCCTACAGGAACAAGGTTAGCTTTAAAAGCGGTTATATCAGCTGCTTGTGCAACAGGATAAACTAAGAATCCTGCTGGAATAGACTCACCAAAACCTTTTTGAGCAATTTCTGTTTTTACAGTTGGATTACGTTCCAAACGTGCAAGTGAAACCAAGTTCATATAATACATACTTAATTCTGCTAACTCAGGAATTTGACTTTGAATGAATAAAGTCGACTTGTTTGGATCTAGCCCAACAGCTAAATAATCAAGTGCAACATTACCAATTGATTCAACAATAGTTTGCGGATCTTTAGCATGGTCTGTCAATGCTTGTTGGTCTGCTAAAAAGACAAATAAAGTATAGCTACCCTCATTTTGAAGTAGAACTCTATTTTTTAAGCTACCTACATAATGTCCAATATGCAACTTTCCTGTCGGTCTATCACCTGTTAAGATAATTGGTTTCGTCATGTTTACTCCTTAATATACCAAAGATATCATTTCATATAGTTATCTTATCATGTCACAAGCCCTATTGCAATTCATCTCTACAAGAAACATTCACCTTATTAAGATGATTAAACATTATGTAACGTTAAATCGTTCTTAATAATTTCAATCGTATAATGAATCATAATAATTAAAAGCGTTATCGTCACACCTAAAATAGCTCTATATGCAAAGATATCGTAAACTATTGCAGCTACCAATGCTCCAACAATAAATGCTAGAACTACCAGTGAATAATTGATAGCTCGTCTTTTTTGCATAGCCGTTCTCTGACGATTAACAATATACTCATACCAAAATTGTAGCATTTTTCGATAATTACCAGAAGTCATTAAGATAGTATATGGTTCAGATTCAATGCGACTTCCTGAAAATGTCAACATTAAAATACCTGTGCTAAAGGCTAATAAAGCTACCCAGATATTGTGGTTTACATTTTCAACAAAAGGAATAAACATAGTAGACAGTAAAAGGGGACATAATGCATATAGACGCCAAAAAGCTGTTACTGCACGTTCTTTAATCACAATACCAACCAAAAAACCAATTGAAAAAAAGAAAATAGAAAATAATTTAGTGATAAAAAAGTGAAAATCATTTTGTCCGAGATTTGCCACCATCAAGATAATATTACCTGTCTGTGTTGCAACAAGGGAGTGAAACTGCATGTGACTATAAACGTCAATAAAACCACCAATAAAACCCAATAATACAGCCATTTTTCTTCCATCTTGTGGCATTATAATATCATCTCTGCGCATTATAGCAAATTCTCCTTCTTGTATTATCATGTTTTCTATTATATACCAATAAAATCGGCATTCAACTTAAAAATATCGAGAAATTTCTTTTCTAAATTTACTTGACTACCAAGTCTCGCTGTTAGATAATAGGTAATAATAAGTTTTGATAAAATAAAAATGTTATGACTGAGTTGTCAATATTATTTATTGACAGCTTTCTCTTTTTATCATGTTATTATTACTAAAGTTAAGGAGCTTATCATGTCTAAAAAAATTAAGAATTTTATACTATTAAATATTGGATCTCTAATTGTTGCATTTGGTTTCAACGCTTTCTTCCTTCATAATCATATTGTCACGGGGGGGATTAGTGGTTTGGCAGTTAGTTTTCATGAAGTATTTGGTTGGGATTCTGCTTTTTTTATTATGATTATCAATATTCCATTGCTCCTTCTTTGCTACTTTGGCTTAGGTAAACAAACCTTTTTAAAAACTGTCTATGGTTCTTGGATTTTTCCTGTTTTTATTAAGTTAACACAAAGTGTACCAACTTTGACCCACAACCCACTCCTCGCAGCACTTTTTGGAGGTGTTATTGTAGGATGTGGTTTGGGGATTGTTTTTTGGAGCGACTCTTCAACTGGTGGAACGGGGATTATCATTCAATTCTTAGGAAAATATACTCCTATAAGCCTTGGACAAGGGGTTATATTGATTGATGGACTTGTTACAATTGTTGGTTTCCTAGCTTTTGACAGTGATACGGTTATGTTTTCTATTATTGGGTTGATAACTATTAGTTATATTATTAATGCTATCCAAACTGGATTTACAACCTTAAGCACTGTCTTAATCGTTTCTCAAGAGCACCAAAAAATTAAGACATATATCAATACTGTCGCAGATAGAGGAGTAACAGAAATTCCCGTTAAAGGGGGATATTCTGGAACTAATCAAATCATGCTTATGACAACTATTGCTGGTTATGAGTTTGCTAAATTACAAGAGGCAATAGCAGAAATTGACGAAACAGCCTTCATAACAGTAACTCCAACATCACAAGCTTCTGGACGTGGATTTAGTCTTCAAAAAAATCATGGACGTCTTGATGAAGACATTCTTATGCCAATGTAATCGATTGATAATTAAAGCTTTTTCTAGTAGAATAGCAGATAGAATATACACAAGAGGTAACAAAATTGCTTACAGTTTCAGATGTTTCACTACGTTTTAGTGATCGCAAATTATTTGATGAAGTTAACATTAACTTTACAGCAGGAAATACCTATGGTCTTATCGGAGCAAATGGCGCTGGTAAATCAACTTTCCTTAAAATTTTAGCTGGTGATATTGAACCAACAACAGGACATATTGCACTTGGCCCAGATGAACGCCTTTCTGTACTTCGCCAAAATCATTTTGATTATGAAGATGAGCGCGTCATTGATGTCGTTATCATGGGTAATGAAACACTTTATAGTATCATGAAAGAAAAGGATGCTATCTACATGAAAGAAGATTTTTCTGATGAAGATGGTGTTCGCGCTGCGGAATTAGAAGGAGAATTTGCTGAACTCGGTGGATGGGAGGCTGAAAGTGAGGCTTCTCAATTACTCCAAAATCTAAATATTTCGGAAGAGCTTCATTATCAAAATATGAGTGAATTAGCTAATGGAGACAAAGTTAAAGTTCTCCTTGCAAAAGCTCTCTTTGGTAAACCAGATGTACTTCTCCTTGACGAGCCTACCAATGGACTTGATATCCAGTCTATTACTTGGTTAGAAGATTTCTTGATTGACTTTGAAAATACAGTTATTGTAGTTTCCCACGACCGTCATTTCTTGAATAAAGTATGTACACATATGGCTGACCTTGATTTTGGAAAAATTAAACTGTTCGTCGGTAACTATGATTTCTGGAAAGAATCATCAGAATTAGCAGCTCGTTTACAAGCTGATCGTAATGCTAAAGCAGAAGAAAAAATTAAACAACTTCAAGAATTCGTTGCACGATTTTCAGCGAATGCTTCAAAATCAAAACAAGCAACTTCTCGTAAAAAAATGCTTGATAAAATTGAACTTGAAGAGATTGTACCATCAAGCCGTAAATACCCATTCGTTAACTTTAAAGCCGAACGCGAAATGGGAAATGATTTATTGACCGTTGAAAATCTCTCTGTCACTATTGATGGGGAAAAAATCCTTGATAATATCAGTTTCATTCTTCGTCCTGGTGATAAAACTGCACTTATTGGACAAAATGATATCCAAACTACTGCACTTATTCGAGCATTGATGGGGGATATCGAATATGAAGGAACAATCAAATGGGGAGTAACAACTAGTCGTTCTTACCTTCCAAAAGACAATTCACGAGACTTTGCTTCTGGCGAGTCAATCTTAGAATGGCTTCGTCAATTTGCTAGTAAAGAAGAAGACGATAATACCTTCTTACGTGGCTTCCTAGGTCGTATGCTTTTCTCTGGAGATGAGGTTAACAAATCTGTTAATGTCTTATCTGGGGGTGAAAAAGTACGCGTTATGCTTTCGAAATTAATGCTATTAAAATCTAATGTTCTTGTTCTTGATGATCCAACAAACCACTTAGATTTGGAATCTATTTCAAGTCTCAACGATGGACTAAAAGATTTCAAAGAATCTATTATTTTTGCAAGTCATGACCACGAGTTTATTCAAACTTTAGCGAACCATATTATTGTTCTTTCTAAAAACGGAGTTATCGATCGTATCGATGAAACTTACGATGAATTTCTTGAAAATGCCGAAGTACAAGCTAAGGTCGCTCAACTCTGGAAATAATCCTTTGGCATATCTCTAACCTAATAAACGTGTCAAGATTGAAAATCTTAAAACTATATTAATCATTTAAATAAAAAGGTTGGAACAAATAGTGTCCAGCCTTTTTATCTTAGGAGATATATATGACAATTAACCACTATAAGCTTCGTATACCTTACTATACAATAAGCTTTCTACTCCCCTTCATAATCATAGTCTGCATCCTCTTTACTAAGAATATTTATTGGGGAAGTCCAACAACCATATTAGCAAGCGATGGCTTTCATCAATATGTTATCTTTAATCAAGCATTAAGAAATATTCTTCATGGTTCAAACAGCTTATTCTATACCTTTACAAGCGGTTTAGGTTTAAATTTTTATGCTCTGAGTAGTTACTATTTGGGAAGTTTTTTATCCCCAATAGTTTATTTCTTTAACCTAAAAAATATGCCTGATGCTATCTACCTTTTAACAATATGTAAAATAGGGTTGATAGGTTTGTCAATGTTTGTCACTATTTGTAAACGTCATTGTAAAGTTAATCGTGTCTTACTTTTAGTAATTTCTACTTGCTATAGCTTAATGAGTTTCTCAATTAGCCAAATTGAAATTAATATGTGGCTAGATGTATTTATTCTAATTCCCCTTGTTGTTTTAGGAGTTGATCAGCTACTATGGGAAAGAAAACCTATACTTTATTTCCTCTCTCTGACAGCCTTATTCATCCAAAACTATTATTTTGGTTTTATGACTGCCATCTTTACTAGCCTTTACTTCATCGTACAAATAACCCGTAATACTGATAGTAAGGTTGCATTTAAACAATTTCTTCATTTTACCTTTTTATCTCTTTTAGCTGGTATGACTAGTAGCATTATGATTTTGCCAACTTATTTTGATTTAACTACTCATGGTGAAAAGTTGACAAAGGTATCGAAGATGTTTACAGAAAATTCTTGGTACATGGATTTGTTTGCTAAAAATATGATTGGAGCCTATGATACAACAAAATTTGGCTCTATTCCTATGATTTATGTAGGTTTACTTCCTTTACTCCTTTCTTTACTTTACTTTACAATAAAGGAAGTTCCTCGAAGGACTAGATTAGCATATGGATTTTTACTAATATTTGTTATTGCTAGTTTTTATATAACACCTCTAGATTTATTTTGGCAAGGGATGCATGCTCCAAATATGTTTCTCCATCGCTACTCTTGGGTACTTTCAGTACTTATCTGTCTGCTAGCTGCTGAATGCCTTGAGTATTTAGACAACATTTCTTGGAAAAAGATTTTAGGGGTCAATTTAATTTTAGTAAGTGGTTTCATAATCACGTTTTTATTTAAAAAGCATTATCATTACCTTAATCTTGAATTACTTCTTTTAACCTTAACTTTCCTCTCAGCTTATATTATTCTAACTATTAGTTTTGTCAGTAAGCAAATCCCTAAATTAGTTTTTTATCCCTTTCTTATTGGTTTTGTTGTATTAGAGATGACATTAAACACCTTTTACCAACTAAATAGTCTTAACGATGAATGGATATTTCCATCTAGGCAAGGATATGCTAAATATAATCACAGCATTAGCAAACTTGTCAGAAAGACTGAGAGAAATAACTCTACATTCTTCCGTACAGAGCGCTGGTTAGGACAAACCGGCAACGACTCTATGAAATATAATTATAATGGAATTTCACAATTTTCATCTATTAGAAATCGTTCTTCCAGTCAAGTGCTTGATAGACTTGGCTTTAAATCAGATGGTACAAATTTAAATTTACGTTATCAAAATAATACTTTGATCGCAGATAGTCTATTTGGTGTAAAATATAACCTTACAGAATATCCTTTTGATAAATTTGGTTTTATCAGAAAAGCTCAAGATAAACAAACCATTCTTTACAAAAATCAGTTTGCCAGTCAATTAGCTATACTAACGAATCAAGTATATCAAGATAAACCATTTACTGTGAATACTTTGGATAATCAGACAACTCTTTTAAATCAATTAAGTGGTTTGAAAGAGACGTATTTTGAGCATCTTATTCCAAATAGCGTTTCTGGGCAAACCACTCTTAATAAACAAGTATTTGTTAAAAAGAATAAACAAGGGAATACTGAAATTACCTATAACATAACTATCCCTAAAAACAGTCAGTTATATGTTAGTATGCCGTTTATAAATTTTAATAATGAGGAAAATAAAATTGTTCAAATCTCCGTTAATAATGGACCATTTGTACCTAATACTCTTGATAATGCTTATTCATTTTTTAATATTGGTTCCTTTGCTGAAAACAGTCGTATCAAAGTAAAATTTCAATTTCCACACAATGATCAAGTTTCTTTCCCAATTCCCCACTTTTATGGGCTCAAGTTAGAAGCTTATCAAAAAGCTATGACTGTTATTAATAAACGAAAAGTAAAAGTAAGAACTGATCACAATAAAGTTATTGCTAATTATACAAGTCCTAATAGAAGTTCTCTTTTCTTCACTATTCCCTATGATAGAGGTTGGAAAGCTTATCAAAATAATAAAGGAATAAAAATTTTCAAAGCTCAGAAAGGTTTTATGAAAATAAATATTCCTAAAGGAAAAGGCAAAGTAACATTAATTTTTATCCCTTACGGCTTTAAATTTGGGGTAGGCCTATCTATTACTGGAATAGTATTATTTACTGTCTATTATTTAAAATTTGGAAAAAATAAAATAGGATGAGAGTACTCTCATCCTATTTTATTAACAAAAAAACGCCGACAAATCAACGTTTAGATGTGTCTTATCACTCCGGCAGCAGGACTCGAACCTGCGACATCATGATTAACAGTCATGCGCTACTACCAACTGAGCTATGCCGGATAAATAAAAAACTGCAAAGCAGTTATCAATAGTCCGTACGGGATTCGAACCCGTGTTACCGCCGTGAAAAGGCGGTGTCTTAACCCCTTGACCAACGGACCATAGGTTAGGTGTTTCCTTAGTACTCTTAATATTATATCAGAAAAAAAAGGTTTGTCTATACTTTTGTTCAATAATTTTTACAAAAAAATTGAACCTACTTATGAGCAAAAAAATATATTTCCAACTCATAAATAGTACATATGAAAACTTGACAGCCTGCCTAATATTTTGGTAGAATAACAGAGTTGATGGTTCCATAGCTCAGCTGGATAGAGCATTCGCCTTCTAAGCGAACGGTCGCAGGTTCGAATCCTGCTGGAATCAGATAATGAAAGCCTAGATAGATTATCTAGGCTTTTTTATTTGTTTTTAGCGGTTGTTTCATAAATGGAACGATTATTTGTGGTAAGGAGTGCCTTGACGAATCATAAAAGCACGATAAATTTGTTCCATCAAGACTAATTTCATAAGTTGATGAGGTAAGGTTAACAGTCCAAAACTCATTAAATAATCAGCACGTTTTTTCACTTTTTGAGATAAACCCAAACTACCACCAATAACAAAAGTAATAGTAGAGTAGCCGGATATCATTTTTTGATCGATTAGATGGCTAAATGATTCAGATGGCAATTGTTTCCCTTCTATAGCCAAACCAATGACATAATCCCTCTCACCTATTTTACTCAAAATACGTTCCCCTTCTATATCTAAAATTCTTTGATTTTCAGATATACTAGCTTTATCAGGTGTCTTTTCATCAGCTAGCTCAATTGTCTCAATTTTAGAAAAGCGATTCAGACGTTTCTGATACTCTGCAACACCTTCTTTAAGGTATTTCTCTTTCAATTTTCCAACTGTAATTATTTTTAATTTCATAGCTACATTATAACATAATCCACAATATTTTCACAATTTATCCACATGTTTATCCTTACATATCCCCTTATTTTATAGGCATTCTATAACTATAATCAAGGTTATCCACAAGTTGTGGATATTTCCTTTTTTTAGCTTTTAAGGTATAATTAAGAAGCTTGTCATAAGATTAGTATAAAAATTTACGGAGGTAGCTATTTGTGAAAAAAAAATTAGTCTCATCACTTCTAAAGTGTTCTCTAATCATTATTGTTAGCTTTGCTGGTGGAGCATTTGCTAGTTTTGTCATGAATCATAATGACAATATTCCAAATGGTGGTGTCACTAAAACTAGTAAAGTAAATTATAATAACATAACGCCTACAACAAAAGCTGTTAAAAAGGTACAAAATAGTGTTGTTTCTGTTATCAATTATAAACAACAAGAGAGTCGTTCTGACCTATCAGACTTCTATAGTCATTTTTTTGGTAATCAGGGGGGCAACACTGATAAGGGCTTACAAGTTTACGGTGAAGGCTCTGGAGTCATCTATAAAAAAGATGGTAAAAATGCCTATGTTGTCACTAATAACCACGTCATTGATGGGGCTAAACAAATTGAAATTCAACTAGCTGATGGCTCAAAAGCAGTTGGGAAACTTGTTGGGTCAGATACCTACTCTGATTTAGCCGTCGTCAAAATTCCATCAGATAAGGTTTCAAATATTGCAGAATTTGCTGATTCATCAAAACTCAACATTGGTGAAACTGCTATAGCGATCGGAAGCCCTCTTGGAACTGAGTATGCAAATTCTGTAACTCAAGGTATTGTATCTAGTTTAAAAAGAACTGTAACAATGACTAATGAAGAAGGACAAACAGTTTCTACAAATGCTATCCAGACTGATGCTGCTATCAATCCTGGTAATTCAGGTGGAGCACTTATCAATATTGAAGGACAGGTTATTGGAATTAATTCTAGTAAAATTTCTTCTACATCAAATCAAACCTCAGGACAATCGTCAGGAAATAGCGTTGAAGGTATGGGATTTGCCATTCCTTCAAATGATGTTGTTAAGATTATCAATCAACTTGAGAGTAACGGACAAGTAGAGAGACCTGCTCTAGGTATTTCTATGGCTGGATTAAGTAATTTACCATCCGATGTTATTAGTAAACTGAAAATCCCAAGTAATGTTACTAATGGTATTGTAGTAGCATCTATCCAATCTGGCATGCCAGCTCAAGGCAAACTAAAGAAATACGATGTCATTACTAAAGTTGACGATAAAGAAGTAGCATCTCCAAGTGATTTACAAAGTTTACTCTATGGCCACCAGGTAGGGGATTCCATAACAGTAACCTTTTATCGTGGTGAAAATAAACAAACAGTAACTATAAAACTTACTAAAACTAGTAAAGATTTAGCTAAACAACGAGCAAATAACTAAATCAATTCTAGTTATTTTAACTAAGATATAGTAAAATTAAAGGGGTTGGTCAGATAGACTAATCCCTTTAGTAAGTCTATAGAATCTGAGGTCTAAAATGGAATATTTAGAAACGATCAACATCAATCATATTGCTCCAAATCCGTATCAACCTCGCCTAGAATTTAATACAAAAGAACTAGAAGAATTAGCCGACTCTATTAAAATTAATGGCCTTATTCAACCCATTATTGTAAGACCGTCAGCAGTCTTTGGTTACGAACTGGTAGCCGGAGAACGACGGCTAAGAGCCGCAAAGTTAGCTAAATTGGAAAGTATACCTGCAATTATAAAATCCTATAATAATGATGATAGTATGCAATTAGCTATTGTCGAAAATTTACAACGATCTAATTTGTCACCTATTGAAGAGGCTAAAGCCTACTCTCAACTTCTACAAAAGAAAAGTATGACACATGAAGAGTTAGCAAAATATATGGGAAAATCTCGTCCCTATATATCAAATACGATACGACTACTAAATTTACCGCCACTAATTACTTCAGCTATTGAAGAAGGAAAACTTTCCTCTGGTCATGCGCGTGCACTACTCAGTCTACCAGATGCTAGTCAACAAAAAGATTGGTATCAGAGAATCCTCACTGAAGATATTAGTGTAAGACGACTAGAGAAGTTATTAAAACAAGAAAAGAAAACAAATCATAAGTCACTTCAAAATAAAGATGTCTTTCTAAAACATCAAGAAAATGAGTTAGCTCAATTTCTAGGTAGCAAAGTGAAACTTACTATTAATAAAGATGGTGCTGGCAATATAAAGATTGCTTTCGATAACCAAGAAGAATTAAACAGAATTATCAACACTCTAAAATAAGGGTGTTGATTATTTTTTTATTTAATCAAACTTATCCACAAGGTATTTTGCTATTTTTCTGTTGATTCTCTAAGCTTTTCTAATTTCCACAGTCTGTGGAAAACTTTAATTAACATTGTTGATTTTATTCTTCAACATCTGTGGAAAACTTTATTTTTTTATGGTACAATATAACAATAATTATCCACAAGACAATAAGGAAGAAGCT
>NZ_OX460932.1:0-3041 GCF_949788565.1 Streptococcus agalactiae
ATGAAAAAAAGATTGACGATAACGCTCAGTGATTCTGTGCTTGAAAATCTTGAAAAAATGGCAAAAGAAATGGGGTTATCTAAATCTGCAATGATTTCTGTTGCCTTAGAAAATTACAAGAAAGGTCAAGAAAAATAAAAAAAGCCGTGCTGGCAGGCACTGGCTAAGCTAAATATTTCTTGGGTAAATTATATCCTATGGCTAAAGAAAAAGCAAGATACTTCACTTTTTTGCTCTATCCAGAATCAATCCCGAACGATTGGGAATTGAAACTTGAGATGCTTGGAGTGCCGATGGCAATTAGCCCGCTTCATGATAAAGACAAGAGCAATGTCGAGGGACAGCAATATAAAAAACCTCATTATCACGTACTTTACATTGCTAAAAATCCAGTTACTGCAGATAGTATTAGGTGGAAAATCAAGAAAACTCTTGGTGAGAAAAGTCTTGCATTGGTTCAAGTTGTTTTGAATGTCGAAAATACGTATTTGTATTTAACGCATGAAAGTAAGGACGCTATTGCTAAGAAAAAACATGTTTATGATAGGGCTGATATAAAGCTCATTAACAATTTTGATATTGATCGTTATGTGACTTTAGATGTCGAAGAAAAAGGCGAGCTTTTTAATGTCGTTGTTAGTATTATCAGGGCTTACATGCTTGAAAATATATTCGACCTATATGATTTTGTTGAAGAAAATGGCGAAGCATACGGCTTGACTATAAAACTGGTGAACGAGGTGATTGCTGGTAAGACTGGTTTTATGAAGTTGTTGTTTGACGGTGCATATCAGCGTAGAAAAAGAGGTGGTGGAAATGGATAGATACGAGAAAAAAGCTTTTATTTTAACTAGATTGTTTATTTATATCTCTGTTATTACTAGCTTTGTTATTGAAAATTTAAACTATAAATTTATTTTTTATAGTTTAGGTACTTTGTTAGTTATTTATGATATTTTTGAGACTTACTATAATTTCAAAAAAAAATAAAGGAACTCATCTGAGTTCCTTTATTTTTATGATACAGTTGTCGCACCGCAAGTTGCTACGAAAGCAAATAAGGCAGCCATTCCAGCGATTCTACCTGCTGTAGCAGAAGCTAATTTAGCAGCAGCAGCTTCAAATTTTCCTGCTTTAAATAGATTGATTATTCCTTTTAGAGTAACTAGACTAATAGCGTATCCCCATGCTTCTTCTAGACATCTTTGAATCCAAGAAAAATCTGCTGATCTTTTTACTCTGGTATTGCTAGGAATTAAATTATTTATATCGTTTCCTTGAAGGACATAGTCAATTTCAGAGATTTTTTGATTAATTATTTCAGAATAGTTTGAAGAGTTATTATTGTTTAACTCATCATTCAAACTATCTTTCATGAGATAAACCCCTTTTATACTTTCATCATCGTAGTTATAATATTGTTCAGTTTTGTCTTCATCGACGTAAAATTTGTTTTTTGTTTGGTCGTATTGAATCAGATTTGTATAAATTGTTTTTACTTCGGAAGTTAATTTAGTGTAGTCTTCATTGGATAATGTTGCTTCTGAATTCGTTGTAATTTCTTTTTGAGTTTCTGCAAAGTTATTTGTTTCATTAGCGTAAACAAGTGCTGGAACTGTACTTGAAATTACTAGTAATGAAGTAACAAGAGAGATAACAAGACGTTTTATTTTTTTCATAAACTGCTTTTCCTTCCTGTGTTTTTGGTAATTGTTATATTTAGGATTTATGATTATTTCCTTTCTAACCTAAATAATTTTTTAATATTGAATCCGCTTTCATTATACTACTTGTCATTTCCGATGTCTATTATTTTAAGGTTTTATTCAACAATAATGACTTAGCGGAAGGCACAAAAATAGTCGCAATATGGAATGCAACTAAGCAAAATTATTTTTTGAAGTAGTTTTGTTTTTATTTCAGGCAAGCAACGGGTTTGTCCGTACAAACCCTAAAAAACAGAATTTTTGTCTTGTTAGGATTCTCCTAAAACCGTAATAAAAAAGATCAACATTAGTTTAAAAATGCTGGTCTTTTTTTGATGTCTTTGCATTCGATTTTTTTACTCACTGATGTTCGTATGATTCCATATTTTTGTTGGAATACTTTCCAACAAAAATATGGAATGGCAATCATTTAGTCGAGCGTAGCGACAAATTCAGGTGACATAATCTGAATAAGGTCTTAGGGATCCTAACAAGCCATTTAAGCGGTTTGTGTATACAAACCCGTTGCTTGCCTGAATCAGATTGTAAAATGGCTTAGAAAGCAAATATGAGCCTTCTGAGAGGTTTTAGAGATAAACTAAGCGATTTATGCCGTGAAAGCTCCTTGACGATAAGCAGGGACAAGGTAGACTTAGCTGGGGCGGGTTGGTCAGAACTTTGTTCGACCGACCGACAAAGCAAGTATTACCGTCCCTGGTTTCTTGTTGTCAAGGAGACCATGGAATAAAGCAAGCGTGCATGATATAATAACCAAGTCGCATTCACTAAACAGCGAAAGTTGGGAGGTGAAACTTTATGCTAAAAGTATTTCTTGAACTTGTTTTGCTACCGCTGACTGTCAGTGTAGTTGCAGAACTAATTGCGGAGTGGTTAATCCGCATGTGGCAAAACAAAGGCGACAAATAACTTAACCTGAGCACCTTGAGCAAGTGCAACAAAAAACACCTAGGTTCCCCCCTAGGTGTTTTCTTTATGCTTATATTTCTTGAACTTTTAAGCACCTTCATTGTATCACGTGTAGGATAAGGTGTCAAAAATTGGGTTGGGTGGAGCAATTTTTGAGGGGGGTTTTTCGGTAGAAAAATCCAGAATATGGGGGGCTACTACGACCCCCCATATAGTGCCGAGTGCCAATTTCAAAAAAAAACAGGCCTTAGCCTTAGAGCCCCAAGGGTTTAGCGGTTACGAGTGCTCGGCGAGTTTTCGGCGAGTTTTTGGGCGAATTTAGCAAATTCCTCTAAAAAAATACGAAAAACATTGCATTAAATGCGTATTTGTGCTACTATGCTTTTATAAAAATTTGAGAGGTGACTC